>NZ_JABXIN010000004.1 GCF_013373065.1 Algoriphagus sp.
GGTAATTGTTTCCTCAAAAAAGACAGAAACTGGAATTGAAATTTCGGTAAAGGACAATGGTAACGGAATCCCAGACTCAGTTAAGGACAAAATCTTTCAGCCATTTTTCACTACCAAGCCAACCGGATCGGGAACTGGTCTAGGATTATCACTATCTTATGATATTGTGAAAGCGCATGGAGGAGAACTTCTGGTTCATTCAGAGGAAGGAAAAGGGACCACATTCACGATAATACTTCAACCGTAAATTAATTAGACATGGAAAAGCTGATGCAATTGTTTGGTTACCGTTTACTTTTTTTAATCTCTGTAGGATTTACAATTTCATGCCAATCAGAAGAAGAAATACCCGTCCCAGAAAATCCTTCTGGTTTTAAAACTCCTGTCGCAAGCCCTTTTAAAATTCCTGATGGAAAGCCAATTGAGTGGAAAATTATTCCACAAGAGAACGTTCCTGTTGGAAGAACCATGCGGTTTAATTGGGATCAATTACCCTCAAAACCATTTTCACTCGAGGAAGAAGTCCCCCTTCAAAAACCGCTAACCGAAATCTCTTTTTCCTTTGAAGATCTAAAAGAAGTGCCTTTGACTTTAGAACTGGAAATGGACTCTTTAAAAAGCACCATTTTCCCTCTGCCAGAGCCGGTTATTTCACAGGTTACAACGATGGAAAAATCTGATCGTACAAAGGCCGGAATTTTAGGTTTAACCGAAGCACAAGGCCTTCCCGGTAAAAGCGTTAAAGCCCAAATCATAGGACCCGATGGAACCCATTGGATCGGTACCGAGCTTGGATTGGTGAAATTTACTGGAAGTGAGTTTCACTTATATGAAATCGTGTTTACTGAATTTTCCTCAGGGGTTACCAATATCATCGTTGATCTTGATTATGACCCTCAGGGAAGATTGGTTATTACTACTCTGGAAAATGGGATTATGATCCTGGATCCTGAGACTGAATTGGTTGAAAATTTTCAAATCCCTTTAGGATTCACAAGAGGAGCAGTCGATCAGGATGGAAATTATTGGGGCGGCCGGATTGGAGATAGTCCTAAATTTATAGATTTAAAAAATCGCACCCTTTCATCCTTAGTTTTTGACTCAGAACAACGCTTAATCTTCAGCACGTTAAGCTTAGATTCGAAAAACAACCTTTGGATCCAAATGAGCAGTGAAATTGCCATTGTCAATCCAGAACGAACAAGCGTAAAACTATTAGGCATTAACGAAGGCTTGGAAGGTGATTTTTTCGATATAACCGAAACTCCTGATGGTTCTGTTTGGCTTACTACTTTTGAGAAGGGTGCCACCAATGTTTCTTTGGAAAAAGGAATCATTTCCATCTTAGGGGAAGAACAAGGATATTCTGGCGGTTCACTAAATGTAAACATTGATTCAGGGGGTCAGGTATGGTTTGGATATAATAATGGATTTGCGATTTACAATCCATCCAAATCCACCCTAAAAACAATTGAAACCAACTCTGCAAAGATTGGCTCGGGGGCACCCGCTATGTCCATATTTGACAAGAAAAATGAGGTTTATTGGGAAGGCACTTATTCATTGGGGATGCAGCTATACGATCCCTTAGGAATGGATTCCAGACATCTTTCTTCTAATGATGGCCTGATAAGTGATGATGTTTGGGGAATTGAAGAAGACAAAGAACACCGAGTTTGGCTTGCCACTTATGGTGGACTCAACATTTACGACCCCTCCACCAAGACTATCAAATATTTGGAAATTCCTCGGCAAAATGGAGCTAATGATCATCGGGGTATTTCGGAGATTTCGGAGGACATCTTTTTTATTGGTTCTGCAGGTGGATTTAGCTTATTAAACCTGAAAGAGAGTACAATCACATCTTATCAAGGAAGTGCAGAAACAGCTCGGTTCTTTTGGCGCGCAAGATTACACGAAGATGGAAGTATGTGGATGGGTACCAACGATGGTCTATTAGTATTTGACCAAAATAATGGCACCATGAAAAAGATTGATGGATTTACGGGCTTGGCCTCGAATATAGTATGGGGGGTCGAAAAGGATCATCTCGGCAAATTCTGGCTCGTAACAGATACTGGGATTAATTTCATCGATCCTGAGAAAAATACTGTTGCTTTTTTAGGGGCTATGGAGGGCTTATCCACAGCTGATCAATCGGTTGTTTTTAGAAGTTCAAAGGATGAAATGATTATTGGAGGTGCACGAGGAATCTCCATTATTAACAAAGAGCGAAACCAGATAATAAATGTGAATGGTGATCATGGACTCCAACCAGAATCACTGTATGATATGGTTGAGTCTCAGGGAAGAATTCAACTCGGAACGTCCAATGGAATCGTGATTATTGAAAGACCTTCCCAAGAAAATCCCAATCAAGCCTGGCGATTTATGAATTTTGGACGGGCTGAAGGTTTTCCTTACACTGACTACAATCAGATGACTGCCAAGGTAACCAGCGATGGGAAGGTTTGGTGGGGGGCAGCTCCTGTCCTAACGGTCAATCTGAATGATCCGAAATTTGAAAATGAGACAACTCCTACCATTGACATTACAGGGGTTCGGATCATGGATCAAGCCTCCCAACTATTTGCCAAATATGAGTCCAGTTTATTTCTTTCAAGGTTTGACAGTCTCCCTAAGGACTTGGAAAGCGCAAGGAGTTATATCGAGAAAAATAATATCAAATGGAATAGTTTGGATAGAAATTCAAAGATTCCATTGGGTTTGGTGCTACCCTACAACCAGAATTCACTCACATTCACCTTTTCCAATCCGGCTGTAAAAAGTAGAGATGAAATCGAATACCGTTACGTTCTAGAAGGGGCAGATGAAGAATGGTCGGAAATCACCAAGGCACCAGTTTCCAAAACATATTTTAATCTCTTGCCTGGTAATTATAGCTTTAAAGTAATAACAAAAGGATTTAATGGTATTTGGAGTGAACCAAGCAAGTATACCTTCAGAATCAATCCTCCTTGGTGGTTTACTTGGTGGGCTTTCCTGATCTATGCTGCCCTGTTAGGTTTGCTCATATACACGATAGTCCAAGTCAGATCCTATTACCTCAAAAAAGAAAACAGAATCTTGGAAGAGCGTGTCCAGCACCGAACTGCCCAATTAAAAAAGTCCATCGAGGATTTGAAAGCTACTCAGGAACAATTGATCCAATCTGAGAAAATGGCCTCACTTGGAGAATTGACTGCTGGAATTGCTCATGAGATTCAGAACCCCTTGAACTTTGTCAATAACTTCTCAGAAATCAGCAATGAATTAATTGATGAAATGAAGGAGGAATTGGCTGCCGGTCATACCAATGAGGCCGTGGAGATTGCTGAGGATTTGAAAGAAAATCTCTCTAAAATTAACCATCATGGAAAACGGGCTGGAGCAATTGTCAAGGGCATGCTGGAACACAGCCGTTCCAATTCAGGAGAGAAAACCCTGACTGATATAAATGCTTTAGCAGATGAATACATTCGGTTGAGTTACCATGGACTTCGAGCCAAGGACAAATCCTTTAATGCTAATTTTAAACTTGAATTAGACCCAGGCCTCCCTAAGGTAAAGGTTGTAGGTCAAGACATTGGTCGAGTCCTACTCAACCTCATCAACAATGCTTTTTATGTAGTAGATGAAAAAGCCAAATCCGGTTCAGATAGCCACTTAGAAGGATACAAACCTGAAGTAATTGTCAGTACCAAGAAGACTGAAAATGGTATCGAAATATCGGTTCAGGATAATGGAAAAGGGATACCAGAGTCCGTCAAAGACAAAATCTTTCAACCCTTTTTCACCACAAAACCTGCTGGATCGGGAACGGGATTAGGTTTGAGTCTTAGCTATGACATTATCAAGGCTCATGGAGGGGAATTGAAAGTGGAGTCCCAACCGGGAAAAACGGTTTTTACCATTACCCTTCAAGGCTAGGAGCATGCTAAAAATATTCCGAAAAATCCGTCAAAAATTTCTTCAACAAAATCGGATAAGTAGCTATTTGGCATATGCAGTGGGAGAAATTATTTTGGTCGTGATCGGGATACTGATTGCCTTGAGCATCAATAATTGGAATGAAACTAGAAAGCAGCAAGAAGAAGAACGAAAATACCTTTATGCACTTAGAACTGATTTTGAAACTGCTAAGCAGTCTTTTTCAGTAATTCTTGGTGCTGTTGAAGAGCAGCTCGACCACAATGAGCAGTTTCTCACCATTATTGCAGGTACAGAGAAAAATATCTCTACTGATAGCTTGGTAGGCATGCTTCGAAAATCCTTTATTGATGTTCCATTTGGAGTCCAAGTGACCTCCTACACAGACCTTCTTAACTCCGGAAAACTAGGTATCCTTCAAAGTGAAGAACTCCGAAGAGCCCTAACCCAATTCGAGGTTACCAATGCTTTGGCCAACAGCTATGCTGAAAAAGCCGCACAGCAATGGGCCAATCAAGTAACGGAGTTCTTTATTCAAAGACTGAATGTCAGCAAAATCTATGGTGCTGAATCAGACGTACAGTGGAACTTCCCAGGAATCCCTCTTTCCACAGGATATGATAAGACTCCTATTATTCAGCGTTTTGAATCGGATGAAAAAGCTCTATGGGGAAGAGAATTGGCCAATCGGATCGTAATCAAAAATGTATTGCTGGAAGATGCATCCGTATCAGCAAATGATGTACTTCAACTAATTGGTCAAATTGAGTCGCTTATAGATCAATCCCTCGAAGAATTTGACAAATAGATCCTTAAACCATAGAAACCCTAATTTCTTGCTGAAGATCCTCCAAAGCCTTAGGATTTCAAAAGATGGTGATTCAAGGATTCAGAAGTATAAAGAAAACATAGAACAGGGCTTTAGGAATTTTTCGATAAAGAAATAACCCCATTAAAAACCAAAACCATGAGAATTTTTCATTCAACCAAAAACACCATTAGCCATTTTTTCCTCTTAGTCCTCTTGTTCACTTGTACTTTTTGTGTCAATCTCTCCGAGAAAGAACCAATAGAAGATTTTAACCATGTGATGCTCTATGTATCGGATATGGAAAAAACTGTAAATTTCTATGAGCAGGCCTTGGGGATGAAGGTCCATAAACGTATCGGAGAGGTACAAATCACATCTGAAAAGGGCGAAACAGAAACAGCATACTTCGATCTCGTGATGATGAAATTCCCCGAAAGTAATTTTGTTTTAGAGCTCCCTGAGCAAAGCTATCCAGACTCCATAGAAAATGACATCTACTATCAACACTTGGGAGTTACTGTAAAAAATTTAGACGAGGCCCTAGCAAAAGCAGAACTAGTAGGTGCAAAAAAGGTCCGAGAAGTTCGAACAATCAAAAGTCAGTCTCTCATTGTAAAAAATACCTTTATTTCTGGACCTGACGGAGAATTGATCGAGTTGATGGAGTTTGTCAAGGGAAAGCTTTAAAAGCTGAGAAGGTATTACCATTTCTAAAGACCAAGACTTTTAGCAATTCACCTTCAAAATTCTTTTCTTTAATTATTACCAATTAAAAAACAATCCATGGGACTATTCTGGAATCTAATTCAACAAAGTCAAATCTCTGAGCACAGTTCGCGGGCAGCTTCTTTGGAAGCTCGAGTGGCTCAACTAGAGCATGAATTGCGAAAGACTCAGGAATTACTGATCAAAACCCTTCAAATACTGGAAGAACATAGCGGAAAGGATCTCGATGGAGATGGAAAGATTGGATAAGATAACCTAGCATGAAATTTCAAAATAAAACCTTCATCGTAACAGGAGCCACAAGTGGAATGGGGAAAGCCATTGCCTTAGCCTTCGGAAGAGAAGGGGCTAATCTGATTTTGAGTGGAAGAAATGAAAAAGCTGGAGCCGAATTAGAAAGTAAAATTGGATCCAAATCTTTCTTTCTAAAGGGAGATGTGAGTGATCCCTCCTACAATCAAAAGCTGGTGGAATTGGCAATTGAAAAATTTGGTCAATTAGATGGTATTTCTGCAAATGCGGGAACCTTAGGGCTTGGGGCTATCACTTCTTTGAGCATCGAGACCTGGCTTCAAACCATAAACGTCAATTTGAATTCAGTTTTCTATCTGCTTAAAGCAGCTCTTCCTGAATTACAAAAACGCCCAAGCGCATCAGTCATCATAAATTCCTCGATTGCAGCTTTCAAATCCTTCCCCAATCATCCCGCCTATTGTGCATCCAAAGCAGGTTTGGTTGCTCTTTCCAAGCAAGCTGCGGTGGACTATGGCCCTACTGTTCGAATTAATTGTATCTGCCCCGGACCAGTCGACACACCGCTGATTCATGAGTCAGCCGCTGCCTTCCCTGATCCTGCCAAAGCGGTAGAAAATGCAGGAAAAAATACCTTGATCCAACGATTGGGAACACCTGAAGACATTGCCAATCTCGTGCTTTTTCTTGCTTCCGATGAAGCTTCTTGGATAACCGGAAGTGTCTATAACATTGACGGAGGAATTATGGCAAAGGGTTAGCACCACCACTTCCGCCTTAACTTGCATGCAAGATTCCCTTCAAACAAGCAATCCCAATAGAAAATGAGAAACAAAAGAAATATCCTTTCCCTCCTGGCAATTTCAGTTTTTGCCCTACTCCTTTTTACAGGTTCAGCATCAGCACAATGGGTAAACCGCTACGCCAAACTTAATGACTTTGGACATCATGTTTACCTAGAACAGCATGAGCTTCCCATCCTCGCGTACGGTCCAACAGACCCAGCTCCTGCACCCGATGGAATACATGTAGCTTTTGCTGCCAGAGGCTGGATATGGAATCTAAATGTGCAAACTGGAACAGCTATTCGATTAACGAAAGGCTCGGGTATCGACTCCCGGCCGAGATGGTCGCCAGATGGGAAAAAACTGACTTTTGTAAGAGATGAGGGAAAAAATACAGCCATCATTGTTCGGGATTTGGCAAGTGGAGAAGAAAAAAGAATTGATACTGAAACCATTGAACTGGATCCTGAATTTTCCGCGGATGGCGAATGGATTTATTATACATCAGGCAAAACCGGTTCGCTCAATCTCCGGCGATATCACCTTTCTTCTGGCACGGATGAGCCACTGACTGATCTTCGCCAAGTAGAACGAAATTCCCGAAGGCTAAACGATGGAAAAAGTCTCATGTACCTTCATGGGAGTGGAGCCCACCGGGTACTGCGAATAAGAAACTTTCAAAATAACACCGACTCTATTGCACTCGCGCAAACCCTCACCTACCATTTGACTGCAGATGCCCATCCCTCTCAACGCCTGATCGTTTACAGTGCACCTTTTGATAATGACTATCACCTTTGGACCATGGATTTGGATGATCCTCGGGTGAAACACCGATTGACAGATGGAAATCCTTTCGCCCTGACTCCAGCCTTTAGCGCTGATGGTGAAATGATTTATTTCGTGGAATTGGATGAAAAACGACAATTTCGCCTAATGCAAATCCCTACCTATGGAGGAGAAGCCAAGGAGGTGAAAATTCAGAACTGGGAATTGGGAGAAGCAAGCGGACTGCTGAATGTGAAAGTTGTCGATGGTTCCGGGCAGCCGATCACAGCACGAGTTTCCATATTGCGAGAAGATGGCTTACCGATAGCTTCGCATGAAAATGCCACTTATGTAGACCCACAAACAGGTCGACACTATTTTTATCTGCAAGGAAAATCAAGTTTTTCACTACCAACCGGAAATTATCAGATTTCCGCTGTTCGAGGTCCAATGACACCCATGGCTCAATCAAGTGTTCTAGTTCGGGAAGGGCAATCCGCTGAAGTCACGCTAACCATTAACCCGATTTGGGATGCCAAGGCTGCAGGATATGCATCGGCAGATCACCACGTTCACCTGAATGGAGACGGCCATTATCGGGCGACTCATCAGGATGCGCTCCAAGCTTTAGAGGGAGAAGATCTCGACCTACTTGCACCCATGTCCTGGAATCGTTGGGAGCGGAGAATTGACGCCTCCATGATTGGAAAGGAAACCGAAAAGAATGGACGAATTGTCACTCAAGGGCAGGAGGTACGCTCTCACTTTCATGGGCATGTCAGCTTAATGGGAACAAATAAAGCTTATGCCCCTTGGTTTTGGGGACCCACCAATCCCAAACTCGGAGATCCCGATCGAAGCAACGGGGAGGTCGTTGATTTTGCTGATCAAAATAATGCTTTCACTACTTATGTCCACCCCATAGAGATTGACTCCGATCCTTTTGAGCAGCTCGAAGAAGGTCCCATTCCGATTGAACTGATCTCCGATGCCGTATTGGCTGAGCGAATAGGTTTCGAAATGGTCTGTGCCTGGACCAGTCCGCTGGGAAATAGTCATGTTTGGTATCGCCTGCTCAATATCGGCCGTCCTGTAGCTGCCATGTCAGGTACAGATATGTGGGTGGATTTTCACAGGACGATGGCTGTAGGAACTGGCCGAAATTATGTTCGTCTAGAAGGAAAAGCAATGAGTTCAGAAGCCGTTTTAGATGCAGCAATGTCCGGAAAAGGATTTGTAACTACAGGCCCTGCCTTGCTTTTTCAAGTGGGTGAAAATGCAAAACCAGGCGATGTAATTTCCAGTGGCAAACAAGAATGGTTCGCTTCCTTGGCTAGCACCAATGATATTGATGTGGTTGAGTTGATCGTAAACGGGGAGGTCGTGGAAAAGCTAGACGGAGTCAAAGCTGGTGAAACCAAAAATTATCAAGGAAAAGTGACACTTCCCAAAGGTGGCTGGGTAGCAATCCGTGCCTATGCGAGCGAACAAAGAGAAGACTCCTGGCCGAGCATGCATGCGAGACCTTTTGCGCACAGTTCTCCAATCTGGATAGAATCCATTGGCAGTACAGATACTAAATCAAAGAAAGCTGCAGCTGCAGATCTTATTAGGGCTATTGACGCCTCAGAAAAAATAGCTAGACAAGCTTACGGTGAAATCGAGATGAATCGAATGATGAATCGATTTGAGGAAGCAAGGAAAGTTCTTAGAGGCTTTTTGGAATAAAATAGCCCCATTTAAAATCAAGAAGACCAGCAACCCTTCAAAACTGAAGCGATTAGCTGGTCTTTTTGATTTTTAAACTTTTAGAATAAAAAGCTAATGCTACCGATTAGTTCTTCCCATTCTTAAAACTCAGATCCGGATAGGCCGGAGGAGCTGGAACTTCTCTAGGGTCCTTTTTGATCAGCTCCTTTAAGTGCTCAATCGCTGCATCCAGCTGAGCATCTTTTCCCTCAAAGGTTGCCTTCGGCATATTGATTACCTCAATATCCGGAATAAACCCAACTCCCTCGATCAGCCATTCTACCTCACTGCCGTCGTTGGTGTCTCCACCAACGACTCCGTACACCCCATTCATCGGCGCCCGAGCAATCCCATTATCCGAAAGGGTATTCACTCCGGAAAGCCAAACTTCCCCTCCCCAGGTTCTGGCACCGATTGCTTTACCCAAACCCAATCTTCGGAAGCCTTCAGCAAAAGCTTCTCCGTCTGAAGCGGTGAACTCATCCACCAACAAAACCAAATGACCTCTGAAAGCATAATTCATATTCCAGTAAGGTTCTCCAGTTCTACTTTTCCAATAGAAGAAGGCTTCCCTCATCAACTTTTCTAAAATAAAGGAATCAATATTTCCTCCACGATTGTGTCGTACATCGATGACCAAGCCTTTCTTATTGAACTGCGGATAAAAATCCCGATACCATTGCCCAATATCCCCAGATGTCATAGCTCGTAAGTGCACATAGCCAATTTCTCCGTCGGATTTAGCTTCTGTCTCCAATCTTCGGGTATATTCCCAATCGTTGTAGCGCAGGTTGCTTTCTTGACCCGAGCTCATCGGCTTCAGGATGAAGTCTCCTTTTCCTAGTACTGCGATCCGAACCTGCTTTCCGGCTTTATCTCGCAAAAGCACCTGCATATCTGCCACTTCCAACACAGAAGTTCCATCAATATGCGTAATGACATCCCCTTCTTGGATTCCAAAGGCAGGATGACTCAAAGGTGATTTCTCATCCGGATAGTCCGGGTCGCTTTGGAAGATATAGTCGACCTGATAGCCTTGATCGGTTTTGGAGAAAAGACCTCCCAGCATCCCAAACTGAATATTATCATCTCCGTCTCTGATATCACCTCCACGCACAGAGGTATGCAAGACAGACAATTCACCGATTAGCTCTCCGATCACATCCGATAGCTCATTTCGGGTAGTCACCCGATCCACCAAAGGCAGATACTTTTCATGCATTTTGTCCCAATCTACCCCGTGCATGCCTGCATCGTAGAAGTAATCCCGCTCCATTCGCCAAGCATCCGTGTAGATCTGTTTCCAGTCTTCCCGGGGATCAATGCTAAATTTCCAGCCACTCAGATCCAATCTATTTTTGGATAAATCAGAAACAGGTGAAGTTCCCAATTCTACCAAGAAATGGTTGGAGCCTTGTCGGAGCAAGGCGTATTTGTTATTGGCAGAAACCGCATAGCTATTGATCTTGTCTGCAAAAACTTTCTGTTCTGCCTTATCCGAAATCGGAGTCATCATCAGCGCAGGCTCATCAGCATTGGAAGCTCCTCCTCCGTAATAAACACCCGGACCCGGGCCTACCCGATGATAGTACAAAGCCTTCTCCGTCACAATCAGGTTTTTGTAATTGCCAGCCGGAACAGGCACTTCTTGTACCCGCTCCATCAATCCATCTTCATCAATCACCACTGTTACCGGCCCTTCTGATTTCTTCTCTTCTTCCTTCAGTTCGTTTTTGGGAGTGAAAGGAGAAATCAAGCCTTTTTGCAGGGGAATGTGGTAGATTTTCATCTGCTTTTCCCAGAATGGCTCCGGCTGTCGCTGCCCCCAAGGGCTTCCCACCTTTGTTTCGAAGTTCCTGTCAGAAAGGAAGAAAATCCACTTGCCATCAGAGCTCCATTGAGGATTAAGGCTATTGGTACGGTCAGAAGTTAAGGTCACCCGCTTTCCTGTAGTCGGGTTGAATACAAATAATTGCATGAAGGTATTGGAAGCAGCCTGTCCATAGGCCAACCACTGACTATCCGGAGACCAGGACATGCTTCCATGTAGATCTTCATCCGTGAGATTGGCTTTTACTGCCTTTCCGTTAGATAGATTTCGGATCCAGAGGTCATTATTCAAATCTGTCCAAGCCAACCATTTGCCGTCAGGTGAGGGAGTCAGGTTAAATCTCAGGGTAGTTCCGTTTTCCGTCAACTGCTTTCCCTGATCCAATCCCAAGCCAGAATATTGGTGAATTTCAAACTCACCGCTTTCATCCGAGAAAGTCAAAATATCTTTGGAGTCGGTAGTGAAAACTGCATCCCGATACCGCACGCCATCTTTTCGGCTTAAACGAACCATTCTACCTTCTTTGGCAGGAAAAACGAAAACTCGCCCACGGGCAGTCAAGGCGACTTTTTCCCCATCATTGGAAACCGAAATATTAGTGATGTAAGAAGCAGGGTTGTCCACCCATTTTTCACGCAACTGATCAAAATCCGAAACCAGTCGGATGGCAATTCGAGAGGGACTATCCCCATTCAAATCCATCTGATAGAGGTCTGCCCCAGCTCGATAGACCAGGGTATTTCCAGAAAGGGAAAATTCCCGTACATCATAAGATTCTTCCTTGGTATGCTGCCGTATATCGGAGCCATCGGGATTCATAGACCAAACATTCTGTATTCCATCCCGAGAGGAAAGAAAATAGACACGACCGCTATGAAAGGTCGGGTGATGGTCTTCTCCTTCGTAGTTTTGAGTCAGTTTGACTGCTTCTGCCTCACCGGTTCCGTATTTCCAAACCTGCCGGGCTGTCCCTCCTTTGTACCGTTTGGTCACATTATTATGATAGGTAGGCCTCACAAAGAAATAGGTCTGACCTGCCTCATCAAAGCTCCCCTCCGCAGCCATTTCCAAGGGCAATATCTCTTTTTCTCCTGAATTCAGATCAAAAACAATAGTTCGGAGTCTCGGCAAGGTTGAATATTGGTTGGTGACATAGGCTACCTCCGTCGATGAACGCCAAGCTGTTGGGATGGAGGCGGAAGGCTCATAGGTTACCCGTCGGGGTAATCCGCCCGTAATGGGCATGACATAAACTTCAGTGGGGCCTTCATAACTAGCCGCATAAGCTACCCATTTTCCATCCGGTGAAATTTTTGGATTGGACTCGTCTCCGGGGTGAGTCGTCAGACGAGTAGCCATCCCTCCTTGAACGGAAGCCATCCAAACATCTCCCTCAGCGACAAAAACCAGGGTGTTATCGTGAACATCCGGATGCATAAAGTACCCGGGTCCATCTTGAGAAAATGACATCCCGCTTATTCCCAAGCCGAACATCAGTGCGCAAAGCAGTTTCTTATTCATGTGATTTATGGATTTTCGATAAAAAACAGATAAAAGCTAATTACTTCTGAAAGCAGAAAAAAGAATAATTTGATTATTGGCTAGCAATTGATTTTTTCCGCCAATAGGAAGCTAGTAGTGACCCGGTAAAATTCATCAAAGGTCCAAATACGGCGGGAGCCAAACCCAGTGTTCCTATTTTCCCCATTTGAACGGCAATCCCAGAGGCCAAACCAGAATTTTGCATTCCCACTTCAAAAGCTACCGTTCGAGCAGACTTTTCATCCAATCCAAAAGCTTTAGCACTTCCATAGCCTAACAAGTAGCCCAGTGAATTATGTAAGAAGCAGGCGAAAATCAACAAAAGACCAATATCTAAAAGACTATCCCTACCATTTGCTGTGATGATTCCAATGATCAGGATAATTCCTCCCATGGAAACTACGGGTAGGATTTGGTCTAACCAACTTAATTTACCCCGCATAAAATGATTGAAAATCAAACCCAAGACCACCGGAATGATGACTATCTGAAAAATACTCCACATCATAGCAAAAAAGTCGACCGGAACATAGGAACCTCCCAACCAACTCATTAGAAATGGGGTCATAATGGGCGCCAAAGCTGTAGCAAATGCGGTCATCGTCACAGAGAGCGCCAGATTAGCTTTGGATAAATAAGACATGACATTCGAAGCCAAACCCGAAGGGGAAGCTCCTACCAATATCAATCCTGCAGCGATTTCAGAGGGGAAAGAAAAAAATTTCGCCAAGGAAAAACCCAAAAATGGCATAATTGTAAATTGACAAACCATCCCAATAAGTACCCCTTTGGGCATCTTTACAACTCCCAAAAAATCCTTCAAGCTCATTTCAGTCCCTACACCAAACATGATTAGCTGAAGTAATGGAATGATTAGTAAAGAAGTCTCAAAACTACCCCATGACACTAAAAATTCTGGAAATAGCATCGCAAACAAGACGATAAATACCACCAAAACCGGGAAAATAAATGACTTCATACAAAGGAGTAATCAGATTTCGTTCATTTTTTAAAACCGTTCAAAATGTAACATTTTTACATTTTAAGAGACATAAAAGTTTGCGAATAAGAAGAAAATTAAAATATAATATAACTTTTCTTTGATTTTTTGAATATTTTCTATAGCTTCAATAGCCAACATTATTTTTCTACCTGTATCCATTTAAACTTTTCAGCCTATGAAATCGAATACTGATTCCCGAAAAGCCGAATTAAATCTCTGCAAAGGCATTATTGAAATAAGTATGATCAGTTTGATAGGGCTATGCCTTCTAACACTGACACATGCTTTAAGTCAGATAATGAATCCCCAAATTTGGGAATTCACCATCCGAAACTTCTGATTTTTAAGGAATAACTAGCGTCATATAAACCCCATAAAGCTTGGAGTTTACGCTTGTATTGTAATTCTGCATCCCTGACATGGGATTGGGGACCGGCGATTTGATACCTCCATACATATATCCCACAAGTACCGGCCCTGTCTGCTCACCTGAAAACACCTTATTCAAGTCAATAATGGATGCCGCCTCTCCATATAGCAATTCAGGAAGTGGGAAAAAGACGGCATTTGCTCCTAGATAACCTGGCATCTGTGCCTGAGGAGGAGTCTGAACCAACTCAATGGTTTCATCTTCCCCATTGGTATAATAGGTCGAAATCAAATTGGAGAATGGCAAAGGAATAGTATCTGGCACGACCAATTTCCCAGATTCAGCATCATAAACCATGTAAGTAATTCCTCCCAAAATACTAACTCTGCTTACCCGATAGTCTCCAAATGCCATCACCGCATCTACTTGAGCCGCAGAATAAAAATTAACCTTTTGTGAAGTCACAGTATCTAAGGTGACTTCCGGATCTCCAGAACCCAAGTCATTAAGATAGACAGGAGATGGATACCCAAGACCGTATTTATTGAAAACTCCACCGTAGATCACCGCTCCTAAGGAATCCGGTCCTGGGGTGATCACTTCCGCAAGGGTGTAATCCCTTCGATGCAGCTTTTTTGAATCAATAACCGACAGGGTATCAGTAATTGCCCAATCGCTTCCTTCCTGCACCAGTCTAAACTTCCGTAGAGCTGAAGTATACTCTCCTGTATTACCAGGAAGATATGAACCCTTATAATTCTGTCCTCCAACGAGATAGAAGTTTCCGTTTGCCACCATCATTTCCCCACCAGTTACTTGTAAAAATGGGTCTTGAATTACCTTGGTGAAAATCTGATCCAAGGCTGGACTAGTACCTCCGGAAAGCACATACTGAATGAGATTTGGAACATTAATCTCGAAAAAGTAATCGGAAGTCCAATTGCTGACACTATCGGTTCCATCATTAGTATATCCACCTGAAGCATAGAGGGTTTCACCCTCTTGATAATGCAGCATACTACTTCCAGAAAGTTGATGGAAATAGGGTTCAGGAATAGGAACTCCTATCGATTTTTTATTTGCAAAATCCACCACCCAAATGGAATCATTAGCCATTAAGTTTGGAAAAGCAGGAGGATCTTTAGCCATATTATGTAATCCGGATTTTCTCCCCCCAAATAAAACCCACTGGTCATCTATCGTGGCATAGACGGGGCTTTGTAATTCCGGCATCCAAAATCCGGGATCTGCCTCTTCTAGACTTACCTGAATGAAATCCGAAACCGTACTATCCGATTCAAATAGCTGTTGAATTCTACCATATAATGGAGATTCAGCCATTTCCATTGTCTCGTTAGTAGCTTGATTTTCAGTTGGCTGAGAACAATATTGATTGATAAGTAGCAGCAAAAAGAGTCCCGCTACTCGTAAGATTGAATTTTTCATTTTACAAAATTTGAGACTAAGGATTGATTTTGAGTTTCGCCCACATTTGAAGCAAGGCTTGCTGATTTTTTGAAAGCTCCCGAGTAACCGGCATATACATATAGCCACCCCAGTTTTTCTCATCGGTAAGCATCAGCATGCGACGCATGGTATAGGGCTCACTCCATACGGATTCCTCAAATGGAAGAATGGCATTCATAATCGGAAGTACATTGTTGTAATTCGAAAGAATATTGTCATACAACACTTGGAAGGTCAGTGTTTTTTCCCCATTGAGATAGACCTCTAGGTCTTTATCTGCCGCAAGCACCCGAGTAGCTACAAAATACCCATTGGCAGCAAAATAAAGCCTCTCAGCCTGAGAAGTAGGAGTATTGTATTGCTCAGGAGTAATACCCAATATGTATTGGACGCAACCTGCTTCATTTGTGCAATATTCAAATGGAACACCATCTGAAAAATAGAAGTCCTGGAACTTATTCGTATTACCATTTCGGATTTTCCCCAAAACTGGAGTTGTTACGGGAGCCCCTCTGTAAAAACACCTTAAAATAACCGGACCTCTGCCAGGTCCATCAAACTTATACCCCTCAGAAGCTAGCTGTCCCTGCTCTGCATAGGAGCCTTGTTGGTCAGACATGATTAAGTAATCATCTTCCATCAATAATTCTTGGTCCGAACTGGTATAAATAGCAAATCTTCCTGCGGAAAAATCAGAAATTCCACTTGGAAGCGGAAAATCCATCACACCTCCTCGGGCAAGGAAGGTATTCATGTTATAATCCTGATCATGGTTAAAGCTTCCAATGGTTGTAGGTGCCGTTTGATCATCAGGTACAAATTTTAGAGTCAATTCACCGAAGTTATAATTCTCCCAACCCAGAAATTTCTTAATCGAGGTATCTCCTCCATACTTGCTATACTCCTCTTCAAAACCGACACCATATTCACAGATTGTGTTGATTACATCCAAACTGATCAGATTTTCTTTTGGGTTAACTCTGACAAAAGCTGGAGGTAACTGCACCTTTTCAGGAAGAGTCAATGGTGTTTGATTAGCACCCATCGGCGTAGGGGCAACTATTCGCGGATTGGATCCAGCATAGTTAATAGTCGGATTATTGGCAATTTCATTTTTTAAAATTCGACCCACATTATGGGTTTTCATATCCACTCTTTCCACAAATGGACAAAGTGAGCCAGAAAATGCCACCCTTGCAGGGTTCTTATGAACCGAAGTTTGATTGTTTCCAAGCGGAGCAGTGGGCATTTTGGAATAAACAGGATTTCTCACCTCGTAGACCTGATGAAGGAGGATTTTCATGGAGAGGGCATCAACCTGAAATCCTGCATATTGATTCAAGTCCTGCTGAACAGCTGAATCTGTATGGCTTGGATTCAGCTGAATGGTCGATTCAAAATAAGTCCCACCACTCATCGGCATAAGCAGGCCATTATTATAGTTCAAAACCTTGCAAAGAGACAACCAGGAAAAGGCAGACTTACAAGGAACTCCAGATAAAAAAGTCTTTTCCTCTCCATTAGGTTTACCGTAAATTCCGGCTAGGGAAATAAACAGCTGCGTGCAGGAATCACCTATACTATCGACATCGCAAAACATGGCTGTGGTCTTGCTGTTTTTTTCGAAGAATTGCTGGTGGAAGGAAAAGGATTGACCCAAAAGCTGGGCTAAACCTGCAGGACATCCATCTTTATTATCTGGAGTATAAGTAGTCACATGCCCTTGCCCATCTGGGATTTGGATCCCTGTAATTCGAATATCCTCAGCATAGACACTGAGATCTCCAAAGTAATTCCAATAGCCAGGTTGCACCAATCCATCATAAAGAGAAGGTTGATCTCCGGGTCCATCTAGCGGGACATTCTTATATAGATCAACAAACCCATCATCGTAACCAGATGTACCTAACAAACAAACGGCCCACTTATCATAAACCTCGTCTGTAACGGAGTCTATCACCACATAGCTCTGACCTGAAGCATCCGTCTGAACGTTGTATTTCAAGGACTGAATTTTCGAGACTAAATCAGGAGAAATGTTTACCCTTGGAGGACGATAGGGAAGCGCTTCCTCCTGGTTATAAATTTTTAAAGGTGAAAATTTCCCGTTATTACCTGTCGGGACATCGAGGAGCACAGATCCATGAAAATTGATCCTCGGAAAATCAAATTGACTCATACGTTGGATTTTATTGATTAAAAAAAGACTAGTCCCCGAATAAAATCTGGGAATTAAAATGGGTTAATTATGATGATTGGGAACAATTAACTGGTCTGAATGGAAGGATTTTTCTTCCTTTCTACAAAGTACATGTCAATGACCCCCTTATTTTTCGCTTCTATTTTACCTCGGTAGTCAAATTCGTATTCATCCTTGACTAGCTCATAGGTCACATTACTGATATTGACTTTTCCAGCCTCACTGCAAGACTCCATTCGGGAGGCAACATTTACAGTATCACCCCAGATATCGTATGCAAACTTTTTGATACCCACGATTCCTGCGATCACAGGTCCACTGTGCAAACCGATTCTAATTTCAAAGTAAGGTCGCCCCATTGCGATTCGCTCTTCTTTGACTTGATTAACAAAATCCCGAATCTCCAAAGCTGCATCGATCGCGTCCTGTGCATGCCGCTCCTTCACCACAGGTAAGCCGGATGCGCACATGTAGCTATCTCCAATCGTTTTGATTTTCTCGATGCTATGTTTAGCCGTGATTTGGTCGAAGGCTCGATAATAAAAATCAATTTCCGCAACGAGTTCGTGCGATGGCATCCCGGCACTGAACTGGGTGAAGTTTTTGAAATCCGTAAACAAAACAGTCACCACATTGTAATCCTTAGCCTTGGCATAACCCGTAGCCTTGAGCTCTTGAGTAGTCTCATAGGGAAGGATATTCAACAAAAGTTCTTCGGTCAATTCCTTCTCTTTCTTCAATTCTTTCGTCCGCTCCTCAACCAACTCTTCTAGAATGACATTTCGATCAATCTGATTCTGGACAGCAGAAATCACCCCGCCCATGGCATCTAAAATATTTTGATGGTAGGGTAAAATCCCTGTACCAGACTGCAAGAGCTGCGATCGCCTTCCTGCGAAAAAATATCCAAATACCTGTTGATTATGGATGATGGGAGAAAGAACAAATTGATGAATATCTAAATCGCGAATAAGACTTAGTGTAAATTCATCCTCCCCACCTTTATTGCAAATAATATACCTCCTGGAATCATAGAAATCAGGAGGTATAGCAATAGAAAGTGACTTTACTTTTTGAACTGGATACCCAGCAAAGGCCTTTATAAATTTAGGATGATGGATAAAGGAACCCTTTTGATCAGGCATCAAAACCAATGTCACATCCATTTTAAGACGGATATTGATTTGTTCGGTCAGGCTATCGAGCAATTCATCCATATTGCTCTCCGCCTTTTGATTTTGAAGTTCTGCAATTACTTTGAGCCCCTCACTCATTTGAAGCACATCCTTTGAGAGATCAGCATTACGATATTCCAGACTCATATAGGAGCTGGTAAGCTTCTTGAGTCTTTCCTTGTAATAATTAATTTCCCGCTGTGCGCTGTCGTTGTTTTCGTTGGAGCTCATTAACTAAAAATCAGTCTTCGGAAATCAGGCATAAAACCCCAGTCCAGTCCAATGGCTGAATATTGGACCCCACACGGGCTGCCTCCACTCCAGAATAAAATCCAGACAATGGAATACCCTTAAGGGCTTTTTGGACTTCTTCGGCATCTTCAAAATTTACTCCCGAAAAAGGTTTCGCTCTACCTCCGCAATTTATATAAAAAGAAAACACAGGTTTCGAGTCACGAGCTTGCTCTTTTAAATCATTAATGACTTCCTCCACATAATCCGGTTCCAGATTTCTTCGCATCAATTGTACTTCTGCACCATCCTTCAAGTCAGGCTCAAACATCACCAAGGCCTTATTAGGCTCATCCACCGCCAAAGTCAATCGATTGGCATAATCTTTCTCCTGAAAATCCCCGAATTTATCTCCTCTATTGACTCCAAGAGTTACATTCATAGCAAAATCCTTGACGCTGATACCATGATCTGGCCCCAGCAATTCGTCAATGACTTCTAGGGCTGGTTTATTTTCAATTTCTAAAACGACCGGTCCCTGAACTTTGGTAATCGTGATATAATCACTACATGGTTGGCATCCATGAAGAATGACGGTATCCATTTTGCAAGCGCCAGAAATCAAAATTCCGACCACATGCTGAGAATAAATTTCATTGTTGACAAATTGGTAGCAGGTACTCAGCATCATATCCGTCAAAAACCCTCCTCCAGCTACCGAAAGCTCTTCAGGAATGAATTGCTCAATAGCTGCAAATAAAGGAGTGGCAAAATTCAACATAGGAGGATTCTGTTGCTTGGATGAATCATAGAATACCCACAAACCACAAGCATCATCCTTAATGGCAGACTGTAGTTTCTGACCAAGTTTCATCCCAGCTTGGTATTCGTCCTTATTGAGATCTCCTTCTGCAAAAACCTCAAAACGGATTTTATCTGAACTAAAAATGGTTACTCCAACTTCAAATCCATCGTAACCGATAAATTCTCCGGTGATAATTCCGAATGAGGATCCGCCAGTTTTGGGGGTGTCGGGAATTATTTCATTGACTCCATTCAAAAATTCTCTGGGGTCATGTTTTCCGCCACAAAAAATCAAGGCAAAATCGGGACGTTCGATTTTTCCATTTTTCATAGCTTGAGATGCAGCCTCTTTTCCGGCTGCAAAGGAATTGGTTTGGTTGCTGGCTCCTACGCCAATTTTTGTTTCCATGGGTTAAAAATTGATGATAAACTAAGATTCAAAATATGATTTTGCCTATATAGGCCTGTGTCAATATAAGAATAAGACCCGAAAAATTGACCAAATCTTATTTAATTAATAATAACATCTTATCTACGGTCTAAAACTTGAAAAACCAGATGCACAACAATTTAAACTAAATAGGACTCAAGGTAACTTATTTCTACGATTTTCCCGGAATTGAAATACTTTTTGTATTTTCCCAATAGAAATTGGAGGATTTTGTTTTTTCAACCCCTCCGGATTTTTATTTAAACAAAGGACCTATGTACCAAACCAGAGATTTTTTGTCTCCTGTTTCTATGAAAAAAAGCATCCCATCAGTCCATTTTTTGAGCGATGAGATTTAGGAATTACCTCTGTTTAATCCATCTGGCCTTTTTTGTGGCTTGTGCAGGTCAAGAAGAATCTTCTCCTGAAAACCCAACTCTACGAACAGCCCCTCCCACAAGGATTAATATAGCTGACCTAGAAATCGATCAGAAACCTCAAGAAATTCCGATTTCAGAACTTCCCGCTCCCAGACGAGTCCGGGTTGCTAATTATTCAAATGGAGTAGTGGAGCCTCCCATTCAAAATAATCTCCAACTGTTGAGGAAGGAGGATGGAAGCGTTTTAGTAGACTCTACAGGCAAAGCTTTTATTTTAGGCGAGGGCGGAATTGCCCAATTCAAAAAATATACCTCAGACGAAGGACTTCCTATAGATGGGATCAATTGCGCCTTGGTAGATAGCAGAGGACATATCTGGTTTGGAACAGCCGGTGGAGGAGCAAGCCGATTTGATGGATTGGAATTTTTCAATTACACAGAAAGTCAAGGCCTTGGAGGGAATACGGTTCGGGATATATTGGAAGATTCTCAAGGTAATCTTTGGTTTGGAACAGTAGAAGGAGGAGTCAGCAAATTCGACGGAACGGTTTTCCAAAATTTTGGCTATGAACAGCTGGGTGATGAAATCGTGTACGCCCTGACCGAAGATAAGGAAGGAAATGTGTGGATGGGAACTGACGGCGCAGGTCTTATCAACTATGACGGAGAGAGTTTTTCTCCCGCTCCATTCAATGAAGAATTGGGAGAAACGGCAATTATTAGTCTCACTACCGATAAAAACGGAATCCTTTGGATTGGAACAAATGGTGCTGGACTTTTTAGGTATGATGGACAAAACTTAAACTCATTCCATCAAGGGGATGGACTACCTTCTAATCGAATTCGTGCACTATACGCCGATGATGAAAATACACTTTGGATCGGTACCCTTGGCGGAGGTATATGCAGATTTGATGGGCAAAAATTCACCTGCTTTACCCAAAATGAAGGCCTGGCAGGAAATGTAGTCCGCTCGATCGAAGAGGATAAAGAGGGTTGGATATGGGCAGCAACTGAAACCGGGGTTAGTCGCATAGAGGGTGATCAAATTATTAGCTATACGACCGCGCAGGGATTGGCCGGTAATAGTATTTTGGACATTGCCAAAGATCAACGCGGAAAGCTTTGGTTTTGTACCGATGGAGGTGGCGTAAGCCGTTTGGATGGCCTTGGTTTCACCAGCTTTACCAATCAACAAGGCTTGGCGGGTAATATTGTTTTAACAAGCATGGAAGATCACCTCGGAAATCTCTGGTTTGGAACCAACGGATGGGGAGTTAGTAAATTTGACGGTAGATCTTTCACAACATATTCCTCCTCTCAGGGGCTTTCTGGGGATATTGTTTACTCTTTGATGGAAGACCAAGCTAAGCGAATCTGGTTTGGAACCTCTGGAGATGGTTTGAGCATTCTCGATGGAGATCTGGTTTTACAGTATAGCACAAAAGAAGGCCTACTTTCCGATGAAATTTATTCTCTTTTTGAAAGTAAATCCGGTGATGTTTGGATTGGGACGGATCATGGCGTAAGTCGTTTTGATGGAAAGGTCTTTCAGCATTTTACCAAAGAGCAAGGATTAATCGGTGATATTATTACCAGCATCGAAGAAGACAAAAACGGCATTCTTTGGTTTGGAACTCTCGATGGAGGGATCAGTCGCTATGACGGGATTAGTTTCACCAATTTTGGATTAGACCAGGGATTGATTGACCCTACCGTGGTCCGTTTGGAAATGGACGAATCTGAAAACCTTTGGATTGGAACAACACACGGATTAAGCATTCTGCCGAGAAAAATTCAATCGAGCCTGGAGTCCGGAGAAGCCCTTCCTCCTAATCCTTTTGAAAATTTCAGCACAGAGGATGGCTTACCGGATAACTTCATTCTTCAGATTATCGATTTACCAGGAAATTCCATCGCCTTGGGAACCAACCAAGGTATTACCCGACTGGAATATCTACCCAATGAGAAACCACAACTCCAGAATTTTGAAATTTTTAATTCTGAAACCGGCTTCCCAGTCAAAGACCTTACGGATGGCCAAAATGGGATGTTGTTGGATTCCAAAGGGCTGATTTGGGCTGGTACCGGAAGTGTAAAAACAGGATTGGTCAAGATGAATCCCGACCGAATTTTCCCGGATTCTACGCCTCCTATCGTTCAAATCAAACAAATTAGATTGAACGAGGAAGTTATTCCATGGCATTTATTGGCCGAAAGTGAAGGGTCCGAGACTTTCTCCAGTATTACAGATCAACTTATAACGCTTGGAAAAAGACTCACTGCAGCTGAAAAGCAAGCCATAAAAGAAAAATTTGAAAGTGTAAAAATGGACGGAGTTAGTCCATTTATCCCCATCCCGGTAAACTTGGAACTTCCCTATCGGAATAATCAGATCAATATTGAATTTAGCACCAATGAATTAGCCAAACCCTTTTTGGTAGAATACCAGCACATTTTGGAGGGATACGAGGCTGATTGGAGTCCGATTTTACGTCGAACCTCAGCTACTTTCGGCAATATTCAAGAAGGCGACTATACGTTCCGACTCCGTGCTCGCTATGCAGGAAATAACTTTGACCAACCTTCTGAATGGAGTGAGATAGCCACCTTTTCCTTTACTGTACTTCCTCCTTGGTACCGAAGCTGGTGGGCCTACACCCTGTATGGGATTCTCTTTTTATCGCTGATTTATCCTTTGCATCTTTTCCAACGAAACCGGCTTTTGAAAGCCGAACGGGAAAAAACAAAAGAGCGGGAATTGGCACACGCGAAAGAAATCGAGAAAGCCTACAAAGAGCTGAACCAAACCCACGAAAACCTTAAAGCGACCCAATCCCAACTGATTCAGGCTGAAAAGATGGCCTCATTGGGTGAGCTTACAGCAGGAATCGCTCATGAAATTCAGAACCCACTCAACTTTGTCAAAAACTTCTCAGAAGTCAGCCATGAACTGATGGATGAAATGAATGAAGAAATTCAAAGCGGGGATTATGAAGAAGCCAAGACGTTGGCACAGGAAATTCAAGATAATCTGGACCGAATCACTCTTCATAGCCAGCGGGCTGATGCCATTGTCAAAGCAATGCTGCAGCACTCGAAAGCAAGTGTAGGTAACAAGGAAGCAACGGATATCAATGCGCTCGCTGACGAATGCATTCGTCTTAGTTATCATGGTGTACGTGCAAAGGAACCTGATTTTAAAGCTGAATACCTAAAAGAATTAGAACCCAACCTTCCTGAACCGGAAGTAATCCGTAAGGAAATTGGAAGAATCTTGATCAATATCTGCAACAATGCTTTCTATGCAGTCCAAGAAAAGGCGAAGGAAACAACAGATCCAAATTACATTCCGCAGGTAAAAATCAGTACCCATAAAACTAAAAAAGGAATTGAAATCAAGATCACCGATAATGGTACGGGGATTCCCTCAGACATTATCGGAAAGATTTTCCAGCCTTTCTTTACGACCAAACCTACCGGGTTTGGTACAGGGCTGGGGCTTTCCTTAAGCTATGATACGATCAAGTCCTATCAAGGGGAATTAACAGCTGAAAGCAAGACGGGGTCGGATTCTTATACCACATTTACTATATTCCTACCCTTAAACTCAACCCAAAACCCTGAAGCACTATGAATTTGGGCTTTATTTTGCTGATTTTATTATTCTATCTCCGTCGTCCGATGGGACCGATTGAGGTTTCCGCAGAGTGGAAGCGGATTATCAATGGAGGGATGATCGCGGCGGGTATACTTTGGGCATTGGCGAATTCTGGTATCCTAATTATTTCCCAAATAGCCCTTTTTCTAAACTTTGGTTTGGGTGCTTTAATTGTCTACATCACCCTTCGCAATCCTGAATTACAACATAGAAAAGGGATGATTTATGCCTGGATGCCGATTATGGCATTGATGGTCATCGAGGAGATAGTGAAACTAATCAGCCCATCCTTTTTCGAATCCATCGAAGTGTACCTAGGTACGGCGACATTCTTCGCCATCATCTGGGCCATCGTGATGTGGATCAACAATACGAAACAGCGAAAAGCACTCGAACAAGAACGTTTAAAAGTTCTCCAGAAAGAAAAGGAATATAAGGTAACCGAAGCACTAAAAGCCCAATTAGAAAAACAAGTTCAAGAACGTACCAAAGAAATTACCCAGAAAAAGAACGAGTTGGAAAAAGCCCTTAAGGAGCTCAAAGCCGCACAAAACCAACTGATTCATTCTGAAAAAATGGCTTCTTTAGGTGAGCTAACTGCAGGAATTGCCCATGAAATTCAGAACCCACTCAACTTTGTAAATAACTTCTCAGAGGTTAGTTCTGAATTAATTGATGAAGCGAAAGAGGAACTGGATACTGGCAATCAGGAAGATGCCAAGGAAATCCTTGAAGATTTGAAAGCCAACCTTCAAAAAATACTTCATCATGGGAAAAGAGCGGACTCTATTGTAAAAGGAATGCTCCTTCATAGTAGAAGTAATTCGGGACAAAAAGAAAAAACAGACATTAATGCCCTTACAGACGAGTACCTCCGGCTTTCCTACCACGGACTAAGAGCAAAAGACAAGAGCTTTACGGCGGACTTTAAAATTGAACTTGATGAAGGCATCGAGCCAATTGAAATTATTCCGGGAGAAATCGGTAGAGTCTTATTGAATTTGATCAATAACGGCTTTTATGCGGCAGATGAAAAGAAGAAAGAATTGGAAAAAGAAGGCATAAAAGACTTTATGCCTATAGTCTGGGTCAAAACCCAAAAAATCAAAAATGGTGTAAAAATCACCGTTCGAGATAATGGAAAAGGAATCCCAAAGGATATTCAATCCAAAATCTTTCAACCTTTTTTCACAACCAAACCCACAGGTAAAGGAACCGGGCTTGGTCTATCCATGAGTTATGATATCATCACGAACGGACATGGAGGAGATCTTAAAGTAACTAGTCAGGCCGGAGAATTTACAGAATTTGAAATTATTATTCCCCAAACGACAGAATCATGAAAATTTTAATTGTAGACGATGAAAAAGATGTGGAACTACTTTTTCGACAAAAATTCAGAAAAGAAGTAAAAAGCGGGGTATTGGAATTGGCCTTTGCTTTTTCTGGGGAAGAAGCCCTGAAAGTGTTGGATTCTGAACATCCACCTAAGGTGATTTATGTCTTTTCTGACATCAATATGCCTGGAATGAGTGGCCTCGAATTACTGAACCAGGTCAAAAATCAATTTCCGGAGATACAAGTCAGTATGATTTCAGCTTATGGAGATTCTCAAAATTATGAGAAAGCCATGCAGTCTGGAGCCAAAGAATTTTTCACCAAACCGATCGATTTTGAATCTTTAAAAGTAGAGGTGAATAAATTGATTGAAAGCCAAAAATAGAGAAGTGTAATGGTTAAAATCTTGGTAGTTGATGATGAGGCGGATTTAGAGATCCTAATCAAACAGAAGTTCCGAAAGCGAATAAAAGGTGGGGAACTAGAATTTCTATTTGCGCTCAATGGAAGAATCGCTTTGGAGGTGATCGAGGAAAATCCTGATGTGGACTTGATCCTCAGTGATATCAATATGCCTGAAATGGACGGGCTAACCCTTCTTTCCAAAGTGAAAGAGAAAAACTCCTTGTTGAAAACCGTCATCATCTCTGCCTATGGAGATATGGAAAACATTCGAACGGCCATGAATTTGGGTGCCTTCGATTTTATTACCAAGCCGGTGGATTTCAGAGATCTTGAAATCACCCTTGACAAGACCATTCAATACCGAAATCAGATTAAATCCACCCTCAAGGCACTTCGGGAAAACAA
Organism: Algoriphagus sp.; assembly: GCF_013373065.1. GTDB lineage: Bacteria > Bacteroidota > Bacteroidia > Cytophagales > Cyclobacteriaceae > Algoriphagus. The sequence goes on from NZ_JABXIN010000004.1 coordinate 26,264, forward strand.
CATCCTCAAAATGTATGTCGATGAGACGGTTCTTAATTTCATGGGAAATAAAGAGCTAGAGTCTAGCTTGATGGAAAATGAAGTGATCGAAGCATCGGTGGCATTTATTGACTTGGTGGCTTTCACCAAGATCTCCGAAAATGAAGAACCAAATATCGTAGTGGGCCTTTTGAACGACTACTTCGATCTCATGGTCAAAGAAATCATCGAAGAACAAGGCAGCGTAGATAAGTTTATCGGAGATGCTGTCATGGCCGTTTTCCAAGGAGAAAACCATTTTGCCCGAGCCATCCGAGCCACTCTTGCCATTCGCAAAAAAATGGAAGAAATGCCGGCTTTTTCAAAAGACAACAAATTCAAACCTGAAGTATCTATAGGAATCAATTCAGGGGAGATGGTCTCTGGAAATATTGGTTCGAAATCACTCAAAAGATTAGACTATACTGTCATCGGAGATGCGGTAAACGTTGCCGCACGACTTCAGTCGGCTGCTAATCCAGGACAAATTTTAATTCTTGAGAAAAACGCCAATTCGGTTATGACCGAATTTTCATTTCAGGAAATCGGAGAACTAAAGCTTAAAAATAAAGCTCATCCTGTAAAGGTATTAGAGGTAATCTCTGAAATAATTTAAAAATAATTCACCCAAATTTTCCATGAAAAACATACTCTCAAAAGCCTTGCTTTTGGCACTAATCCTTGGAATAGGCGTAAGGACCTACGCCACTGGAACATCAAAATCCTTATCAAATCCCCCTTCCTTTTCTTTAACAGACAGTACGGCTAAAGACTCTCTGGACTATCCCAAATTCAAGGATCTTCCCTTAAAGCCCGAGCGTGAAGTAAAATTCACTACCAAGGAAGGTACCTGGATGAGTTTGGATGTAAGCCCAGACGGAAAAACCATTGCCTTTGATTTGATGGGCGATATTTATACAATCCCTATTGAAGGTGGAAAAGCTACTCCAATCACAACGGGGATAGCATACGAAACCCATCCGCGCTTTTCACCGGATGCTGAGAAAATCCTCTTTACCTCAGACCGGGCTGGAAGCGATAATCTTTGGTACATCGATCTTGTCAAAAAAGACACCGTCCAAATCACCAAAGACAAAAATGGCGATGTCCCTGGAGCTGATTGGACTCCAGATGGAGACTACATCGTGGTAGCTAAAGGTCGTCGAATTGTAAAACTTTGGATGTATCACAAAGATGGTGGAGGAGGTATCCAGCTGAATCCAGATCCAAGCTCCATGAAAACCATCGATCCTTTTGTAAGCCCCGATGGGAAAAAAGTATACTTCTCACACCGAACCGGTTCTTGGAATTACAATGCCCTCCTTCCACAATATCAGGTCGGAACGTATGATTTGGAGGACGGAAAAATCACCAGCATTACCTCTCGTTATGGATCAGCCTTTACGCCTACTCTTTCAAATGATGGCAATTGGTTGGTCTATGGATCAAGATGGGATGATAAAACAGGCCTAGTAATTCGTGACTTGAAATCAGGCGAGGAAAAATGGCTTGCTTATCCTGTACAACGTGATGAGCAGGAATCTATCGCTCCCCAAGGAGTATTACCTGCGATGGCTTTTACGCCAGATAGCAAAAATGTAATCGCCTCCTACGGTGGGAAAATCTGGAGAATCCCTGTAGATGGAAGTCCTGCAGTAGAAATCCCTTTCGAAGCAGATGTAAAGCTTGCCATGGGTCCACGATTGTATTTCAATTACGAAGTCAAGGATACCACTGCAAAATTGACTACTCAAATTCGGGATGCAGTGCCCTCTCCTGATGGAAAAAAACTAGCATTTACGGCATTAAACCGACTTTATGTAATGGACTTCCCAAATGGGGAACCCAAGCGGGTCAGCAATCATGATTTTACGGAGGCCATGCCATCTTGGAGTCCTGATGGAACTCAGTTGGTTTTTGCTACATGGGATGAAAAAGAAGGAGGTCATCTTTACAAAGCTAGTTTCGGAAGATCCACTGCCGTTAGCCGATTGACTCAGGAAAGCGCGCTATACATGGGGCCTGTTTGGGGTCCAAATGGAAAAATTTTGGTTTTCAAAGGAGACAAACGATTGATGGAAGATTCAGAAGGACCTGGAATCAGCGGAGCCGAATCGATTTTGGCTTGGATCCCCGCTTCAGGTGGATCACTTCGGGAAATTCGAGATGCACGAGGGATCGGTAATGCCCACTTTACACAGGATACTTCGAGAATTTATTTAAACGGACCAGGTGGTACGCTTCTTAGTATCCAATGGGATGGAACAGATGAGAAAACCCATGCAAAAATCACGGGAATCACGCCATTTGGTTCAGTTTTGGATCCACACGAAAATCATGACCATGAAACCATAGCGGATTATCGTTACGTCATGGGCAAACCTTTTTCTAATGCCGGAGCCCTAAATTATTGCATGCTTCCGGAGGGAGCTTCAGCCCAAGAACCTCAAATGAGCCCAGCAAGTGCGAGTACCATTTACATGGCTCCAAAAGGAAACAAGGCCTTGGCTCAGGTGAATAATAACGTCTATGTAGTCACCATCCCTCAGGTCGGCAAGACTCCAAGCATCAACGTCGGAGACCCTAAGTCCAGCAGCTTCCCTTCAAGACAACTGACTGAAATTGGGGGCGAATGGCCTGCTTGGGAAGCAAATGGAGAGAAAGTCCATTGGTCACTCGGAAATGGACATTGGGTCTATGATATCGCTCGAGCTGAATTTGTGGAAGATTCTGTTACAAGTGCTAAAAAGGCAAAAATGCTTGCCGATGCTGATAGTGTGGCAGCCCTAAAAGCCCAGGGTGAAGCAGCAGTTAAACTGGCAGATTCGCTAGCAAAAGCCGAAAAACAACGCATCGATTCCTTGTTCAAAGCAGATAAGGAATTAGCCAAAGCTGACAGTATTTACAAAGCACAACAAAAAGAAAAAGAAAGCTATAGCCCTGAAGAGCATCAGGTAAAGGTTTACTTCGCCAAAGATATTCCTACTGGAAAAATCCTCCTTCAAAATGCTCGAATCATCACCATGAAGGAGGATGAGGTCATTGAAAACGGAGATATTTTAATCGAAAATAACCGAATCAAAGCCGTAGGCATAACCGGAAGTCTTGACACATCCGGAGCGGAGGTAGTTGACCTTTCGGGTAAAACAGTAACCCCAGGATTTGTAGACACCCATGCTCACATGTGGCCGACCTGGAATCTTCATAAAAACACGGTCTGGATTTATGCTGCCAATCTTGCTTATGGCGTTACAACTACCCGTGATCCTCAGACGGCAACTACCGATGTATTGACCTATGCGGATATGGTTGAAGCAGGTATGATTCCAGGACCGCGTGTTTATTCCACAGGACCAGGAGTAGGATTCTGGATGTACAACCTTAAATCATTGGAGCAAACCAAAAATGTGCTGAAGCAATATTCCAAGTATTACAATACGCAGTACATCAAAATGTATTTGGTGGGCAACAGACAGCATAGGCAATGGGTCATCATGGCTGCTAAGGAGCAAAAATTGATGCCTACTACTGAAGGTGGATTGGATTTCAAATTAAATATGACCCAGCTTTTTGATGGCTATCCGGGACATGAGCATGCGATTCCGATCTATCCACTTTACTCCGATGTAACCCGAACCATCGCTGAAAGTAAAATGGCGGTAACTCCGACGCTTTTGGTATCCTATGGAGGTCCTTGGGCTGAGAATTATTTCTACACTACAGAAAGTCCGCTTCATGATCCGAAGCTTAACCGATTCACTCCATACAATGAGATGAATTCAAAAGCGCGTAGACGTGTAGGAAGTTTGGGCGGTTGGTTTGCCCCTGAAGACCATGTATTTGAAGACCATGGAAGAGGCATCAATGACATTGTCTTACAAGGAGGATTGGCAGGCGTAGGCTCTCACGGACAGTTACAGGGACTAGGCTATCATTGGGAGCTCTGGTCTGTCGCGAGCGGAGGCATGAGCAACATGAATGCTTTGCGCACAGCAACCATTTTGGGAGCTGAAGCCTTGGGCTTGGACAAAGAGCTAGGTAGTATTGAAAGTGGAAAATTGGCTGACTTAGTTATCCTAGAAGAAAATCCATTGGAGAACATCCGAAATACCAATACCATCACCCATGTGGTGAAAGACGGCCGGATTTACGATGGAAATACCCTAGATGAAATCCTACCTACTCCTCGTAAGCTTGATGTAAGTTCTTGGACCAAAGAAGCTCCAAAAGTCACAACTACTCTTGAGCATTAAAATAGATCAGCCATCCTGAATATCAGGATGGCTGATCCTATTCTATCCAAGATTTTAAGTATTTCCCTAAAATATTTGAATTCTTTCTTGGTAAACTACTAAATTATTATTTTCTTAAATCTACCTTATTGAAAACCACCCTTTTGAAAAGGATTTATTCAAATATCCGTGAGGTTTTTATCAACTAATTGAAGGATGACAAAACATTCGAAACAACCTATCGATTGGAAAGCCATCCTTTCACCTCACTCGCTTGCCTATACCATTGTAGGGGTTGCCTTAGCAGCCATCGCCTTGGAGGCATTCATGCTCCCCAATAGCTTTTTGGATGGAGGCGTGACGGGTATTGCCATCTTGATCAATTTAGGATTTGGGATAGAATTAAACCTACTTTTGGTGCTGTTGAATCTTCCATTTTTGTTTATGGCATGGCGGATGATCGGTCGCACCTTTGCTATTCAAAGTGGGATGTCCATTTTTCTTTTGACTATTGTCCTACACTTTTTAGAAGTCCCCACTGTTACTGAAGACAAGGTTTTGATTGCGGTATTTGGAGGTTTTTTGATGGGAACAGGCATCGGACTGATTATTAGAGGAGGGGGATTAATCGATGGTTTTGAGGTCATCACTGAGTATTTTCATAAGAACTCAGCATTGACTGCGAGCGAGATCACTGTCTTCCTCAATTCCTTGATTATGCTCTCTGCAGCCTTTGTTTTTGGTATTGAGCCTGCGATGTATTCAATTTTAACGTATTTTACAGCAATTAAGACTACTGACTATGTTGTTGAAGGCTTTGAAGAGTACACAGCTTTAACAATTATTTCAAAAGAACACGAATTGGTCAAAGAATTGATAGTAAAAGATTTTAAGAAGGCAATTTCTGTGTATAAGGGTGAGAGAGGCTATCTTCCAGATACCTTTCATATCCATCATCCTGTGGACATCATCATGACTGTGGTAACCCGTTTGGAAGTCCACCGTCTGAAATTAGCCATTCAAGAAATAGACCCAAAAGCTTTCTTCTACGTCCAAACCATCAAGGAAGTTAAGGGTGGTGTCATTAAAAAAGTGGGGAAAAAGCACGTATGATAGAGTATCAAAAAATAAAAGACCGCGTCTATAAGGATATTCTGGAACAACTTCCGGAGTACCTGACATATCATAACCTGGCTCATACTCAATATGTGACGGAAAAAGCACTTTTTTTGGCAGGTATCGAGCAAATCAGTGAAGCTGACATAGAACTGCTGAGGCTCGCAGCTCTTTTTCACGATACAGGATTCATTGAAAACCCAAAAAACCATGAGGAAATTGGATGCGGAATAGCAACCAATTATCTAAAAAACCATGTTTCAGAAGATGATTTGAAAAAAATTCATGGGATGATCATGGCTACCAAAATCCCTCAATCCCCAACCAACCAATTAGAGCGGATTATCGCAGATGCTGATTTGGAATACTTGGGGACAGATGACTTCGAACGGCAGGGAAATGCTTTATTTGAAGAATTGAAACATTTCAACCCCTCCTTTTCCGAGCAAGCCTGGAATGAACTTCAGTTGACTTTCTTGGAAAAACATCAATACCATACCGATTACTGCAAAAAAAATAGAGAACCTAAAAAGCAGGAAAATATTGAGTCTGTAAAAGAAAAATTAAAAGTTCTTTAACCTTTAACAGCTTCATAAATCAGATCGAACACTTCTGTTGGTTGAATTTTTTCTGATTTCAACACTTCGCTATTTCCTACAAAAATTGGCTTATCAGCATCCTCTTCCGGGATTCTTCCGTGAGAGCCTTTTACCAATGAAGCGTCTAATGAAATCACATCCATCAGGTATCGAAAGCCCAATTTTTTCTTCAGCACCTTTGACCCAACTTTCAACACAGGAATTTTAATCTCTGGGTCCAAAAATAGCTCAACCGGATCATAACCTGGTTTTCGATGAATATCTACGCAACGGGCATAATCAGGTGCTTTTTGATCATCCAACCAAAAATAATACGTAAACCAAGAATCTTGATCTGCCACGACCACCAAATCTCCTGAGCGAGGATGATCCAGACCATAATTAGCCTGGGATTTCTTATCCAGTACGAGTTGAATTCCTGGAGTATTTTCCAAAAGGCTTTTTACCTGTTCAAAAACACTTGGATCTTGGATGTGAACATGAGCAATTTGATGATCGGCAATAGCAAATGCTTTCGAAGTTCCTGCATCTAAGGTTTCCAGTCCTAATTCGTCCTTCACTTGAATCCACCCTGCCGAACGTAATAAGCGATTGATATGGATAGGCTGGGAAACATTGGTAATCCCATATTCAGAAAGCAAAAGAACTTGAGTCCCCTGATTTTCGAAATAGGTAATCAGGTCCTTGGCCACTTCATCCACTTCTTCCAGAAGCTTCCCGATTTTCAAGAAATCAAGGCCATACTTCTGTAGCCCATAATCCAAATGAGGCAGATAAACCAAATTGAGTATTGGATCAAACCATTGATCCACCTTCTTGGTAGCTTCAGCTATCCATTGAGTGGAAGAAATATTGGCATTAGGACCCCAGAAAGAAAAAAGAGGAAACTGTCCCAATTCTTTCTGAAGCCTGTCTCGCAATTCCATGGGTTGAGAATGACAATCAGGTAATTTTCGCCCATCGGAAGGATAAAGTGGGCGAGGCGTTACCGCAATATCTACTGAAGAATACATGTTGTACCACCAAAACATATTGGCGCAGGTGAAGTCTGGATTTTCAGTTTTTAACTTATCCCAGATTTTTGGTGCCCGAACCAGTCGATTGGACTGCCTCCAAAATTTAATTTCACACTCATCCCGGAAATACCAGCCGTTCCCCACAATTCCATTTTCAGATGGCATTTTGCCAGTCAAATAAACTGATTGAGCCGAACAGGTAACAGCAGGCAAAACGGGTTCAACAATGGCTTTTTTCTGCTTTGAAATCCATTGACTGAGAAATGGAGTGTGCTCTCCGATTACTCGAGAGGATAAGGCAACAATATTGAGGACAACAGTTTTCTTCATATTAAGCTAATCGCTGAAGAACCCATTCAAGCTCTCGACTGATGGACTCTCCTAATTCCAATCGCATCGCGTCTGGCAAAACCTCCCAAGTGTAGGTTTCTACTTCCAAATGCTCCGTTATTTCAGGATGATTCTTCAATTCACTCAGGACATTTAAGATACTGCTTTGAGTCGAAAAAAACGTCCCATAGGACTCAACAAAAAGAGGAACATGAAAATGAATCCGCCACTCCTTTTCATCTGCTTCTTGGATGTGTTCAAGGGCCTGTGGCAAATCTGGATAGGAAATCAAGCTCCCATCTAATCTCCGACCTACTACTTGATGTAGGTAGGTTGACTCCGCAAAAGGGAGCAATTTTTGATGTAATTCAGATCGATTTTCATCCAAATTCAACTTCAAAGCTGCAGAAATCTGAATCTTCCCGATTTTAATCCCTGCATTTTTGAATTTGGTAAAAGTATTTGCCGGATGTTCATAAACAATCGCAAAATGGCAAATGTCGTAACAGACTTGGATATGATCCCGAATCAATTTTTCGGCTTCGGGAAGTGAAATAGCTAATTTTTTAGAAAGCTCCGGCGCTCCCTCAGGAATCAGCCAAGAATCAAATAACCAAAGAACCTCATCCGAATTTTCGAGAATCCCATCCGGTTCGGGCTCAATATCTAAATGCAGAAATTTCCCCTTTTCAGAATGAATCTTTGCCAACGCTGTCACAACTTCCATCAAGTTGCTGGTGGCTTGTTCCATCGCTTGGGCTTTTTCTTCTTGGTTTTTGAACCAATGTCTATAGGAAATGGGCGAGGTAGAAATCCCTCCATTCATCCCGTCCGGAAGTAATTGGGCAAGGATCTGGAAAGATCGAATGGTGTAATTTGTACGTTCTGCTGTTGTCCAATCTGGAGCATGAACCTGATCCTTCACCCGGGTATGGTGAAAGTCTCCATAAGGGAACCCATTTAAGGTGAACACATAGGCATTTTCCTCCTTCAGCCAAGCTTGAAATGCATGCAATTTTTCTTCCTCCTCCAAGTCCAAGCTTGCTTCATTGGAAAGACGCAATCCAATCCCAAAAGGTCCTTCCCATTGAAGCTTTTGACGAATTCGAGGGATGTATAATTTTAAATTTTGAAAAGTAGCCTCCCAACTTTCGCCGGGATGAATATTACTGCAATAACTGAATTGAAAATTTCCGACTTGCATGATTATATCAGCTTGGGTGACTGGCTTTTTTCCGCTAGGAATCCAATTGCTTTTTTTATTAATGCCTCATCCATTTCATGAACCTCCACTCCTTTTCCCAAACCCTGAAGAAGCATAATCGTGAGTTCTCCTCCCAAATGTTCCTGAAATTCTCGAAGGCCCTTAATCAAGTTCTCACCTGAAAGCTCCGGTTCATAAAGTGAAAATCCCAAGGTCTGAATCACTCCTAAAATCCGATTCAAATCCTCAAGAGAAATCCATCCCAAAAGATAAGAATAGGTCGAATCGAGCGCGATGCCGATGGCGACCGCTTCTCCATGTCGAACCCTAAAATCTGTTAGCTTTTCCAACTTATGAGCTGCCCAATGTCCAAAATCCAATGGTCGGGAGGAACCGAATTCAAAAGGATCTTTCCCAGCGATATGGTCTAGATGCATTTGAGCACATCGGATAATCTGAGTTTTCATCGGTTCCATTTCCCGATTTGCCATTGCAGCTGCATGAGTTTCCAACCATTCAAAAAAGCTGAAATCCTTGATCAGGGCTACTTTCAAAGCTTCTGAAATCCCGGATCGCCAATCCCGATCATCGAGGGTTTGGAGGAAATTAAAGTCATTAAGCACGGCAACAGGTGTTGTGAACGTGCCTAAATAGTTTTTCTTCCCGAAGTAATTGATGCTGTTTTTGACACCAACTCCTGAATCGTTTTGAGATAAAACAGTCGTAGGAATCCGAATAAGGCGAATCCCACGATGCGAAATAGCTGCTGCAAAACCAACCATATCCAATACAGCTCCTCCACCAATTGCTACGATATAAGAGTGCCGATCAATTCCAAAATCATTGGTTGCCTGAACTACCCGTTGATAAATGGCTGGGTCATTTTTACAAGCCTCTCCTCCAGGGACTACCAGCGGCTCAGTGCATAAATAGAATCGGTCTTCGTGTAGGGAAGCATAATTCTTTATTTCCTCTACTAAGCCTGGAAAAGCATGAGCCACTCCACTATCAAGTACAAAAAAGGTTTTTACCCTTTTTCCTTTTTCTAAAGCATTTATAAATATTGGGTTATCAGCAGAAAAAAGGTTTTCTGTAAAACATACTGGATAGTTAAACGAAACCGAAAAGGACTGCTGGAGGATGGTATCCATATAGAAATAAGAAGTCTTGAGCCGTGAAAGTTTCTTTTTACGTTGATTTCTAGGTGACAGCAAAGGCTTTAGCCAGACTCAAAGATAGGGGTAATAAGGCCAAAACCACCAATCCAATTACCCAACTCTCAAAGGCTGCGGCTAGGGAAGCATTCACAATAATTAAAGAAATAACGGCAGCTTTGACGGATTTTCCGATCAATTGTGGGGATTCCGTTTGAATTGCTCGGATAAGCGGTGGAAAAATCATGTAAGAAAGTAAGACCAAAAAGGGGATTACTTGCCAAGAATTGGGACCTTGAAAAATTCCTAGAATCAAAATACTGATCACAATCACAGCATACATTCCCAACCCTGCAAATAATGCTTTTCTGTTTTTCCCATGCACTTCTCCCCGACTGACCATGGTAATCGCAGCCACATAAATCAAAGGAAGAATTCCAATCGGCCAAACTTTTTCAAGCACCTCAGGAGCTACTGCCACACCTAGCAATAGATTACCTGCACGGCAAAGCCCCATATTGATAGGTCCGAAGATGTTTTGATGCTTTCCCCAGTAATCATAAGATAGGGCGCAAAGGCTAATCGCTATAGCTAAAATTCCAGCAAGTTGATTAACCTGAAAAGCTGCCAAAATCCCAAGAACCAAAAGAAGGCTAGCTACTAAAATGGCTATGTTTTTTCTTGCTCGACCACTTGGTATGGGACGTTCGGGACGTTCTACTGCATCCAATTCAGCATCTGCGATATCATTGAAAGCAACCCCGCCACCATAAAGACCAATGGTACTTAAGGAAAGCCAGAGAAGATTAAGCCAAAAACCAGATCCTTCTTCCCAAGTTGCAATTAAATAGCTCCACCCACCGGCAATGGCAAATCCTGCCCAGACATCAGCCACAGCAGTTACCACATTTGCAGGACGGGTTATTTGTAAATAAGCAAAGAGTTTCCCCTTCATGGATTAATTTTCTACCCGATCGGATGGCCCTTCGACTCGTGGAACCTGACCTCCACGAAGTACCGAATTCCCACTCATTTTTTTTGTTTGGTCGATTGGTGGAGCTTTCAACCAGTCATCCTCATGCATTTGACCGGAAAGTGAAAAAGCAGCCAGAGCATTTTTGTAGGTCACCATTTGAACATGCTCTTCAGGAATCCCCATTTTCCGCATTAAATCGGCTGTTTTTGGAACAGCCAATGGATCTGAAATTCCCCAATCTGCCGCAGAATTGACAATAATTCGCTCAGGCCCATATTGCTTGACGATTTCTACCATTCGCTCCGAGCCCATTTTAGTATGCGGATAAATTGTAAACCCTGCCCAATATCCCCGGTCCAATACCTCCTTCACGGTTTCCTCATTGTTGTGGTCCACGATAATCCATCCAGGATCCATTCCATGTTCCTCTGCTACATCCATGGAGCGCGTGGTTCCTCGTTTTTTATCTCGGTGCGGAGTATGGATCAATACCGGTAAATCAACCTCTTTGGCTAATTCCAATTGCTCACGATAAAAGCGATCTTCAGCTTCGGTTTGATCATCATAGCCAATTTCACCGATCGCAACGACCCCTTCTTTTCCTACATAAAGAGGTAGCAGTTCCATGACCTGCTCTGCCAAAGGAATATTGTTTGCCTCCTTACTGTTTAAGCCCATGGTACAATAATGGACGATCCCAAACTGACTGGCTCTGAAACGCTCCCAACCAACCAAGGTGCTGAAATAGTCTTTAAAACTTCCAACTTCCGTTCGGGGCTGCCCCAACCAAAAGGCCGGTTCGATGGTGGCCACAATTCCAGCCTTGTGCATGGCTTCATAGTCGTCCGTTGTTCGGGAAACTAAATGGATATGAGGGTCTATATACATGGGCATATTGCTAATTCGTTTTGGTTCAAAATTATTTTAAAGATCCTACTTTAGACTCGAGTTTCTTGGAATTCCTGTCCAATTTTTTCCCAAGAAATTATTCCTTTTTCAATCGCCTGAATCAACTCAGGATGGGCATTCAATAATGCTTTTGCAGCAGGGAAATCTGAATGATAAAGGGCCAAGGCACCTCCTTTTTGCTCCAACAAATCCTCAGAATTCATCACTTTTTCCAGATCTTTCATAAACTTTTCATTTATGAAGGGAGAAACTAATCTCCAAAGCTCTGGCATCACATTACGACCAGCTGCCCAACGTTCATGTGCAAAATCCGAGGCGATTTCTGCCAAGGCAGGGTTTCTTCGATGGTCTAACTGTTGTATTCGGTAGAGCGGTCGTTGCATAAACACAGCCTTCAGGACCATCTGATTCCAGTTGAGCTCAGGAAAATAGATAGTCGGATACGGATTATTTAAGGAAATTGCATCAAAAACCAACGTCATATTTGTCCGACAGCCTTCAATGGAACGTGGAATCATCTCTTCTGGATAAGGCATCAAGGACAAAGACGCATAAAGCGCCTGCTGTTCATACAAATCTCCCGTTTCGAAAAGCTGCTTAATCGCTGCCAGCCATTCTTCTTTTTCAATAGAAAAATGAAGTAGAAGATACGTTCTGGCAGTTTGAAGAATATTCCAAAACTCAGGTTGAAACCCTGATATAAGTGAATGTGCTTTTCGCTTGGCCTCTTGATCTAGATTCAGGTTTTCTTTTGAAAAAAACCGTGAAGCCTGGGAAAAAGCTAAATAGAAGGCATTTTTGGAACCTGAATCCTGAATTTTCTTAGACTTTTCGTCCAACCAATTTAAGGACTTCTCATTCGCATTATTTTGAAGTATTTCCTTCAAATAGGCAAAAAGCTCTGATTTTGGGTTCATTATTTCTTCGTTTATCCGAATAGGTAAATAAACTCAATCCCAACAAAAAATCCTCCTCATTTTCAAGGAAAGGAAGGCTAAAAAGAGACTTTCTGAAAAAAATCATAAAAACTCGATCTTGAATGCATTTCCACCAGTGGTTTAATAATTTTCAGGCACTTCCTATAATTTTAGATTCTAAACTACTTGAACTATGAAAAAACGCTACCTTTTTGGAATGGGGCTCATGTTGCTTTTTGGCATGCAGGCACAAGCCCAACAAGATGAAGTCATTGAAAAAATCATTCAGGAAGCTCGGGAAAATTCCCAGTTGAAGGAAATTGCCCATGAGCTGATGGATGGTATTGGTCCTCGATTAGTGGGTTCTCCCCAGATGCAAGAAGCCCACGATTGGGCGGTTGAAAAATACCAATCTTGGGGAATTGATGCACGAAATGAGCAGTGGGGTGAATGGCGAGGTTGGGACCGTGGCATCACCCATATTGACATGGTAGAACCATGGGTTCGATCACTTTCCGGAATGCAACTCGCATGGTCTCCTGCTTCCCCAGAAGGTGGTGTAAGGGGGGAAGTGATCATCCTTCCGGACCTTCAGGATTCAGCCGCTTTCCAAGCATGGATTCCCAATGTCAAGGGAAAATATGTGATGATATCTGCTCCTCAGCTTACCGGTCGTCCAGACTACAATTGGGAAGAGTGGGCTACGGAAGAATCTTTCGAAAAAATGAAAGCAGAGCGGTCAATCTTTGAGCGTGCTTGGCAGGCTAGAATCCAAAAAACAGGGTTAGGCCGACGTGAACTACCTCAAGCTTTGGAAGATGCCGGAGCTTTGGGAATCCTGACTAGCTACTGGTCCAGAGGTTTCGGAGCCAATAAGATTTTTTCTGCTTATACCAAAAAAGTCCCAACTGTCGATCTATCGCTCGAAGACTACGGGATGCTTTACCGACTTGCCGACAGCGGAAAGAAACCAATGATTCATTTGAATGCCCAATCCAAAGAAACCGGGGTACAACCTACCTTCAATACCATCGCTGAAATCAAAGGAACGGAAAAGCCGGACGAGTATGTCATGCTTTCTGCTCACTTTGACTCTTGGGACGGGGGAACAGGTGCAACTGATAACGGAACCGGAACCATCATGATGATGGAGGTGATGCGAATTTTGAAAGAAGTTTATCCTAATCCGAAGCGAACCATTTTAGTGGGGCATTGGGGTTCTGAAGAACAAGGGCTAAATGGTTCACGTGCCTTTGTAGAAGATCATCCTGAAATGATAGATAAAATCCAAGCCCTGTTCAATCAGGACAATGGTACTGGAAGAGTTGCGAATATCTCAGGTCAGGGATTCGTAGATAGTTACGAGTATTTAGGAAGATGGATGTCCAAAGTCCCGCGAGAAATCACCCGTGAAATTGAGACAAACTTCCCTGGAAATCCAGGCAGTGGCGGTTCTGACTATGCTTCCTTTGTAGCGGCAGGCGTACCAGCTTTTTCTCTTAGTTCCCTCAGCTGGTCTTACTTCAACTATACTTGGCATACCAACTTGGACACCTTTGATAAAATCGTTTTTGACGATGTTCAAAACAATGTGATCCTTGCAGCAATCATGGTCTATATGGCGAGCGAAGAACCTGAAATGGTTTCTCGAGAGCAAAGAATTCCAATTGGAAGAGACGGAAATCCAACCAGTTGGCCAACTCAGCGGTCCCCAACTCGAAAGGGAGGAATGGATTAAGAAAACCAAAGGCTTGGGAATGCTTCCCAAGCCTTTATCATTTTAAGAGTAAAGTAGTTCCATCCCAATTTTTCTGTTGATTATCTGGAATAGGAATTTCTAAAAAATCAACGAGTGAAGGCAAAATATCCACCATAGAAGCTTGGCCAGAATTAAACCTATTATTCAAATTCTGCGCATTTGTTACCATCCATATCTCCCTTTCGGAATCACTTTGCCCACCATGTTCTTTAAATTCAGGAGCTTTTCTGCCATGATCGGTAGTAATCCAAATCAACCACTCTTCTCCATATTTTTCTTCACGGATTTTGATGGCTTCCCAGATTCGCCCAACTTGTTTATCGGCTAATTCTATTGCGGAAGTTAGTTGTGGACTTTTACCAAAGCGATGCCCCACTGCATCTGTAAATTCTAAATAAACCCAAGAAAGGTCGGGGGCTTGAGTTTTGATGGAATAGGCAGCCTCGCAGGATACCAGATTATCAATTTTTTGGAGATACTCTTTTTCAAAATCATGGGGAAAACGCGAAGTATCCTTCTCAAACCCATCAAATACTATATCCAACTTTAAGTAGCCTGTCTCTTCCCTTCCCTCACCAAGCAACTTAGTTCGATTATCTTCCCATGTAGAAAAAATCGCCAATTTTGATTCAGGTCGAGCCGCTCGCATGAGCCTAAAAATTGACCAATAATCATAATTTGGAGCAGTGATGTCATTATCCCAGACATTGTGCTTATTGGCCCAAGTTCCGGTTAGCAGCGAGTTGTACCCTACAGCAGAAATAGTTGGTGTCTCAGACTCCCCTCCCCTTTCCCCTCCTGTGAAGGCTCTCGTATAGCCTCCCCTTTTGGCAATTTGATCCAAGTTTGGAGTGGGTACCCTTTCCAATTCACTAGTAGGAATTCCATCCAAAATGATAAAAACGACTTTTTTTTCCTGCGAGAGACCTAGAAGTGGTAAGAGAAAAATCAGAAGAAGAAAACAGGCCCGACGAATCATATATTTAAAATGGTAGGTTTTAAAATCAACTCACAATACTTCAAACTTCTTGATACTTGTTACTTGTTACTTGATACTAATGTCTAACAACTTGTATCTCGATTCTCAAATCTATTTTTCTAAATATTCCCTGGCCCATTCGATAAAATACGGCCAATTAGGGCCCACCGTGTGCCCACCTTCATGTTGTCGAAAAGCCAAATCCCCCTCCTTCAAGAAGGTTTGAACGGGTGGAAACTCATCAGTTGGTAGAGAATTTTTACCAAGCAATTCATAAACTGGACCTGCTAATACCGCCGCCTCAAACATCCCTTTCGCATCAATCCATTGCCCTTCAACCTCAGGGGAACCAACTGAGATAAATACCGGTCTAGGGGCACAAAGGGCAATTAATTCATGGGCATCTACCGGTAAATCATTGGGGGTTAAAGGGTCTGCATATTTGATAAAATTGGGAGCAAACCAATGGTACTCTCCTGAGCTTGCCAGGTTTTCAACCTGCTCGCCAAATGTCCTGCGAAGCAACTTTGCACCCCCTGCCCCCGAAGATCCTATCAAACCAACAGCAAACCTCGAATCATAAGCCATCGTCACCAGGGCAGCTTTTCCATAGCGGGAAAGTCCCTCAATGACCACTTTTCTTGAATTCACCTTTGGATCCGTTTCCAAATAATCTAGTGCCCTACTTGCTCCCCAGCCCCAAGCTTTGAGCGTCCCCCAATCATCCAATTGGCGAGAATTCCCCTCATTTACCAAACCAATTATTCCCGCTCTCAACCCTGCTCCATTATCAGCCTGATAGCTCGTTGGAATAATGATTCCAAAACCCCAACCTTCCTTCAGCACCTGTTCTTGCCAACTGGGTCCTGGAGGCGCCGGGAGTCTGCGCATTCCGGGTGGCCACCTCCAACCAAACTCCATGATAAGAGGAACTGGCCCAACACTATTTTTTGGAAGGGCATATTCAAAATCTATGGAAACCGACAGGGAGGGATAGACAGAATTGTCCACCAAGCCCTTAAGAACCAAATAATTTACTTCCACATCCCCAATCAGGGAATCTTTTTCAGAAACTAACTCCCACGAAACCGAAGGCAAATTCTCAGGAGTTCGTCCATACATTTCCCGATCAAAAAGTTCAAACAATTCTTCTCTTCGCTTTTCCCAATCCTGGATGGATTGAACCGGCTTCCCATTTTCAAAAACTAGAGGATCGGGCACGGATTCGTAGGTTTTGGCCTTGCTTTCATCCGAGTTTGCGGCATTAGGAGCAGTAGGGTCTCCTGAGGGCCCTGGCCTCAATTGATCAATTCCAAGCATTTTCATCATAAGCCGATGATCCGCTTGACTAAGCTTTTGAATTGAATCTCGACTTGATTGGGAAAACTGACCAAAACCCAAAGAAGGAATCCCTACATAAAGGAAAAAAATCAAGATAAATCTGTTCATGGTATTCGGGTTTAGATCAAGGAATCTACATTTTTTGACTTAGAAAACATAAAAGATTTGATCAGCGGAAGTATCTGAATCAATTGGACTTTGAAAGCCCTCCACAGATTACTAAATTGTCTGAAACCCCAACCACTATGAAGAAAATCTTTTTCCTTGCATGGACTTTCCTTTTTCTAGCATTCATAGGAAAATCACAAAACATCTCCGAATACCTCGCCACCCCATTTCCCACAGACCTCACAGCAAGCCCGGATGGAAAATCTGTAGCCTGGGTTTTCAATTCAGAAGGGGAACGAAATATCTTTTTTGCAAAAGCACCAGACTTTGAAGCAAGACCCCTCACGACTTACATAGGGGACAATGGTGTCGGTATTGGTTCGCTAACCTTTTCTCCAGATGGAAAAAGCTTGGTCTATGTACGGGGAAATTCAAAAAACTCGGCCGGAGAGGCTGCCAATCCCGCCCAACTTCAGGAAAACACGGATTTTAAAATCCATTTGATAGACTTGGAAAGCGGGGATGAACGACTATTGTCTGAGGGAAGCGGCCCCGTATTTTCTCCGGATTCAAGGATGTTGATTTTTAGAAAAGGTCGTGATCTTCACCAATTAGACTTAAATTCTAACGAACCTTCTTCAAAAATCTTCCAAGCCAGAGGCTCGATTGGTTCCTATGCCTTTTCACCAGATGGCAAATGGATTTCCTTTGTCTCCAATCGCGGAGATCATTCTTTTATTGGTCTTTGGAATAGGGAAAAACAAAGCCTCCATTATCCAGAAACCAGTTTGGACCATGACCGCTATCCAGCATGGAGCCCTGACGGGACTAAGCTGGCCTACCTTCGTATCCCCAACGTAAACAACAAGCTCCCATTCACCTCTCACAAGGAAGCGAATCCTTGGAGTATACGTGTATTGAATATGGACACCATGAAAGCAGCCGAAGTTTGGCTTGCGGACCCTGGCAAAGGATCCGTTGTTGTCCGAGATATCCCGGCAGAATCCGATCGAATCTGGTGGACACCGAATGGATCCTTGGTTTTCCCTTGGGAAAAAAATGGCTGGGTTCAATTATACGCTTTCAATCCAACAAACGGTCAAATCCAACACCTGACAAAAGGCCAAGGTTTTGTGGAAAAAGTCAATACCTCCTATTTGGGAAATGAACTCTTACTTACAAGTAACATCGGTGACATCGAACGAAGAAAAATCTATCGATTGGACTTGAATTCTTTTGAACTCGAAGATCTTTCAGAAAAAGGAAACATCAATTGGACTCCCGTTCGAATCGAAAACGGGTTCGTCTTTCTCTCTTCTACTGGGACCCGACCTGCTTGGCCAATGATTCGATATTATAACCAAGAAAAACTACTGGCAGAAGATCTATTCCCAGAGAATTTTCCAAAGAATCTGGTGACACCCATTGGACTTGATATTCAAGCCTCGGATGGATTCAAGAGCAGGGCCCAGCTTTTTCTGCCACCTAATCACGACCCCAACAAGCAATATCCTGCTGTTATTTTTCTCCATGGAGGAAGCCGTAGACAGATGTTGTTGGGATTCAATTATTCTCAGTATTACAGTAATGCCTATGCCCTGCAACAATATTTCGCAGCTAATGGATTTATCGCTTTGACGCTAAATTATCGAAGTGGAATTGGCTATGGATTGGATTTTCGGGAAGAAGAAAATTATGGCGCAGGAGGGGCAAGTGAAGTTTTGGATTTGCTTGCGGCAGCAGATTACCTTGCGGCTAGACCAGATGTGGATGATGAAAAAATCATTCCTTGGGGTGGGAGCTATGGAGGTTTCTTGACAGCACATGGATTGGCTCAGGCACCGGAGAAATTCCTCGCAGGAGTGGATATTCATGGAGTGCATAATTGGAATCAAGAAATCCCCGTTTTTGCTCCTTGGTATGAGCCAGAAAAATTCCCCGAAATGGCAGCATTGGCATTTCAATCCTCATCCATGGCCTATGTGGAAAATTGGGAGGACCCTGTCTTATTGATTCACGGGGATGATGATCGAAATGTCCTTTTCTCCGAATCCGTGGAATTAGCAGAAATCCTTCGAAAACAAGGGGTCTCTGTAGAGCAGTTGGTTTTCCCGGACGAGGTTCACTCCTTTATCCTCCATCGCAATTGGGTGAAGGCCTACGAAGCCGCGATTGAATTTATCCAAAGACAAATCCAACCATGAAATCGACACGATTAAAATAATCATTAAACACAAACCGAAATGATTATTTTAATCGTCAAAGATTCCATCTGACCAATACAAGTCAACATATAAACAGATGAAAAAGCAGTTATTATTTATCCTGGCCTTTTTTTCGGCCGTCTCCCTTTTTGCCCAAAAGAAACTCCTCGAAGAAGCTTTCGAACGGGCTTCGGCAGATGGATTTTCTGGAATCGTACTCGTTGCAGAAAATGGTGAAATCCTATTCGAAAAAGCAACAGGAATGCGAAGCTATGAAAAAAATATTCCTTTAAAGCCTGACGATATATTTGAAATGGCCTCGGTATCCAAGCAATTTACTGCCATGATGATCATGCTTTGCAAGGAAAAAGGCTTGTTGGATTTCTATGATCCAGTTGAAAAATACGTCGATATCCCTTACAAAGGGATTAGCATACGGCATTTATTGACACACACCTCTGGATTGCCCGATTACCAGGCCATTATGGATGAACATTGGGACAAGAGTAAAGTGGCAGGAAATCCTGAAATTTTGGATTACCTGCGATCCTACGCTCCACCCAAACTTTTTGAGCCCGGAGAAAGGTACCAATACAGCAATACAGGCTATGTGATTTTGGGAAGCATTGTGGAAAAAGCTACTGGAAAAGACTTTGTGGAGCTTTCGAAGGAATGGATTTTTGAACCGCTTGGGATGAAAAGTACGAGTATTCGAAGTTTGGAGGAAAAGGCAAAGGTCCCAAATTTCGCAGCTGGACATTTAAAAGATGAAAGTGGGAATTACATCAATGCCAATCGCTTCCATTCTTCAGACTATACTGTCTGGCTTGGAAACCGAAAAGGTCCAGGAAGGGTCAGTAGTACAGCTCAAGATCTGTTGATTTGGGATCAGGCACTTTACACAGAAAAACTGGTCAGTCAAAAAACGCTTGAAGAAGCCTTTAAGCCTTTTCGACTCAATGATGGAACGAGAAGCTATTATGGTTTTGGTTGGGATATAGAACCCAAAAGCCCCTTTGGAAAAATGGTCATGCATACCGGGGACAATCCCGGGTACAAAACCATGATTGTTCGCTTCATTGAAGAAAACAAGACCATTATTGTACTCAACAACAACTATCATCCAGACCAAATGAAATTGGTAGAAGCCGCTACCCTCGCCCTCTACAAATGGTAATCCTAATTTTCCAAACTCACTCCGTCATCCAATTCTCTTTATGAAAAAGTCATTCCCCAATTTCGGCCCCATTTTCCTCCTCTTACTGACACTTGGCCTAAATCCATTTTTCTCCTGTACGGAAAAAGAAAAAACTCCTTCCCCAATTTTCACCCATGACATCAATGCAGGTAAAACACCATGGACGAAAGAGGCTTTTGACAATGATTCAGAAAAATTCTCTTTTGCCATTCATAGTGACCTGACCGGTGGAGAAAGACCGCGAATTTATGAGGTAGCCGTTGCTCAATTGAATCTTATGAGGCCTGAGTTGATCGTAAATGTTGGAGATTTGATTGAAGGGGGAGCTCCGGATTCTGCCAGTTGGACTCAACAATGGGATTCTTTTGATTCCCGAACCGAGGCTGCCAAAGCCCCCGTTTTTTACACCGGAGGAAATCATGACCTCACGGGGAATTTTGCCCAAGGAATTTGGAAGGAACGCTATGGAAAAAATTATTACCATTTCATCTATAAGAACACCCTGTTTCTAATTCTGGATAGTGAAGATCATGGGAAGGAACGAAACGATGAAATTGAAAAGATCAGAAATGAGGGGATTCGGGTTTTGGATGAACAAGGTCGAGAAGCTTATTCCCAAACCGAATACGCCAACCTACCGGAAAGAAGCTTTGGAAATATCAGTGAGGAGCAGTTGAATTACTTTTTGGGAGTGCTTCAAAAAAATCCGGAGGTGAAGTGGACATTTTTAATGATGCATAAACCCATGTGGGAAAACCCTGAAAACGAACGCTTTTTCAAGTTGGAAGAGGCATTGAAAGGAAGAAACTACACCGTTTTCAATGGGCATACCCATACGTTCCGTTTCCTGGAACGAAATGGTATGGACTACATTAATCTTGCTACAACAGGAGGAGTACAGAACAATTCCATGGGGAGATCCATGGATCATTTCCTCTGGGTAACTGTAGATGCCAAAGGTGTTTCCATTGCCAACTTATTGATGGAAGGAATTTTGGATAAAAGCGGCCACATTCCATTGGAAGGAGATACGCTGGTCTTTGAGAAAAAGTAAAGCCCGGCTGTAGACTTTAATTTCCTGAATTAGCAGACAATTGATCACCTAAAACTTCTAATTTAAAACGATCAATGGAGGACTCCCGATGCTCCTTAGCCATGATTTCTTCTAGCTGAGCAACTATCTCAGGATAAGTTTCTGCAAGATCCTTTTCCTCCAAAGGATCATTGGATAGGTCATACAATTCTGTTCTGACAATTCCCTCCTTCAGCTTTTGACGAACCACTTTCCAATTACCCATTCGAACCGCTTGTTGCCCGCCATACTCTGGAAATTCCCAATACAAGTAGTCATTTGGTTTTTGTTCTTCTCCTAAAATTGAAGGTAAAAAGCTCATCCCATCCAATCCGGCTGGAGCATCCACACCAATCAAATCGCAGAGCGTAGGGAAAAGATCATAAAACGCGGAAATATGCTCAGATCGGGATCCTTCCTGAACTTTCCCCGGCCAATTCACTACCATAGGAACCCGGATTCCTCCTTCATAGACAAAACCCTTGGTTCTACCATAGCCATTGCTGAATGGCTGAGAACTT
This sequence comes from Algoriphagus sp., assembly GCF_013373065.1. Lineage (GTDB taxonomy): Bacteria > Bacteroidota > Bacteroidia > Cytophagales > Cyclobacteriaceae > Algoriphagus. Next base: position 47,917 of record NZ_JABXIN010000004.1, read on the forward strand.
TCAAAAAAGTCAAAATCCACTCCTCCCGTATAGGTAGGACCATTGTCACTAGTCAGGATAAAGATGGTATTTTCAAGCTGTCCCATTTCCTCCACTTTTTGGCGAAGTTCGCCGATTTGCTGATCAAGTAGAGTAATCATGGCCGCATAGGTTGCCCGAGGATAGCGGGTTGGGAAATAGCCTTTTGAACCATCATAGGGCTCTTCTTCCCCAAAAACCTCCACATATTCCTCCACCAAATTCTGTGGAGCTTGCAAAGGCAAATGCGGTAAGGGAGAGGCATAATAGAGGAAAAAAGGCTGATCTGAATTTTCTTCCAAAAAAGCCAAAGCCTTTTCATGCATGACTTGAGGAGCATAATCCTTCTGCTGGTATCGGGAATAGGAAGCTAGATCCATGGGGTCTGCCCCTTCATCCAATTTGGTTCCGGGCACGACAATTTCATTGTTTAATGGAACCTTCGTTTCATTCTCCCATAAATGAGGTGGATAGAGATTATGCGCCTGCCGCTGGCAATTGTATCCGAAGAAATAGTCAAACCCTAAATTGTTGGGAATTCCTTCACTTAGAGGAGCTCCCAAGCCCCATTTTCCAATAATCCCCGTTTTATAGCCATTTTGCTGAAGCACTTTGGCAATAGTTAAAGTCTCTGCAGGTAGGGGACGCTGCCCTTCCAAATTAGGGTCTGCTGCTGCTTTAGCATAATCCCAAACTTCTCCTCGCTCACGCCATTCATCATTCCCTCGAATGTAGGCATGTCCACTGTGTAGACCTGTCAAAATCATCCCTCGAGCAGGAGCACAAACCGGTGCGGCGGTATAATGATTTGTGAAAATCTTTCCACTTACGGCCAAAGCATCCATGTTTGGAGTTTTGATCAGTTTTTGACCGTTGAATCCTACTTCCCCATACCCTAAATCATCTGCAAGAATGAGGACAATATTGGGTTTTTGAGGTTTTTGTTCCGCTTTTTCGCAAGCAAGGAGTCCTACAAACAAAAACGCGAGAAGAAATCGTGCGGTCATAGTGAATTAATTGAAGAGGTGGGTTTGGATTAAATCTATGGATTTTTCGAGGCGTTGGCTACGGGAACCGCTGATTTTTTCCCAAGGAAAGCCACTTTTCACTGCCAAATCAGCATACTGGTCTAAAAAATAAGCTCGCATTTCAGGTTCCGGATGCTCCCGCAAAGGGTCGGGTTGCCAAGGCAAATCAATATCTGTCAACAAAATCAGATCATAAACCCGTTTATCCAACTCCTCCAAAATCCAAGGATGAACCTCACCAAATTTATGCCTTGACCAAATTTGGATAACCCTCAAATCTGTGTCACAAAAAAGTACCTTTTGGGCAGTTTTAGCTTTTTTATCTTCCAAGTCCATTTGTCCTTTTCCGATTCTTAAGAGATCTTCATAATCATATTCCCGGTCCAGCATATCGAGGTATTCGCGGGCAAACTCCGGCACCCATGGCTCGTCATAATGGACAGCAAGATCAGAGGCCAAAGTACTTTTGCCTGTAGATTCCGGTCCCAAAATGAGGATTCGCTTAGGATTCGGCATAGTGTTTAGCTGATTTGATCCAGGCAAATAAGCCCATAAATGCCAAAACGGTAAAAAATAAAAACTGAAAAGAGGTTAAAATCAATCCTTTATGGAAATAAAGCGGGATGGATACCAAATCGGTGATGATCCAAAATATCCAGTTTTCCACTTTCTTTCTCGCCATCAGCCACATTCCCACAAAGGCTGAAGAAGTGGTAAAGGAATCCCAATAAGGCACATCTGAATCGGTAAAATTGCTGAGCACGAAGGAAAGGATTCCATAGGAAGCAACAAAAATCAAGGCTGAAGAAACCCATCCTGAAGGTTTGAGCCAGGTGACAGGCAGGACTTGTTGATTTTCTTTAGGATGAGTCCACACATACCAGCCATAAATGGACATGCTGAAATAATAGGCATTGATTCCCATATCCGCATAAAGCTTGTATTGGAGACAAATCCATACGTAGATCAAGGTGGAAATGATCCCTGTAGGATAGACCCAGATATGCTCTCGCATGGAGTAGAAGACGGAAGCAATCCCAAAAAATACCGCGATCCCCTCAAGCCAAGTCATGGCTTTCAGCCCTTCAGCCAATCCATCAAGCAGAAATTGAAAATCCATGATGCGAAGAAAGGGATATTTTTGGTAAATGCCCGTCATTGCGAGGGACTGAAATCAAGTTGCTTCCTGCCTTGTCTGCAGACGGGCTCGCAGTGAGGGGAAACGACCAGTAATACCTCAAACTTTAATATGACTTCTAAGGTTAAGATGATTAACTTTGCCAGCTATGACTTTGAGTACCTTGACCGATACAAAAGACCTCGAATCTCTCGATCCCAAGCAGTTTATCATTATCAAAAACGCCCGGGTTAACAACCTGAAAAACCTAAGCGTAGCGATTCCGAGAAACCAATTTGTGGTGATTACGGGGCTTTCTGGATCTGGTAAATCTTCATTGGCCTTTGACACCCTATTTGCCGAAGGGCAACGTATGTATGTGGAAAGCTTGAGTTCCTATGCGCGTCAGTTTCTAGGCCGAATGGAAAAACCCGAGGTCGAATATATCAAGGGAGTAGCGCCGGCGATTGCCATCCAACAAAAAGTCACTACAAAAAACCCACGTTCTACAGTGGGTACCACAACTGAAATCTACGATTACCTGAAATTACTTTTTGCCCGTGTGGGAAAAACCTTCTCTCCTATTTCCGGGAATGAAGTTAAGCACCATACGGTCACAGATATTGTCGATTACATTTTGTCTTTTGAGGAAGGGTCCAAAGTGATGATTTCTTGTCCGCTCCAGGTAGCAAAAGGGCGGAAAATCGAACAGGAATTGGAATTACTTCTTCAAAAAGGCTATACCCGGATACTCATCGATGGTGAGGCCTATTTTGTGGAAGATCTTTTGGAAGAGAAAAAAATCCCAAAGGGAAATTATGAAATCCTGATTGACCGAGCATCTGTAAGAAAAGATGACGAGGACAATCAATTCCGAATTGCTGACTCGGTTCAGACAGCCCTGTTCGAAGGACATGGCGATTGTAAAATCACCATTCCTGACCAAGAAACTCGAGAATTTTCAGATCGATTCGAATTGGACGGAATGAGCTTCGAGTTGCCTTCTGTGAACTTTTTCTCTTTCAACAATCCATACGGCGCCTGCAAGCGCTGCGAAGGTTTTGGCAATGTCCTGGGAATCGATCCGGACTTGGTTATTCCAGACAAGGAACTTTCCGTGTATGAAGGCGCGATTGCCCCTTGGCGAGGAGAAACCTCCCGTTCTTGGGTGGAACCTCTTTTGAAGAAAGGAATCGAATTCGATTTCCCTATTCACAGATCTTACAACGAGCTGACACAAAAAGAGCAGGAATTGCTCTGGACAGGAAACAAGTATTTCAGGGGCTTGAATGACTTTTTCAAGGAACTGGAAACCAAAACCCATAAAATCCAATACCGGGTGATGCTTTCCCGATTTAGAGGACGAACTACCTGTCCCGAGTGTCGAGGAACCCGTCTTCGAAAAGATGCTTCCTATGTCAAAATCAGCGGGAAATCCATTACGGATTTGGTGTTGATGCCAATTGACGAGGCTTTGGCATTTTTCAATCAATTGGAATTAGCTCCGCATGAAGCCAAAGTAGCCAATCGCCTTTTAAAAGAAATTGTCAGTCGCCTGGAATTTATGGATCAGGTAGGTTTGGGATATTTGACACTCAACCGACTGACTTCTACCCTTTCCGGTGGAGAATACCAACGGATTAAATTGGCCACTTCTTTGGGTTCTGCGCTAGTGGGGTCCATGTATATTTTGGACGAACCGAGCATCGGCTTGCATCCTCGAGACACCGATCGATTGGTCGGGGTACTCAAGTCTCTCCGCGATATGGGCAATACGGTCATTGTGGTCGAACATGAAGAAAAAGTCATGAAAGCAGCCGATCAAATCATCGATATCGGACCGGATGCCGGCGTGCATGGAGGGGAGTTATTGTTCCAAGGTCCGATTCAAGACTTGATGGCAACTGCCCAAACGCATACAGCCCGCTATCTTCGGGGAGAGGAGCATATCTGGAAAAAAAATGGAAACCGAAAGTGGAAGGACTCCATCATCGTCAAAGGTGCCCGTGAGAACAACCTTAAAAATCTGACCGTACAATTTCCACTCAACACATTAACCGTCGTGACAGGTGTTTCTGGCTCTGGAAAATCTACGCTTATCAAAAAGGTACTTTATCCAGCATTGGGAAAAATGCTCGGAACAGTCATTGACGAATCCGGAAAATACGATAAGCTCGAAGGAGACTACAAGCGCATCACACAGGTAGAATTTGTTGATCAAAACCCTATCGGAAAATCCTCCCGCTCCAATCCGGTGACTTATGTAAAAGCCTATGATGCTATTCGGACGCTTTTTGCTGATCAACCCATTTCCAAGCAAAGAGGCTACAAACCTGCCTTTTTCTCCTTCAACGTAGATGGAGGACGATGTGAAGCCTGTCAGGGAGAAGGCACCATCACCGTGGAGATGCAGTTTATGGCAGATATCCACCTGACCTGTGAGTCATGCAAAGGGAAGCGATTCAAGAATGAAATCCTCGATGTGAAATACAAGGACAAGGATATCTCCGAAGTTTTGGGAATGACCATTGATGAAGCGATGGAATTCTTTCAGGGAAAAACCCAAATTATCAACCGACTCCAACCTTTACAGGAAGTAGGATTAGGCTATATCGGCATGGGGCAAAGTTCGAACACCCTTTCAGGAGGGGAAGCGCAGCGAGTTAAATTGGCCTCATTCTTGGGCAAAGGAGGCACCAAATCCGGAGATCATGTCCTCTTTATTTTTGACGAACCGACGACTGGATTGCATTTCCATGATATCAGCAAGCTCCTCCACAGCATCAATGCCTTGATTGATCAGGGGCATTCAGTCATCATCATCGAGCACAATACCGAAGTAATCCGTTCTGCCGATTGGGTAATAGATCTAGGTCCAGAAGGCGGAAATAAAGGCGGACATTTGACTTTTGCAGGTACTCCTGAGGATTTGGCTAAGGAAGAAGGCAATTATACCGCGAAGTATTTGAGGGAGAGTTTTGCTTGATCCACTTGCAAGCCAACGCTTAAAGCTTTCGCTCATACCAGCTTTTGTGCACAATTTTCCATGTCCCTTCCACTTTAATCAAGGTTAGAAAATCATAATAATAGATCCCCGGCCAATACAATTCGGTTTCCACCGAAGCCGTATTCCCTTGTACTCGAATAGATACGATTTCATTTTTATAGGCAGCAGGATCCCGTGGTTCTCCTTTGGTCGTTCCCAAGGCCCAAGTTTCAAAATCCGTGATGGTCAGATTTTCTCCCCGATAACCAATCAGTCTAGCCTCTGGCAAAAATGCCGCTTCGAGCTTCGATCGATCTCGCTCAATCATCCCATCAAAGTAATTTTGAACAGTCGCCTGAATCAATTCACGGTCTGATTTCTCTTGAGCGAAAACACTCCTTGAGATAAGAATTAGAAAAATGAGAACAAGGATATTTTTCATTGTTTGGAAGATTTAAATGAAAAAAACCGCTCGAAATTCAAGCGGTTTGTATTTATTAGATTCTATCAAATCCCAAATAAGGCTGCAAGACTTTAGGCATCTGAATACCATCTGGTCCTTGGTTATTTTCCAAAATCGCAGCTACGATTCGTGGAAGAGCCAATGCAGATCCGTTTAGGGAATGAGCCAATTGCGTTTTCTTGTCTTCACCTCGGAATCGTAACTTCAGACGGTTGGTCTGATACGTTTCAAAGTTGGAAACAGAACTCACCTCCAACCAGCGTTCCTGAGCCGCTGAAAAGACTTCCATATCATAGGTCAGGGCAGAAGTAAAGCCCATATCTCCTCCACAGAGTCGAAGTACCCGGTAGGGAAGTTCTAGCTTTTGCAAAAGCCCCTGAACATAGGAACTCATCTCTTCCAAAGCCTCATAGGATTTATCTGGATGCGTAATTTGTACTATTTCGACTTTATCAAATTGATGCAGTCTGTTGAGGCCTCTTACATGTGCACCCCAGCTTCCGGCTTCACGTCGGAAACAAGGTGTATAACCTACGTTTCGAATCGGCAAATCCTCTTCAGAAAGGATCACATCCCGATACAAATTGGTGATGGGTACTTCGGCAGTAGGAATCAGGTACAAATTATCAGCGGTTGCATGATACATCTGCCCTTCCTTATCAGGAAGTTGCCCTGTTCCATAGCCGGAGTCTTCATTGACCAAAATCGGCGGTTGCACTTCCAAAAATCCAGCATTCAAGGCTTCATCCAAGAAGAAATTGATCAAGGCACGCTGTAATCGGGCACCTTTTCCTTTGTAAACAGGGAAACCCGCCCCGGTGATTTTCACGCCTAGATCAAAATCAATGATGTCATACTTTTTGATCAACTCCCAATGAGGAAGCTTGTACTCACCCAGTGCTGGGATGGAACCATGCTCCAAAACCACTTCATTGTCTTCTGCGGATTTACCAGCCGGAACAGAGGAATGAGGGATATTTGGAATGGTATAAAGCAGTGCTTTTAATTCCTCTTCAGCCTTGGAATTTTGCTCATCCAGTTCTTTGATCTCTTGCTTAAGTTGAGCGGTTCGAGCCTTAATCTGTTCGGCTTCTTCCCGCTTTCCTGACTTCATAAGCATTCCAATTTCTTTGGAAATGCTATTGGATTCGGCCTGAAGCTGATCTCGTTGGGTTTGGGTAGTCTTTCGCTGATCATCGAGTGCAAGCACCTGATTTAAAAATGACAAGGCATCTGGGAAATTCCGCTTTTGCAAGCCAGCCAAAACCACATCAAATTGATCACGAATATGATTTACTAATAGCATGAATACGTTTGGAAATTTTGAGGCACAAAGATAAGGACTTATCGGACAAAGACCGTCTTGGATACCGAAGAGAATGGTCCTTCCAACTCGGTTCCATCTTTTCTCAAAAGAGAGATTTTTACCTGATATTCTCCGGAAGGAAGGTTATCCACCCGGACAGGTGCCATGTGATCAATTTCATAATGATAATCTCCCACTTCGATTTTTACCATCAGGTCGTCAAGTTTCATATCCCCTCCTAACACCAAAAAATCTATTACCAGCTCATCCTCTTCTTCAACGATCTGCTGATTTCTGGGGAAATTGACTGCTAAGTATGGCTCTGCAGAATAGGGAAAAGGCCTAGAATCCCCAACCTGAAAATCCCGATCCACATAATTTCCGAAATTCTTCAAGGCAAATCCCGATTCATCTACGAGAAAGGCAACGACCCGATAAGTCCCCTCTTCCAATTCCTGCTGGAAAATCGGACTTCGATAGCCGATAGGATCATTATTATTTAAGACCATGAAGAGCTTAAACCGATTCGAGGCTTCTTCTTCGTAAGGATAATTTTTGATATTGAATTCAAAAGGAACTTTGCCAGGCTTGAAAACCTGATTGCCAAGGGGGGTATACAATTCCAAAATAGCATCCGGATAATCCGGCAGCTCTTCATATTGAAAAAAGGCTACGTTTGGCCGGGTGCTGACTACCGTTGCTGAATCAATTTGGGCCGGTCCGACGACTTGCTCATTGATCTTCTTGCGGTTTTCGGAACAGGAAAAAACCATTATTCCCAAAAGGATCAGTGCGAACAGGTTTTTATTCATAGTGAAGGATTTGAAACTAAAGGTATTATTTTTAGGGCAGAATTTATGCTCATTAGTATCTAAATCAACTAAAATATGTCCATCCTTTTCGATGAAATCCCAAGCCTAGACTTAGCGGATTTCTTATCGGGTACTTCCGAACAGAAAGCGGCTTTCGTCAAGAAATTGAGCGAAGCTTACGAAAACATTGGTTTTGTTGCAATCAAAAACCACGGCTTAAGCCAAGACTTGCAGGATCGACTTTATGCTGCTATTAAGAAGTATTTTACTCTTCCTGATGAGGTAAAAGCGAAGTATGAGCGGCCCGAAATCGGCTATCAGAGAGGCTATACCGGAAAAGGCAAAGAACATGCGAAAGGAAGAAATACAGGTGACTTGAAGGAATTCTACCATGTGGGTCAAGAGCTTTCCTTTATTCCTGATGAAGATCCTGTGAAAAAGGAATATCCAGCCAATGTTTGGCCAGAAGAAGTACCTGAATTCAAAGAAGTAGCAATTGAGGCCTTTCAAACGCTAGAAAAAGCCGGAAAAGCCATGTTGCAGGCCATTGCGATCAGTCTGGATTTGCCCGAGGATTATTTTGAGGATAAAGTGGCCTATGGAAATTCCATTCTTCGCCAAATCCACTACTTCCCTATCGAAAACCCAGAGGAAGTCCCAGAGGATGCTGTTCGGGCTGCGGAGCACGGTGACATCAATTTGATCACCTTATTGATGGGTGCTAGTGCCGATGGATTGCAGGTCCTTCGGAAAGACGGAAAATGGATTCCAATTACCGCACTTCCTGATCAATTAGTGGTCAATGTGGGAGATATGTTGGAGCGATTGACCAATAAAAAACTGAAATCTACGATTCACCGGGTAGTCAATCCCCCACGTGAATTAATGAACACCAGTCGTTTTTCGATCCCTTTCTTTATGCATCCGCGCTCAGAAATGGATCTCACCTGCCTGGAAAGCTGCATCAGTGCCGAAAATCCAAAGCAGTTTACCGATGCAACAGCTGGTGAGTTTCTGGAGGAGCGACTTCGTGAATTAGGATTGAGAAAATAAGAGATGTCAGTAAAAAGGGTCAGATATTACTTGTTTCTGAAGGACATTCTGGCCCTTTCTCTTACTGCTTTTGGTGGACCTCAGGCATTTTTGGCCATGCTCCTGGAGCGAATGGTCAAGGACCGAGCCTATATTACGGAAGATGAACTCTGGGAGCTAAATGCCCTTTGCAATATGCTACCGGGACCCTCTTCCACTCAATTAGTTTCAGCGATTGGATTTCGCGTAGGTGGCCCCAATTTAGCCTATTTGGCTTTGCTCGTTTGGATCATTCCCGCCACTTTAATCATGACAGCCGCAGCTGCTTTGATTTATTTTTTACAGGAAAACACACCCGGAGCCCTCAATTTCGCTCGATTTATCCAGCCCATGGCGATTGGATTTATCATATTCGCCGCCCAAAAAACAATCAGCAAAATGGTTCAAACCACTGAGGCGATGGTCTTGGTGCTGATTTCGACCTTTATTGCATTTTTCTACAGCTCCCCCTTTGTCTTTCCTGTTCTGTTGATTATCGGTGGTTTAAGTACCTCCATCAAGTATAAAAAACAACCCAAAATGGAGCAAGATGCTCCTCTTCGAATTCAATGGGCTAATTTCTACCTCTGGGGAGGGGTTTTGGTATTTGCAGCGATTCTTGGAGCCTTGACCAAATACCAACCCGTGATTCTTTTTGAGAATTTCTATCGAAATGGAAGTCTGATTTTCGGAGGAGGTCAAGTACTTGTTCCTTACCTCTACACCGAGTTTGTGGATTTCAAAAACTTCCTATCCTCGGAGGAATTCTTGACGGGGTATGCCATTTCCCAGGGAATTCCCGGCCCCACCTTTAGTATTTCATCCTTTGTAGGGGCGCTTTCCATGCGGGAATATGGACTTCTGGGGTTCCTTTCAGGTGGACTAATCGCTGCAGCAGGTATTTTTCTTCCCGGGATTTTCTTGATTTTCTTTGTGATCCGATTTTGGGATCAATTGAAAGTATATCGGCCGATTCGAGCGGCTTTGGAAGGAATCAATGCAGTTTCCTGTGGAATGCTCATCGCTGCTGCCTATTTGCTTTTCGAGCCTTTAGAAGCCAACTTTATAAACATTTTCATGATCCTTGGTGCCTATTCCCTCTTACAATTCACTAAAATCTCTTCTCCTTGGATCATTTTGGGCGGAATTTTGCTAGGAATTATTTCGAATTTGCTGTTTTAATCAACTCAAGACTTCGGTCTAGGAAACAAGATTAAGCTCAGAGACGTTTTAACATTTCGAATCATTTCCTATCTTTCATTCATGCAGGCCTACGAATTCATCAATAATCTCATCCCTCCTCTTAAGCTGAACGATCAGTCAAAGATGGCTTTGAGCTGGATGCAGGAAATTCGTACCAACTTTTTACCTGTAGTTGATAAGGGGCAGTTTCTGGGCTTTCTAAGTGAAGAAACCATTTTTGATTTGAACAATCCAGAAGCAATTGTTGAAGAAATTACTTTAGAAAAATCAGCATGTTGGGTTTACTCCGATCAGCATATCTATGATGTTCTCCGGGTAAGCTCAGAGCAGGATTCAAATATTGTAGCAGTTTTGGACCGGGAAATGGCCTATCTGGGGGTAGTCACTATGGAAGATGCTATTGCCGCAATTGCGGACAGCCTTTCTATTCAGTCCCAAGGTTCGGTTTTGGTGCTATCCATGAATATGACGGATTACAGTTTGGCAGAAATTGCGCGATTAGCCGAATCCGAAAACACCAAAATCTTGAGTTCCTTTATCAGCAGTGATCCTCTGGATGAAAACAAAATCAAATTAACGCTCAAGCTGGATAAACCTGAATTGCGGTATATTAAAGCTACGCTTGAACGATTTGGCTATAAGATTTTGGATCATTATCAGGAAGAACAAAAAATAAGCAGTGAGGAAGACCGAATCGGTAACTTGCTGAGATTTTTAGATATTTAGCGTATGAAAATCGCGCTGCATGGCCTGACCTTAAAGCATGAATTCTTAAAAGATGTCCGGGCCCTCTTTAAATCATTGGAAAATCATGGCTTCGAAATTTTTGTCACTCAGCAATTTGACAGAAATCTCCGCATGCATGGAAAGACTGGCTTGAAATTTCAAGTCTTGGAAAATCCAAAAGAAATGGAAGCGATGGACTTTCTGATTTCGATTGGAGGAGATGGTACGTTATTGGATTCTGTTTGTCAAGTAGGCTCCTTTGAAACGCCAATTCTTGGTCTGAATACAGGGCGGCTGGGATTTTTGGCTACCGTTTCTACTGACAAAATCGAGGAGGCAGTGGAGCATTTAGCCACTGAAAATTTCCAGATAGAAAACCGTAGTTTGGTTTCTCTTAAGACCAAAAGAAGGTTGTTTGAGGGTTTAAATTTCGGTTTGAATGAATTCACTATTCACAAGCGGGATACATCTTCAATGATCACGGTTCATACCTATATCGATGGACGCTATTTGAATAGCTATTGGGCGGATGGCTTAATTGTGGCCACCCCTACCGGTTCAACGGGCTATTCTTTGAGTTGTGGCGGCCCCTTGATATCTCCAACGGCCAAAAACTTTGTAATTACACCTGTAAGTCCTCATAATTTAAATGTTCGCCCAATCATTGTCTCGGATGACAGCGAAATCAGCTTTGAAATTGAGGGAAGAGCAGAACGATTTTTGATTTCACTTGATTCTCGTTCTACCTCTGTTTCTTCGGAAATGAAATTTAAAATCAAAAAGGAAAAGTTTTTCGCTAAACTCGTCAAGCTGCCTAATTACGATTTTTTTGATACCTTAAGGCATAAATTGAACTGGGGATTTGATATGCGAAACTGATCTTCCAGCTGATTTTAATTGAAAAATTGCTTAACAAAGATTAACCCGTCAGATACCAAGCGACGTTTTTTAAACGTTAGGTACTTCATAACTTGCATCGTCTTGAAAAAGGTAAATTTTCAGATTTCTTCCTTCCTGATTTTATTTTGGTTGCTAGGACTTTTGGGAACCACCCAAGCGCTAGCTCAGAAATATGAAATCGGAGGGGGTTTGGGTACCACCGCTTATACGGGGGATATCTTGAGAAAAATTGACCTGGACCATTTAGGTCTTCACGGCACGTTGTTTGGCAAGAGAAATTTTGACAATGTTTGGTCACTTCGGGTAGGAATCACTGCTGGTACGCTTCGGGCTACGGACAGTGTTCGACCTCTGGATTTACCTGCAGAACGAAGAGATGCCCGCTTTAGAGGTGGAGTTCTTGAAGGTTCTGCGGTTATGGAATTCAATTTCCTCGACTATTTGAGAAATGATTCCGAATTCTTCTGGTCTCCCTATGCCTTCTTCGGCATTGGGTATTCCCATTTCTTTATGAAGGGAAATACCTTTGCTTACAATCAATCTGAACGCTACAACCTAGGTTCTGTAGTGATCCCTTTTGGTGGTGGAATAAAATATAGAATGAACGATCGCTGGACCTTGATAGTTGAAGCGGGAGTTCGGGCGACCTTTACCGATTACATCGATAAAATCGATGGAAGCTCACCTCCCATACCCCGATTTGAAGATCCTGCCAATCCAGATATTCCCTTTGGGATTAACTTTGGTAACCCCTATGATAAGGACTGGTACTATTTTTTAGGGGTCAGTCTGAGTTACACGATACAGAGCACAAAATGCTACGCCTATTAATTATTTGATCCTTAGGCTAAATAATTGGAAAAGAAATAGCATTTTTGTACCTCCAAAATCATAGGCACCCGGACCGGAAGTAATGAAGGAAGTTTTAGACCTAGATCGAATCCCAAAACATATTGCAATCATCATGGACGGCAACGGCCGCTGGGCCAGAAAAAAAGGCGCCATGCGGATCTTTGGTCACCGTAATGCCATCCAAGCAGTAAAAGATGCCATTGAAGGTGCTGAAAATTTAGGTGTTAAATACCTAACCCTCTTTTCTTTTTCAACGGAAAACTGGTCTCGCCCTCAAGAGGAAATCAATGGATTGATGGAGCTATTGGTAAAAACGATTACCGATGAAGTCCCAATGATGATGAAAAACAATATCCGTTTGGAAAGCATCGGGGATCTGGACAGTCTTCCTCCAACCGCCTACGATAAACTGATGGAGGCAAAAAAAATAACCTGTCAAAACGATGGATTGACGGTTATCCTCGCTTTAAGCTACAGCGGACAGTGGGAAATTACCCAAGCGACCAAACGCATTGCTCAAAAAATCTCTGAAGGAAAATTGAAAGTGGAAGATATCAATCAACAGTTGGTAGCCGACCATTTAGAAACTGCCGGCATTCCGGATCCGGAATTGATGATTCGGACCAGTGGGGAGTATCGAATAAGCAATTTTCTGCTATGGCAATTGGCCTACACGGAACTTCATTTTACGCCCGTGTTATGGCCGGATTTCAGAAGAGAACACCTGGTCGCAGCCATTCTTGACTATCAGAAACGAGAGCGAAGATTTGGTAAAACCGGGGAGCAGATTAAATCTTAAGTTTTGATGAGAAGAAGTTTACTGATTCTGTTTTGTCTGATTTGGGCAAGTACGGCAATGTCGCAGATTCGACTGGGACAATCCCGTTATGCTACAGCCAAACCGGTAAATATTTTGGAATTAAATTATTCCAAGCCCCAGACTTTTAGAGTTGCAGAAATCAAGGCGGTGGGACTTTCTACCTTAGATGAAAATGCAATTATTTCCTTATCGGGCATCAAGGTAGATGACCGAATTGAGGTTCCTGGAGACGTAATCTCCGATGCTTTGAAAAGACTTTGGAACCAAGGGATCATCGGTGATGTGAAAATTTTGGTTACCAAAATTGAAGGTGAAGATATTTACCTGCTTCTTGAATTGACAGAACGACCGCGATTCTCCCGAGTGGAATTTACCGGGATTAATAAAACGCAGGAGAGTGAACTTCGAGATAAGGTCAACATCCGAGGGCGAGTGGTCCGGGAAGATGTATTGAACACCGCCGAGCGCAATATTCAGAAATATTTTGTAGATAAAGGCTTCTTGAATACCGATGTAAGGGTAAGTCAAGTTCGAGATACCACCTTACCCAATAGTGTGCTTCTTCGATTCGATGTAGATCCAAAAAGCAAGGTTAAAATCAATGAAATCCGGGTATTTGGAAATGAGGAAATTCCTGATTCCAAAGTGAAGGGGAAATTGAAAAAGACAAAAGAGCATGCTCGTGTAAGTGTATTTCGCGATGTCTACTCCAGAATGACAGCCGCCTCGGCATCTGATATTGCCAATAGCATCCGGTATACTGACTCAGCTTCCAGAGAAGATGTAAAAACCTATATCAACAAAAATTTCAAGTTGAATTTCTTTGCTGGATCGAAATACATTCCTAAGGAGTATCGAAATGACAAAGAGAATGTCATTAACTTCTACCAAACCAAAGGGTTCCGTGATGCAAAAATTATAGCTGATTCCGTTTACGCCTTTGGAAAGGATGAAATCAACATTGATTTAGAGCTCGAAGAAGGAAGGAAATATTATTACAGAAATATCGAGTTTACCGGAAACTTTATCCATCCAGATGAAGTCCTAAGAGCCAAATTGGGTATTCAGAAAGGGGATGTCTACGATAAAGAACGACTGGATAAACGTCTAAATTATGATCCTCAAAAGGGAGACGATGTCAGCTCCCTCTATCAGGATGACGGGTACTTATTTTTCAATATTCAACCTATCGAAGTCAACGTTGTAGGTGATTCCATTGATCTCGAAATGCGAATCTTCGAAGGACCACAGGTGACTGTAAATTCTGTGAACATCAAAGGGAATGAGCGAACCTCAGACCACGTAGTAATGCGGGAAATCCGTATCCTTCCAGGACAGAAATTTAATCGGGCCTTGTTGGTACGGACGATCCGAGAACTTTCTCAGTTGGGATATTTCGACCCTGAAAAAATCAATCCAGACCTACGTCCTAATTTCGAAGCCGCTACTGTTGATATTACCTTTGAACTGGAAGAACGGCCGAATGATCAAATCGAACTTTCCGGAGGTTGGGGTGGATTCTACGGCTTTGTAGGTACAGTCGGGTTGGTTTTCAACAACTTCTCGATCAAAAACATTGGCAATTTTGATAAGTGGGATCCGCTTCCAGTGGGAGATGGCCAAAAACTTTCATTGCGTGTTCAGGCGAATGGACGAACCTTCCAGAACTATTCTGTTTCCTTGACCGAGCCTTGGTTTGGTGGAAAAAAGCCGAATGCACTTAGCCTCAGCTTTAACCACTCTGTACAGCGACAAGTAGATTTCTTCAATTCCGCCAATTTTGGGAATGAACTTGGATTCTTCAAAATCACAGGTGCAACCATTGGATTGGCTCGAAGGGTTACCTGGCCTGATGACTATTTTAGCATTTCGAATTCACTTCAATTCCAAGTTTATGAATTCGATCGATTCGGAACATCCTTTGGACTTAGCTACCCAACAGGTCGTTCCAATAGTATCACATTTAACAATACCATTGCTCGAAACAACGTAGACAACCCGATCTATCCTAGATTCGGATCCAACATTATGCTGTCTACAGCTTTGACACCTCCTTATACTTCATTGAATAAGAATATCGATGCGGAGTCTCCGGATGAGGAAAAATACAAGTGGTTGGAATATCATAAATGGATGTTTGATGCCAGTATCTATACTCCATTGTTTGGATCAACCAAACTCGTAGCAAGTGCACGGGCACACATGGGATTCTTAGGCTCCTACGGAGACCGAATTGGAATTATTCCATTGGAACGCTTTGTAATGGGTGGTGACGGTATGACCTTCAACAACTTTGCTCTTGGGCAAGAAATCATCGGTTTGAGAGGTTACGAAAACCAATCTATTACTCCAGGTAGAGATACCCGAGGAACTGAAAACCCTGATCCATACGGTGGTATTGTCTACAATAAATATGTAATGGAATTGAGATTCTTGGTTTCTCCAAATCCTTCTGCTACCATTTTCGTTCTTGGATTTGCTGAAGCTGGAAACAACTGGGGATCCTATAAAGAATTCAATCCATACGATTTGAAAAAATCAGCTGGATTTGGTGCTAGAATCTTCATGCCAGCTTTCGGTTTGTTAGGTGTTGACTGGGGATATGGTTTCGATGCAATCCCTGGACAGTCCAGAAGAAGCGGACCACAGTTCCACTTCACAATTGGACAGCAGTTCAGATAATAGAAATATGCAGTGTAATGGTTAATTTATGTCAAAATTTTAGGAGTCTTTGATTCGTTAATCCAATGTCTCCAGAAACTGACCGAATTATGAAAAAATTCCTGCATATCACTTTATTATTTGCTTTTACACTGGTTTCCAGCCAGTTAATGGCTCAAAAATTCGGATACATAGATTCGGAATACATTCTGAATAAACATCCTGACTATAAAATCGTACAACAAGAGCTCGAAAAGCTAAGCAACTTGTGGAAGAAAGAGGCACAGGATTTGGACGCTGAGATAAAAGAAATGTATGTGCAGCTAAAGGCGGAAGAAGTCCTCCTGACCGAAGAAATGTATCAAAAACGATTCAATGAAATCCGGCAAAAAGAAAAATTTGCTCAGGAATTCAACAGCCGAATATTCGGAATCAATGGTCAGTATTTCCAAAAACAGGCCGAACTTCTGCAGCCTTTGCAATCGAAAATATACGATGCCATCGAGCGGGTTTCCCGAAAAAACAACTTGGCTGTATTATTTGATAAAGCTTCCGTACCTTCGGGAATTATTTATACAGATCCACGACATGATTACTCAGAATTTGTCCTGGACGAACTTGGAATTGAAGAAAACAATTAATTAAAACACAAATGATGAAAGTAAAAGTTATCCTTTCTGCGATCGCTTTGTTCTGCGTAGGATTTGTCGCTCAGGCGCAAGAATTGAAAATTGGGTATACCAATGTGGAGTTTATCATGGATTTGATGCCAGAAATGGAGCAAATCGGTGCTGACCTTCAGGACTATCAAACTCAGCTTCAGACTAATATTCAGACTAAAGCTGCAGATTTCCAGCGTCAGGTTCAGTCTTATCAGCAGGCTGCTCCTACCATGACTGATGATGCCCGTGCTGCAAAAGAGGCTGAATTGACCAAATTGCAACAAGATCTTCAGCAATATGAGCAAGATGCTCAGATTTCTTATCAGCGAAAATTGCAAGAATTGCTTGAGCCGGTACAGACGAAAGTAATCAATGCAATCAACGCAGTAGCTGCTGAAAATAATTACACACACGTGTTTGCAGAAACTGCTGGCCAAGCTCCTATTTTGCTTTATACCAAAGAAGAAGACAAGTTCACTGAATTGGTTTTGGCTAAGTTGGGACTTCAATTGCCAACTCCTCCAGCTGGAAACTAAGAAAATTGAAACTTAATTGAAGCCGACTCTTGTTTTTCAAGGGTCGGCTTTTTTATTTGAGATATGGCCAAGAAAAACCCAAAAGAACTAATTCAAAAAAGTCCTGAGACTTTACTGGTAGATTTTTATGCCAACTGGTGTGGTCCCTGTCAGACGATGAATCCCGTATTGGAAGCAGCCCTTGATGAATTGGGCGGAAAAATTAAATTACTCAAACTTAATGTCGATCAACACCCCCAACTAAGCCAACAATTTGGGATCCGATCCATTCCCCATTATATGCTTTTCAAAAGAGGGAAAATCCTTTGGAGGAAAGGAGGAATCATGACCAAAAAAGAGTTGATACAAGCACTCAAGGGGTTTTGCTAAGGTTTTTTACTATCATAAAAACAAGACCCAATTCATAAAAAAAGCTCCTGTAAAAAGGAGCTTTTTTGTTCAGGAGAAGAATTTCAATCGCATCACTTCTTTTTCTGTAAGGAATCGATAGTTCCCTCTTTTTAGATCCTTTTTATCCAGACCGGCATACAATACCCGATCCAAAGCAACCACATCATATCCTAAATGGGCAAATATCCTTCGAACAATTCGGTTTCTTCCAATATGGATTTCAAGTCCTAATATCTTCCGATCCAAAGAAAGCACTTGCAAATCATCGACAGCTGCAGGACCATCCTCCAAGGTCAATCCTTCCCGAATTGCTTCTTCATCATTTTTTGTCAGGGGCTTATCCAAAGTCACTTGGTAAATCTTCTTAATCTCATTCGAGGGATGAGATAGTTTGGCCGCTAATTCTCCATCATTGGTAAATAGTAGCAGTCCTGTTGTATTTCTATCCAGTCTTCCAACTGGGAAAATCCGTTCTTCACAGGCATTTTCTACCAACTTCATCACCGTTTTTCGCTCCATAGGGTCTTCTGTGGTGGTGATGAAATCCTTCGGCTTGTTAAGTAAAATGTAAACCGGTTTCTCGGGATTAATTCGCTTTCCGTTGTAAACAACCCGGTCATTTCGTTGGACTTTCATTCCTAATTCCGTCACCACCTGACCATTAACAGAAACCAAACCTTGGGCAATTAACTCATCGGCTTCCCGTCGGGAACAAATTCCGGAATTGGCGATGTATTTATTCAACCGAATCAAGTCGTCTCCCGAATTCTTCTTTTTCCCTTTGGGGAGGTTATCAAACTCATATTCAGGTCTGACTACTTCACTGTTTTGAATTCTGGAAGGTCTGTTTTTACCAAATCCCCTTTTTACGGATTTTTTCTCAGAAAAATCAGCTGTTCTTTCCCCATAAATGGGCTTTTGATCTTTACCTCTTCCGAGATAGACGCGCTTGGATGATTTGAAATCTTTGGATTGATTTTTTTCAAACTCTTTTTCCCCCTCACCAAAGAAACGCTTTTCTGATCTTTTTGCGCCCTTTTCAAACTTTGGTCTTTCTCCTTCTTCAAAACGTTTTTTAAAAGGTGCTTTTCCTTCCTCCTTTTCAAATTTTCCTCGGGTATCTTTTCCCTTTTTGTCAAAGGATCCAAAAGATTTTTTCTTGGACTCAAACCCTTTCGATTCGTTCGAATCTTCTCCTTTTTTAGCTTGCTTATCTTGACTAAAAAACGGCTTTCTTGAATTATTTTTTCTCATAAGTATGCAGCATCACTGCTGGATTTTAAATTAAAATAAGCGATTGAATCTCAATTGCTTAAATAGCCTGCAAAGATACGGGCTTTTTATGAAATACACTTGATATGATTTATTTCTTTCCTTGGTAAAAGGCTTGAGTAGCTTTCCTTACCGAGCCCTCTTTCAGTAGCAACTCATTTGCTGTTTGAAAATCCAACCCGGTAGCCTCCATAATCATTCTTGTACCGCGTTCCACCAACTTGGCATTGGAAAGTTGCATATCCACCATTTTATTGCCTTTTACTCTTCCCAGCTTGATCATGGTGGTTGTCGAAATCATATTCAAAACCAGCTTTTGAGCAGTTCCAGCCTTCATCCGGGTGCTCCCAGTGACAAACTCAGGACCTACAACAACTTCAATGGGATGAGCAACTTCCTTACTCAAGGGCGAATTTGGATTACAGGTAATACAAGCTGTAAGCAAACCCTTTTCTCTGGCAGCTTTTACACCACCTATTACATAAGGTGTTGTTCCAGAAGCAGCAATCCCAATGACAGTATCTAACTCATTAAACCCATATTCCTGAATATCTTTCCATGCTTGATTTGAATCATCTTCGGCATTCTCAACAGCTTTCCGGATAGCAGAATCACCCCCCGCAATTAAGCCAATCACCCAATCGTCAGGAACTCCATAGGTTGGCGGACATTCTGAAGCATCCAAAATCCCCAATCTTCCCGATGTACCCGCTCCAATGTAAAAAAGTCGGCCGCCCTCTTTCATTCTAGGGACGAGCTTTTCGATCAAATCTGTAATCTCAGGGATCACAAGTTTGACCGCCTCAGGAACTTTATGATCTTCTCGATTGATGTTTTGAAGCAAATCTTCAATGGACATATGCTCCAAATTGTCATATAGCGAGCTACTTTCTGTTACTTTCATTTTATCGTATTAATTATCGCTTCCGACCAACTACTTTGCAAACTTCACCTTTGAAGGGATTTTGCAATAAGCTCACGCTCAAAGCATTTCTTGATGGTATAGTGTAAGACCGGCAATCGGGTTTTCCAAAATTAATTTAACCTGAATCCCTTTATCTTGAGCAGCTTTTCGAAGAATCGTGCTATTGTAATAGGCAATCGATCCTACAAAGTTCACTGGTTTATTTTTATAATCCTTATATCGACAAACATGGCGATTGAAAAACTCCATGAAGGAATCGTAATACAGTCGATAACAATAGGGATAATTTGAGTGCTCAGTTATAAAACGGCAAAAGCTGGCCATATAACGATTGGGAAACGGCTGCCGATATACATGGTCTTGAATGATTGCTTGTGTTAACTGAAAACGACTTTGAAAGATTTCACGGATTTCCTGAGGCAGGTCATCATAAATGAAATCTTGAAGGAGTTTCCGGCCAATGTAGCCTCCTCCACCTTCATCGCCTAGAATATAGCCGGGTGCAGGCCGATTATCGATTATTTTTTCTCCATCAAAGTCACAGCTATTTGACCCAGTTCCAAGTATACAGGCAATCCCTGCCTGATGGCCACAGGTTGCTTTCGCAGCAGCAGATAGGTCATGATCCACTTCGATCAATGCAGTAGGAAAAATAGATTTTAGAGCCTTGGTGACATCCGATTTACGGTCCGGAGTAGAACAACCTGCGCCATAAAAGAAAATCTGCTCAATTTCATCTTTCAAATTCAACAAAAATTCTTGGGTCATACCTACGATCATTTCCTCAACCGTCTGGTAATAAGGATTAAATCCTACCCCTCGAAATTGGGAAATCCGACCATCAGCATGGATTACTCTCCAGTCTGTCTTACTTGACCCACTATCTGCTATTAATATCATTTCAAATCAAGGTTCCAATAGGTTTGAAGCGCTCGAAAACTTTCTGTGTATGCGGCGCATCCTTCAATTCATCCGTAAGGTCTTGTCCAGCCCAGTGCTCGTAATGCTTTCCGCCTTTCCACAATCTGGACTCGCTCACATCATAGATAATCCCCTCAAATGCAATCCAAACTTCAGGCTTGTCTTGACCATTCCGAAGAGCAAGTTGCTGTCGGGTGTAGGTTTTCATTAAAGCAATTTGATCTGAGCATTAACCCAGCGTTCCGGAATTTCTCCTTTTTGAGCAGTTTGGTAATCTGAATAGCTACAAGGAACTGTGGAACTCCCCCTTTCAAAATGATCATTGTCTCCATGGGGAATCTCCATCCACCACTTTCCACTTCGCTTACTTTTGTAAAAAACCAAGGTATTTGGCTTGGTGTCCAAGGAAACGGTATACTTGATGTAGTCGCTACTTTTAAAAGATAAACTGTCTTTACGAGAATAAAACCCTTCTATAAAGTACCAAATCATCACAGCTGCTACCATAGCCGTTTTGTTTTGGGCATCATCGTAGTAAGGTTCATATCCGTATAATCCAAAGGAGCTCAGCTTTTCATTCATGCCTGCAAACCATGAAATTTGACAGGCTTCTTCTGCAGTCAAACCAAAAGGGTTAGCCTCCAAAACACCCGGAGCATCTGAAGATTGAATCGCAGAAAGATCAAAACTTACCAAGTCCGCATTCCGTACCACAGGTTCTATTTCTTTAAACTCTTTACGAACCAATCCCAATCGCATATGATCAAAATAAAGTTTCTCGATCACATTGATCAGCGAAGGATCGACCAAATAACTTTGGTAAGCTAAATGCGCATAAGTAAACAAAAAATTAGGTTGGTGAAGAATGATTTCCTGGGTATGCTTCTCCGCCATAGTACCCTCTTCCTCCATGTCAAATTTGGCGTCTACCGTCAGAAGACTGACCAATTTTTTCATTTTCTCATAGGACAGATATTGCCCGAAATCCAAGTCATGTGTTCCTCCAAAATAAATGGGAAGAATTTGCTTCTTCATCA
Organism: Algoriphagus sp.; assembly: GCF_013373065.1. Lineage (GTDB taxonomy): Bacteria > Bacteroidota > Bacteroidia > Cytophagales > Cyclobacteriaceae > Algoriphagus. The sequence goes on from NZ_JABXIN010000004.1 coordinate 69,623, forward strand.
AGAAATCCCCCACTTTTTGGATTCGCTCATAGGTTTCTTGAAGGGTTTTTCCCGGAAGTAAATCACCCAAATCAGCAACCCTGTAAGGGCCGATCCCCCGCTTCAGAGAATAAAGTTTTTCACGAATTTCGGAAGCTCCTCTTTCGGCACTTTTAGCATGTTGAACACCTCTCGTTTCCTTAAGACCAACCAATGCAATCTGAATTCCCTTCAGGTCAGGGAACTCTTCTCCATACCAATGGATCTGCTTGAAGAAGGAATTGTCTGGATATTTTTTTTGCCAAAGAAATTCGGCAACAGGTTCAAAAAAAGACTGAATACTCATACGGGTGTGTTAGAATTTAAAAATAATCAAAAAGAAGCATCCTCCTAAAGGAGTAACCTGAAAAGGTCTAAACTTCACTTAATGAGAATAAAAAAAGTCTGCCTCATCAGAAGCAGACTTGGTATTTTATCCTCCGAAGTCATCGAATCGGATATTTTCATCCGGAATTCCAAGATCTTCGAGCATCTTAAGAACGGCCGCATTCATCAAAGGAGGACCGCAAAGGTAATATTCAATCTCATCTGGCTCAGGATGATTTTTCAGATAGTTATCATACAATACCTGATGAATAAATCCTACATAGCCATCTCCTTCACCATCCAGAGATTCCTTGATCTTCCAATTATCTTCAGGAAGTGGTTCTGAAAGACCAATGAAGAACTTAAAGTTCGGGAAGTCTTTTTCAATTTCTCTGAAGTGAGGCACGTAGAACAATTCCTTCTTAGAACGTCCACCGTACCAGTAGGAAACCTTTCGGTTTGTTTTCTCAGTATGGAACAAATGGAAGATATGTGATCTCAATGGAGCCATACCCGCACCACCACCAATGTAGATCATTTCACGCTGGGTAGGGTTGATATGGAACTCACCATAAGGACCGGAGATAGTCACTTTGTCCCCTGGCTTTCTAGAGAAGACATAAGAAGAACAAACCCCTGGATTGACATCCATCCACTTGTTATTTGCTCTATCCCAAGGTGGAGTAGCAATACGGATGGTCAACATAATAATGTTACCTTCAGCTGGGTGGTTAGCCATCGAATATGCTCGGAAAAGCTCTTCGTCATTTTTCATAACCAAATCCCACAAACCGAATTTATCCCAATCACTTTTGTACACATCCCCGGGGTGTCCCAATTCTGGATGTGGAGTGATATCTATATCTTTGAAGTTCACGGTAATTGGTGGTACATCAATTTGAATATATCCTCCAGATTCGAAGTCGAGCGTTTCTCCTTCAGGAAGTTTCACCTTGAATTCTTTGATAAAGGTCGAAACGTTGTAGTTGGAGATAACCTCACACTCCCATTTCTTAATTCCGAAAATCTCCTCAGGGACACGAATCTTCATGTCCTGCTTCACTTTAACCTGACAAGCCAATCGCACATTTCCCTGCTGCTCGGCTCGGCTCAAGTGGCCAACTTCTGTAGGAAGGACTTCACCGCCTCCTTCTTCAACTACGCACTTGCACATCGCGCAAGTACCTCCACCACCACAAGCTGAGGGGAGAAAAATCTTTTGATTACCCAGTGTTGAAAGTAAGCTCGTGCCCGCAGATGTGACAATTGGACTACTTTCATCTCCATTGATGACGATTTTCACATCTCCGGAATTGACCAGTTTGGACTGTGCAAAGAGGAGAATAAAAACCAGCAACAGGATGATCAGGGTAAATGCTACAATTGACGTGATAATTACTGAACCCATGAAATTTTGGTTTTTCTATTCGTATGGATTTAAATGCCTTTTTTACAGGCGCACAAATATATTTATTAATCATCAAAAGCGGTCAACCCAACCCGTAAATTTGAAGAGCGGACCTACTTTTTTATAAGCTTATAACTGATTAATTGTTCAAGAGGTTTAGCAAAGTGCTCAGTCTGTTTTTCAACTGCCGTCTATCGACAATGAAATCCAAAAACCCGTGTTCTAATACAAACTCAGAACTTTGGAAACCTTTGGGCAGATCTTTACCGATCGTTTCACGAATTACACGAGGCCCTGCAAAACCAATCAAAGCACCCGGCTCTGCAATATTAAAATCTCCTAACATGGCGTAGGAGGCGGTCACTCCCCCAGTCGTTGGGTCGGTTAATAGCGAGATGTAAGGAATCCCTGCCTGATCCAATAAGGCCAATTTAGAAGAGGTTTTTGCCATTTGCATTAGGGAAAAGCCTGCTTCCATCATTCGAGCACCACCCGATTTGGAAATCATGAGGAAGGGAATTTTATGCTTGAGGGAATAATCTATAGCCCGGGCAATTTTTTCTCCCACTACAGAACCCATGGATCCACCGATGAAATTAAAGTCCATACAAGCAATGACAATGTTCAATCCATTCATTTTCCCATGAGCGGTTCGAACAGCGTCTTTTAATTGAGTTTTTTCAATACTGCTTTTGATTCGGACAGGATATGGTTTGGTGTCGGTAAATTTCAGGGGATCCCCTGACGTCATATTCGCGTCCAATTCGGTGAATTTGTTATCATCAAAAAGGATTTCAAAATATTCGGCAGAACCGATTTTTACGTGATAATCATCATCGGGGCACACATAGGAATTATTCTTAAGCTCCCGCGTATGAATGATATTTCCTTTTGGGGTTTTAAACCAAAGCCCATCAGGAGCATCCTTTTTCTCAGCGGTTGAGGTTTTAATCCCTTTATCCGTTCGTTTAAACCACGCCATATTCGTTTTTTCTAGGTTAGAAAAGTTAAAGAAACAAATTTAGACCTTAAATCCATGAAATGAAAACAGAACTTATTTAGTGAAGACTCTTTATGTAATTCAATCCAGCCTCTAATCCAGAGGTTTTTGCCGACAAAATCCTAAATATTTTCTTAATTTCAGGCATTCTGGCAGCCTTCGCCAAGACCCAAAATCACCTAGCCCATGAGCTACACTATTATTCTTGTCTTTTCGGCAATCATCCTGATTCTGGCGTACCGATTTTATGGAAACTTCGTATATCGGAAGTTTGGGTTAAATGATAAAAATCCATCTCCAGCGCATACGCTTCGGGATGGTGTGGATTATGAACCTAGCAAACCCATCGTAGTTTTAGGTCATCACTTTGCCTCTATTGCAGGAGCAGGACCGATTGTGGGCCCCATCATTGCTGTAACATTTGGGTGGATTCCTGCCGTTATTTGGATTTTGGTTGGGGGAATATTTTTTGGAGCCGTGCATGATTTGGGAAGCATGGCCGCTTCGCTCCGTACAGAAGGAAAATCCATCGGTGTAATTATCCGGAATCAAATTGGACTCCAAGGGAAACAGCTTTTCGTGATTTTTAGCTTCTCAACCTTGATTCTAGTTATTGGGGTTTTTGCAGACATTATCGCAAAGACATTTATCTCCAACCCAAGTGTAGCTTCAGCATCCTTCTTATTCATTTTGCTTGCGGTAGCTTTTGGTTTTGTGAATCGGCTTATTGGAAATCGAAAAAAAACATTTCTTATCATCTCAGTCATTGGAGTGGTACTGATGTATTTTTCAGTTTACTTAGGGATGTTGATCCCCTTTGCATTGGATTATAAAGCTTGGGTTTTCCTGCTACTAGCTTATGCCTTTGTGGCATCCGTCACGCCTGTCAGTCTTCTGCTTCAGCCTAGGGATTACTTAAATAGCTTTTTGCTGTACGGGATGATGATAGCAGCCATCTTAGGAGTGTTTTTTGCAAATCCTAGTATCAAGATGAGTAATGAAATCACACTTGCTACTGAAAATCTAGGTTATATTTTTCCGGTTTTATTTGTCACCATTGCCTGTGGTGCGATCAGTGGCTTTCATTCCTTAGTAGCATCAGGAACCACTTCGAAGCAATTGGATAAAGAGAGCGATGCCAAAATCGTGGGTTTTGGAGGGATGTTGATCGAGTCCTTTCTCGCAATCTTGTCTGTTGGGGCGGTGGTCATTTTAGAAAAAGGCGAATATCTAAGCCGATTAGGTGAGGAAGGTCCTGTCGCCCTTTTTTCTACGGGTTTGGGAGGAATGATTTCCACATTAGGAATTTCAGAAGCCTTTGCAGTGAGTTTTGTTGCTTTAACCGTTTCTGCCTTCGCCCTAACTACATTGGATACCTGCACGAGATTGGCGCGGTTCACGGTTCAAGAATATTTTGAAGATGTCCAAACCCCTGCTGGAAAAACGCTTTCTCAAAACCGATTTATTTCAACGGGATTGGTAGTGATTTTCTCAGCTCTTCTTTTGGCTTCAGGAGAATTCGCTGTGTTGTGGCCCATCTTTGGGTCGGCCAATCAGCTACTTGCAGCACTGGCTTTGTTGACCATTGCCGTCTGGATGATTCATAAAAAGAAAAATGCTCTTTTTGTCACCATCCCCATGTTTTTCATGTTTACCGTAACATTAGCCTCTTTGGGATTATTTGCTTGGAAAAACTTCCAAGATCAAGTGTATGTGCTTTCCATTATGGCTGCCTTACTATTTGTATTGGCGATATCACTGATGATATTAGCTACAAAAAGTATTAAAAGTAAGGTCAAAGAACCTGCAAAGGCATAAGGATTAAATCATCCTTAGAATAGCAAAAAGTAAACTGAATAAAAGAAAAGAGAGTCCATAAACTTGGATGACTTTCAACCTATTCATCCGATCCAAAAACCAAAGCACCCATACCGGACGAATCAATCCCAATAAAAGGCATAGCAAACTCAGAATAGAAAGCGCCTTGAATAAAAATTGAAGTGCAAACAGCATTTTGATTAACGAAAAAAAGGAGCAGGTCTCCCCACTCCTTTTCAATTGAATTTATGTTGATTAAAGCTTGCGCTTTATTTCTCGCATTTCATATCCTTCAATCGTATCATCCACTTGGATGTTGTTGAAGTTTTTGATGGAAATACCACATTCGTATCCAGCTTTCACTTCCGCTACATCATCCTTGAATCGCTTCAATTGATCGATTTCTCCATCATGGATTACGATACCATCACGGATAACACGGATTTTGTTCTTTCTGGTAATGTATCCATCGGTCACATAAGAACCAGCGACTGTTCCCACTTTGGAAATTTTGAAGACTTCCCGAACTTGGATATTTCCGGTGATAACTTCTTCGAATTCCGGCTCCAACATCCCTTCGATCGCATCCTTGATTTGATTGATCGCATCATAGATGATGGAGTAGTGACGGATTTCAATCTCTTCTTGCTCGGCAAGTCTTTTTGCATTAGCAGAAGGTCGAACCTGGAATCCTAAAATAATCGCGTCAGATGCAGAGGCAAGCAATACATCGGATTCTGAAATCTGGCCTACACCTTTGTGAATGATACTCACCTTTACCTCATCTGTAGAAAGTTTCAGCAAGGAATCAGAGAGAGCTTCCACAGAACCATCCACATCACCCTTGATGATGATGTTAAGTTCTTTGAAGTTCCCGATCGCCAATCGTCTTCCGATTTCATCCAAAGTAATATGCTTCTTGGTACGAAGACTTTGCTCTCGTTGAATTTGCTCTCTGGAATTGGCAATTTCACGAGCTTCTCGCTCATTATCATAAACCTTCAAGGAATCACCGGCTTGAGGTGCTCCACTTAATCCTAATATCTGTATTGGAGTAGAAGGTCCTGCCTCTTTCAGTTTTTTACCAGTATGATCAAACATGGCCTTCACACGCCCGTAGTGAGAGCCTGCTACCATTACATCCCCAACATGCAAGGTTCCGGCTTGGATCATCACAGTTGCAACGTATCCTCGTCCTTTATCCAAAGAAGCTTCGATTACGGTACCTACAGCATTCTTATTTGGATTGGCTTTCAATTCAAGAATTTCAGCTTCCAAAAGGACTTTTTCCAATAGCTCATCTACACCTTGACCAGTCTTCGCAGAAATATCTTGAGACTGGTATTTACCACCCCATTCTTCTACCAAGAGGTTCATATTCGCCAATTCCTCCTTGATCTTATTAGGATTTGCATTTGGCTTATCCACTTTATTGATCGCAAAGATCATCGGAACACCTGCAACCTGTGCGTGGTTGATCGCTTCTTTTGTTTGAGGCATGATGCTATCATCGGCAGCAATCACAATAATTGCCACGTCCGTAATTTTGGCACCCCGTGCACGCATCGCGGTAAAGGCTTCGTGACCCGGCGTATCCAAGAAGGCAATCTTGTGTCCATCCTTGGTACGCACATCGTATGCACCAATGTGCTGGGTAATCCCACCCGCTTCAGCTGCTGTAACTTTTGATCGTCTGATGTAGTCCAAAAGGGATGTTTTACCATGGTCAACGTGACCCATGATGGTAACGATAGGCGCTCGTTCCACCATATCTTCTGGCTTATCCTCCTCCTCTTCTACGATTTCCTCTTCAATATCCTTGGTGAATTCCACTTCGTATCCAAATTCGTCTGCGATAATGGTTATTGCTTCCGCATCGAGACGTTGGTTGATGGAAACAAACATTCCCAAAGACATACAGGTGGAAATAATTTCATTCACTGAAACATCAAGAAGTGATGCCAAATCATTCGCCGAAATAAATTCGGTAACCTTTAAGATCTTGCTTCCTTCCTGTGCCATTTCGGAAGTATCCTTCTCCCGTTCAGCTTTTTTATCACGTCGACTTTTCTTACCCCCGGATTTTCCACCCTGAAGTCTAGCAAGGGTTTGTTTGATTTGGTCTTGGATTTCCTTTTGGGTAGGCTCTACCTTTTGGTTTCTGGTAGGCTGTCCCTTTCTGCCACCCTTCTGACCATCTCCTTGGCCTTGTTGACCTTGGCCTCTATTCTTATTGCCTTTGTCAATACGCTTTCGAGGTCGCTTTTTATCACGAGCACGTTCATCCGATGAAGCGACTGGGCCACCCTTCTTCTTTTTCTCGGCAGGCAATTCGATTTTACCCAAAACTGTCAAGCCCTTGAGGTTATCAGCTTTCGCTGCAATTACTTCCTCTTTCGGCTCAGGTTGCTTCGGAGCTTTTTCAACTGGTTTTTCAGAAGCAGGTGGAGTTGGCTTTTGGACCGGTTTTTCGGCAGCCTTTGGCTTTTCCTGTTCTTTAGGAGCCGCTGGAGCTTGTTTAGCCTCAGACTTCTTCTCAAAGCGCTGATCTTTTCTATGTTTTTTGGGCTCCCCTTTAGGAGGGAGATCAATCTTACCCAATACCTTGATGCCCTCTAATTTTGGAGCATCTGTAGATACTTTTTCAGATTCTACTTCTTTCGGTGCAGGCTGTTCTACTTTTGGTTGCTCTTGAACCGGAGGCGCAGGTGGAGTTGGCTCTTCTTTTGGAGCAGGTGCTGGAGCTGGAGCGGGAGCAGGTTCCGGTTGAGGTTCTGGTTCGAGCGTAACTGTCTCGTGACGCTTCCCAATGGATAAATGTGAAGCTTCCTCTTTTTCTTGAGCTGAGGATCTAAATTCCTTATTCAGCAACTCCACTTGCTCCATGCTGATTTTGGAATTGGGATTATCCTGCACCTCATGGCCCTTTTTTGCCAATGTCTCAACAAGGGTAGCAGTACCCACATTGAGCTTCCTAGCTAAAGCGCCTAATCTCATCATTTTTTCTTCTGACATACGCAAAAACCGCTTTCGAAATCTATTTTAAATATTGGGTAATAGGTAGACTTTCAGTCTTTTATTGTTCAAACTCTTGACGTAGGATTCGGAAGATTTCCTCAATAGTTTCTTCTTCCAATTCCGTACGACGTACCAAATCTTCTTTGGTCAATGCCAATACCGATTTAGCTGTATCCAAACCAGTCTTTTTCAATTCATCGATGATCCAAGCATCAATTTCATCTGCAAATTCAACCAAATCCACATCTTCTTCTTCATTCTCATTAAGTTCTCTGAAGACGTCAATTTCATATCCTACCAATTTGCTGGCCAATTTGATATTGTAACCACCCTTTCCAATAGCAAGGGACACTTGGTCTGGCTTCAAAAACACAGAAATTCGCTTGGTCTCCTCGTTTACAGAAATTGAAGAAACTTTAGCAGGACTCAAAGCTCTGGATACATACAGCTCCAAGTTTTCTGTATAATTGATCACATCAATATTTTCGTTCTGCAATTCACGCACAATCGCATGAATTCGAGATCCTTTCATCCCTACGCAAGCTCCTACAGGATCAATTCGATCATCATAGGATTCCACTGCTACCTTAGCTCGCTCTCCTGGCTCTCTCACGATTTTCACAATGGTAATCAATCCATCATATACTTCAGGAACTTCATTTTCAAAGAGTCTTTCCAAAAAGACCGGGGAAGTTCTGGATAAAATGATCTTAGGGTTCCCGTTCATCATGTCCACCTTATGCACAATCGCCTTCACGGTGTCCCCTTTTCTAAATCTATCTTTAGGAATTTGCTCTCCTTTAGGTAAAATCAATTCGTTGCCTTCACCATCAATCAACAACACCTCCCTGCTCAAAATCTGATAGACTTCCGCAGTGACTATTTCCCCTACGAGTTCTTCATACTTGTTGAACAGGATATCTTTCTCTAAATCTTTAATCTTTTGGATCAAAGTCTGACGAGCCATCTGTACAGCTCTTCTTCCAAATTCTTCAAGTTCAATTTTTTCATAAACCTCTTCTCCGATTTCAAAATCCGGTTCGATTTTTCGAGCTTCGGAAAAGCTGATTTTATCAAAATCCCAAATATCTTCTGAGTTGTCATCTACAATCTCCCGAATCCGGAAAATCTCCAAATCCCCCTTATCAGCATTGATGGTTACGTCAAAGTTTTCATCCGTTTCAAATTTTTTCCGGATCATGGCTCTGAACACATCCTCAAGAATACGGATCATCGTAGGGCGATCCACATTTTTAGATCTCGCAAATTCCGCGAAGGATTCGATTAAAACTTTGGCATCCATTTGATTTATTTAAAAGACACTTGTACAACTGATTTTTTTATATCACCATAGGCAATTGGCAGTTCTTGTTCCACTGCCTTCTTCCCTTTTTCTTTTACTTTGACAGCAAGCAAAATGCCATCCTCATTCGCTTCTAGCAACTTCCCCTTTTGCTCTTTTCCGTCTGTGGTCAGCACCTTTAACTCCCTCCCAACATTTTTTCGATACTGTCGGAGGCTTGACAGCGGAAAATCCACACCTGGAGAGGAAACCTCAATTCGGTAAGCGGAATCGATCAAATCCAAAGCCTCGATTTCCTGGGAAACCAATCGACTTACCTTGGCACAGGAATCGATAGTCAAGCCCTGATCTGCATCGATCAAAATATTCAAGTTTAATTGATCCTTTTTGGGGGTCAATTGAAGATCTACCAGAAAATGCTCCTCGTCGGGGAGATTCCGCTCAACTAGCTCTGTCAATTTTCTTTTTAAATCCTCCATAAGAATCGATAATGAAAGAGGGGACATGTGGTCCCCTCTAGAAACTTTCGAATACGGCACAAAGGTAAAATAATTTTAATCGAAAAACAATTTTCTACCCCGTATGAAAATTGTAAAGAAGAATGATTTTGAAAGATTTAAGGTCAATTTTCAGGATTTATGGTAGCAAGCTCCCTTATTCTTTATTTTCAGTCAAAAAATATCCCCAATGATTCAATTTTATGGCAAGAAGATAATAATTTTGCCGACCTCCGTTTAATAAATGCGTAACTTGTTACCGTTGTTAGACTTTCCAAACTGCATACCATTAAAAAACACCAAGCTTAAACATGGGATTATTTGATTTTTTTTCAAGTGACATCGCCATAGATCTCGGAACAGCCAATACGCTGATCATCCATAAGGATAAAATCGTGGTCGACGAACCTTCCATCATTGCTATTGATAAGACCAATAACCGGGTTCTTGCCGTAGGTAGGGAGGCGATGAACATGCATGAAAAAACACACGAAAACATCAAAACAATTCGTCCGCTAAAGGACGGTGTGATTGCAGACTTTTATGCTGCAGAACAAATGATTCGTGGGTTAATCAAAATGATCCCTGGTCAGAAAAAAGGAATGTTTCCACAATCACACCGAATGGTAATCTGCATTCCTTCCGGTATTACAGAAGTGGAAAAAAGAGCTGTGCGCGACTCTGCCGAGCATGCAGGTGCAAAGGAAGTTTATATGATTTTTGAACCAATCGCCGCTGCGATTGGTATCGGGATCGATATTGAAAAACCGATGGGATCCATGATCGTGGATATCGGTGGGGGTACTACTGAAATTGCCTTGATCGCTCTGTCAGGAATTGTTGCTGATCAATCCATTCGCGTAGCAGGTGACACCTTCACCAAGGACATTCTTGACTACATGCGCAGACAGCATAATTTATTGATTGGTGAGCGATCTGCTGAAAAAGTCAAAATCGCCATTGGTTCTGCCTTGACTGAATTGGACGAAGCTCCTGAAGATTATGAAATTCGAGGTAGAGACTTGATGACAGGTATTCCGAAAGTCATCAAGGTCTCCTATTCTGAGATTGCTTTTGCATTGGATAAATCTGTATCCAAAATTGAGGAAGCAGTATTGAAAGCCTTGGAAATTGCTCCACCTGAATTGTCGGCAGACATCTATGACAATGGCATTCACCTTACAGGTGGGGGAGCACTTTTAAAAGGACTTGATAAGCGACTTCATCAAAAAACCAAACTTCCTATCCACATTGCTGAAGACCCACTTCGCGCAGTGGTTAGAGGAACAGGTACTGCCTTGAAAAACCTACAAAATTTCCGAACTGTATTGATGACTTAAAGCCTGAATGCTACGCATTTTAGAATTCCTTTATCGATTAAGGGCCTTTTTATTGTTTGTTTTTTTGGAGATCATTGCCATTTGGATGGTTGTCCGCAACAACTCGCCTCAAGGGGCAGCATTTTTTAATAGTTCCATGGCAATTACCGGAAGCTTATTGAAGACGCAATCCGACCTGGTTGGCTTTTTCAATTTGGCAGATGAAAATCAGGACTTGGCTTCACAAAATGCAGAGTTACTCGAGAAAATTGCTTTTTTGACTCCTGCTGACTCTATTTCGGAGGAAGGCTTGGATTCTGCATTTCGTGCTACTTACACAGTTCAAAGCGCTCGTATTGTAGGCCAAACACTTCGTCTTACCCAAAATCACCTAACTATCAATAAAGGAAGCAATCAAGGCGTCAAAGAGGGAATGGGGATTTTTAGTAATGAAGGAGTCGTAGGCAGAGTAAAAGCCGTTTCTAAAAATTATTCGGTAGGAATTTCCTTATTGAATACTGGACTTTTAGTTTCTTCAAAAATAAAATCCAGTGACGTTTTTGCTTCGATTAATTGGGATGGAGCCAATCCTCAAGAGGCCAAAATGCTTTACGTGCCACGCCATGTATCAGCCAGCCCCGGAGATACAGTCGTCACCTCCGGCTATAATGCCATCTTCCCAGAAGGAATTTTAATCGGAACAATCAGTAATGTTTCCCCTGCCGACGATCAAAACTATCTCGACATTAGTGTACGATTAAGTGCTGATTTTAGTAAACTCAATCATGTATATCTGGTTGAAAACACCCAACTAAGCGAACTGGATTCTTTGTACCAAAAAGCCGAAATCAGCGATGAATATTAGAAAGTTATTTTCTTACTTGGCTTGGGGAATTGTTCTTTTGGTACTTCAAGTTTTCTTTTTCAAAAACCTTGCACTTTTTGGCGTAGGATTATGTTTCCTTTACCTAATCCTCATTCTCCACATGCCTGTAAATATGCCCCCTATTTCCTTAATCCTACTTAGTTTTGGATTGGGTTTAGTTGTGGATATCTTTTATGATACGGGAGGCATTCATGCAGCGGGAACGACCTTGATAGGCTTTATTCGCCCCTTATGGCTGCGGGCCATCAGCCCAACGGGTGGTTATGATGAGGGTACGGAACCTACACTACAAGAAATGGGAACAGGATGGTACCTGACCTATATTCTACCGATGACCTTTTTGTTTTCTCTTCTTTTTTTCACCGTTGATCAATGGGGCACAATGGGCTTGTTTAATATTCTAAACAAAAGCTTCTTTTCTTCGATTTTGACGGCGCTTTTGGCTATACTTGTACAGGCGTTGTTCTTTAAAAGAAGGAGGGGAATTCTATGAACGACCAAAGGCCGTTTGTCATTATTATTATCATTTTCTTGGTGGGTTTGGTACTCTTAACCAAACTCTTTATGATTCAGGTTGTCGATGATAGTTTTTCGCGAAAAGCAGAGCGAAATGCGATTCAACGTGTAATCGATCATCCCTACAGGGGTCTTATCTATGATCGAAATGGAGAATTGTTGGTTTACAACAATCCGATTTTTGATTTAATGGTCGTCCCGAAAGAGTTTACCGTAAAAGACACGGCTCGATTTCTGAATATTTTCGGAATCGAAAAAGAGCAATTGATTACTGCTTACAATGCGGCTAGAAAATATTCTTGGGTAAAACCTTCCCCTTTGATTAAGCAGATTTCCACGACTGATTTTGCAAAAATTCAGGATTTTCTAATCGATTATCCTGGCTTGTTTATCACCACCCGATCAGTCCGTTCCTATCCCACCCCAATTGCTGCACATGCCTTGGGATACATTGGCGAAATCAATGCTCAACAACTTGAAAGAGACACAACCGATTACTATGAGCAAGGCGATTATGTAGGGCTCAGCGGGATGGAGCGTTTCTATGAAGACGAGCTTCGCGGGAAAAAAGGAGTGAAATACAAAATGGTCAATGTTCGTGGTGTAGACAAAGGACCTTTTAAAAACGGGGCCTATGATACAGCTTCCGTGGCAGGGATAAACTTGACCAGTACCCTTGATCGGGATCTTCAATTATATGGAGAATACCTGATGCAGGGAAAAACAGGATCCGTGGTGGCCATAGAACCAAAAACCGGGGAAATTCTGGCTTTTATTTCTGCGCCTTATTATGATCCCAATGAACTAACTGGAGCAGATTTCGGTAAAAATTACTCTATCTTAAATTCTTTGAATAGCAAGCCTTTTCTGAATCGTCCGATCATGGCTCGTTATCCTCCAGGCTCTACGTTCAAAATAGTTCAGAGTTTAATTGGACTACAGGAAGGTATTCTTACGCCAGAAACCACCTATGCTTGCAATAAATCCTTGGTGGCTTGCCATAATCACCCTTCTCCTGTCAATTTGTTTGGAGCAATCCGAAACTCCTGCAACCCCTATTACCATCAGGCGTTCCGCAGAATGATCAATCGTGAGATATCTACCAATACATTCAAGGATACCGAAATTGGTCTTGACGCTTGGCGGGAAAAAGTATTGAAATTTGGATTGGGAGGAAGACTTGGGGTAGACATGCTTGGTGAATATGGAGGCGATGTCCCCTCAAGTAAACTTTATGACAGAGTTTACGGCGAAGGGCGATGGAAATATTCCACGATTTATTCCTTATCGATTGGCCAAGGCGAATTATTGGTTACCCCTCTTCAAATGGCAAACCTAGCTGCCATTTTTGCCAACAAAGGTTATTATTACACACCTCATCTAATCAAAGCGGTAGATGGAGACGCCACTCGTATCCCGGCTAAATTCACAACCAAACACGAAGTGGGCGTAGATGCAAGGCACTTCGATCTAATTCAGGATGCGATGGCAGAAGCCCTTTACGGAACAGCCAACCGAGCCATTATTGAAGATTTGGTGATCGCAGGAAAGACAGGTACTGCTCAAAACCCACATGGAGAGGACCATTCTGTATTTGTGGCTTTTGCGCCAAAAGATGATCCTAAAATCGCCATTGCAGTATATGTGGAGAACGCAGGATGGGGAGGAAGAGCGGCCGCAAGTACAGCTTCTTTGATGATCGAAAAATATATCAAAGGACAAATCACCCGACCAGCCTTGGAAGAATATGTGTTGGCAGGAAACTTTATATATTAAATGAGAGAACCCGATATCCCTATTAATCGCGTAGACTGGCTGGTAGTAGTCATCTATTTTGCCTTGGTGATTATCGGCTGGTTTAATATTTATGCCGCGGTCTATGACAGTCAAGCCCCTCAAAGCATGTTTGACATGTCCATCAATTCCGGACAACAGCTTGTGCGAATTGGGATCTCCGTGGTTTTGATCATCTTGATCCTGGCTGCAGACCATCGGTTATTTGAAAATCTCGCATTACCCATCTATCTGGTTTTTTTAGGGATATTAATTCTGACCCCTGTTTTTGGAAAAGAAGTTAACGGGCAGGTTTTATCCATCGGAGTAGGTTCGTTTCGAATTCAACCTGGGGAATTCGCAAAATTTGCCACGGCACTTGCCCTGGCAAAAGTCATGGAAAGGCCGACCTTCGATTTGACCAAAAGCAAGAACCAAATGATTGCTTTTGGGGTCTTGTTGCTCCCCGTACTTCTTATTTTACTTCAGCCTGATACCGGGACGGCCATGGTTTACTTTTCCCTTTTGATCATGTTTTATCGGGAGGGATTACCACAATGGTATTATGTGTTGGGCATAGGTTTTATTGCCTTGACTCTTTTGGCCTTGGGCTTTGAAAACAACTTATACCTCGTCGCTGCAATTGCAATTCTAGCCCTGATCCTGATGTCTATAGGAAAGCGTTCTTGGAAGCGGAGTCTTGCATTTGGAGCAATTGCCCTGATGATGATCGGGTATACCTATAGTATAGATTGGGTGGTTTCGAAATTACCTCCACACCAGCAAAACCGGATCATGGTGCTTTTTAACCCAGATATCGATCCCCTGGGTGTGGGCTGGAATGTGACCCAATCCAAAATAGCCATTGGCTCGGGAGGATTCTTGGGGAAAGGATATTTGCAAGGCACGCAAACCAAATTTGACTTTGTGCCGGAACAGCACACTGACTTTATTTTCTGTACCCTAGGTGAAGAATTTGGTTGGTTAGGGAGCTTTATTGTGATTGGCTTATTTGTGGCCTTGCTTTACCGATTGGTCATCATGGCAGAGCGACAGAAAACCCGCTTTTCCCGGATTTATGGGTATTCCGTAATTTCAATTCTCTTTTTTCACTTCATGATTAATATTTCCATGACCATTGGTCTTTTCCCAGTAGTTGGAATTCCCCTTCCCTTTTTTAGCTATGGAGGTTCCTCTCTTTGGTCATTCACCATGTTGCTTTTCATCTTTGTCAAACTGGATGCTTCCAGATCACAGCAACTCGGCCGGATCAATTAATCGGTAAAACGCCGATACACCACGTGAAGGAATTCCTCAACAGGTTCTGAATTTTCATCCCAGCCTAGTTCAGTTAAATAGCGAACATTGATGACCTCAATTGCTTCATCGAAAGATTGACAAGTATCTAGGGTTTTCAATGCATGGGTCAGAAGATCATCATTACCTTCAAAAAGTTCTTTACGGAACATGAAACGCTGATTTATCGCAAGACTTTCAGACAATTCTCCGATCAGTCCTTTCATTCCCTTATAGCTCTCTGCAGCAAAACGGGATTTGATTCTTCCAGCATCCAACTTCCCGCCAGAATGTGCAACTGGAGGTGTCTCCAGAATTGGTGAAGATTGTACTTCCTCTTTTTCTACCTCAGTTTCAGTTGGCGCTGTCTCTTCAGCTACTTCGTCAAAAAACGAATTACTTTCGGTTTCTTCCTCTTTTTTCTCGGAATCTGCAGTAGGTTCATTTGCTACTTCGAGATAGGCATCCAAATTAAAGGCTTTGATTTCACCCAGAGTAGCCAAAAGAAGATTTACCGACTCTAATTGATCTTTGATCACCTGGTAATTAGCAGCTATCGCCTTTTTGTAAGCAAGCGGATCTTGTCCAAAACCTGTCTTATCAATCAAAAAAGTAATGACTTGAGGATGCCATTTGTAATACTTTTTATTTTCAACCAAAAACTCATTGATTTTTTGCGAAGGAGCCTGATCGATTTCTCCTTGGTAAAAAGCCACTGGATTGGTCGCTAATTCGATGGATTTTTTAACGGCAAATTCCAACAAAGGCTGTAGGTGGGTTCGCTCAACTTTAATCCGGCGAGAAAGGACATTCATAAATTGAGTAAGCGCTTCATGTACGGCCACATCCCGATAATCGAAATAGGGATTGCTTTTTAATTTCTGAAGCTCTTGCTGCCAGAGTTCAAACAAGCGTTTGATCACAAAAAAATTAACTTGAACTGAGGCAGTTAAGCCAATGATATCCTGGCCTGTACTGAATTGGCGGTTTTGATAAAACCGATCACAAACGATCTCTGCGTAATCTTTGGCGTATTTTTCTAAATAATTGCTGTTAATTTGAGTTGTCATTAGCTGGTGATTTACAAAAGTCAACGAACAAATGCCCCGAATTGTGATAGAAAACCTCTACAATCGTACCATAGATTCGGAGAAATCTTCGGGTAAAGTTATTGAATTAATTCATGAAAATGGTATTGATTGGATGCATGCTTGCGGTAAAAAAGGGCGTTGTACCAGTTGCAAAATGATTGTAGTTTCTGGAATGGAAAACCTGAGTCCTCCAAATGACCGGGAGCTTTTTTTCAGAAATCAAGGTCGCTTGAAAGTCAATGAACGCCTTTGTTGTCAGGCTGAACTCCCAGCTGGAGAATTACATATCCGGGTGGCAGAAATCAATAAATTTCCCCATTTAGCGTATAGTGACTGAGGTATGTTTGTAGAACGATCCCCCAGAGGAGCAAAAAATACGGAGCGAAAAGGACAGATTGAAGTCATCTGTGGATCCATGTTTTCCGGAAAAACAGAGGAACTAATTCGTCGATTAAACCGTGCAAAGATCGCCAAATTGAAAGTGGAGATTTTCAAACCGAAAATTGATACCCGCTATCATGAGGAAGAAGTCGTCTCCCACAATGAAACCTCCATTCGATCAACCCCTGTCAATTTTGCCGAAGATATTTTGCTATTGGCTGGGGATTGTGATGTGGTTGGGATTGATGAGGTGCAATTTTTCGATGACCGTATCGTCAACGTGGTCAATCAATTGGCCAATCAGGGTAAGCGGGTGATTCTAGCTGGATTGGATATGGATTTCGAAGGGCAGCCTTTTGAACCTATGCCCAAATTGATGGCAACTGCAGAATACGTAACCAAGGTACACGCCATTTGCGTGAAATGCGGGGATTTGGCAGCATTTTCCCTCCGTCTTTCAGATTCTAGACAAAAGGTGGTCCTGGGTGAAAAAGAAACCTACGAAGCCCGATGCAGAAGATGCTTTTTGGAAGATAAGCGCCCATGATTCGAAAGACCGAAGGAATCGTCATCAGCTGCATCCGTTATAGGGAAACCAGCGTGATCGTAAAAATTTTCACTCGCGAATTAGGCCTCAAATCCTATATCATCAACGGGGTTCGAAAAGCCGGAAACAAATCAAAAATAGGCCTCTATCAACCCATGACGCTTTTAGATCTGGTGGTCTACGAAAAAGAAGGAGCCGGATTACAACGCATTTCAGAAGCAAAAATCAGCAATCCCTACCAGCACATTCCTTTTGATTTTCGAAAAACAGGCATTGCGCTTTTTTTAGCAGAAGGTATCGGAAAATCCATTTATGAAAATTACCAAAATGAATGGTTGTTTGATTGGATCAAGCAGTCCTTGCTTTATTTAGACTTACCGGATATAGAGCTCCGGCATTATCCTCATGCTTTTTTGATTCAATTGGCAAAATTTTTGGGCTTTGGGCCAGAGGAGGTTTCGATTTTTCTGGAAGAGAGTAAGACATTACCATTTTCACACGAAGAAATCCCCCTGGTTTCAGATTATCTGCATGATTTGATGGAACAGGCCTTCACATGTAAGACAAAAGTACCGCATGTGATTCGGAGAAAACTCCTAGACTACCTATTGGATTTCTTTTCGGAGCAATTGGACCAGAACCATCCCTGGAAATCTATTCCTGTCTTACGGCAAATTATGGAGGAATAAAAAGTAAAAAATAAATATTTGTTAAATCAATGATATAACTGTAATATTGCATCAATACCGTAAATGAACAGGCCAGCCCACTTTGGTCTGAAACTTTCCAGCAGTTCTTTTTTGCTTCGAAAACATTTACGATTCCTAATTAGCATTTTAGCACACATTATTTATTTATCATCATCTCTTTATGTACAACATAGAAGAACTCAGAATCAGATTATTATCTGAGCTGAAGGAAATCGCTGAGGAGTTGGGCGTCAAAAACTTCAAATCCTTGAAAAAAGACGAACTCGTTTATGCTATTCTCGACCAGCAAGCCATCACCCCCGAGAAAGCCCTTCCCAAGAAAAAGCCCGCTTTAGCTGAGATCCAAGAAAAACCAGCTCCAGAACCAGAATCCAAACCAGCCCAAAAGTCGGCTGAAAAACCTCAAGAGGAAGCTGAATACAAACCAAAATTCAAGCGTCAAAATGTGACCGAAGCTCCTTCAGAGGCTCCTTCTTCCGAGGAAAAACCGAGCCCTAAACGCGAGGAAAAGGCTGAGAAGCCGAAACACAAAGCTGAAAAGAAACCAGCTGAAGCAGCAGAGGATGCTCCAAAAACATTCCGTCCTCGAAAGCGAGTATTTGAAGAGGTCAATGTAGAAAAGGCTTCACAAGAAGAAGAAACTACCAAACCGGAACCAACGGCTGAGCAAAAGGCTGAGCCAGAAGTAGAACTTCCGAAGCGAAAGAATTTCAAATCCCAAGATGAGGTTTTAGCACCTGCTGCAGAAACTGTTCCCGGCAACAAAAAGAAACCTTATGTAAGTCCGCGGGAATTTGACGGAGTCATCGAAAATGAGGGCGTCTTGGAAATTATGCAAGAAGGATATGGGTTCCTTCGGTCCTTAGATTACAACTACCTAGCCTCTCCGGACGATATTTATGTATCTCCAAGTCAAATCAAACTTTTTGGATTGAAAACCGGAGATCATATTAAGGGGTCTATCCGACCACCTAAAGAAGGAGAAAAATACTTTGCCCTCCTAAAAATCGGAACAGTCAACGGAAAAACTACCGATGAAATCCGGGATCGGGTTCCATTCGAATACCTAACGCCTTTATTCCCTGAAGAGCGATTAAATCTTTCCACTAAGCCTGATGGATATTCCACACGGATTTTGGATCTCTTCTCCCCTATCGGAAAAGGGCAGCGTGGGATGATCGTAGCCCAGCCAAAAACAGGTAAAACGGTCCTTTTGCAGCAAATTGCCAATGCCATTGCCCAAAATCATCCGGAAGTTCATTTGATGATTTTGCTGATCGACGAACGTCCAGAAGAAGTAACCGATATGGCGCGATCTGTACGAGGCGAGGTGATTTCATCAACTTTTGATGAGCAAGCCGAACGCCACGTCAAGGTGGCCAATATCGTTTTGGAAAAAGCCAAGCGAATGGTAGAGGTAGGCCATGATGTGGTGATTCTATTGGACTCTATCACTAGACTTGCCCGTGCACACAATACCGTTGTGCCTAGCTCTGGAAAAATCCTTTCCGGTGGTGTGGATGCGAATGCATTGCATAAGCCAAAACGATTCTTCGGTGCCGCTCGAAATGTAGAAAATGGAGGCTCCTTGACCATCATTGCTACCGCTTTGGTGGAAACAGGTTCCAAAATGGACGAGGTGATCTTTGAAGAATTCAAGGGAACCGGTAACATGGAATTGGCCTTGGACAGAAAGTTAGCCAACCGCCGAATCTACCCTGCCATCGATGTCTTGAGTTCAGGTACTCGACGAGAGGACTTGTTGATGGACAAGGAAGAGATGCAGCGTGTTTGGATCCTTCGAAAATTGATGAGCGACATGACTTCTCAAGAATCCATGGAATTCTTGCTTCAACGTATGAAAGGAACCCGCGACAATGCAGAGTTCTTGATCAGCATGAACGGATAATTCTATTAATAATAAATTGAACTAGACCCTGATTGGTATTCCTTTCAGGGTCTTTTCATTTCTTTTGAATTTGAATACCCTCATCCATATTGCTTTTTCTATACAGCTACAAATATTTTCTTGATTTTTTGGAGAAAACAAAATTTTCAATAGATTTGAATCCCTTTGTCTGTAAAATTTAAAATATAATTTGTGTGTTAACAAAATAATGTACTTGATTATATATTAATTGAATTTCAAAAAGTATATAGTCATGTTTTATAAAATATATATAAAGGGGATATATTTTATAAGCTAACTGATAATCAAGTAGTAAGACCTAAAAAATCAAGCGAATAAATTAGGGCTTACGAAAGAAATATCTTATATTTGTAATGCATTTTTTACCCGATAAAATGCATTTAAATGCTTAACAAGGGCCTATGAGTAGATCATTACTCAGCGTATTACTTTTTATAGGACTGATTTTTCTCAGCTGGAATTTCTATGCCCAAACCAAAGGCATCAAACTAAGTGAACTCCAACCTTTTGTTCGGCTTTTCGAACCGGAAGAAGAGGAAGAAATTACACCGGTCGCGGAACCCCAAAAAGAAATTGAAAATCAAGAGAATTTTAGGATTGAGGAGGTTTTTGCGTGTACCATTAGCCTGACCTCCCCTGGTGGAACAGATAATCAAACAGTATGTGAAGGAGTAGGAATTATACCAATAACTTATGAAATAACTGGTGCGCCAGACGTAGACGTTACTAATTTACCATCTGGTATTTCCTTTTCAATGTCAGGAAATACCCTTACAATCAGCGGTACACCAGGTAGTGGTAGCAATGGGAATTATTCATACTTGATTGAAGCCACCAATGGAAGTTGCGTAGGAACGCAAACGGAAACAGGCAACATTAATGTAAACTCACTCCCAACTCCGACGTTCACCGCACAGCCCGATGCCTCAACCTGTGAACTCGAACAGGTAACCTATGAAACCCAAGGCGGATTCTCAAACTACCAGTGGACCTTCTCCGGAACACCTGGAACCGACTACAACATCATTAAC
>NZ_JABXIN010000020.1 GCF_013373065.1 Algoriphagus sp.
ATTAGTCAGTTAAACAATTCATCAGTTCGTCAATTCACCAAAACTCCGAACATCGAACTTCGAACTTCCCACAATTAACGATTAACGTTTAACGATTAACATTAAACCCTGAACTCCGAACCCCGAACATTCAACACCAACTACTTCTCGTCTGTCTCGAAATATAAGTGGTAATGCTTGCTGCAACCTGGATTAAAGCTTGATTGGCAATGGGGGCAGGTATTATTGGAAGCCATATAATCCTCGATGCTTAGCTCATTCCCGCAAACACCACAGAGAATAGCCTTTTGATCAAATTCTGTTTTGGGCCAAACTTGATGGGGATGATCTGCCTCTTCTTCATGGCAGGAAAAGCATGGATAGTACTTTTTACAGCACTTGAACTTTATCGCAATAATATCCAAATCCGAGTGCCAATGGACGCAACGGGTTTGATTGTCGACCGGCTTTCCAAACACATTGATTCCTCGGATTTGGGAGACTTTCAAAGGCTCTAAAACTCGTTCCTGAGCCCAAGAAAAAGAGTGGATGAAAATTGAGAATAGGAGGAAGAGGGTTATTTTTTTCATTTGGATAGTGTGAAATTTTTTTTCTGTCAGTTCGAGCGGATATGAAGAGTCCTCGACTCCACTCGGACTGACAAAAGCTTTTAAGTCTCGTATGCCATTAACTATCGTCTATGGACTATTGACTATGGACCATCGACTGTTGACTAAATAGGTTAGTCCACCGCAATTGTATCCTTTACGGATCCACAAGTCAACATAGCGCTACCGAACAGGGGATTTTTGATGTCTGTAGATGCGCTGAGCCAAACACCTCCGGTATTGTTTTTATACATAGGGCAATACTGCTCGTAAAGGGTACGATCGGTACCGGCAATTTGGATGAAATCCTTCATCAACACACTCAAGGTTTGAAAACTCTCCCGCTGTGCTGCGATATCCTCTGAATTAAGGTTTTCAGCCACCAAGGTTGCTTCTACCTGCAATCTTTCAACCTCTTCGATATCTTCACCTTCAGAGGAAGACACATCAAATGATTTTAAAGCAGCTACCAAGGCAGCACTTTTTGATGCAGCTTCGGAAGAATTGTCATTTACCAAAGCATCCTTTACTTCAAGGTAAGCATCGATGATGGAAGAAATACCATTAGCTTCTGAAACTGTAGGACTCTCGATAGAAATTTCTTGAGTTTCAGTTTGCGATTCTTGTTCGGTTTTAGGCTCAGAACAAGAAAAAAGGATCATTCCTAAAGCAATTGCGAATAATGATTTTTTGATCATGGTTTTTTGAATTAATGATTATGTGTTGTAGAAATTTGAGTTGTTACTTTTTGAATAGCCAAAACAGGTTGGCCTTTGAGGTAGGTTTGCTTTACTTCCCCACAAGTTAGCATTGAAGCCCCAAAATAAGGGTTAGTGATATCCTTTCGCTCGGATAGCCAATAGGCTCCCTGATCCCCAAAAGCCATGGGGCAATAATCTTTGTAAACGACCTCTTTGTCCAATCCAAAGCGCTCGGTCATCTCCAAAATTCCCTCAGATAATCCGGCAAAAGCTAACCTGGCTTTTTCCAGGTCTTCGGCTGTTTGAAGTCGCTGAATTGCATTTTTCATCTGGGCTTGAACTTTCATCCATTCATTATGAGCAGATTTGCTTAAGAGATTCATATCTATCTGATCTAAAATGGATTGAATAGATTTTGTTTTTGTAATACTTTCATCAAAATCATCTGCAACCAGTGCATTTTTCAGCTCAAAATAGGCATCTGCAAGACGGGTGATTTGTGTTCGGAATTCCGGAGAAACATCCAGCGTTTTGGTTTCTGGTCTGTTCATCATGCTAAATTGACCTGCAAGTTGAGCGGCAGCATCAATTGCAAATACTCCATTGGTTACAATCTCCTCACCAACTTGAATTCCCGATTCTATTTGGTAGGAATCACCCACTTTTGACCCTAGGGTGATTTCCCGCATTTCAAAGGCAGGAACTTCTGAATTCGGAACCTTTACATAGACTACCGATCTTCTTCCGGACCAAAGGATTGCAGTTCTTGGAATGGAAATTTCCTGGGATCCGTTCGATTCTTTCGATTTCAATTGGGCGGTAACAAACATCTCGGGTTTCAACTTTTCCTGCCTATTGGAAACCTCGGCTCTTACAGATGCTGCCCGAGTGGAGGGATTAATCAATGGGTCGATATAGGAAACTTTCGCATTAAATGTTTCTCCCGGTAATCCTGCCACTGTAAATGAAACTTCATTTCCAAGACTTAAAAAAGGAAGATCAGACTCATATGCATCCAAAAGTACCCAAAGCTTCGAAAGGTCTACAATGTTGAATAGCACAGAACCAGTGGATACATAATCGCCTACAGTAACTTTTCGATCGACAACTACACCGCTATGCTCTGCAAGGATGTCGATTTGATCACGAACCTCTCCAGTAGCTTCGATTTGAGAGATTTGAGACTCACTTAATTTCCATAATCTGAGTTTTTCACTTGCCGCTTTGTAGAGTTCAGGAAATCGATCTTTGGATTTGGCCGCTTCAATTAATTCCTGCTGTGCGGTTAGTAATTCTGGGGAGTAAATGCTCGCTAATTTTTGACCTGCACGGACTTTTTCACCTGTAAAGGTGACGTATAGTTTTTCGATTCTACCTGGGAATTTGGCAGTAATAGCTGCATTTTCCCTCTCATCAGCCTGAATTTTTCCTGTAAGGGTCAATTCTCCTTTTACTGCATTTCCACTAACAATGGTAGTACTGATATTTGCCAAGGCAGCTGCTTGCTGACTCATTTCAAAAACCAAGGGATTCTGGTTTTGAGTACGTGAGAAAGTCGAAAGGGGGATTAAATCCATCCCGCAAATTGGACAATCTCCAGGCTCATTAAGCTTGATTTGCGGATGCATGGAGCAGGTCCATAGTTGATTGGGTAATTCTTCGGAGTGATCATGATCAGCATTCTGAACAGATTCCTTGCCGGGTTTAGTTAGCCAGCCGATTGCTATTCCCAGCACTAAAATGCCGGCAATTTTTATCCATTTATTTGAAAGTAGCTTTTTCATAGCTGTTTAGTTTAAAGGGGAAATTTCACTGGATACCAGGGACTCCAACTTGGCCAAACTTTGGTGCTGTAAGACGATGGCTTTAATTTCTTTCAACTGGAAATCCAGTAACTGTTGTTGAACTGCCAACACATCTTCAAGGCCATTTCCATTGGCAGTAAATGAAGTAGTGACCAATTTCAAGGTTTGCTCAGCGATTTCTTTTTGCTCTTGATAGAGTTGGATTTTTCGACTGGCATTTTCCAAATCCCGAATCGCATTTGCCCATTCCATCGCAAGTAGGTTCTCCTCTTTTTCCTTGCGCAAAAGGGTGGCCTCGCGGAGTAATTCGGTTTCCTTGATCTTTGAATTGGTCTTTTTTCGGTAGATAGGCAAGGAAATACTTACCATTGGCATCACCATATCCATGCCACCCATCATCATATTTCCTTCTGGTCTTGGTTGGAAAGGCATGTAATCAATGCCGGCGCCTAGCATAGGTCTACCTTCCAGTCTTGCTATTCGTTCTTCCTGTTCCAAAGCAGCATATTCTGCATCAAATTTTGCCAGTTTGGGATTGCTTACCTGAATGCTGTCCAATAGCGCCATTTTATCAGCAAGTAATTTTCCAGGCTCCAAGGTGTCTACACTTGAAATCTCTGAATTTATATCCCGGTTTAGCAATTGATTGAATTTGATCTGAAGGGGAATCAATTGATCTTCCAGTGTTAAAATGGAATTATTCAATTCCAAATATTGCATTCGAATCCGAAGGACATCACTCATCTGTGTGCCTGAACTCGACATGTTCGAAGAAGTATTGGGCATAGACATATCAGAAGAGCTTTGACTGGTCGAACTGCTGTATTTCACCAAAGCTAATCGCTCGTATTCTTTTAGATATTCTAAGTTTTCCCGATTGATTTCGATTTCTTTTTGGATACGATACAATTCGAACCAAGTGGATTTCACTTCGTAGAAGAGTTGGTTTTTTGCATCCAAAAACATCTGATAGCGAGCCTCTGCCTGAAGGTTTGCAGCTTCTTTTCGGGAATCTAAAGTGCCGAACCAAGGGAACATCTGCATTAAGCGAATATCTGCCACTTGATTCCCCATAAATCGCTCCATAGGAGAGAAGAATATTCCGGCATTCAATTCAGGATCAGGCAGTGTTCCTACTTGAGGAGCTTTTTCTAAAGCAGCCAAGTATTCCTGGTAATATGCCTTCAACTCCGGGTTGTTTTCCCCTGCCATCACCAAATAATCATCCAAGGTTTGGGCTTGGGTAAAAGACCCTGAAATGGTAAATAGGATAAAGAATAGGATTTGCTTTCTCATGGCCTATTGATTTTGATCTGCTTGAAATGCAG
Source organism: Algoriphagus sp. (assembly GCF_013373065.1). Classification (GTDB taxonomy): domain Bacteria; phylum Bacteroidota; class Bacteroidia; order Cytophagales; family Cyclobacteriaceae; genus Algoriphagus. The sequence continues at coordinate 4,422 of NZ_JABXIN010000020.1, forward strand.
ATGGGTTAGTGGATAATTTTCTTTCAGCCCACCAGCAATAGAGGGTAGGAACAAGAAACACAGTTGTTAATTCCAGGACCATTCCGCCCAGTGCTGGAATAGCCATTGGAATCATGATATCCGATCCTCGGCCTGTGGAGGTTAAAATTGGGATAAGCGCTAAAAGGGTAGTGGCTGTAGTCATTAGACAAGGTAATACGCGGCGCTTTCCAGCTTCCAAAACAGCTTCACGAATCTCCTGAATGGTTCTGGGTTGGTTGGATTTGAAGCTTTGATCCAAATAAGATGCGACGACAACTCCATCATCGGTAGCAATTCCGAACAGGGCGATAAATCCTACCCAAACAGCAACGGAAAGGTTGTAGACTTTCATCTGGAATAAATCCCGCATGGAAATATCAAATAGCGAGAAATTCATAAACCAATCCTGTCCGTAAAGCCACAGCATGAGGAAACCTCCTGCAAAGGCCATGGCAATTCCTGAGAATACAAATAGGCTGGTGGATACGGCCCTGAATTGGAAATAAAGGATCAGGAAAATGATGATTAGACATAAAGGAACTACGATAGAAAGTCGCTTTTCAGCTCGAACCTGATTTTCATAAGTTCCCGAGAAAACATATCGGACTCCTTGCGGAACCACCAATTCCCCGGCAGCTATTTTTTCTTTTAAATAATTCTGAGCCTCTTCCACCACGCTCACTTCGGCAAAGCCCGGTTTTTTATCTAAGAGAACATAGCCAACCAAAAAGCTATTTTCACCCCGAATCATATCCGGTCCTTTTCGATAGCTGATTTCCGCCAATTGACCCAATGGAATGTAATTACCTTGAGGAGTGGGTACTTGCAAATTTTCAATGGCGGCAGGATCATCTCTGTACTCTCTCGCATAGCGAACCCGAATCGGATAGCGCTCTCTACCTTCCACTGTGGTACTCAATTGCATTCCTCCAATGGCTGTCTCAATAAAATTCTGCACATCCACGACATTCATCCCATATCGAGAAATCGCCTCACGATTGATATCAAGTTCCAAATAAGGTTTGCCAACAATGCGATCTGCGAAAACAGCTTCACTCTTTACGGAGGGTACTTCCTTTAGGAATTTTTCAAGTTGGAGCCCGAAATTTTCAATGGTCTGTAAATCCGGACCATAAACTTTGATCCCCATCGGAGCTCGCATGCCAGTCTGCAGCATGACTAAGCGCGTTTCGATTGGCTGAAGTTTCGGTGCAGAAGTGACTCCCGGAATTTGAATGACGGATACAATCTCATTCCAAATATCATCCGGGCTTTGAATATGGGATCGCCATTGTCGGAAATATTCTCCATCCGAATCAGGGATCAATTGTGAAGCATTGATCAAATGAGGTTCCATGATTTCAGGGTCGAACAACGTCCCATTTTTCAATTCATATTGACCCTCTGAATTGACTTTGAATCGAATTCGGTTTCCGTTTTCATCCCTGGCAAATTCACTCTTGTAGTTGATCGTATTTTCAAACATGGTGAGTGGTGCCGGATCGATGGCAGTTTCAGCTCTTCCTGCTTTCCCTACCACCAATTCAACCTCCGGAATGGCGGTTACCAGCATATCCAATTTTTGGAGAACTTCCTTATTCTCCTGTACCCCGGCATGCGGCATGGTAGTCGGCATGAGAAGAAAAGATCCTTCATCCAAGGATGGCATAAATTCTTCCCCTAATCCAGGGAAACTATGCGTCAAACTGGACCATAGTGAATTCGTTCGGATATTCCAGCCAATCTGATCAAAAGTCTTTGGAAGGAAACCGAATACATTTTCAAAACCTAACCAAACATTGGCACCAAATAGAATCACCAAGGCAGGAAAGACCAAAAAGCTCTTTTTATGATCTAGACACCAGCTTAGGATTTTGGGGTAGGCTTTAATGAAGAGTGAAAAGCCTCCTAAAACCATTGTCAGCAAAAAGGCAATGAAAAGGAAATTGACCCAATTGCTATTGGATACTCCTAGAGGCATCCATTCCAAGGTTAGGAGAGAAGCTACTGCTACCAGTGTGACACTGATAATGAGGAAGTTTTTCTTGGATTCAATCTGTTCCGGAAAATGAAAGGCCAGCGTATGTATCAACCCATAAGCAGCTAAAACCCATCCAGCCCATGACCAAACAGTAAAAGCAATGACGAGTCCTCCTAGTACCAAGGCATAATTCCAATATCTTGAAAACTTTCCTTTTTGGCTTTTCCAGGAAAATAGCCAATGCGAAAAGCCAGGCATGATCAACAGGGTAAATATTACCGCTGAAATCAAGGCAAAGGTTTTAGTGTAGGCAAGGGGGCCAAACAGTTTTCCTTCAGCAGCTTGTAATGTGAAGACAGGAAGAAAACTGACAATGGTAGTGCTGACTGCAGTAAGGATTGCCCCCGCTACTTCTGAAGTAGCTTCATAAACAACTGTCAGTTTATTTTTTCCTGAGGGGGCTAATTCCAGATGGCGAAGGATGTTTTCATTCAAAATAATCCCCAAGTCAACCATGGTTCCGATGGCAATGGCGATTCCGGAGAGCGCAACGATATTGGCATCTACGCCGAAGTACTTCATAAAAACAAAGCAAAGAAGTACAGCAAGTGGGAGTAATGCTGAAATCAATAAAGAAGCCCGTAGATTATAAACCATCACGATTATAACGACGATGGTAATTAGAATTTGAAGGGAAATGGCCTCGTAGAGTGTTCCTAATGTCTCATAAATCAGGTTGGTTCGGTCATAGAAAGGAACGATGGTAACCTTAGAAATTTGTCCATTACTCAAGGTTTTACTTGGAAGACCTTCGGAGATTTTTTCGATTTCTTCTTTAACTCCTTCGATCACTTTCAAAGGATTATCTCCATACCGGGCGATCACAACTCCTCCAACTGCTTCAGCACCTGATTTGTCCAGGATTCCACCCATGTTTCGTGGTTGTGGACCGATGTTTAGCCGAGCAACATCCTGAATTCGTATAGGGACATTATTGGTTACTTTGACTACGGCTTTATCCAAGTCCGACAGTTCCTCTACATATCCTAATCCACGAATGAAATAATCTACTCGATTGACCTCAATGGTATTTGCAGAAACATCCAAGTTGGATTTTCTGACAGCCTCCATGACATCCATCAAACTGACACCATTTGCTTTGAGGGCAGCTGGATCGATATCAACTTGATATTCTTTGATATACCCTCCAACTGAGGCGACTTCCGATACTCCTTCTACTGCAGTCAAAGCATACCGAATGTAGTAATCCTGAATAGAGCGGAGTTCGTGCAAGTCCCATCCGCCCACTGGGTTTCCGTTTTCATCGCGTCCTTCCAGCGTGTACCAAAAAACCTGTCCTAAAGCGGTTGCATCCGGACCTAATTTGGGTTGTACGCCTTCAGGGAGAAGTCCAGCAGGAAGAGAATTGAGTTTTTCTAATACCCGGGAACGGCTCCAATAAAATTCGATGTCCTCTTCGAAAATGATATAAATACTGGAAAAGCCAAAGGCAGAACTGCTTCGGACACTTTTGACTCCCGGCAAGCCTAGTAGGGAAGTAGTTAATGGGTAGGTGATTTGATCTTCTACATCTTGAGGAGATCGCCCCATCCATTCCGTAAAAACGATTTGTTGATTTTCTCCTATGTCTGGGATAGCATCTACAGGGACTGGATCGCGAGGAATAATTCCTGTTTCCCAGTTGAAGGGGGCTGTCGAAATTCCCCATCCCACAATGAGAAGTAGGAGTAATACAGTAACGAGTTTATTCTCGAGGAAATACTTGATAATTGAATTCAGCATAAATCAAAGGTTAAATGCAGAAATTGGCCAAGGAAATTGGCTTATAATCAGTGCATGCAGCCGAAGCTGCTCCTTTGAATTATATTAGGAAACGTTGGTAAAGGATCTGAAAATCCTCTTCGAGAGGTGGAGTGAAATAAGGAGGAACCTGCGTCTTTTCAGATTGAATGGGATCAATGCCAAAAACAAATACCTGAACCAAAGCCAAGGCAAAGGTTGGGGAGAACTGATGATCAACCTTTTTTAAGTGGAACTCATCATCTACCTGTAGTTGTGTAGTGATATTTTCACAGCAGGAGTTGGGATCCTGTTGATTGTCATCCTCGTTTTCTGAATGATCCATGGGCATCGTCATGCCACAGTCCAAGTGCTTTTCTCCAAATCCTATTTCAGATTCCATTTCATGTCCCATGCAAAAATGAGTAGTCTCCGCCACGCCGACCGAAGCAAAGAATACAAAAAGGGCCATCAATATGGAAATCGTGGATTTCATAGTTTCAAAAATACGAAATTAATTTCGCTAAGTTCAAAAACTTAGTAATTGCATGGCTTTATTTATTGATAATCAGATAATTAAGTTAATTGATTTATAATAAAAGCACCTTGTTTCAGTTTCAGATGGTTTTTTCAAGTAAAATCTGTAAAGATATTTTCAAGGGGTTGGAAAATGTCAGACCGAGCGGAGTCGAGGTCTTAATTTTATAAAAAGAGGTATTGAGGAATAAAGATTTGAGCGAGTTTAAATTCTTGTCTTTAACTAGGAATTTAACTTCCCATAAGAACTTTAAAGATTCCAAGAAGCCTACTAGTAAATTCCAAAAGGCTTCGACTCCGCTCAGACTGACAGAGTTTGGAGTGAAATTTTTGGGAAGTCCTTAAACGCGACTATGCTTAAGTTCCGCGCTGGACGGAATATTGATGTGAAATCTAGTCAAAATACCTTTCCAAAATGGTCAACAATAATGAGGATTAGCGACTAATGTCAGACCGAGCGGAGTCGAGGTCTTAATTTTTAAAAAATGTTAGTTTTAAATAAATAAAATTTTCGGTTGTAAACATCTTGACCTTGATGAAAAGATTTTTCGTTTACATATTAAAATGTTCCGATGATAGTTATTATACGGGAGTAACTAATTCATTGGATCGAAGATTGGCAGAACATGAAGAGGGTAGAGATTCATCTTGCTATACTTTCAAAAGAAGACCTATAAAACTTGTATTCAGTCAAGATTTTATGGATGTCAAGGAGGCAATTTCATTTGAGAAACAATTGAAAAATTGGAGCCGAAAGAAAAAAGAGGCACTGATCAATAAAAATTGGAACGAACTAAAATCCTTGGCTGCTTGTAAGAATTTAACTTCCCATGAGAACTTTAAAGATTCCAAGTAGCTTTAATGCAAATTGCTTTAAGGCTTCGACTCCAGTCATCCTGAGCGAAGTCGAAGGGTCAGCCTGAAAGAAAATTGGAGTAAAATTCAAGTGAGACACGTTTCAAAATGGTCAATTCAATTTAGGCCTGATCCAGAGGTGAAAGTGAAGTGTCAGACCGAGCGGAGTCGAGGTCTCTATATAAATAAGATACTAATGGAAAAAAATTACAAAAATTTAAAACCCTTGGTTCCATGCAGGAATTTAACTTCCTATAATACCTTTAAATATTTCAAATAGCCTTAAAGTAAATCTATAAAGGCTTCGACTCCGCTCAGCCTGACAGAATATTAGAAAAAATACTAGTCAATCAGCCCTGAAAAGGCTATTTCTCTTTAAACAGGCTTCGCAATAAACCCAGCCTTCAAAACAGTTTTAAAAACTTCTTCCTCGGTGATATCCTCTGATTCAACTGTCAAAATTCGATCATCACTTTTCAAATCCACATCCCAAGACTGGATTTTAGATTCAGCATTCAATTTAGGCTCAACTTTCGCCAAGCAATTCCCGCAGTTAATATTGGTTTTGAATTTTAGTGTCTTCATAATTTTAAATTTGATGTAAACACAATACTGATTCGATGAAAAATGTTCCCTAAAAAGACATTCATCTTATGGTTGAATAGCTTTTTCCCAATTTAAAACCTCGATGGTGTTCAGTTCAGGCCCGCCACCTCTATTTGCTGAACCTGCAGCGACATAAATTTTTCCATTTAAAAAGACAACTCCGGTACCATGTCTACCTTGGTTTAATGGAGCTAAGCTTTTCCAGGTATTATTTCTGGTATCTAAAACCTCCACTTCTGCATGGGCTGATTCCTGAGCAGCACTTTCTCCATTCATAATGACCAAATAAGGACCTATCCCTAAATTGGAGTTCCCGGCTCTTGGAGTCGGAATTTTAGTGGCAGCTGTTTCCCATTTTCCAGTTTCAAAATCATAAAAATCAATTTCGTCGATGGTTGTTTCCAAAACTTTGCCTACCGCGGCATGGGAAGTTCGACCACCTGCAAGGTATAATCGATTTCCAACTAGTGCAGCGCTCACATGGTCTCTTGCTCTCGGGGCATCGGCTAGGGGACTCCAGGTTCCGGTTTTGGGATCCAAAACATCAAACCATGGCACGAAGCCTTCGTAATGACCATCTTGAATTCCACCAACCAAATAAATCTTTCCATTTTTGACAGCAACTCCTGCCGAACCTCTCATTCGTCCTTCTGGAAGTTTTGGGCCTTTTCTCCAGGTTTTATTTTCTGGGTTAAAAATCCAACAGTTTTCAATCGGAGTTTCATGTGGATATCCCCCTGTAAAAGCTCCAATAATCCAAATTTCATTTTCAAAACTAACTGCCTGAAAATGGCTGATTTCCATGGGTGCATCCGCCACTTTTGTCCAAGTGGAGGTTTTTGGGTCAAATTCATCCACGGAACGATCACCACGTCCTCCCAAGGCATATAATTTCCCATTGCATTCAACAAATGAGTTTTCATGCCTTTTCATAGCTTCTCCTTTTGCCGAGATTTCTTGCCAAGTTTCCTGTGCAAAAAGGTTCAAACTCAAAAAAATAAGAAGGATAGAAAGATAGGGTTTCATAGGGCTTTGGTTTTGATGGTTCAAATTATAATCTGAATGTTAATCTTCCTAGGTGTTTCCTAATTGAATAACCTATTAAAACTAACTTTCTAACTTTCCACTTCTATCTCACCCTTTCCCCAAATCCAAAATATCCCGGATCTGATTGATTTCGGCTAATTCTTGGTGAATACTTTCCTTATCAGAAGCAGCAATCTTTTCTCTAATACTGCTCAAATTGGCAATGTAACCATCCAAAGCAGCCAAAATATTTTCTTGGTTTTCTGTCAAAATCGGCGCCCACATCGCTGGGCTGGATTTTGCCAGTCGGACGGTGGAGGCAAAACCTGAGCCTGCCATATCAAAGATATTTCGGTCATCTTCCATTTTTTGAAGAACTGTTTTACCCAGCATAAAGGAGGAAATATGAGAAAGGTGAGAGACAAATGCCAAGTGGCGATCATGCTCCTCCGGATCCATAAACCGAAGCTTCATATTGAGTGCCTCAAATAGATGATAAGCCTTTTCCTTCAGATGTAAATCCGTTTTTTCCATCTCGCAAAGAATCATCACTTTTCCATCTAAAAGATCAGAAAAAGCTGCTTTTGGACCACTGTATTCAGTACCTGCAATGGGGTGACCTGCTAAATACTGCTTTCGCTTTGGATGGTTTTCTACTAGTTGGCAAAGCTTGGATTTGGTTGAACCTAAATCAATGACCAAGGTTTCTTCTCCTATTTGATCTAAAGTTTCTTCCAAAATCTTACCCAAGCTATCAGCAGGAGTGGCTAAAAGGACAATATCTGTATCAGCGTCGGGTTGTTTTTTTGCTTCAGTAATAATGCCTAAGATTTCAGCGTCTTTCTGATTCTTTTCAGAAATGTCATATCCGGTTACAACGAGTTCGGGGAATTTTCTGCGGGCTGCCAAACTGAAAGAACCTCCCAATAATCCCAACCCGATAATGTGTATTTTTTTCATAGGTTTTAAGCTTTGATGCGTTTGATTGCTTCTAAGATTTTGTATTCTGGCATACAAAGGGAAATTCGGACATAATCCTTGCCTGCATTCCCAAAGATTTTTCCCGGTGTAATGAAAATGTGTTTCTCATAAAGTAATTGATCGACCAATTCCTCAGCGTTTACTTTAGAAGGGACTTTTCCCCAAACGAAAAGACCGGATCGTTCTTTTTCAACCTCCAATTGAAGAAGTTCAGCAAGTTGCCAAACCAATTTTCTTCGGTTGATATACTGTTGATTCAATTCTTCAAACCAAGGTTTTCCCAATTGTAAGGCGGCAATCGCACCTTTTTGAATACCCAAAAACATACCGGAATCCATATTGGATTTTACGCGGAGGATCCCTTGCAGCCATTCCTTTTTTCCACAAATCATTCCCACACGCCAACCAGGAATATTATAGGTTTTGCTTAAAGAATTTAATTCCAAGGCAACTTCTTTCGCTCCGTCAAGTGCAAGAATGCTGAGTGGTTCTGGAGTCAAAATATGAGAATAGGGATTATCATGAACCAAAATCAAATCATGCTTTTTTGAAAAATTGATCAAATCCTGGAATAGTTTCTTGCTTCCCCGATGTCCTGTAGGCATATGGGGATAATTCACCCAGAACAACTTGACCTTTTTTAAATCCAGTTTTTCCAAAAATGACCAATCCGGTGCCCCGTCTTCCTGAAGGGGGTAATAAATGGGTTCACATTCCAGTAATTTGGTGACAGAGGTATAGGTGGGATAGCCTGGATCAGGAATCAAAACTGCATCTCCCGGGTTCAGGAATGCCAAACTAATGTGCAAGATTCCTTCTTTGGAGCCCATCAAGGGAAGGATCTCTTCGAAGGGATTGAGATCAACTTGAAATTCCCGTCGATAATAGTCACTCATGGCAATCCGCATTTCGGGGATTCCTTGATAGGATTGGTAGCCATGGGCTTGGCTCTGGGAAGCAGTATTCTGCAAGGCTTGAATCACCTTTGGGTCGGGAGGAAGATCAGGGCTTCCGATTCCCAAATTAATGACGGGTTTGCCCTCGGCAATGAGTTGATTGACTTCTCGGAGTTTTGCAGAAAAATAGTACTCCTGAGCCGATTTCATTCTGTTCGCGAACTCATTCATTATCTTCGACTTTGGTATTCACCCAAAATTTTTAGACTTCCAAAATCCTTTTTGACCAGTTGCATGGCTTGGATAAACATCCGATAATCTTCAAAGACCGCATCAATAAAAAAGGCATATTCCCAAGGCTTGTCAATCACCGGAATGGACTGAATTTTACTTAAATCGAGTCCGTATTCGCTGAGATGAGTTAAAAGTTTTGCCAAACCTCCGGCTTCATTTTGAATGGTGATTTTAAAAGAGGCTTTGTTGGGAATGTATTGCTTGGTGGATGTTTCTTTTTCCAAAATGATAAAGCGGGTGAAATTATCCTTCACGGTTTGGATGTCTCGGGATACGATCTCCAAACCATAGGTTTTTGCAGCAATTTCACTTGCAATGGCTGCGACTCCTTTTAGGTTTTCGTCTGCAATTCGTTTGGCAACACTTGCGGTGTCCACATCCTCTTTGGGAACGAGGTTGGGATGTTTTGCTAAAAATGTTTTGCATTGCAGGAGTGCCATGGGATGGGAACGAACTTCATTTAACTCGTGAATCGTTTGGCCTTTTAAAGCCATCAATTGATGGGCAATGGGCAAATAATATTCCTCCTGAATGTTGAGATCATAGCGATCAATCAAGTCGTAATTAGGTAAGATTGCACCTGCGATTGAATTTTCAATCGCCATCACCCCCGCATCTGCCTCTCCTGAAGCGATGGATTGGGCTACTTTTTCAAAGGTTGTGAATGTTAATAACTCGCAGTCCTTTCCGAAATACTGAAGGGCTACTTGATGATGAAATGATCCTGGAATCCCTTGGATAGCTATTTTTTGACTCATATTGATTCTGTTTGAATTCCGGTCAATTGACAATGATTCCAAAAGCTGGGGTAAGATTTATTGACCACCTGTGGATCTTCAATTAAAACCTTTGTTTTGGTCAATAGTGGCATAAAGGCCATGGCCATTCGGTGATCATCGTACGTATGAATCTGTACCGAATTCGGCATAGTAACGGATGGGATTACCTGAAAGACTTCGGGCTCGATTTCTTCAAGCTTTGCATTGAATTTCCCGAGTTCCTGTTGCAAGGCATAAATCCGATCTGTTTCCTTGATTCGTAAACTTTCCAATCCCGTGAAAATGGAATTTTGTCCAATGATTGCGCAGGTTACCGCAACTGTTTGGGCCAAATCCGGACAATGGGTAAAGTCAAAGCTTTCCAATCCTTTTACAGCTTGTTTTTCTAATAGCACGCCTCCGGCATGAAAGGTGGTTTTGACACCCAAATTGTCCATGATGCTTACAATTTTGGCATCACCTTGTAGGCTATTTTTCTTTAATCCTTTCAAAAACAGGGACGCGGAATCTGCACAGGCCACCAAACTAAACCAATAACTTGCCCCAGACCAATCGCTTTCTACTGAGAAATTTGAAGGTTTGTAGTCTTGATGGGGAACTCGGATAATTCGATCTTCCCAAGTGTATTGAATGCTAAAGTTTTTCATCAACTCCAGAGTCATCTCAATATAGGTTCGACTCCCGATTTTCCCTTCTAATTCAATTTCCAAGCCTTTAGGAAGGAGTGGAGCAATCATAAGCATTGCCGAGATGTACTGACTTGAGACATCTCCCCTCATTTTGATTTGATGCGCTGTTTGCTCTTTCAGTCCATGAACAGCCAAAGGAGGGTAGCCTTCTTCATTCATGTAATGAATCTCGGCTCCAACACTTCGAAGTGCTTCAACCAAGATTCCAATTGGTCGCTGGCACATTCGAGGTGTACCGGTTAGTACTTTATGCTGATTGGTGATTGCGGCATAGGCTGTTAAAAATCGCATCGTTGTACCCGCATCCAATACATCGTATATGGGTGGATTACTCCGTAAAATTTGGATCATGGTCTGGGTATCCCGAGCCTCTGCCAGATTGCTTATTTTGTTTTGACCTTCAGTCAAAGCATCGATTATTAATACCCGATTGGATTCACTTTTTGAAGAAGGAAGAGGGATTTCAGTAGGCGTAAAGCTGGATTTTTGGCTTAGTTCAAGAATATCCATAGCTGGAAATAAAAAGCATTAAAGTGATTGGTAAAATTGGATAGCTGCGTGGATTTCTTCAGGCTTCACAGCGATATTAAATTGGCAGTGGCCAATTTCATTGAGTAAGGAGAGGAGTAGGGTTTGCCCAACATTCTTTTTATCCTGAAAACACAAATGAATGATCGGGTCTATATCTTCTTTCTGAATCTTAATTTTTCCGTATACCTGAAGGAAGGCTTGGGTTAGTTTGTCTAGATCGTTTGAACTCAAACCACATTTTTTCAAAGAAAGCCAGCCTTCACAAATCATCCCAGCGGCAATGGCTTCTCCATGAAGGAGGTGTTTGCTGGTATCCAGAAAATATGTTTCAAAAGCATGTCCGATGGTGTGGCCAAAATTCAGGATTTTTCGAAGTCCGGCCTCTTTTGGATCTGCTTGTACCACCTCTTTCTTAATTTCTACAGACTTCTTGATCAGGACGCTCCAGTTATTTTCCTGCCATTTTTCGAAGGAAAGCTGGTTAAAATAGTCTGCATCCTGTATCAAACCATGCTTAATGATTTCGGCAAAACCGGATCGAAGTTCGCGATTGGGAAGAGTCTTTAGAAATTCCGGTGCAATTAAAACCCATTCAGGTTCATTGAATACCCCCAAGTGGTTTTTAAGCCCTTCAAAATCAACCCCCAATTTACCGCCTACACTGGCATCCACTTGAGATAATAGGGTAGTAGGCAAGTTGACAAATCGGATTCCTCGCTTGTAAATGCTGGCACAAAAACCACCCATATCTCCGATGACTCCTCCTCCCAAATTGAGCATCAGGGCTTGCCGATCCAATCCGGATTTGGTCATTTCCGACCAGATTTTCGAACAGGTATCCAAGTTTTTATGGGTTTCACCTGCCGGGACCGTAAAATGATGGAATCCTTTTGGAAGGGCCTGCCCGATCAATGGAAAGCACTTTTCCTGGGTGTTTTCATCCGTCAGGACAAAAAGTGACGAAAAGGAAAGGCTTTCTAATTGCTGCTGGAGCGTTTCAACGAGCTGGTCAGTATGGATAACCGGATTCACAGAATTTATTTTTTGATCAAAGGTAAAAGAAATCAAAAAAGGGAGGAAGAGTCCTCCCTTTTTGAATTTGATTCAGCTGAATTAATTAGGCTTTTTTGATCGCATCTGCTTCCCGCAATTGCTTTTCTTGACGCTTGACGGATTCTTCGTGAATGGAATAAAGCAGTTCTTTCATGAACTTCTCACTTAGATTTTTTGCCATTCCTTTTTGAGTACGACTTTCCATTACATCTTTCCAACGATCAGATTGAAATACAGTCAAGTGATGCTCCCGCTTGTGTTCCCCGATTTGGTCGATTACTGCAAAACGCTCTTGCAAAATATCCAACAATTGATCATCCAAATGATCGACTGCTCTGCGAAGATCTTGCAATCGCTCATCAGGCCTCATATTTTCCAAAGGCTCCTTGAAGTCGATTGCATTGAGGATTTCCCGTAATGCTTTTGGGGTCACTTGCTGCTTGGCATCGGACCAGGCATTATCCGGATCATGGTGTGTTTCAATCATCAAGCCGTCCAAACCAAAGTTGATGGCACGTTGAGATACTTCTAAAATTCCATCGCGGCGACCTACGATATGAGATGGGTCATTGATTACTTCCATTCCGGTCCAAACACGCTTTAGGTGAATAGGCATGGACCAGTTAGGTTTGTTACGGAATCGCTTATCATACGCATCCGAGAAGCCTCGGTGAATGGCAGCCAATTTGTCTAAGCCGACAGCATGCATCCGTTCCAAAGCCCCAATCCAAAGATCTAAATCGGGATTCATTGGGTTTTTTACCATCACAGGTACATCCGAACCTCTCAGCGCTTCGGCGATTTCCTGAACAGCAAATGGATTCACGGTTGTTCGAGCCCCAACCCAAATCACATCCACACCATGTTTAAGGGCTAATTCTGCATGCGCAGCATTTCCTACTTCAACCGTAATGGGAATATTTAAATGATGGCGGACGATTTCCATCCATTTCAAGCCATCTTCTCCAATTCCTTCAAAAGACCCAGGTCTTGTCCGTGGTTTCCAGATACCTGCTCGGAAAATTTGAGGAACGGCATTCGCTTCCTTCATATCCAAACAGATTTTCTCAATTTGCTCTGGACTTTCTGCTGAGCAAGGACCTGCAATGATCAAAGGGGTAGTCAAGTTTAATCCCCAATCTTTGATTTGTTTGTGTGTTTTCATACGGCTGAGCGTTTAAATAAAAAAGCCCGACTCTTTCGAATCGGGCTTTGGTGTTGTTTATGTTCTTTTAATTTTTGACTGGACAATACACTGCTCCGATTCGATGTTGGCTTCGAAAGTAAAAGTAAAAGAAGGTAAAATAAATCGCGGCTGTGATTAACATGCTGTAAATGTAAGTGCATGTTTTTTAAATGCAAAATTATTTTTTTTACAAAAGATTGAGAAATTGACAAAAAAGGACTGGTTTCTTTTTAAAAATTTTAAAATCAAAAAAATCAAATAGAGAAAACAGACTTATATTTCGTTAATTTATTATTAGTCAAAATTTTATTCTAAAATATTTTTTTTCAAAAAATGAAAGAAAGGAGAATAGCTTCTTGAATCCTGAATCATTCAATTAATAATTGTATTCAAAACCGATTGATTGAAAGACAGGTATGCATGCATGCATACCTGTTCTAATCTCTATCCAGAATTTCCGTTTGTTTTCGTATGGATTCCTGATGAAGCAAGCTGAAGATTTCAACGATGACTTCTTTATTAATTCCCAATTGCTGGGCCCATTCAGGTCGGGTTTGGAGAATCTCTTGCCATCGTTCTAATTGGAGGACAGCTACATTGTTCAGCTTTTTGTATTCTCCGATTTTGTCTACCAGTTCCATTCGACGGTGAATTGCCTCTAATAAATCATGGTCTGCTTGATCGATTTGTTGTCGAATGTCGTCCAGTTGATTTAAGGCTTCAGACCCTTCAAAGTGAACTTTCCTTGTTTTCAAATGCTGAAGAAGGATTCCCAAATCTTGTGGTGTTAGTTGTTGGGCTGCATCCGTCCAAGCCTGTTCTGGGTGGATATGGGACTCGATCATCAAACCATCAAAATTCAAGTCCAATGCTTTTTGAGCGATGATAGGAACCAAATTTCGCTTTCCGGAGATATGGCTGGGGTCATTGATCATCATCAAATCCGGAAAATGCGTCCGAAATTCAATGGGGATTTGCCACAAGGGAGAATTGCGGTGAAGCGTATCACGGAAATTGCTGAATCCACGGTGAACGACTGCCAAATCAGTAATCCCAGCTTTCAGGAATCGTTCTACAGCTCCAATCCAAAGGCTTAGATCAGGATTTACAGGGTTTTTTACCATCAACGGAATGTCTACTCCTTTGAGGCTTTCTGCAATTTCCTGTACAGTAAAAGGGTTTACTGTGGATCGAGCGCCTACCCAGAAAATGTCAATTCCGGCATTTAAGGCTTCTTCAACATGTTGGGCGGAAGCTACTTCAACGGCGAATTGAATCGGGTATTTCTCCTTTAGTTCCTGAATCCAAGGTAGGGCAATGGCTCCTAAGCCTTCAAAGCTTCCTGGCCTGGTTCGCGGTTTCCATACCCCGCCTCGAATAATGAAGATTCCTTCTTCGACTAATTTCCCCACCGTTTCTTCTAATTGAGAGGGAGTTTCTATACTGCAAGGGCCTGCAATAATCAGGGGTTTCTGATGGGAGTTTTTATTGAAAATCGCTTTCAAATCGATTTGGGTTTATGAGGTTTTAAACCTTGGAAAAGAACCTTTGTTTTCTTTTCAAATTTGGGACAAAGGTAAAGCAATTTGTGCTTTCCATTATTCCCAACAAAATAGAAGTAGAACCTGTTTTTTTGATATCTTTGCGACTTAATTTGCGCTTGATGGCCGTGAAACCCAAAATATCTTTTGAAAATCTTGAGGTAGCCTTTGCTTCCAAATCGGATGCAGAGCTTCGAAAAATGTATTTGATTTTCGCCACCTTGAACAACAATCTGATCTCTGACTTGGGGATAGGCTTGGCGAATTTGGCATTCAAACTCAAACTCCCAATCAATGGGATCATGAAAAAGACCATGTTTGGTCATTTTTGTGGTGGAGAGACGATTGAGGAATCCATTCATGCTTGTCATGAATTGGCGAAATATGGTGTTCAATCCATTTTGGACCTTTCAGTGGAAGGAAAGGGTACAGAGGAGAGTTTTGATCAGACCACTGAAGAAATCTACCAAACCATGGTTCATTCCGCAGAAAAGGATTATATGCCTTTTGGAGTGTTCAAGACCACAGGTTTGGGGGATTTTCATATTATGGAAAAAATCCAAGCGGGCGAGAAATTGAATTCTGAAGAGCAAGCGGCTTTTGAGAGAATAAAGGCTCGGGTGGATCGTTTGTGTAAGACTGCCCATGACTTAGGCTTGAAAATTTTGGTGGATGCTGAAGAGTCTTGGTTTCAGGATGTCATCGATAATTTGGCATATGAGGCCATGGAAAAATACAATAGGGAGCGTTGTGTGGTGTACAATACTTACCAAATGTATCGTCATGATTCCCTAGGAAGATTAAAGCGGGATTTCGAAAACGCAAAGCAAAAGGGGTATCTCTTGGGCGCCAAACCGGTACGAGGAGCCTATATGGAAAAGGAGCGGGAGCGAGCTGAAGAAATGGGCTACCAAGATCCGATTCAGCCGAATAAGGAGGCAACAGACAGGGATTATGACGCAGCTATTCGCTTTTGCGTTGAGAATGGCATTCATTTGGTTTGCGCCTCTCACAATGAAAAAAGTAATCTGGAACTCACCGAATTGATGGAAGAGTTTGGTTTAGAGCCAAAAGACGAGCGTGTTTTCTTCTCTCAGTTATACGGTATGAGTGACAACATTTCTTTCAATTTGGCAAAAGCAGGTTACCAAGTTGTAAAGTATGTTCCCTATGGGCCTGTGGAGAAGGTGATGCCTTATTTAACTCGACGTGCTGCTGAAAACACTTCCATTGCCGGACAAAGCAGCCGAGAGTTTGAACTGGTGAAACGGGAAATGCAGCGAAGAAAGAATTTGAAGTAATCAGTTTGCTTTAGGTAGTAAATTAAAAAAATTAAGTTATTGATTAGTAAATAATTAGATAGATAAAATGCAAGTATTGAGCGAACAAGAACTTGAACGCAGAAAAGACCGGGAAGAGTTGATGCGATTGGGAGTAAATCCCTATCCGGCAGCCTCTTTTCCCATCAATGTGACTGCAAAGGATATTCATCAGAATTATGAAAATCGTAAAAACGATTACAAGAATATTTCCATAGCGGGTCGCTTGATGAGTCGTCGAATCATGGGTTCAGCTTCATTTGCGGAAATTCAGGATTCTACCGGAAGACTTCAAATCTATGTTCGCCGTGATGATATCTGTCCCGGAGAGGACAAGACGCTTTACAATGCTGTTTTCAAAAAACTTTTGGGGATAGGCGATTTCATCGGCGTCAAGGGATACATTTTTACGACCCAAACGGGAGAGATTTCCCTTCATGTGACCGAATTAAAGGTTCTATCTAAGGCAGTAAAACCTTTACCTGTTGTGAAGCGAGATGAAGAAGGGAATGTTTACGATGGATTTACAGATCCTGAATTGCGCTACCGTCAGCGTTATGTGGACTTGACAGTGAATCCCGAGGTAAAAAAGACCTTTATCACGAGATCCAACATTATTTCTTCCATGAGACGCTATTTTGATGATCATGGATGGTTGGAAGTAGAAACTCCGATTCTTCAGGCAGTTCATGGCGGTGCGGCGGCCCGTCCGTTTCAGACGCATCACAATACCTTGGATATGCCGCTTTTCCTTCGAATTGCCAATGAATTGTATCTAAAGCGTTTGATTGTAGGTGGGTTTGATGGAGTATATGAGTTTGGGAAAATGTTCCGAAACGAAGGAATGGACCGCACCCACAATCCGGAATTCACCTCTATGGAAATCTACGTAGCATACAAAGACTACATCTGGATGATGGAAATGGTGGAGGAATTGTTGGAGAAGGTAACGGAACGCATTCATGGAACTACCCAAGTAAAAGTGGGTGAACATGTGATTGATTTCGCTGGTCCATATCGCCGTCTCACCATGTATGATTCCATCAAGGAATATGCAGGAGTGGATGTGAGCCAACTAGATGAAGCTGGACTTCGAGAGGTCTGCAAAAAATTGGCTATTGAAGTGGATGATTCCATGGGTAAGGGCAAATTGATTGATGAGATTTTTGGAGCCAAAGTAGAAGCTCATTTGATCCAGCCGACCTATATTATTGATTATCCTATTGAAATGACGCCTTTGGCCAAAAAGCACCGCACGGAAGAAGGGTTGGTTGAGCGATTTGAGCTTTTCGTCAATGGAAAGGAAATTGCAAATGCTTACTCCGAGTTGAATGATCCAATTGATCAGCGGGAACGTTTTGAGGACCAACTTAAATTGGCAGCAAGAGGGGATGATGAGGCCATGGCGATGGATGAGGATTTCTTAAGAGCTTTGGAATATGGTATGCCTCCTACATCTGGTTTGGGAATCGGAATTGACCGATTGACTATGCTATTGACCAATAACTCGACCATCCAGGAAGTTCTATTCTTCCCGCAAATGCGCCCAGAGAAAAAAGCGGTTGAATTGACCGAGGAAGAGAAGCTTGTATTTGATTTGATCAGTAAAAATCACCCGGCCAATTTGCTGGACATTAAAAATGAGGCAGGTTTAAGTAATAAAAAGTGGGATGTTTCGATCAAAGGATTGACCAAAAAAGGAGTGGCTAAGGTTACCAAAGAAGGTGAAACCTTGACCATTGATCTTTTGGATTAATTCAATCCTTGTCGTACGAATAAAATCAAAGATGGAAAACCGTTTCTTTATGGTTTTCCATCTTTTTTTTATTTCAATTTAACCAATGGGTAATTCAATCCATTCACCTCATTTCGAACCACCACATACTTATCCAAGCTTTTGAAAAGTTCTGTCAAATTCCGAAAGCCATAAGAGCGAGGGTCAAAACTGGGGTCTATCTTTCTCAAAGATGATCCGATCTTAGCAATGTGGATTTCTTCTTCCTCTTCGGAAGAAATTTCAAAAGCTTTGTCAATTAAATGCAGATCCAACTTTGGATATTTTTTCTTCCGTTTTGAACCTTCATGGGGGGAGGAATGGGAGCGGCTAGAACTGGACTTATCTTGTTTCGTAGCAACTGATTTATCTTCTTCCTCTTCCAGTTCTTCTCCCAAGTTTTCGGCAAAGGTGAAAATTTCACAAGATTGGACGAAGGCCTTTGGGGTAACTCTTCGACCAATTCCCATCACGAATAATCCTTCTTCACGAATTCGTTTGGCTAATCCGGTGTAATCGGAGTCGGAGGAAACGATGCAAAAACCATCTACTGATCCACTGTGAAGAATATCCATCGCGTCTATAATCAGGGAACTGTCTGTTGAGTTTTTTCCTGTTGTGTAGGAAAATTTCTGCATAGGATTAAAGGAATGAAGGTTGATAGGATCCTTCCATCCATTCATTTGGGGAGTGGTCCAATCTCCATAAATCCTCCGGATCGTTGCCTTTCCATATTTGGAGACCTCTTCTAGAATTTCCTGAAGTAATTTAGGTTGTGCATTATCCCCGTCGATGAGGACAGCAATGTTGAATTTGTTTTCAAGCATAATGTGTAATTAACTAAAAATAAAGAGGGCAGGAGCCCTCTTGTGGTATTTGGGTTTTATTTCAATTTCTCTTTGAAAAAAGCAATGGTCCGTTCCCATGCCAGATTTGCTGCTTTTTCGTCGTAGCGAGGAGTAGTATTGTTATGGAATCCATGATTGACCCCTTCATACATATGCATGACATATTCCACGTTATTGGCCTTTAGGGCTTCTTCATACGCAGGCCATCCGGCATTCACCCGTTCATCCAAACTTGCATATTGGATCATCAATGGAGCCTTGATTTGAGCAGCTTCTTCTGCTGTAGGCTGACCTCCATAGAAAGGAACTGAGGCTCCTAAATCAGGGATTCGAACAGCCATCATGTTGGAGATCCATCCTCCAAAACAAAAACCAACGACACCCACATGTCCGTTGCAATCAGGATGGTTTTTTAGGTAATTATAGGCGGCAATAAAGTCTTCTAACATTTCATCCCGGCTTCGCTTTCGTTGCATTTCCCGCCCTTCATCATCATTTCCGGGATATCCTCCCAATGGCCATAAGGCATCCGGGGCAATGGAAATAAAGCCCGCTACGGCACATCTTCGTCCTACATCTTCAATGTATGGATTCAATCCGCGGTTTTCGTGTACCACTACAATTCCAGGGAATTTTCCACTTCCTGAAGGTTTTGAGAGGAGTCCTCTGATTTCACCCCCTCCATTTGGAGAATTGTAGAATACATAATCTGAACTTTGCATTCGATCATCATCCGGTTGAACGGTCGCTGTACTTATGTAGTCCGGCATCATGGTACTCATCAGCGTCGTTAGTGTAATTCCTCCCACCGCATAGGCAGAAAGCTTTTCCATAAAGGTGCGACGATCTAATTGATTATGGGCGTAATAATCATAAAGATCAAATACCTCCTGTGGGATGTCTTCTTTGTTCAGTTTTTTCATATCACAAAATTTTTTGTAGAAAATAGGATTATTTCAGGAGAATTGATAGCTCCTAATGCTATAAGGAGAATTTTTGATTTTAAAGGTTTTTATTTTCTATCCACTATCAAAAAAAGAGATTATGGAATAATTGTTTTTGCCTGCCTGATTTTTCTTATTTTCAGGAGACAAAGCCACTCTCCATGGAAGAGAAAAATATTACAACCAAGCTCAAGGATAAAACCAGCCGGGAAAGACAGACATTTTTTCGGGTAACTTTTAATAATAATTCCCAGCTATTGAAGATTGCAGATAACAAAGCAAATATCATTATCAGCATCAATGCGTTGGTAATTTCTTCTATGGTGGCCTTGGTGGGTTACGGTTCAGTTTCTCGCCAGTTGGATATGCAGGATTTTACAATGTTGGTCCCGATTATCCTTTTTGTTTTGATGTGCTTGATTTCCACTGTTTTGGCGGTTCAGGCTGCCAAGCCGAAGATTGTAGGCAAGTCAGATAACCAATCTAATGAAAACCGTTCTTTGATATTTTTTGGTTCTGTGACCCATTTTACCAAGGATGACTACATTCAAAGCATCAAAAATGCGATGGACTCCAAAGATGAAATTTTGGAGCAAATGTCTACTTCCCTCTACTACCAAAGCATGGTGTTGAATCAAAAATATCGCCTGCTAAGCTATGCCTATATTGTATTTATGGCGGGCTTGAGTGTTGGGGTGATTGCCTTTTTGGTACAGCTTATATATGGATAAAAGATAGCTTTTATTCTCCTTTAAAATCCATACTTACTGAATTGATACAATATCGGATTCCTCCCTGGTCCTTTGGACCGTCAGGGAATCGATGGCCCAAATGAGAACCGCATTTACCACATAAAATCTCCTCCCGGATCATGAAGTGGGAATAATCCATCTGAACATCTATAGCTTCCGGCCGAATGGGTTCAGTAAAGCTAGGCCAACCACAACCACTGTCGTATTTTTTTGAGGAGTGGAAAATTTCATTACCACAAACTTTGCACTCGTAAATACCGGTATCATGATTTAAATAATATTCTCCCGTGAAAGGGCGCTCGGTGCCTTTTTCAATCAAGACATGGTAAGAAGCTGAGTCCAATTTATTTCTCAATTCCTCTTCAGAAAATTGAACTGGATATACTTTTTTTTCTTTCTTTTTCATTTTTCTATTTGAATAACCGAAACTGGATTAAGAAGTTTATCGAGGCTTCAAAATCAAAGGCTCGTCAGAACTTTCTAGAATTTCATTCTTATCCATGAGTTGGTAGCGGTATTTTCCAGTTGCGTAAAGTGAAGCTTGATCGCTATAATGTTTGCTAAAGCGGTTTCCACTTTGACCGGTAGGGAGCACAGAAAGAGAACGGCTTACGTCCATAAAGTCAATAAGGATTCTCATAGCAGGACCAGAAGTTACTTTGTAAATCCCCTCACCGTTGAGCTTAAATGCCAATTTGTTGATGGACTCATCATTGGCAGGAATAGGATCCGTTTTAACATTGAAGATTTTGTCCAAAGGTTTCTGACTACCCAATGGATGAGGATGTTCTGCCACTACCACTCTTTCCCAATCCCAGGAATTGATGTTTTCTCCAAGTTGAGCCTCAAGTTCCTCAAGGGTAATTTTTAGACTTTCAGAGAAAATATCAGCAAAACTCTCTTTTTCAGGGGTGTTGATATTGTCCCACCAGGGATTTTCCAAATTTCTAACAAAAGTTAAGTTAGATCGGATCATCATGAAAGTGCCCAAGTAATTTTCAAAAGCATCCTTTCCCAGCTCATCCTCCATCGCAAGTCGGAGGGTATGATAAAGCCATTTGTAATAAATGGTAGGGGTGGAGGAGTACAGGTCGTGATTCCCATCCCAGTTTTCCAGTAAGGTTTTTACTTGTTCCTTCCCTTCAAAATCAAAATCTGGGATTTGCTCCAACATGATTTTCGCTATTTGGGGATGATCTGAATTGACCACTTCCAATTGCACAGACTTCATTTCTTGAATGGTCCAGTCATTTCTTGAGTTGATGGCATCTGCTATCCGCTGCCAACGTTCTCCAGGATAATAGTAACCGGGGAAGAATATCCCATTTCGAAGCGTATCGGGCTGATTATTTGCCGAGGCAACGAATCCCGATGGAGGGTTGATGCTCATGGGATTGGTACTGAAAGGATACCAACCTTGAGGAAGCGTTTCAGGGTCCGAACCATTTGCAAACTCTTTGGAATGAACCTTTTCAGACCGTATTGGCAACTTGGCAGCAGCCCACCAGGCAATATTCCCTAAGCTATCACCATACATAATGTTCAATCCCGGTGCATGAATTAAAGCAGCTGCATCCGCCACATCCTGAATGGTCTGTGCATGATTTATCTTATACATTGCTTCTAGGGCTTTGGTGGGTTCTAGGGTATATACCCACCAACTGCTCACTGGATTGGAACTTAGAGAAGCAATTTCCGGAACAACTGGATTCATGACTGGCCCATGGATGGTTTCTCGGATCTCAAATTCCACTGGAGGCTGACCTTTTACGGCTATTTGCTCATTTCTTACAGTAAAGCGTAGAAATTCCTCACCAAACCGGTACTCCTCAGGATTATTGGGATTCAATTGCACTTCAAAAAAGTCCTGATCATCATTTTCAAACATGGTGAGGCCTACACTGTGATGTTTGCTATGTCCAACTAGGGCAAAAGGAACTCCAGCAAGGTGATTTCCATAAAAACTATATCCCGGATATTCTAAGTGCGCCTCATACCAAACAGAGGGGGATGAGAAACCTATATGTGTATCATTGGCGAAAATGACTTTCCCGCTTTTGGTTTTACTTCCCGAAATCACCCATCCATTGGATCCTTCCAATAAAGGGATTGGTAATTTTTCCAAAAGACTTACCAAACTTCCATTTGATAGCGTATCCGGATAAAAATTCGGGATAAAATGATGTTCGGGTAAGGTTTGAATGGATAACGCTTCCAGGTATTCAGGCTCTAATTTTCGCTGCATCAGTGTCACCAAAGGATCTGTTTTTAGAGCCATGGCAAATGTGAAGGACATATAGCCCGTAATGGCATGAATGTCATTGATGGTGAATTCCCTAGGCTTTTCTCCCAAAAGGGTGTATTCCATGGGTAGCTTGCCTTCACGGATAAACTCATTGACGCCATCGATGTAGGCTTCGGTAGCACTTTTCCAAGGGGAGTCAGGTTGTGCATTCCAATAGTCCGTTGAGGTCATCGCATGTTCTGGAATCCCTAAGGTTCTAAAAAATTGATCAATTTCGAGTACGTCCGGACCTAGAAATTCCGCCAAAGTTCCAGACCCCACTCTTCGCATCATTTCCAACTGGAAGATTCTGTCTTGCGCATGTAGGTAACCTAAGGCTCGATAAGCATCGGCTTTATTTGCTGCATAAATATGGGGAACCCCGTACTCGTCAAAATATACAGTGGTTTCTTCGGAAAGACCACTGATTGAAATGTCTCCCTTGTATTGGGGAGAATGAACAAGCACAAAAGTCAAAATTCCCAGGACTAGCAGAAAAATCAGCAGACCCACAAAGACACCAAGTTTTTTCATAGAATTTTAGGTATTAAATAAAGTCTAGTTTACAAAAAATGATGATTATTCAGCTATTATTTTTTTGCTTTTAGTGGGTTATGAAATTGCCCTCATTAGGTGAAGGCTTAGCTGCAGTCTTCTATAGCTTTAAAAATAAGCTTACAAGCTGTGCGGATTTCATCCTTAGAAATAATTAAGGGTGGAGCAATTCGCATGGAATCATCACAGAAAAGGAACCAATCTGTTATGACTCCCAATTCAATCGCTCGGTCAATAATCGGCTTTAGAATATCAAAAGATTCAAATTCCACAGCCATCATTAACCCTTTGTTTCGGATGGCTTTGATTTTGGGATGAACCAAAAGCTCTCGAAAGAGATTTGCTTTTTCCTCAACTTGATCAATAAGTTTCTCCTCCTGTAGAATTTGAATGGTTGCCAATGAGGCAGCTGCACTCACAGGATGACCTCCAAAGGTGGTGATATGACCCAATAGGGGATTGTTTTTGAAAACACCCATCAACTCCTTATTGGCAATAAAAGCTCCAATGGGCATTCCGCCTCCCATTCCTTTGGCACAAACCACCACATCCGGAATAATTTCAAAATGCTCAAAAGCCCAAAATTTACCGGTTCTTCCAAATCCAGCTTGGATCTCATCCAAGATTAAAATTGTCCCTGTTTCATCGCACTTTTTACGCAAAGCTTGAAAATATTCCTTGCAAGCTACCCGAATTCCAGCTTCTCCCTGAATGGTTTCGATGACTACTGCGGCAGTCTTTTCATTGATTTTTTCCAAATCTGAAAAAGACCCATAGACAATATGACTGACTCCCGGGACCAAAGGACGATAAGCGCGTTTGAAAATTTCATTTCCTCCTATACTCAAGGCTCCCTGTGAGCTTCCATGATAGGCATTGACGCAGGAAATGATTTCAGCCCTTCCAGTGTATCTCTTGGCAAGTTTCAATGCGCCTTCAATGGCTTCGGATCCACTATTCACCAAATAGACATTGTCCAATTTTTCAGGTAGCGTATCGCATAAGGCTTTAGCGAGACGGGTTTGGGGGCTTTGAACGTATTCCCCATAAACCATCAGGTGTAGGTAATGATCCAGTTGATTATGAATTGCTTCCAAAACTTTCGGATGCCGATGGCCAACATTGCTGACCCCGATTCCGGAAATCAAATCCATATATTTTTCTCCATTTGGGCCATAGAGATAGATTCCCTCTGCTTTTTCCACTTCAATCAAAAGTGGAAAATCAGTGGTTTGAGCCAAATGTGAAAGGAAAAGTTGTCGGTTGTTCATGCTTTAAAAACTCCGAAAGCGGTAAAAGATTCCCAAAGGAAGTTTTTTATGAAAAGAATCCTCTAAGTACAACTCCCCATGCTCGGCATGTTGAATGTTCTTGAAATTCGATTGAATTAAATTGACTGCGATTAAAGAAGAAAAGCTCAGGGAATACATATTTAATAAAAGAAAATGTGCTTTGGGA
The DNA here is from genome assembly GCF_013373065.1 of Algoriphagus sp. GTDB lineage: Bacteria > Bacteroidota > Bacteroidia > Cytophagales > Cyclobacteriaceae > Algoriphagus. The sequence continues at coordinate 29,132 of NZ_JABXIN010000020.1, forward strand.
TCCAGAATTTCTGCACAGACTTTCAAAAGCTCATTGATCTGCTCTTCCAAAACCCACTTTTCTCCGTCAGGACCTCGCCCATAAGCTGGAGGATCCAATATGATTCCCTGATAGGTGTTTCCTCTGCGGGCTTCACGTTTGATGAATTTCATAGCATCATCTACGATCCACCGGATACCGTCTAAGCCGGAGGCCTCCATATTATGCCTGGACCAAGTCACGACTTGTTTCACAGAATCCAAGTGCGTGACGTCTGCTCCGGCAGCTCGTGCTGCCACAGAAGCTGCTCCTGTGTAGGCAAAAAGATTTAAAACTTTTGGGTTGGAATGAGGGAATGCTCGAATGGTCTGGTAGATGTAATCCCAGTTAACAGCCTGCTCAGGGAATAAACCGATGTGTTTGAAAGAGGTTTGGGCAAGATTCAGATTAAGGTGTAGCCCTTCTGTATTCTTATAAGTAATCTGCCAATTATGGGGCATTTTTTTGAGTTGCTCCCAACGACCCTTTTCAGGATTGTTCTTTTCTTTCGCAAAATGAGCATGGGCTTTTTTTCTCCATTCCGATTCAGGAAGGGATTTGTCCCAGATTGCCTGAGGTTCGGGTCTACTGATTATGAAATCACCGAATCGCTCTAGTTTTTCAAAACCTCCCGTGTCAATTAATTCATAATCCTTCCACGGGCCCGGAGCCAAAGACAAAATGCTTTCTTTCATTTTCAATTTTTCTAAGCCCAAAAATAAGGGATTTAGGGGAGTTGGAGTCGAAAATGGTGGAAATCCCCTTTTCCGAGTTTAGAAATGGGTTCCCTTTCATCCAAACTGGAAAGAAATGTAAAAAATATGGCTTTGGTTTTCAGTAAGATGAATCAGAAAACAGGGATTATTCTGTTTTGTATGCAGGGATTTTGATACAGAAATTGTATTTTTCCACTTCATGTTTTTCAAGAATCCATGCTTATACGCTTCAATTTGATCCATGTCTAAAAAACTGATTGATGTAGAAAAAGCAATTCATTCCAAGAATCCAAAGTTGTTGAAATGGATGCCCGGTTTTGTGCTGTCTTACATCAAAAATGTAACGCATGAATCTTGGATGAATTCCATCATGGAGCGGATTGGACATTTGAAGGGTTTGGACTTTGTGGATGCTTTGGTTCATGAATTTGAGTTAGATGTCCAGTTGGTCGGTGCTGAAAAAATCCCGGAAAAAGGAGGGGTAATTATCGCAGCGAATCATCCTTTGGGTGGAATGGACGGGATTGCCTTGATGCATGCCATTGGAAAAATCAGGCCAGATATTCGTTTTTTGGTCAATGATCTCCTGATGACCTTCGATAATTTTGATCCGCTTTTTGTTCCGGTGAACAAACATGGACGCAATTCCATGGAAACTATTCAAAAAATTGAAGAAGCGTATTCAGGGGATTATGTAGTCATTATTTTTCCAGCAGGATTAGTCTCCAGAAAATCCAATCTAGGTATTCGAGATTTGACTTGGAGAAAAAGTTTTATTACCAAAGCCAAGAAATATAAAAAGGATATCATCCTTTGTTTCATAGGGGGAAGAAATTCAAATTTCTTTTACAATTTGGCCAATTGGCGTAAAAAACTGGGGATAAAGGCTAATTTAGAGATGTTTTATTTGGCCGATGAGATGTATAAGCAGCGTGGCCAACAGGTTAAAATCCAATTGGGCGAAGTAATCAATCCGTCCCAGTTGACCCCAGAGAAGTCAGAGCTCAAATGGGCAGAATATTTGAAAGGTAAGGTGTATGAAATCGGATCTAAAAATGGATAAGGAAGAAGCGATTATACCCACGGTAGATCGGGAACTTTTAAAGTCTGAATTGACGCCTGAACGTTTTCTTCGCTATACAAACAACGGGAACAACCTCGTGTACCTGGTTAATTATCATAATTCTCCGAACGTGGTCCGAGAAGTGGGAAGATTACGGGAATTGACTTTTCGGGCTGCAGGAGGGGGAACCGGTTTGAGTATGGATTTGGATGAAAATGATACTAGTCCAAATTGCTATGAGCAGTTGATAACCTGGAATCCTGAAGATGAAGAGATCGTAGCGGGATATCGCTTAATTCACTGCAAAAACGCCATTGACGTGGAAGGGGAGATAAATCTTTCGACCGTTCATCTTTTTGAATTTTCACCTGAGTTTGTTCAGAACTTTTTACCAAAAACCATTGAATTAGGAAGGTCTTTTGTCCAGCCAAAATACCAGCCCAGTTTCGACAATCGAAAAGGGATTTTCAGTTTGGATAATTTATGGGATGGCTTGGGTGCTGTTGTCTTATTAAATCCCGATGTGAAATATCTGTTTGGGAAAGTAACCATGTATCCACATTATCACCGGGAAGCTCGGGATTTGTTATTGGTTTTTATGAATCATTATTTTCCGGATCGACGGAACCTGGTACAGCCTAAAGCTGAACTCAATTTGACCTATGAAACAGCCGTTGGAAACGGTCCCAATCCTTTTGAAAAATTAGATTATAAAGAAGGATATAAGTTGCTGAATTCCAGAATCAGAGCTTATGGAGAAAACATACCTCCTTTGATCAATACCTACATGAATCTTTCGCCAACCATGATGACTTTTGGTACGGCCTTGAATGATGAATTTGGAGAAGTAGAAGAAACTGGGATTTTGATCACCTTGGATGATATCTACGAGTCAAAAAAGCATCGGCATATGGATACCTTTGATCGGGACCGTGTTTTTGGATCAAGAGATGTCTGAAAAACATTTGACACTGATTGTAGGCGCAACTACAAATCCTTCCCGCTATGCTTATTTGGCGGCTCGAATGTTTGAGGAGCGCCAAATTCCTTTCATACCCATTGGGATCAAAAAAGGAGAGGTATTTGGAAAAGAAATTTTGGATCTTCGAACTCGACCAAAATTAGAAGAGATTCATACCATCACCTTGTACATTGGTCCACAACATCAGGAAGAGTGGATCGAATACCTGCTCAGTCTTCATCCAAAGCGAATTATTTTTAATCCTGGAACGGAAAATATGGATTTTGCGAACCGTGCAAAAAAAGAGGGAATAGAAGTTCTTTTTGCTTGTAATTTGGTGATGTTGAGTACAGGTCAATATTAAGAGAAGTATAGTCTACTTAGAATAGATTCAGGTCCTAAAATCAAGAAGGACAAGAATTGATTTTTTTTGAATTAAAAAAACATTAAAAAAAGCTGAAAACCCCGCTTTTAGCTTTCTGTTTTCCGCGGTCAACTCACATTTTTTGCTTATCTTGCCCAATCATTTGAAAATTTAAAAAACACCGACTGAGGACCTTTAAAAGGGTTTTTTCTAAGAAATATGAGCGACGAAAATTCGAAAAAGCCGGCTGAGTACGGTGCCGGGAATATCCAGATTTTAGAAGGATTAGAAGCTGTACGAAAAAGACCCGCCATGTACATCGGGGATGTGGGTATCAAAGGCCTCCATCACCTGATTTGGGAAGTTGTCGATAACTCTATCGATGAAGCCTTGGCTGGGCACTGTGATACGATTCATGTGACTGTGCATGAAGATAATTCCATAACCGTTGAAGATAATGGTCGGGGTATTCCTACAGATATGCACCCGAAAGAAAAGCGGTCTGCTTTAGAAGTTGTACTTACTGTATTGCATGCTGGGGGTAAATTTGATAAAGATACCTACAAAGTTTCCGGAGGTCTTCACGGTGTTGGGGTTTCTTGTGTGAATGCTCTTTCTACTGACCTGAAGGCTACAGTTTATCGGAATGGCGTCATTACAGAACAAGAGTTTAGAATCGGGGTACCTCAATATCCGGCAAGAGAAGTTGGCAAGACTGAAAGACGGGGAACGACGATTCACTTTAAACCGGATGCCTCCATTTTTACAGTTACAGAGTTTAAGTACGAGACGATTGCCAACCGTCTTCGGGAAATGGCTTACCTAAATGCCGGTATTCGAATCTTTTTGAAAGACCTTCGAGAAATTGAAGAAGACGGCTCTGCTAAATCTGATGAGTTCTATTCAGAAGGTGGACTGGTTGAATTTGTACAGTATCTGGATGAAACCCGGGAGAAAATCATTGAGGAACCGATTTACATCGAAGCCTTGGATCAGGATGTGCCTGTTCAGGTAGCGATGAGCTACAATAGTTCCTACACCGAAAATGTGGTTTCTTATGTGAATACCATTAATACCTACGAGGGAGGTACCCACGTTACGGGTTTTAGAAGAGCTTTAACGCGAACCTTAAAGTCATATGCTGATAAGTCCGGTATGCTGGACAAGTTGAAAATTGAAGTTTCAGGGGATGATTTCCGGGAAGGCTTGACAGCCGTGATTTCTGTGAAGGTCGCTGAACCTCAATTTGAAGGTCAAACCAAAACAAAATTAGGTAACTCTGATGTAGTAGGTGCTGTGGATTCCGCTGTTTCTGAAACACTTCAGTTTTGGTTGGAAGAGCATCCGAAAGAGGCAAAAACCATTGTAGGAAAGGTAATTCTAGCAGCACAAGCAAGACATGCAGCTCGAAAGGCACGGGAAATGGTTCAGCGGAAGAATGTATTGGGAGGAGGAGGTCTTCCCGGTAAGCTTGCTGACTGCGCCAATAGTGATCCAGCGGTTTGTGAATTGTACCTTGTGGAGGGTGACTCTGCAGGTGGATCTGCAAAACAAGGTCGTGATCGGGATTTCCAAGCAATTCTTCCTTTGAAAGGTAAAATCCTTAATGTGGAGAAAGCTCATGAACATAAAATTTATGATAACGACGAGATCAAAAATATTCTAACTGCTTTGGGAGTGAAGTTTGGTACCGCTAACGATGACAAGGAGTTAGATCTTTCGGGTTTGCGATATCATAAAATTATCATAATGACCGATGCCGATATTGATGGTTCCCATATTCGAACCTTGATTTTGACCCTATTCTTTAGATACATGCGAGCGCTGATCGAGCGGGGCTATGTTTACATTGCACTTCCGCCACTTTATTTATTGAAGCGTGGAAAGGATGAGCGCTATTGTTGGACAGAAGAGGAGCGAAAGCAATTGGTGTCTGAGATGGCGAAAGACGGGAAAGAGGATAGTGTAAATATTCAGCGATACAAGGGTCTTGGAGAGATGAACCCAGAGCAGCTTTGGACAACAACCATGGATCCGAATGCCCGTACCATTAAACAAGTGACCATTGAGTCGGCTGCCGAAGCAGACCACCTTTTCAGTATGTTAATGGGGGATGAGGTTGCACCACGAAGGGAATTCATCGAGCGCAATGCCAAATACGCCAAAATTGATACCTAAGGAATCAAAAAGGGCTTTTAAGCCCTTTTTTTAATCAAAAAAATCTAACCGTAAAGTTTTCTTAAAAAGGCTATTTTTAGCAAATAGAATTTAGGCTATGAAACAAGGAGTAAGAGAACGATTTGAATCAGTCATTCAGCAAAGTGACCTGATAAGCCGTGATTTGAGTTGGTTGAAATTTAATGAGCGGGTTTTGGATCAATCAAAAAAAGAGCATCGCTCGCTTTTTGAAAAGCTCAAGTTTCTGGCGATCACCGCATCCAACTTGGATGAGTTTTTTATGATTCGGGTAGGCTCTTTGTATAATTACCTGGATTACGAAAAGGAGCGAGTAGATTATTCTGGTCTTCGTGAGGAGCCTTTCAAATCCACCTTGATGGAAGAGTGTCAGAAATTCCACGAGGCGCAGCATACGCACTTTACAGACAATATTTTACCGAAGCTTCCAGAAGAGGGAATTACCCTTTGTAATATTTCCAAACTGACCGAAGCTGAGCAGAAAAAGGTAAAGGAATATTTCGAAAGAGCTATTTACCCTATGCTGACTCCGATGGTCTATGATGGCTATCGAACTTTCCCGATTTTGATGAATAAGCTGCTCATTTTTGGAGTGGTTACTACGAGTCCGGGTGAGCGAAAAGATATGCGAAAGCTTTCTTTTGTACAGATTCCAGCCAATATACCTCGGTTTTTTGAAGTTGAGCGATCCAACTCTCTGATGTTGGTGCCCATAGAAGAGGTTATTCGAGAGCATATCGTTTCCCTTTTCAGAAATGTGGATATACAATCAATCAGTCTTTTCCGAATAACACGTAATGGGGATTTTACCTTGGAAGAGACTGAAGATATGGACGCAAATTTCCTGGAAGAAGTGAAGCGAAAGCTCATGGAGCGTAAAACAGGGCGTGTGGTTCGAATTGAGATAGAGGAGGGTTACAGCAAGTGGATGCTTAATTCCCTACTTGAACGATGGAAATTGAAATCCGATTCTGTATTCCATGTTCAACGAAAAAGCATGATCGATTTTACGGGGCTTTGGCAAATTGTAGGAAATAAGCGTTTTCGAGATCGACTTCCTCAAATGCCGGATCCAGTGAAACCGCTTTCCTACCAAGATGAAGGTCGAGTGGAAATTTTTGATGTGTTGAAGGAAAAAGATATCCTGTTGCATCATCCATATAATAACATTGATTCGATTTTGGATTTGATAGAACATGCAGCAGAAGATCCCGGCGTCATGGCTATCAAAATGACCATTTATCGATTGGCGAAGGAAAGCCGAATCACCAAGGCCTTATTGAAAGCCGCAGAAAATGGAAAACACGTTTCTGTACTTTTTGAGGTAAAGGCTCGGTTTGACGAAGAGAATAATATCCGAGAGGCCAAAAAGCTTCAAAAGGCAGGTTGCTTTGTGATTTATGGAATAACTCACTTGAAGACCCATACAAAGCTATTGTTGATCGTGAAGAAAGACGGAAGCGAAATCACACGCTATGTTCATTTGGGTTCAGGAAATTACAATGAAGACACGGCCCGTCTTTATACAGATATTGGTTTATTAACGACCAATGAAATTTTGGCAAACGATGTGTCCGAATTTTTCAATGTAATTACTGGGCATTCCATGCCGACAACCTATCAGAATTTGATTACAGCTCCACGGGATATGCGTAATCAGCTGATTGAATATATCGAACAAGAAGCGGAAAATGCCAGAAATGGACTTCCTGCAGGTATTTTTATTAAAGTAAACTCTCTGGAGGATTCAGAGACGATCTACGCTCTTTATCGTGCATCCCAGTCGGGAGTGACCATCAAATTGATTATTCGTGGTATTTGCTGCTTACGACCGGGACGAAAAGGTCTCAGTGAAAATATTGAAGTGATTTCCATAGTCGGAGATTTCTTGGAGCATTCTAGGATTTACCATTTCCACAATAATGGGGATACTCGAACTTATGCCGGTAGTGCGGATATGATGGTTCGTAGTTTTGATAAGCGTTTGGAAAGTTTGTTTAAAGTGGAAGCGCCTCTTTTGGAAAAGCAATTGATGAATATTCTTTCCTATAATTTAAAAGATAACTTCAACTCCTATGTGATGCAGGAGGACGGCACCTATCTCGCTAAACATCCGGTAGGGGATGAACCTGTATTCAATGTTCACAAGGAGTTTTTCAATTTAGACCCTGAAAAAGTAATGGAGGTCCAATTGATTCCAAGCGCTTGAAATCCCAACGATAGCGAATAAATAAGCCACACTTTCAAGGTGTGGCTTTTGTTTTACATTTTGGTATAATGCCCTTTTTGAAGACGTTTTTTGACTTTAAAGAAATTGATGATTCCCACCACTAAAAAGATTATACTCAGGACAAAGGCGAGGTATCCAAAATTTCGGATTTGATCTAATCCTTTTACCTGAAATAGGGCAGTTCCACTGACCAAGAAATAAAGAGAAGTCCGAATATAAGAAAGCAAGGTGCGGTCATTGGCAAGGGTTGTACGTTGTCTTGCCAAAAAATCCCTAACAATTAGCTCATTTTCAGTATCCTTTTCCATATTTTTATCGCATCAATTAATTTTCTTTTAGAATGTATTTTATGAAAAGATTTACAGCAATTTTAATTTCCTGCTTGGTTTCAGGTCTTAGCTTTTCTCAGGAGGCAGAGAAAGATACAACATTTTGGTTGAAGGAAATTGGAGGTGGATTGAATTTCAACCAGGGATCATTTAGTAGCAACTGGACCGGAGGGGGTGTGAATTCGATCGCTCTTGGTATGTATTTGAATGGTCGGGCTAATTATGCCAAAGACAAGTGGACCTGGGATAATACCTTAGATATGATCTATGGTGTAGTGAAGAATCAAGATGAAGATGCTCGAAAGTCCAATGATCGAATCTTCCTCGATTCAAAAGTTGGGTATAATATTGGCAAACATTGGAATGTTTTTACTTCCCTGAACTTTTTGTCACAATTTGCTCCGGGTTATGATTTTTCTGATGGGAATCGAACCTTGATTTCTAAGTTTGCAAACCCAGCATATTTGACATCAGCATGGGGGTTGGAATACAAACCCAACGATGAGTTTATGTTGCGACTTTCGCCATTTTCTCCACGTTTCACCTTTGTAACCGATACAGAACTTTACCTTACAGTTCCGGAAAACTATGGAGTTCCAATTGGGGATAAGGTGCGGTCTGAGTGGTTGGCCTTCAGTTCACTTTTGGAGTGGAATAAAAAACTCTCCGAAAATGTTAGCTTACTGATTCGACATCAGTTGTTTGCCAATTATGAAACCTTCTCTTTTAAAACTATTGATCATCGTCTGGATGTGGCTTTGACTGCGAAGGTTTCAGACCTGATTCAGGTTTCTTTGACAAGTTTGAGTATCTATGATATTGATCAGGACGAAAAAATCCAATTTAGTCAAGGCCTTGCTTTGGGAATTGCATTCAAGCGCAGTACGTTTCCTAAGGATTAAATAAATCTTAACAAATTTTTATTTTGTATTTTGATTTGAAAAGAATTGTATTATTTTTGAAATCATTGTGGTAGTTAAATAATAGTTGGTTTAGTTTTCAAATAAAGGGCAGGAGATTTTCTCCTGCTTTTTTATTGTCCATATTCGAATAGTGCTATTTTTTGAGTTTTCAAGTTCAATTATCCAGTTCTATCCTTCCTTTTTGAATTAAGTTGATTTGGATTTTATCAAGGAAAGATCCTTGTCTTAAAATTGAAATCGTTAATAGCTTGTTCTAGCTTTAAAATAAAAAAGCCCAGACTTTCGTCTGAGCTTTGGTACAGGCGGAAGGATTCGAACCCTCAACCCTCGGAGCCGAAATCCGATATTCTATCCAGTTGAACTACGCCTGCATTTATTTTTAGCCTTTAAGTACAGCTTGTACTTTTTCGGCGGCTTCTTTCAAAGTAATCGCGGAGAAAACTTTCAATCCTGATTCGTCAATTATTTTTGCTCCTTCTTCCGCGTTGGTTCCTTGCAATCTTACGATAATTGGAACGCGAATATCGCCAATAGATTTGTAAGCTTCAACAACTCCGCTTGCAATTCTATCACATCTTACGATCCCACCAAATACGTTAATCAAAATGGCTTTTACGTTTGGATCTTGAAGGATGATACGGAATCCAGCTTCAACAGTAGTGGCATTAGCTCCTCCACCTACGTCCAAGAAGTTCGCTGGTTCACCGCCTGACAATTTGATCATATCCATGGTAGCCATGGCCAATCCTGCTCCGTTCACCATGCAACCTACGTTTCCGTCTAGTTTTACATAGTTCAAACCAGATTTGCCAGCTTCCACTTCCAATGGATCTTCTTCAGTAATGTCTCTTAGCTCAGCCAAGTCTTTGTGTCTGTACAAGGCATTGTCGTCCAAGTTTACTTTGGCATCAACAGCCAAAATTTTGTCATCAGAAGTTTTTAGAACAGGGTTGATTTCAAATTGAGAAGAATCGGTGGCTTCATATGCTTTGTATAGAGCAGCGATGAATTTCACCATCTCCTTGAAAGCGTTTCCAGTCAATCCTAGTTTGAAAGCAACCTTACGCACCTGAAATCCTTGCAAACCCACTTTAGGGTCAATCCATTCCTTGATGATTTTTTCAGGACTTTTCTCGGCTACTTCTTCAATATCCATTCCTCCTTCAGTAGATGCCATAATTACATTGCATCCTTTAGCTCTATCTAGAAGAATAGATAAATAATATTCTTTTGGTTCGGAATCACCAGGATAGTAAACATCCTCAGCGATCAAAACCTTGTTTACTTTTTTCCCTTCAGGGCCAGTTTGGTGCGTTACAAGCGTGCCACCCAAAATATTGCGGGCCTTCTCACTTACTTCATCCAATTTTTTGGCTAAAACCACACCATTGGATCCAGTTTCCTGAATTTTACCTTTTCCTCGTCCACCTGCATGGATTTGAGCTTTCACGACATACCAAGAAGTACCGGTTTCCGCATTCAACTTAACAGCTGCTTCATGTGCTGCTTCTGGTGTGTCGGCCACGATTCCTTGTTGAACCCGTACACCATAACCTTTCAATACTTCTTTTGCCTGATACTCGTGTATGTTCATTGCTCAAAATTTTTGGCGAAGTTAAGCCCTTCCTTTTTATAAATCAAACCTACAAAAAGCCTTTTTTATGAAAAAAAAGCCCTTTATTTCGATTTTCCAGTTAAAATTGGAAAGTCAAATTCATTTGATCCTATTCTAGTATGCTGACAGCCAGAGAGATTCATAAGTCTTACGGAAGCCTTCATGTTTTGAAAGGTGTAAATCTGAATATCTCCCAATCCGAGATCGTTTCCATCGTTGGATCCTCTGGAGCAGGAAAAAGTACCTTATTACATATCTTGGGTACTTTAGATCAGCCGGATGCAGGGGAGGTTTTAGTGGATGGGGTCAACTTGTTTGAGATGAAGCGGGATAAGTTGGCCGAATTCAGAAACCAACAAATTGGATTCATTTTTCAATTTCACAATTTACTTCCTGAATTTACCGCCTTAGAAAACATTCAAATCCCAGGCTTCATCCAAGGAGTTTCATCCCAACAATTGAAAAAACGTGCTTTAGATCTATCGGAATTACTAGGAATTTCCCATCGATTGGAACATAAACCCTCCAGCTTGTCAGGTGGTGAACAACAACGTGTGGCAGTAGCCCGGGCTTTGATCAATGATCCGAAAATTGTCTTCGCGGATGAACCGAGCGGAAATTTGGACACCAAAAATGCCCATCAGTTGCATGATTTATTTTTCAAACTCCGGAATGAATTAGGCCAAGCTTTTGTGATTGTAACCCACAATGAAGAATTGGCTCAAATGGCTGATCGAAAGCTTGAAATGAAAGATGGGGTTATGCTTTAGAAATTAGCCATTGAGCTTTTTCAGCATATTTTCGATATGCTTTTTAGATTCAAACATATCTTGAAAAACACCTGCTATTTTAAATTCGGAATCGATTAGATAGGTTATACGCTTGGGCATTTTGACAAGGGGAATTAAAGCGTCATATGCCTTACAGACTTTTCCACTTTCATCGGCTAGTAATTCAAAAGGTAGGCGATGCGCTTTTTTGAATTTCTCGTGCGTATCCAAATTGTCACGACTGATGCCGAACACAGGTACGTCCAAGTTTCGGAATGCTTCAAACTGATCTCTGAACTCACAAGCTTCTGCTGTACATCCAGGGGTGAAATCTTTGGGGTAAAAATATAAGATGAAGGTTTTGCCCGCTAAGTCCTTTTTCAAATTCAATTCCAATCCCGATGTTCCTTTTAAAGAAAAATCAGGTGCTTCTTTTCCAATTTTTAATGCCATGTATTCGAAACAAAGATTGATGGTAAAAGTTAGACAAAATCAAAATTTAAGGAAAGTCCAAACTTTCCCCGAACTTTGCGGCGATGATGTTTCACCCTAACTTTCCAATCGATTGAAATTATCAGGAGTTCAGTCCATGCTTTTGGCGGGAATATTTTTTGCCCTGATGAATGTATCGGTAAAGTTTATTCCGCATATCCCTGCCATTGAAATCATTTTATTTCGATCGCTTTTTAGTTTGGTTTTCAGCTATTTAATTCTTCGAAAGCAACACATCCCAATTTTTGGGAATAATAAATTACTGTTGATTATTCGGGGAATCGTCGGATCCATTGGTTTAATCTCTTTTTTCTATACCCTTCAAAAAATCCCACTTGCCAGTGCGGTAACGATTCAATACCTGTCGCCGATTTTTACGACGATATTGGGAATATTTATTGTGAAAGAACGGGTCAAGCCCATTCAGTTTTTGTATTTCGGTCTTTCGTTTATTGGCGTTTTGGTGATTCAAGGGTTTGATCCCCGAGTAAATTTACTCTATGCATCCATTGGTGTGATTTCTGCCTTATTCTCTGGGATGGCTTATAATGTCATCCGGAAACTGAAAACCTCTGAGCATCCGGTCGTCATTATCTTTTATTTTCCGTTGGTGACCCTGCCCATTGCAATTGTATTTAGTTATTTTACTTGGGTTCAGCCGGTGGGAATCGATTGGATTTTATTACTCTGGATCGGAATCTGCACACAGGCAGCCCAATATTTTATGACGATAGCCTATCAAAAATCAAATGTGTCCAAAGTTTCCAGCTTGAGTTATTTGGGGATTGTCTATGCGCTTGTTTTTGGTTTTATCTTATTTGGGGAAACTTTCGAATTGGCTTCGTACCTTGGAATGGGATTAGTGCTGTTGGGAATTTTATTGAATTTGAGAGAAAAGTAAGAATAGGAGGTTACATTATTTGCTTTTGTTTCGACTTAGTAAAAAGTAGGATCTCATGAATTTTAAAAGTGTAAGGTTTTTTTCTTTTTGTATTGCATGCCTTGTAATGATGATTGGCTGTAAAGAAGACATAGAGGGTCCTTCAAATTCTAATGGTTCGAACTCCTTTAACTGTGATCAATTAAGTTATTCTGATACGATTTTTTACATCAGCGCAACGGAAAATATTTTGGTAAATCCTCAGGTAAATCTTCAGGGGCAGGGCACCTTCGATGCAATTCCGAATGGCTTGGCAATTGATTCGAATACTGGTGTAATCGATGTTAATGCCAGCGAAACAGGATTGAAATACAAGGTAACTTTTACACCAACAGGTTCGAGTCAGATTTGCGAAACCTTTGTTACGATTGGAGGAGTAAACTACTCAGATGGAGTATATGTACTGGATCAAAATCAGATTTTAGCAGGACCTATTTACAATGGGGTGCCTGGCTTACCCTTACCTTGTCCAGATGATGACGATGATGATTCAGGGAGTAGCGATGATAGTTGTGATTTTGACGTTGAGAATCCAACAGGTCAATTATTAGAGGATTTGGGATTTGAAATATCCAGTAAAGGTGTTTTTGATTTGTTGGAAACCGTAGAGAATGGAACCTTTGGGAATATTCCAACAAATGGTGAAGTGTTGGATGTAGAGTTGTTCTATACTTTGCCTGACCTGAGTGCGAATGCACTTAATTCTATCCCATTGCGGTTTTTTTATTATGAGACTGTAGCGGATATTCCTCAAAGTTTACTGGATGACATAGAGGAAAAAAGTGAGCTAATTAATGAACTTAGGTCGGGAAATTGGCTTAATTTCAGGGTAATGAATGAAACTAGGCCCGCAAGAGCTCCAAGGCCTCCATTTATAGTAATCGTAGCGAGGTTGGAGTAGGGCTTTAAATAATCCCGATTTGTGTCAAAACTTTCTGCCTTTTATTTTTTCCTCTTCTTTTTTCTTGTTTCACAGGCTTCTTTTGGTCAGACGGTTGAAGAGTTTTTAAAAAAAGCGGACTCATTATATTTTCTTCCTTACCCAAAGGAAGAGGATGATCTACTTGCTATTGAATTTTATCAAAAAGTTATCAATCAGGTTCCTGGGAATGATCAGGTTGAAAAATTCATTCGTGCAGCTGAAAACTTAGGGAATTTATTTCTTGTCTACAACGAACAACAAGCTGCTGCCAATTCTTATCGAAAAGCACTCCTTTATGCTAAATCCTTTCAAAAGCCTGATACCTTAGTCTATACCACTCATTTGTATTTGGGAGAAGTGTTGTTTCGCATGAGCCGCTTAGATTCCGCTATTCTACATTTGAAAGAGGCTGAACAAATTCAGGGATACTTACATGGTTCTGCCGTTCCGGAACGCCTTTACAATGCACTAGGAGTCTATTATTTTGAAACAGGAAATTACGTTCAAAGTATTGTCTATTTTTCCCAGGCGGAGTCTTATTTGGAAGGGTTAGAAGACAGTTATGCTCGATTTGCGAGATATAGCTTTTTGAGTAATAAGGCTTCTGCGCTTTATCATTTGGAATTGTATGATAGTGCTCGAACCATTTATAGACAGCTTTTAGGATGGGAAATAAATCAGGATCAGATCCGCATTAATTTAGCCAATACCTTTCTGAAGGAAGAAAAAGGGCAGGAAGCTCTGGAGGTTTTGGAAGAAATCAGAGATCCCAACTCAAGCAATTTGATTCCATTTTTAAATCTAAAAAGTAAAGCATATCTCCAACTTCAGGAACTACCCAAAGCAGCTAGTATTTTAAGCAGAGTTGAATTTGTGCTGGATAGTCTTCAAGTGCCTGCAAAAAATTATCAGCGAGGAACGTATTATAGAAATCAGGGTGATTTTTACAGGCAAAAAGGTGAATGGGAAAAGTCCTTGAGTTTTTATCATCTGGCCATAGTGGAATTACATCCTGAATTTGAGTCAAATGATTATTTCTCTAATCCAGAGGTTTCAACGCTTGGAATGTCAGCAATTTCTCTTTTTGAGAATTTAGTGTCAAAGGCGGAACTAGCCTGGCGCATTTACAGTGAAAAAAATGACCCTGAATATTTTCAATTAGGAAAGGAAACCTTTGATTTAGCTTTTTCTTATGCAGAATATATTTCAACCAATTTTGATAACGATGAAGGACGGATTTTTCTTGGTGATCAAGTGATTGATGCTTATCGTAAAGGGATCACTAGTTTATTTGATTTTTATTCAAAAGGGGGAGAAGAAGGGCTAAAAGAATTAGCATTTTTATGGGCAGAGCAAAGTAAGTCTGGAGCACTCCGTTTGGGTATTTTAGAGACAAGGAAAAAAGAAACTGCTGGAGTTCCTAAATCATTGTTAGCTGAGGAAAAGGATCTCCAAGTTCGATTGGCTATCAATTATCGGAATCAGTACGAAATTGAAGATACGGCCAGATTACGAGAGCTGAAGCAGGAATATATAGGCCTGCAGGTTGAGCTTTCCAGAATTAAAGAACGAATTAAAGACTATTTTCCAGAATACAGCGGAGGGATTTCTCTGGATTTAGAGCGTATTCGTTCCAAATTACCAGCAAAAGGATTGGTTTTTTCATTATTTGAAGGTGAAGAGGAACTTCATTTATTTTATTTAGATAAAGGCACTTTAAGTTGGAAAGTAACTCCTTGGACTGAAGAGAATCGGGAGCTAATCTTTGAATGGAAGCTTCAATTACGAAATTGGAGAGGAGGGATGAGTTACCAACAACCCGAATTTATTGCAGCTTTGAGCGAGCAATTTTTCACAGATGATCTTGAATTGGATGATAAAGAAGTTTTGATGATTATCCTTCATGGGATTTTTTCTGGGGTTTCCTTCGATGAATTTTTTGTATCTGATGGATTTTTGATTGAAAAGATTCCCATTCTGTATCAGTTTAGCGCCCTTCGGCTTGAATTATTAGATCCCTCTTTCCTGCAAAGTGGTCAAATGTCTAGTTTTGCGCCTTTTTCGGATAGCAAAACAATCAATGGAGAGTTGAGGGGATTACCAGGATCTCTTAAGGAAATTGAATCCTTACCAGGTGAAAAATACATTGGTTCTGAAGCTAGTAAAACAAAGTTTCTAGAAGTAGCTAATCAATCCCAATTTCTACACCTTGCAACCCACGCTATTGCAATTCTAGATCCCACAAAAGAATCCTTTATAGCCTTTTATCCGGAAGGAGATTTTAGGCTTTTTGATTCGGAGTTGGGTTTTCAATCTTTTAATCAAACAGAGTTGGTTTTTCTAAGTGCTTGTGAAACAGCAGCAGGAAGACTGAGCGAATCTGAGGGTTTGGTTAGCTTGGCGCGAAGTTTTGCAATGGCTGGAGTTGAATACCTTGTTTCTACTCTATGGCTGACAGAGGATCAAGTAGCCACCTATATTTCGAGGGAATTTTATAATCAAGTAGCGAATGGAGAAGGGTATGCTCAGGCCCTACGTTTAGCTAAATTAAAATTGTTGAATGATCCAGAAATGGCTCAATTTTCTGAATCCCCATATTGGAGTAACTTCATTTTAATCGGTCAACCTCAAAAAAAATCTGGTTTCCCCAACTGGATTATAATTTTGATTATAGCTTTTGTAGTTGGTGGTTTCGTTGGATTTTGGATATTGAATGGAAGATCCAGAGAGCACTAAGATCAATTTTTGTTCATAAAAAAATCCGGCTGAAGCGGCCGGATTTAATTGTATCTTTTTTATTGGGATCTTTTACTTTAATTCTAATTCAATTTCACTAGAGGCTTCGATTTTTTCCAAAATACGCTCATAGATATCAGAATTTTTATCTCTTGAAATTACCAAGACACCATCTGTTAGCTCGGCATTCTCTAACTCTGATTGAGAAATAGTTGAAAACCAACTCTCAGCATTGATTTCCATTAATGCGAGTGGATTGTTTATTTCATCAATGAAAAAGAGTCGATCATCTTCTGATTCCAATTCCAATTCAAAATCCAAATCATCATCGTCGTCTCCATAAACTTCTAAACGGAGGGGAATTGTACTTCCGTCACTTTTCCCAAAAGTTCCTTCCAGGTAAATACTTGGCTCGTTCTTATGGTCGATTAGATCGATTTCAAATTCGATTTCTTCATAATTACCGGATTCAATGTTGATGAAAAAATCTACATCCGAGGAAAATTCATCAAAAGAAATTTTCTTGATTTCAGGAAATTTATAGGTTACTTCTCGCTCAAACTCTCCATTGTCATCTCTACCTTCTACTTCTAGCTCGACTTCTTTTACTTGTAAATAACCATTGGTAATACTAACTCCTTGTTCTAATATCCGGCCATTTGGATTAGTGCTATTGGTCAGCTTCACACCGACACCCAATTGGATATCTCCATTTCCGATAGCAACAGGATCATTTTCTTCTGTACAAGAAAAAAAAGTGACAAGTGAGGCAATTGCGATTAATTGATAATTTTTCATGGTTCAGTTTATTTGTTTTTACTAAGTCGAAGCGGTGTTAGAATTTGTAACCAGTTTTTTTAATTTTTTTTAAAAAACGTGTGCCGGCTGAAAATAGTGTAGGATCAATATTTTAATTCCAACAACTGAATCCTAACGATATCCCATCTGTCGAAGCTCCTACGATACTTATGTCGGGGATTTGATTTGATCTTTTCAAGCTGAATTTTAGCTTTTGAAAAATCTCCTTGAACGATATAAGCTTTGATGAGGTAATAATCGATTTCTTCTTGAAACCATGACTGCCCATCTTCGATATTCTCTTCCTGAAGTTCTAATAGAATGGGGGAGGCTTCATTTCCTTGATTCAATTCTAGATAACTCATTGCTAGGATAAATTTAGACTCTCTATCTATGAACGCTTCCTCTTCTGCGAGTTGAATGGCCTTTTGAAACTCCTTATTTTGATAGTATTCTTTCATTTTGTTTTCCAGATTGGAATTTCCTCGCATAACAGGGACTTGATAAGAAATGAATTCTTTTTGGAGAGCTTCTGGACTCGTATTTACATATAAAAAAGAGGCAAGCCCAATTAATAAAATTGAAATTGATGCTGCAATTCTTAGGTACCAGGGGTTCTTTCCTAGGTATTTGTCCGGATAGATCTTTTGCGTGGTTCTGGTAGATAAATAGTTTGACTGGGTTTCTTCAATGAGCTTTTTCCAACCTGCTAGTTGAATAGATTCCCTATTTAATTTTAGGATTTCCAGTTCCTTCCTTAGATCTGAGTCTTGAATCAAAGCTGTTTCAACTTCTTTTTGCTTTTCGGAGCTGAGCTTCTGATCTAAATAATCCTCTAGAATTGATATGTCAATATTAGTCTTCATTTCTTAAGATTTTTTGAAGGGTAGATTGGATGGTTGGGGAAGCTTTCACAGACTCGTTTAGGGATTTTAGACACTTATATTTTTTGTTTCGGAGTACTTGTTCAGAACTAAATTCCAATCGTTTACAGATCTCGGCCATTGAATAATCCTCGAAGTAAAACAGGAGTAGTATTTTTCGGCAGGTTTCTCCAAGTTGGTCAAAGAGCTTGATGATGTAATTCAAATCTTCTTGCTTGGCGATAGCTTCAGTAATGTCAGGTGTACTTTGTTCGGCATCGGTGTGGAATTTTTCATTTCGAATTTGGCTGCTTGATTTCTTTCTTATTTCCGTAATCCACTTGTTTTTAGCAATACTATACAGGATAGATTTGATTGAGGATTCACCTCGAAACTTATCTTTAATGATCATTTGGACCAAAACAAGCATTGATTCTTGGATCATATCGGCTGCGTCATCATGGGATCCGGAGTTTTGTAAAATCATTTGCTCCAACATCCCATAGTGTTGTTCGTAAAGTTGATTGATCGCTTGACTTTGCATCGTTTTCCCACGGATCATTTGAATTAACTCCTCATCACTAAATAACCGGTTTAGCTTCATGTGCTTATTCATAGTTTGGTCGTATCTGCCCGAAAAAATGTAATCGCAATATTAATTTTTTTGTGGATTTAGGATATTAAACGGGTTTTAAGATAAAAATCAGTAAAAATTTTAGGACTACTAGATACTGGAGTAACTTTGAACGAAATCATTGTCTATGAAAATCACCAAAGACCTGTATCAAGGAAGTCTCGCTTTGCTGACGGATTTTTACCAGTTGACCATGGCCTATGCCTACTGGAAAGCCGGAAAAGGGGAGCAAGAGGCCGTTTTTAATCTTTTTTTTAGAAAGCATCCTTTTCAAGGTGGGTTTACCGTAGCTGCTGGTTTGGAATATGTGGTTGACTATTGCCGAAATTTTCATTTTGAAAAAAAGGATATTGAATACCTCGCTGGCATGAAGTCACCTGACGGATCTCCTCAGTTTGAGAAAGGGTTTTTAGATTATCTGGAAAACCTCCATTTCTCCTGTGATATTGATGCAGTGGAAGAGGGAACCCTTGTATTTCCAAATGCACCGATTTTGAGGGTAAAAGGTCCTTTGATTCAATGTCAACTGTTAGAGACTCCGCTATTGAACATTCTGAACTTTCAAACCCTCATTGCCACCAAAGCCGCTCGGATTACCCTTGCAGCCAAAGGAGAGCCTGTGTTGGAATTTGGTTTGCGAAGGGCGCAAGGAATCGATGGTGCATTAGCTGCTAGTCGAGCTGCCTACATTGGTGGTTGTACCTCTACCAGTAATGTGATGGCAGGGAAATTATTTGGAATTCCGGTCTCGGGAACGCATGCCCACAGCTGGATCATGTCTTTTGAAAGTGAATTGGAAGCTTTTGAGGCCTATGCTGAAGCCTTCCCCGATCAGTGTGTGTTTTTGGTGGATACTTATGATACTATTCAAGGGATTAAAAATGCCATCAAAGTAGGGGAGATTTTGCGAAGCAAGGGAAAAGAAATGATAGGGATCCGAATCGATAGTGGTGATCTGGCTTATTTCTCGAATCAAGCGAGGGAAATGCTGGATGCTGCGGGATTTCCGGATGCAAAAATCGTGGCTTCCAATGATTTGGATGAGTACATCATTGCTTCCTTAAAATCCCAGGAAGCTTCTATCAATGTATGGGGAGTTGGAACCAAATTGGTGACAGCATTTGATCAGCCAGCTTTGGGCGCTGTCTATAAATTGGCTGCCGTAAAAGATGAGAAAGGCTTTTGGCAACCAAAGATCAAGGTTTCTCAGCAATCGCTAAAAATCAACATTCCAGGAATCCATAATGTCAAACGATATTATTCCCAAGGAAAAGCAGTAGCAGATATGATTTTTTTGGAAGATCAAGAGATCAATCCAAGAGGGACGGTGATTATTGATCCTTTGGATCCAACTCGGAGAAAGCGGATCATGCCAGCTTTTTATCAAGGAGAAGATTTGTTGAAACCTATATTCTCTAAAGGAAAGGTCATTTATTCTTGCCCTCCCATCCAACAAATTAGGCAGCGAACCAAGGATCAGTTGGCAGCTTTTGATAAAACCCATAAGCGTTTGGTGAATCCACACATTTATCCGGTAGGCTTAGAAGAAAATCTGCACCATTTGCGAATGGATTTGGTTTTGAAAGCAAAACGATTTGAAGATGAAAAAGAGTAATAAAGAGGCGTTGATTATCGTCGATGTCCAATATGACTTTTTACCAGGTGGTGCATTGGCAGTTTCTGAAGGGGATCAAATTATTCCCGTCATCAATCAAATTCAGCCTCATTTCGAATTTATTGTAGCTACCCAAGATTGGCATCCCAAAGAACATTTGAGTTTTGCAGCCAATCATTCCGAAAAAAATCCAGGAGAGCTCATTGACTTGGATGGAATCTCCCAAGTGCTTTGGCCTGTACACTGTGTGCAGGGAACTGAAGGGGCTACATTTCATGAGGGGCTTGATCGATCAAATTGGAAACGAATTTTTCAGAAAGGAACCAATCCAAGAGTTGATTCATATTCTGGCTTTTTTGATAATGCTAGACGGGGAGATACAGGCTTGGCTGCTTTTTTACAAGATCATGGTATCCAAAGAATCTTTGTCTGTGGTTTGGCTTTGGACTATTGTGTGAAATTTACAGCCTTGGATGGACTCTCTCTCGGGTTTGATACCTATTTGATTCAGGATGCTACCAAAGCTGTGAATTTGGATGCTAAGGATGGAGAAAAAGCTCTGGATGAAATGAGCAGTCAAGGCATTCAGTTGATCGATTCAAGTTATTTTCAATCGTAAATTATGTTTGAGTTTAATCCAGAAAAACATTACCCCAAAGAAACGGAAAGCCGTGTCGTTATTCGATTTCAGGATTGCGATCCTTTGCAGCATTTAAACAATGCCAAATATTTCGACTATTTCTTCAATGCCCGAGAGGACCAGGTTCCAAAGCTTTATGGAATGGAAGTCATTGATCTGATTCGAAAATATAAGGCAGCTTGGGTAGTATACAATCATAACATCAGTTATGTGAAGCCGGCTATGGTGGGAGAGTGGGTCCGAATCATGAGTCGGATTATTTGGTATAATCACAATACCATTTTGGTGGAGTATTACATGACGGATGATAGCAAAACACAGTTGAAGACAGTCCTGTGGTCCACCATGCGCTATGTGACTTTGGCTGAAGGGAAATCCACCGATCACCAAGGTGTGGTCGAAGATTACTTAAGAGCTACCTCTTTGATGCTTGATGTTTCAGGAATTTCCATTAAAGACCGGGTAAAACAACTCAGTCAAGAGTTGAAAAAACTTTGATTTAAATCAAATTACTGTTTGAGGACGGACAGAAGCTGTACACTTGCGTACAGCTTTTTTGATTTGTAATCAGGGAGTTAGCTGAAGGGAAATTTTTTCAAAATTAATTTTCCTTAATCTCTATACTAAAATGCAACCCCGGATTTTTACTTTTTTGTGAGAAAGTGTTCGGTTTTAGTGCATTCATCTTCCTAATAGTTCAGAATTAAAACAGGTTTTGAGCTTAATCATGGAAGCTTTCCAAATTTTATTTTGCCCATTTCTTAATTTTTACAAATTCTAGCTTACAAAATCTGGATAGAATTTTTTCTCAGTTTGGCATTGGTACGGGCTTGGCAACAGGAAAAGCACAACACTAAACCAACTACACATTATGAAAACGCTATTCACATTCGCACTTGCTGGACTTTTAGCTACAAGCACTCTAGCAGCCAATTCAAACGAGGATTTGTTAGATAATACAGACGCTCGGGCAAAATTTAAGAAGGTCAATGTCCTTTTAAAAGAAGGTATCGGAAAAACAAAAGTGGCCATCCTCAATGAAGATGGAAAAATCTTACACCAGCGGAAGGTTAAAGTAGGAGATGAAAAAGTATTAATCCCTTACGATTTGAATAATATGCCTTGTGGTGAATACCAAGTCAAAATTTCCACCGAAGAAGATGAGGTTATATACACTGTGGAGACATTTGATAAGCGACTAGAAATGGATGAATATCCTTTGATGGCCTATGGAAAAATTGTCGATGATGAGACAGTTAATATTGCAGTGATCGGTTTGTCAGAGCCAGGAGTGGATATAAAAGTTCGCTATGCGGATTCAAACAAATTGATCCATGCAGAGACGATCAATCATCCTGATGGATTCCGTAAAGATTTCAAATTAAAAGGCGTAAGTCCAGATGAAGTATATTTTGAAATCACCGATAATTTGGGAAGAACCAAAAACCTGTATTTCTAAAATCCATTGAAAGCAAAAAAGCCCCAATTCATTAGAATTTGGGGCTTTTTTATTTTCCTGAGAGATGATTGCTTAAACTCCTACTGGTCTCTAGGAGATCAATTCCCAATAATTTTTTGTTTACAATCATCACTTGCTGCTTTTCTTTTTCAGGTAAAGCTTCGAATCCATAATAAGCTCCTAGAATTGCCCCCGCCAATGCTGCTGTTGTATCATTATCCCGACCATAATTGGTGAGAAATATCAGGGTATTCATAAAATCGAAGTCGGTATAAAGCATCGCAGTGAGGGTTTGAAGAAAAATTTCACCTGCATGAAAGGGCATGTCCTGAATTCGAGCGTCTAATTGCGAGTAGGCAAATTTCAAGGCTGGACTTTCAGGATCCATTTGATTCCCTAGAGAATCCAAACTTTTTGCCTCGTTAGCGATGGATTGGGCTTCCCAGATAATTCGGTTTGCTGTTCTTCCCACTAATCGACTTTCAACATATTGCTTCGGATCGACCTTCAAGGAGGCAAGCAAACTATCCGCATTTGCACCCTTTTCCATCCCTGCCGCTGTCATTGCAGCACTTAGGGCAGTCAAATCTTTGGCATAGCCCAAATCGTAAAGAGACAATTTATAGGTTTCTTCATAGGCATTTTTTGGGTTTCCCGGGAAATAGGATCCTAAAGCCGCTCCGTAGAGGAGTCCTGCACAAACCATTTCCCCACCATAAAATTTTCCAAGAGAATCTGCATACCCATTGAGGTTATTTGTGATATAGGGTTGGCTTACTTTTGCCCATTCCTGTAGCCATTCAACTTTAAGCAAGGCTTTTCCTTTCAGAAGGCTGTCATTTGGATCAATCTTGGAATATTCTTCGAAATAGAATGAATGTTGATCCACAATAAGTTGGGCAAAGGCTTTCGGTTCAAGCTGTTCTGGCCCTTGAGTTTGTAAAAATTCAGCGGTAAGAACTTTCCATCTTGTATCATCCGTCGTTCCACCTGCTGGTAAATTGGGGAGCCAAGTACCTTCTGGTGAGGCTTTTCGAGTCATCGAATCCAGTTTCTGGACAAAGCCATATTTGGATTGTATCATCTCTCGAGGCCACATTTCAGTAGGTGCACCCATTGCATCGCCTATTGCGCTTCCAACCAGCATTCCTAAAATTTTGTCCTGAAGTTCCTCTTCTGATAATCCGCTTTCAATAAGTTTCTTTTCAAAAGAAGGGGTTGGGTTAGGTTTAGAACAGGCTACTATTCCTAAGAGTAGGAGAATGATAATCGAATATCTCATTTAGAGGATGTAGTTTTTTGCCTGACTCAATAAAGATTGTTTTTGACTCAGGGTCAGATTTAAAGGAAGTTGAGCGATTCCAATCAGTCTGCGCATTATTTCAACCCCTCGGTAAGCTTGAGTCAAATCCCAATCAAATGAATTATTATAATTTGACTTCAAAGCGGATTCGACTTCCTTTCCTTGATTTCCAAAGTCAGCGTGTGCCAAAAATACGCCCAAATCAAATTCTGCATCTCCTAAAAAGGAGAATTCAGGATCGATGATTTTCACAGATTTTCTTGCATCCATCCAACTTCCAGGATAAAAATCTCCGTGGAGTAAAACCTTTCCCTCTGCCAGGTAGCGACTTCCAAGTTTGGTAATGACTTCTTTTAGTTTTTCATCTCGTTTAAAGTCCAAGCTCAGCTCTTGAAGACCTTCTTGAATTGTATTCAAGTCAAATCCGTTTTCTTCTTCAAAAGGAAATTTGAAAATATGTTCATGGTTAAGGGTTCGCATGGCCAGATTTTCGGGAAAATCCTGAGGCTGAAGGCGATGAAGTTGATCAAGGTATTGGATGAGTTGATCGATTTGATTTTGCTGAATTTTTTTGTCCTGGCTATAAATCCCAGAGAAATCACCCAATTCACCTAGATCCTCGGTAATCAATAGGTAACTTTCTGGGTACCAAGCTAGGATTCGAGGACTGAATCCTGCTAGCTCAGAATCCTTTTGAATTTCCTCATAAAACCGTTTTTCGGTTTGAATTCGCTCAATAGGGGCAGGGATTTGAGGAAATTTCCTCACGAATGTTCTCGACTGTTTTGCAATGACACTTCGCTGATTGGTGTGAATGCGAAGGACTTTGTTCATGTTGCTGTCATTCACCTCAGAAAATTCGGAAATGATTTCATTTGGGTTCCAGCAATCGAATGCTTGTAATTGATCTTTTGGGCTGTTAATTTCCAGCGTAAACTTCATTTTTTAGGAATCTTCAATTTAGTTTCAAACATATACGATCCTTTTCGAATTTCTATTTTCGAAGGAATACCTTTTTATCAACAAAGGTCCTTCATCAAAAAATCCATTCCTGTATAAGATTGAATTTATATTTTTACCCGAATTAAAATTATAAACCCAAATGTTTGGACTACCACGAAAACTATTTACTGAAGAACATGAGCTTTTCCGACAAAGTGTCCGGGATTTTATTGCTAAAGAAGTAATCCCTCATAACGACGAATGGGAAAAACAAAAGATGGTTTCCCGAGAATCCTGGAAAAAGTTCGGTGAGAATGGATTTTTAGGGATTCAGGCTCCAGAAGCACTTGGTGGCTTAAATATTCAAGACTTTCGATACAATGCGATTTTAATAGAAGAATTAGGCTTGAGCGGATGCTCTGGTCCGGCCATCGGTTATCCGTTGCATTCGGATATCGTGATGCCATATATTTTGCATTATGGTACCGAGGCTGCTCAGCAACGATACATTCCATCCATGATAAGTGGGGATTATATCGGGGCTGTGGCCATGACAGAACCAGGAGCTGGCTCTGATTTGCAAGGAATGCGATCCACTGCTGTAGATCACGGGGATTATTACTTGGTAAATGGTTCCAAGACTTTTATTACCAATGGATACCTTAGTGACGTAGTCGTTGTTGCAGTGAAAACCGATCCTTCCAAAGGTGCCAAAGGAATCAGCTTGGTACTGATCGATAGAGACATGGAGGGATTTTCAAAAGGAAAACCTTTTGAAAAGGTAGGTTTACATGCTCAGGATACCTGTGAACTTTTCTTTGAAGACGTTAAGGTTCCCAAAGAAAACTTGCTAGGAAAAGAAGGAGAGGGGTTCAAGTATTTGATGACCGAACTGGCCCAAGAGCGTTTAGTGGTTGCCTTGGCTGCAGTTGCTTTAGGTGAATTTATGCTAGATAGTACCATCTCCTACGTCAAGGAGCGGAAAGCCTTTAACAAAAGCCTTTCTGAATTTCAAAATACGAGGTTTAAATTGGCGGAAATGACGGCTTCCCTTGAGCAGGGAAGGATCTATTGTGATTACCTTGTTGAGCTGCATAATGAGGGAAAACTTGATTCCGCCATGGCTTCTGCAGCGAAATACAATATGACTGAATTGCAGTGTAAAGTAGCTGATGAATGTGTTCAACTTCATGGAGGCTATGGCTACATGTGGGAATACGGAGTTGCTAGAGCGTATGCCGATGCACGTGTACAGCGTATTTATGCAGGTACGAATGAGATTATGAAAGAACTTATCGCCCGAAAAATTTTAAAATAAACTTATATTCAAGATCGAATTTAAATTAACAATTCACCCAAATTGAGCCCATATGAAAGATTTTCCATGGTTTAAGCATTATCCCAACTTGGTGGATAAAGAAGTTGATTGTCAAGCCTATTCCAGCATCAGTGATTTATTTGATGAAAGTGTTCAAAAGTTTCAGGATGCAGTTGCTTATGAGTGTATGGGCAAGACCTTATCTTTTAAGGAAATCGATCGCTTAAGTGCTCAATTTGCGAATTACCTTATTCACGATCTTAAGTTGCCCAAAGGCGCTCGTGTTGCCATCCAAATGCCAAATATCCTTCAATACCCGGTGGTAATGTTTGGTGTTCTTCGAGCAGGAATGGTGGTTGTCAATACTAATCCACTTTATACCCCAGCTGAAATGAAGCATCAGTTTAATGACTCAGGTGCTGATGTGGTGGTGATTGTTGCCAATTTTGCTTACAATCTGGAAAAGATAAAAAATGATATCCAGGCAAAACATGTGATTGTAACTGAGTTGGGAGACTTGCTTGGGGGATTAAAAGGGACTATCGTTAACCTAGTTGTAAAGCACGTGAAAAAGATGGTTCCGGCCTATTCCATTCCCGGTGCTGTTTCCCTTAAATCTGCCTTGTCTAAAGGAGCGCGTCATTCCTTCCAAAAGGTAAAGTTGGGCTTGGAGGATACTGCATTCTTACAATATACGGGTGGAACAACAGGTGTTTCAAAAGGAGCTGAATTGACCCATGGAAATATAGTAGCAAACA
The DNA here is from genome assembly GCF_013373065.1 of Algoriphagus sp. Lineage (GTDB taxonomy): Bacteria > Bacteroidota > Bacteroidia > Cytophagales > Cyclobacteriaceae > Algoriphagus. The sequence continues at coordinate 55,737 of NZ_JABXIN010000020.1, forward strand.
TGCAGCAGATTTCAGCTTGGATGAAACCAAAGTTACGGGAGAAGGAAGAAATCGTAGTCACTGCGCTTCCCCTATACCATATTTTCGCACTGACTGTAAACTGTCTTGCAATGTTGAAAATTGGTGCTCATAACTTGCTGATTACGAATCCGAGAGACATGAAAGCCTTTATCAAGGATCTTTCCAAACATCAGTTTACTGTTTTCACAGGAGTGAATACCTTGTTTAATGGGTTGCTTAATCAAGATGATTTTAAATCATTGGATTTCAGTAAGTTGAAAATTGCAGTTGGTGGCGGTATGGCGGTTCAAAAAGTAACTGCAGAGAATTGGAAATCTGTCACCGGAGTGCCATTGGCTGAGGGTTATGGATTAACAGAAACCTCACCGGTTGCGACCTGTAACCCTATTGATGGCACCGAACGAATTGGAACAATCGGCTTGCCTTTGCCAAATACAGAAGTGATGGTCGCAGATGACGAAGGGAATCCGCTTCCAATCGGAGAGCGTGGGGAGATTTGTATCAAAGGACCACAAGTTATGCGAGGCTATTGGCAACGTCCCGAAGAGACAGCCAATGTTATGCACGGAGATTGGTTTAAATCCGGTGATATCGGTGTGATGGATGAAGATGGGTTCTTCAAAATTGTAGATCGTAAAAAAGAGATGATTCTTGTCTCCGGCTTTAATGTGTATCCAAATGAAGTGGAGGATTGCATTGCAAGCTGTGCCGGCGTGCTCGAAGTTGGGGTAATTGGAATGCCTGATCCAAAATCAACCGAGAAAGTAGTAGCATATGTTGTTCCCAAGGATTCTTCTTTGACAGCTGACCAAGTCTTGAAACATTGTCACGAATCCTTGACTAATTACAAGGTTCCAAAGGAGATTTATTTCACCGAAGAACTTCCAAAATCCAATGTGGGCAAGATTCTTAGACGAAAAATCAAAGAAGCCCATATAGAAAAAATTAATGATTAAAATCCTTTAAGTTTTATCAGAAACCCGCTTCGAAAGGCAAGCGGGTTTTTTTATGATGTTTTATTAATTATTCCTTATTCATTTCCTTTTTCTGCAGAAAATCAATTATTTTTTTGAAAACTTTTCAAAAATGAATCTGAGAATTAATTCTGAATATGGTACGTTGCGGGCAGTTTTGATGCACCGACCGGGTAAAGAAATTGACCGATTGACTCCTTACAATAAAGAGTTTTTACTTTTTGAGGATGTTCCATACTTGGAAGCTTTGCAACAGGAGCATGATGCATTTTCAAACTTGATCAAATCGGCTACTGGAGCCACTGTCTTCCAGCTTCGGGAATTGTTGATTCGTGTCCTTTATGACCAGGAACTTCTTTTGAAATTAATCAGTGATTCTTTAAAACGCTCGGGTTTGATTCATTTGGCTGAGGAGATTTTTGAACGTTATTCAACTGCGGAATGTGCTGGTATTTTGACAGCCGGATTAAAGGTTCATGAGTTTCGACGAAAGTACCCAAATTTGGATGCTGGGGAATTACTGGAATATGCTTTTTTGATTTCTCCTTGTCCAAATCTTTATTTTCAACGTGACCCGATGGCTTTGACACCTGGTGGAATCATTTTTTCTTCCATGAAAATGGAAGGCCGGCAGCGAGAGGCTGATTTGCTCCGTACGATTTTTGAAAATCACCCGGAATTTAAAGACCATGTAAAACCCATTTATCCTTCAGTAGGAATGACAAACCCACCAAGTATTGAAGGTGGCGATGTCATCGTATTATCCCATGAGGCAGTTGCAATTGGAAACTCTGAGCGAACAGATGAAAAAGCGATTTACCATGCAGCGAAAGGACTTTTGGCGGAAGGAACTGTCAAACGAGTTTATGAAGTGCATTTGCCTTCACGTAGAAATTATATGCATTTGGACACGGTCTTCACAATCTTGGATGAAAATTTAGTTTTAACCTATCCGGATGCGATGAATGCAGTTTTGAAAACCTCTTGCTATACCTTGAAAGAGGTGGATGGAGATAAGGTTCATATTCGAAGAGAGGTATTGAAAGAGTCTTTGTTGACTGTTTTGGATCGGGAAATTCCGCATTTAGAGGTGTTGGCAACAGCAGATGGGAATCCTGATTATTCCATGCGAGAGCAGTGGTTTGATGGCGCCAATGTATTTGCCATTGGGCCTAGAAGGGTTATTTCCTATAATCGAAATATTCACACAAATCGTGCGCTTCGAAATATGGGGGTAGAGGTTTTAGAAATTCCTTCTTCAGAACTAAGTCGAGGATTGGGCGGTCCTCGCTGTATGACGATGCCGATTAGTAGGGCACGCGTTTAATAAAAAAATACAGGATTCTTTCTTAAGTCTTTATCAGATTGAGCACCTGCCTACCGGCAAAGGCAGGCAGAGACGCTCGGTCTGACATAAAAAGAGGTTTGGACAACCCTATTACTTTCAGCTGGGACCTTAGAACTTCATTATCCAGTGATGAGGATCTTCCTTGCTTCCGTATTTGATAGCATCCAGTTCTGCTAGTACGCGATGGGAGAATGCATCAGCAGGTTTTTCCGGAAGTCTATAATCCTGACCATCGATATGAATCACTTGGATGTGAGCAATGGTAGCTGCCGTCCCTGTTCCAAATGCTTCTTCAATGGTTCCATTTTCCAAGGCATTTTTTAATTCCTGTACGCTAAGGAAGCGTTCTTCCAAAGGTTCATTCCAATCTTTTGCTAATTGGATTACAGAATCCCGAGTGATCCCTTTTAGAATAGTACCGGTATGGGTAGGAGCGGTAATCAAGGTTCCATTGATTTTGAACATCACGTTCATTGTGCCGCTTTCCTCGATATTGGAATGTGATTTTCCATCAGTCCAAAGCAATTGATCATACCCTGCCTTTTGAGCTTGTAAGGCTGGATAAAGTGAAGCTGCATAGTTTCCTGCAGTTTTTGCTGCTCCAGTTCCTCCCTCTGTAGCTCGAGTGAATTTGGTTTCGACTTTTACACTCACTGGTCTGGAATAATAATTTCCTACCGGACAGGTGAAAATGATGAATTTATAGGTGTCTGAAGGCTTAACTCCAATGTAATCGTCGGTGGCAAACATGTATGGACGAACGTACAAAGAGGATCCTTTCGCGGAAGGAACCCAATCTCTATCCAATTCGATCAATTGCTTCATCCCTTCCATGAAAATCTCCTCCGGGATAGAAGGCATACACATGCGCTCGGCAGACTCATTCATTCTTCGCCAGTTGGCATCAGGTCTAAAAATCAATACTTCTCCTGCATCATTTTTATAAGCCTTTAACCCTTCAAAAATTGATTGTCCATAGTGCAAAGCTGCATTGGAAGGATTCAATTGAAGAGGACCGTAAGGAACAATTCGGAGATCTGTCCATTCTCCATTCCGGTAATCTGCCACAAACATGTGGTCTGAAATAGTTTTTCCAAAAACTAAATTCGAAAAATCTGTTTCAGCTAGTTTGGAAGACTGTGTTTTTGTAACCGGGATGGCAAGTGAGGTTTTCATAATTGTTTAATACAAATTGGAATAGAAATTCCTTTACTGAATGAGGATTATTTTTGAATTCTTGGACTCCAAGTCACTTCTTCGACCTGAAGGTCTTGGGCCATTTTTCTTCCTAAAGTGAAGAAGTAGTCTGAGAGTCTGTTTAGATATTTGATGACTAAGGGGTTGACTTCTTCGTAGGAAGCAAGTTCAACGACAAGTCGTTCTGTTCTTCTGCAGACGGTCCGAGCCAAATGACAAAACGAAACAGATGGATGTCCGCCTGGTAAAATAAATGCGGTGAGAGGAGGTAAACTGGATTCCATTTCATCCATTTTTTCCTCCAAAAACTCTATATCTGTGTCGAATAAGTCGGGTTTTTTAACTTTATCCTTACCAGGACTGGTTGCAAGATCTGCACCTATTGTGAATAAGCGGTCTTGGATTTCCTTTAACTCCTCACTTCTGTTCAGGTTAATTTCTTGGTCACGAAGCAATCCGACATAGGAATTAAGCTCGTCCACTGTTCCATAAGCGTCAATTCGTAAGTCTGATTTTGGTACTCGGATTCCGCCTAATAAAGAGGTGATTCCTTCGTCTCCGGTTTTGGTGTAGATTTTCATTCGGCTCCCTGCTTTGCTCGCACAAAAATAAGAATCTTCTTGGAAAAGGAGGCTTAAATTAAACCTGAGCAGTGGCTGCCCGAGTAGGATTCGGATTGATGGTATCTGATTCAACCAAACCATCTCGAAGGCGTACAACCCGATGCGCATAGTGCGCAATATCATCTTCGTGCGTTACCATGATGATTGTATTCCCCTTACTATGAAGCTCATGAAACAGTTCCATGATGTCATAAGAGGTTTTGGTATCCAAGTTTCCGGTAGGTTCATCAGCCAAAATAATACTAGGGTCGTTTACCAAAGCTCTTGCGATGGCTACCCGCTGACGCTGACCTCCAGAAAGTTCATTGGGGCGGTGTTTTGTTCGATCACCTAAACCTACGTTGTCGAGTGCTTTGAATGCCATTTCCTCACGTTCTTCACGGCTGTATCCTGCATAAACAAGCGGAAGAGCCACATTTTCAAGACAGGTAGCTCGAGGTAGTAAGTTAAAAGTTTGGAAAACGAAGCCGATTTCTTTGTTTCGAATCTCAGCCAATTCATTTTCACTCATGGAACTGACATCTTTATTGTTGAGGATGTAAGTCCCTGAGGTAGGGGTATCCAAGCAGCCTATAATATTCATGAGTGTGGATTTTCCTGAACCGGAAGGCCCCATAAAAGCTACGTATTCTCCTCGATCGACTGTAATTGAAACGGATTTGAGAGCTTGAATAATTTCAGCTCCCATTTTGTATGTTTTGTTGATTTCGTGAGTTTCGATGACTCTACTCATGTGGTGTGGGTTTAGTTTGCTTAAAAATAGATTCAATATTCAGAAAAAGCGAAAATTGTCTTTAAAATTTGCGCATTTGAAGTTGATAAAGCGTCTCATCATCAATCCATTCGCTCATTTTGCCCAGAGCATCCGTAGCATAATTACTTAAGCCTAATTGACGAGCTACTTGAACTTTTTTCATCCAAAGAATTGGATCCCGGTTGAATTCAGTTGCTGTATTCAAAATTTCATATTGGATCAAAGGGTCAGATTGAATCAATTGGGCAGACCAAATAAGAGGGGATAGGTATGGGTTTCCAGTTAGTTCATCTCCCTTTCCCAGCCAGTTTAAGAATGTTTGTACAGATTCCTGATTTTGTAAATCAGGGTTATTTGCAAACTGAGCCAATTGGGCATTCGCCCCGCGCACTTTTTGAATGAAATCTGCAAGTGCTTGGATTGTTTTTTGGGTTAATCCATGTGATTTGTAGATCAATAATCTTTGAGCCAAATCTGCCTTTAAGAGCTCATTTTCAAGAGAATTCCAATCTTCAAAAAGATCTTCAGGTAAGCGCTCATGGAGATTTTCGATCAGTTCTAGGTAAATGCTTTTTTCCGAGTCGGGGTTTTGTATCCAATCAGGAAAGTCCAGGTTATAATTCAAGCGGATTTCTTCGGCTTCTTGTTCAAACCCACCCAAAATCAATAATTCCCAATGGTAATTTTGAAAGGCCTGAAATCCTTGTTCTCTGGCAGCAAGCAATTCTTTTCCAGCTTTCTTGAAATCCATTTGTTGGGCAAGGATGTTACTTGAAAGGTGGAGGAAATAGCCCGCATCTCCCGGATTTCGAAAAGCCAATCCATTGAGATTTTTGATCGCATCTCCAACTCTACCCGCAGATAGACCTCGGATTACTGCGGTTTCTTGCAAAGACATGATGTAGGGATTCATCTGCTCTTCTTGCCAAAGGGAATCCAATAAGCTCAAATCTGACTCAGGGTTGGGTTGACCCAAAACAGAAAATAAATTTCGAAGTCCTGCCTGAATCAAAAGGGGAGAATCGCTTTCATTTAGAGATCTTTGAGTAGAGGATATCAAATCGGGCTCTGGATAGTTTCCCAATGCATGCTGCTGGGCTAAGGCATTGATCAATCCCGGGAAATCATCTGTATTCGTGGCCTCAACTTCCGGATTTCCGGATTTAAGTTGTGTAGCTAGAAGGTTGGTTTGACTGATTTTTTGACCTTCAGGAGCTTCCTCCAAAAGATTGATAGCATCTTCAGGTCGATTTGATTTGGTATAAAGCAAAGCCAGATTGTTACGGATTGCCTCACTTTTGGGGAAAAAGGTCAACCCTTGCTCGAGGGTTGTGATTGCCTGAAATATTTTCTGCTCCTTATGAAATCGATCCGCCAAAAGGATGATATTGTCCTCTTGGGGAGCCTCAGAAAAACTTTGTTCTAAATGACTCTTGGCTAAAGAAGGTTGTTTCATTTCCAATAGCAAATGAGCCAATGCATTTTTTGCCTTTGGGTTATTTCTATATCGAAACCAGGAATTTTCGTAAAGAATACTTGCTTCTAATTTCTGATCAGTAGCATAATAGTAATCCCCCAAAACTTGATTGCTAAGGGCATTGACCTGAACACCAATAATGCCATCGGCGTAGGTAGTCAACACTAAAAGAGCGATGAGTCCTCCAAGGCGCAAATGATAATAAGGGAGCGAAAAAGGTTTGAATAAAACGCGTTCCACTTCTTTTCCACTATCCATGAGGTTGAGAAAGTTTGAAAAGACATAGATCATAAAAAAGGTGGAAAACCCTAATTGTGTGTAAGTGAAAAGGTGTTTGAGCAACTCTTCTGCAGGTTGGTTTCCTACCAGTTTAATCTTCCAGATAACCCACAAAGTAAGCCCAAAACCAAGAAGCTGAAGCGCTTCCAAGGAAGAAGGGTTGGCTACCAAGGTGACGTCATTTTTTGCTTTTACACGTAAGACTAGCCATCCTAAAAGACCTACTGGAAATACTAAAAGCAATGGATGAATTGTAGGAATCCAGGAAATCGGAAGACCTGTTAAATCCAAAAAGATGTTGAATAACAAGACCAAGTAAATGAGCCCTAGGAATAGGAACTGAATTGAAACCTTGAGACCTAGATTTTTATTCGCGCGAGTAAGAAGTATATATAATCCGGAAAGAACAGAGTGGCCATTCCAAAAGATCCAGGCAATGCTCAATCCAAGCAGAAGAATCAAAACATGCTCACCTAAGAAAACCCCTGCTTGAGGAACTGAACTGTAAGTGATTAAAAGATAAACCGTTCCAGCTAGTAGAGCCAAATTCACAAAAAAGCGGAGGAAAAGGCTTCGTTGCTTTCCTTCTAAATGGAAGAAAACAGGCCCTGCCAGAGTTCCTACTATGGCGATGATGAGGGGGAAATTACTGTTCAGTCCTTCGATATTCAGTCCATTCAAGTTGCTAAGGACCAAGAGAACAATCCAGCCTGTAGATGCAATAAGAAAGCCCCATTTTCGAAAGGAAGATACTAAACTCAAAAAGAAGGCAATGAGAATGCACGATAGGATGGCAAAAAACTCATTTTCAATAGAAGGAATTTGAGGGGCGAATGATTGAAATTCCTGAAAAACCAAGAAGTTGTCCACTACGATTGGAAAGGACAGCGGGCCTATTGCCGCCCAATCAAAAGCTATAGGGAGCCTATCCAGAAAATAGCCGGGAAGGAGATTCCTGTATGGGACTGTATTAAATAGTAAATAGTAGGATGAAAAAAGCCCTCCGACAAGAATGAACAAGAGAGCAGGAATATAGCCCAGAAGGCGGGATTTGGGTTCTTGCATTATTCAATAACCTTTGGAACTCGGAAATAATCTGAATCACGCTTAGGTGCATTTTTCAGCCCTGCTTCATGATCTAAATGAATTCCTACCTGATCTTCCCGCATGTCATTAATCTCGGAAGACATGGTAGTCAAGGGTTCCACATTTTTTGTATCCAATTCTTTCAACTTTTCCACCCAATCTAAAATTTGACTCATATCCTGGGACATTTTTTCAGCACTCTTTTCATCAAACTCAAGTCGAGCCAAATGCGCTATTTTTTTGATGGATTCTTTATCTATTTTCATAATTAAAATTCTTACTTGATACCATTATCAGTATTCAATTGCTTTTGAATAATCTCAAAGCATTTTTCTTTCAAATCTTCCTCTGTCGTGTCTTTTTCAGGAATCAAAGCTTCGTGCAATACCATTTTAGCCGAATGGAAACCCAGCAAAAACCTGCCGTCTTCGGGTAAAATTAGATGATTAAACGATAATGTGACAGGAATAATGGGGATTTGTTTCTCAATAGCCAAGCGGAATGCGCCATATTTAAAATGAACCATTTTCGGTTGGTGCTGAGAATAAATTCCTCCTTCTGGGAATATGACAATGCTGCTTCCAGAGTCAAGTGCCAGGCCCGCTCTACGCATGGTTTCGGCACGGCTCTTTACTCTGGATCGGTCTACAGCGATGTGTAGTTTTTTGAAATAATAACCAAATAATGGTGCTTTTCGGATGGAGGCTTTCCCTATAAATTGAACATCTCCCGGAATGAAGCCCATCATGGGGATATCCAAATAAGAGAAATGGTTGGCAGCAAAAATATAGGGTTGATTTTTTTTCAATTTGCACCTCATATCCAGGTGAACGGGTTTGAAGATCAAGGTAAAATAAACCTTTGCCCAATATTGGTTTATTTTTCTTCCAAAGGCCTGCCAACCAGGAACCCAAATGCAAATGAGGAAAAATGGAAAAATAAGGATGAAGCTAATGACAAATAAAAGCCCTGCGTAGATCGAATATAATCCTCTAAAAAAATCACGCATGATTTACCATGTGATTTGCAACCTTGATAAAATATCCCATCATCATTTCCCTGACGCCCTGTTCCAATTCCACTTGATCCATAGCATCAAGCATGGTATTCATCCAATGGTTTCGAAGATTGGAATCAATTTTCCATTGCATATGGCGAAGTCTAAGTCGTGGATGACCCCGTTCTTCTGAGTAGGTTTGAGGTCCACCAAAAACCTGAACCAAAAATAAAAACAAGCGTCTTTCAGCAGGTCCTAAATCGGCCTCAGGGTAAAGCTTTCGTAGCTCTTCATTTTTACTTACTCCCTGATAGAAATGATGAACAAGCTCCTGGATTTTTTCTTCACCGATTGCTTCGTAAATGCTTTGAAAGGGATTCATGTGGCAAACTTAGCAAAAAGCATACGTTTAGCCTTCGAGTTTTTTCACTTTCAAAGAGGTGCCCTCAGTAGAGATGACCACTATTTTTTCTCCTTGTTCGATAAACTCGCCACGGGAATAGGCATCAAAAATTTCTCCTTCAATTTCAATCCTTCCACTTGGCCTAAGCCTAGAATGAACCACTCCTGTTTTTCCTTTTAGACTTTCAGGATAAAAGGTGGATGTGTATCCTTCACCTCTATCCTGAGTAGTTGCCAGGGTTATGGTGTTAAATGCTTTCCAGGAATTCACTTTGGGAGTGAGCCAGAAAATTAAGCCGACAGCTGTTATTGCCGCTAGAATCACTGTCAATAAAGCAGTGAATAGCTGTTCTGCAGGGACGAATTGAAAATCAAAATTTTGGTTGGGAAGCATTCCAAGGACTAGCCCGGCAAAGATTCCAATGATTCCTAAAATTCCAAAAATGCCAAACCCAGGGACTACAAACAATTCTATGGCGAGTAAAATCACTCCTGCTACAAATACAATCACTTCCCAATTTTCTGCCAAACCATTGAGGTAATAGGGAATAAAATAAAGTATGGTCGCCACAATTGAAGCCGCCAAAGGAAACCCCACGCCTGGAGTTTGCAGCTCAAAATAAATTCCTCCTATGATAATCAGAATTAAAATTCCTGAGATAGCAGGATTGAGGAAGAAGGAAATAATCTGCTCGGTACCAGAGACACTGTAGGATATAATTTCAGCATCCTCAATTCCCTGTGCTTCTAAGATAGCATCAATAGATCGGTATTCTCCTTCACAGAATCCATACTTGATTGCCTCGGAAACAGATAAAGTCAATACAGAACCTTTTTCACTTATCCCTTCGATTTCGATTTTTTCATCGACCATGGCTTCGGCGATTTTTGGATCTCTTCCCGTGGCTTCGGCAGTGCTACGCATCATGGATCGCATGTACGATTGATATTTATCAGGAGCTGCACTTCCATCCGTACCGCTGACAACAGTGGCTGCTCCTATACTTGAACCCGGCGCCATATATATGCTGTCGCTTGCAATGGAAATAAGCGCCCCCGCAGATGCTGCATCCTTATTGATAAATGTGTATACAGGGACAGGAGCCTCCAATATCATGGTTCTGATATCATCCGCATCATTCACAGCTCCTCCATAGGTATCCATTTCAATGATTATTAGGTCAGCTTCTTCCTTTGTAGCATTCTCCAAGGCTAATTTCACCCTTCGGTTCATCGCAGGATCGATATCCCGATCAATTTTGAAAAGATAAATTCGCTCAATTGGCGTTGTTTGAGCATGAATTTGCTGGGAGAGAGACCCAAGCAACAATAGGATACAAATTAGAAATCGACTCATATAGCAAGATACCTTTTTCAATGAATTTTCACGTTGATTGGGTAGTAAAAGATCATTGGATTTGACTTTTTAACTAGCTATCCTGGGATTTGAGGGGCTTCGCTGCTGTTTAGCATAATTCTTGATACTTTCTTACTAAATCGATTTTCACCTTAGATTTTAACTTTATACAGGATTATGCAAATGCCCAAATACTTGACATTAACCACTTTCATTGTTTTGGCTTCTTGGGGGACCTTATCTGCAACAGGTTTGGATTCTCTTCGAACAGAAAAGATCGGGGGACAAAGTTTTGTCATTCATGAAGTGGAGGCTAAAGAAACGTTGTTTGCAATTTCTCGCCGCTATGGAACTCCTGTGGGAGATATTGTCAAGGCAAATGAAACCTTAAAAAGTGGTCTAAAAATCGGTCAACAAATTCGGATTCCTTTTATCAGTGAAGCCGCTATTCCTGAAGGTTCGGATTTACATAAGGTTGCCTCTGGTGAAACCTTATTTGCCATTTCCAAAAAGTACGGTGTCAGTGTAGAAGAATTAAAAGCTTGGAACAAGCTCAAAGGAAATGATTTAAGTGTTGGACAGGCTTTGATAATTCGTCAAACAGAACCTGCTCCAAGTCCTGTATCCGAAGTTAAACCTACACCTACACCAGCGCCAGTAGTAGAAGAAACTCCAAAGACAGAAGTAAAACAAATAGCGGAAAAGAAAGTAGACGCTCCTAAAGAGGAAATTAAAAAGGCTGAAAAAGCAGTAAAGAAAACGAGTGAAACACCTGCTTCTACAGTTGTTACTGCTTCTTCCAATTCAACGCCAATAGTCCCGGGAGATTGGATTTCCCATGAGGTACGGTCTGGTGAGACTTTATTTTCGGTTGCAAAACAATACAATGCTCAACTAGAAGATTTGATCACTTGGAATGCCCTGAGCTCCAATAATTTGAAAGTTGGTCAAGTGCTGAAAGTAGGTAGGGCAGAGCCTGGACCTTCTAAGGTGCCCATCGTAGGAGACCCCAAAGTAGCTTCTTCCATTGAGGAAATGCATGCTGTTCCAGATGGTGCTAGTACAGGTGGCTTTAAAAATATTTCAGAGCTGGGCCAAGCAGAGGTAATTCCCGGAACCGATAGTCATAAAAAATATTTGGTTCTTCATCGAACCGCCCCAGTAGGAACCATCATGCGAGTGAGAAATGAAGAGAATGACATTACCATTTTTGCAAGGGTGGTAGGAGTTTTGCCTGAAACAGGAGACAACTCTAGATTACTGATCAAATTATCCCAAGCTGCTTATGAGCAGTTGAAAGCGGTTAATTCCCGATTCCCGGTGGAGGTCACCTACTAAAATTGAATTCAAACAGCCCGGTTTTTTAAATCGGGCTTTTTTTTGAACTATATCCAATCTTCCAAGTTCTGCTTCTATGAATCAAAAACAGGTATTCTTCTTTCTAATAATTGTTTTTTCATTTTGTCTTTCCACAGAAATTTTTGCTCAAACTTCTGAGGAGTTATCAGGATTCAATGAGATGCGCCTGGATTATAACCGTAAAGGCATGTTGATTCTCGGAACTTGGGCAATAGGAAATATGATTTGGGGAGGAATAGCGGCTGGACAGACCACGGGAGAGGTCAAAGCTTTTCATCAAATGAATCTGTATTGGAATTCGGTCAATCTTTTGATTGCAGGATTTGGGTACTGGCAAGCCACTCAGAATCCAGATAATCTAGGATTATTAGAGACAATCAATGCTCAAAATTCTATTGAAAAAATCCTTTTGTTCAATGCTGCATTGGATGTAGCTTATGTCTCCAGTGGTTTCTATTTGAAGGAGCGAGGACTTCGAAAATCCAATTTAAAGCTTCAGGGTTTTGGAAAAGCCTTGATGCTTCAGGGAGCGTTTTTATTTGTCTTTGATGGAGTGATGTATGCCTTTCACCAGCAGCATGGGCAAGAAATACCTGCCATTTTTGAGCAACTGACCTTAGGTCTTACGGGTTTTTCCTTAAATATTCCTCTGAATTGAGAAATTGACAGGTTTGTCATTGTAGGCTATCCAAGGTACCTTTGTGTTCTAGTACAAGTACATGAATAAAATCCAGCTCTTCTTCCACCATCTGTTCCGCTTTATCTGGAACTTGATTTTTGTGATCTCTTATCCCATTCTGGCTAGTTTTGGCCTGTTGTTTATTGGATTGACATGGCTTTTTTCACAATTATCCAAGCTACTGACACGCATAAAGCCTGAAGGAAGAAAGGTGGTATTGAAGGAAAGCGAATGGGAACTCATGCCCCATACTCAAGAGCTTTTGGAAGCTAAATTGGTTAAAAACATCATGTTTGGCCCGTCAGGATTTCGCTTACGACGAATGGATGGTGTTCCTTCTGTGCTCTCCGATTTTGTTTTTGGAAATAAGGTTCGCATAATTGAAGAGGGGCTGATTTTGGAAAAATGGAATAGTACTGACCCAAAGCACCTTCCAGATTTTGATATTTGCTTGTATAATCCCGATGAGGATAGTTTGCGGCCGCTGACTACGATCAAATGCTTTGATTGGCATGTCTCAGAACGTGTTGAAAACCAGCTCTTTTTCAAATGGTTTGATGGGACGCAGGGAGGAGAAGTAGAAGTTGCACTCTAAGTTCCATGCAGGATTTAAAGGGGTTTTTAGACGAAAAAGTCGAAGAGTATAATCAGCCGGGATTTATCCCTAATGACCCTATTTCCATTCCCCATTTATTTCGAAAAAAAGAGGATATAGAGATCGCTGGATTTTTTGCAGCCATCTTGGCTTGGGGTCAGCGAAAAACGATCATTTCAAAATGCCTGGATCTTTTTAAAAGAATGGAGAATTCACCTCATGATTTTATAATCAATCATCAGGAACCTGATTTGAAAGCTTTTTTGAATTTCAAGCATCGCACCTTCAATGAAGTGGATACCCTATACTTTATTCACTTTTTATCCTGGTTTTATCGAAATCACTCCTCTTTGGAGGAAGCTTTTCTTACTCACAATGGGAAGGAAGGAGAGCCTATGGAAGGAATGCTCATCCATTTTCATGAGCTGTTTTTTTCCATGCCAGAGTCCCCAAGTCGAACCCGAAAGCATATTGCTACTCCGGCTAGAAAGTCTGCTTGTAAGCGAATGAATATGTTTTTGCGATGGATGGTTCGTTCCGATGAAAAGGGGGTGGATTTTGGAATATGGAAGCGTATTCAGCCCAGTCAACTGATCTGTCCCTGTGATTTGCATGTGGATCGAGTAGCTCGAAAGTTGGGGCTGATTACAAGGAAACAAACCGATTGGCAGACGGCACTTGAACTTACCGAACGCTTACGGGAATTTGACCCCAAGGATCCAATCAAATATGATTTTGCACTCTTTGGTTTAGGGGTTGAAGAAAAGTTCTAAAATCCAGTTTGATTCCTTAGTGAAACTTTTTGACTTCTGGAGCTGCAGCAGTGGTTGAAAAATCCCGAGCCAAACGATCCGCATACTCATCCAATAACTTACTAACACGATCTCTACTTTTGGACCGAAGGACCAAACCTGCATGGTAATCCAAAGGTACTCGAAAATATACTTCAGGATCATCAAATCCACTCAAATCCGGTTTTTCATATTTGGATAGTGTAAGAACAATCCCTGCATACTGCTTGGAGGCTTTAGGAAGTTTATATTCTTTTCCTTTGACCAAGGCATCTTCAATTTTGGCCCATTCCGCCCAAAGATTTATATCAGTTGCAGCTTCAACCATTTCAGCCAAATGCGCGCCACCTACTCGGGATGATGTCTCTAAAAAGTAGATTTTTCCATCTTCATGACATTTGATAAACTCCGTATGGCTCGCACCGGATTGTAGCCCAAAGGCCTTCATAATGGCTTTATTGGATTTTTTAATGGCTTGTTCATCCTCTGAGCCGTATTCTAAATTTGCCGATCGGAAAATTCCTCCACCTTGGGAAATTTCCATGGGAGTTGCAAGGTATTTAGAGACGGTAAGGAAAAGGCTTTTTCCATTAAACATCAGCCCATCAGCATGGTATACATCTCCAGGCTTAAATTGCTCCACCAAGTAATGGAGTCTATTATCTCCCAATTCATGGATATGCTTCCAAAGCTCCTCTTTATCATGAACCTTGATAATCCCATGAGCCGAAGCTTCTGAGCGAGGCTTTAGGACCCAGGGGGCTTTCACATGGTCTGCATATTGATTGATATCTTCATCATTGAACAAAGGCGAGAAAGGCGGGACATTGATTCCTGCATCCTGTGCCTTAATTCGCATGGCTAATTTGTCGCGGAAGTATCTTCCGGTGGTTTGGCCCATTCCAGGGATTCGGAGGTTTTCACGAAGGAAAGTTGCCTTTTCAACATCATAATCATCTAAGGCTACAATCGCATCAATTTTGTTTTCCTTCATCAGGCCGCCAACCCCTTTCAATAAAAGTTCTAAATCCCAGTCCAAATCCTGCCCTGGCATATAAAAAACCTCGTCAATGTATTCGTAGGCCCAAGCTGAATCTTTCAATTTTTCAGAGGTAACCAAAAAGACCCGATTTCCTTGTTTTTTAAGCGAAATCAAAAAAGCATTTCCTTTAAAGTAGTTGGAAATACATAGAAAAGTGTTGCCTGAAGTTTCCATATTAAAGATGATTTTCTATCAAATTAAGCAATAAACCTACACCGAATGCGGTTCCTGTTTTGCTTTTTGAAAATTCACTGTCCGAAAAAGCCACTCCTGCAATATCTAAATGAGCCCAAGAAGGATGTTCGTGGGTAAAAGCTTGCAAAAAGGTAGCTGCTGTGATTGCGCCTGCAATTGGTTTTCCGTGATAATTGCGGATGTCTGCAATTTCACTATCCATTTCTTGAGCATATTCCTTCCAAATAGGTAAGGGCCAAGATTTTTCCCCTACGGCTTTTCCAGCTTCTTGAATGAGTAGACTTAATTGCTCATCATTTGAAAATAAAGCGGCGCATTCATATCCAAAAGTCCCTACAACTGAGCCAGTTAAGGTTGCTAAATCAATTATATGATCAGGTTGATATTCTTTTACGAGATAGGACAAGCCGTCTGCTAAAATCAAGCGTCCTTCAGCGTCAGTATCTACGATTTCAATGGATTTTCCGGAATGGCTTTGAATTACTTCCGAGGGGAGGTAGGCATGTTGATCAACCGCATTTTCAACTGCAGGTACAATGGTTGTCAGATTAATGGGGATGGATAAGGAAGCAATGAGTTGTGTGGCTGCCAGAACCGCAGCAGCTCCTCCCATATCGGACTTCATGTAATGCATTCCCTGAGTTTTGACATTGAGTCCCCCCGTGTCAAAGGTGACGCCTTTACCGACTAATCCAATGTGTTTCTTGGCCTTTTGATGTCTGTATTCCAGAATAATAAATCTAGGTTCTTTTACGGAACCTCTAGCTACAGCAAGAAATGCTTCCAAGCCTATTTTTTTGGCTTTTTTTGCATCAAAAATATGCACATCTAATTTCTGATCCTGAGCCAAATTTTTAGACCAGTCAGCGAGATATTCCGGGGTCAACACGTTCGGAGGTAAATCCACCATCCGGAATGCCTCAGTCTTGGCGTGTAGGATTTTCTCAGCTCGATCCACGATATTTTTAAAGGATTTATCGGGATGTAAAATTCCGACTTTGAGCTTTTTGAAATTTTCTTTCCGTTTTTCTTTAAAAAAATCAGCTGAATAGGCCCCAAGCCCAAAACCTACAAGTGCTGCCTCTAAAAGGATGGCTGAAAAGGAGTCTAGAAATTCTAAAATCACTTCACTTTTTACCAAATCACTTTTTTTGGAAAGGATTCTTCGGAAAGCATTTTCTACTTCCTTATAGTTGGGATTTGAGCCCAGACCGATCAGTAAATAGAGGTTTCCATTTGCAGTAAATGCATAGTGGCTATCTTTTTTACCTGAAAATAGAGATTCAGAAATTCCAGATTCCGGAAATCTATTTTGAAGGAATTGTTCGGTTTCTTTCTCAACTAAAGGAAGTACATGGAGAACTCCCTCATTTATATTTTTGGGATGGAATTGAAATTTCATGATTAGTCAGGTTTATCGCTGAAAAATAGCCACTCGATGGCTTTTGGGAACTCGTCGCTCCAATAGGTTTCATTGTGTTTGCCCTCCATATTGATGGATAGGCGAATTTTCATTTTTCCTTGCAGGCTTTCCCGCTTGAGAAGCCTTTTTCTGAATTTGGTAACATGGTCAACCATGGTCTCACTTTCATCGCCTCCAGCATAGAGATAAAGGCGGGTTTCCTGAGGTTCAAAAAAGTCCAAAAACCCTAATTTAATTTTGGGGATTACCCAAAGGGAGGGAGAAAAGACCATCAGTTTTCCGAAAACCTCAGGATAGATTAAGCCTGAAAAAATACTGACTAAACCTCCCATCGAACTCCCTCCAATACCTGTAAATTCTCGTTCTGGCTTAGTTCGGAAGGTTTTGTCTACAAAAGGCTTGAGTGTATCTGTGATAAAACGAATGTATTTTTTTCCATGTCCCACTCCAAGGAGGGTTCTGCCAACATTGTATTCCTGAATCCGGTCTGATTCGGCATGTTCAATGGCGATGATGATGATTTTTCCGATACCGTAGTCGGACATTACGGCCAGCTTTTTATCAATCTGCCAATTGAAATCAGATTTCTCATTAAAGAGGTTTTGGGCATCTTGGAGGTAAAGCACGGGATAATGCTCATCACTTGTTTCGTAGTCATGGGGAAGCAATGCCCAGATTTTCCGTCTCTTATTCAATTGAGGGATCTCAAATTCTTCCGAAATCAAGTGGATTTTTGGTAATTGACTAGGGCGGTAGGGGAGCCAGTTATGACGCCATTTGGCCACTTTTTCAGTTCGGACCCATTCGGAATTGTTCCAAGTTCGGTTAGGAGTTTTGTTCCCATACCGGTCAATTTCTACTTCGGACCAATCCCCTTTGGTGAATTTATAAATCAGCTCTCCTTCAAATTCTTTTCCTTCGGGAAAGGTGAATTCATAACGGCCTTCCTTGATTTTTTCCATTCGGAATTTGTAATCCTGTGTGGCCCAGTTATTAAAATTTCCCGCGATATATACAGGTCTATCATCATCATTCGGAGTGAGAAGGATGATTTTTTTGGTTTTGGTGACCGTACTAAAATCGGGTAATTCTGTTGGGTTCATGGATAGGCTTTGAGATCAATCCAAAGGTGATATACAAAAATAGTCGTTGAGGCTAGGAAAATGAAATTAAACTTTTTCCAGAGGCCGGAATCTGATTTCATCCGGATAGGGGAAAGCATGAAGCAATTCGCCATTTCTGATTTTCGTTTGAATTTTTTGCCATTGAGCTGGATCAAAAAGTTTGTGATGGTAATCTAGAAAATGATCCTTTAAATCCGGTCTTCCAATCATCCAACGCTTAAAATCCTCAGGGAAAACGTCGTTTTTGGCAATATCATACCAAGGTTCTGAAGCATAAATTTGTTCGTATGTTTCAGGTTTGGGTTTGATACGAAAATTCATGTCCGTCAAGAATTCAATTTCATCATAGTCATAAAAAATAACCCGATTTTGACGGGTGAGTCCAAAGTTTTTGGTCATCATATCCCCCGGGAAAATATTTGCCTGTGCCAATTGCATGATGGCCCTTCCATAGTCTTCTACCACAGCCCAGCCTTTTTCTTTACTGCAACCTTCTAAATACAAATTGAGGGGGCGCATTTTCCGTTCTGTGTAAAGATGCTTGATCACGAGTTGATTGTTCTCGATTTTTAAAAGTGAGTTGGCGGTGTTTCGCAGCTCTCTCATTAATTCCTCACTTATCCGTTCTAAAGGAATATGAAAGTATTCAAATTCATGCGTATCCGCCATTCGTCCAACGCGATCGTGAAGGGAGACTAGTTTGTATTTTTCCCGCACTTCCTGCCGGGTCATGTTTTTTGGCGGTTCGAAATGATCCTTGATTATTTTGAAAACTACGTCAAAAGAGGGGAGTGTAAATACGGTCATCACCATTCCTTTCACTCCGGGAGCAACTACAAATTGATCAGTAGAAGATTGTAAATGGTATAAATAGTCTCTGTAGAACAAGGTCTTGCCGTGCTTATTGAATCCAATCGCATTGTATAATTCATGGGTCTTCTTATGGGAAATTACCGAGCTCAAAAAGCCGACAATTTGAGAAGGGACTTCGATATCCACCATAAAATAGGATCGGGTGAAACTGAACAAATGGCTCATGATATTCCGGTCAAAAATCAAGGTGTCCACAAAAACACCCTTCTCGCCATGGAGCATGGGAATAATAAATGGCATCCATTTGTGCCCCAAATAGGTTCTGCCGATAAGGTAAGCTGCTTTGTTCCGGTAAAAAACGGATTTTAGAATTTCGGTTCTGGTTTCAGGGCCAGGGTTATATCGGGTGAGAATGACCTCCTTGACACTTTGGATCAAGAACTGAACATCTTCCTCCTTATTCAGAAAGGGGACTCCTGGATCAAAATCATTCAATATTTTTCGAATAATGGCTTCCAAACCCATTTGGCTGGGATAGCTATGGACTAGGTGACTATTCTCATGCCATTCGCAGATTTGATATCCCTCCATGACGTACATCAGCTCCTCATCAATCGACATTCCCGGGAAAGCTTTTCGAATGACTGAATTAAAAAATGTCTCTGCAAGCTCCACATCTGGTCGGTCAGCGATCATAGCCTGATACTCTTGCCGAATTAAAAGCCAGATTTGACGATTATCGGCATCCTCTCCGAGCATGTCGTTGAATTCGATAACAAGTTGAAAAAGTAAATCCTTGTACAATCGAAGGCGCTGTTTGTGATTGAGCTGCATTGCTGCCCAGTTCCGTTCACGAAAATATTGGGGGGCAAGCCTGGTGTAGGTTTGAAAGCTACGGATGTAACTTTCAAATCCTGAAAAAATCTTTTTTGCTAATGGAAGTGCGCGTCTTGGCATTCTGCAAGAAGCTGAATTTTAAGAAAAATTGAAAAGGAATGGAGCAAAAGAAGAAGGGAATGATTTAGCCGTTTTGAATTGCGAAAATAATGCACACGATTGCATAAAAAATGGAGATCAAAATTCAGGTGAAAGACTTTAAAATTTTTAAAATTAATTTCTGCCATTTAAGCTTGATTTTAAACGATTTAGCGGGTTTTTGGATTGGAGAATAAAATTTTGAAAATCTTTCGCAATCGATTGTTTGGAGTAATAGAAAACATTTTCTACTTTTCGCAGGTATTCATAATCGAATATCTACAATAGGTTTAATAGGTTTGAGAGCAGGAAAAGGCCGGGTGATAACCCGGCCTTTTTTATTGCTTTTTTTGAAAATCTATGCTTATTATTCTTGTTGGTCTTAGTAGTTTAAATGGGAAAATATCTTTTAGAAAAAAGCAAATCATGCCTTTACTGATATCCTAAAGAACGGGTCCTATGCTTAGATCCACAGTAGACATATAAACTATGAATCCTATCAAAAGTGCAGCAGGAATTCCAATAGAAATTAAATAATTGGTACGTAATACTTTTAAAGTTACTAGTTGATCCAATGGAACCTCAAAAGGAGTTTTAGTAGTATTTTCCTTTTTTTCGGAGGCTGTTTGGATCCGGTTGGTGTAAACAATATCTCTTGAATGAGACAAATACTCTAATTCATATTCTTTACCATTTTGTAATAGGACTTTAATTTTCTCATGTTCATTTACTTGGTCTAGCTGCAATTCCAATTTCTTTTGCTGGCTTAATGTTTCCTGAGTTTGGATTGTTTTATTTTCCAAAGGTTGATAAGTCTTACAGGCTTGGAAATATCCGATGATCATTAATCCAAAGACGATTTTTAAGAAAGTTTTCATGGCATCGATGGTTATGTTTGAAGTTTAATTTTTAAAAATTTCGGGTATTTATGTCTGATTTGGGATAGGGCTCAAAATGATATTGATCAGGGTTTTTATCTCATATAATTTTTTTTAAAAGCGGATAGATATCAATTAAAGCTTTGAAAAGTTTGGATGTTTTTGGATGTGAAACTTAATTGAGAGATTATTCGATTTTCCTCCTCAATGACCCACGCTGAGATCGTTCATTTTCTAAAAAATAGACTGGAGAAAGATCTTCCTGGTCAAGCGGCTCATTTAGAAATGGCTCCTCAGCCGGTGGATATGCGACGCTTTCAACCCAAAGTTCCCAGTAATCATCGAAAAGGTGCGGTCTTACTGTTGCTATATCCTTCGAATGAAGGGGTTCTTTTTCCTTTAATCAAACGTCCTGTCTATCAAGGTGTCCATAGTGGGCAAATTGCCTTACCCGGAGGGAAAATGGATAAAACTGATCCTGATTTATTCTATACAGCTTTACGCGAAGCGGAAGAAGAGGTGGCAGTGCAAAGCAGGAAGGTGGAAATACTCGGAAAGCTGAGTGAATTATATATTCCAACTTCCAACTTTTTGGTTACGCCTGTGATTGGAAGCATTTTGGAGATTCCTGAATTCGTTCCTGAAGAACGGGAAGTAGAGCAAGTACTCCCAACTGGTTTAGATTTGGTATTGGAACCGAGCAGAAAAAAACGAACGATTCTACAATTGGCTGAACGCTTGGAGTTGGATACTCCCTATTTTGATTTGCATGGGGAAATTGTCTGGGGTGCCACCGCTATGATTTTAAGTGAATTGGAGCATTTGCTGCGTGAAGGTTGAATTTTTGAGTTGGGCTTTTGGCCAATTGTTGGTATTGTTGTAAGAAGATCAAGGAGCAACTATGGAATCAACCACCCCACTAATTACCAATGATGCAATTGTATTCGGTCTTTTAGTAGCCATCTTGGCACTTGTTTTTAGTACGGCTTCCAGTCAAAATAAATTTTTCCAAAAGTTTTATAGAGTCGTTCCCACTGTTCTTCTCTGTTATTTTATTCCAGCCGTCTTCAACTCTCTGGGCATAATTTCTGGAGAAAGTTCTCGCTTGTATTTCGTGGCCAGTCGGTATTTACTGCCGGCTTCCTTGGTTTTATTTACCCTAAGTATCGACCTAAAAGGGATTTTAAAATTGGGTCCAAAAGCATTGACCATGTTTTTAGCAGGAACGCTTGGTATTATGCTTGGTGGTCCGATGGCTTTATTCACAGTAGGATTGGTACAGCCTGAGATTTTGGGAGGTAGTGGTCCAATGGAAGTATGGAGAGGCTTGGCTACCATTGCTGGATCTTGGATAGGAGGAGGGGCGAATCAAACAGCCATGTTGGAAGTGTTTGGTGCAGATGCGGACTTATTCGCACAAATGATTGCCGTGGATGTATTAGTGGCTAATTTATGGATGGCATTTCTGCTGTATTGGGCTGCTAAACCCGAAAAATTGGACCGCCTTTTTAAGGCGGATACCACAGCTATTTATGAGCTTCGGGATAAAATAGCCGATTTCAGATCCAAAATCATGCGAATTCCTTCGCTTTCCGACTCTATGATTATTCTAGGAGTTGCCTTTGGTATTACGGGGTTGTCTCACTGGATTGCTGATACGGTGGCTCCATTTATTGGTGAGAACTATCCTCAATTGAAAGACTACTCATTAGATTCTGCCTTTTTCTGGATAGTGGTTGTAGCTACCACAGCTGGTTTAGGACTATCATTTACCAAAGCACGAAACTTAGAAGGAGCAGGAGCATCCCGTTTTGGCTCTGTCTTTTTGTACATCTTGGTAGCGACGATCGGAATGCAAATGGACTTAGGAGCAGTCTTAGATAACCCGATTCTTTTTGTTATTGGAATCTTATGGATGTTCTTCCACATCCTGATTATGCTTTTGGTGGCTTGGATTATAAAAGCTCCTTTCTTCTACGTAGCTGTTGGTTCTCAAGCGAATGTGGGTGGGGCTGCATCAGCCCCTATTGTAGCAGGAGCTTTTGATGCCTCTTTAGCTCCGGTAGGAGTTTTGTTAGCTGTGCTTGGCTATGCCGTAGGAACCTATGGCGCCTATCTCTGTGGCTTAATGATGCAAGCAGTTTCCAGTATGTAATCTGTTGGGATAGGATGAGACATAAACGGGAATTAGTATTTGTTTGCACAGGCTCTGATTGCAAAAAAGCAGGAGCGAAGGGGATGAAGAAAAAACTCAAGGAAGACTTTAAATCTGGCCCCCTAAAAGGAAAATGCAAACTCATCCAAACCAAATGCATGGATATGTGTAAGTCGGCTCCTGTTGTAATCGTTGGAGATCATTTTTGTAAAAAGACTGATGCAGACCGGGTATTTGCCCAGATCAAAAAAAGACTGGATTAAGACTCTCTTTATTTTTTTATTTACCCGTTTAGGGGCGGCTACTTCAAAATTATTCTGCTTGCAATAAAAGAATTGAGTTAACTGATTTTTGTCATTCTTACTAAAAAATCCCCCTAAATCAAGTCAAAGAAAGATTGAATTTCGTTTAGGTAAGAGGGAGATTCTATTCTCAATATTCTTGATTTTCAAACTTTTAAAATCCAATCGCTATGAAAACTCTCGAAAATAAAGTAGCAATCATTACAGGTGCGGCTTCTGGAATCGGAAAGGCTGCTGCGTTTTTATTCTCCAAAGAAGGAGCAAAAGTGGTGGTGTCTGATATCGATGAAAAGCTAGGCGAAGAAGTCGTTGAAGAACTCATTAAACAGGGTGGTGATTCCTTTTTCTTTAAGGCAGACACCTCAAAACCTGAAGATAATGAAGCCTTGGTTGCAGCTACTGTGAAGAAGTATGGGAAATTAGATATTGCCGTTAACAATGCAGGAATCGGAGGGCCATTAGCCGAAACAGAGGATTATCCATTGGAAGGCTGGCAAAAGGTAATCGGAGTAAACCTGTCCGGAGTCTTTTATGGAATGCATTATCAACTCCCTGCTATGGAAAAAAATGGGGGTGGTGTGATTGTCAATATCGCTTCGATCTTAGGAATGGTGGGTACCCGGATGGCGCCGGCATATGTTGCTGCAAAACATGGAGTAGTAGGCTTAACCAAAACAACAGCTTTGGAATATGGAACTAAAAATATTCGGGTCAATTCCGTAGGACCTGGATATATTCTTACGCCTTTGCTCACCAAAAATCTTGATGAGGAGTCCATAAAAGCGGTTGAGTCATTGCATCCCATCGGTAGACTCGGAAAAGCCGAAGAAGTCGCAGAATTGATTTTGTGGTTAAGTTCTCCAAAATCTTCCTTTGTGACAGGCTCTTATTATGCGATCGATGGAGGGTATTTGGCTCAATAACCCAGAGCACTGGAAAGGTTGAGGCATAAAAAAAGGTGGAATAGAAATTCCACCTTTGATTTTTTATGAAAAGGAGCGGAGATTATCCTACTACCTTCACATTAACTGCGTTGATTCCTTTTTTACCCTGAACGGTGTCATATGTTACTTTGTCGTTTTGACGGATTTCATCGACAAGACCTGTGATGTGAACAAACACATCTTCTGTGTTGTCTGCTGGAGTAATAAATCCAAATCCTTTGGACTCATTAAAGAATTTTACTGTTCCTTCGTTCATAATATTTTGAATTGATGGGCTGTGAAGCCCGGCCAAATCAAGTAATAGGGATTAACCGATTACTTTTACATTGACTGCGTTGATTCCTTTTTTACCCTGAACCGTGTCATACGTTACTTTGTCATTTTGACGGATTTCGTCGACAAGACCTGTGATGTGAACGAATATATCTTCGCTGTTGTCAGATGGGGTAATGAATCCAAATCCTTTGGAGTCATTAAAGAATTTTACTGTTCCTTCATTCATGATTTTTTGATTTTGAAGCTTTTAACTTTGAGTTGATAAGTATAGGAAGACAGGATTACCCAACCACCTTCACATTTACTGCGTTGATTCCTTTTTTACCTTGAACCAAATTATAGGTAACCTTGTCATTTTGACGAATTTCATCTACTAAACCGCTGAAATGTACGAATACATCTTCGCTGTTGTCAGATGGG
>NZ_JABXIN010000029.1 GCF_013373065.1 Algoriphagus sp.
ATTCTTGAATTCGTGGGGTTTAGAGGGAATGGACTACAATGATTTTTATACCACGGGGACGTACCTGGCCCGTTGGGGAAACTCCGATGCTGCCGATTTGGCTGCTTGGCAGTCGCTGTCTTCGAAAGATGCGAATTCGCTAAATGAAGATCCTTTATTTATTTCGGATACAGACCTAACTCCACAAAACCCAGTTTTAACTGAAGCTGGAACAGATTTAACTGATTTTGTCTCCACAGATATTGATGGCAATCCACGAACTGTTCCTTTAAGTATAGGCGCGGTAGAATTTGCGCAAGCAGGCGATCCTTTAATTGGTGAATACACCATTGACCCAAATGGATCTGGAGAACGGAATTTTGTTTCCTTTGCAACTGCCTCTGAAGCCTTGCGAGTAAATGGAATTGCAGGTCAGGTAGACTTTTTGGTTGCGGATGGTATCTATGAGGAGCAATTAAATTTTGGAGCAGTTCCAGGCGCTTCTCCTACAGCAATGGTTAATTTCCGTGCTGCCAGTGGAAACGCTGAAAGTGTAGAAGTGATCCATACGGATACGTATACCCTGAAGCTAAATAATGCAGAGCATTACAAATTCTCTGATTTGACTTTCAAGACACTGGGAGTTGCTCAGATAATCCAAATTCGAAATCGGGCAGTCAATCTTCAATTTGAAAACTTGATTATTGAAAGTCCGGTAACGAATCAAGAATCTGATTCAAGAAGTGCTATTCATGTTGCAGGAACCTTCGCTGAGAATATTTTGATCATTGGAAATCAAATTTCAGGAGGTTCCCATGGGGTTTACATCAAAGGATCAAGTTCTTCCTCAAGAGTTGCTCAGGTATCTGTTGCTAATAATGAATTGAATGATTTTTATTTCAGAGGAATCTATTTGGAGTTAACGGAAGCACCGACGGTTACAGGAAACACAATCGCTACTACTTCTACTGCAGATCAAATTGCAATTTATATAAACAATGCAACGGGTGGGTCCTTGGTGAATAATAACCGTGTTAGCAGCCAGGCAGGGAATGCACTTCGCATCATCAATGCCTCGGGTAGTGCTACAACACCAAATTTGGTTTATAATAATTTCTTCCAGGGTCAAGGAAGTAATCGAGTGGTTTACTTTTCCAACACGGATTATCTTCAGTTTTTACACAATTCTGTTTGGAACCAAGGAAGCGGAGCCGCTTTGGAATATTTTTCCAATGGATCTAATAATCAGCTGGTCAATAATATATTCCAGGGAACCAGTGGCTATGCACTTCAAATTGGTGCACCTGCAGCATTCGTTAACATTGATTACAATAATCTCTATACCTCTGGAAGTTTACTCGGACGATGGGGGAATTCTGATGCCTCTGATTTAGATGCATGGAAAGCACTTTCCGGTACGGACTTGAATTCCCTGACCGTGGATGCTCAATTTGTTTCTTCTTTGGATCTCACTCCACAAGAAGATGCTTTGGCTGTTAATGGTGCGGATTTAACGGCTATTGTTTCGGAGGATATTAATGGGGTTCCTCGATTGGTTCCTGTGAGTATTGGTGCCGTGCAGTTCTTCTCCGATAATGGAAGGGATTTGGAGATCACTGAAATCATTTCTCCTGCCTCTAATTGTTTCTTGAGCGATCAGGAACAGATTCAGGTTCGTATTTCCAATGTTGGAACCTCCTTTATCGGAAATATCACCCTGACTTATCAAGTGCTTGGAGGAGCTTTGGTGGAAGAAGTATTACCTGCTTCTGTTGTTTTGGCTCCGGGTCAAAGTTATACCTATACCTTTGAACAAGCAGTGGACTTAAGTCAAAAAGGGGATTATACGATTGTGGTAGGTGTTTTGGAAGCTGATGAAAATCTTACGAATAATGAACTTTCAAAAACCATTAGCCACTTCCCCGAACCAAACGTTAGCCTAACTGGCAATACCATAATTTGTAAAGGAGAGTCGACGACCTTAATAGCTGATGGAGGAGTCAGTTATTTATGGAAAGATGATGGAAGCAGAGTAGTAGCCAGAGGAGTTCAGCCTATGGAAACCACTACTTATACGGTTTTGATTACGGATGAGAATGGGTGTACGGTTGAGAAGTCAATTACCGTTACAGTAAATCCACTTCCACAAATTGATTATGTAGGAGATGAAGGATTTGAAACTTCTTATGTGTCACCAACGGTTGGTGTTAATTCCACTGAGTTCGTATTCCGATTTAACTACACCGAATCTTCCGGGCTTTTACCTGCTGCCGGTTTCCCTAAATTGACTTTAAAAAGTTTTATAGAAACTCGGGAAATTGTAATGGTTGAAGAGGATCCAAGTGATTTGGATGTGACTGATGGGAAAATCTATCGGGCTTTAGTTACAAACTTAGCCGAGGATGCTGATTGGGAATCTCAAATCGCAGTTCGTACTTCAGAAGGGTGCGAAACAAACTCAGGTTGGGATGCTACCCCTCTGGTGACTAGCGATTTATTAGATGTTGGGATTTTTGCTGGTGATATCCTATTTAGCAATGATGAACCTGGAGTTGGAGAGGAGTTTACGATTACGGGAATTGTTAGGAATACCTCTGATTTTCCAGCAGAAAACTTTGTAGTCTCTGTATATGATGATGAGCAATTTATTGCTTCTAAAACCGTAGAATTCGTTGATCCACAGGACACAGTTTGGGTTCAATTCCAATACGCTTTTTCAGTATCAGGGTATCATGAAGTCAAAGTAGTTTTGGATGAAACCAATGTGTTGGATGAGAAAAATGAGCTAAACAATTTTGCCATCCGATTTTATGCATTACCAGAAGGGATTAATGTGACTTCATCTGTTAATCCTCCTACCATATTTCCAAATCAAAGTTTCACTGTATCTGGTGTAGCAAGTTATTTTGGGCTAGACCTTGCTATTACTCCGAAGGTTTCGGGAGCTACTGTAAGACTTACCATGAGTAATGGACAAGAAAGACAAACGGTAACAAATTCTGCCGGAGGATTTTATTCTACTTTCACAGGTCCTTTTGAAATTGGAACTTACACCATTACCGGCGAGGTGGATGAAGGTAGGTTTGTTCAATCTTTTGGTCCATTGACCATTCAAGTGATAGAAGACAATTCTGAGGAAGCTGTAAAACTTCCTGACCTTGAAACTCAATTCTCCTTATTTCCAAAAGAAGGAAGAGATTATTATTTGCGAGGTGAAACGATAGAGGGTATAGCTCGGGTAACCAATAGGGGGGAAGCACCAGCTGAAAACTTTGTGTTCAGGTATTCCTCTTGTCAAGGAGTAATTGGAGAGGTATTTATTTCACTTTTGCAACCGGGAGAATTTATTGAATATCCTTTTGTAACTTCAATCTCTGACCCTAATCAAGTAAATAGTTGTTCCGGATATCAAGATTATTGTTATTTCTCAGCAACAGCAGATTATTTAGAACAAGTGTCTGAGAATTCTGAATCCAATAATACGGTTCGAATTGCCAAAAAGCTATTTGCAGAAAAGCCTGATATAGTTCCTGCAAAATCCTCTCTTTCTACATTCAATCTAGAAGATCCCTACACCTTAAGGGTTTATGCAAAAAATCTTGGTGGAGTAGTTAATGGTGAACCATTTACTATGAAAGTATATATCGATGGTGTAGAAGTCGATTCAAGGCTTATAACTGAAAACATTGATAACTGCGGCCGTTCACAGCTCTATTCTTTGAGTTGGTTGTTTACAACGACGGACGATAAAGTAATTCGAATTGAGGCCGATACACCGATTGGGTCTGGCGTTATTGATGAGTTTGATGAAACCAATAATGTTTTGGAGTTTACGATAAGATACTCCCCAAAGAAGCCCGATCTAGATACTTATTATCAACGATTTGAAATTGAGCCAGGCCATCCAAATCTTGGAGAGACATTTAAAATCAAGCGTCTTTATCGAAATATTGGACGAACTGCAACTGTTGCTCCATTTACAAATTCATTTATAATTAACGAAAATGGGGTAGAACGTGTGATTAGTAATCGCATAGAAGATTCGATTGAACCAGGAGATTCCAGAGCTGATAGTATTTATACCACCTTAACAACTTATGGTAATAATCGACTTGATTATCAACTGGATGCTAATTCTGAAATTTCTGAGTCTAATGAGTCGAATAATACGGGTTTTGGTTTCCTATGTGTTGATTTTTCATTGTCATTGGGTACATTTTCCAATTACAATGCTTGGCGGGGTAATTACCAAATTTATACGGAGCAGTTTTTAACGGCTTACATCCAAAATACGGGGCTTTTTGATTCAGAAGATGTATCAGTGAAATTCTATTTGGACGATGAAGAGATTGCCAGTACAGTTGTTCCTAATATTCTTGGCGGTTCTGGATCATTTGTCCAGATACCATACGTATTTGTTGAAGCAGGTACTTTCACTTTAAAAGTAGTGGTAGATGAAGAAGGGAAATACACTGAGTGTCAGGAGGACAATAATGAATTTAGTAAGCAGATTACGATTCTTACTCCAGGTCCAGATCTTTCGGTTGAGCCTCAATTTATATCTCCCACTAAACTAAATCCAGATCTTGGTGAACCTGTTAATTTCTTTGTTTCCTATGAAAATTTGGGAGTGGTTCCTTCTGGTCCGTTTAAAGTAAGGTTATTGGTTGATGGTCAGCAAATAGGAGAGGACGCACAAGTCAGTGGGGTAGCAGCAGGTGAAGATGGAACGGTGGCTATTTTGGATACTTATTCTTCAACAATTGGTGGTCTCAAAACGCTGGAAGCCATCATTGATGTTTTGGAAGAGCAACCCGATAGAAACCGGGATAATAATACAGCGCTCCGAAGCATATTTGTGGGTGATGCGCCAAATCTTCGATTTGCTGATTTAATTTTCAGTAATGATTGTCCTCAAAATGGAGATGAGGTATTACTCACAGCAAGCATTTTCAATGAAGGAGATGTAGGAACAGAAGCGACCCTGAAGTTTTACTACAAATCCGGGGAAAGTCTTGATGAAATTTCTCATGATTTAATAACTGTCGGACCTCAAGAAACGGTAGAGGTGACTGTTCCGATTACGCTTTTAAGTAACACGTTTAATATTTATGCAGAGTTGTCAGGAGCGGATCCAATTGAATATGATATCCTTGACAACAGTATCGAAAAAGAATTCTGTACAAATGTTGTAGCCGAATACACTTTGACAACCAGTGTAGTTGGTGAAGGAATAATTGTTCGAGATCCTAATCAAAATCAATTTTTGGATGGAAATTCCGTTTCTCTGACACCGATTCCTGCAGAGGGATGGAGTTTTGTACAGTGGTCAGGTGATGCTACTGGATCTGATAATCCACTTCAGCTTATTATGGATGCAGATAAGCAGGTGGTTGCTGAATTTGTGGAGAACTTTAGAATAAGGTTAGGCGTAACCAATGAGTCCTGTTTTGGAGCAGGAGATGGAAAACTTCGGGTTAATATATTTGCCGGATTGGCTCCATACACCATTGAATGGTATAAGAATGGTCAGCTATTGCCTGATACTGGAATTTTACTAGAAAATCTGTCAGCTGGATCCTATGAAGTTCGGGTTACTGATTCCAATTCGGAAACCTTAACCGAACAGGTTGAATTGATTGTAGGGGATTTCCAATATCCTGTAATTGATATTCCAACTGAAATCACTCTATTCTTGGATCAAAGTGGCTCTGCGTTATTGACTGTCGAAACGTTAAATGATGCTTCATTCGACAATTGTGGCATCAGCTCCAAATATTTCAATGAAGGAGTAACATCGATTCCATATGGATGTGGAGATGTTGGTCAAGCTATTTCTGTTGATTTTAAAGTCGTTGATACAAATGGAAACATCTCTGTAAAATCCTTTAATGTACTAGTGTCGGATGAGGTGAAGCCGTTGATCACGAATGTCCCAACCAACATCGAGTTGAATAACGATGCTAATACCTGTGGCGCGGTGGTAAGCTGGACAGCACCGGATGCTTCGGACAACTGTGGCATTGAAAGCTTC
>NZ_JABXIN010000025.1 GCF_013373065.1 Algoriphagus sp.
GCATACGTGTTACGCACCCGTGCGCCACTCTCAAGAAACCCGAAAGCTTCTCTACCGTTCGACTTGCAGGTATTAGGCCTGCCGCTAGCGTTCATCCTGAGCCAGGATCAAACTCTCCATTGTAAATTGTCTATATAATCTGATTTCAAACTTAAAAAAGTAAGAAATCAGCCTGTCTAGTTCTCAGGTTTTTTTTGCCTTACAACACTTCAAAGAACTTTTCTCTTGACATTTTCAAGAGGTTGTGAGAAGCACCCTTCCCAAAAGCGACTGCAAATATCGATGATTATTTTTTACTGGCAAAACATCAAGAATATTTTTTGCAGAATTTTTATTGAAATTTTTCAACGCTTTCTCCCGACGAGACTTTTTCTCAAAAGGGAGTGCAAACATAGTCTAGATATTGAGAAAACACAAGAGCCAATCCCCCAAAAAATTCAAATAATTTTCAATAAATCGCCTTCTCGCTAAAAATCAGTTCTTTGGCTTTTTCCATAAAGGAACTGTACTACATGGCTCCCCAAACATAAGCGATTTGGAAACCGGCTGAAGCTTCGAAACAAGCTTTCCATAGGCATAATTGGGAATAGCAATTGAACTGCAGCCTTTAATTACGACAGGCCTTTCACTAAAGTCTTCCGATTTAAGTGAATCCACTACCCGATCAACAATCATTTGCTCTAAGGATTCCAAATCCCCTACCACAAAACCCAATGCTACAGGTTGAAGGTAAGTTGCCACCAACATGAAAGCCCATGTCGGAACAATGGCATCCGCAGTACAGGTGATAGCCACCCATTTTCCTCGATACTGATCCCAATCGTGTTCCTTTAGCGCTTGCCTAAATTCTTTCTCTCTTAAAATGAGACCCTGAAACAAAAAATCCCCTAGATCAAATACCAATCTTTCTTCACGAGGATAGATTTCTTCAAGGTTTAAAGAAATCAAAGGACTTTGTGCGACTCTATTTACAATCTCACTCATGATGCAAAAGGATTTTTCTTACTCTTTAAAACCCGAAATTCCTTCAAATAATTCGGAGTGAAGTAAGCGACATCTTCAAATTTTTGTTGCTTGAATTTCTCCCATGCAAGTTCTCCAACTGTATTGGCATTTGGAAGAAGGTCTAAAAAAACAGCATTTGGATGAGTAATCACTTCCTGGGCCTTTTGATTGGCGTTTCCTACAAAGTAGACCTTTGATTTACTCAGCCAAGGTAAAAAGGAATTTTCGTCAAGAATTTCAGGAGCCGAAGGATCCAACACTTCTCCATTAGTGCCAAAAATCTCTCTGTAAACCTCCATTCTCCGTGCATCCAACATGGAAATCACCAAAATGGAAGGAATCTCATTCCATGCTTGTTTGGCTAGCGCATACAATGTATTGATACCAATTAAAGGGATTCCCAACGCGAAAGCCAAACCTTTCGCTGTAGAGACACCAATCCTTAGCCCTGTATAAGACCCGGGACCTTCTGAAACAGCCACCGCATCCAAATCTTCCATTCGATGACCTGATTGAATCATCACTTGATCAATTAACTCAGGCAGCATCTTCGAATGCGCACCTGCTTCCTGAACCAATCGACTTGCAAGCAATTCTCCAGATTGGTGTAAAGCTACCCCGCAATTATCGGTACTGGTCTCTAAGGAAAGAATCAATGCCATTATTCTGATTTCGCCGTAAGAATAGACTGCATGTTTTTGGGAGCAGTAAGGAGTTCCTTAGCTTTATCCACTACTGAATCTTTTTGAAGACCCGCCTGAATCATCCCCTCTTGGAAATAATAACGAGAAACAATTTCTTCTCTAAGAACCTTTTGTATCTCTTCTTTAAAATTGATGAGATCTTGTTCCTTGTTATGCATGACACGTTCTTCCAAGGCCTCCACTTGAGCCTTTATTTCTTCATAATAAGGCGTCTGCTCGGCAAGCTTTTTCATATCCTCCACCGATTTTTCTAAATAGGTAGTATAATCATAATCTCTCTCTGACAACCAGTTTACAAATTGATCATATTCACCTTCTGGTAGATTAAAATTTTCGATCGGTCCAATTTCTGGATTACGATAGAAAAATTGAGTTGCATAATCGAATACGTGATTCCCAGCCACAAGACTATATGTAATCGGCGCATAGGTAGGAGCCGGAACCAATTCATCAGGTTCTATACCAGCGCCATCTAATACCGTTCTTCCATTTTGAGTCTTGAATGCTTTTCGCAAAGAATCAGGCACCGAATAGATCTCCCCTTCCTCTCGGCTAAGCGCATAATCAATAGCCTGAATACATCGCCCACTTGGTATATAATATTTAGCAGTAGTTACTTTCATCTGAGAATTATAAGTCAAGGGAATAGTGGTCTGGACCAATCCTTTTCCAAAAGACTTTCTTCCTACGAGCACAGCCCGGTCATAATCCTGCAATGCTCCAGCTACAATCTCAGAAGCAGAGGCACTACGCTCGTTGATCAAAACTACCAATGGAATATTTTTATCAATTGGCGTCTTGGTCGTTTTGTAGGTATGATTGACACTCTCAATTTTACCAATGGTCTTCACTACTTCTTTTCCTTTCGGAATAAAAAGGTTTACAATTTCAACAGCTTCCGATAAAAGGCCACCTGGATTATCCCGAAGATCCAATACTAACCGATCAACTCCTTGCTCTTTCAATGACACCAGCGCATTCCGGACTTCCGAAGAGGCATTTGTCGTGAAATCAGAAAGCTTAATGTACCCCGTACGTTCATCCAACTTTCCATAGTAAGGAACATTTTTTAAGGAAATCTTCTTACGCACCAGTTCAAAAGCCAAGGTGTCTTGATCTCTTAACACCTGCACTTTAACGGGAGTATTTTCAGGCCCTTTTAGCAATTCAGAAACCTGAGAGGTGTTTTTATCTGCTACGACAGTGGTGTCCACCATCAAAATTTTATCAGCAATCTTCAAACCCGCATTTTGCGCCGGAAAGCCAGTATAAGGCATTAAAATCATACTGCCATTTCCCCGTGAACCGATAAGCGCTCCTATCCCTCCGTACTCGCCGGTAGTCATCAAACGGAATTCATCTGAATTTTCTTCGGGGATGTATTCAGTATAGGGATCCAATTCTTCCAACATAGCCTGAATACCCACACCTACCAATTCATCAGGATCTATTTCATCAACGTAATAGGAATCTAATTCCCGAACAAGCGTGGCAAAAATGTCAATGTTCTTGGCGATGGCAAACAGTCTGTCATTTTTAACAGTAAATGCCAACATTCCCGTCAAAAACAGTAACCCTGCCAAAACAGGCACCCACTTTGTCTTCTTTATTTTACTCATTTAATTGTCTGATAATCTCTGAATTTATTCTCTCCAATACTTTCTTGGTCTTTCCCTCTAAAGTGGCAAAATCCATGGTTTCTGAAGAAACATAAAGTAAACCAATAAATAATTGCTTAGAAGAATTTGAGAGTAAATGTTTGTTAATTCGATAAGCCTCCCGCATCCTTCGTTTCATCAAATTCCTACACGTCGCTTTTTTTATTTTCCTTTTGGAAACAGAAAACAGGACTTGGTTTGGCCCAACAGAATTGGAATCAACATCCTTTAGCAGGTAGAGTACCTTGTAGGGATATAAAAAAAAAGAGGAACCTTTGTCAAAAAGTTCCTTGATAGATTTTTGGCTGTGAAGCCTTTCAGTTTTCGGAAGTCTGAAATTCATTGCAAGGACTCAAATCACATGCAACTTACGAATTCTATACTGAATTATTTCTTCAGAGTTTTCTCAGAAGAAACAGTCAATTTCTTTCTTCCCTTAGCTCTTCTGGCTTTCAATACTCTTCTACCATTGGCAGTAGACATTCTTTCTCTGAAGCCGTGCTTGTTCTTTCTTTTTCTTCTGGAAGGCTGAAATGTTCTTTTCATGATCGAATATCTTTATATTATTGCTTTCTAACGGGTCTTTCTGGACTTACCCTCCAAAAAGGACTGCAAAGATATGCAGGCAAATCCGAATTACAAAAAGTACTGAAATAATTGTTTGAAACTAGCTGATAATTTGATGTTTCAATATCAAATCTCTTGCAAGAATCTTGCCTCCCAATACCTTCAGATCCACCTTCAAATCCCAGTAACTTTTCCAGGGAAAGTCAAACTTCAGCTACCTATTTGGAGAGCTGGCCGTTATTTCCCCTCAAATTACGCTCAAAATATCCGGAACTTTTCTGTACGTTTTGAAGACCAAAGTATAATTCCTTTTTATAAAAAGGATAAATCGCTTTGGGTATTTGAAGCGGAAAAGCTGGGTAAATATGAAGTCAGCTATGAGTTTTTTGCAGGAAACATGGATGCGGGTTCTGCTTGGGTAGATGAACAACAAGTTTACCTAAACTTGGTCAATTGCTGCATGGAGGTCTTTGGAACCCGTCCCTTTGGGTACCAATTCAAATTTAAACTTCCTCATAGAATCCGAGTTTGTACGCTTCCGGAGAAAAATGGAGATCTTTACTATGCTTCCAATTTTCAGGAAGTCGCTGATTCAACGCTTTTAGCGAGCAAAGAAATCACCCATTGGAAATTCTCAATTGAAAACTTGCTCTTCCATTGTTGGATTCATGGAGAAATCCACTTTGACCAAAAAAACTTTCTTGATTCCTTGAAAAAAATAGCCATTTCAATGATTCGAGATTTTGGCGAATTTCCTGAAAAGGAATACCATTTCATTTTAGAACTTCTCCCTTATGAGCATTATCACGGGGTAGAACATCGGCGAGGAACGGTTATTACTTATGGAGCAGCTGAAACTCTAAAGCAAAAAAATCACTTACTCCAACTCATCGGAGTGTGCAGCCATGAACTTTACCATGCTTGGAATGTCTGCAGGATTCGACCGAAAGCTATTTTACCCTATGATTTTTCAAAAGAAAACTATACAATCGATGGATGGATTTTAGAGGGAATTACTTCCTATATGGGAGACCTATACCTTTTGAAAGCTGGAGTAATTTCTCTAGCAGAATACCTTGAGAAGCTTCAAAAAACTATTCAGCGTGTGTCTGAAGATTTTGGTTGGAGAAATTCAAGTATCCTGGACTCTTCCTTTGACACCTGGGTGGATGGGTATCATCAGAGTGCTCCGGATAGAAAACAAAATATTTATGCAAACGGGGCTTTAATTGCTTTAGCGATTGACCTTAAACTCACATCACAGGGCTCCTCGCTATCTGAAATCATGAAAAAAGCCTGGATTCGGTTTGGAAAAAATAATCGAGGATATAGTTCCCATTCCTTTTGGCGTATAGTAGCTAAAGAAACCCAAATTCTTGAAGTGGAAGGGTTCTACAATCAATATATAACGGGTAAAAACTCCATACTGCCCTTTTTAATGGAAAATCTACCCATCATCGGAATTGAATTGAAAGAAAATTTCGGGAATGATTCAATAAGAAATGAAATGGGAATTCTTCAAAAAGAATCAATCATAAAAAAAATTCACCCGGACAGTTTTGCTTATCAAATATTGATGATTGGTGATAAAATAAGCTCATTAAGTAAAGATGGGGCTTTGGAAATTTCCAGGATCAATGGAAGCACCCATCACATACGGATTAAAAAATCCAACTTACGTTTTTTCCCCGATTACCAACTGCTTATCGAAGATCCAACTCCCGAACGGGAACATTGGATGAGCTAGAAAGAAAAAAGCACCTCAACCATAAATAAAGTGAGGTGCTTTCCCAATTTTTCAATGAATGGCATCAAATGGCATAAGCCCGATCACCAGGCTTCAAATCAATACAGCCATCATACCTCCCCGGAACTTCCACATAATTGAGTGCTTGGGTAGCTCCAATCTCAGAGGTGAAGTATCCCAAAACTGTCAAATCACGAAGCATATTTATTACCTGAGGTTCGCGGTTCTGAGAAGTTTTATACTCCTCATATGATCCGTTCAAGTAGGCCAAACGATCTTCAGCACTTGCTTCTACAAAGTCAACACCTTTAGAAGCCTTAAACTCAGATCTGATTTTATTCAATCCATCCACGAAAGTTTGCTGCTGTTCAGCATCGTAGGTATCCTTGACCATCATGACCATAAAAGCACCGATACCAGCAGCCTTCGCTCCTGGGGTATCAGTTTCTGGTATGATTGTATCCCCAAGTTCATCTAAGAATGTAATGTCATCGGGACTAAAATTTAGTCCTTCGATTTGTTTTTCGGGTGAACATCCTGTCAAAATAGCCGTAGCCCCTACCATCGTTCCCCCCATCATCAGCACTACGCTTTTGAGTGCCTCTCTTCTATTCATATTCATGATTTACTAATTCAGTGGTTAGAGATTTTGTTTTTTCATTTCCTCCACGGCGAAATTGGCAGCTCGCGCCGTCAAAGCCATATAGGTCAAGGATGGGTTTTGTGCAGCAGCTGAAGTCATGCAAGCGCCATCAGTCACAAACACATTTTTGGCATCCCACACCTGGTTGTTTCCATTTAAAACAGAGGTCTTAGGGTCCCGACCCATTCGAGCTGTTCCCATTTCATGAATCCCCTGACCAAAGGTATATCCAGCATCATAGGTCTGAATATCTTTAAACCCTGCTACTTCCAGCATTTCGGCAGCATCAGCCATCATGTCTTTACGCATGTTAAGCTCATTCTCTTTAATCTCTGCATTCATGACAAGCGCTTCCATTCCCCATTTATCTTTAACCGTATCGCTCAAGCGGATATGGTTGTCATGATAAGGAAGAATTTCACCAAAGGCCGTAAAACCAATACTCCATGGACCTGGCTTCGTAAGGGCATCTTTCATAGGAGCACCAAAGTTCAACTCTGCAACATCACGGTTCCAGCCACTTCTACTTGCCCCTCCTTGATATCCAAAACCTCTTAAATAATCCCGCTTCTCTCCGTTTAGATTTCGGAATCTTGGAATATATAGACCTGTCGGTCTTCGACCGAAGTAATATTTGTCTTCGTAACCTTCAATGGTACCTCTTGCTCCCAAACGGAAATGATGGTCCATCACATTATGTCCCAATTCCCCTGAACTTGAACCTAGACCTCCTGGCCAGATATCCGTGGCAGAGCGCATCAAAATAGCTGTAGAGTTGAAAGCGGAAGCGCAAAGGAAAATGATGCGTGCATCATACTCTATGGTTTGGTTGGTTTCAGCATCCAAAACCTCCACACCTGTTGCCTTTTGGGTGTCTTTGTCATAAATCAATCTTCTTACGATGGACCAAGGACGAAGCGTCAAATTCCCAGTCGCAACTGCAGCAGGCAAGGTCGAAGCTTGCGTACTGAAGTATCCACCAAATGGACAACCAAGTGAACACTTATTACGGTATTGACATCCAACTCTTCCAGGAAGAGGCTGGGTAATATTCGCTGGACGTCCCATGATCCAATTTCTGGCACCTTTATAGTGTTGTTTGATCCGCTCTACTGCATCCTTTTCAACACAATTCATAGGCATTGGTGGCATAAACTCGCCGTCAGGAAGAATGTCCAAACCATCTTTATTTCCGGAAATTCCAGCGAATTTTTCAACATATGAATACCAAGGCGCTAGATCTTTGTATCGAATAGGCCAGTCAACGGCAATACCTTCTTTCGCATTCGCTTCAAAATCAACATCTGCCCAACGGTAAGACTGTCTTCCCCAAAGTAAGGAACGACCACCCACCTGATATCCTCTAAACCACGTAAAGGGTTTTTCCTCCACATAGGGAGAATCTGATTCATGAGCCCACCAGTCCAAATTCAATTCATTCAACACATAATCTCTTCTGAGATTAGGGTGATTCTCCAACATCTCCTGTGTTCTCCTTCCTCGGTGAGGCACCTCCCATGGTGGAAGAGTTGCGGTTTTGTAATCCTTCACGTGCTCGACGTTTGGTCCCCGCTCCAAGAGCAAAACTTTCAGCCCTTTTTCTGTCAACTCCTTTGCGGCCCAACCGCCGCTAATTCCCGACCCGACTACAATCGCATCATATTTTTCGTTTGCCATACGTATGGTTATTTGGTTTTTGAATTTTAGACATCACAAACTTCTATGGCTTGTTGTAAAGCCGCTAATTTATCTTCTTGTTTTGGAACGAACTCATGGCTTACAAAGCCCTTGTAGCCCGTCTCCACAATTGCCCTCATAATCGCTGGGTAAAAAATCTCCTGATTTTCATCCAATTCATTTCTTCCTGGATTCCCTGCAGTATGATAATGTCCAAAGTACTGGTGATTATTTCTGATGGTACGGATGATATCTCCCTCATCTATCTGCATATGATAAATATCAAAAAGAAGCTTAAAGTTTTCGCTATCGATTCGCTTGCAGAGCTCAATCCCCCATGGAGACTTGTCACACATGTAATCTTTATGGTCAACCCTACTGTTCAATAGCTCCATTTGAATGATGACACCATGTTTTTCTGCCAAAGGCAAAATCCGTTTTAAACCTGCTTCGCAGTTTTTCAAGCCTGTTTCATCATCCATTCCTCGACGGTTACCGGAAAAAGTGATCAAATTGGTGTATCCATTTTTGGCCACAATAGGAATCACTTCTTCGTAATTTTTCACCAACTGATCATGGAACTGAGGATCAGTCCATCCATCGGCTATGGAAATTTCTGCCCCATTCGACATAGAGCACTCCAAACCATATTTTTGCAAGGTTGGATAGCTGTCAGGACCCACAATATCAATTCCTTGGATCCCAAGCTTCTTCGCTCCGATACAAAGTTCTTCTAAATTGAGTGGCCTCATTGGCCAAAGACAAACCCCATGTTTGATATTGCCTTTTAGGGCAGGAGATTGTTTCTCTTCAAAATCAAAGGAACTGAGTGTTCCAAGTGCAGCACCTCCTAGTAAAACTTTCTTGAAGGATTCTCTGCGTCCAGGGTTGATGGGTTTGGTCATGAGTGGTTAGATTGAGTTTTGATTTCTTCTTTTTTAAAAAAAGAGGTGAAAAATAATAAAACGAATACGGAAATACCAGCCGGAATTAACCAAATAGATTGCCAATCATGCATGCGGTCATCGATCAGGTAATAATTGGAAATTTGACCAGCAGCCCAAAAACCAATCAGCATTCCAACTCCATAGGTTGCTAAGGTGATCAATCCTTGCGCAGAGGATTTGAATTTTTCCCCGGCATGTGCGTCGGTATAGATCTGCCCACTGACAAAGAAAAAATCATAACAAATCCCATGCAGCGCAATTCCAATCATCAAAAGCCAAACTCCTTCATCAGCATTTCCAAAAGCAAAAAACACATAGCGGACCGCCCATGCAAGCATGGCTACCACTAAGGTCTTTTTGATCCCGAATCTTGAGAAAAACAAAGGCAAAGCAAGCATGAATAAAACTTCTGAAATCTGCCCGATCGTCATTTTCCCTGTAGAGTTCTCAACTCCAATTTCGGTTAAAAAAGGACTAGCATTTTGATAGTAAAAAGCAAGGGGGATACATATAAGCACCGAGCTGAGAAAAAAAATTGCATAATTTCTATCTTTCAACAACGCTAAAGCATCCAAGCCCAATAATTCTGAAAACTTCACCTTGTCATTGCTTTTTGCACGAGGAGGAGTAGCAGGAAGTGTAAAGCTAAAAACACCTAAGACCAAGGACACCACTGCTGCCATTAGCCAGGTATTCCCCAATAATCCATTGGATAAACCTTCCTGACTATCCCACGCAAAAACACTGATTAATATTCCTGCAGCAATCCAACCGATAGTTCCCCAAACTCGAATGATGGAGAATTCTTTCGCAGGATCCTTCATTTGATTAAATGAAATTGAATTTACCAAAGCCAAAGTGGGCATGAACAAAATCATATACCCCAAAAGGATTGGAAAGAAGAAAGAAAAATCATTACTCGTGTAAAGCAGGTACATTAAGACCGCTCCTAATAAATGAATAACCCCAAGAATACGTTGGGCATGAAAATATCGATCCGCAATCAACCCAACGATAAAAGGCGCAATAATGGCCCCAAAAGACTGTGTTGAAAAGGCAAGTGAAATTTCTTGATCTTTGGCAGCAAGGTTAGCTCCCAGAAAAGTCCCCATCGTGACATACCAAGAACCCCATACAAAAAACTCCAAAAACATCATGATTGAAAGTCGAAATCGGGTAAGAAGGCTCATAGGGATTTCAGAAGAAAGAGAAAAGAATCGGTAAGATCGGAATTCGGTTATTTTACTCTATTTTAAATAAGTACATTGAATTTGTGAAATTAGGCCAATAATTATTTTGTCAAAGCCATTCATAACTAGATGATACACTTGGTCAATAAATTCGAATTAGCTAGCTGAAAAATGGCTTTTTTTGACCGAATCATCTATTTTCAAACCAAAATAACCCAATAACCTATGTCGACAAACAAGAAACTGAAAATCGGTCTCGTAGGAGGTGGCCCCGGTTCATTCATTGGCGCTATTCACTTGAATGGAGCATTAATGGACGGCCTTTTTGAACTTGCTGCTGGAGCCTTTTCCTCAAACCCAGAAAAGTCAAAAAAACGCGGAGAAGAGCTCATGCTCGACCCAAAGCGGGTTTACAGTAGCTATGATGAGATGTTTGAAAAAGAACTTCTTCTTCCTGAATCAGAACGGATCGATGTAGTGGTAATTGTCACCCCGAATAATGTTCATTTTGACCCGACTGCCAAAGCTATCCGCGCCGGATACCATGTAGTATTGGATAAACCCTTGACCCTGAATTACGCGGAAGCAAAAGAGCTTTATCATATCGTCAAAAATAGTGACAGGAAGTTCCTCCTTACTCATACCTACAGTGGCTATCCGATGATCAAACAGGCCAAGCAAATGATTGAGGAAGGCAAACTTGGTAAAATCCACAAAGTCTATGTCGAATATCCACAAGGATGGCTATATAAACTTCTTGAAAACGAAAACAACAAACAGGCTGAATGGCGTACTGACCCGAAGCGAAATGGCTTGGCGGGCTGTATGGGCGACATTGGAACCCATGCATTCCATCTGGCAGAATATGTTTCAGGACTTCAAGTAGATAAAATTTGTGCAGACCTGTATATCAAGGTAGAAGGCCGTCCAATCGATGATGATGGTGTAGTCCTGATGAGATTTAACAATGGAGCATCTGGAGTTTTAATGGCTTCACAAACGGATACTGGGCTTGAAAATAATTTGAAAATCAGAGTGTTTGGGGATAAAGGCGGAATCGAATGGCAACAAGAGGATAACAATACCCTCATTGTTCGATATCCAGGTCAACCGGCTCAAATTTTCAGAGCGGGTACAGGTTATTTGGGCTCTTTGGCTCAAGAAAATACCCGAACGCCTGCAGGCCATCCTGAAGGCTATGTGGAGGCATTCGCTAACTTATATCGAAATTTTGCACGATGCATTTATGCCGAACGGGCAGGAGAAAAACCCAAAGTCGAATGGGAAGACTTCCCAGGTATCGAAGATGGGATTCGCGGCATGGCTTTTATAGAGCATGTCTTACGAAGTACCGAGACGGAGTACAAATGGACTCCATTTATAGTGGAAAAATAATCATCTCTTAAACCTAAAATCAATCAAATCATGAAAACTATCAAAGGACCAGCCATATTTTTGGCCCAGTTCGCAGATGATAAGGCACCTTTTAACAACCTGAAAAATATCTGCAATTACATGGCAGACCTAGGCTATAAAGGTGTTCAGATTCCATCCTGGGATCCTAGAATGATCGACCTTCAAAAAGCTGCAGAAAGCAAAGACTACGCAGATGAAATTGCTGGAACTGTTGAAGAAGCTGGTCTGGTGATTACAGAACTGTCTACCCATTTACAAGGGCAGCTAGTGGCTGTTCACCCAGCCTACAACGAACTATTCGACGGCTTTGCTCCTGCTTCAATGGCAGGTGACCTGAAGGCTAAAAGTGAATGGGCTACACAACAACTGAAATACGCAGCGAAAGCTTCTCATAATTTAGGTCTGAACGCACATGCAACCTTCTCTGGAGCTTTGATGTGGCACACTGTCTATCCTTGGCCTCAACGTCCAGCAGGATTGGTAGACACAGGGTTTACCGAACTAGCAAAACGCTGGACACCGATTTTGGATGAATTCGATAAATATGGTATCGATGTATGTTATGAATTGCATCCAGGAGAGGATCTTCATGACGGAATTACTTTTGAAATGTTTTTGGATAAAGTAAACCATCATAAACGAGCCAATATCCTATATGACCCAAGTCACTTCGTTCTCCAATGCTTGGATTACCTTCAGTTTATCGACTTTTACCATGAGCGCATCAAAATGTTCCATGTAAAAGATGCTGAATTCAATCCTACAGGAAAGCAAGGAGTCTACGGTGGATTCCAAGGTTGGGTCGAGCGAGCGGGAAGATTCAGATCTCTGGGAGACGGTCAGGTTGATTTTGGAGGAATCTTTAGTAAACTTTCGCAATACGATTACGACGGATGGGCAGTTCTGGAATGGGAATGTGCTATTAAACATCCTGAACAAGGAGCTGCAGAAGGTGCGCCATTCATTCAATCGCATATTATCCGAGTAACTGAAAAAGCATTTGATGACTTTGCCGGAACTGGAGCAGACGAGAATTTTAACAGAAAAATTTTAGGCATCTAATTTATTTATCAATTTAATTTCCATGAAAATCAAAAATCAAATCAGTCTAGGACTTTTGGCTTTGGCCACTGTGACTTTCGCCTGTGGCGGGGGAGAGTCTTCTAGCGAATCAAGTAGCGCAAGCCAAGTGGAGAGTACCCCCGCTCCTGCTAAAGAGGTGAGTTTGGAAGAAAAATACCAAGACGATCCCATTTACATCAAAGGCTTGGAAAAAGTAAAAGGATCTGACTGCCAATCTTGCCATATGGTGGAACGAAAAATCGTAGGACCGTCTTATGCGGACGTTGCAGCCAAATATGAAAACACAGAAGAAAATGTGGCCATGCTAGCAACAAAGGTAATCCAAGGAGGAGTTGGCAATTGGGGTGAAGTTCCGATGCCTGCCCATCCCGGTCTTAGTGAAGAGGATGCGAAGGATATGATTCGATATGTTTTATTACTAAAAAAGTAAAATATGATCAAAGCTAGATTTTTAATAGGAGCGCTCGCTTTCCTTGCGGTTTCAGCTTGCTCAAGCCCTAAAACAGAAACTGTGGAAGAGGTAGAAATAGTCCAAGAAACTGAATCTGAATGGATCTCGCTGTTTGACGGTGAAACCCTTACCGGATGGCATAAATACGGTGGCGGAGAAGTCGGAAAAGCCTGGAAAACAGAAAACGGAGAACTTTATCTTGATGCCGCCAACAAAGAAGGATGGCAGGTCGGAGACGGTGGTGATATTGTCACCGATCAGGAATTCGAAAACTTCCATTTTCAACTCGAATGGAAAATAGCCAAGAACGGAAACAGTGGAATTATTTTCTTTGTAAATGAATCCCCTGATTACGATTACTGCTGGCAGACAGGTCCAGAGATGCAGATTCTTGACAACGAAGGGCATCCGGATGCTCAAATTATTAGCCACCGTGCTGGAGACTTATATGACCTAATCGTAAGCAGTGAAGAGACCGTGAAGCCTGCCGGCGAATGGAATTTAGCCGAGATTATTGCTGATCAAGGACAATTAACACTCAGACTCAACGGTGTAGACGTAGTTCAAACTACCATGTGGACGCCTGAGTGGGAATCTTTGATTGCAGAAAGCAAGTTTAAAGACATGCCTGGATTCGGAAAATTTAAGAAAGGAAAGATCGCTCTCCAGGATCATGGAGATGAGGTTCGATTCCGTAATATTCGAATCAAAGAGCTTTAAAAATAAAATCCTTCTCAAGTATGTGGAGTTA
The DNA here is from genome assembly GCF_013373065.1 of Algoriphagus sp. Taxonomy (GTDB): domain Bacteria; phylum Bacteroidota; class Bacteroidia; order Cytophagales; family Cyclobacteriaceae; genus Algoriphagus. The sequence goes on from NZ_JABXIN010000025.1 coordinate 13,840, forward strand.
CCGAAGACTCGGTATCAACCCAACTTGGGAAGGATTTTTTATTTGCCTACAGTTACATTCGAGTAACTTGATCTTTTCTAATATAGGCTACCCTATTTTTCCATTCGATTTCGTACCAAATATCCTTTGAGGATCGGATTTTTAATCGATGACCTGGCTCAATCATTTCTAACATTTCTCCTCCAGCGGTCGGCTTGGAAACTATATAAGATGGACTGTGAGTCACCAATCCTGATCGGGGTTCCATCAAAAAGTTATTAACCATAAAAATCACCAAAACCAAAATCACAACCGGCCAATAGGTAGTTCGAGTATTTTTCTTCCATTTCGTCCAAATGGTGGTACCCAATGAAATCAACAAGGCCACAGAAAGAACCAACAAAATGGACTCCTTGTATTCAACCAAGAAAAGAAGAAATCGGTCTTTATCGCTGACTTCATATCCACTCAATGAGCTTTGCCCCGTAAGGTTTTTGATTTTTTCGATAATCTGTGGATTTGGGTTGATATCATAATATTTCCCTAAATAAAGAGTGGCCTGTTCTTTATCTCCAATACCCTCTGCGATGAAAGCCATTTTCAATAACATTGCCGGAGAATAAAGCCCATTCTGATAATTTGGAACATAAATCTCCATAGCCTCCTTATAACTTCTGTTTTCAAACAAAGAATCTGCCTTTAGAAGATCAGGTGTAAAAGCCTGACTATAAGAAGCTTGCAGAATGAAGACAAAAAACAAGGAAAGTTTTACCAGAAAGATTGACTTGTCGTTTTGCATTTAAAATCCAGAGTCATAAATTTGCAGTCCAATTACGGCAATGATCTACCAAAAAGCAAGGTAAGAAGTCGGTTTTGACAAGTTTTCACAAAGGATTTCAGCAATGAAATCTGACCAATATGATTCCGTAGCTCAGCTGGTAGAGCATAACACTTTTAATGTTAGGGTCCTGGGTTCGAGCCCCAGCGGGATCACTTAAAAATCTCAAGGGAAACGGGCGAGAAGCCTGTCCCGATTAGCGAAGCGATATCGGGAAGCCC
>NZ_JABXIN010000013.1 GCF_013373065.1 Algoriphagus sp.
CGTCTCTCGCTCAGATCAAGCCCTTGAAAAAAGGGCTTTCTTGTTTCAAGTCACAAGTAGCTCAGGCATATGCCGGAGTGAAGCCGGGATGGTGGAATTGGTAGACACGCAAGACTTAAAATCTTGTGCCCATTTGGGCGTGCGGGTTCAAGTCCCGCTCCTGGTACAGAAGCCTCGCAGCAATGCGGGGCTTTTTGTATTAAAAGTCGTTGGTTTCGTAATCGCGAGTGAAACGAAGCGATCTCAATTTTGATTTAAAATAAATCAAGGAAGATTGCTTCACTCCGTTCGCAATGACGAAAATTTTTGAGAGAGCCTCTTAAATTTTTTTGGGTTTGGCAATTATTTTTCAATAATTCCTTTTAAATCAGCTGGAGAATAGTTGACCGATTTTAAGGTCTTATGATCTCCTTCTCTAAAGACCAAATACAAATCGCCCTCTTTTTCATAAAAACAAGGAGTTCCTTTGGCTTCGTAATGTGCTACTGTTGCTTTGGCCTCCTGTTCCGTTTTACAGGCTTTGCTCATATTAGAGCGTTGAACCTCGTCAAATAGGGCTTTGAATTTTTCTCCTAGTCCAAACTCTAGGATCGCACCCGACAATACATATTGTAAATCACAGAGAGCATCAGCGATTTCTACCAAGTCCTTATTCTCAATCGCTTCCTCTAGTTCTCTCAATTCTTCAGCTAAAAGAGAAACCCTGAGATTACATCTAGTATCGGAAGGAATGGTAGGCTCTTTCAATACAGGATGTTTGAAGGTCTCATGAAACAAAGCAACGGAAGTAAGGGATTTTGGATCTTGCATAGATTAATTATTCTTTTCGAAAATCGAATTAAACAAAAAAGACCGGAAAACCCGGCCTTTTTTGCTTCGAAGTCTCGATAGTTTTACATGGATGCTGCAGCAAATCGCTCTGCTACCGTTTTCCAATTGATGATATTCCAGAATGCAGAAACATAATCCGCTCGCCTATTTTGATAATGCAGGTAATAGGCATGTTCCCAAACATCAAGACCTAAAAGTGGCGTTCCTTTGAAATCCGAAATATCCATCAATGGATTGTCTTGATTTGGGGTAGAGCCCACTGCCAATTTTTTGTCTTCTCCCACTACCAACCAAGCCCAACCTGATCCAAATCGAGTTTTGGCAGCAGTCTCGAATTGTTCGGCAAAGGTTTCAAAACTTCCAAATGATTCATTGATGGCTGCAGCAAGTGCTCCTTCCGGTCTTTCGGCGGCGTCTGGAGTCATGATTTTCCAAAACAATTCATGGTTGTAATGCCCCCCGCCATTATTGCGCATTTTAGTAGAGTATTGAGAAATTTTCCCTAAAACTTCTTCCAACGGTTTGTTGGTATCGACATTTTCCTCGCTAATTGCCGCCTCTAAATTTCTAGCATAGCCTGCAGCATGTTTTGTATAATGGATTTCCATGGTCATAGCATCGATATGAGGCTCCAACGCAGAAAAGTCAAATGCCAAAGGAGTTTGGGTAAAGCTAGTGGCTAAGATAGCCTGCGAATCACCCTTTGCATCCCCTGCACAAGCACTTAAAATGGCGGTGCCCCCCAAACTTAAAGCTAGGCCGGCTTTGCTGCTATTTGACAAAAATGCTCTTCGTGAAAGGTTGAAATTTAAATTATCCATAGGGTATTAGATTCTTAAGATGATCATACAAATGAGATGCTGAAATTAAGGATTATCTGTCGAAATTAGAATTGGAATCGGACATATAGTCTGAAACTGTGACAAGATGTTAAAGTTTATAAGGATAAAACTCTCTTGGAGAAGTTTTTGAAACAAAGCCCATAGATTCGATAGCAATGGAAATTACATTTTATAAATATCAAGGAACCGGAAATGACTTTGTCATGGTGGATGACCGTGAAGAAAAGCTGAATCTGCACGATATTTCATGGGTAAAGCAGCTTTGTGATCGCAAGTTCGGTATCGGTTCAGATGGCCTTATCGTTATTAGAAATCATCCCGATTTTGATTTTGAGATGATTTATTTCAATGCAGATGGAAGCCAAAGCATGTGTGGGAATGGGGCCCGATGTGCAGTTGCTTTTGCAGGTTTTTTGGGAATTATTCAAGGCAAGACGCATTTTCTTGCCATTGATGGGCCTCACGATTCAGTTCTCAATGACAAGCAAGTAGAATTAAAAATGGGTAAGGTTTCGGGTGTAGACCCGAAAGGGTCTGACTGTTTTGTAAATACAGGATCTCCGCATCACATTCGATTTGTTTCCGAAATCGAGAATTATCCGGTTTTTGAGGAAGGTAAGAAAATCCGTTATGCAGAGACGTATGCCCCTGCTGGTACAAATGTGAATTTTGTAAAAGCAATTTCGGATCAGGAGCTATTTGTACGCACTTATGAACGAGGGGTAGAAAATGAAACCCTTTCCTGTGGAACAGGAGTGACGGCTGCGGCTTTGGCTTTTGCCCAAGAAAAAGATGCAGGAGAGGTCAAAATTCAAACCTTAGGAGGCAACTTGTCCGTTCGATTTGAAAAAGGTCCCCAAGGTGATTTTGAGACCGTTTGGTTGATTGGACCTGCCGAGCAGGTTTTTCATGGGAAAATCAGTCTTTAATCTGTTTTTCGAATACTCATCAGGCTTTTAAAGCCAATTATCAATTCTAATAAAAAGGGCTTAATTTTAGGCCCGCAAGTAGCATAAGAAAAGAAAGATGTTAGATTTTATTGCAAAAGGAATAGCAAAAGTTTTCGGCACTAAGTCCGATCGAGATATTAAAGAGTTACTTCCCAAGGTTAAGGAAACAAATCAGATTTTTGCAGGATTAGCCAAATTAAGTGACGAAGAACTCCGAGCCCAGACTTCCGAAATCAAAGATAAAGTAAATGCTTATTTGAAGGATTATGATGAAAAAATCGAAAGCCTTCGCTCTGAGGTAGAATCCTTGCCTGCCGATGCCATTCACCAAAAGGACCAACTGTTTTCCCAAATCGAAGAAATCGAAAAAAACAGGGACAAAGCTCTCGAGGAAGTATTGGAGCAGGTAATGCCGCAAGCATTTGCAGTAGTGAAAGAAACTGCCCGTCGTTTCAAAGAGAACGGTAAACTAGTGGTGAATGCCACCATTAAAGATAAAGAACTAGCTGCCCGAAAGCCGAATGTGGAAATTGACGGCGAACAAGCCATTTGGCACAATCGCTGGGAGGCTGCCGGAAGCGAGGTCGTATGGGATATGGTCCATTATGACGTGCAGTTGATTGGGGGTATGGTATTACACTCTGGTAAAATTGCCGAGATGGCGACAGGAGAAGGTAAAACATTGGTATCTACTCTTCCTGCTTACCTTAATGCACTTGCTGGACGAGGTGTACACATCGTAACGGTCAATGATTACCTAGCGAAGCGTGATTCCGAATGGAATGCGCCACTTTTTGAATTTCATGGCCTTTCTGTGGATTGTATTGATAAATACCAACCCAATTCCCTGGGAAGAAAGAAAGCCTACCAATGCGATATTGTTTATGGTACCAATAACGAATTTGGTTTTGACTACCTCCGGGATAATATGGCCCGGGATGCTTCGGATTTGGTACAAGGAAAGCATCACTTTGCCATGGTTGATGAGGTGGACTCTGTATTAATTGACGATGCTAGAACGCCATTGATTATTTCTGGGCCTGTTCCACGAGGAGATGTGCATGAGTTTGAACAAATGAAACCTCGTGTGTCCACCTTGGTAGATGAACAGCGGAAGTTGGTTCAGGGATTTTTGACAACAGCAAAAAGACAAATTGCTGAAGGTGATGAAAAAGAAGGTGGTTTGGCTCTTTTCCGCGCCTATCGCGGAATGCCGAAATACAAGCCTTTGATTAAATACCTATCCGAGCCAGGCATTCGGGTGATTTTGCAAAAAACCGAAAACTACTACCTGCAGGATAACAAGCGAAATATGCCGGAAGCGGATGAACCGCTACTTTTCACCATCGATGAAAAAAGTAATGTGGTGGATTTGACAGACCGGGGAATTGAAACTCTGACTTCAAAAAATGAAGATCCTAATTTCTTTATTCTTCCGGATATCGGGATGGTGATCGCCGAACTTGAGAAAGATGAATCGATAGAGGATAAAGAAAAGCTCATCCGAAAAGAAGAGGTCATCAAGGATTATAGTGTCAAGGCGCAACGTATCCACACAGTCAATCAGCTTTTGAAAGCATATTGTATGTTTGAGCGGGACACCGAGTATATCATCGTTGATGGAAAGGTGAAGATCGTCGATGAACAAACAGGGCGTGTGATGGAAGGTCGCCGTTATTCAGACGGTTTGCACCAGGCAATTGAAGCGAAGGAAAATGTGAAAGTGGAGGATGCAACGCAGACCTACGCTACCATTACACTTCAAAATTACTTCAGAATGTATCATAAGCTTGCCGGTATGACTGGTACAGCGGAAACGGAAGCTGGAGAGTTTTGGGAAATCTACAAGCTTGATGTGGTAGTTATTCCTACCAATAAGCCTATTCTTCGTCAGGACAAGGAGGATAAAGTATATAAAACAGTCCGTGAGAAGTTTAATGCAGTAGTAGACGAAATCAATGAATTGGTGGCTCAGGGCAGACCGGTATTGGTGGGTACTACGTCTGTGGAAATTTCGGAGGTGCTGAGCCGAATGCTGACTTTGAAGAAAATCCCTCATCAAGTATTGAATGCGAAGCAACATGCCCGGGAAGCGGAAGTTGTTGCGGAAGCTGGAAAGCCAGGTACCGTGACCATTGCAACGAACATGGCAGGTCGTGGTACAGATATCAAACTTACAGCTGAATCCAGAGCAGCAGGTGGACTAGCCATCATTGGTACAGAACGCCATGAATCACGTCGAGTAGACCGACAGCTACGAGGTCGATCCGGTCGTCAGGGTGATGTGGGATCATCTCAATTCTTTGTGTCTTTGGAAGATTCCTTGATGCGTCTTTTTGGTTCCGATAGAATCGCCAAACTGATGGATCGAATGGGGCTGGAAGAAGGAGAAGTGATCCAGCACAGCATGATTACCAAATCAATTGAACGTGCGCAGCGTAAGGTTGAGGAAAACAACTTCGGTACCCGAAAGCGTCTACTTGAATATGATGACGTGATGAACTCTCAGCGGGAAGTGGTTTATCGCCGTCGTCGAAATGCCCTGAAAGGGGAGCGATTGGAGTTGGATATTCTGAACATCATGTATGATGTAGCAGAAAGCATCATCGAAATGGCCAAATCAACCGAAGATGCGGAAAACCTTCGAATGAATATTTTCACTTCGCTTGGTTTGGATTATCAAATCTCAGATGGGGATTTGAAATCCAAAGATGCAGGGGTATTGACTCAGGAATTGTACGAAGCCGCATTTAAAAATTATCAGCAGAAAAATCAGCGAATTCTTCAAACAGCCTTGCCAGTTCTTCAGCGAGTTCAGGATGAGCGAGGTGCTACTGTAAAAGACATCATGGTGCCAATTTCTGATGGAATTAAGCAGATTGGTGTGGTAGTGAATTTGGAAAAAATGCTTGAGTCCGAAGGCCGGGAATTAATCCGTTCGCTAGAGAAAAGCGTAACCCTGGCGATCATCGACCAAAACTGGAAAGAGCACCTTCGGGACATGGATGATTTGAAGCAGTCGGTACAAAATGCGGTTTATGAGCAAAAGGATCCTTTGTTGATCTATAAATTCGAAGCTTTTGAAATGTTCAAACGTTTCATTGGCAAATTGAATGAGGATATGATTTCCTTCCTTACCAGAGCGGAATTACCGAAGCAGGATCCTGCCCAAGTGCAACAAGCTCAGGCACCGCGTACTTCTGAACCAAATGTTCAGGCATCGAAGGCGGAGGCTGGAAGTACCCTCAATCCGGGAGCGAATCGAGCTGCAGCAGCAGCTGCTACCGCAGGAAGACCTGCCCCTCAGGTTGTTGCTCCTCGAAAATCTGAAAAAACCTACGGTAGAAATGATCGCATTTCTGTACAATACAATGATGGCTCCACCAAAAAAGACGTCAAGTTCAAAAGTGTGGAACAGGATATCCATGAAGGAAAGTGTGTAATTATTGAAGATTAAGAAATGCGTAGAATCTGGATATTGGCGTTCGTAATTCTTGGTTTTTCTTGCACTTCTAGCAAGACTGTGGTCAGTAGTGCAGAAAGCTTTGCAAACTATCAGGAGGATTTGAGTTCAAGTCTTCCTTCCTATCCGGATTATAAAGAACAATTAGAAGCGATTCCTGCTATTCCACTCGAAGAATCTCCTCAGGCCATTGATTCCAAACTAGCAGAATTAGGCCGTCTGGAATACGAAAAAAACACATCTGAGCCATATTTTAACGGGTTTAGAGTATTAGTGTATTCTGGATTGAACAGGGATGAAGCCTTCAAAACACAGGAGGAAATGGCCGAGGCTTTTCCCGAAATTAATGCAGAGATGCAATACGAGCAGCCTCGGTATCTTCTCAAAGTCGGAAGATATGGATATAAAGTGGAGGCCCTGAAAGTACTTTATGAAATCAAAAGTCTCTTCCCATCAGCAAGGATAATCAGAGATCGCATTCAACGTAAGGACTTTACCTTACCAAGCCAAACAAACAATGCTGAAGGAGAAAATTAAGTCCCTAGCCCAATCGTATAAAGAAGAAGTCATTTCCAATAGACGTCATCTTCATGCGAATCCGGAGCTTTCCTACAAGGAGTTTCAAACCGCTCAATTTGTAAAAGAAAAACTCCAGGAAATCGGTATTAACCAAATCGAATCCAAAGCCGATACCGGATGGACGGCCTTGATTGAAGGGGAAAACCCTACAAAAAAGGTCATTGCGCTTCGAGCGGATATGGATGCACTTCCGATTGTTGAGGCTAACGAAGTTCCCTATAAATCTCAAAATCCGGGAGTCATGCATGCTTGTGGGCATGATGCTCATACGGCTTCTTTATTAGGTGCTGCCAAGATTTTGTATGAAGTTCGGGATCAATTTGAAGGAACAATAAAATTGTTGTTTCAGCCGGGAGAAGAGGTGGCCCCGGGGGGAGCCTCATTCATGATCCGTGATGGAGCTCTTCAAAACCCCAAACCATCCGGAATTATTGGCCAGCATGTGATGCCTTTCATTCCTGCTGGAAAAGTAGGCTTTCGTCAAGGAATCTACATGGCCAGTGCGGATGAACTGTATCTCACTGTAAAAGGAAAAGGAGGTCATGGTGCCATGCCGGAAACCTTGATTGATCCGGTTTTGATTGCTTCGCATCTCATCGTCGCATTACAACAAGTGGTAAGCCGTGCAGCCAACCCTAAAATTCCTTCTGTTCTATCTTTTGGCCGAGTGGAGGCTTTGGGCGCAACCAATGTGATCCCGAATGAGGTTAAAATTCAGGGTACTTTCCGGACTTTGAATGAAGAATGGAGAGCAGCTGCCCATCAGAAAATGTTGCAGATCGCACATGGATTGGTAGAAGGGATGGGAGGAAAATTGGATTTTGAAATCCGGAAAGGGTATCCATTTCTCCAAAATGACCCGGAATTGACTGCAAGAGCAACAGACGCTGCCAAAGAGTATTTAGGGGAAGAAAATGTCTTGGATTTGGATATTTGGATGGCTGCTGAGGACTTTGCTTATTACTCCCAGGAAATCAATGGATGTTTTTATCGGCTTGGAACCCGCAATGAAGCAAAAGGAATTGTTTCGGGAGTTCATACACCGACATTTGATATTGATGAGGATGCCTTAGAAATAGGAGCCGGATTGATGGCCTGGTTGGCAGTTTCAGAATTACAGCAAGCATAATACTTGGATAACCTATTTATAAAACTCTGCTCCTAGTTTTGTGAGTAAATGATCACCTATGAAAGCATTTAAACAGTTTTTACTATCCTTGATCCTTACCTTATTTGTTTCACAGGCTTTTGCTTGGGGCCAATTGGGTCATTATTTAATCGGATACATGGCCGAAAAGCAGATGAAGAAATCTGTTCTCAAAAAAGTAGAAAAAGTTTTGGACCCCATGTCCTTGGGAAGAAGTGGAACCTGGATGGATGAGATTCGATCAGATCGAGCCTATGATTATGCGACCACTTGGCATTATCTCACCAGCAAAAATGGTGAATATGATCCAACTATTCAGGAAAAAACTGGAGATGCGTACGAGGCGATCAATCGACTGAAAAGTGAATTGAAAGCTGGCGGCCTATCTGCTAAAGAAGAATCTGAGAAGCTCAAAATGCTCATTCATATGGTGGAGGATATCCATCAGCCACTTCATGTGGGTACAGGAGAGGACCGAGGAGGTAATGATGTGAAAATCGAGTTTTTTGGACAACCCACCAACCTTCATGCTTTGTGGGATAGTGGAATGATTGATCGGCAGGGCATGAGCTATTCTGAATTGGGTGATGAACTCTTTCGAAGAATCACGCCGGAACTTCAGGCAAAATATCGGTCTGCGTCCATGGAAGATTGGCTAAAAGAAGCAGTAAGTTTACGTGGAGATGTTTACAACTTGCCGGAAAGCCGCCGAATCAGCTATGCTTATATGTATGAGAATTTTCACATCGCGGAGGAGCGAATGATTGCAGCAAGCGTTCGGCTAGCTCAGATTTTGGAAGAGATTTACGAATAACTTCTTTTTCTATAAGATTTTGACCGGTAGATGTTTAGCGCTACCGGTCATTTTTTTTACATTGAATTCAGTTTCTTAAATAGGATTTGTTTAACTGAATTTTAGTGGGGTATGGCGATCAAATTGGCTATTGCTGAAGACAATTCATTTTTATTAAAAGCGGTCAAAGAGAAAATTTCCTTTTATCCAGAATTGAATCTGAAATTCCATGCTTTCAATGGCGAGGAATTATTGAAAAAATTGGAGGAAGACTCGAATGTCCAATTGATTTTAATGGATATCGAAATGCCAAAATGGATGGGATAACCGCTGTATCCGAAGTAACGCGGCGCTATCCTCAAATCAAGACAATCATGTTGACTGTTTTTGATAATGATGAAAATATTTTCAAAGCCATCCAAGCGGGAGCGAGTGGGTATTTTCTCAAGGAAGTTTCTCCTCTAGAGTTATTTCAAGGAATTTTGGACACTCTCGACGGCGGTGCGGCCAGGTCCCCAAGTATTGCTTTGAAAACACTAAAACTTCTTCGGAATCCACCCCAGTTTGAAGAACCTAAAGAGGAAATTTCCCTTACAAATCGGGAGACAGAAATTTTGGAGCAAATCGCAAAAGGGTTGAGCTACAATCAAATTGGTGAAAATTTATTCATTTCACCCAAGACGGTTCGAAAGCACATTGAGAATATTTACAGTAAACTCCAAGTGCACAATAAGATGGAGGCCGTTCAGAAAGCCATTAAAAATCGGATCATTGAAGGATGATTAAAGATTCCGAATTCTCCATTCCTTTGGGTAGTAGTTATTGACACGGTTACCGAGGTTTTTTACCCATCCCAGCGGGAGCTTTTGATAAGTCAAAAGCACCCATCCTACTTTTTCCAGTGTCAATTCAAGATCATTTTTTCTCAAAAATTCCAATGCCTCATTCTCAGAAATTTCTTGGTTTGAAAAGTCTTTTTTAGGCAAAATGGATACAGCCCAATCATGAGAAGGAATCCATTCCTCTTTCTGTTTTTTGCCGATTTCAGTTCCAAAATATCGGATATTTAAACTTTGGAGAATTTGCTCAAAATGAGTTTTCCACATACTTGGAAACCGAAAATAGGAATCGTTTAAAAGGTAATATTGGCTGTTTTCAAAGCCCAATTCTTCATCTAAAGTCTGGCAGGTTTTTTCATCCACCATCTTCAAAAATGGATGCTTAAAGTCTTTTTTCTTTTTAGGCTCCTGATTGTAGGCATCATTGGGTCGCTTCAAAACTGAAATGAAAAATCCTTCACCCGGCACCCGATGTGGATAAAAACGGTATCCAAAAAATGTTCCTTCCTCCGTTGGAATGGAAGATTCTTCAATTTTCCACTTTGGGTCTAATTCCATCCGAACAGGTTCGTAAGCAAACTCTGAAACTAGAAAGCGTATCATTTCTTCATTTTCCTGCTCATTGAAGGTGCAGGTACTGTAAATGAGATAACCGCCTCCTTTTACCAAGCCGCCAACTTGATCCAAAATTCGCTGTTGCCGTCCTGCACATAGCTTGACGTGGTCAGGACTCCATTCATTTCGGGCTTCAGGATCTTTCCGAAACATTCCTTCACCTGAGCAGGGAGCATCAATCAAAACCAGATCAAAAAATCCTTCTAGTTCTTGAAAATGTGCCGGATCGTTATTGGTGACTATGGTATTTCCCAAACCCCATTTGATCAAATTCTCCTTTAAAATCTGATTTCTGCTTTGGATAACTTCATTGGCAACCAAAAGGCCTTCCTGCGCGAGGTAAGTAGAAAGAAGGGTGGATTTTCCTCCGGGTGCAGCCGCCAAATCCAAAAAGATTCCTTTCGGAACTTGAAGCTGGCGGAGGATCTCCGAAATAAACATGGATGAAGCTTCCTGGACATAGTATGCCCCCGCATGAAAAAGAGGATCCAAGGTAAATCCTGGCCGTTTCTTTAAGGTAAACCCATTCGAGGACCATGGAATAGGGTTTCCTTCAAAAGGGCAAGTCGAAATTTTGAAAGGGTTTAGCCGGATGCTCGTTAAAGAATCTTCCTGTAGGGCCATTTCAAACTCCTGATATTCTACCTCTCCCAGTAGAAGATTCATTCGCTTTTGAAATTCCGGATGAATAGTTATCTCGCTCATGGCTTCCAAGATTCTTCGACTTAAAATTGGGGCTTTTTTCTGAATTGCCTGTTTCGATCTTCTCTGGAAATATCTAACTTCCTGCAAATCAAATTCTTGGTATGGAAATCTTTTTAAAAATCTTGATTGGTACTATTGCCCTGCTTCATATCTTCTTTTTTTGGATGGAAAGTGTGGCTTGGACTACACTGGGTCGTAAGGTTTTTGGTGGGAAAAAGGATTTTTTCCAAACCACTAAATCACTTGCAGCTAACCAAGGCCTTTATAATGGATTCTTGGCTGCAGGCTTGCTATGGTCAATCTGGTCAAAAAATCCAGAGGTTTCAGGTCCTGTTTCTCATTTTTTTCTGGCCTGTGTGGCTATTGCAGGAATTTTTGGTGCCCTTACCGTCAGTAAAAAGATTTTTTGGGTACAAGCTTTTCCTGCTATTTTGGGATTAATTCTTCTTCATTTGCAGTAAACAAGCTATTCGATATGAAACTGTATAAAACCGCTCTAGGCACTCTTTTGTGTGATTCAGATCAAAATTATTTAGGCCCAAACTATAACTGGGATCAGTTATTGGCTAAGGAAAATTTAAAGGAATATCTAAAGTCAGTAATTAAAAATTGGGAAAAGATATCCTCTGATCGGGCCCGAGAAATTCAAGAATCGGGCTTGATGGCACCCATGGGAAATCAAGAAATATGGGCAGCGGGAGTTACTTACTATCGAAGCCGAACAGCTCGAATGGAAGAATCCAAGGATGCAGGTGGTGCTGACTTTTATGATAAGGTTTATGCAGCAGACCGCCCCGAGCTATTTTTCAAAGCAACCGCCTCAAGAGTTTCTAATCCTGGAGAGGCAGTGAATATCCGCCAGGATTCTACATGGGATGTACCAGAACCTGAGTTGACGCTGTTGATTTCGCCATCGGGAAAAATTCAGGGTTTCACGATAGGGAATGATATGAGTAGTCGGAGCATTGAAGGAGAAAACCCGCTCTATTTGCCTCAAGCGAAGGTTTACCAAGGCTGTGCATCCATTGGTCCTTGCCTTCTGATTCAAGATGAGTTGGATCCATCTACAGCCATTGAGCTAGTGATTGAACGTAACGGGAAGCAAGTTGCAAGCGGAAAAACTGATTTGACACAATTAAAACGTAAACCACAGGAATTAGCGGACTGGTTGTTTCGCGCAAACACATTTCCTAATGGATGTTTTTTAATGACAGGTACTGGAATTGTTCCGGATGATTTTACCCTACAAGCAGCTGACTTGGTAAAAATTAGTATTTCGGGAATTGGTACGTTGACCAATGCGGTGGAAAAAATATAAAAAACAGTAGCGAATTCCAGATGCTATGCGTTAAAGAATTCGTGAACCAATAAAATACCATGAAAAAAGTATTCGGCACCTTCTTCATAATTCTAGTAATTTTTTCCTGTCAAGATGAAACTGATCCCATTCATCCGGTTTTCGATCGGGACTGGGTTTTTTCAGGCTATCAAAGTAGCTGGTCACCCGATCCAACCTTTTACCCGATTTCAGACTCCTTATATACTTATCGGTTCAATTCCAATGGGGATTTTTCAAAAATCATAGGATCGTATACATTGACCGGTACTTTTGAGATTGAGGATGATCAGGTAAATGAGCGTGAATATTTGCTCTTGGAATATGATGAAGACTCTTATCAATTGCACCGAAACTCCAACGGTTTTCCTTTGATTCACTCTTGTAATGCAGGAATCGAAACATTATTTTTTGAAGACCCTGAAACCCTTTTTGGTTCTTGGAGCGCCTGTGATGGACCGGTTTTGTTTTTTACCAGAAAATAAAAAGCATTCCCAAATTCAAATGTTGTTTCATTTCCTGAGGCAGCTTTTTTTAATTTGCTTCATGAGCGAATTCTTCCAGAAAAAACTTAGTCTTCCTCCATTTCCTAGTGGATATCATTTAATCACTGATTTAGTGGAGGAAGGAATTCCCGAAATCCGGCAGATTCAGACGGGGTTTTTGCAGGTTTTTATTCAGCATACCTCAGCGGCTTTGACTATTAATGAAAATGCTGATCCAACCGTTAGAAAAGACTTCCAAACCTTTGTAAATGAGTTAATTCCAGAAAATTATCCACGCTTTATCCACACGTATGAAGGGCCGGATGATATGCCTGCGCACATTAAAGCCAGTTTTTTTGATTCCAGCCTTCAAATTCCCATTTCCGGTGGAAAACTTGCGCTTGGCATTTGGCAAGGGATTTATCTCTGTGAATTTCGAAGATATGCCTCCCCTAGAAGCTTGATTTTGACCGCTTTTGGGACTGTTAATAAATGAAATTATACCATTCATAAAATTGTCCTCTTGATCGTATAGGACTAGTGTACTTTTGTGAGATCAACTAGTCTATGAGAGTTCTATTAAGCCTATTAATCCTAGGAAATGTCTTGCTGTTTGGTGCCCAGCAACAGGCATTTTCCCAACAAGTCAATGCCTTCGCTTTTAAAGTAAAGGATCCGATTGTTCTTGATGGAGTTTTGGATGAGGAAATTTGGACTTCAGAAGAAGGTTGGAACGATAATTTTACCCAATATTTTCCCTACGATACTTCTGCCGCCGCCGCACAAAGTCGGGTGAAAATTGCATTCGATGAAAATAACCTGTATCTCGCTGCGGTCATGTTTAATAATGGTCCAAGGAAATATGTGTCTACTTCCTTGCGTCGAGATTATCGGGGAGAGCAAAATGATGGGATTAGTTTTGTCTTCGATACCTTTAACGACAAGACTAATGCCTTTCAGTTTGGAATCAATCCTTATGGTGTGCAACGAGAGGCACTTTTGGCAAATGGGGGGGCACGATCCGAAGACCTGAATTTGGCTTGGGACAATAAATGGTTTGCAAGAGCCTCCATTCATGAAAACCATTGGCAAATAGAGGCAATTATTCCACTTTCAACTTTACGTTTCAAGGACGGCGCTCAAAACTGGAATGTCAACTTTTACCGAATCGATAGCCATTTGGGTGAACGTAGTACTTGGGCACCAATCCCCCGAAATTTTCCGATTATTTCTACTGCATTTAGCCGAAAGCTAATTTTTGAAGAACCGCTCAAAAAAAACTCAGCCAATATTTCCCTGATCCCTTACATGGCTGCCCGAACCTCCACGAATTATTTGGAGGGTACTTCTGAAAAACTCACTCCGGCATTTGGAGGGGACGCCAAGGTTGGAATTGGCCCAGCTCTGAATTTGGATTTGACTTTTAATCCAGATTTTTCTCAAGTGGAGGTCGATCAGCAGGTAACCAACTTGGACCGATTTGAGATTTTCTTTCCTGAAAGGCGACAGTTCTTTCTTGAAAATGGAGACCTTTTTGCCAGCTTTGGTCACCCTTTAGCAAGGCCATTCTTTTCCCGAAGAATTGGAGTCGACCGAGATGAGGCTACTGGTCAAAATGTGCAAAATAAAATTATCTATGGAGCCCGACTTTCTGGGAAAGTGACGGATGATTGGCGCGTTGGTTTGATGAATATGCAAACTGCTACCGAGGAAGAACGCGGCATTGTAGGTAAGAACTTCAGTGTCATGGCAGTTCAGAAAAAAGTCTTTTCTCGTTCCAATGTGGGGTTGATTTTTGTGGATCGGGAGTCCTTGGCTGTGGATGAATTCCAAAGCCTTTTTGATCCAACTGCCTACAATCGTATGTTGGGTGTAGAGTACAACTTAGCCTCTGAGGATAATCGTTGGACTGGAAAGGCTCTTTACCACAGGACTTTTGAAAGTACTGAAAAGGAGGCTCCCCGAACGCTCAATGCCTATCTTTTGTACAGTGATTTGCATTGGCGATGGAGCATCAGTTATTTGGATATCGGCGCGGGATACAATCCAGAGGTTGGTTTTGTACCTCGGGTAGATTACAAAAGATTTAATCCTGATTTAGGCTATCGATTTTTCCCAAAATCAACGTTTATCAATAGCCATGGCCCGCAAGCGGAATATGAATTGAGATGGAATGAGGCCTTTGGGTCGACAGACCGGGACATCAAATTTCAATACGAAGTTCGGTTCCAGTCTTTAGCCCAACTGACGTTCGGCTATACGAATAGTTATATCTATTTGTTTGATGATTTTGATCCTACACGAACGGGAGGTGAGCCATTGCCTGCTGGCACGGACTATACTACCGACCGCTTTGGGTTTGAATTTCGAAGCAATCCTCGACAGCCGTTCAATGTCAGATTAGAAGGTCAGGCAGGAGAATACTTCACTGGAGATATTGCCTCGCTTCGAAGCGAAATTGCTTGGCGAATTGGGTATATAGCAAATATCGGAATGAATTTTAGTTATAATCGCATCCGTCTTCCGGAGCCTCAAAATGATGCGGATTTGCTTTTAGTTGGCCCTAGAATCGATCTTACCTTTTCAAAATCCCTTTTCTGGACAACGTTTATCCAATACAATAATCAGATCGAAAATATCAATATCAACACGCGCTTGCAGTGGCGTTTTGCCCCTGTATCCGACTTCTTCCTAGTTTATACAGACAATTATTTCCCAGATTCCTTTAGCCCCAAACAGCGAAGCTTGGTATTGAAGTTGAATTACTGGTTGAATATTTAAGGTCTGGGATTTCCAAATAGGGCTTCCATTTTACTGAGGATTCTTCCTTTGCGGTAGCTATTCCAGGTTTTTTCGATTTTTCCCTCTGGACTGATTAAAATATAGGTGGGCCAAACTTTTACTTCATAAAGCTGGGTAACCTTCCCGGTTTTATCCCAGAGATCCGTCCAGCGAATCAATTCTTTGTGCTTTTTGGCTCCATTGAGCCAAATATCCCGACTTTTATCATTCCAAATACTTATTACCTCGAGGCTTGCACCAAATCGGCTAATAATCTCGCTTATTTCCGGAAGTGCATCCAGGCATGGTTTGCATCCGGTAAAGGAAAATTCCAAAAAGGCAGTATTTTCCTTCAAAATCATTTAAAGAAACCTGTTTTCCTTCTCGACTTTCTAGAGAAAAATCAAGGCTTTCCGACCCTTCTTTTACTTCAAAGGACATCCCAGTTAATTCGAAATTAGAGGCAAAGCGTTTAAAGGAATTTAAATTTTTTAGCTCAGGAGAAACTTGATTAAGTGCCTTCTCTAATTCCTGCTTTGAAAAAATTTCAGATTTCGAAATAAGCGCATTCAAGGCGACTTCTTTGTCCAGATTTTCCAGAATTAACGCCTTTTTCTTTTCAATTCCGCTTTTCTCAATCTCACGGGAGAGTTCTTCAAAAGGATGCTTCTGATCAATTTCTAATGTGGATAAGTCATTCACCTGACCACTAATTTGATATGTTCCATCCCCAACCCAGAATTCTCGTTGGTCAATTATTTTACCGTTGTTTTTTATGATATAAAAGGAAATCTGGGAAGGTTTTTCCAATTTCGCCCTCAATTCCCCTTCAAACTTATTCACACTTTGATAAACCTGCTCGTCAAAACTGGTTCTCAAAACATCTTTTCCCGAAAGCGAACCTTCTAAATCAATGATGATTTGAGTTTCTTGAGCTGCTACGGGTAAATAAAGAATATAAAATAAGAGAGGAAAAAGCAGTCTAGACTTTATCATAAGTAAAGCTAAATTATTGAATAGCTTTACGGGAAATTTTGTTTGTTAGTTTTTACTAGCCTCAATTCTAACCTTTGCTCCCGTCATCAGGATTCGTCGATAGCCTTGTTGAGTATCCGAACTTACCTCCTTGCCTAAGATTTTTACTTTGGAATAACTTTCAGGAATTTCAATCGATAAGCCCCATTTCTTTTCGCTTTGTTCTACTTCAATGACAAGTTCCCCGTTTGATTTTTGATAGCTGAGTGAAATTTCATTTTCTCCTACATGTACTTTTTGAATGGAAGCATTTTCCCAAGAGCTAGGCATCTGAGGACGAATGTGGATAACTTTATTGCCTGTATCGGGCTGTATACCAAAGAATTGAGTCACCATGGGAACCGCATAACTGTACAAATTCCAGGCTTGGGTAAACATTCCATAATCTGGCGATACTTCGTAAATGGAGCCGGGCAAGGCAAAGCCAAAGCTTCGTGTCATTCGTTTTAGGTAATCTAGTGCTGCATCGGGATTCCCATACTTGTTCTCCCCGATGGCAGAAACACCGGTAGGCAAAGTCATAACGGCACCGGTATAGGAAAAGGCCTTACTTCCTGCAAACGAACCATCCTCATTTTCTGCGCTTTCATCCCGGTCGATTCCAGTGACAAATACGCCAAATGGATTGGTATATTTCCTTCCCGTCTCTAAGGCAATTTTAGCTTTTTCGGGATCAGCAACCCCCACTTCCATGGGTGTATTGACCACCCAATTGTGATAAAGGACAAATCCTCTCTTTTTATCGTTGGGCAATGTGGATAACTTCGCTTTGGTGGCTTTTAGTTCTTCCACTGCCCAAGGTTTGTTTAGTGTATCGGCTCGGATGATAGCTCCATCAATAAGATGAAGCGCATCTTCCACTGTACCGATAAAATCTGCATAGCTTCCAAATTCATCAACCCAGAAATCGGAATTGATTTTCTCAGCCAAGGTATCTGCTGTCTGTTGATAACTTTCAGAAAGGGCTGTTTTTCCCAAAATTTCAGCCATTTTGGAGGCATCTGAAAATGCTTTGTAACTATAAGCCGCCACATCAATCATTTCTGATTTCAAGCCATGGATTTCCATCATGCCATAGCCGTCAGCTAATAGATTCCCATCCGAATCATTTTCCTCCAAAAGCCAATTCAGACCTTTTTCCGCAGATGGAAAATACTTCTCCAAAAATTCCCGGTCCCCGGTCCAACGATAAACTTCCCAAATAGTGGATACCCACTGGGGAGTTTCGTTGATATTTCCTGGATTGAAAACCACGCCATTGGTAGAAGCTTCATGAATGATGCGCCCATTGCCATTGGTTTTTTCGGAAAGATTGTGGATTAACGCTATGGTACTGTAAACCAGATCTTTTTGTCCCGTTGCCAGCAAACCTTGAATTGTGTATTCACTATCCACACCAAAATACCAGGGATAATCCGGTAGTCCTGCTCCAAACCCTCTTCCCATTTCAGGCACTTCTCTGACTAGCCACTGCGTGTTGTATTTCACCCATTCAAAGGCTTTTTGGAGTTCTGGGTCTGGAATTTCAATTTTTGATTTTTCAAAAACCGCTTGAAAATTGCTTTTCTTCGAAAACCAATCAGATTGGAGATTATTCCGCAAGTCTGCTAAGGTCTCCAATGCCTTCAATTCGCTTTCTGTAGAGCCTGCAATGAAAATCGGGAAAATCAATGTTGAGTTTCCGGGTATAGTCAAATTTACCCCAAAGGCAGCTTTCTTGCCCTTGCCTAATGATTCGAAGGAACAAATCTCCTCTCTTGGAGTAAGGGGAATTCCTGCTTCACTTCCCCAAACCGTATACCAATCGTTTCCTTGGTCTTTTGCGGTAAAGGTACCTGTCAATTCATTGAAGTTAATCTCATCTTCTAGATCGATCATTCCGCTTCTATCCCCCAACCAAACGGGTCGAAGATCCACTTGTGCCACCCATGAAAAATCGATGCTTTTCTCCTCAGAGGATCCATTTTCAAAACGATAAAAAATAGCCAAGCCTTCCCTACCATCTGGAACGAAGTGAAGCCGGTCTATTTTTAAGTCTGAAGCAATAGTTCCGAAATGGATCCGGTTAGAGAATGGATAATTGATGAAATTTTGGCCTTGATTTAGACAAATTGCTTGCCCTTCTATTTCAACTTGGGCAGAAAAACCATCCATTAATTTGATGGGATGCATCCAAATGCCACCCATTTCTCCCTCCACATGCCACCCTAAATCCGGGAAACTCCCATCTTGATGCCCAATCAAATAAACCCGATCTCCAGCCGTGACGAATGGAGAGTTTAAATAATTTGCATTGCCTGAAAGCCCTTCCTGATTTTCAAGATCATTAAAAAGGACCGCATAGGGATTACTTTGCTCTTGGCATGAGGCCAATAGTAAAGAGATTAAAAAAAGATAAACAAGTGTATTTCGCATTTTTAAACTAGTCCGATTCGGGGTAAAATGAGTTTTCAGATAAACTGTGAATATAAAAAATCACGTCATTCTTAGAATTTAAATTTTTTAAAACACTTCGATTCCACAGCCTGTTGGGACTACATGAATTTCAAAAGAATCATTGTTTGGTTTCGAAATGATCTTCGAACTAGAGATCAAGAGGCACTTTATAAGGCTTGCCAAACCGGGGC
The DNA here is from genome assembly GCF_013373065.1 of Algoriphagus sp. GTDB lineage: Bacteria > Bacteroidota > Bacteroidia > Cytophagales > Cyclobacteriaceae > Algoriphagus. The sequence continues at coordinate 19,029 of NZ_JABXIN010000013.1, forward strand.
TGAAGTGATTCCGGTCTATTGTTTTGATCCTCGTCATTTCGAAGCAACTGTGCTTGGATTTCCGAAGACTGGGAACTATCGAACAAAATTTCTTTTGGAATCCATTCAAGACTTGCGAAAGAACTTACAAGATCTGGGAGGAAATCTGGTTTTATTGAGGGGTAAACCTGAGTTAGAGGTAATCACCTTTGCGGAGCGGATTGGAGCTGATGCAATTTTCTTCTCAGAAGAAGTAACCGCTGAAGAGCGAAATGTGGATAAGCCTTTGGAGAAAGCAGCCTGGAGTAAAGGTATTGCTACAGAAAGCTTTTGGCAGAGCACCTTGTATCATATCGATGATCTTCCATTTCCAGTAGCTCAAATTCCTGAAGTTTTTACGCAGTTTCGAAAATCTGTGGAAAAAATGGCGGCTGTTCATTCCACTTATCCACAGCCAAGTTCCATTAATTTTCCCTCGAAAGATCTTATTCCTTTGGAAGGTACACTTCCTGATATTACTACTTATGGTTTGGAGGAGCCTGAGGCCGAGCACCGGTCGGTGATGCAGTTTGATGGTGGAGAAAGTGCTGGTCTCAGGCGAATCCAGTCCTATTTTTGGGAAGAGGATAGATTAAAATTCTATAAGGAGACTAGAAACGGGCTTATTGGTTCCGATTATAGTTCCAAGTTTTCGGCATGGTTAGCACTGGGATGTATTTCTCCTCGAACTGTTTATGAGGAGGTAAAGCGCTACGAAAAAGAGCGGAAAAAGAACCAGAGCACTTATTGGTTGGTATTTGAGCTGATTTGGCGGGATTATTTTCGTTTCATCTGTAAAAAACACGGCAATCAAGTTTTCCACATTGGTGGCATCAAACATCAAGAGGACTCCTGGCGAAGGGATAATGCTGATTTTCAGCGTTGGTGTGAGGGGCAGACGGGAGTTCCTTTTGTTGATGCCAATATGCGGGAATTAAAATACTCTGGTTTCATGTCGAATCGGGGCAGACAGAATGTGGCTAGTTTTCTGGTCAATGATTTGGGAATTGACTGGACGTGGGGAGCAAGCTATTTCGAAAGTCAATTGATCGATTATGATGTTTGCTCCAATTGGGGAAATTGGATGTATGTAGGAGGCGTTGGGAATGACCCTCGAGAAAATCGCTACTTCAATATTTTGCGTCAGGGTAAAAATTACGACCGAAATGGAGATTATGTGCGTTTGTGGATTCCTGAACTTTCCAAACTGAACGGATTTGGAATCCATCATCCTTGGGACTTATCCACAGCTGAATTGAAAAGTGCTGGAGTGATTTTGGGAGCTACTTATCCACAGGCTATGGTTGATTTAGAGGGAGTATATTAAAAAAATGATTGTGGATAAGTCAATTTGACTTGCTACGTTTCTGTTTAATTTTTTCGCGAAAATTTGGATTGGGTTTCCAAAAAAGAAAAAACTCAAATGCAGCCCAAAATAGGATATAGAATAAAAGTGATAAATAGGATTCTGGTTGTTCAAGAAAACTCCAATCAAATCCTAACTTTAATCTGTAATTGCCTAAGGTTACGATCCAATTGACCACACCAACCAGAACCGTCCAAATCCAAAATGTTTTTAGAAAAAGCGTAAAATCAGGGAATCGCTCTTTTTTCATTTTTCTAATAATCCATTTTTAATTCCCCAAAATCCGGCTTCAAAATCTTTTTGCGTCCTAATTCCAATTGATACAAATATTCCCCTAACTCTGCAAAGAATGGTAAGCCAATCGTCTCGGTTTCATAGGTATCATCGTTCAACGTTTGATTCTTATTGGTGTAAATAATCGCTGAGACAAAGAATTCCACTCCGTTTTCATAATCCACAAAATAGGTTCCGTCAATTAGGTGTCCATAAGCCCAACCGGTTTTATTAAAGATTCGGAACCGATCAGGAATGGGACTTTTGTCAGTTCCAAACTTGAAAAATTTGGAATAACTGTCGTAGAAATCGGGACCCTCATACTTTGGAAAATCGGATTCACCCGGTAGCATACTCATGTATGTTAGGATGAATTTTCGATGCTCATCATTCAAATGAAAGCGCTCATCCTCCATAAAGGATCGAGGAAAAATGATGCGTTGTACTACCCCATGAAGGTCTGACAATGCAAATTTGTTTTTATAGGTAAACTCCATCCCTTTTTCAATCAAGGAATCACCTGCATAGTAAGCTAGTCCAATAACTGGTCGCTCTGGGTTGGAATAGATACTTTCCGTCTTTCGTTCTGGAATTTCAAGGATTACTTCTCCGGATTTATCCACAAATCGAATTGGATTGAAATAGCGATTTTCAATTTCGTTTGCTGGATAACTTAATCGATGGTTGATAACGGTATGATTCAGACCTTTTTCAGCTAATTTTTGATTAATATAATCCTGACCCAATAGCTCATAAAGGCGATTGTATGCATCATTGTCAGATACCAATAGGATTTTCTTGATGTAATGCCCAATGCTTGGAAGCGAGTCTGCTGATGAGTTATCCACATTAGCGGGTAATTGGGAAGGGCGAACCGAATCAGTCAGCATGGGGGTATTCAAAGTGAGGTTATCCACATTTTGTTCTTCCAGCCATTCTAGAGCTAAAATGGCTACTGGAAGTTTGACCGTTGAAGCGGGATAAAAGTATCGTTCATCATCTAAGTTGAATGAAAAAGTTTCGAACATAGGATTCATATGTTCATTTCGGTCAATCCTGGTGAATAAGATTTGAACCTGGTACTTATCCACACTATCTAGGACCTTTTGAAGGATGGGATAAGGTTCTATACCATCTTCAAAGGGTACTGGCTCTTTGGGGGAACAAGAAAAAATCAATAAAGCAATCGTAAAGAAATAAAGAAAGATTCGCATGCTGTTTTATGAAACTAGGTTATCCAGAATATCGGCTAAGAATTGAATATCTTCTTTTTCGTGAAAAGCTGAAAGAACAATCCGATTTACCTTTGGACTATGGGAGTGTGGATAAGGAAAACTGGAGGTTATGATTCCTGATTTTTCAAGCTGTTCAACCCAGAGATCTTTTGTGTATCGAAAAATCGGAAAATCTGCATATCCCACCACTTGAGGGAGAAAGGCTGTTCGCTCATAGAAATATTGGATGTTTTCTTTGAGCTGTTCTTGAGCAACCTCATAGGTATGCTGCATTTCGAGGAAGGTCTGTAGATGAGCAGGTGAACCCGGAGAGGCACCGGTAAAGAGCGGTGTTGATTGTATTTTTTCCAATTGTTGCTGATCACTCAAGACAATACCTGCGGGGAGACCCAAGCCTTTTCCAAGCGAACCGGAAACCGTCAAATGAATCGAACTGTGTTTCCATTTCGAATAGGTTCCGAAGATTCCATCTCCCACAATTCCAAAAGCATGGGAATCATCAATCAGAAGAAATACCTTGTGTTTTTTGGCGATTTCTTGCACCCAAGCATAATCGTGTATTTCAACATGTAAGGCATCTACCGCATTCCCAATAATTAGAATGCTCTGTGGAGACAGGCTTTCCGAAAGTTCTAAGCAGTGATTTTTCCATTGTTTAAAACTTAATTGGATACCTGCCTTAAGGCCGTCAGGGATGATTGACGGATGGGCATCGGGACCAATCCAGACTTCTTCAGATACCTCCCTTAAACTTTTCCATGCAGCAATGCCAGCTAGGTAGCCGGAACTAAACACTGCAGCACCTTCAGCTCCAGCTGATTGAGCAAAATATTCCTCAAACTCATCAAAAACCTGGAGTTGTATGTTGTTTTTGCGGCTTTGCCCAAAATTGGACCCGTATTCGAAAATATTATTGGCCAAGACGTCCAAAAAGTCTGAATTCTGAGCAATACCCAAATAGGAGGTGCCACTGAAATAGAAGTATTCCTTTCCTTCTACTTCAATCAACCTTCCTATTCCGGTATTTATATTGTGTTTTTTCAAGTAGGATTATTTCGCAAAAATCTGTGATTCGTCTTGGAATGATTTAAACTCCAAAGCATTTCCACAGGGGTCCAAGAAAAACATGGTGGCCTGCTCTCCTACTTCTCCTTTGAATCGAATATAAGGTTCGATCACAAAGTCGATTCCATGGGCCTTGAGCTTATCTGCCAAATCATGCCACTCTTCCCAAGGAAGAATTACTCCAAAATGTCGGACAGGTACATTTTTCCCATCTACTGCATTGGTTTTTGCTTGAGCTAATTCTTCAGGCTTGATATGCGCAGAGAGCTGATGTCCGAAGAAGTTGAAATCAATCCATTTGTCCGTGCTTCTACCAATATCGCAACCCAAAAGGTCGCCGTAAAATTTCCGGGTTTCCTCGATATCCCGAATCGGGAATGCCAGATGAAAGGGTTTAAATTGGCTCATATTGTGTACATTCGTTTGTAAATTTTTCATCCTAAAGATATGGCAAAAAAGCAGAAAGTTTCATTGGTTTTGAGTAGTGGTGGAGCTCGCGGATTAGCCCATGTCGGTGTCATTGAAGAATTGGAGGAAAGAGGCTTTGAAATTGCTGAAATTGCGGGTTGCTCCGCTGGTGCACTGGTTGGCGGCATGTATACTGCAGGCAAGCTGGCAGAGTTTAAAAACTGGATATGCAATCTGGATCGGATTGATGTCTTTTCCTTGATGGATTTCACCTTCTCTAGCCGAGGTTTTATTAAGGGAGAGAAAGTCTTTTCCGCGTTGAAAAAGGTGGTCCAAGATTGTCAAATTGAAGATCTTCAGATTCCATTTTCCTGCAATGCTGTAGATGTCCATAGTGGGAAAGAGGTGGTGTTTTCAAAAGGAAGTTTGTTAACCGCCATTCGAGCTTCCGGTAGTATTCCTTCTGTGATTATTCCGGCAAAGCAAGGGAAACAGCAATTGATTGATGGAGGTGTATTAAATCCAATTCCGATCTCACTCTTAAAAAAAGCGGAAAATAACCTGGTGATGGTGGTGGATGTAAATGGACTCGATCAGGATTATGTTTCGCCTCCAAAAAAGGATTCCGAAGGAAACCGCTTTATTTCGCTTCCAAAATGGCTTTCTGAATACCGAGATAAGATGAAGCAATATTTTCCAGATGATGAAGAGGAAGAAGAAAAGCCCACCTCTTTTTCAGCCTTGGATTTGGTGAGCCGTTCCTTTGATTTGCTGCAGGACCGCTATTGTGAAATGGTGATCGCTCAAAATAATGTGGAGGTTTTAGTCAAGATTGCACGAAAGCAGGCAGGAACTTTAGAATTCCATCGATCGGCAGAAATGATCGAAGTAGGCCGAATTAAAGCAAAAGAAGCCTTAGATAAATGGGAAAATGGAAATAGCTGAGCTAAATCGCCTGCTGGGCAATGTGGATATCTATCTTTTGGACCAAATTTTAAAAGGACGGTTTTCCAAGGAAATGCGAATCCTGGATGCGGGCTGTGGAGAGGGAAGAAATACGGTATATTTTATCAACCAAGGCTATCAGATTTTTGGTATTGACCCCAATGAACTGGCCATTCAATATTGCCGATATCAGGCAAAAAGCCTTCAATCTGAATACGATGTTCATCGCTTTCAAGTTGGGCGGCTTGAGGAAATCCCTTTTCATGCAGAGGCCTTTGATGCCGTTATTTGTTCAGCAGTGCTGCATTTTGCGGAAAGTGTGGATAACTTTTGGCAAATGATTTCAGAAATCCACCGAGTTCTAAAACCAGGAGGAATCTTTTGGTTTCGGATGTGTACCGGCTTTGGCGGGATTTTAGAGCAATCCAAACCTTTGGGAAAGGGTAAGTTCTTGCTTCCAGATGGAACAGAGCGCTTTGTTTTGAGTAATGAGCAACTGAAAGAATTAGAGCAAAAGGGGTTTCGGTTCTTAGAAGCTACCAAAACCGTTTTTGTCCTTGATCAGCGGGAAATGGGTGTTTTTTTGCTAGAAAAAATATAAATACAATTTAATTGTAAACAATATAAAATGACGCTTCAATACGCCTTAGAACTTGTAGGAACCTTTGTTTTTGCCATTTCTGGTGCCTTGGCAATTCGTGAACGGGAGCATGATCTGTTTGGAGCGGGCTTTACCGGTTTTATTACGGCTATAGGTGGAGGAACCTTGCGAGATATTTTATTGGATGCCTATCCGCTGGTTTGGATAGGTGATATTTATTTTTTGTATGCGATTTTATTGGGCGTATTAGCAGCTTTTATATTTCCGAATTTTCTCAGTCGATTGAGAAAGACTTTTTTCCTATTCGATACATTGGGGATAGGGTTTTTCACGGTTTTGGGGGTGGAAAAGGCACTGAGTTTGGGGGTTAGGCCAGAAATCGCTGCCATTATGGGGATGTTTTCTGCCGTGATGGGAGGAGTGATTCGGGATACCCTGACGAATGAAATTCCGATTTTATTCCGAAAGGAAATTTATGCATCCGCCTGTCTAGCAGGAGCGATTTTATACCTGGTATTGAATTATTTTGGATTGGATCGAGATTGGAATTTATTGATTTCCATGTCCACGGTGATTTCTATTCGAATGATTGCGGTGAAGTATCAATTGAGTTTACCGAGATTGGATTAAGGAGTTTGGCGCGCCAAGACGCAAAGTCGCACCGGATTTTTTCTCCCGCAAAGAATCGAAGAGGCATAGGTTTGGTTCCGTCACTACGAGCGAAGCTTGTGGAGCGCGTTAGTATCAAACTACTATTGGATATAGCTTTTTGACTTCACTCTAAAAAAAGAAGGTCTTTTCTATGTGACTATGTGGTTCTTTTTTTTAAAACCACATAAAAACATTGCACATAAAACAGAGCTTATTAGAGGCTTAATGCCTTGCAAAATCATTTGCTCTATCCAATTTGGAAAAAAGAAAATCAGCCTATTCTTTAGGTTGGAGATGCGGAAAAGAATTACTCCACTTTAGATTTAAATCTTTGCGCCGTCGCGACTTTGCGATGGCATTAAAATTTAAAATCCATCACCGCAAAGCCCAATTCGTCCTCCACATTGACATAGGACCAGAGCTTGCCGTCTTTGAAAAAGGGGCTGCTAGGTGTTTTGTCTAATTCGGGAAGAGCTGTCTCTCCGATAAGATTCAAGTTATTATCAAAGGCAAACAAAAATACTTCTGCCTTGGAGGGAGCCTCGGGATCATCACCTTTGGGCTCATAGATCCTCCCAAAGCGATAGAAACGTTTGGTTTGCTCATCGTACAGGAGTTTTTCAAACCCGATCTGGGTCCTTGCCTTTTCCATTTCAGCCCTAAACTCCTCCAAGGAGGAGACCTCTCTTCGGATCGGAGTCTCCTTTTGATTAGATACTAGGCTAAAGTCATACTCAAATAGTTGGAGAGAATCCTGACCCGGTTCCAATCGATAAATGCTATTGCTCGTTTCAGCAGTGATATAAAATTTCCCAGCTATTTCCTGTAGTGAAACCTCTTCCATGTAGATAGAAAAACCATCGCCGGATTGCCAGAGAATTAGATATTCTCCCGCAATGTCCAAAGCTGGAATGGGTAGAACAGTTCCGCTTTTGGTTTCCAGATTGATTTTTGCCATTTGGGTGGTACCCTCCATAAAGTCACCTGGAAGAGAATAGGCTATTTTTCTATCGGGAGAGAGGCGGATGGAGTTGGTGACATTGAATTGGGCATTTTCTCCCAGGCCCTCAATGTCGAGTTCCTCCGGCTTAAGGGTCAGATCGAGAACCTTTTTGCCTTGTTTATTAAAAATTCCCGTCGATTGAAAATTGGAAAACAGGAACTCTTCACCCGGGAGATATCGGGAAGTGGTAATAAAATTAGATCCGATGCCATTTGGACCTTCCTTCTCAAATGGAATTTGCTCCTCTAAATAAAGTTCATCCAAATTGATTTTATTCATCTGGGTGGTCGCCTCATCAAAAAGATAGAAATAGGTTTTGGTCTCATCCAAAGAGCTTCCCCTTACTCCCCTAGAGAGATTGATAATTTCTTCCCCTGGATCAACCACCAGTGTATCCACACTGAAAGTGAAGTTTTCGAGGATATTGGATGGTGTTGATTCGGCAGAATCATTTTCTCCGCCACAGGAAAAAGCCAATGCAGCGAACAGGCTTGGAAAAAGTAGTTTTTTCATAAAATAGTTATTCAGAAATCTAAAGTCATGATCACAAAGCCAGGATCCTCGTCGACGGGAAGGTAGTTGTATATTTTCCCTTCGTAGAAAAAGCTTTGATAAAAGAAATTGGAGAGGTTTTCAAGTTCGGTTTCGCCGAGTAAGTTGAAATTTTCATCGTATGAAAAAAGATACCAATCGGATTTTCGCGGTTCGCCGGTTTCCAAAAGGCCATTTTGTTTGTTGGCAAAACGGAAATATTGCTGACGGCTATCATCCCAAAGTAAACCCATGAAAGAGACCTGATTCCGGATTTGCTGGGCAATTTCCATCAGTTCCTCTCGCGATCCTGCCTCCGTTGGGAAGTCGCCGCTTTTTCCATTAGGGACCAATTGATGGTCAAATTCGATCAATTTCAATTCTTTACTATTCCAGTCATATACATAGATGTCGGCTGTACTGGCAGAATATATGACAAATTGATCGCGAACTTCCTGAATAACCAGATTATCCCCCATAGTCGTGGTGCCGCCACCTTGTGAAAAGGAAGCCCTGAATTTTTTGGTGATTTCCAATCCGGGTAAAGAAAGTACTTGTCCTGTTTTGTTTTCCAAATCCATCAATACGAGGCTTACGGACTCCTTTCCGTATTCTAAAGGTCTGGAAATAGCCAACTTTTTATCCGGACTGACATGCAAAAAGCCATACAAACTGCTTAAGGACTCATCCAAACCTTCATATTCTTCAGGCAGGGCTTTGATATCCAGGATTTTTTCTGTCTGATCATTAAAAACTGCCTGAATGGCATAGTTGGCTAGCATGAATTCTTCGTTGGGGAGAACTTGAAAAAAGTTGATAAAATCGGGAGCTTGATTTGGTCCGTCTTTTTCAAAAACAATTCGACGCTCCAGCTTCCTTTCTCGCAGATTATACCCATGAACTTCCGTATTCATGCCATCTGCGAAGTAGATTCGTTTCTTATCCGTGCTAAGTCCAAAGCCAAAATAGGCAGTGGCATTTATGATCTCTTCTCCGACGTCTACTTTGATGGTATCCATTGTAATTTGGAGATTTTCTAGTTGGTTTTCGGTATAGGAATGAGAGCCTGAGGGATTTTCTTTTTGTTGATCAGGTGTGCCGCAGGCAAAAAATAGGGCAAGGGAAAGCAGCAGGATGATTTTTTTCATAGGCATTTTTAAAATCTCCCGTAAAACTAAATTTATACAGCTAAAAACCTAGTGAATAATTGTTAAACCCGTTGATATGATAAGGACTTTAATTTAACCACCAAATCGAAAAATTGAGCACGCTTGCAAAGGTCACCCAAGCCAGGTAAGGAATCATCAACCAAGAAGCCCAGGAAGAAACAGGCTTGAATTTTTGGATACAAATGAAAATCAAAACCAACAAGGGCAAAATGATGATCAGTCCCATTAGCGGAGATTCCATTCCAAAAAATGCCGGGGACCAAATTCCATTTAGGGCAAGCTGTACAAAATACAAGGTCAACAGGTTCTTTTTCTGGGGGTGATCACTTTTCCAAATTAAGTAGCAAGCGATACCCATCAGAATGTATAAGGTGGTCCATACTGGACCGAAAAGCCAATTGGGTGGATTGAAGCTTGGTTTGGAAATGGTTTGATACCAGCTTCCAACCGAAGAAATGGTGAAATAAGCCCCTGTTCCACCGACCAATTGTGGAAGAATGAGGCTAATGATCAATTTGAGCCAATTGGGCATTTTTAGAGAATTTCTAGTAAGGTACGGAAAGCCAAGGCCTTGTCCTGATAACGTTCCAGGGTTTTTGCACGCAATGTGGGAGCAAAATTCTTTTCGTAATCCTGCATTCGCTCCATGCTTTCTGTAAAGAACTGAACCGCATAATTGGTGCTTCCATCATCGGCTTCATGCAAGAGTCGAAGAAATTTGTGTTCGGTAAACATACCTGTAGCCATGACTTCCGGAATATGCGTTTCCCTCATCCATTGGATAAAATCAGACTCAATTTCCGGTGACACGTTGATGGTTACATTATAGAGAATCATCCTTTTTTTCAATTAATTACTTTCCTTTGTCAACAAATTACGATTTGCAAAGTTAGGAATCCCAAACAGAAAAAAGTATTTCTGCCAACCCAAGCACCCTATGCATCAAGTAGTACCCGAGCGCGGCACCTCTTATCAACTTCGATTAACCATTGCGAAGGCAGTGATTATTATTCTTCATGTGGTTGGAATCGTGGGGTTGAGTTTGCCGGAATACCAAGATTGGTTTCTGTCCTTGACGCCGGTGCAGTTGTTGACCAGCTTATTGATCATTTTGCTGTTTCATCGAGGCTGGACGGATGCATTTCCGATTTTTGCAGCGGCAGCATTTTGGATTGGGTTTGGAGCTGAATTGATCGGGATTCATACGGGATACCTGTTTGGGGATTATGTATATGGACCGACTTTAGGACCAAAATTGTGGGAAGTTCCCATCATAATTGGAGTCAATTGGTTTATCCTGTCCTATTTGACGGGTTCTGTTTTCCATAGAGTTCCTAATGATTATTATGCTGCCTTTTTGGGAGCTTTTGCTATGACCGCCTTGGATTACATCATGGAGCCAGTTGCCGTTGCCTTGGATTTTTGGTATTGGAAATTCGACATTATTCCAGTTGGAAATTACATCGGTTGGTTTGGGGTTTCCTTTGTGGTTCATTTAATATATCGGAAGGCAAATTTTGAAAAATACAACCCCATTGCGTTGTTGTTATTGCTGACGCTTGTGGCTTTTTTCACCATCTTGAATTTTACGGTATTGTAGTTGCTGATGAAAATCATGAAATTTTCTTATACAAATTCAAAACACAAAAGCCTTTTGTAAGATTAAACATAAGGTGAAGTCTATCAGTTATTAACGTCATGTTGGAAGCTATTGGGTTTACATTCTTAGGTTTTCTTTTGATGGAACTTGCGGGATGGTTCATTCACAAGTATATCATGCATGGACCTTTGTGGATGATCCACAAGACGCACCATCAACCTTCCAAGTCATTCTTTGAGTTGAATGATTTGTTTTCCTTAGGGTTTGGTACAGTCGCAGTAGTATTGATTTTCCTAGGAATGGAAAGCATGGACTATCGATTTTGGATAGGAATGGGAATCAGCCTTTATGGCATTTCGTATTTCTTTCTTCATGATGTTTTAGTTCATCGGAGATTAAAATGGTTTGATCGCCCAAAAAATGCCTTTTTGAAAGGAATTTTCCGGGCCCACCAAGCACATCATCGGACCAATAAAAAAGATGATGCCGTTTCATTTGGCCTTTTTATTGTTCCCAAGGAATTCTTTAAAAACAAAAAGCAGTGAGTACTTATTCGATTAAGGATTTAGAACAACTTTCTGGTATCAAAGCGCACACCTTGCGGATTTGGGAGCAGCGCTATAACCTTTTGAGCCCGAAACGAACTGACACGAATATTCGCTATTATGATGATGCGGATTTAAAATTGATTTTGAATGTAGCCTTGTTGAATGACAATGGTTTCAAGATCAGCAAAATCGCATCCATGGAAGAGCGCGAACTTCGGGAAGAAGTCATGAAGTTAACAGAGCGTTCTCTTACTCATGACGATCAAATTCATGCTTTGACCATCTGCATGATTGAAATGGACGAGGAGCGATTTGATAAAATTTTGTCCTCCAATATTCTCAAGCTTGGATTTGAGCAGACCATGCTTAATATCATTTATCCCTTTATGTCAAAGATAGGGGTACTGTGGCAGACCGGTGCGATAAACCCTGCCCAGGAACATTTTATTTCCAATTTGGTACGGCAGAAGCTCATTGTGGCGATTGACGGCCAGCTTTCAAATGGTGGAGGAAAGAAATTCTTGTTGTTTCTTCCAGAAGGTGAATTGCACGAGATATCCATTCTTTTTGCTTCTTACTTGATTAAAAGTAAAGGGCATAAAGTTGTGTATTTGGGACAAAGCACTCCCAATGATGATTTATTGGCTGTTTATAAGTTGCATCAACCGGATTATTTGATGACTGTCGTGACCACCTCTCCAAGCTCAGAATACGTTCAAGAATACGTTAATGCATTGGCTGATCGATTTAAAGATGCAAAAATCCTGATTTCTGGTTATCAGGTGATTGGGCAGGATTTGAAGCTTCCAGCAAACGTCGAACAGCTTAATTATATCCGAGATGTCAAGGATCTCTTGGAGGAAATAGACCGGGTTCCACAGGAAAAATAGATTGGTCTAATTAATTTAACAAAAACTTAAACAAAAGGCGGTTTCCAAAAACCGCCTTTTTTTTGCCATTTATCCTCCAGAATCTCCATTTAGCTGGATTAATAGAGCCTCAGATTTATTTTGTTTAAGAAAAAGAGAAAAAAATTAGACAAAATGTTTTCATTTTGTTTAATCATTCCTACATTTGGTTAAACAAAAAATCGCTACGGCCATGACAACTCTAGAATTCAGTTACTCACTAAACAAATTGTCCAGTACACTGAAGCCTTTTGCGCTGAAGTTGACCCGGGATATGGATGATGCCAACGACCTTCTCCAGGATACTATGGTAAAGGCGTTCACCAATCGAGATAAATTTACGGAGGGTACCAACTTGAAAGCTTGGTTGTATACCATTATGAAGAATACCTTCATCACGAATTATCAGCGAATGGTTCGACGTGGGACATTTGTCGATACGACAGACAACCTTCACTATATCAATTCCAGTGATTCATTAATCGAGAATGATGCCTATGGTAATTTTACAATGGATGACATTACCGAGGCAATCGAAAGACTAGACGATGTTTATAAAACTCCTTTCATGATGCATTACCGAGGTTTTAAGTATCATGAAATTGCAGACAAGCTTCAAATTCCAATTGGAACTGTCAAAAATAGGATTCATATTGCCAGAAAGCTACTCAAGGAGGATTTGGTAGTGTACAGACACAAAAATTGATCCTATGAATCAAAAACATGTGGTGGTGATCGGTTCTGGTTTTGCCGGACTATCGGCAGCCACCCATCTAGCAGAGGATAGTAGTTGTAAAATCACCCTTTTAGAAAAAAACAGTACCCCCGGTGGTCGAGCCCGAAAGTTCGAGCACCAGGGGTTTGTTTTTGACATGGGGCCCAGTTGGTATTGGATGCCGGATGTATTTGAAGACTATTTTGCCAAGTTTGGGAAAAAGCCTTCGGATTACTACGATTTGGTCCGATTGGATCCTTCCTATGCGGTGGTCTACGGCAAAGACCGAATTTTAGATATTCCGGCCAATTTGGATGAATTTAAATCCATGTTGGATCAGTTGGAACCCGGTGCTGGAAAGCAACTCGATAAATTTTTAGAACAAGCCAAATACAAATACGAGGTTGGAATTCATGATTTGGTCGAAAAGCCAAGCCGTTCCCTTTTGGAATTCGCTTCCCCTGGTTTATTGGTGGATGTGGTTCGGATGGACATATTCCAATCCATGGCGAAGCATATACGGAAATTTTTTAAGTCTGAGGAAATTATCCGCTTGATGGAATTTCCGGTTTTGTTCCTAGGAGAGACCGCTGAAAATATTCCTGCACTTTATTCCTTGATGAACTATGCTGATATCGCTTTGGGAACTTGGTATCCCAAAAAAGGAATGCATGAGATTATCAAAGGAATGGTGGCTCTAGCAGAAGAAAAGGGTGTAGAGATCCGCTTAGATGCTGAAGTGGAGGAAATCGAAATTGAAAACGGCTTGGCAAAATGGGTTCGCCTGGTTTCAGGTGAAAAAATTGAGGCGGATGTCATCGTAGCGGGAGCAGATTACCATCATGTGGATAAACACCTCGTCAACCCTAAATACAGCAACTATTCAGATGACTATTGGGACAAGCGTGTGATGGCCCCTTCCAGTTTGCTTTTCTATTTGGGAATTGATAAAAAATTAAAAAATCTACGCCATCATAATTTGTTTTTTGATGAGCCACTAGGGCCACATGCTGATGCGATTTATAAAAATCCGAGATGGCCTGAAAAACCGCTCTTTTATGCATCGGTTCCTTCAATGACTGATCCAACGGTAGCTCCCGAGGGGAAAGAAAATATGTTCCTGCTAGTTCCTTTAGCACCGGATTTGGAAGATGGTGAAGAGATGCGGGAAAAGTATTTTGACATTATCATGGATCGTTTGGAAGAGATTACGGGACAAGAAATCCGGTCTCACATTATCTACAAACGTTCCTATGCGCATTCAGATTTCAAATCAGACTACCATGCATTCAAGGGAAATGCGTATGGACTGGCAAATACCTTGTTGCAAACGGCTATTTTGAAGCCGTCTTTGAAAAACAAAAAGGTTAGAAATTTGTATTACACAGGCCAGTTAACCGTTCCCGGTCCCGGCGTACCACCCTCCTTGATTTCAGGAGGAGTCGTTGCTCGGGAAGTGATCAAAGAAAACAATCTGTAAATAAATGGGTATATTATGGCAATGGATGCTAAAAAACTTTTTGACCAAACTACCCTAGAGTGTAGTCGTTTGATTACACAACGCTACAGCACAAGCTTTACCCTGGGCATCAAAACCTTGGATAAAAAGTTTCATTTGCCGATTTATGCGATTTATGGATTCGTTCGCTATGCTGACGAAATCGTAGATACCTTTCATGATCAGGATAAAGCTGGTCTTTTGGAACGATTCAAGGCTGATACCTATGAAGCGATTGAAAGGAAAATTTCCCTTAATCCTGTTTTACATGCATTTCAGCTGATTGTCAATGAATATGAAATCGGCTTAGATCTAATCGAGGCTTTCCTGCACAGCATGGAAATGGACCTTGATTTCAAAACCTACAATGACTCCCGATACAAGGAATATATTTATGGTTCAGCCGAAGTAGTAGGCCTCATGTGTCTCAAGGTCTTTTGTGGAAACGATACAGCATATTATGAGCGATTGAAAGAACCTGCCTGTAAGCTGGGAGCCGCTTTCCAAAAGGTGAATTTTCTTCGGGATTTAAAGAGTGATTACGAAGAACGTGGTCGCGTTTATTTCCCTGGGGTGGACTTCAAACTATTCGATAGCATTGTAAAGGAGGAAATCGAAAAAGACATCCAACAGGATTTCGATGATGCCTTGGTAGGCATCGAGGCTTTGCCTGAAGGAGCCAAATTGGGTGTAAAAGTGGCCTATCTGTATTACCAAAAATTATTTGACAAGATCAAGGGCCTTCCTGCAGAAACCATCACCCAGCGAAGAATCCGTATTCCAAACTCACAAAAACTTTCCTTATTGGTAGGAACCTATTTTGGAACCAAATTGGGAATCAGCTGATGGAAAAGTACCTGTATTTCGGCGTCTTACTTTTTGCCATATCCTATCCTTTGGCACAATCCTTTGAGCATCGAATTCGCTATGCTACCAAATGGGGGCAGATGCTGCCGGGGATGGTTATTACGGCAGCCTTTTTTATCATTTGGGATGTTTGGTTTACAGATATTGGTGTATGGGAATTTAACCCAACCTACATTTCCGGTTTGTACCTTTTGAATCTTCCGGTGGAGGAATGGCTTTTCTTCTTTGTTATTCCCTTTGCCTGTCTATTTATATATGAAGTATTGATCTATTTTTTTCCCAAAGATCCTTTTCGGGATTGGGGCAAGCCTTTCGTCTACATTATGGTCCCTTTTCTGATAGGATTCGCGCTTTTGCATTTAGACAAATGGTATACTTCTGTCAATTTTTTGGTGGGAGGTATTGCCTTATTGACTCATTTTCTGCTATTTAACGATAAGTATTTGGGTAAATTTCTCTTTGCTTATTTTGTGCATTTGATTCCCTTCTTTCTGTGTAATGGAATTCTGACAGGAGGTTTAACCGAAGAACCGGTCGTGATTTACAACAATGCGGAGAATTTGGGAATCCGTATTTGGACCGTTCCGATTGAGGATAGTATTTATTCGATGACCCTGCTCCTGATGAATGTTAGTTTCTTTGAAGCTATTCGTGGAGCAAAAACAATTCATTCTGTCAAAAGTTTATAGGCTATGAAAAATCTCCATGTAGAAATCGACCAACACTCAGGATTCTGTTTCGGGGTGGTCTATGCCATTGAAATGGCAGAGGAGATTTTGGATGAACAGGGATATCTCTACTGCTTGGGAGATATTGTCCACAATGATGAGGAGGTAAGTCGACTTACCCGAAAGGGCCTACGAATCATCGACCATCAAGAACTCAAGCAACTTACCAATGAAAAGGTTTTGATTCGAGCTCATGGTGAGCCACCCTCTACCTACGAGCTATCCATACAGAATAACCTTACGTTAATTGACGCTTCCTGTCCGGTTGTTTTAAAGCTTCAGAATCGTATCAAAAATTCCTTTGATAAGGATGAGACGATCTATATCTATGGAAAACATGGACATGCGGAGGTTATTGGGCTTTTGGGACAGACGAATAATAAAGCTGTTGTTTTTCAGGATATTTCAGAGTTGGATATTCCTTCCCTTCCTAAAAATTTGACGCTTTACAGTCAAACGACCAAGAGTACCGACAAATTCTATGAGATTAATCAAGTGCTTCGGGAAAATGGGATTACGGTAAATACCAATGATACCATCTGTCGTCAAGTATCCAATCGAGACAAGGAACTCCGGGAATTTGCAGATAAATACAACAAAATTGTATTCGTCAGCGGAACAAAATCCTCAAATGGGAAGGTTCTGTATAATGTCTGTAAAGAAAAAAACCCGAACACCTACTTTGTTTCCAATCCAGATCAGATTGAAGAATCTTGGTTTAATCAAAATGATTCGGTGGGCATTTGTGGAGCTACCTCAACACCTATGTGGTTGATGGAGCAAGTTCGGGAACGTATCCTCACTTTCTAAATCGGAAGGCCTTTATGGCTCAAATTCGAAAAATTTACAAAAAAGTTGATCCGCAGGGACTCCTCATCGGTTGGGGTATAATTTTGCTGTGGGCGGCCAGTCTGATTTTTTTGTTGCAAGTTGAAATCAATTGGAAAAGCCCACTGACCTATTTGGGAATACTTATTCAAATGCATTTATACACAGGGCTTTTTATCACAGCCCATGATGCCATGCATGGAGTAGTATCGAGTAATAAGCGACTTAATCATTTGACAGGCTGGATCGCTGCCATCCTTTTTTCTTATAATTTCTATTGGAAATTATTTCCAAAGCATCATGAGCATCACCGACATGTGGCTACAGATCAGGATCCGGATTATCACCCTTCTGGGAATTTCTTCATTTGGTATTTCTCCTTTATTCGTCAATATGTCAATCTTTGGCAGATCTTACTGATGGCGGTCACTTTTAATATTCTAAAGCTTTTTCTTCCCACGGAAAATCTTATCGTTTTTTGGATGCTGCCAGCGGTTCTTTCTACGCTTCAGTTGTTTTATTTTGGAACCTATCTTCCTCATCGGGGGGAAAGCGACAACATTCACCATTCCAAATCCCAGCCTAAAAACCACATGTGGGCCTTCTTGAGCTGTTACTTTTTCGGATATCATTACGAGCATCATGATTCTCCCGGTACGCCATGGTGGAGACTTTGGCGGGTCAAGGAGCAACAAACGGCCGATTTTCGATGATTTATGTCAAAATCTTCTGATTTTCTGAAACTATCCTAGGCGAATTTGATTTTCATAGTAATTGAAAAACCAACTATGAAATCAAAACTACTTTCACTGATTCTGGTCTTTTTGTCTTTGCAGCTTTTTGGGCAGGGAATTATCCGGGGAAGGATATATAATCCCGTGAATAATGAGCCCATTGCGTATGCCAATATTTTGATCTTGGAGACTGATTTGGGAGCAATTTCTGATGAAGATGGGAACTATGAAATCCAAGGAATTCCTCCAGGGTTGTACAACGTGCGAGCAAGCTTTGTAGGCTATAAAACATCCACCAAGTACGAGATTCAAATTACCCAAGCGAAGGCGGTTCAGCTTGATTTTGAATTATTGGAGGATGCATCTGAGCTAAATGAGGTAGTGGTAAGCTCTGAGTTTTCACGTTCAGAAGAAACGCCTCTTTCCGTAAGGCGATTGAATACCAATGAAATTGAACGTTATCCTGGAGGAAATCGTGATATTTCGCGGGTTATTCAGGCATTGCCGGGAGTAGCAAGTACGCCTAGCTTTCGGAATGACATTTTGATTCGTGGTGGGGCTCCCAACGAGAATAAATTTTTCATTGACGAAATCGAAGTTCCAGTCATCAATCACTTCGCAACTCAAGGTTCTTCTGGAGGTCCAGTGGGGATTTTGAATGTAAATCTGATCAAAAATGTGGATGTGATTACAGGAGGATTTCCTGCTAACCGGATGAATTCATTGAGTTCGTTTTTTGAAATTCAGCTTAAAGAAGGACGCCGCGATCAAATGTTCACCCAGTTGACCTTGGGTGCTTCTGAATTGACCCTGTCTAACGAAGGGCCTATTGGTGAGAATACTACCTATTTATTGTCTGCCCGCCGTTCTTATTTGCAAGGACTTTTCAGGCTGCTTGGTCTTCCTTTTCTACCAACATTCAATGATTTTCAGCTTAAGACAACCACCAAGCTTAATGACAAAACTGAATTGACATTCTTGGGAGTTGGTGCGATTGACAACTTTGTTCTCAATCAAGATATTCCAGATGATGAGACGGAAGAAGAACGTGAAAATAGGCTCTATTTATTGGATGTTTTACCCATTCAGGAGCAATGGAATTATACTACGGGATTAAAGCTCAAACGCTATCGCGATAATGGCTTTTGGACTTTCGTGCTCAGTAGGAATATGCTGAATAATCATTCCTACAAATACGCCAATAATGACGCGAGCAATGAGGATAATTTATTGTTTGATTACTTATCCCAAGAATCGGAAAATAAATTCAGGGCAGAAAATTCCATTTTTGGGGCCGGTTACACGTTGAAGTATGGGGTCAACTACGAATATTCCCGATACTTAATTGATAATTTTGATCGGGCGACTCTTGCTGGCATTGGAGAGGTAATTGATGTACAAGCCACTTCCAATTTTAGCTCGTACGGAGCCTTTATTTCCGGAAGCCGCACCTTGGATAATGAACGCTTGTTGTTGACGGGTGGAATTCGAATGGATGGGGCAGATTTTGGATCTACAGCCCAAAACCCCCTCAATCAAATAAGCCCTCGGTTTTCTGTTTCCTATCAGTTGAAGCCAAATTTATTTTTGACTGCCAACTCTGGGATTTATTACCAAAGACCTCCTTACACGGTTCTTGGGTATCGAGACAATGAGGGAAATTTGTTGAACCAGGAAAATGACGTTCGTTTTATCAGGAATACACAGTTTATTGCCGGGTTTGAGTTACTGAAGCCTGAGAAAAACCGCCGCTTTACAGTGGAAGGATTCTATAAAAAATATTCCAACTATCCCTCCTCGATCCGAAATGGAATCTCATTGGCAAACTTAGGAGCTGATTTTGGGGTAATTGGAAATGAGCCTGTGGTTTCCAATTCAGAGGGAAGAGCCTATGGTTTGGAGTTTTTAGCGCAACAGCGCTTATTCCAGGATTTTTATGGAATTGCAGCATTAACCTTAGTTCGAAGCGAATTTACCAACCCGAATACGGACGGGTTTATTCCTTCCTCCTGGGATAATCGGGTGATTGTGAGTTTGACTGCGGGAAAAAGGTTTTCCAGAAACTGGGAAATCGGAGCACGTTGGCGGTATTTAGGGGGAACACCGTATACCCCTTATGATTATGAAGAATCTTCCTTGATCAGCAATTGGGATTTGAGAAATCAAGCTGTTTTGGATTATGATCGGATCAATGAGGAGCGCCTGCCTGCCTTTCATCAGCTGGATCTTCGCATAGACAAAAAATACTATTTCAAAAACTGGAATTTGAACTGGTATCTGGACATTCAGAATGCCTATAATTTTGAGGCTCTACAGGCCCCATTATTGGTTCCTGTACGCGATGATGCAGGGCAAATTCTGATTGACCCAAATGATCCTTCCCGTTATCAGTTGAAAGAGATTAAGAATACAGCAGGAACGATTCTTCCAACTGTCGGGATAATCGTAGAATTTTAATAATTGCCGGAAGAATCTTTCTTATTTGGTGGGGGCTTCAGGAAAGCTTATCCAACAATTGGATGATTCTTTCGGCTTTTTGATTTTCTGATTTTGCAGCGTAGATAAAGGCTAGCCAGTCAGATTTTTCCTTTATCTCTAAGGCAAAAAACGTTTCTAACTTCCCAGGATAGTCTTTTAGACATTCGATTAATTCTGCTGGAGCCTTTGTAGGATCTTTGGGAATTACCAGAAGTAAATGGATGGGATCTCCTGCCTCTTTGCCAATGGCTTTTCGGATAGGTTTGGAAATAGGAAGAAAAACCTGTCCATCACCTTTGGGCATTAGATGCTTTTTTTCAAAGGGAAACTCATCGATTTTTCCGGAGACCATGTGCATTCCAAAGTAATAGCCTTTCTTTTCAAACGAAAGGGGTATTTGGGCATAGGTCCAACCTCCTATTCCTAAGAATTTTTCCAGGTAAATCGTTCCTTCAAAAATTTTTTTCATAAAAAAAGCAGGACAAAATTGCCCTGCTATCAAATTTTTAAATCTTAATCATTCGGTCCAAATCGCCATCTGACGTTAAATCCAAATCCATCTCCCACGAATCGGGTATTTTCTACGATAACGAATACCGGTCTGTAATCTGCACCGATGGTGATGGGCACATCCGCAAATGCATATTCAATCCCGATTTCACCTGCTGCTCCTAAGGTAAATGGATCACCAAGAAACAAAGAAGGACCAAAACCAGCATACCAATTAAAATCGCTGCTGCCCACAGGTTTGAAAATCGGATTCCACAATGCATCGATCCCTACACCTCCACCGCCGAAGCTGACGTCAGCATGGATTCTGGAAAATTCTCCTAAAGCAAATACTCCGTCAACAGCAACATTATTTCCTGAGAAATTTCCGAATCGGATACCTACTTCCTGAGAGTAGGCTTCTACACTGACAAAAAGAGTCAGAAAAAAGAAGATTGAAAGTAATTGTAGTTTTTTCATATAAAATTAGAGTTAGATGGTTCTCATTTCGACCAGTATTAGCTGCCAAAATCGCACCAATTTTTGATTTTTATTGGTGAGGAGGATCAGATAGTACCTATTAAATTAATCCAAGTCCTACTTTAAGGCTTTAGATAAAGGTAAAAATTATTGACATAGATGTTGCTTTTACTTGGCCATTTGCCCAGGTATTTTTTGAATCTCGAAACCAATCCTTAAAATTTCTTTCACTAGCAAATCCATATCCTCAAATCGGGTGCGTTGATTTACATTAGCCACTCTAAGTGTGAATTTTCCATTTAATATAGTAGAACTAGGAGAAGCGATGCCTTCCTCTTGAAGTCGAACTAATATCTCCCGATTGAGATCTCGAATTTGTTCCTCCGTAAAATTGGGTGGAGACATTCGGAAGCAGGTAATACTCATGGAAGTAGGAGCCATGAGTTCCAAATAGGGATTCTCCAGAACCAACTGGGTTAGGTATTCTGCCTGTCGGTTGTTTTGTGCAATCATTTGGGCATACTTTTCTCTCCCATGTTCTTTGATTGACATCCATATTTTTAGGGCTTTAAAACCCCGGGAAAGTTCGAACCCATAGTGATTGATGGAGTCCAGCCCTCCTGACAAACCCCGACTTTCCTGAAGAAGATAGTTTGGTGTGTATGCAAAGGCATCCCGATGCTTTTTGGCATCCCGAATGAGGGTACATCCTACTTCATAAGGTACATATAGCCACTTGTGGAGGTCGAATGCCAAGCTATCTGCTTCTTCTATGGCTTTTAATCGATCGGAATAAACGGGGTCTAATTTCGCCAAGGCACCATAGGCGCCATCCACATGAAACCATAAACCATAGGATCGGGCAATTTCCGACAAATCGTCCAAGGGATCGATAGCTCCTGTATTGACAGTTCCGGCAGTTCCAACAATTGCAAAGGGGCTGAGTCCTGATTTTAAATCCTCCTCAATTTGAACCTTTAATAGGTCGGACCGCATTTCAAAGGCTTCATTTACAGGAATATTTCGAACAAATTCACTCCCTATTCCCAGAATCTCAGCAGCTTTTTTGATGCAGGCATGGGTCTCCGTGGAGCAATAAAGTACCAACTGTTCTGCATTTCCAAGTAAGCCTTTTTCACGGATTTTTCCTTCACCAAAGGCATTTCGGGCAACAGTGAGCGCTGTTATATTGGCCATGGATCCACCACTTACCAAAATTCCGGAAGCATCGCTTGGGAAGCCCATTAATTCCTTGCACCAGTTGACCACTTGGCGATCCACATACATGGCCGAGTGCTCCCCAATGGTGGTGTTTGGGTTCATTCCTGAAGCTAGGAGATCTGCAAAAGTTCCCATGGGGGTGCCTGTCCCTTGAATCCATGCAAAGAATCGAGGATGAACATTTCCTTTGTTGTAAGGAAAAATGGTTTTCTTGAAATCCTCGTAAACAGCTTGTGGATCCAATCCATCTTCCGGAATGGGTGTGTCCAAGCGTTCCTTAATCTCTTTCGGAATCGGTCTCCAAATTTTTTCTTCTCGGATTCCTTTCCAATAATCGATGAGGTCATCAATCATTTGATGTCCCAATTCTCGCATAGCTTCCCAATCCTGGGGGTCGAGGGTAAGGTTTTTAGAATTGTTCATGTAGAAATTTTTTGTTGGCAAAGGGTTGAATGGGATAAGAATGCAAGCGTTCCTGTCGGATTTATGATATCCTGCTCCAATTGACAGCTGTTTTTTTCTGTTGTTGGATTTGCTTTAAAACAGGCTGATTTTCAGGTAAAGATAAATGTGGATCAGCTGTCAATAGTTGCTGTGCGGCATCCCGAGCTAAGGTCAAAAGTCCCGCATCCTTACTTAAATCTGCTATCAGTAAGTCAGTTACCCCGCTTTGTTGGGTTCCCATGAGATCCCCAGGGCCTCGAAGCCGAAGATCTACATCTGCGATTTCAAATCCATCATTGGTTCGCACCATGGTTTCCAACCGAATTCTAGAATCTTTGGACAATTCATACTTGCTCATCAGGATGCAATAGCTTTGCTCCGCTCCCCGTCCTACACGGCCTCGCAACTGATGCAATTGGGAAAGGCCAAAGCGCTCTGCATTTTCGATGATCATGACGGAAGCATTGGGTACGTTTACGCCTACCTCAATGACTGTAGTCGCTACCATGATTTTAGTCTCTCCCTTTACGAATCGCTGCATCTCAAAATCCTTTGCTTCGGCTTTCATGCCTCCATGGACTATGCTTAGCGGGTATTGAGGAAAAGCCCTTGCAATACTCTCATAGCCATCCATGAGATTTTTTAAATTCAATTTTTCTGACTCCTCGATCAAAGGATAAACGATGTATACCTGACGCCCTTTTTGGATTTCTTGATTGATAAAGCCAAATACCTTCAGCCGGTCTTTGTCGTAGCGATGGACGGTTTGAATCGGTTTTCGTCCTGCGGGTAGTTCATCAATGACAGAAACATCCAAATCTCCATACAGGGTCATGGCAAGAGTTCGAGGAATGGGCGTTGCGGTCATGACCAGGACATGGGGATAAAACTCCTCATTTTTTGCCCACAACTTTGCCCGTTGGGCTACGCCAAATCGATGCTGCTCATCCACAATGGCCAATCCCAAATTTTGAAATTGTACTATATCCTCCAAAAGCGCGTGGGTGCCGATCAGGATTTTAAGTTCTCCTGATAACAACCCCTCATGAATTACCTTTCGGCTGGATTTTTTCACGGAACCAGTCAATAAAGCGATGGGTATGCCCATCATATCAGCATATTCCTTCAAGCCTTCATAATGCTGATTGGCTAGGATTTCTGTCGGTGCCATCAAGCAGGCTTGTGCACCAGATCCTATGGCAAGCAACATACAGATAAATGCCACCATGGTTTTTCCACTGCCTACATCTCCCTGAATCAGTCGATTCATTTGTTTGCCCGACTTCATGTCTTGGTAGGACTCCCGGATGACTCGTTTTTGGGCTCCTGTCAATTCGAAAGGAATATTGTTCTGGTAAAAGTCCGTTACCAACGCGGTGTTATCCAAAACTTGACCCCGGAATTTCTCAGTTCGAGCGACTTTCATCTTGAGTAGCCGCAATTGCAAAAAGAAAAACTCTTCGAATTTCAAACGCTTTCGAGCTTGTTGTAGAAGTTCGGGACGACTCGGAAAGTGAATTTCCCGCAAGGATTCCTTCTTTCCAATCAATTGGTATTGTTCTAAAATATTCAAGGGCAGTGTTTCCTGAACATGAGGCAGGCTCACTTGAACCAGCTGCTCCATAAGTTTGGAGATTCCTCTTGAATCCAGGAATCGGGACCTTAGTTTTTCAGTAGTTGAATAAACCGGCTGAAAACTGTTTCGATTTTCGGAAGCGTGACTTAGGGGCTCCATTTCCGGATGGGCAATGCTCCACTTTCGACCGAATTGGGCAGGCTTTCCGAAGAAAATGAAGACACTACCGATGGGTAATTTCTTTTGAACCCACTGGATACCCTTAAACCAAGTCATTTCCATTTCCCCGGTTTCATCGGCTACATGCGCTACCAAACGCTTTTTTCCGCCTACACCGACGATTTCCATTTTCATTACCCGTGCAATGACCTGGACATTTTCCAAATCAGGATTGAGTTGGTGGATTTTATAAAACTTGCTCCGGTCCTCATAGCGAAAGGGATAATGCTGTAATAAATCCCCATAGGTAAAAATTTGGAGCTCTTTATTGAGCAGCTCGGCGCGTTGTGGACCGACTCCTTTGAGGAACTCTATTTTGGTGGAAAAAAAACCAGACAAGGGATGGATGAATTTGTAAGAGGCAATTTACTCTTGGCAGGAAAATTTTACCAAGTTTTCAAGCTAATTGTCTGAGGACTGCACTTTTTCAAGTGATTTTTCCCAAATATCCCGCAAAATTGCTCGTTTTGCCTGTTGATCACGTAGCAAGATCATTTGGTTTTTTGCCCGATGGAGGTTTTGCTCCGGATAGTTTACTCGATAATACACATTCCCTTGAAGGTGATCGGTAAAAAAACGTAGTCCCATCATGCAGGTCATGACCTCTCCGCCGATCAGAAGTGATTCAAACTCTGCTGGACTCCCCATATGTTTGATCCCTTCTAAATATCCTACTACCAATTGCTCAAAAATTTCCTCCTGAAGACGAATTTCCTCCCAGTGAGTGCTGGTTTCAGGTTGACTACATGTGACCGTTCGCACCAAATCCCCAAAATCATAAAGCAGCAAACCCGGCATGACGGTATCGAGATCGATAAGGGCCTTTATTTGTTGAAGGTCTTCCGAAAAAATCAAGTTGTTGATTTTGGTATCGCTATGGGTTAATCGAAGTGGAAGTTGCTTTCGTTGGATTTTGTAGAATTCGATTAAAGGTTTTTGGTTGAGGTAAAAATGCAAAAGCCCTTTCTCCTCCTCAGACAAATGAGTTGCAGTACTCGCTACCTCCTGAAAACGATCAAACCGAAGGTCCAATCGATGAAAGTTGGGAATGGTCTCTTGGAAAGCCTCCATGGATAAATTTTTCCCTGCTGCAGAAAAGGCTCCGAACGCCCTAGCTGCTAACCAAGCTTGATTTGGCGCTTGAATTTGTTCCAAAGTTCTACCAGCCACAAAAGGAAAGATCCGCCATCGTTTTCCTTGAAATTCAGTTAGCTGTTGTCCTTCTTGGTTGGGAATCGGAAGGGGTAATTCAAAAGGGAGCGTGTCGGCAACTTGATTTTGAAAGAGAATTTCCAAATTATTCTGAATCCGTTCAGGATAGGGAAATACAGATTGATTGTAGCCCTGCAAAACTACCTGCTTTTGTGGGGTGGATATTTTCCATGTTTCGTGAATTAAGCCATTTCCCAAGGCTTCAATTGAAAAATCATTCGAATCAAAAAGATTCGGATAATAGGTGAGAAGTAGGCTGATTTGATCCAGATTCATTCTCAAAAGTAGGGAGATTTTGGTCTGTTTTGAAAACTAAAAATCTTTTGGTGCCATCCTAAGTAACTCAAAAATTCATGGGATTTCATGTAGGTTCTTAAATAGCAGTTGTGTTTTAATGGATAGATGCTGATATCTAGAGTGTTTTTAAAATTTATTAAAAAAGTGAAAAGACATTCAAATAAAATTTTGTTTATTGGATGATTGATTAATCCCTCATACTATGAATGTTACCGCGATTGATTGGGCGATTATCGGCGCCTTCTTTGTCATCTCATTGCTAATCGGAATTTTTACTTCCAAAAAAGCAGGTACCTCGGCGAAGGAATTTTTCCTTTCAGGTCGAAATATGCCTTGGTGGTTATTAGGTGTAAGTATGGTGGCGACCACCTTTTCTGCAGATACCCCCAATTTGGTAACGGATATTGTCCGAAAAAATGGGGTCAGTGGAAACTGGGCTTGGTGGGCTTTTCTTTTGACAGGGATGTTGACTGTTTTTGTCTACGCCAAGCTATGGCGAAGATCCGAAGTCACGACGGATTTGGAGTTTTATGAACTTCGATATTCTGGAAAAGGAGCAGCCTTCCTGCGTGCATTCCGAGCACTTTATCTTGGGGTATTTTTCAATGTGGTAATTATGGCTACGGTTTCCCTTGCGGCCATTAAAATCGGAGGGGTCATGCTTGGTCTCAGTCCTATTCAGACCTTGTTGATGGCCTCGATCGTGACAGTTATTTATAGTTCCTTGGGTGGATTAAAAGGGGTTTTATTGACCGATTTCTTTCAGTTTTTCATAGCGATGATCGGAGCCTTTGGAGCGGCTTATTTCGTCTTGGATCTCCCTGAAATAGGAAGTTTACAGGGCTTACTGTCTCATGAAAATGTGATTGAAAAATTAGACTTTGTTCCGGATTTTGATGATCCGAATGTATATATCCCATTATTTATCATTCCTATTGCCATTCAATGGTGGGCTACCTGGTATCCTGGAGCCGAACCGGGAGGTGGAGGTTACATCGCGCAGCGAATGCTTTCTGCAAAGGATGAAAACAATGCCGTAGGAGCGACCCTGTTTTTCAATATTGCTCATTATGCTTTGAGACCTTGGCCTTGGATTATCATTGCGCTTTCTTCCTTGGTGGTTTTCCCATCGATTTCTGATATCCAAACCGCATTTCCCGATATCCCTGTTGATAAATTAGGAGATGATTTAGCTTATTCAGCGATGTTGACCTTCCTGCCAACAGGCCTATTGGGAATTGTTTTGGCATCTCTGATTGCAGCCGTGATGTCCACACTTTCTACCCACCTCAATTGGGGTTCTTCTTATATTGTGAATGATTTTTACCTTCGATTTATCAAGCCGGAAGCTTCGGATAAAGAACTAGTTGCTGTGGGAAGAATTTCTACGGTGGGTTTGATGGTTTTATCAGCATTTTTGGCCTTGGCGCTATCCTCTGCTTTGGATGCTTTCAATATTTTGCTTCAGATCGGAGCAGGTACCGGTCTTATCTTTATCCTAAGATGGTTTTGGTGGCGAATCAATGCCTTCACGGAAATCTCTGCTATGGCGATTTCCTTCGTGGTCGCGATTTTCTTTGAAGTTATCAACCCGAAAGTCAACTGGATTATGATTCCGGAAAATCAAGCCTACCTCAAATTGATTTACTCGGTTTCTATTACCACTGCAGGCTGGTTATTGGTGACTTTCTTGACACGACCTGAAAAGGATGAGGTATTGTTGAGTTTCTACAGAAAAGTCCATCCTGCTGCTTGGGGATGGAAAAAAGTGTTGGATCGCTATCCCGCCGAAAAGCAGTTTACCGGTCAGCTTCCACGAGAAATTGGATTGATGCTGATTGGGTCCATAATGATCTACTCAGCCCTTTTTGCTACGGGTTTCTGGATTTACGGAGAGGCTTTAGCAGGAAGTATTGCCACAGTAGTTGCTTTGGCCGGAGGGGTAATTGTATACAGATCTTGGAAGTATATCAGCTAGTTTTCAAATTTCAATGAGTTCATCAAGTGGGCCATGTCCACTTTGATGTACTCTATGACAGGTGCCAACGAGTCATTTTTCATGGCAGTGTTGAAATACAAGGCGCCACGCAGGAAATGTTCCGTTGAGTCGGTAACAAAAAACTGAAATTGTGTAGGAACTTCCCCTGATAGCTCAGCCACTACTCCTGTATAACCTTCTGGGGTCATGAGAACAGATTCTTCGATTCCATAGGCTTTGATTTGATGCTTGGCTGTCAGCTTAAAGGCATCATTGGATAAGGTTCGAAAATCTACCTCATCAGAAATGGCTTTGTAGGTTAGGTGCACCTTAGCCCCAAAATCCTTATAGTTCAAATTGATCCAAGCTTTTTCTTGTAGGTTAAAGGAATCCGGTTCTATTTCACTGAATCTTGAATATTCCAATTGGTAAGGATATCCCTCTTCCAGTGCTTGATAATTGTGATTAGGTAAGTCAATTCGGTTGTACCCTTTGGGTTTGGGCAAAAAGGTATTTTCACAACTTGCTAATAATCCAGCAATTAGAAAGAAAATCAGGAATCGTTTCATCATATAAAATTAGCCTTTCGATTTGATTTCATTTTGGAATAGTGGAACTTTAATATCTAACTAACCTAATCCAAAAAATGAAAAAGCAAGTTAAAACACTTTTATCCAGCCTCTTTACTTTGGTATTTTTGTTTGTCTTGGGAAATCTTCATGCTCAAACGACGATGGATGAATTTCTCAGTAAATGGAGAAATGGAAAGCAGTTTACTATAGATGTATTAAATGCCATGCCTGAATCCGGTATGGATTACAAAACGGATCCGGAGGCAATGAGTTTCAAAGAGCAGATTCACCACATAGCTTCTTCAGCTGTGGGGATTTCTCAGGGATATTTAATGGGTAAAGACCCTGGTTTTAGCATCGATGTGGCTACTGCAAGCAAGGCAGAATTAGCAGATTATGTAGCAAAGGCCTACGATTATGCTGAAGCAACGATGAAAGCAGTGCCTGCTGACAAGGCTGGTGAAGTGATTGAAGTTTTTGGAATGAATGCCAGCAGAAGACAGATTATGGCATTGATCATGGACCATAGTACACACCATCGCGGCGCAGCTATCGCATACTTAAGGGCGAATGGGATCACTCCTCCTGCATTTGTAGCACTTTAATAAAAATGGCCGCTAATTTTTAGCGGCCATTTTTTTATTCTCTGATCCAACCAACACGGTCTGCGATCGGCTCCCGCTTACCAGCAGGCCAATTATCCGTTGCAGGTTTGGCTACATAGAAGAATCCCATCAACATGTCTTCACCTTCCAAACCGAAATCTTCCCGCGCTTCCTCCCAGAAAGTCGGTCCACCGGTGCCCCAGTAACAAGCTAATCCATGAGCACAAGCCGTCAAATACATATTTTGAATGGCCATTGAAACAGCAGCGATTTCTTCCATCACCGGAATACCGGAACCTTCTGTTCGGTTCATCAAAATGGCAATCACGTGTGAGGCTTTCAGTGGATTTTCCTTGAATCGCTGATAGGTTGCCTCGATGAAAGGAGTCCCGTTTTTCTCAGCTCGCTTTTTATACAACTCTGCCTGATAGTCAGCAAATTTCTTTAATCCGGCTCCTGTGTACACGATGAATCTCCACGGTTGAGTCAATTTGTGAGTAGGTGCCCAATTGGCATTCTCCAGCATTTCCTCAATGATGGCATCATCTACCGGGTCATTTTCTTTGAATTGAGCGACGAACATCGATCGTCTGCCGCGAATGATTTTAGTAACTTCTTCGCTATTGAAATTTGGTTTTTCCATTGGAATTAAACGGCTTTTGAGGTTTCCATTTTGTTGATAATGTCTTCATAGTCTAGGCGCTCCCAATTTTCAGTGATCAAGGGATCTGCCATTACCCGATCCATGATGGCTTCTTGCAATTTTCCCTGTGCATAGGCTTCTGCATAGCCCATATCCGAAAAGGTCACCATAGAATAGAGGGGAATCCAGTCCTTCGGATATAATTCATGGAGCTTATTTTCGATGTTTTTGCGGATAGTAAATTTGGGATCTGCCACTGTATCGCGCATTTCGATGAAATTTTCCATTGCTAATCGGCAAATCGCATCGGTATCAGGCTTTCTCTTCTTCTGAAATTTTTCAAAAACCAAATCCCAGGAGTTATGCCCATACTTATCTATCAATTGGTTGAGGATATAGCAATCCTCGAAGCCACAATTCATGCCTTGTCCATAGAAAGGAACCATCGCATGAGATGCATCTCCCAAAAGCAAACTGTGACCCTGTACCCAAGGATAGCATTCGATATTGATCAGCGCTGAAGTAGGGTTTTTGAAAAACTCGGTTTTCAAGTCCGGCATCAATTCGTAAGCATCATTGAAGTAGCTTTGGAATACGGTCTCCAAATCATCCTCGTCATTGATCTTGTCGAAGCAAACTTTGGTGCCTTCAAAAGGCAAAAAGAGGGTACAAGTGAATGATTTATCTGGATTGGGAAGAGCAATCAACATGAATTTTCCTCGCGGCCAGATGTGCAGTGCATTCGGGTCCATGGCAAATTCCCCCTCTTCAGTTGGTGGGATAGTCAATTCCTTGTAACCATGGGAGATGTATTCTTGCTTATAGTTGAAGCGAACTTGCTTCTGCATGGACATGCGCAAAGAGGAATATGCCCCGTCCGCACCAATGATGACCGGAGCTTCCTTTTCCAATGTTCCATCAGGGGTCGAAAAGGTGATTTTTTGGTCACGAAAATCCACTTCTTCACACTTATGCTCAAAATTTATTTGAGCACCCAGTCGCTCCGCTTCCTCCATAAGGAGTTGATTGAACTTGCCACGGGAAATGGAATAAATAGCCTGCCCTTCCAGCCCATAAGGCATGAATGATGTTCCTCCATGTTCATCATGAATCCGGCGCCCATACATGGGAATGGCGAGTGGCTTGACTTGGTCGATTAGGCCAACTTGTTCGAGACTTTTCCATCCACGATGACTCAACGCCATATTGATGGTTCGTCCACCTTCATAATATTGGGATTTTCGCATATCAGGGCGCTTGTCGTACACCTGTACGTCTAGTCCCTGTTTTTTGAGAAAGATGCTGATTAGGGAGCCGATCAAGCCCGCCCCTAGCACCGTAATTTCTTCTTTTTTCATGGGGGATGAATTAATCCTCGCTTCCTTAAGCGAATTTCTCCAAGGATTGTTCCAAAATCTTTGCAAAACGGAACACATCCAAGTAGCTGTTATACAGAGGAGTAGGCGCTAGGCGAATCACATTGGGGTTGCGCCAATCCCCTACTACTCCATGCTGATACCATTCATCGAATACTGCTTTACCTCCTCGATGAATCAGCAAAGATAATTGACATCCCCGTTCAGCCGGGTTTTCGGGAGTAATAATTTCCAAAACCCCTGATTCTCCGCTGATTTGCTGGATAAGGTAAGCCAAATAACCGGTCAGTTTTTCGCTTTTTTCCCGTAGGTTTTTGATGCCTGCTTCCTGAAAAATATCCAAGGAAGCTTGATGGGCTGCTAAAGCTAAGACGTTGGAATTGGCAAGTTGCCAACCGTCTGCACCAAACATGGGGATAAAGCCTTTTTCCATCAAGAAGCGTTTTCCCTCATCATACCCCCACCAGCCAGCAAAACGTGGAAGATCAGGTCGTTCTGCATATTTTTCATGGACAAAAATTCCAGAGACATTCCCGGGACCGGAATTCAGATATTTATACGAACACCAAGTTGCAAAATCTACCTCCCATTCATGCAAAGCCAAGGGAGCATTCCCTACCGCATGTGCCAAATCAAATCCAGCATAGGCACCTACTGAATGAGCCGCTTCGGTTATGGCTTTCATATCAAAAATCTGCCCTGTATAATATTGCAGCCCAGCCATATTGACCAAAGCCAATTGATCGCCTTGATTTTTGATTTCTGTAATGATGTCTTCGGTTCGAAGGGTATGTTCTCCAGGCCTAGGCTTTAATTCCACAATTGCTTCAGCGGGATCATAGCCATGAAACTTCACCTGACTTTCCAGCATATACTGATCGGAAGGAAAAGCTCCTGCTTCGATGATAATCTTAAATCGCTCAGAAGTAGGTTGGTAGAATGAAACCATTAGCAAGTGCAAATTCACACTGAGGTTATTCATGGCAACTACTTCATGCTCATGTGCTCCTAAAATTTCCGCTAAGGCAGGTTTGGATTTTTTTCGGATATGATACCATGCATCTTCCCCATGAAAATGTCCATCTACTGCTAATTCAGCCCAATTCGAAAGTTCTCGATCCAAATAATCCCGAACACTTTTGGGTTGAAGTCCGAGAGAATTCCCGCAAAAATATAGGGCCTCTTGACCGTTTACTTTTGGGAAATGAAAGCGGTTTCGAAAATCCTTCAAAGGATCCTCTGCATCCATTTTTCGGGCAAATGATTCTGAAAATTCGTAGTTCTGATGACTCATAGGAAATAGGGTGGTTTGAGATGGGCTTATTTTTCCATGACAGTTCCGCAATTCTTACAGGTGCGGAGTTCTAGATTGGACCAGAAGCGTTCCATAATAGGAGGCAGCTGGTTGACGATATCGGTCAGTTCCACATATTCTTCATGGAGGAGGTGATTGCAGTTTTCACAATACCACATAAAACCATCCTTTTCTCCTTCTCGTCGGTAGCGTTCCATGACCAAACCGACCGTATTGGCAGGACGTTG
The DNA here is from genome assembly GCF_013373065.1 of Algoriphagus sp. GTDB lineage: Bacteria > Bacteroidota > Bacteroidia > Cytophagales > Cyclobacteriaceae > Algoriphagus. Next base: position 51,852 of record NZ_JABXIN010000013.1, read on the forward strand.
TGGAGAATGTGGAACGCGGGGTGGTAGCAGGAATATTTCCCCTTCCTTGATGGGAATATCTTTTGGCACTCCCTCATCAATCACTTTGAGGACAATATCCCCTTCCAATTGATAGAAAAACTCCTCACCTTCCTCATAATGATAATCTTTCCGCGCATTGGGTCCACCGACTACCATCACGATAAAGTCGTCATTCCCTTTGAATACTTGTTGATTCCCTACAGGGGGTTTCAATAAATGTCGATGTTCATCAATCCATTTTTTGAAACTGAAAGGAGGAGTAAGTGCCATGTCGTGATTTTTTTGATGATCTTAAAATCTAACTCGCTGAGGTGCTAAAAGTATTAAAAAACACGCATTTTTTTGGTTTACTTTGTTTGAAACTACCTGCCAATGAACTTTCCCATTTACGACCTTCATTGCGATATGCTCTCCTATTTGGCGAAAGTGCCAAATGCGAATCCCTTTTCTTCGGAGGATATTGCCTGTGCTGTTCCCCTACTTCAAAAAGGGAATGTGAAGCTCCAAGTGATGGCGATTTACACGGATGTCCGTCCAGGCTCAATGGCGTTGGCCAGAAAACAAGCCGATATTTTTCAGGAGCTTTTGCAAAACCACCCCGAAACCTTTGCCTTTTTTGAGCCGGATAAGGAAATTAAATCCGACCAAATCGGAATCATGGCATCCATTGAAAATGCTGCTGGCCTGGGTGAGGAGCATGCAAGTTGGAAGGAGATTGAGCAGCAGCTGGAGGCAATTCTTGAATCCGTTGGCAAATTGGCCTATATCAGCCTGACCCATCATACTGAAAACCGATTTGGAGGAGGAAATTACACAGAAGCAATTGGCCTGAAAGCAGATGGAAAACGACTGCTAGATTGGATGAGTGGAAAACGCATCCCCATCGACTTATCCCATACCTCGGATTTATTGGCAGCAGGGATTTTGAATCACATTGATCAGCAAAACCTAGATATCCCAGTGATTGCCAGCCATTCCAATTACCGGTCAATTTGGGATCACAAGCGAAACTTAACGGATGAATTTGCCCAAGAGATTATCCGAAGAAAAGGGATTATTGGCGTAAACTTTTTACGGGCTTTTTTGGATAATTCGGTACCTGAGCGTCTATTTGAGCATATTTTACATGGATTTGAAATTGGAGGAGATAATGCGCAAAGTTTTGGAGCCGACTTTTTCTATACAGGTGATTTTCCGGATCCAAGTCGATATCCTTTTTACTTTCCTCTGGCTGAAAATGCATCTAAGTATCCTGAAATACTAGAAACATTGAAGGGATCCTTATCTGCTAGCCAATTGGGAAAATTGGCCTATCAAAACGTTCGAAACTTCTATCAAAATCTCTATACCTGATGTCTTCCCATCATTTTGTCAAAGAGCAGCAGGAGCCAGCAGTAGTAATACTTGATATCGAGGATTTTACTTGGGATCAATTATCGGGGCTCTTGGAATGGGTACCAACGGTTTTAGTGGCCGAGCCTGCTGTAGAGCAAGTCCTTTCTTGGGGAATTAAAGTTGATGTGATCTTGGCATCAGCAGCATTTCAAAAGGAAAACATTCATCTACTAGAAGAGCAATACCCATTACGATTTTATGAAAGTGGAAAAGGGAAATTTATCAATGATGCCCTACACTATTTGATGGCATCTGATCATCGGGCTGCTCATTTGGTGGGTTTTCCCATCGGTCAATTTGAAGAGTTGCAGCTATTCATGGAAAAAATGGATTTGTGCATTTTCGATCAAGGCAGAAAGTATTTTCCAGTCAAATCAGGGGAATTAAAAAAGTGGTATCCGAAAGGAGAATTGGAGCTTTTTGGACGAAAAGGGCAATCTGTTCAAATAGAAAATCAGGAAGAAGTCCTTGACCCTTCAGCTTCTATCTGCATCTCGGAAGGTTTGAATCACTTTTATTCGGAAAAGCTCTTTTGGATCGGGGAATCCTTAGCTTAAATCTGTCGGGCAAGGATTTCCATCAACTGCTCTAAATAGTGCTGATCCTCCTTGTCAAAGTCATTCAATTGATCACTGTCCACATCCAAGACCAGTTGGACCTCCCCGTTTTTAATCAATGGAACCACAACTTCGGATCGGCTAGCTGAACTGCAGGCAATATGTCCAGGGAATAAATCCACATCGGGAACGAGTTGGGTTTTGGCTTCTTTCCAAGCGGTACCGCAAACTCCCTTTCCAAAATTAATCCTAGTACAGGCGATGGGTCCCTGAAATGGTCCCAAAACGAGTTGATCATTTTTTACCAGATAAAAGCCCACCCAAAAAAATCCAAATACCTCCTTAAGCGCGGCGGCGATATTGGACAGATTTGCATAGAGGTCTGGTTCTCCATGGATAAGCGCCTCAATTTGTGGGAGCAAATTCTCGTATTTTTCAGCCTTGGTGGCTTTTTCAGGGATATATAAATTTTCAGCCATGGATGTAAAAGGAAAGTAAATCGTCTTCTAATTGTATCTGTGAGCTCGGCGGAATAGGCATGACAGGGGCAGCAATTCCCTCACCAAATCGAACTTGGCTGGTAAACACTCTGGCCTCGTCCCAAAGTTCAGCATTCAGAAATTTTTTCAATATAAAAGCACCGCCTTCTATGAGGACACTTTGAATTTTCCGCTGCTTAAGGTCAGTCAAAATTTCTGATGGGTGCATTTCGGGCGAGACTTGGACATATGCCAGATTTTCGGATTCCTCGGTTTTTAGGGTATTGTAGCAGATGGTTGCCTGATTGCGATCAAAAAGCTTAAGCCCGGGATCCAAACTTAATTCGGGATCGAGGACGATGCGTATAGGATCTTTCCCTTCCCAGTCCCGCACATTCAGGGAGGGATTGTCATAAGCAGCGGTATTTTTTCCAACGAGGATAGCGTCTTCCTCCCCTCGCCAGCGGTGTACGAGTTGACGGCTCAGCGCATTGGAAATCCATTTGGAAGAAAAGTCCTTCCTCGCCACAAAGCCATCTGCTGTTTGAGCCCATTTCAGGATTACATAGGGTCTGTTTTGTTCGATTTGTGTAAAAAAGCGTCGGTTTTGTGTACGTGCTTCCTGTTCCAACAATCCCGTTTCAACCTCGATACCCGCTCGCTTCAAAATTTCAACACCCTTTCCACCTACCAAGGGATTGGAGTCCATTGCTGCAATCACCACTTTTTTTACTCCTTTCTGAACCAATAAATTGGCGCAAGGAGGTGTCTTTCCAAAATGAGCGCAGGGCTCTAGGGTAACATAAACCGTAGCTTTCGAAAAAAGACTCGAGTCTTGAACGGAATTGACTGCATGAACTTCTGCATGCGGACCTCCATACTGTTGATGATAGCCTTCACCAATGATTTTTCCATCCGCTACAATGACACATCCCACCATTGGATTAGGACTGACACTGCCCTTCCCCAATTCGGCCAGTTCCAAAGCTCTGCGCATGTATGCTGCTGGATTTTCCATTAGGGTTTGGGTCTAAAGCTGATTCGGTCCAAGGTTATACTCTTACGATTAATAATTTCCACTCCAAAAAGCGTATCGGCAAGAAAAGCATCATCCTTGGGATCTAAGTAAATATCATAGATTCCTTCAGGAAGTCGAAATAAAAAAGAGCCGGAGGAATTCGTATGGGTGCTGGTACTGTCTCCATTTCGGATCGCAAAAATGGCAGGCCTTAAGGTGGTTTGGGAGATACTTCCTTTTAGTTCACCAAACTGACCGGGATAGATGGTTTCGATTTTTGGGTCTAACTCGAAAGAAAAGGGTTCTAGTGAGATAGTTCGAATGGATTTTTCCAAATCAAAATCTAAAATCAAATCATAGGAAAGGCCAGCGTCTAGGCTCAGTTCTGCATCAATGGGAATAAGCGGATCCAAATCGGATTTTAAGGGAAGGGGATATGATTTTTCATTTTCCCAAAGACTATGGCTACTTCCTAAGCGCATTTCCATCCCAATAATTTGACCGGGAGGAAGTGTACCTCGACCTAGGAGAAGAACCTCCCCTGCTACTAAATCAGAAATTTTAATCCGTTTATCACCTAGCTCATACGGAATGAAAAAAGATTGCTGTTCGGTATCCCTGCCTTCTACATTCATCAGGACATCTACTCCGAGGATCTCTACGAAGACAGAATCATAAGCGGGAGGAGCGTCGACCAGAACCAGATTGAGCAGGGCCTTGGGGCTTTCGTCACCACTGGAGCAGCCGAGAAAGCTCAGGGAAAGGATAGAAAAAATAAAAAGGGCGTGGATTTTTCTCACGCCCAAATTTAGGTCAAAACTTTGATGGAATCGAGTTCCAATTCCGGAAAATTGAGTTTTTGCTTTATTCCACAGGGACTAAAACAATAGGGTCGGCTGTTGTGATTTTTCCTTCTTCGACCACTACGTCAATTACTTCCAAAGCTTGGAATGATTCATTGGGTGTGATTTTCAAGGTATAGGTTCCGGGTTCCAAGCCTTGAATGACAAAGGCTCCTTCTCCATTGGTAAAGGTGGAGAATGAATTCCCATTTTGGAGGGCTTCAACTAAGACAGGTTGAGCTTCTGTAGGAAGAACCTGTCCCTGAATACCTGCTGTTTCCTGCAAAAATGCCCGAAGTACTGGCTTTAAGTTGATGTTTCCTGAATTGCCTGCGACGATAATGGATTTAGCTACATCAAAATCAATGATAATTCCATAGGCATTTCCTGCTATGATTTCCTGATCCAATTTGATTTTGAGTCCGCTTTGCTGGGCGGAAGGTGTTTTCAATTCAAATTGCTCCTCCCCTTTGACTACGTAGTTATTTTCTCCAAGAACAAGCCGGATTTGATTGATTCTTCCGGATTCAAACCCTTCTGTCCCAATCAAGAAAGAATTTTCTCCTGTTAATTCCATCAGGTTAACCAGTTGGCTACCTCCTTGGACGGGGATTTCTTCCCAAGTAGATTCGTCCTCATTTTCTGCTTCATTCTCCGAAATATGCTGAACGCGTACTGATAGCACTTCAACCCATACCTCGTCAAAATCACCTGGGGCATCCACTAAAGTAAAGCTGACAGAGGCCTTGGGGTCTTCTGGGGAGTCATTGAAATCACAAGAAAAAGAAATGAGAAGAATGGATAGGATTAAGAATTTTTGGATAAGATTTTTCATAGTATGGTTTAATTTCTGGTTATAACATACAAGGGTGATGCCAAGGAATAACGAATCAAGGAAAGATTTCGCATGAAGATTGAATAAAATTGCGGAATTGGAGCCCGGGATTTTAGTATCAAAGCGAAATCCCTAAAAATCCCGTGAATTCTTTGTGAGCCTTCTTATTTTTGGGCATGATGAAATGGGAACGCCTCCTCAGCCGAGGAAGATTTGGAGAAAAACCGGGATTTATTCCCACACAAGCAGCACGTAGTGAATTTGAAGTCGACTATGATCGGATCATTTTTTCAGCGCCTTTTCGAAATCTGCAGGATAAAACGCAGGTTTTCCCCCTGCCCGAACAGGCCTTCGTGCATACGCGGTTGACCCATAGTCTTGAGGTTTCTTCTGTAGGGCGCTCTTTAGGGAAAGCTGCTGGGGAATACTTACTTGAAAAATATCCCAACCTGAAAAAAACGGAGCTTTCTGCTTCTGAAATTGGGGGGATTGTGGCAGCCGCTGCCCTAACCCACGATATTGGGAATCCACCTTTTGGTCATGCAGGTGAGGAAGCCATCTCCGATTTCTTCAAATTCCACCCAAAAGGAATGGCCTGGGAAAAGCACCTTCGTCCAGAGCAATGGGTAGACCTTTGCAATTTTGAAGGAAACGCCCAAGGCTTCCGTATATTGGTTTCCAAGCAAAATGGACTGAAACTTACCTATGCGACGCTGGCGGCCTTTACCAAATACCCAAGACCAAGTTTTATTTCCCATCGGGATATTGCCCGCCGAAGTCAGAAGAAGTTTGGCTTTTTTATCAATCAGCTTTCGGATTTTGAGCAATTGACCGATTTTCTGGGAATTGAAAAATCCAGTGAGGAATGTTGGTTTCGCCACCCTTTGGCCTTCTTGGTGGAGGCAGCAGATGATATCTGTTATTCCATTATAGATTTGGAAGATGGTTGTACCATGGGCTTGGTCAGCTTTGAAGAGACCCTCGCTTTACTAAAGCCTATTTTAGGCGACAAGTTTGATTCCAAAAAACTGCAAAACCGAACTCTTTCGCAAAACTTGGGGGCCTTGCGCGCCTTGACAATCGGGATTTTGATCCAAGAGACGGTGGAGGCTTTTGCTCAATATGAAGAAAGTATGTGCAAAGGCCATTTCGACAAAGCTCTGACGGATGTGATCCCTTCCGCAAAAGCTTTACAGGCCATCTCAGAACTCTCCATTCAAAATATTTATCGTTCCAAGGTGGTGTTGGAAAAAGAAGCCGCGGGATTCCAGGTTTTGGAAGGACTGCTGGATGTATTTGGGCAAGCCTTGTATCATAAATTCTATGCCCCAGAATTATTCTCCGGTCAGGACAAAAGCATTTTACGTTTGCTTCCTGAAGATTTCCCGCTGAAGGGCTGGGGAGCAGAAGTAAACCCCTATCCTTTATTGAGGCAATTGATTGATTTTATTGCTGGGATGACTGATAAATATGCACTTAATCTCTATCGTCGCGTAAAAGGCATCTCCTTCCCGGGAGTTTGATAAGTTTGCCTTCTTCCTCCTATCTTTGGCCTATGTGGAAAGAAATCAGCGTCTTGATCCGAAAGGAAATTACCTTAGAGTGGCGACAAAAGTATGCTCTGAATGGGATTCTCCTTTACGTGGTCTCGGCTGTTTTTATCACCTATCTGAGCGTAGGAGCCAAGATGGGAAATCTTTCCGTACCGACCTGGAATGCACTGTATTGGATCATTATCCTGTTTTCAGCAGTGAATGCCGTGGCCAAAAGTTTTGTACAGGAGCATCAGGGGCGGCAACTTTATTACTATATGATCGCATCTCCTGAAGCGATCATCCTTTCCAAAATCATCTACAATACGGCCCTAACCCTGATATTGGCGTTGTTGGGCTATGTGGTTTTTTCAGTGATTTTGGGAAATCCTGTCCAAGATCAAACCCTCTTTTTACTCAACTTGGTTTTAGGAGCTATGGGCTTTTCAGCATGCCTGACAATGGTTTCGGGTATCGCTTCAAAAGCTGGAAATAATGCCACCTTGATGGCAATTCTGAGTTTCCCTGTGATTATTCCGATTTTGTTGATGGCCATCCGAATTTCCAAAAATGCCCTAGATGGATTGGACTGGTCAGTTAGTGCAGACAAGTTGTTGAGTTTGCTAGCGATCAATGCGATTGTAGCCGCAGCCGGGTATTTGCTATTTCCTTATCTGTGGAGAAGCTAGGACAGTATACAGTTAGCAGTTAACAGGAGGCAAGCCCGATGTTGGTCAAAGCAGGGATGGTTTGAGAATTTGTGGAAAGTAGAATTATCCTAAACTTAATGATCGGCTTTTCCATTCCGGGAAAGAATTTTTTACCTTTCATCAAGCACTATTTAAAAATCCCCCTCAATATGAAGAATTCGATCATTTGGATCAGTCTTTTTGCGATCAGCTTTTTCTCCTGCTCTCCCCAAAAGCAATGGTACAAAGGAAATCTGCACACCCATTCCTATTGGAGTGATGGGGATAATTATCCGGAGATGATCATGAATTGGTACAAAAACCAAGGCTATGATTTCGCTGTGCTTTCCGATCACAATACCCTGCAAGTAGGAGAAAAGTGGAAATTGATTCCCAAGTCTCCAATGCACGAACAAGCTTTTGAAAATTATCTCGAAAAATATGGGACTGATTGGGTGGAGTATCGAAAGGATACTGCAGAGCGGATTCACGTGCGCTTGAAAACCTTGGAGGAATATCGTCCGCTTTTTGAAGAAGAAGAGAAATTTTTAATCATCCCCTCTGAAGAAGTAACGGCAAGTTTTGAAAAGAAGCCGATACACATGAATGTTACCAACATTCAGGAATACATTGAGCCAGCCACTGGTAACTCTGTCTCGGAGGTTTTGCAGCGGAACATTGACCTTGTAAAAAAGCAACGGGAGGAAACGGGGCACCCCATGTTTTTACATATCAACCATCCGAATTTTATTTGGGCTATCACGCCGGAAGACATGATGAGTTTAACGGGAGAGCGATTTTTTGAAGTTTACAATGGTCATCCGGAGGTTCATAATTATGGCGATAGCCTCCGCCCAAGTATGGAGGCACTTTGGGATAAAGTTCAGGTGTCTTACCTCCTCTCGGGGAAGCCCTTACTTTATGGCTTGGCAGTAGATGATGCCCATCATTACCATGTTTTTGGAGAAAAGCAAAGTAATCCCGGCAGAGGATGGGTCCAAGTTTGGTCCAAATCCCTGAGCGCTGAAGATTTGATTGAGGCGATGGAAATGGGGGATTTCTATGCAAGTACGGGGGTCTTGTTGAATGAAGTTGATTTCAATGGTAAGCGGCTTGAAGTATCCGTAAATCAGGAGGAGGGAGTAACTTATACCATTCGCTTTTTTGGAACTAAAAAGTCCGATCCTCAAGCAGCAGGGGTCTTACTTGAGGAGATTCAAGGAACGGAAGGATCTTATACCTTAGCGGATAACGACCTTTATGTCCGAGCCAAAGTCACCTCTTCTAAATCCAAAGAAAACCCCTATCGACCCGGGGATTTTGAGGAGGCTTGGACCCAGCCTGTAGTGAAAAGGTAAAGAAGGGAGCTCAAAAAGTTTATCCCTCCCAATCCAAATAATTTCTCCAATTATGCTGCTCTTTGAAACCAAGGACCTCGCGAATTTTACGGTTGGAAAAAAGGGCTTCGTGTTCTTCGAGTTCGCGGGTGAGAGGCACTCCCGGGAAAAAGCGTTCGGCTAACTCCTTACTAGGAATGACAGCTCCATTGTGGTCATTGCCAGCATTAAAAACCTGATACCCCAGTCCGTCTTTTTTCAGACATAAGTCCACAATCTGTCCCAAATCACGCGCATCGATGTAGCAAAAAGCATTTCTGCGACGTACCTCTGGATGTTTAAAATAGTGAGGAAAAAGTTCGGCATATTCATGTGGCTCGATGACATTTCCAATTCGAAGCGCATAAATATCCACTCCAGATCTGCGCTGAAAACTTCTGGCTGTTTGTTCATTCACCACCTTGGAAAGCCCGTAGCTATCCATAGGATCCACATCATATTCTTCATCTAGCGGAAGGTACTTTGGGTTGGTTTGCCCATCGGAAAAACAAATGCCATAAGTCGTTTCTGAAGAGGCAATGATGATCTTCTTGATTCCCAATTTTACCGCAGCCTCTATTACATTGTAAGTCCCGATGGTGTTGACGCGAAATGTTTCATTGTCCGGTTTGAGTAGGATTCGGGGAACTGCCGCAAAATGTACGACTGCATCAAATTTGGGAACGCCAGTGCCCAGTTCTAGTTCATCGAAGCCTGCATACATGCTCATGGCATTGAACATTTGCCCCGAATCGGTGATATCGGCTGTAAGATTATCTACCCCCGGATAATCCAAGGGAGTAAGGTCTACATTCATCACACGATGGCCTTGTTGAAGCAGATATGGGATGACGTGCTTTCCGGCTTTTCCTGATCCTCCGGTGAAGAAAATTCGCATTTTTTTCATGGCTTCTGGTAAATGGGGTGAAATTCAAACTAAATACGAGGTAGGAAATCCCTCTAAAGAATCCAAGTGATTTTACGCAGAAAGTTGGTCATAGTGAAGTAGCGGAACTCCAAAAAATTCCCATTTCAGGGTGCTTGTGAAAATTGTAAAGCTGAGTCCTAGTCCATTCTGGCCCAGCCTTGGACCAATTCGGTTCGACCTGCCTTGTATGATAATATCAAATAATCCCGATCCGCATTCATTGAATAGGAAGCTAGGATATCTGTACCGTCTTTCCCCCGAAAAATGAGTTCTTGTTTGGTAGGATCCACAATAAAAACCCCATCAATGTTCCCGGAATTGTCCTCAGAATAGGTGTATTCACCTACTAAATCATTGGGATTTCCATCCAGGTAAAAATTAAAATACTTGCAACATTTCTGAAGCAAGTCAGATGACCCATTGATTGACTCTTCTGATATTTCCCAAGAACCTGAGAAGCCGTTTTCCAATAAGGGGTCATCTTCCGAAAAAATTTCCTCTCCACATTGAAATGCCATCAAAAAGGGCAGAAAAATTAAAAGTCTTGAAAATTTTATCTTATTCATAATAACTTCAAGATACGAGGTGCAATCCTTCAGGTTTTATTTTCTACGTTTTTTAATTGTTAAGAATGGGTCAGAGAGAATTTTTGCTGAAATCCTATCCGCTGTGGTTTCCCATTTTCCCGGTAGGCTTTCTGGAGATTTTCTACAAAATCCTCAGTTCGTTAGTTTGGGGCAGGCAAATTTTAATGATGATTCAGGCGTAGGCTAAAATAGGCGGGGGTAAGAAAACTCTATCTAAGTGTACATTTAATCCGCTTATATATTTTTCTTTTTCCCTCACGTGGACTTTTTCTGATATTCCCATTCTAAAATCACCATGACATGAAACCATTTAAATACCTTACGCCTATCCTGTTTTTTGGATTGATCGGTATCAGCTATGCGCAGGAAGCTCCACCGCAGATTGATACCCGCATTTATGAAATCATAGAAAACACCTCTTCCGAGCGTATCGAAAAAGATATTCGGACCTTGGCAGGATTTGGAACGAGAAATACCTTTTCAGATACAGTTTCTAATACGCGCGGAATTGGAGCAGCCCGAAGATGGATCAAGGCGCAGTTTGATCAAATTTCTGAGGAATGTGGGGGATGCTTAGAGGTCTTCTATCAAAAGGATTTTGTGACGAAAGAAGGAAATCGTCGCGTTCCAAAAGACGCCTATGTGGTGAATGTGGTCGCTATCCTTCGAGGAACGGATTATCCGAACTCTCACGTAATCATGTCAGGAGATATTGACTCACGAGCTTCGGATACCATGGATTTTGAAATCGATGCACCAGGTGCCAATGACAATGCCTCTGGAATGGCTGGTACTATCGAAGCGGCTCGGGTTCTTTCAAAGTATAAATTCAAGCATAGCATCGCCTTTGTTGGTTTATCCGGCGAAGAGCAGGGCTTGTTTGGAGGAGCAGGTTTGGCACGATATGCCCAGGAAAACGGCTGGGAGATCGTCGGTGTTCTGAACAATGATATGATCGGAAATATCGAGGGCGTGGATGGAGTTATTGATAATCGAACCTTCCGGATTTTCTCAGAGCCTACTCCTGCAAATGAAACCGAGCAGGAGCGAAGAGCTCGAAGATTCACAGGGGGCGAAGTAGATGGGATTTCCAGACAATTGGCTAGATATATCCATAAGCAAGTCAAAACATATATGCCCGAAATGAACCCCATGATGATTTATCGCTTGGATCGATTTGGCCGTGGTGGTCATCACCGACCGTTTAATGATCTAGGATTCGCCGGGGTGCGAATCATGGAGGCGCATGAAAATTACAACCGTCAGCATCAGGATATCCGTGTGGAAAATGGAATAGCCTATGGCGATGTGATCGAGGGAGTGAATTTTGACTATGCAGAAAAGTTAACTTCCGTTAATGCCATTTCATTGGCAGGCCTGGCCTGGGCACCACCAGCTCCTAAAGATGTACGAATTGGGGGAGCCGTTCGTCCTTCTACGACCTTGGCTTGGGAGGAAAGTAATGACCCAAATATTGCAGGCTACAAGATCTATTTCCGATTGACGACTTCTCCTACCTGGGATAATTTTGTGTATGTATCTGGGGTGAATGAGCACACCTTGGAGGGAATTGTCATTGACAATTACTACTTCGGTGTGGCTGCCGTCGGCAAAGATGGCAATGAGTCCCCAGTGGTATTCCCTTATCAACAAATTAGGAGATAATTCAATGGGCTCGGACCCATTGAGAATCTTAGAAAGAGGTTTTTAGCTTTTTGAATACACCGTGAGTGAAGACACTCACGGTGGCATTTAAGCGCTTTCGCTTTTTGGAAATTTAGAATTTTCCTTGAAGGGGGTTAAAATTTTTCAGCCAAGGTAATAATAGCCATGGCTGCAAATAGTAAAATACCACCGAATAAGAAGTATAAAATGTAGTTGAGGAAAGTTCGGAAGATCCGGCCTGCTGGTTTGGCTTGATCAAACAAAAACCAAAATACCCATAGCGTATAGCCAATGGAGAAAATGATTGTAAGGCTTTCGAATAATTCATTTCGGAAGATTGCTTCCCCTAAAATGCAAAGCGAGTAGAATAGTGCCTGTTGCCCGGTGATGTAGCAATTGATTACGATATGTTCCAGATAATTGAAGCCAAACTTTCGGAACGCAAGGAAAGAGGCGAATGAGTAAATAGGAAGTAAGAATAGGGTGGAGAATCGATAATTGTTCACAAACCAGGCTAATACTTTCTCAGCATTGCTTTCTTGGTCAAAATCGGATGCCCCCGAAATCCAGCCATTACCGAAGTCGCCAAGCCAGGTGCTTTGATCGGTCATTTCGGCGAGAAGAAAGTAAACAGTGGATAAGGTTAATAAGAATGCAAAAGGCTTGAAATAGGCTTTTCGCTTTCCCTAAAGAAAGTTTTTAAGGCTAATTCCCGGCCGAACGATCATCTCCCAAATCGTGAAAAATAAACCCCGCTCTACCTGAAAGACTGAGGAAGACAGTTCCTGAATAAAATTTGAAAAGTTGATTCTGCCTACCCGCCGGTTTTGTCCGCAATTGCTGCAAAAATTTCCCTCGACCAGCTTTCCACAATTTTTACAATTCATCGATTGACGTATTTTGGAATAATCTACCGATTTTTTTGAAAAACAAGGATTGAAATTCAGAAGAAGATCTTGTTTCGGGAAGTATTCAGGCTTTTGAAAGATTTAAAAAGCAGCATACAATGCTGGTTCTTTTTCTAATTATAGAAAATACTCATAATCTGTGACTTATACTGATCCACCCTTGCAAGAACTCTGACTGTATAACCACCCCACCTAGGCAGGAAAACGTTCAACTCGAAAGATTGATGGCCAATTTCATCAACTAAATGGGTGAAAACGTTATTAGTTTGGGATATACCACTTGTTTTCTCGCAGATTTACGCCTCCATGGAGCTCTTCCTGAACTACCCGGTCGATGATCCAGATTCCTTTTTTTGCCATTTTTTCGAAGGTATCGATGCCCTCCCCGTCAAAACCGATCCGAGTTCGGTGAATATGAAAACGATTGGAAAATTTCCTCCCGAATGCTTTTTCTATCCCTTCTTTACCGATAATAAAACCAATTAATCCTCCCCAAGTAGCCGTAGGGTTATCCGAATCCCAACCGGCAAGCACTCCGATTTTGAGGGTTTCGATTAAATCCCCTTCTCCGTAAAACAGACTGACCAAGCTTGCCGCAAAGTTGATCCCTGCTGCAAAACATCCATTGCAATAGAGGTTTCGACTGGTCAACTCATAACCATCCAATTCATTGACCTGGTAGCGGTAGTACACCGAATCGCGGGCTTGCTCCCAGGGAATGCCTTCCTCATACTTTGATTTGACATACTCATACATCAACGCGGGATAAGAGCCTGATGGAAGCTGTTTTTTAGCCTCTTCGGCCATCCTAAAGAGCTGTTCCTTCAGGGGTTGAGAAGGATCTGCAGTTGCGGCAAGGGAAAAAAGAGTTACATAAAAATTCGAAATCCATTCGCTTTCCTTTCTTGCTGTTGTCTGAATAGGAAGTTGAGCCATTTGCAAAGCTAATTCCGGTCTTCCGGGAGCATAGAGCCCAAAGATTTCTGTGGTGAGTTGGGCGTCGATCATCTCGTATTCAGGATTGTTTGCGGGATCTCCTGTGGCGGGAGGAATCAAACCCTCATTCATCAGGTCCAGCGCTTTTTGATTGGAAACCCACAGGTAGTTTTCCTCTTCGGCCTTGATATGACGGAGCCAACCTTCCCGGATTTGTTCTCCTGTGAGGAAGGAGGTTTGATTTCTGAGGAGGAGTTCCTGATAGATGTATTCGATATCAGTATCATCATCTGCTCCCCAGACACTGTCCTCGTCGGCAAAAATAAAATCGATAGTTGGAGACAAGGCACTTGGAATACCGGCTGCCCAGATGCTGGGTTGATCGGCTTTTCCCCAATCCTCACGGGTATAAAAATCTCCTGTTTGGATTTCCCCAATATTTCCGATTTTATCCATCTCGGTAATCAGTCCCGTCCAGTTGGCGATACAGGTTCCCAACCAAAACCCCTGTAATTTGGATTCATAGGCTTCTCGATCCAGGACCCAATCTGATGCCTTCGGTTCATAGTTGAGGTACTCTATGTCAGGATTTTTTTCAGAACTCTGCTCTGATTTGCAGGCAAAGAGCATAGCCCCAATCAAGGTGATACTTAAGGCTCGGAATTGGATGAAATTAGAGAAGTTCATGGTGCCAAATGGTGGATTTTACTGCTATGTAGCTCTATTTGCCTTCCTCCAAGTAAGGATAATTCCCAAGACAATGAGGATAAAAGCTGGGTAACGTGTCAATACTATCAAGGGGCCGGTACCTAAGGCAAAGTTTCCTGACGTAACCAAACCCAGAGAGTCCAAAACCATCACAATCAGGAATGGAAGTGAACCGAAAATAAGAAGGAGAATCCCGATTTTGAGGGTAATGTGAAATTTTTTCCAGGTAGTTTTCATGCTTTAATCTAAAAAACAGCGAAGAGTTATCCAATTAAGGGTCTATTGATTACTGAGGCTAGTTGGGCTTAAATTTTTTGGCCAAAAGGCCTATTCAACGAGAATTGGATCAGTACAAAAGATCAGCATAGCCTTGGGCAAAGTTTTGCCAAAGCTCACTATAGTCGATCTGCCAAAGAATGGAACCGATTAAGAATACGATGAAAATGTTGAGATTCGGTTTGTAGTCTTTTTTCTTAATCAAATCATAGCCTAGAAATGCACCTACAATCAGCAGGTCAAGTACATCAGTTGTAGTTAACGCAGCCTGTAAAGAAAAATCAAAAGTATTTGTTAACCCTCGCCCAATCCCTGGCCCAATTGCCAATAGGCCTGTCCCAATCATGTAGCGCATATGAGCAGAAGAGTTTTTTCGATAGGCCATGGCTAAAGCCCAAAAGATCGCGAAAGTGATATAACCTCGAATATCCAAAACCATCGTAGCTAGGAGATCGCTGACTTGAAAAGGACCGGGGTTTGCGTTTATGAAATCCAGGCCTCTCCAGTAGGAACCTCTTCCCACTAAAAACATGGAGATAATAATTAAGGGACCAAGTACCCATGAAACTTTACCAAGGCTTCGGTGCCATTTTGCCTTTTTCAAATAGATGAGCATGGGCTGCACCACTAGGAGCATCATCCAGGCCATTAATAGGGCTCCGTGAACATGGATAGTTGGAGTGGAGTCTACAAAATTGGGAAACTGGCTGAGGTAAGGTCTATAAAATCCCCACTGTATGCCGAGGATCAATATGATCATCAATAATGAGGTAAGACGATAGCTGTCTTTTGTGGAGATTGTTATCATGGCTGGGAAGGGTTAAAAGATTATCTAATCTATTGATTTTTATGGTCTTGTGAAATAGGCGGAAAAAAAGGGTCAAGTGATCATCCCAGTACTGAGATGAAGAGGGTTCGTTCAGAACTGCAAATTCTGTGTGATTGAAAAGTATATATACAACCTCCCCCTGTAAGGAGATCATTTCTTCGGTAAGAGCAGATTCATTTTTCCGATTTCCAGTTCATCTAAATGCCCCATTTTAGTTTCGTCTTTGGTGATCAAGTGCATATGTACAAAGGAGTCGTGGTGGGTAAAAACTCCTTGGTGTTCGGTTGAGAAAAATCCAACGATTTCTACCTCTTCATTTTCCAGTTCATAATTGATTTGCCCTTGATGTGCTTCATCCGGAGATGATACGCTTGTTCCTTCGGGTAAATTCTGAATATGGATAATCGCATTAGAAACCTGTCCGGTTAATTTGAAGGCAAAAGGTCTTTTAAAATTCTTTGTCTGCTCGTCAATAAACTGCTCCAAATCTTGAAGGGTCTTCACTTGGGCAGGCAATTCGATTTCATTCCAATCCTTCACATTTCCATACACAAAGAAAGGGGCAGAAATTTCAAATGTTTCTTCAAGGGACATGCTTGAGTCGGATGTTACTCTTGAGACATAACTTTTTCCGTTATTGATCAGCAATTCCCCTCTCAAGTAGCTAACAGGTCCAATTCCATAAAGTCCGTTTTTGTCCCAAATGGTATCTAGGTCAATGTTACTGCCTAATTCCCCTTTCCACATCACATTGCGCATAGCACCGGCAATTTTAAGGTCGAGATAGGTTTCTCTTTCACTTGAATTCGAATGACAGCTAATCAGTACACTAGTCAGAAGTCCGAAGAGGGAGTGTTTTAGGTTCATTTTTTCTATTTCTCAAAATTCCGAAACTCAACAGCTCTTATTCTTTTTTTGCGCAACTAATTCTGTGGCCTTCGAGGAGGAAGATACAATCTAATTTGAGGCAAAGGTATATTTTCTACCGCTCTCTTAATTTACTGCTTTCCCTTTTGATCCAATCGATGGCAATCGTAATAGGCTCCTTGGAGGCAACATTCCCTGTATTATGTCCCAATTCTGGGAAAAGGACATATTCATAGGGTTTGCCCTGTGCTTTTAATAGGTTTAGATGCTCCATACACATTTTTACAGGGATTTGAATGTCTTTTTCACCGAAAACCCAAAGTCCCGGAATTGAAAGATTGCTCAAAGCATCTATTGGGTCAGTGGCTATAAAATCGAAGCGATCTGGGTCGTGAAATGTGTGAAACCTTACCTCTTCTTCGGAATGATTTTTCCAGAAATCTTGATCTCCATTAGTATAAAACTGAAACCGGAGTTGTTCTAGCGTAGTGATCGTTGGCCCACTGAATAAAACCATAAATTCGATCAAGGGATTTTTGTTGGCAGCGAGGGGGATGATCCAACCGGCTTGACTGAAGCCCATCAAACCAATTGGCAGGTTTTGATACTCTTGATGAATCAAATTTACTGCGGCACTAGCATCATTTGCCAATATGGTAAGGTTTTCATTACTGATATTATTTGTGCCAACTTCCGGACCTGCATAAACTCCTCCCGATTCTCCAACTCCGCGTTTATCATAGGTCAATACCAATAAGTTATTTTCCGCTACAAATTCGGCAAAGGCTGTCATCCGTGGCACTTGGTCTGAGCCATGTACAAGGACAAGAGCAGCGATAGGGTTTTGGGGAATGTAAATGGTACCTGCCAGTCTAATTCCTGCACTTTCAAATGTCACATTTCTAGCGATGATTGAATCAGTCCGTGTCTGGGTCTTGGACATCGCTTTTTGTTGGAAGCTCACTAAGGTGAAAAATAATGACACTAGTGAAAGGGCAAGACTTGCCTTCATAGTTTGGTAATTTTGATGGTTCATTCCCTACTTCTTCTTTCCTTCTCCAACCAATTACATCATTTTAAGATGAAGTTTCTATTCTCTGATTTGGATAAGGGAATTTCCGGGACGGAATTCCCTTGGAGCCACGAATTCTCCGCATTTAAAAAAAACTGTTTTAGAAATCGGGGGAAAGGTAGCTGAAATCGACACCTAGGAACATTACCTTCCAAACCGTCAAAAATCTGCCAAATGATCTCCCTAGACCCAACCAAAGGAGAAAGAGAACTCCCTATTTAATCCAATAATTATCAGATATTTAATTTTATTAATGGCTTTACGTATTTTTTTCTATATTCTTACAAAAAAATCTTCAATATGAAATCGAGCATGGCTAAAAAGTCACAGAGTGGTATGTCCCGAGACATCGGGAATACCTGCGAGATTCCATGTGACTTTCCAAAATCAATTATAAACACATGAAAAAGAACAGCTTTTTACTCACGGTACTCATCCTTCTGTTTTTAGGGTCAACCAATGCTTTTAGCCAGCGGGCAAAGGATATCACGATTAATTTTAAAATTAATGCTGAAGCTATCTTTCATGGAGCAAGTGTAGAGGAGAACTCTCAACTTTCCGATAATAACAATGGTAGAAGCAATAACGGAAAACCTTCTGATTTCGAGTCAACCGCCTATCCTTCCAAGTTTGTCAATTGGGAAATTTTTGATGTCGGTCCCCATCAAGATAATTATCAGTTGAAATTTTTAGACTTCCCCTGGACTGGCAATGTTGCAGCATTTGCGCAGAATCCAATCCCGGGAGGTGGCAGGAAAGCCAAGGTCAAGGTGGAGGATAATACACCGGACGGAACGGTAAAATATACTATCCGCTTTACGATTACATCTAAAACAACTGGTGAGACTCGTACCTTTGTATTGGATCCTAAGATCAGAATTACCACCAATCCCTAACCAATCTTTTGATCTAGTCATATCGGTTCAGAAATTAACTTTAACCTGGGTTTTTGAGAAAAAAACGGGAGTGAGTTGATTGTTACCTGTTAGGTAGAAACTGATTAAAAATTAGCTTAGACTACTCTAAATGCCTTAAAAGCGCGCAGTTAAACTTGAAAAATCTGGTTTTCTTTTTTCTGTACTTTTCGATTTTTAATCTGGCACTTGCACAGTCTGTGGAGGAGTCTAATAATATTCGTACTAAAGCTGATAGCATCAAGGATTTATATTTCGCCAGTGGGGAAGAAAACCTAGACTACTTGGCTAGCTTCATGGTATATGAGACCAATCCGGATAGCCTATTGAAATATGGGGAAATCTACTTGGAAAAAGCCCTGCGAGATTCCCTTGATAACCATATTTCCAGTGCCAATACGATGATTGGCTATTCCTACAAATTCAAGGGGGACTTGTCCAAGGCCCTTGAATATTTTTTAGAATCGCTGAAGTATGCCCAAAAGTCAGGGTCCATGGAAGCGCAGGGCGGAGCTTATATAACGATCGCTGACACCTATTCTGTCAGCGAAAACAGTCAAAATGCGGCAATTTATTACCGAAAAGGAATTGAAATCCTGGAGCAGGAAAACGATTCCACCGCGCTTGGCTCGGCCATCTTCAATGCAGGGGATGAGTATTTGAAATTGGGAAAGCTGGATTCTGCTTTGCTTTTTATAGAACGGGCCCAACTAATTTTTAAAAAGGTAAATTTTGAATTGGGACAGGCCTATTGCCTCGGAAACCTAGGGATGATTTATGCGGAGAATGGAGATAAAATAACTTCCGAAAAAGAGATCAATCAAGCGATTGAGATTCTTGAAAAGTACGAGGACTACTATGCCATATCTGACTATCTGAACTATTTGTCCAATATTTATTTGGAGAAAGGGGATAACCAATCTGCTTTGCCTTATGCCCTCCGGAGTCTTGATCTCGCAAGTAAATATGGGTTGAAAGACCAGATCAGTGAAGCCAACCTTCTCCTGTCCACTATTTATGAAGGTTTGAACAATTCGGCCAAAGCGCTGGAGTCTTACAAAAGGCATATTCAGTATAGGGACAGTGTCAATAATATCCAGGCCGTACAGGAAATGGCCAATCTGCGTACCGATTATGAGGTTTCCCAAAAACAAGCCGAAGTAGATCTCCTCGAAAGTGCCGCGACCATCGCCACTCTTCGGGCCAAGCGCCAGACTTTGCTTCTTTATGGGGTCTTGTTGATGCT
This sequence comes from Algoriphagus sp., assembly GCF_013373065.1. Lineage (GTDB taxonomy): Bacteria > Bacteroidota > Bacteroidia > Cytophagales > Cyclobacteriaceae > Algoriphagus. The sequence continues at coordinate 71,532 of NZ_JABXIN010000013.1, forward strand.
CATTTTAGTGGCTTTGTTGGCTATAGGTTCCTATAGACGTTTCCAATTTGAAAACAAGACGAAAAAAATTATAGAGGAGGAGAAAAATCGCTCTGACGAACTCTTACTCAATATTCTCCCGGAGGAAATCGCGGATGAGTTAAAGGTCTATGGAAAAGTAAAGGCACATCGCTTCAATTCTGCGACGGTACTCTTTACAGATTTCAAGAGTTTTTCTACCATGGCCGAACAAATAGCTCCAGAACAATTAGTGGAAAGCATTGACTACTATTTCAAGGAGTTTGATGTGATTGTGGATAAGTATGGGCTGGAAAAGATCAAAACCATCGGGGATTCTTACATGTGTGCCGGTGGGCTACCTACTGAAACCGAACGGCATGCCTTTGATGTGGTCCATGCTGCAATCGAAATGATGGCTTTAATTAAAAAACCAAAGCCAGCCGGAATTGTGCAATTTGAAATGCGGATAGGAATCCACACAGGCCCCATTGTTGCAGGTATTGTAGGAGTGAAAAAGTGGCAGTACGATATCTGGGGTGATACGGTCAACATCGCTTCCCGAATGGAAAGTAATTCAGAAGAAGGAAAGATCAATATCTCGGGAACGACCTATGAGATCATCAAGGATGAATTCGAATGTGAATACCGAGGCAGTGTCGAGATCAAAAATCGAGGGATCTGGGATATGTATTATTTGAAGACTTAAAGGGAAAGGCAGGTAAAGTCTTAATTTCCCAAAACCCTGAATCATTCATCATTAACTAGGTTGGCTATGTTTCTACGTGGTTCAAAATCTAGATTATTGAATCTTCTCCATTAATTGCCTCGGCTTTAAAGCCGAGGATAGGGAATATCAACCCTAATTGGCTTTAGCCAAATATTTTCTCTTTTGTAGTAACCCGTCCTGAGCTCCTCCATTGCTATTCTATTCCTTACTTTTTGTTGTCAAAAAGTAACAAAAAAATTTTCCCTGAATCAGGCTGGAATGGCCTTCGGACCATTCCTGCTTGAACTTGCCAAACGCTAAAAATTGGTGGATCACCGAGACAAGCTCGGCGCTAACCGATTTTCTTCACGCTTATTGGCTGCGTTCAATTACCGCCTGCTTCAAAGGCAGATTGAATTCAATGGGAATTCTTTTCGCTTCGAAAAACGCTGTGCTATTCTTTAATCAAAAACCTATGTGGTTTTAATCCCACAATAAAATGGTGAGAACCCGCATTAATTGCCCTGAGTTTTAACTCGGGGATAAGGAATGCCGACCCTAATTGGCTTTAGCCAAATAGCATGCTTCTTAGGTTCTCAAAGCATCCAAAATATCCTTCCATTTCACTATAGTTTTTCCTGAGAAAGCAACCTTTTTCTTTCCTCCAACCCAGCATTTATCATTTCCTCAAGCTGACTTCTCAATTTGAGCAAAACCTCCTGATAAGCTGGGTCCCCTGCTAAATTTCTTTTTTCCAGAACATCTTCCCTTAGATCATAGAGTTCTTCCTGTTCGGGATGATTGATATAGCGGAAGTATTTCCAGCGATCCGTTCGAATGCCCTCACTCGGGGGAATGATGGGAGTCTGCCAAAGGTGTTCCACCAATATGGATTTTCTCTTGCTCAGCTCAGGAACAAGAAGCGGGACACCTTGCCAGTATTTAGGTATTTCGGCGTTGGCCAAATCCAAAATCGTGGCAGGCACATCAATATTCAGGGCCAATTCTTTTATGCGTTTTCCTCCTTCCTTTCTTGGATCATAAATGATCAAGGGGACTCGAAGCGAATTTTCATACATCAACCACTTTCCTGCAAGCTGTCTTTCACCGAGAAAATATCCATTATCCCCCATCAAAATGATAATGGTGTTTTTTGCCAAGCCTTGCTTTTCCAGGGTCTTTCTGATTTTCCCAATCTCTGCATCCACTTCTGAGATCATTCTGAAATACCCTTTGACACTATGCTGGTATTTCTCCGGGGTATCATATCGCCAATGCCAACGGGTGCGGTTTTCACCGGTTCGTACATCTTCTGGTTGATCTAAAAAATATCCTTCATCCCCCAGCATGGGGGCAGGAATCTCGATGTCTCCGTACAACTCATCAAATTCCTCTGACCAGAAATACTGTAGCTCAGCAGGATCATGCGCATGGGGTGCGCTAAAGCTTAGCGAAAGCATAAACGGTTTATCCGGAGGAGCATTTTTGATAAAGTCTATCGCTTGCTGACCGGTATATCTGCTGAGATGGACCGTATCGGTATCAAGGGTTTTAAAAAAATACCCTCTTCGATCCGTAAAATTTCCGTTTCGATCATAGCTTTCCCCTACATCAAAAAGCGCTGAGAACCCGGAGAAGTTGACTCCAAACTTCCCAAAGAAACCTGTGAAATAGCCGACTTTTCTCAGCTCTACCGGATAGGATTGATCCATAAATGCCTGATCGATCTCCCCTTGTCCAAAGGTATAGCCATGGGTGCGCTCATACAGTCCTGTCAGGATACTCGCCCGACTTGCCGCACAGATAGGAGTAGTGACAAAGGCGTTTTCATAGTAAGTCCCTTCCTTGGCTAGGGCATCCATTTCCGGGGTTTGGATGATTGGATTTCCTGCAAAACCCAAGGCATCCCATCGCTGATCATCGGTGAGAATAAAAATGATATTCGGGCGATTATCACGTTGAGCAAATCCACGATAGAAAAGGAGAAAGAAGACTAGAAGAAAGAGGAACTTTTTCATTTCTCAATATAAGAAAATGGTAAATCAAGGTATTTCTATTTGGTCCAGGAAAAATGAGGGGGGATTAGAATTTGGGAGCTTTTTTTTAATCAAAAAACTTTGCCCGCTATATTTCTATGTGGTTCAAAACCAAAACCATTAAAGTGACTTTCAATTGCTTGTAATCAATGGAAGTCTTACCAACTGAATGAGATGCATTGAATTGGGCAACTTTCGGTATTTTTAAAGTGCAACACCACTATCGCCATTTTGGTCATTCAAAATTATCATCCAGAAGAACCCTTCAATGCCCTTTTTAAGGAGTGTTATTACATCCATATGGAAAGAGGTTCCGGAGTGCGCAGCATTCCGGTAATCGATGATTGCTACTATGATTTGGTCTTTTTCAAAGAGGCTAAGGGCGCTTTATGCTATGGCCCAAAAGCCACGGTCCTGCCCATCCATCACAAAGTCTTTACCATCCATGATTTGCAGCCACCTTATCGTATTGAAGTGGAGGGAGCGCTTACCTTCTTTACCATTAAGGTGCAACCTTGGGCCAATGGGTATTTTTTTTCTGAGTTAAAAGGAAAGGGGATTCTCGATATCAAAAACAAAGAGCTGGGTGAATTATGGAAAGCCTTGTTTGCTGCTACTTCCCTGGCCGAACGCTTCCAATTGGCAGAGGGGTTTATGGAGTCGCATCCGGTGGAGGCATCTCCCTCGATGACCCTGGCTCGGGAAATCTGTGAATACATTTGTGAACAGCAGGGCAAGGTTTCGGTAAACGAAATCAGCAATCGATTTGGACGCTCCCGCCAATATTTGGGTAAGGTCTTCAGAAAAGAGGTGCTCTATCCCTTAAAAAAATTCATCATTACCGTCCGCATTTTAGATTTGGTCAAGTACAAGGCAAGCCATCCTGAAATTTCCTTGACCGAATTGGGGTATTTGTACGGCTATTTTGACCAACCCCATTTTATCAACGATTTCAAGAAAGTCTGCGGGGTTCAGCCTATGCATTTTTTCAATAAGCTCCCCGAATTTATGCTGCGGCATGTGTAGGTTTCCATTTTTACAATTTTATCTGCAAAGCAGGCCCCTTCTTTGCACAAAATTGAAGCACATGCGGTACATAGGAATTCTGTTTATACTGTTGATGGGTATGGCCTGCGGGCAGCCTAATACGCTTGAAGACAAAGTGCTAGTTTCCGAATGGTCTGGAATGCGGGATTCAGTGGACACCTATTTTTCCAAACTGACAGCCTTGAAGCAGTTCAATGGGGTCGTGATGGCCTACCAAGGGGATGAAGTGATCCTGCATCAAGCCTACAATCTTCAAGGAGATACCAGTTCTTTGTTTGTGACTACGGAATCCCAATTCGACATCCACTCTGTTTCGAAACTGATGACCCATTATCTCCTGGTGCAATTGGAATCGCAGGGCAAACTGTCCATGGATCAGACCCTGGATGATTTTTTTGAAGGTTTTCCCCAAGGAGACCAAATCACCCTGCAAATGCTCTTGGAGCATCGCTCCGGATTGCCGCGAGAGTTAACGAATTTGGAGGGAGAGGAAATCGAACTGACACCGACCGAAATCGTCGCATTGGCCAAGAAAGAACCCTTGCTTTTTGAACCGGGAAGTGATGTGCAATATTCCAATGTAGGCTATGAACTCCTGTATGAAATTGTGGCCCAGATCTACGGCAAGCCCTTTGCTCAATGTGTGGTGGATGAACTCTTCGTACCCTTGCAGATGGACCATAGCGGAGTCCATTTTTATACCCAAGATTCCCAAATCACCCATTTGGCCAAGAACCACGTGTTGCAGGATACCCTATTGGTGGAGGTACCTAATATTTCTCGTGATGAGTTCCGTACGGCCCGTTTGTTTTCGACCACGGCCGATTTAAAGAAGTTCCTGGATGCCGTATCCCAAGAGCCCTTTGAGAGCGCCTTGCGACATCAGGGAATCATTCAAAAGGATGGCGGTTCCCGAGGGATTCGGGCGCAGGTATACCGGGATTTAAACCATGATTTTGGCTTTGTGCTCTTGGCCAATTATGATGAAATGCCCTTTTTCCAAACCGTGGAGGACCTGGCCAAGATGATGAAATCCGAACCGGTGGACTATCCCCAAGAAATCAACCGGAAGGCTATAGAAGTGGAGGAATCTATTTTAGAAAACTATGTTGGTTCCTACATCTTTCCCGACTTTGATGGATTGGTCCTGGAAGTAGCGATCCAAGATGGGGAATTAGTGATCCTGCAGGATGGGGAGATTATTGGAAGGCTTCAGGCTGAATCGCCCACGGTATTTTTTGAAGATCCCAAATCCCGGGAGTCCTTTGAGTTTGTGAAAAACGAATCAGGAACCTATGATGCGCGTATGGGTTGGAAGGGTATTGTCGTGGAGGGGGCTAGGAAGAGGGTGGAATAAAAAAGTAGAGGAGGCTCGGTATTAGGGTATAGATGCATTTTCGCCTAATAGGATTACGTGTTTTTCAATCAATGCCTAGCCTTTTGTGTAATTCGTACATTTGATTTGCAAGATCAATTTTTTCTAAGGTTGCTTTTCGTTTTTCTTCTGGCAAGCATTGAATGCATGTTTGATATTGAATTCCTTTATAGTTTTTCTTACAACTTGGACACAGATCCATTTTATTTATATCAAAATTGAATGCACATCTATTACAGGCTGTAATAGTATCCTCAAAGGAAAGGTATTTAATCTGATCATCTAGATAGAGCAAAAATGCTTCGCGTTCAATTTTCTTGGCATTCCTATTTTTGGCCTCATCCCTTTGGAAGTAGTATTTTATGTTAAAAAGATTTTGACGGTTTTTCCACTGATTTCTAGAAACAAAACATTTATCCCTTGTATCAGCTGAATCTATATCCTTGAAAAATATGTCAATCAATTCTTCAACTGATCTAGAAACTGTTTCATCGAATTCATAATGACAGGATGTACACAGATACTTAGGTGACTTCTTCATCCTTACGTTTGGTTTCCTGCTGAAACATTTTGGGCAGAGAGGAGCAGCTTTGTAGTCGAAGTCATTTATAACGTGCTCCCTAAATTTATTTTTGTCAAATACATCAGTATTGCTGATATGAGATTCTGTATACTCCCTGATGATTAAGTTTTCGTATTCATTGTATTTTTTGGGATGGGAAAGATGCTGTAAAGTGAGTTTATCTGTACTACCACAAATCTGACAATTATCCTTAATGAAATTTTTACGCCTTTCTTGCCAGTCTTTTGAACGCCAAGATTCTTTTCCTTTTTTATTCTGTTCCCAGAATAAACCCTTTGCTTTTTCTAAAGAAATGCAATCAGATTCAAGGTCTTTTTTTAATTGAATAATCTCTTTTAATGCAAGCATATTCCAATCATTTTTAATTAACCAGAAGTCGAGAAATTTTGTCAATTCTCGATTCTTTATTTGTTAAGAGGTTCTCAAGTTTAGCGATAATGAGAATAAATAATGATATAGGATTCAACATGGATAGTCGATTAGTGTCAGAAGAATTTTAAGTTTTAGTCCTTGTCATTCAAATAATTCCCCCCTTCCCGTTTTTAAAAAGTAATAGTATATCAGAGAGAGGGAGTGACTTTCAGTAGTATTTTAGAAAAATTTCAAATTTGTAAGGATAGGAAGGAGTAGATACAATCTACACCTAGGTGGGGGGATTAATAGTATCCTTTGCCCTTTATACAATGTCGGATTCCTCCTCTTGGATCATCCATATCTCCCTTATATCTAGGAATAACATGACAATGAAAATGCATAACAGTTTGTCCAGCAGCTGCTCCACAATTCATTCCGATATTAAACCCATTTGGTTTCCGGTCCTTTTCAATAATTTCTTTCGCAAGATTAATAAGGGAGGTTAATTCACTTTGTTCTTCCTTATTTAAAGAAAAATAGTCACTCTTTTCTTCATTTGAAATAATCAAAATATGACCTGGCGATACGGGGTATCTATCATAGATCATAAAGAAAAATTTACCTGAGTAAATCTTCTTGTCTTCAGATATTTTTGAAAATATACTCATTAAAATGTTCCTTCAAGTTCTTCACTAGGTGTCCAAGTTACAATTGAATTCTCTAAAGCTAGATTGTATTGTTTTTCTAAAAAAGAACGTCTTTGTTCTTTTGTTTTTCCCGTTTGGTTAATAATGGTCTCAGCCAAGGGATGTTTACTGCTTATATAAAACTCATTTCTATTAAAAAGTCTTTGTAAGTATTTACGATCTGGAACTTTTGCGCCTTTTTCCTTCGTGCTGTTCATAGATGAATGTGCAAGAACAAGATTCCAAACTCCGTTGATATTTGCTCCATTTTCCGCATGTATTTGCTTATTAATGTGGGGAAGAAAATGATCAACATGGCAAATATCTGGACTTCCTTGTATCACAGAAATATCTAGGAAACTATAGAAACATTTCCCTTTTTGGTACCCATTTAGTGAATCCCTTACGGAGGTAATATCAACTCTTCTCATCAAGTCATTCTCGAGGAAGAAAAGAGAAGAGTCTTCATCATACTTTACCTCTAGTAGATTTGGATTTATTTTCAGATTCCAAGCAGTTTCGACTAATTTCCACCTTGCTTCTGTTTCGTATTCAAAGTTTTCAAAGTGAAAACTTTCTTTTAGTTTAAGTAAGTGGTCTTTTATGATAATTCTCTTATTTCCATTTGAAAAGTCTTTTTCGTAAAACAAGTTTGGAATTTGCCCACCATTCACATTTTGAAATGCGTCAACTACATTGACGAAGCCTAATCTTTCGGTCTGAAATAGTAGTTGGGCTTCATCAATTATTCCATTGTTGTATTCCCTACAATAGTTTAAAAACTTGCTTGAGCTAGAATTCCCTTGTTTATCACTTTGTTTTAAATGATCTGTAATGTTGTGAGAAAATGGTCTGGCTAATTCTTTTAATGAAATAGATGTGGTTTCCTTTTCAATCAGCTCTAAAAGACTTTTAGCGAAGGCAAATTTGTAGGTCGCTGAATTTTTTCCAAATAGAATTAAAGCTCTCCATTGAGACTCTAAACTAGGGTCATTTATTTGGAAATTTGTCATTGTTATTTAATTCAATTTTTCCCTAGGTGAGGCAAAGTTTGAAATCACTCCAAGGACTTCAATCCCTTATTAATTTAATAACCTTGAAATCCCATCTACAAATTTTTTCTTACCACCATTGGCGGGATGCCTAACATATTCATAACTAATATTTAGACTTTGTAATTTCGATTCGGGCTTTCTTCCTACTGCTGCAATTAATTCGATATTGAATAGGTGGAGAAGTTTAAGGAGATATTCTTTTCCTAATTCTAATTCGGTATCAGTCGGGGTTCGATTACTATTCAGATTTATTCCATCATAAGGATGAAAAGGGAAAATATTCCAAATCAATGGTTTGTTTTCAAAATCTTGGAGGACATTCCAAACAATAGTTGCTGATTGTTCTGATTCAAGCGTTTGATTTATGAATTGAAAATTTTGATTCTTAAAAAAATCGTGATTTGCTAATATTTTTTCACTAGTAAAAGGGACGCCTGTAAGTCTACAACCTTTATATCCTGGGGCTTCTCCTAACAAAAGAATTTTTGGATTTAAAGATTTCATTTTCGAAAAATAGGTCAAAAGATTGTGTCTTCTTATGTGAGCATCTCTATCGTTACCAGAATACAGATTTTCAGAAAATCCAAGTCTATGATTTTTTTCATTTTTTAAATCTTCTATAAAACTCTCAATTGTGTACATTTATTCTTAATCAAACTTGGCTTTAGGATCGTCAATCAATTATGGCTCAAAAAACAGATATAGTTAAATTAGACATTTGGCACCCTGGCATTGTAAGAATCCAAGACTTCAAAATTCTCAGCTTCTTTAAGGAGTACGTCCAATTGTGAATAAGGCTCCCCTAATTCTTTGAGATTTTTGATTTTGATAGCTGTTCCTGCCATGCATACCATCAGCATTCCTTTTCCTGCTCCTGCCTCGGAATAATCAATATCGGTAGCAATGATCGCATGGCATTTCAATTTCATAGCTTGTGCACGCAACTGTTGTTTACAGTTTTCCTCCGCATCAATCAATTTCTGTCGATAGGTATTCGAGTTATTCCCAAAAAAATCCGACCAGTTGGAAGCGATTTCAGCAACCAAACCTGTTCCTGCTACAATTTGTGCTGTTACAATTGAAATTGGTTCATAATCCCATTGGGGAGGATTAGGTATCGTAAGAATGGGAATATTGGTTATGTGTTTGGTTATATACTCTTCTGCCTTCTTGAGTTTGGGTTGATAGTTTTTATTTGCCTCTTCAAATAAGGCAGGATAGCATTTTCCGCAGTAACCCTCCGCGTTTGACTCTGTAAAGTCATTGATAAAACGGACTTCTTTACCATCATATCTTTCATTACTAGAGACTAATCCGAATCCGGTTTTTGCTCCACAATTAGGACAGATTTCTTTGGTCATTTTTTAAGGAATTTAATGGTTTGCATTTGGCTTGTGGCGGCTTCGGAACTCTTTCCTGTCCGCTTGAAAGGAATTTTGCTACGGAGCGCCTTGCTGGTTTCCGTTCACCCGTATCAAGCTCTATGCGTTGTTACATTGCGTTTTTTATTATTCAAAGTCCATTTACAAAATCTCCAATATTAGCCCAAGTCCAAGAGACTTTTTTAATTCCACTTAATTCGATTGGTACGTCAAGTATATTGCAATCTTTCATATATACACCTAAGATTGGAATTCCTTCTTCCGTTGCACATTTGATCTCCCAAATTGCTCCGTCAGCATTCTTCAAGTGTTTAGAAATCAAAACTATTACACCATGACAGCCTTTTATTTTGGTACGACACCTTGTTTTCCATGAATCACTCCATGGCTCTTTTACTGACATGTCAACAAGTTCATAAGGTACTCTCGCGTTGCGAGCTTGACCAACGAATAAATCTCTTGTAGTTTTATCTTCGATTGCGAAGCTGGTGAAAATTCTCTTTACCATATTGTTTGTTTTAAATTGCAACTGTTTAATAAAGGGTAAATTTCATAAAGTAGATAGCCGATTTGAAACATTGCTAAGACTATTATAAAAACTCTAAATCTCTTGATTACTTTAATTTCTGTTTGACTGTTAGGCTCATACCCAATTTCTTTCAGTATTTGCCATTCATCTTCGAACATATTTGTACGGAGCTGTTTTTCAATTTTGTCAATGACCTTGAACTTACCTGTGTTCAGTGTACCATAGGAGTTAATCAGTTTTGCCCAAAAGAACGATACAATAAAGGCCATAATAGTCATGAAAAGCATTCCAATTACACCAAAAGTTGAAAACTCAAAAGCTTTGGCTAGAATGAATCCTATTGATAGAATTGAGGAAGTAACAGTAAAAAAGAGGTTGTTTACTTTTAATCGCTGGTCAGTAACCTTTTCCGTTGAACTTACCATCATTTTGTATTGCTCAAATTTTAATTTACGGTCGTCCTCATAGGTTTTTGTTAAAAATTTAAAGCTCTGCTTGGCATTATCAAATACCTGAAAACCCTGGCAGAATAGAATTGAATCTTCTGTTATCTCATTTAGCTTGATGCCAATTATTTGTTTGTTTAACTTCTTTGCTTTTGCATATTCCCATTTTACCTGATCACTTTGAAAAGTCTCCTTACCAATTGCGAAAACGATAAAATCAGACTCCTTCATCTTTTGTTCAACAATATTCTTCCAATTGTCGGAATGTTCAGTTTCTCGTTGTATGGCAAAAGTATTTTCTGAAACCTTGAGCAAATCGTCAATTAGCGATTCTACTTCCTGATTTTCAATTGTCCTATTGCAGATAAATAGCTTCATATTAAACTATTAATAACCTTAGGCAAATTTTCCCAAGACCAAGTGATTACTTTTTTTTTCCGTTAAATTTCAATCAAAACCCAATAAAACTATTTTCAAACTAAAAGTCTATACCATAAATAGGGGATATTGAGGTTTTTTTAGTCAATGGTTGATGGTTTTCGGTCCATAGACCACAGTCCATGGTCCATGGCTGGGGTGGAGTGGAAGGAGGTTAGGGCTTATACGAAGGAGATTGCTTTGTGCTGTCTCCAGTTGGGAGGCAAGTTCGCAATGACGTTTCCGACTGCCCACTGCTCCCGATTCCTATCGGGACTGCTCTCTGTGCCCTCTGTGGTAAAAAATAGTAAATCCTCCCCATGGATGGATGAGCATTATGCGGCAAATTCTTTTGTAATGAAAATCCAATATCTTGGGTATATATTCCAACCAACCACTGGGGCCATGTTTAATTGTACAATACCTAGAAAGGCAATCCTATCCCAATGAATAAATGCGCATAAATATGAGAATTCGACAATTATTCCCGGTGCTATTATTCACCCTAATCGTTTCATCTTGCAAAACAGAAAGAGAAGATGATCTCAGCCGAGATAGGCCTAAGCCAAATATCATCTTGATAATGACGGATGATCAAGGTTGGGGGGATTTGGGTATCAATGGTAATCCTGGGGTAAATACTCCGAATATCGATCAATTGACGAAAGATGGGGCCAGGTTTGACCGCTTTTTTGTAAGCCCTGTTTGCTCACCAACGCGTGCAGAGCTGCTCACCGGCCGATATGCTGTACGGGGAGGGGTTTATTCTACTTCTTCAGGCGGGGAACGGTTGGATTTGGATGAGACCACCATCGCTGAAGTTTTCAAGCGCGCCGGATACCATACCGCAGCTTATGGTAAGTGGCACAACGGTATGCAACCGCCTTACCATCCTAATGCCAGAGGATTTGATGATTTTTATGGTTTCTGCTCAGGCCATTGGGGGGACTATTTCAGCCCTATGCTGGAAAGGAATAATGAAATCGTCAAGGGGGAAGGATTTCTGGTAGATGACTTGACGGATAAAGGTTTGGCCTTTATAGAAGCCAACAAGGACCATCCTTTTTTTCTATACCTCCCTTACAATACTCCCCATAGCCCCATGCAAGTACCTGATGAATGGTGGCAAAAATATGAAGGGAAGGAGCTGGATAGCTTATACCAAGACCCTGAAATGCAAGATATTCCCTTTACGCGTGCTGCTTATGCAATGTGTGAAAATATTGACTGGAATGTGGGACGTATCCTTACTAAACTGGAGGAATTAGGAATGATGGAAAATACCATTGTCCTCTACCTTTCTGATAATGGACCCAATGGTTGGCGATGGAATGAAGGGATGCGTGGAAGGAAAGGGTCGACGGATGAAGGGGGTGTGCGTTCTCCATTGGCTATTAAATGGAAGGGAAAAATCGAAGCAGGCACGATTATTCCGCAGATTACATTCGCCCCTGATCTCCTTCCAACCTTGGCCGATTTAGCAGGAATCCCTGTTGATACTAATAAACCACTCGATGGAAAAAGCTTAAAATCGTTGCTGCTCAAGGAAGAGGGAGAATGGCCCGAAAGACTCTTGGTCAGTCATTGGGGAAACCAAACCAGTGTCCGTAGCCAAGACTTTCGCCTCGACCATGAAGACAGACTTTATCACATTCCTAGCGATCCAGGTCAACAGGTGGATGTGTCGTCGCAGTATGTTGATATCAAAGAGAAATTACTTGCCAAAAAGAAGGAATGGATATCTACTGTCTTGGTCGAGCTGCCGGAAAATGATACGCGTACATTTACTATTGGGCATCCGGATTTTGCAAACACCCAAATTCCGGCCCGGGATGGGCAGGCTCATGGCAATATCCAACGATCTAACCGATGGCCCAATGACTCATTTTTTACGAATTGGATCAGTACTGAGGATAAAATCACCTGGGAAGTGGAGGTCTTGGAAACAGGGACCTATGAAGTAGAAATCTATTATACCTGCACCGAAGAAAATATGGCTCCTATGATGCGTTTGAGCATGGGTGATTCATACCTAAGTGGACTTGTGAATGTACCTAATGACCCGCCTTTAGTGGGAATGGAGTACGATCGAGTTCCCAGAGAAGAATCCTATGTAAAAGATTTCCGGCCTTTCACTCTGGGGTCTGTTTACTTGGAAAAAGGTAAAGGGACTTTAACCCTAGAAGCCACTCAAATTCCCGGAAATCAGGCCATCGATTTTAGGTTGATGACGCTGCGAAGGGTGGAGGAGAATTGAATAAAAAAAGCCTCCCCATTGCTGGAAGAGGCTTTTTAGTCCACAGTCGATGGTCCATGGACCATAGCTGTGTCGTTTTGGACTAAAACAAATCGGCTGTCGACTATTGACTGTGGTCTGTTGACTACTTAAGGCTTCCAATCATATCCTCTGGCTTCACCCACTCGTCGAATTGCTCGGAGGTGAGAAGACCCAAGGCGATGGCAGATTCACGCAGGCTGGTGCCTTCTTTATGCGCTTTCTTAGCGATCGCAGCCGCATTTTCATAACCGATATGGGTATTCAAAGCGGTAACGAGCATGAGGGAGTTTTCCAAGTGACGCTTGATGACTGGCGTGTTTGGTTCGATACCAATAGCACAGTTGTCATTGAAGGACACACAAGCATCCCCGATCAAGCGGGCAGACTGAAGGAAGTTAGCCGCAATTAAAGGCTTGAATACGTTCAGTTCGAAATGACCATTGGAACCTCCGATAGAGATGGCTACGTCATTACCCATTACTTGAGCAGCGACCATGGTTAGGGCTTCTACCTGGGTTGGGTTGACCTTGCCTGGCATAATGGAAGAACCGGGTTCGTTTTCAGGAATTAGGATCTCACCGATACCGGAACGTGGACCGGAAGAAAGCATGCGGATGTCATTGGCGATTTTCATTAGAGATACTGCCAATTGCTTCAAGGCACCATGGGCTTCTACCATACCATCATGGGCAGCCAAAGCCTCGAATTTGTTGGGTGCTGTCACGAAAGGTTGTCCGGAAAGTTCAGCGATTTTCTTCGCCACCAATTCCGCATAGCCTTTTGGTGTGTTCAAACCTGTTCCTACTGCTGTACCGCCTAAAGCCAGTTCAGACAGGTGGCTTAGGGTATTTTTCAAAGCTCTTAACCCATGATCCAATTGGGCGACATAGCCGCTAAACTCCTGTCCCAAGGTAAGAGGAGTCGCATCCATAAAGTGGGTTCTACCGATTTTCACCACATCCTTGAAAGCTTTGGCTTTGGCATCCAAGGTATCACGTAACTTCTGAACGCCTGGGATGGTGGTTTCCATGACCATTTTGTAAGCAGCGATGTGCATGGCCGTTGGATAGGTATCGTTGGAAGACTGAGACTTGTTTACATCATCATTCGGGTGGATGGATTTCTTTGCATCTTCCAAGGAACCGCCTAGTAGAACGTGTGCTCGGTAAGCGATTACCTCATTGGTGTTCATGTTGGATTGGGTACCGGAACCGGTCTGCCAAACAACCAATGGGAATTGGTCGTCCAGTTTTCCTTCCAAAATCTCGTCGCAGACCGTGGAAATGATATCGGCTTTGTCCTGCGCCAAGACGCCCAGTTCAGCATTGGTTTGGGCAGCAGCCTTTTTCAGGATGGCAAAAGCGCGGATGATTTCAATCGGCATGCGGTTTTTCTCCCCACCGATTTTGAAGTTGTTGATGGATCGTTGGGTCTGTGCGCCCCAGTACTTATCAGCAGGGACCTCTACCGGGCCCATGGTATCTTTTTCGATTCGGATGCTCATGATATCAGGGTTTGTTGTTTCGATTTTCAGCACGCTAAATTAAGACCTAGCGCCTTTATTCCCTACCGCTTAGGGATTTAATCCTTCAATTGGTAATTGATGATTTGATGGAAGTTAGCCCGGGATTCCTTGACTTGGCGATCAAAGAAAAAAACAGCCAGAAAATAGTTGATCAAAGCCAATCCCAGACAGATTCCTCCATTGAGCCAATGTTGGGAGATTCCCCAATAAAAGGCCGTGAATCCGAGCAGTACCAAACTCCAGAAGACCACAAAGAACAAGGCTCCGGGGAAAAGTTTGTATCGGAGAAAAATAATGGATCCCCGAGGGGTGTCCTCTACTTTTCCCAAGATGAGGGGAAGAAAGGTATTGCTGCGCTGTATGACTTTGGAAATGCGGAAACTCTGATTCCCGACAATCCCATTGAAAGCAATGCCTTTTTGATTTTGTAGCTGATTTTTATCCAAAAAATTCACCTCCCGGGTTTTGCGGGAAATATGCTCCATGACTTCCTCCTTGGAGAGCGCACTAACCAGGGTTTCGGTATGGAAAGGGATTAGGTTCATGGGTTTTATAACTCGATTTTGGAGAAAAGGGTTGGCTAATTTACGATTTACAAAAGGGAAGTACGAATTACGATTGACGAATTAGGAGGAGCAAAGGAAGTTTTTGGCTCGCGCAACGGCGCAGTGGCGCAACGGATTGTCTTCCGTGAAGAGGCAAAGAGTGAAGAAGATTGGAAGGAAGTACGAATTACGAGATACGAAGTACGTAGGGAAGAGTAGTTTTTATGGTGATTTCGCTCTCTGGGTACAATTGAAATCATTGTCAGTCCGAGCGGAGTCGAGGACAACATAATTACGAAATACGAAGTACGAGATACGCGGGGCAGAGAGGTTGCTTGGTGGATTTTTAAATATCGAATGATGAATAATGAATGTCGAATGATGAAGTTCGACTTACTACTTACCTCTTAGGAAGTATGGGAGGCAAAGTAGTTTTGAAGAGGACTCACTCTCTGTGTGCAATTGAAATTATTGTCACCCTGAGCACTTGAGAGACGTGAGTCTCGAAATCGAAGGGTCCCCTAATCTCAAGACTCCCGTTTTTCGATTGCTCGGACTGACATGGAATAATTTTCCAATCTTTCAATCTTTCAATTTTTCAATCTTCAAATCTTCCAATCACCTCACCGCAATACAGGAAATCTCCACATTCACGTTTTTGGGAAGTTTGCTAACTTCGACGGTTTCCCGGGCAGGAGGATTGGATTTGAAATACTGTCCATAAGCCTCGTTGATCGTCGCAAAATCATCCATGGATTTGATGAAAATGGTGCATTTGACCACATCGGCAAAGCTAAATCCAGCTGCACGCAGAACCGCTTCCAGATTTTTCATGACTGCATGAGTTTCCTCGGTGATGTTTTCATTGATCAGCTCGCCGGAATCCGCATCCAAGGGAATTTGACCGGAAACATAGAGCGTATTTCCTGCCAAAACAGCCTGGGAATAAGGACCAATAGGAGCAGGAGCCTCAGGGGTGAAAATGATTTGATTTGCCATAGAAAAGCTGTGTTTAGAAGGTTGGGAGTTCAAAGTTAGAAATCTTATCGAATTACGATTTACGAAGGACTAATTACGAAGCGTAGAGATTTAAAAGTGGGGGTCGATTTTTGGATGCAAATGCAATTATTGTCAGTCCGAGCGGAGTCGAGGACAGCAGAATTACGAAAGGCAGAGTAGTGTTTGGCGGGTTTTAGAATATCGAATTATTGACTCACACTAAGGCGCTACGACGCAACGGATTTTTTAAATGTCGAATGGTGAATGAAGAATGTAGAATGATGAAGTTCGACTCACTACTTACTTCTTACGATGTATGGGCGGCATAGTGGTTTGGACGAGGACTCACACTCTGGGTGCAATTGAATTTATTGTCACCCTGAGCACTTGAGAGACGTGAGTCTCGAAATCGAAGGGTCCCCTAATCTCAAGACTCCCGTTTTTCGATTGCTCGGACTGACATGGAATAATTTTCCAATCTTTCAATTTTTCAATCTTCCAATCATCTACTCACCACTTACTGTTCACCATTTACTCTCAAAACCCTACTTACCAACTACCCCCGGCACCGCCGCCACCGAAGCTTCCGCCACCGAAACCTCCGAATCCGCCGCCACCGCCGCCGAATCCACCGAAGCTTCCTCCCCCACTGGAGAAGTCACCGAATTTTCCACGACCACCGCCTTTAAGCATATTGGCCAGCATGATGGTCGTCCAGAGGTCAACGCCTCCTCCCCGGCCACCCATGTGGTTGTCATTGTCCCGTCGGTTGCGAATCATCGGAATGATTACAAACAGAATGATGAACAGGATAATGATGGCAATTCCCCCACCCTCATTTCCATTTTCCATGACTTCTTCAGCCTGGTATTCGCCGGAAGCAAGTTTGATAATCATATCCGTCGCCTGATTAAGTCCCTCGTAATAATTCTCCATTTTGAAATTGGGGATAATCAGGTTATTAACGATTCGCTTGGCCAAGGCATCCGGTACCGCTCCTTCCATTCCGTAGCCCGTGGCAATAAATACCTTTCGGTCATCCATTGCAGCTAGGATAAGGATCCCATTGTCATTTTGAGCGCCACCGATTCCCCATTGATCTCCGAGTTGGAAGGCGTAATCGGAAATGTCATAAGGACCCACCGAGCGAATCATGACAATGGACACTTGTGTGGAGGTGCTGTCATTGTAAGCGACCAACTTGCGCTCCAATTGGTTGACTTCGCTTTGACTCAGGGTTTGGGTAAAGTCATTGACCAATCGGGGTGGATTGGGAGGAGGAGGAAAGTCCTGTGCAGCCAATCCGGTCAGTATGAAAAAAGTTAGAAATAAAGAGAAAAGGGTCTTAAGACCCGAATGAAATTTCATCAGATAGTTCGTTTTCGTCAGAATCCCCCTGGTAAGGGAAGTGTTCGGAAAGGGCATGACCTGCTTCGTGGATGCCATCGATTAAGCCTTGGGTAAATTGCCCTTGACTGAAAAGCTTGGCCATGCGGTTTTTGATTTGTTCCCAAAAATCAGGGGGTACAACCTGATTGATGCCTGCATCCCCCAAGACAGCGAACTTGTGGTCTTCTACAGCCAAGTAGAAAAGCACCCCGTTCCGGTCTTTGGTTTGGTACATTTTCAAGGTTTCGAAGACCTCTGCCGCCCGATCGAGTACGTCGATGCGGCAGTGGTTTTCAATATGCACTTGAATTTCTCCGGAGGTAACTTTTTCTGCCGCTACAATGGCTTGGACGATTTGTTCCTTGTCTTGTGCGGAAAAGAGTTTCTCTGCCATTTTTCAGTGATTAAAACTGAACCGTTGGTGCATTCTCAGCGCCAGCTGAGGCTTCAAAGGTTCCTTTGGTTTCAAATCCATACCAGCCCGCAAAGATGTTGTTTGGGAAGGTTCGCAGGTTGGTGTTATAAGCGACAACTTCTTGGTTGAAGTTTCTGCGTGCCACGGCAATTCGGTTTTCCGTTCCTTCCAATTGTGCCTGTAGTTCCAGAAAGTTTTGGTTGGCTTTCAGATCCGGATAGCGCTCGACGGCCACCAATAAGCGACTCAAAGCCCCTGAAAGTTGATCCTGAGCCTGCTGGAACTGCTCCAGATTTTCAGGAGTCAAATTGGTAGGATCGATGGTGATGGATGTAGCTTTTGCACGGGCTTCGATGACGCCTGTCAGGGTTTCCTGCTCGAAATCTGCATAGCCTTTCACTGTATTTACCAAGTTTGGAATAAGATCTGCCCGACGTTGGTACTGGGTTTCTACTTCAGCCCACATACCATTGACTTGCTCTTCCGTAGCAACAAAGCTGTTGTAAGTTCCTACCGCTTTGGTGTAAATGAAAATTCCCAATACAGCGAGAATAGCAATTGGAATCAATACTTTTTTCATAGTGTCTGTTTTTTAAGCTGTGATCAAGTTGGTTAGTTTTTGATTTTTACTGGATTGTGATCAAAAGTAATAATTTTTTGATGCTTTGCTTTCGATCAAATCTGTTTCTGCAAGGTAATCTGATACGTAAAATCCTCGTAACGGGTTAGGGTATCGTCAAAGTACCTGCGCACTTCAAATTCTACTACCTTTCCTTCCTCTGACCGAAGGAGTTTGATGACTTCTGCAAGCTCCCAAATAATTACTGGGATTTTATTGATGCTAAGAACTTCATCGTAAGGTAGGATTCCGGCTTTGGCAGCAGGAGATCCTTCACGCACAGTTCCGATGTAGAATCGCTGGTCATCCGTGGGTACTTTTTTGACGGTCATCCCGCTCATGTCATATTCATAAGGAACATAAAAAGTCTCTCCTTTCTTAAACATGGCCCGCTTCCGTGGATAATCCAGAATAATTCGAGTTCGGCCCAGAATCTCCGATCCCAAACTTCCATAGCGACCTGTTTCTTTGATTACATAGCTAAAAGCCGTTTCCTCAGGATAGGAAGTGAGGACTTCCCGTTGCTTTAGACTGTTGATTTTAACCCAATCCACCCGGGCGATATGCCCGAAAAGCGTTCCTCCCAGGCTTTGTCCCAATTCGGTTTCAATATTCAATGGAGGGAGTTCGATGCGATCGGTGGTTTCCTGATTGAGCAAAAGCCCGTGATTTGCACCGGTATCGATAAGTAATTTGGATTCCAGAATTTCTCCGTTTCGTTGCTTGACAGTGGCATTGATATAAGGTTTGTTTTGCTCAATGGTCATGTCCAGTTTCGTATAAAAAGGCGGTCGCCATTTCATAGCATTCCTTCGGAAAAATTCAATTCGCTCATCATCGTAATTGATTTTAACAGGGTTGAATTTGAAAAACTCATAGCCAATAATTCCATAAATCGGCACCCCTACTACTGATTCCAATTCCAAAAAGTCCTCTTCCAATACCAGCAGGCTTTGAGCAACACCTTCAATAGGTCCCAGGTCCAAATGATTCACAGGAGAAACCTGAGCCATGATTTCTTCTTTGCCATCGGCTCCCATAAGATTGAGTCTACGGGAATATTCCAAGCCCATGGCATCGCCAAGATTTTTACTGAAGAGAATATTGGAGCGTACACCGGTATCGATCAGAAAGTTTACTGGATAGGTGCCATTGATGGATACGGGAACGATGATCAGGCTATTGGATGCATAAAAAGGTAAAATCACACGCCGCTTATCTTCTTTCATGAAGAAGCCCGGAATTTGGGCGATTGCTCCAAACTCGATGGAAAAGATGAGGAAAAACAGAAAAAGGAATCGTTTCAAGTCTCTTGGGTTCGGGTGGTTTCTTAATTTACAATTTTGAGCGAAAACCTCTTACTGACTTAACGAAAATCCCTACCCTCAATGTTTCCCTAAATTTTAATTAGATTGAAACCAAATTATCTTAAAGACACAGGGGCTATTTGTCAAAAAATCGAATATCCCGCATCTTTAATTTTCAGACTCAAAAGAAATGGCAGATACGGCGCTGATTGAAAAAGCAAAAAAGATTTTCGAGAATTTTCTGATCAAAAAAGGAAGCCGAAAAACCCCGGAGCGTTTTTCAGTAATCGATGAATTGTACCTGCTTCCACAAGATGAGCACATCGATGTGGAGGGACTTTTTCTCAAAATGCGAAATAAAGGCTACACGATCAGCCGGGCGACCATTTACAATACCTTGGATTTGTTGGTAGAAAGCGGTTTGGCCGTTAAGCATCAGTTCAAAGACAAGGTGGCCTTGTATGAGCAGGCGCTCACTTACAAGCATCATGATCACCATGTTTGCAATCAGTGCCGAAAAATCCGGGAATTTTCAGATCCCAAAATCAATGAGATCAAGGAAATGATCGGCAAGGAATTTCAATCGTCCATTACCTCGCATTCCCTCGTATTATATGGGGATTGTCAAATTGAAAATTGCGAGAATCTCACGCAGCTCTAAGACTTTTTGAAAAAGCGTCGGTAGATGGGCTTTCGGTAGAGAAATTGCCCCCAAAGTGCAGGATAGAGTAGAATTGTTAAGAGTCCGTTGGGTCCTTCAAACTCGATTTCATCCCGAATAATGCTGCCCTTTTCCGCAGCGATTACGCGATGCTTGTGTGTCCATTTTTTGAGGAAAAAAGGAAGCCGGGTTCCCTGATCGATGAAATAAAACTCTCGCTCATCCGTATGATCCTCGGTAATATCGCTTACCCATTTTTGCTTGAAAAAGATAAAATTCAGTTCCAAAGCCACTTGATCCCCTTTTTTCGAACCATCAAATCGCAATAATTTCACCGGAGGAAAAGGGGGGCTCAGTTTTTTGAAAAGCGCTTCATGAAACCCTTCCTTGACGGTCAGGTAGTCTTGTTCTACATGGGTTTCGAGGATGAGTTTCATTTTTTACAAACTGATTACAAATAATAAAAAAAGGACTAACCAAATCCCATCCATGAATTGCCAATAAACCGTGAAAAGGCGGAGGCGCATTTTTTCAAAGGGATTGGTAAAGAGGATGAGTCGTTGAATCTGATCGTTTTGGCGTTTCCTCAATTGAACCCATAGAATCATGGCAAAAACCATGGCACCCAACAGATGGAAAATATGGATTCCTGAAAGAAGATATAGAAAACTACCGCTGGGTATTCCTTTAAAATCGATACCCATGGCCTGTAATTCCATCCATCCGGAAACTTGGAGTGAGGTAAAGATGATGCCCAAGAGGAGGGTTGTTCCCAACGCTCGGGTGACTTTTTCTGCGTTTTCCTCTTGGTAAAAGATGCGCATTTTGGTTGCTGTATAGCCACTGGAAACCAACAAGAAGGTCGAAATCAAAAAGGAAACAGGGATTTTTTTATTCAATCCACTGAGCTGATCCAAGCCTGAAAAAAGAAAGGCTACCACGAGAAAGAGAAAGATCAAACCACTTCCAATCATTCCCAGATAGAGGAGCGTCTCGTAGGGGTGCAGGGATTCGATCCGCTGGAACCAAGTTTTTTGTTGGGAAGTTTGATTCATTGTGAGGAAAACAATTTAAAGCGGCTTAGGTTCAGGACTTGGGATATTTCAGGCAAAATCTAAGCTGAAAAATTGAAATCGCCGTAAATTGCGCCCCCAACTAAAAATCCACTGTCTTGGATAGAGCATCCTTCCTTTCCATTTATCATTCGGATCCCTTTCTGCGAACGTTCACGGAAAAGCTTGCCCAAAGTGCGCTTGGGAATTTCCAAATAAAAGGACTTTCCGGCAGTTTGGATATGGTCGTTTTTGCCACCATTTTTCAGCGGATAGGAGGATTCCATCTGATTATTGCGCAGGATAAGGAAGAAGCCGCCTATTTAAATACGGATCTGCAGAACCTGTTGGGAAAAGAAGAATACCTGGTTTTTCCTTCCAGTTTCAAAAAGCCTTATCACTATGAGGAAGTGGACAATGCCAATGTGCTGCTGCGTTCCGAGATTCTAAATCAGGTATTGAATGAGGAAGAGAAAGCTCAAATTCTGATCACCTATCCTGAGGCCTTGTATGAAAAGGTCATCAACAAGCGCTCACTCCAGGAAAATACCTTTCAGGCTAGGGTCGGCGAGCAAGTGGATATGGAGTTTGTATCAGAGCTCCTGCATAGCTATGATTTTGAGCGGACTGATTTTGTGTATGAACCCGGACAATTTGCCATTCGGGGTGGGATTTTAGATGTATTTTCTTTTTCCAATGAGCACCCCTATCGGTTGGAATTATTTGGGAAAGAGATTGAAAGTATCCGGACCTTTGATCCGGAATCGCAGTTGTCCATCGCCGAGGTGGAGCTGATTTCCCTGATTCCAAATACTCAAACCAAGTTACTTCAGGAATTTCGCCAGTCCTTTTTGGCCTTTTTACCAGAATCAACTACCCTGTGGATCAAGGATTACCAGCTTACCGCAGATGTGATGGGGGAATGTTTTCACAAAGCGGAAATGGCCTTTGATCAAATTCTGGCGAAGACCAATCAGACAAAGACCTTGCTGCAACCTGCTGATCTTTTTGAGACCTCGGAGGATTTTATCCGTTTGGTTAAAGGCTTCAAGATTGTCGAGTTTGGAAAGCAATTCTATCTTAAAGGAAGTACCGAATTAGCTTGGGATTCCAAACCCCAGCCTTCATTCAATAAGAATTTTGACCTATTGGTAAGCACCTTGGCGGAAAATGAAAAGCAGGGCTTTACCAATTTGATTACAGGGGAAAATGCCAAGCAGATTGATCGGCTCATCGGGATTTTTGCCGAATTGGATCCCACCTTGCAGGTACAGACGATGTTGATGGGCCTTCGGGAAGGATTTGAAGATCGGCAGAACAAGTTGATTTGTTATACCGATCATCAGTTGTTTGAGCGTTTTCATCGCTATCGATCCCGTAAGAAGGCCAGCAAATCCAAAGCCCTTACCCTAAAGGAACTGAAAGCTTTACATCCCGGGGACTATGTGGTCCATGTGGATTATGGGGTAGGACGTTTTGCCGGCTTGGAGAAGGTAGAAGTTGGTGGAAAAATGCAGGAGGCCGTCCGTTTGGTGTTTCGGGATGATGATCTTTTGTACGTCAACATTCACTCCCTGCATAAGATTTCCAAATATTCCGGACAGGAAGGCCAAATGCCTACCATGTCCAAATTGGGATCTCCGGAGTGGGAAAATAAGAAGAAAAAGGCCAAGAAACAGGTCAAGGACATCGCTAAGGACCTGATTGCACTTTACGCGAAACGCAGATCCGCACAGGGTTTTGCTTACTCAAATGATTCTGTGATGCAAGTCGAGTTGGAGAGTTCTTTTATATATGAAGACACTCCAGATCAGGCGGCAGCAACAAGCGATGTGAAGGCTGATATGGAAAAAACCTATCCTATGGATAGACTGGTCTGCGGGGATGTGGGATTTGGTAAAACGGAAGTAGCCATTCGAGCTGCCTTCAAAGCGGTCAATGATGGAAAACAGGTAGCTGTCTTGGTGCCTACCACCATTTTGGCGATGCAGCATTTTCAAACCTTTAAGGAGCGGCTTTCGGGATTCCCGGTGACGGTTGATTACATTAACCGATTCCGAACTGCAAAAGAGGTGAAGCAGATCGTGGAGGAGGTAAAATCCGGTAAGATTGATATCCTAATCGGAACACATAAGATTGTTAATAAAAGCCTTGAATTCAAGGATTTGGGCTTGTTAATCATTGATGAGGAGCAGAAGTTTGGGGTCCGGGTAAAGGACCAATTGAAAAACCTACGGGTGAATGTGGATGTGCTGACCTTGACGGCCACGCCGATTCCGAGAACCCTCCATTTTTCCTTGATGGGTGCAAGGGATCTTTCTGTAATTTCTACTCCTCCCCCAAATCGCCAGCCCGTAACAACAGAGGTACAGACCTTTCAGGAAGAAGTGATTCGGGATGCAGTAGCATACGAACTCCGACGTGGAGGGCAAGTGTTCTTCGTTCACAATCGGGTTGGGGAGATTGACAGCATTGCTAGCCTGATCAAAAAGCTGGTTCCGGATGCACGTGTCGTAGGGGCCCATGGTCAGATGGATGGAAAGAAGCTGGAAAAAATTATGGTCGATTTTATTGAGCATGAATACGATGTGCTTGTTTCCACGAATATCATTGAATCCGGACTGGACATCCCGAACGCCAATACCATTATCATCAATCGCGCACACATGTTCGGCTTGAGTGACTTGCACCAAATGCGTGGTCGGGTAGGCCGAAGTAATAAAAAGGCCTTTTGCTATCTGTTGACGCCACCGATGTCAGGCTTGACTCCCGAATCCAGGAAGCGATTACAAACTTTGGAGGAGTTTTCAGATCTGGGAGATGGATTCAAGGTGGCGATGCGGGATTTGGATATTCGGGGAGCGGGAAATTTACTAGGCGCTGAACAAAGCGGGTTCATTACTGACCTGGGTTTTGAGATGTATCATAAAATCCTGGATGAAGCCGTGCAGGAGTTGAAGGAAAATGAATTTGCTGCTTTGTTTGAAGTGGATTTGAAGGAGAAGGTGAAAGTACTGGTACAGGATTGTACGGTGGAAACGGATCTCGAATTGTTGATTCCGGAGGATTATGTGGCCAATATCAGCGAGCGCTTGAGTTTATATTCCAAGTTGGATTCCATCAAAGACGAAGAAGAACTGGGACAGTTTGCCCAAATGCTGGATGATCGCTTTGGGCCGGTACCTCCGGTCGTTCAGGATTTGATGGAAACTGTAAGATTACGATGGAAAGCGGAGAAGTTGGGTATTGAAAAACTGGTATTGAAAAATGGGCAGATGAAATGTTACCTCCTGCCTTCAGACCGAGCTGATTTTTACTCCTCTCCTATCTTCCAGAAAATCATGGCATTTGCTCAAATAAACTCCCGTTATTTTAAAATAAAAGAATACAAGAATCGTTTGATTTTAACCATTTCACATGTTTCAAGCATTTCTGAAGGCCAAAAATGGCTCAAAGACATGCTAGAAAGTTAATTTTACAAAAATTTAACTGGCATAAATATTGCAGTTTCGCACTGGAATTTTGCAGATACTTTGTGATTTGGGCAAATTTGGCAAAAATCAATGATTTTAGGCGGTTGGCGATAATTGCAAGTCCATCCGAATGAACCTATATTAGCAAATCAAATTGGGCATAAAAACCTCTTTTCATATGAATTCGAGTAGAAAATCTTGGGGATTATGGGCTACAGCTCTACTAATTGTAGGTGGCTCTATCCTTTCTTCTTGTAACAAAACTCCAGGCTATGGCCGGAGAACTGCTGCAAAACCTGGTAAGCGAAGTGCTACCACCGGAGCGGAGTTTTCCTTTGATGAGCAGGACACCACGCAATTTTTTGTGGCTAGAAATGCTGAACAGATTCCTGGTCCAAACTTGAAATTTATTCAAGGCGGTCGTGCTGTTTTAGGTTCTCAGGAAGAGGATATCATGGCCTTCCGTGACAACTTGGAGCGAACAGTGACGGTTGCGAATTTCTACATGGACGAGACAGAAATTACCAATAATGACTATCGGGAATTCCTGTTTGACATGAAGAAAAAAGTTAGTGCAGACTCTTTATTGAATCTCGAGCCTAGAGAAGACGTATGGGGTGGTGCTTTGTCGTTCAATGACATGTACCAGTCCTATTATTTCCGATTCCCTGGTTTCAATTTTTATCCGGTTGCAGGGGTTTCTTGGAAGCAAGCTAATATTTATGCCAAGTGGCGTACTGATTATGTTCAGGAATTGATCAGAAAAGAAAGAGAATTGGATTCCACTTTTACCAAAGCCCAATTGATTGAAAGAGGTGTAGCCATGGCCGATTTCCGACTTCCATCTGAAGCAGAATGGGAATACGCAGCTAAGGCGATGATTGGAACCCAATATTTAGATGAAAATCAAGAGTACGGACGAATCTATCCTTGGGATGGCCGTGGTGTTCGTAATCCATACAACGTGAAGCGTAAAGGTAAGCAAGGTGACTTCTTGGCTAACTTTAAGCGAGGACGAGGTGACTACGGAGGTATTTCCGGAAATCAGCGAAATGACGGTGAGATCCTACCAACCAATGTATATGATATGGCGCCGAATGACTTTGGCTTGTATCACATGGCTGGTAATATGAACGAATGGGTTTATGATGTATACCGTCCTTTGACTTATCAGGATGCGGATGATTTGAACCCACTTCGAAAAGACGGATATGGTGACGAGGCAGAAAACTATGAAGTTTCCATGATCACCGACGAAATGCGTGTTTACAAGGGAGGAAGCTGGAGAGACGTAACCTACTGGTTGGCTCCGGGTACTCGAAGATTCATGCATCAAGATTCCGCAACCAATCATATTGGATTCCGATGTGCAATGATTTCTATCGGAGAAAAAGGAAAATAATAAAGGTTAAATCAATAAAAGAAGGCTAGCTGAATATTCGGCTAGCCTTTTTTGTTTGGGTTGATTTTATTATTACTCTACTGCTTTAACGTTCACTTCAATATTTCCACGTGTTGCTTTAGAATAAGGGCAAACTTCATGTGCAGCTTCGACTAATTTTTGGGCGTGCTCCAAAGATTCTGCCTGTGGAATTTTTACTTCTATATCCACTGCCAAACCAAAGCTATTAGGGCCGTAATTTCCAAGATGAACTTTGGCTTTGATTTCGGAATTCCGAAGGCTGGTTTTGCCTGCAACAGCACCTAATGCGCCACCGAAACAAGTAGCATAAGCAGCTGCAAAAAATTGTTCCGGATTGGTCTTTTCTCCGTCACCCCCAATTTCCTTGGGCATGGATACTTCAAAATCCAATTTTCCATCGTCCGTTCGAACATGTCCTTTTCGGCCACCGGTATTGATGGCTACTGCTGTGTAGTCGATGTTTAGTTTTTCCATATTAGTCAAGTGATTTTAATTGGGATAACAAGTCCGAGAGGGAACTGTTTAGCTTGGTCAACTTAGAATCTGATAAAAGCTCTAACCCTTCTGAAAACTCTCCTAAAATTGACTCAACTTTTGTCTGAAGTGATTTCCCTGGATAGGTGAGTTCAACTTTTACTTTCCGTTCGTCTTCTTCACTTCGAATTCGCCGGAGGTAGTTTTGGGCTTCTAGTTTTTTCAACAAAGGGGTAAGCGTCCCGGAGTCCAATTCCAACTTCTGGCCAATTTGGTTGACATATTGGCCATCCTCTTCCCAGAGTACCGACAGGGTTAAATATTGGGTGTAAGTAAGTCCAAAATCCTGAAGTTTGGCCTGGATTTGCTGGATGAGTAGGCGAGAATTGCTGTAGAGCAAATAGCTGAGTTTTTGTAAGGAATCCATTGAATTTCAATTTGACTCAATTTAATTGAAAAAATTTATTTTTCGGGATTTTCTGCCTCCAGCTAAAGCTGGGGAATGGGGAAGAAAAACAAAAATGATATTAACCGAATGCGTTTTTAGGCTAAAGCCAATGAGAAAAATAGATTCTCTAGGGAGGAGCTAAAGCACCCTCCCTATTGAAAGATTGGAAATAAAACTTTGGATAAAAGCATTAGGAGTATTAACAACTCTAAAATTCAATTTGTATAATCACTTGCCTCCATCTTTAGCTGGAGGAATTAGAATTGAAAAAGTAAGATTGGCTTTAGCCAAATGATTCTCTTTTTTAGGCTAAAGACACATAAAAAGAACTTCTTTTTTAAGGAGGGGCTGAAGCGCCCTCCCTATTGATGTATTGGGAAATCCAATGGGAGAGACTAGATAGATTTAGGATTTATTGATAACAAAATTTTATTACTGAATCATTTGCCTCCAGCTTTAGCTGGAGAATATAGAATTCAAAAGCCAAAAATTGGCTTTACCCAAACACTTCAATTCTTTGTGCCAGGAGATAAAATGGGAGGCTTTCTGTGTTTAGTCCCTTGCTCATAAGAATAGGTCAGCCGAATTAAGGTAGGCTCAGCATACATCCTTCCCAAAAATTGAATTCCTGCAGGTAAATTTCCACTTACAAATCCCATCGGAATCGTAAAAGCAGGTTGGCCGGTATGTGGAGCAATGATTTGGCTGTTGTCTCCTCGGTATTCCTCCTGAAAATTCTCGATTCGGGCCGGCTTGTGATTCCAAGAAGGATAGACGATTGCATCTAATTGCAAGGAGTCCATGACATGTTCAATGGCTTCGCGAAAGGCAATTCTTCTAGGATCCTCATAAGCATTACCGCATGCTTCTCCTTCAAGTCCCCATCTTCCTGAATTATCTTTCATCATTTCCAATCGATCTTGGGCGAATTGAGAATTTGAGCCGATTCGAATAATATCCTCCAGAGTTTGAATCGTGTCATTTTTCACATATTCTGCCAAGAATGCTTCCAAATCCTCCCGAAAGGTAGCACACCATTGATTCTGTCTAAGCGTTGAAAAATCGGGAATAGTCACGGGATCGATGACGGTTGCACCAAGGGTTTGAAGATCCACCAAAGACTGTTCAAATAATGCTTTCACTTCAGGATCTAGGTCCTGCATAATTTCACGAAGTACCCCAATTCGAGCGCCTTGCAAGCCGTTTGGATCCAAGGATTGTTGGTAACTGGTTTGAGCTTTCCCATCGGAATACTGCGTAAGCGGATCATTAGGATCTATTCCTGCCATTACCTCCATTACTCGGGTAGCATCTTCCACGGTCCGGCACATAGGCCCTACCACGTCATTTCGTAGATACAAGGGCACAATTCCCGTTCGACTGATCAGACCCAAAGTGGTTCGAAATCCTACCAAGGCATTGTGGGAGGAAGGACCTCGAATGGAATTTCCCGTATCGGTTCCCAAACCCACCGTTCCGAAATTTGCTGCGACCGCGGCTCCTGTGCCTCCACTGGAGCCAGCAGGTACATAATCCAAATTGTATGGATTATGGGTGGTGCCATGGGTAGAACTTTCGGAATGCATGGGGGAAAATGCCCATTCGGCCATATTGGATTTTGCGAGAACAATTGCGCCCGCTTCTACTAATTTGGAAATAATGGGAGAATCCTTTTCCGGAATAAAGTCATTTAAGGCTAAAGCTCCAGCAGTTGTAAGAAGTCCTGCCGTATTGATATTGTCCTTGACGATGATGGGAATGCCATGAAGCGGTCTCAGTTTTCCACTTTGCTCAAATTCCTGATCGAGCTCTTTAGCCTTTGCAATCGCATCTGGATTGATGACAGTAATAGAATTAATTGGTCCATCAAAGGCGGCAATTCGATCTAGATAAGCCTTTGTTAAGTCCTCTGCTGAAAAAGTCCCATTTTGAAAGGCCTCATGAATTTCTGAAATGGTCAATTCTTCCAGTGAAATAGGAGCTTTTTCCTCGGCTTTTTGGCACCCGAAAATTCCAAAAATAAAAAGGTATAAAAACGCGTGAAATTTGTTCATAGTTGAATTTTGGATGTATCGATTCAAACCAACAAGAAGATGTTTTCACCGAATTTAAGCGATTTTAAATCAAATTGTAGCTGACATCTTTCTCTTTAAACCAATCAATAGAATCACGCAAGTAGCAATCATTGCTATCGAAAGTGAAATCAATGAAAATCCGATTATTCCTTCAACAATTGGTGAACTTTCATCGGTTGGAGCCATTATTCCCAGCATTTTTCCTCCATTGAAAATTGCGGACAATAGGATTCCAAACCAATTCATAAAGGTTCCATAAATCGCCAACCAAAAAGTGATCTTCAGCCACTTTTCCGAAACGAGGATTTTATCCCAAATCAGCCCCAAGATGATTAGGAACATTCCATTCAAAATTCCTTCAATATGACTGGAAACCCCCATTCTTGGATTGGCAAAAAGAGGAGCCATTAAACCTACGACTAGACCTAGAAGAAAAAGGAAAACGCCCCAATAGATAAGTCTATTGGATTGAATTTTTAATAATAAAGACTTTTCCATGGATTATAGGGGTTAGAAATAAAAAGAGAGCCTTAATTATAAAAGGCTCTCTATCGGAATTTGAAAACCTGATTTTTAACTATAAGGAATTCCTACTAGCGTAGGGAAATCCCATTTTGATACGTGTAATGCAATTTGGTATTGGCTTCAAAATCATCCCCAAAATGCTGCAAAATCGGATCCCACTTGAGTGGCCGGTTCAATTCCTTAGCAATGTTTCCAATCGTACAAGAAGTACAGGTGCTATGACCAATTTCTACAGGTACGATAGGATCCTTCCGTCGCTGAATGGATTCGATGAAGTCGATGTAATGTTGGGAATAATTGAAATTTTCATCGTTTTTTTCAAGGCTGATTTCTGGAAGAGAGCTTTCGAAATTTCCTCGCGAAACCTTGATCCATCCTTTTTCTCCCATGAATTTCACTCCCTGACGGCCCTCATCGAAGGAAGTAATTTTCATCGGGATACCATCGGCAAAACGATAGGTGAGCGGAGCATCACCCATAGGAGGAATGACTTCAACGGGACCTTTTCGGTCCTGATTCAAACCCCATTGAGCAACGTCAACCATATGGGCACCCCAGTCAGTCATTAGTCCGCCGCCAGTTTCTTTAAACCATCGCCAAGCGGCCCAAAGCTTCTCATTTTCTACTGGATCCAATGAAATGGGGGGATTTAAGTTAGGGTGGTAAGGTAAATCAGGTAGGGGACCCAACCATGCCTTCCAATCAAGCCCTGTAGGAACTGCTTCAGGAGTTAAGTCAAATGGTTTTGGGAATGGGTTATCTCCCACATGTACAAGCACCTCTTGAATTTTACCAATGCTTCCTTTTTGGACGTGAGCAACGGCTGTTTGAAAATTGACTGCGGAACGCTGCATGCTCCCTACTGCGAGTACGGTTCCATTTTCACGGACAGCTTTCACCAGTTGCTGTCCCTCATAAACCGTAAAAGTCAGTGGTTTTTCCAGATAGATGTCCTTCTTGGCCTTGCAGGCGTCTATGGCGATTTTGGCATGCCAATGATCAGGTGTTGCAATCACAACGGCATCTACCTCCGAACTGGCCAATAGATCTCGATAGTCGTCATATACTTTTAAACTGAGCGGTTGAGTACCTCGCTGTGCATATGCAGCTCGGACTCGCTGTTCGAATCGCGTTCGTTTAATTTCATACACATCTGCTCCAGCGGTGACTTCCACCTCTGGGAGTTGCATAAAACGATTTAGCAAGCCCATGGCTTGTCGGCCTACACCGATGAAGCCGAGTCGGACTGTTTTGCCAAAAGATGTACGCTTGGTTTTGGCAAAGGAAAACTCAGGAGCAATTGTCAATCCTGCCCCTGCAAGGGCGCTGGTTAAGAAAAATTTTCTTCTGGAAATAGCCATAGCTTATTGGTTTTTTGGGTTGAAAACATTGGAATTTAAGTATTTCGAAGAATTTTTTGACTATTTTTTGATAAAAGGCATTCTTCTAAGTGAAATATGAAAATGTCCAATGGGGGGTTGAACTATTTGAGGTTTTTCTAACTTAGGGATTCAGATTTAGGTCCCTTATGACGATTCAGCAGCTCGAATATTTGATTGCCGTGGATAAGCACCGGCACTTTGGCCATGCGGCCGAATCCTGTTTTGTAACACAACCCACCCTTAGTGCCCAATTGAGTAAGTTGGAACGGGAACTGGGTGTAATTCTTTTTGATCGGAGCAAGATGCCTGTTATCCCGACTGAAATTGGAGTTCAGGTAATCGCCCAAGCCAAGCGGGTGGTTTCGGAAAGCAAGGGTATTTACGAATTGGTCGCCCAGTTGAAGGGGGATATTTCAGGTACTATCAAACTGGGCATTATCCCAACCCTAGCTCCTTACTTGTTACACCTTTTTGTCCGGGGATTTTTGGAAAAGTACCCCAATGTCAAGCTAGAAGTTCAGGAGATGGTGACTGAAGAGGTAGTGCGGCGATTGAAAAATGATGAGTTGGACTTGGGGATTATTGTGACACCTTTGGATGAACCAGGTATTTTGGAAAAACCCATGTTTTACGAAAAGTTCTATGCCTACCTGTCAAAAGATCATCCACTTTTAGAGAAAAAGGAAATAACAGCTGATGAAATCAAGTCCAATGAATTATGGATTTTGCAGCAAGGACACTGTTTCCGGGATCAAGTGATAAATTTCTGTGATCAGACTGCAAGTGGACCGGAGAATTTTCATTACGAAAGTGGGTCTTTGGAAGGCCTTCGGAATATGGTAAATCGCTACAAAGGCGTGACCTTACTTCCAGAATTGGCAACGCATGATCTTTCTGGAGAAGAAAAAGCCAGGCTTCGTCCCTTTAAGGGAGCAGCTCCCATCCGGGAGGTAAGTATCATTTTGAATCGAAGTTTTTTGAAGCAAAAATTGGTAGAGCTGCTATTTAATGAGATTTCAGCCGCTATCCCTGAAGAAATGACTTCCAAGGCGCATGGGAAAATTGTGCGCTTCAAATAAGCTATTGCTTCTTTAAAATATAACGGTCCGCCAAATCCCCTTCGATGCGATTTCCATTCTCATCGAGGTGCCATAGCTGGTTTTCTCCTACCTGATATTTTCCGGGTGCTCCTTCCATTTCCAGAAGAGTTATCATGGAACCTGTCTCATCCCATTGGAAAGGGGCGGAAATTTCAAAACCTTGACTCCCTTTCCTAAATAAGTGGCTTTATAGAGGTAGTTGCCATCCAAGTTTAGGGTAAGTTCCGTTTCGATTCCCTCACAGTCAGCACAGGGAAGGGTTCCCTTGTAGGTTCCGTTCCAGTCTAGGGCATTTTGAGAAGTATCCCCAATTGGAATCTGGTTTTTAATCGTATCATCCCTTTCTATTTCGATAGTCTTGGTGATTTCTTCAGTAATTTCCACCGTTTTTTTCTCCTCTTTTTGGCACGAAAGCAAAATAAATGCGGGAAGGATAAATAAGTAGCTGAGTTTTTTCATAATCCCAATTTAAAAATTTACGGTCCCCTGAACTACTCGAGTACTGACTACTCCAAAGACTTTGATATCGATTTTTGCCAGCGTTTTTTCCTGAAGCCGCTGGTTTTCCAAAAGATCAGCGGTTGCCGCTTCTTCATTTCCAAGTTGCCGATTGATCTGGGACCGAAGCTCCAGATAGGTTGGTTCAAAAGGCTTTTGAGTCACCAGGCGATCTGCAATTTTTAGAGCTTTTTCAGGTTTTCCTTTGTAAATGTATTTCGTGGCCGCTTCAATCGCCTCATCAGGAGTATTGGCATCAATCATTTCAAAATTGAAGATCAATTGATAGGTTTCATCCCGATTTCGATCCCCCAGCATTTCCGGTTTCCAAAGTTCCAAGGCATTCTCCAAGGCTGTCTCAGCGGATTTTTGCATTTCCTTGTATTTGGTCTCAGCAATTTCATAGGAAGAGATATTGCCCTCCTCGTCAAAATTGATATCCAAGATGATGAATCCACTTTTTCTTGCCCTTAGATCGGCAGTGGGATACCGGGTATGAGATGCCAGAACTTTTTCCCAAACTTTCAACGCACCATTGGAAGCTTGGGCTTCTTGAGCCAAGACAGGGGAGGAAAAGATAAAAGAAGCAGTGAAAATAAGAATCAGAAGTCTGATAGGACGCATTTTAGGTTAACTCAATGTTGTACTAACAATATAATTTTTTCCAAAAAATAAGTAAAAAACTAAACACCAAATTGAGTCAAATGATGATCGAGATGTTTGTAGAATAAATTATTCCATTCCTTTGCCGTCATTGTCCCGAAGGAAGGAGATTCTTTTCCTTCGAAATAGGAGGTCCCCAGTTCTTGGGTTTTTTTGATGTAGTCAATTAATTTTTTCTTTTCTTTCTCAAAATCCCTGCGGTCCGCGATGATAAAAACAGGAGCCGTTCGGGCATTTTTTGGATAAGGCTTTTCATTGACTACTCCGGATTTCACAAAGGTTTTGAGTAAAAACCGCATCACTGCATTAGGTTTGGGATGCTTATCAGTGTAGGCCATTTCATAAGCCATAGCACAATGGGCTAGCATTTGATCCACACTCATTTTCCCCCAAATGGGTTGCGAATCGGGCTTGAGGGACTCAATTCGGGCTATAAGTTCATCGGTGACAGGCTTTTCAAAAATATTTTTCATGGGCTGGTGATTTTGGGTTTTTTAATTGTTTTTTCCAAATGGAAAGAATTAGATGAAGTTGTAGATTTATTTTTCCTTTCCAAAAAAGCCCTCCTTGTAAAAAATTCTAGGCAGTCCCTTATGGATTTGTATTTTTGCCGGCAAACTATTCCAATTATGACGCTTTTTCAATCGATCATCATTGCCATTATTGAAGGACTGACGGAGTTTTTGCCAATTTCCTCTACCGGGCACATGATTTTGGCATCTACCGCCATGGGCATTCATGATGATGAATTTGTGAAAACCTTTGAGGTCTTTATTCAGCTAGGGGCCATTTTAGCCATTGCCCTGATGTACATCAAACGATTTTTCCGGGGCCTGAAAATTTATTTCAAACTTTTGGCAGCATTCATTCCTACTGCTATCGTTGGATTGCTGGCCTATGACATCATCAAGGGGTATTTATTCAATCCCGTGGTGGTTTCGGTTTCGTTGATTTTAGGGGGTGTGATTTTGATTTTGATTGACAAAAAGGTGGTTAACCAAACATCTCATCTTTCGGAAGTGGAAGATATTTCCTACAAAAACGCCTTTTTCATCGGGCTATTTCAATGCCTGTCTATGGTACCTGGCACTTCCCGGGCTGCTGCCACGATCATTGGTGGAGTATTTAATGGGTTGGATAAAAAACAGGCCACTGAGTTTTCTTTTTTATTGGCGGTACCTACCATGATGGCTGCTGGTGGTTATGACTTAATCAAGTCAGATTTGGCATTTACCCAAGAGCAAATCATTCTTTTGGCGATTGGTTCAGGTGTGGCCTTTATTTCCGCTTGGATTGCTGTAAAGCTTTTTATCCGTTACGTTTCCAATCATGGATTTACCGCATTTGGCTGGTATCGAATTGTCCTGGGGATTCTTTTCCTTGCCTTGATGTGGGGAACGGATTTAGGTTGATTGCAAAATACAATTAACAAAAAACTGTCACTTTTGTAAAACTAATATTGCAAAACAAAACCCTCCTCAGCTCATGCCGGGGAGGGTTTCTACTTTTTATCTTCTGCCTCTTTTATTTAGACCGATCGATTTGATTTCGGTTTTTCACATATTTCTCCAGCCAGGTATCCATTTCATACAAAGTATGCAGGATGGATTCTTGTGCCGCATAGCCATGGCTTTCATGCGGTAGGAATACCAATCTTGCGGTAGCTCCATGACCTTTTAAGGCATTGTAATAACGTTCCGACTGAATTGGGAAGGTTCCGGAATTATTATCCGCTTGTCCATGAATCAAGAGAATCGGAGTTTTCACTTTGTGTGCAAACGAGAATGGAGACATGTTGAAATACACCTCCGGTGCCTGCCAATAGGTACGTTGTTCATACTGGAATCCGAATGGAGTCAAGGTCCGGTTGTAGGCACCACTTCGGGCAATGCCCGCAGCAAATAAATCCGTGTGCGAAAGCAAATTGGCCGTCATAAAGGCACCGTAAGAATGCCCACCTACAGCAATTCGATTGCGATCACCGATTCCTAAGCTGACGATGTGATCAATCGCTGCTTCAGCATTTGCTACCAATTGCTCGATGAAGAAATCATTAGGTTCCTGATCACCTTCACCTACAATGGGCATCTCGGTTTGATCCATGATAGCATAGCCTTGTGTCACCCAATAGATCGGAGAGCCCCAGCTCAATCGGGTAAAGCGATATTTAGAACCTCTTACTTGAGCCGCGATTTCAGCAGATTTGTACTCCCGTGGATATGCCCACATCAAAACAGGCAGCGGACCATCAGTTGCCGGATTATATCCTTCTGGCGTGTAAATTACTGCAGAAAGATCCAAGCCATCGTTTCGCTTGTATTTAACCAATTGCTTATTGATTCCTTTGAGACCCTCATAAGGATGGGCGAAATCCGTGATTTGCATTGGTGCAATTCGCTTTTTGGTATTGACCATCCAGTAATTTGGCTGAATATCTGTACTTTCTTTTAGCGTGATAAATTCCGTAGCATCTTCACCGACTACTTTTACTACTCGCTCGTAGTAAGGGGCCTGTGATCTCCAAAGTATTTTTTGCTCCTTGGTTTTTACATTGAAAGTAGAAAGGAAAGGCATGCTTCCTTCTGGGCTTCCTCCTTCGGAAGTCATAAACAGCAAATCCCCTTTTCTTTTCAACACATTTTTACCAAACTCATTGGTCTCGTAAATAGGGTCCCCCGGATCATTGTAAATGTCATCGTAAGAGCGATCGATGATGACTTGTTTCCCTTGGGAAGGATTGGAAGGATTGATGACAGAGCGGATTTCTCGTCGGGCACCAAACCAGCGCTCATTTAAAATTGCGAAATCATCGGTAGACCAAGCTATTCCACCAAAACGCAGGGATGTGGTTGCCAATTTTTGATTTTCACCTGTGAAAGGGGCTGCGAGTGTATAGACAATCTCTCGATTTTCCATTTTTACTTTTCCATCGCCACCATCTTGGGCTTCTACCCAGTAGAGAACAGCACCTTTATCTGCTCGCCAGTTGATGCTTCTGGGACCAGTGACAGTTGCATCGAAACCAGTAGGCCTTACCTCATCCAAAGGAATCTGGGCAAAAGTTTTCACTTTTTGACCGGTACTGGACCAGATTTCCACATCATATGGGAATCTACCCGCAGGAACTAAGTAAGAGAAAGGTTTTTTGATAATATCCACCAAGATGTATTTTCCATCCGGAGAAAGGTCAAAGGATTTGATCATGGCAGTAGGGCCTACTGCTTTTTTGGTACCATCCAGACTGATCATCATCAGCTGAGAGTCCATGAAATAAGCGAATAATTGCTCATCATATGGGTTTTTCAACAAATCCTGATAGGTTCGACTAGGTGCAGCATCTCCTGATGTTTCCTGTACAATCGGACCAGCAGGTGCTGATGGCGCCTGAGGCATGCTTCCTCGGGATGGATTGACCGCCTTGATCAAAATCTGATTATCCGGAGTCCAGGTCATCACATTGCCATAGACATCATTAAGGATAGCATCGGTCAATTTTTTCGCTTCAAATGTGTTTAAGTCCACCACCCACAAGCTGATTCCATTGGACTCGGTGTGGGTAAAAGCCAGGTATTTTTCATCATTGGAAAGGGCAATATCTCCAATGGAGGTATTTGCAGGTAGGTTTTTGATCTGGATTTCTTCTCCGGATCGGGTCATCCGAACTTTCAGGTTTTCGATTCCTCGAATTCGGCTAGGTCCGGAGGTAGCAGGATTAATTCGCATGCCTGCGATCCGCAACTCAGGTTGGGAAAGGGTTTCGATCGATGGATTGTCTGCCCGCTCTAGGAGCAGCATCCAATCTGCATTTTCTGAAAACACCACGGAAGGTGTACTCGGTGCATTTACCAAATCCGCAATGGCTTTGGGAGGGGTTTGGTAAGTGATTTGGGCCTGAAGTCCTGAAAAGACTCCCCAAACCAATAAAATAAGTAGGGAAAGCTTTTTTAATTGTGGGCTCATATAGATTTAGTTTTTTAGAAAAATACTATAATTCACCTTGCTCGATCCGGAAAACTCCGTGTATGGTTAACGGAATGTTTAAAGGGATAGAAAGCGTATTTTATCTGATTGTTTAACCAAATGAAACTTGGGAATATGTTTAATCCCGACCTAGTTCACTTTTAATCAGCTTTTCAGAATATCCGATTGATTTTGACACCTCTTCTATACTACTTCCTGAATCCAGGAGTTGTTTTGCCTGCTTCAATTTTACCTTTTTTAGGAATTTACCTGGGGTAATGCCCATTTTTTTGAAGTTGCGGTTGAGTTGAACGGTATTGGTATCCAAGGCAGTGGCTAGACCCTCAACGGTGAGTATTTTCTCTTGAATCACCCTCTGTTCCAAATCTTTTAAATTCCATTCTTCAGCTCCGGATTTTCTAAGGTTCAAGACCCGTTCTTTTTTCTTTTTCATGTAAAATAGGTACCCTCCAACAGAAATGAAAACCAAAATAAAAGCACCAACTATCCACATGGATTTTCGCTCATTTTTCGATACTTGGAGCGTATTTAATATATTAGGCAAGTAGGATTTTTCAATTTCATAGGTGTTTAATGTATAGAGACCATCCACTGCCCCTGCATAGAGCATTTCACTCTGAAGAAGAAGTGCTTCCCTGTTAAATTCCACATTGGGGATGATGATAACAGGGTCTGGAAAATCAGGCGTTAAGACGTAAAGCCCATTTTCAGTAGCTATCCACAAGTTGTTAAAATCGTCCAATGTGCTCATGACAGCAAAGGGGGTGTCAGCCAGTTTCTTCGGTTCATTTTCCTCGTCTTTCCATTCAAAAACCCCCGAATCTGAACTTAAAATGAGTCTGTCCCCAACAGGATAAATATCTTTGACTTTTGCAGGGAGAACGGCTAATGTATCGATCCGATTCCCATCCCATTTCAGACAGACACCCTGAAATGTTGAGAATACTAAACCATCCTGAAATTCTTCCAAATCTAGATATTCTAGTCCTTGGTGAATGGGTTGGAGTTCAAAACCAGGAAGAACTTTTGAGACAGCCTGAGTATGCAGCGTGTAAAGATCTTCTCCTGAAGAAATGATCTTTCTGGCTTTTCCTGAAAAGCGGCTTGTTCCGTTTGGAATTAAAAAAACGGAATCAGGTGGGAAGAAAAGACTGATTTCATCCCAAGCAAAGTAATACTTGCCACCTATTTTAGATAAAGGCCCGTTGGAGTAAAGTATCTCCTTTAACCGAATGGTATCATTTACGTAAATCCCCGAATAAGTAGAAATTACTTTTAAACTGTCCTCCAGAAAGATGTCCCGAATGGACCTATTGTGATAGGTTTTGGTGTAGTGATCCCGAATTTCATATTCGAATAATTCACTGCCGCTTGCTACAAAAAACCTGGATCCTACTCTCGCCGCAGTTGCTATAAATTTACCCCGCTGCGGGACAAGTTCCTTGATAGGATAAATATCAAAAAGCTCCGAATTGGGAATAAAATCGGACTCATAAAAATTGTCTTTAAAGAAAACGTAAGGTTTTGAGAATTGCTGTTCGAAAGGAATCCAATTATCACCTTCTAATTGAAATAATTGCCCTGTAGTTTTTACAAAAACCCGCCCCTCGGCATCAAATACATTTTGTACCGGGCTAATAAACTGATGTTTATTGACAAAGAGAGTATCTTGAGAAAATGCAGAATTCCAAAGTAACAAAAAGCTTAAAAGAGTAAGAAGAAGCCTCATTTCATTGTTTATAACAGTTAAAAATAACGAGATTAACAAAAAAAACAGTCATTGTAATATTTTTTGAAATTAAAAAATCATGTTATCGATTCGGAATGCCGAAATTTTCAATCGATAATTTTAAAAACCTTTTAACATGAAAAAATTATGGATTTTGACTGCTGCTCTATTTGTGATGGCAGTGGGTGCTCAGGCTCAAACCCAAGTGAAGCCGGGAATTGGATTAAATTTCACCAATATTAGTGGTGAGGGAACAGACGCCAAAGGACAAGCAGGCTGGCAAGTTGGTGCTAGCGTGGCCTTCGGAGAGAAGTTTTATTTTGAACCTGGAGTATTTTATCAAACCAATTCTTTTGAATTCACAACTGCAAATGGTGGGCCTGTAACGGACCTCACCTACAGTGGTCTCCGGATTCCAGTAGCAGTAGGTTTGGATGTATTGGGAAATGCAGATTCTTTCGCTGGGCTTCGGGTTTTTGGTGGAGCATCCGGATTTCTGGTAACTGGAACCAGTAGTGAATTCTTCGACAAAGATGAAATCGAGTCTCCGCAATGGGGTGTTTTCGCAGGTGCTGGTTTGGATATTGCCCTATTTTATATAGACTTCTCCTATCAGTGGTCTTTATCAAATGTGCAAAAGGATATTGATCAGATCGACATCGGTAAATCAAAAGGCATTTTTCTTACAGCAGGTTTGAGGTTCTAATCTTTTGGATAAAACAATCGAGTTCGTAATAGTAACCACTAACCTGAAGGGAACCTGAATTTTCAGGTTCCCTTTAATACCATTCCCTTTAATACCATATGAAAAACTACCCTATAAATTTAATTTTTATTTTCCTTCTTTTTTGGGGATGTAAGCCTTCTGAATCATTAGAGGATTTAGCGGATGAGCTCGAAATCATCTCTGAAGAGCCAGGTGATTCTCAGGAAACTCAAACATTCACAGAAGAAGACCAGAAAAATATTCAGCGACTGATCCAATTGACACTTGGTGATCTGTTCCAAGAAGAGCTGGCTGGTGATTTTTTGGATTCCCTCGACAGAAGATACATGTATGATCAGGTAGACCTGAATGCTGATGGAAATAAAGAAATTTTGGTAGGTCTTGCCGGACCTTATTTCTGTGGATCAGGAGGTTGTACTCTCC
Organism: Algoriphagus sp.; assembly: GCF_013373065.1. Taxonomy (GTDB): domain Bacteria; phylum Bacteroidota; class Bacteroidia; order Cytophagales; family Cyclobacteriaceae; genus Algoriphagus. The sequence goes on from NZ_JABXIN010000013.1 coordinate 111,859, forward strand.
TTTTGCTCACTAATCATGGTGATGTAATCACTCGATTTTCCGTAGTCAAATACCCAGTATTTATAGATCAAGAATCTACCAATGGATGGAAGAATTTGATCCTATACAGTGGTAGCGAAAATAGATTAGTAACCTTCGATGGACAAACCTATCCTTCGAATCCTTCTACTCTGGAAGTTTATGGCTCTTCTATAGATGAATTATCAAAAATTCTTGAATGGGAAAGCAATAATATCTTCAGCTTTTAAATCGGCCTATAGATTTTTTTCTTCTTTCACAATCAACACACCCTTTCCGAGCATTTTTAGACCTAGGATATCCTGTAGGCCTTTGTATATATTTTTCATTAGAATGGAAAACCGATCATTTTCCGTGATTTTCCATTACCTTAAGATTATCACTTCCCAATCCCCTCACTATGAAAATCGTTCTTGCTTCCCTATGCCTCTTGTTCTTTTCTTATTCCCTTTCCGCTCAAAGACTTAAACCTAGTTGGGGATTAAATTTTTCCAATGTCAGTTCATCAGAGGATGTCTTAAATGGAAAAAGCGGATGGCAGGTAGGTCTTGGTGTTGAGTTTGGGGGCGAGAAAATGTATGTGGAGCCAGGGATTTTTTATACAAGTAAAAATCTAGAGTTCAATCAAGGCTCTTCACCAAACATACAAGTTGAGTTTCCTGAATTAAAAGGAATTAGAATCCCCCTAAATCTTGGGATGTATCTTGTTGGAAACTCAGAATCTTCGGTAGCATGGCGGGCATTCGGTGGACCTTCAGTCTTCTTCCTTCTTGATCAAAAAGATTTTGGCGATGAACTTCAATCGACCAATTGGGGAGTATTTGCCGGCACTGGATTAAATATTTCTTTCCTGTTTATTGATTTGTCCTATGAATGGTCTGTGACTAATATTTCAACTCAATTTGCAAGTATAGATTTTGGCAGGACGAATGGTTTTTTTGCCAATGCTGGCTTTCGCCTTAAGCTTTAGAAGGACCTTTTTTTCAAGAAATTTCATCCCGATCCTGTTCAATTTTTATTCTCATCATCCAATCCAACTGTTCATCGGAACCTAGTTTGAAAATGTGCTGATCGAAAATCTGAAACCCGTTTTTTTGATAAAAATCCATCGCCTTGGTATTCTTTTCCCAGACTCCCAACCAAAGCCATTTTGCTCCTAATTCTTTTCCAAATTGAAGAGCCTGTTTCAAAAGCAAGCTTCCAGTTTTTCTTCCTTGAAAATCCTTTCTGACATAAATCCGGGCGATTTCAACTGATGAATCCAAGTTTTCACTCTGTGCTTTCCCCCAATTGATCTGAAGGTATCCTATGATTTCACCTCCGTTTAGTGCGAAAAAGAATTTAACATTAGGCTCATTCAAAAGCTCTAGGATTTTTTCTTCTGAAAACTCCTCTTTTAAATAAAGACTCATGTTCTCTGCTGTGTTTTGACTGGCATAGGTATCCACAAAACAATCTCGGGCAAACTGAAGTAATTCCTTCAATTCAGAAATATGCACTTCTTTAATTTCGAATGGGGGCATTAGAACCTTTATTTTTTAAGGTTTCACAATCACCACACCCTTCCCGAGCATTTTTCGATCCAGGATGTCCCGTAAGGCCTTTGGGGAATTTTCTAAAGAAAAACGTTCGCCAATGTGTTGCTGGATTTTTCCATCTTGGACCCATTGCATGAGTTGAGCGATATTTTGAAAGCTTTTCTCTGGTTCGAGTTTGGAGAATTGTCCCCAAAAAACCCCGACGATAGAGCAGCCTTTTAACAAGGGTAGGTTCATGGGAATCTTTGGAATTTCTCCATTGGCAAAACCAACGATCAGGTAGCGTCCTTTCCAGGTCATTCCGCGAAGTGCGGGTTCTGTAAATTTGCCGCCTACAGGATCGTAGACCACATCAACTCCCTTTCCAGAAGTCAATTCTTTGATTCTGACTTTGAGATCTTCCTTTTCATAATTAATGGTTAGTTCAGCACCTTTTTCCTTGCAAAGCGATAATTTTTCCTCGGATGAGGCTGCAGCAATGACTTTGGCTCCCAACAATTTTCCCAATTCCACGGCAGCTAATCCCACCCCTCCTGCAGCGCCAAGAACCAAAAGAGTCTCGGCTTCCTGCAGCTTGGCTCGGTCTTTCAAAGCGTGAAAGGAAGTCCCGTAAGTGTATAAGGTAGTGGCTGCGATTTCCGCCGGAAGATTAGGTGGAAGTTTAAACACTCGTTCAGCATCTACCGCAACTTTTTCAGCGAAACCTCCCCATCCACATAATGCCAATACCGAGTCGCCGATTTTGGAACCCCTCACATTTTCGCCTATTCCAATGATTTTACCGGCAACTTCGCCACCTGGGGAAAAAGGCAGTACGGGTTTGAATTGATATAGGTTTTGAATAATCAGGACATCTGGAAAATTCACCCCGCAGGCTTCCACTTCAATCAGGACTTGATTGGGGCCTGGGATTGGATCTGGGAGTTCTCCAAATCTAAGGGTTTCCGGTAGTCCAAATTGCTCGCAAATAATGGCCTTCATGTTTGTATGTATAGTTTGTCACCAATAAAAGATCATTGGAAAATAGGCATTTCCTATTGAATCCGATAATTTTGGGGACTTTCATTAATCTCATAAGACATGTCAGTTAACAACTATATTCAAACCCATAAAGACCGATTTTTAAATGAATTGCTGGATCTACTGCGGATTCCATCTGTCAGTGCCGATCCCAAATTCAAAGAAGAGGTTTTTAAAGCAGCAGATTTTGTAAAAGATAGTCTCCTTAAAGCTGGAGCCGATGTGGCGGAAATTTGTCAAACAGCTGGCTATCCGATCGTTTACGGAGAGAAGATCGTAGATCCCAATCTTCCTACTGTTTTGGTATATGGTCACTACGACGTGCAGCCTGCCGATCCCTACGAACTGTGGGATTCACCGCCTTTTGAACCGGTGATCAAAAAGACAGAAAATCATCCGGAAGGAGCGATTTTCGCTCGGGGTTCGGCCGATGACAAGGGGCAGTTTTACATGCATGTGAAGGCATTTGAAGCGATGATAGCCGCTGATGATTTGCCTTGCAATGTCAAATTTATGATCGAAGGCGAAGAGGAAGTCGGGTCAGATAATCTAGAAGCCTTCGTTTTGGAAAATAAGGAAAAGCTAAAATCAGATGTTATTCTGATTTCGGATACCCATATGATTTCCATGCAGGATCCTTCTATTACGGTAGGTTTACGTGGTTTGACTTACATGGAAGTAGAGGTTACAGGTCCAAATCGGGATTTGCATTCCGGTACCTATGGAGGAGCGGTAGCCAATCCAATCAATGTGCTTTGTAAGATGATTGCTTCATTGAAGGACGAGAATGAGCACATCACTATCCCTGGATTTTATGATAAGGTGCAGGAGTTGACCGCCGAGCAGCGAGAGCGATTGAATGAAGCTCCCTTTGATTTGGCAGATTATAAATCCAAACTGGATGTGGCTACAGTTCATGGGGAAAAAGGCTACACCACCATCGAACGGGTCGGAATCCGTCCAACTTTGGATGTAAATGGAATTTGGGGGGGCTATACGGGAGAAGGAGCTAAGACCGTTTTGCCATCCAAAGCCTATGCGAAAATTTCCATGCGTTTGGTGCCTGATCAGGATTGGAAAGAAATCGCCCGATTGTTTGAAGATTATTTTAAATCATTGGCACCTTCTTCGGTAAAAGTAAAAGTGAAAAGTCACCATGGGGGCTCTCCGGCAGTTGTTTCGGATACTTCCATTGGCTATCGCGCTGCAGAAGCCGCGATGGAGGAAACTTTCGGAAAAAGACCCATCCCTACCCGGGAAGGCGGGTCCATTCCAATTGTGGCCTTATTCCAAAAAGAGCTGGGCTCGGATCCAATTCTATTTGGCTTTGGACTGGATACGGATGCGCTTCACTCGCCCAATGAGCATTATGGGGTTCAAAATTACTTTATCGGAATCGAAACTATTGCTGCTTTCTTCCGACACTTCCGTAAACTGAATGAAGCCTAATCGGAACTAAGCCGCTATCATTTTCCTTTCTCATTAAAAGCTGTTCAAAAGGTATGAAGAACTCCAATTCTTGGACTAAAAACCTCCTGCTCATTTTATCATTTTTGATGAGCCTGGGGGCGCAGGCCCAAATAATTTCTCCACCCCAGTGGACGGTCAGTCTTTCATCTGAGCAGCTCAAGGTCGGAGAGGAGGTTAAATTGATTCTCCAAGCTCAAATCCCTGGAGGCTGGTATATCTACGGAACGGATTTTGACCCCGACTTGGGACCTTTAGTCACTACTTTGATATTGGACGAATCAAGTGCTTATGAGCGGGTCGGAAGCTTACAGGAAATAGAGGGGAAGAAAAAATATGATGAGATTTTTGAGGGAGATATTACCTTTTTCATCAAGGAGGGAAATTTTGAGCAACTTCTAAAAATTAATTCTTCCGGGACCATTTCAGGGACTTTGGAATATCAGATGTGTTCCGATTTGACGGGGCAGTGCATCAACTATGAAGAGGACATTGAATTGTCATTTTCGGCAGTTGAGTCCCCTGAAAATGTGAGCGCTTTTGAAAGCGAGGACTCAGATGAAGGAGAAACCCTGTTCAACCAAATTGACTCTGAGGAATCCACTCCTGAACTTGAGCCAGTTGTTACCGATTTTGAACCTGAGGGAGGAACCGAAGAAAGTCTTTGGGGATTTATGGTTTTGGCTTTCTTGGCGGGGCTGGCGGCCCTATTGACGCCTTGTGTTTTCCCTATGATCCCAATGACCGTGAGTTTCTTCACAGGTAGGGCGAGTAGCCGATCTGCGGGGATACGACAAGCTTTTATTTATGGCTTTTCTATCATTGGGATTTATACCATAGCAGGAACTGCGGTTTCAGCCATACAAGGCCCTGAATTTGCCAACTGGTTGGCGACCCACTGGCTTCCCAATCTCTTTTTCTTTGGAATCTTTATCGTTTTCGCATTGGCATTCTTGGGAATGTTTGAGATTACGCTTCCTTCCAGCTTTGTTAACAAAGTAGATGCAAAAGCAGAAAAAGGAGGTTTGGCTGGGATTTTCTTCATGGCCTTTACCTTGGTTTTGGTGTCTTTTTCCTGCACGGGACCTATTGTCGGATCGATTCTGATTTCTTCCGCTGGTGGAGAATTGATCAAGCCGATTTTGGGGATGTTTTCCTTTTCCTTAGCCTTTGCCATTCCTTTTACCCTTTTTGCGATTTTCCCGGAGTGGTTGAACCGACTTCCCAAATCAGGAGGCTGGCTCAATTCCGTGAAGGTGGTACTTGGATTTTTGGAACTAGCCCTGGCCTTCAAATTCCTTTCTATTGCCGATTTGGTTTACCATTGGGGAATTTTGGACCGGGATATCTTCTTGGTGATTTGGATTGTAATTTTTGGAGCCTTAGGCTTATATCTGTTGGGTAAGATTCGTCTTCCGCATGATTCCCCATTGGAATTCATTTCGGTTCCTCGCCTGCTATTGGCACTCTTGACCTTCATGTTTGTGGTTTATATGATTCCCGGATTATGGGGGGCTCCCCTCAAATATTTAAGTGGATACTTGCCGCCGATGAGTACCCAACAATTCAAAATGGAAGGGGGAATGAGTAGCGATTTGGGCTCCGGATATGTGTTGGATGAGCCCGTGAAATATGCAGATATCTTGGAAATTCCTCACGGAATCAAGGGCTATTTTGATTATCAGCAGGCTTTGAAAGCAGCAAAAGAAGCCAATAAACCCTTATTGATTGATTTCACCGGGCATGGCTGTGTGAATTGCCGAAAAATGGAAGAGAATGTCTGGGTTGATCCAGATGTACTTCGCCGACTCAAAGAAGATTTTGTAATGGTGGCCTTGTATATCGATGAGCGCCTGGAGCTTCCGGAAAGTGAATGGTATACCTCTTCCTATGATGGGAAAGTGAAAAAGACCCTCGGAAAGCAAAATGCGGATTTTCAGATCACTAGATTTCAAAATAATGCCCAGCCCTACTATGTGATCTTGGATCATGAGGAAGAGTTGCTTGCCAAACCCCGGGCCTATGATACCGATATTCAGGCTTTTATCGAGTTTTTGGATGGGGCGAAACGGGAGTTTGAAATTCGGGACTAACTATTTTTCCGGGTTTACGTCGGAGCTTGGTTGATTCTTTCTGGAATAAAGCATCGCGCCGATTGCGAGAAGAAGATAGCAGCCGAGAATCACTATAAATTGACTTAGGTTTTCCGTGAACTCGAAATACACGATCAAAATCGCTGCGATTAAAAGACCAAACATGGCTATTCCAGTGAACCAAGGACTAGAATTGGTTTCTTTCCGCTTTTTAAAATTTGCGACAGCCATCAAAAAAGAAACGAGAATAAACGTAATACTTCCGAATTCCAGAATGACTTGCAGTCCTCCGGATAGGACTAGGATCCAAGCAAGTATGCTCATGGTAATGATGGCCTTGTAGGGAATATAAGTTTGAATTTTTTCACCGAGAGGCTTGGGAAAAAACCCATCTTTGGAGATGACGGCCATTAGACGGGAAGCGCCAAAAAGAGTTCCGCTGATGGCACTTGAAGTGGCCAATAGAGCTCCAAATATGACGATGAATTGCCCAAATCCGCCCAAAAATGTTTTGGCACCGGCCGCCAAGGCGTATTCTTTATCGGCAATGATATTTTCCTTTGGGATGACCGAGAGTGCGGCTACCGCAAGGACGACGTATAACGTAATGGCAATTCCGATGGAGATGTAAATGGCTCGCGGAATATTCACCTGCGGTTTATCCATTTCATCATAAGCATTTATTACAAGTTGAAATCCTTCATAGGCCACGAAGGTGATCGCAGATACAATTAGAACTTGCATCCAGGTGGTATCGACTGAAATCAGAGGTTGAAGTTTTTGCAAATCCCCTTTTCCAGCCAGAAGTCCAGATATAAACAGAAGGATAATAATCTTAGTGTAGACCATGACGTCTTCCACTTTTCCCATTCCCTTCACAGAGATTAAATTCACAATGGCGAAAACCGAAATTATCGCTCCAGCTACTAGTTTTTGCCCTAGAGGATGATTTAAGGACTCAATTTGACTGCAGAAATAGGAGGAGAAGGTAAAAGCATAAAGGGCGAGTGTGCTGATATATCCGAAAGTAATGAGCCATCCAATTATGGATGAAGCCATTCGGCTTTGAGGAAATGTTTTTTTGAAAAATGAATAAGTAGCACCCTCATCTTTGTATAGCAGTGCCAATTTCACGTAAGAATAAGCCGCGAAAAAGGCCAATAAGCCACCGACAAGAATGGCTATAGGAGTAGCGTTTCCAATTTGTTCGGTTGAAATCCCTAAAATGGAGAAAATACCTCCCCCTACCATCCCTCCAAGTGCCACAGCAATGAGTTCTCCTAGGCCTAGGGGATTATTTCTTTCTCGGCTAATTTTATTCATGCAGGATAGGTCATGGTCTTTGACAAAAAGAATCCAGGTGTATTTAAACAAAAATGCCTTCCGAGTCAATCAGAAGGCATTTTAAAGTTAGAATTTCACTTTTGCTTCGAGTCGTTTTCCATCCCGTTCATAGACGACTTGGGTTTCTTCTCCTTTTTGGAAGGCACTTAGAGAACGCATATAGCTCATCATATCCACAATGGTTGAATCTCCCAATTGGACAATTACATCACCCTTTTGTAAGCCGGCAGCTTGGGCAGGTTTGTCTTCCGAAACCCCATCGATTCGCATTCCTTTTCCATCAAACAGGTAATCCGGAACTACGCCCAAGGTCACGGTGAAGCGAGGGGAATCTCCCGAACTATCTTTGGTTTTTGTGAAAGCCAGTTTAGGCTCATTATCCAATTCCCCGATTAATCGGTGGATGTATTGAACTACTTGAAGGAGACCTTCGTAATTGATCTTTTCAGAATCATCGGAAGGACGGTGATAATCCTCGTGCTGTCCGGTGAAGAAATGCAGTACTGGTAAATCTTGGAGGTAAAAAGAGGTATGGTCAGAAGGGCCTACTCCTGATTCAGAAGTGACTAGTTTTAAACTATCGCTATTTACCAAGTCCAAGGCAGGTACAAAGCTCGGGCTAGTTCCTACTCCATTGATAGCAAGTGTATTTTCCTCGTTCAGGCGACCTACCATGTCCATGTTGATCATGTAATTCACGGTGGATAAGTCGATGGTTGGGTTTTTCACAAAATAATTCGACCCCCAAAGTCCATTTTCTTCTCCTGAGAAAGCAATGAAAAGGAAGTTGGAAGGATGCTTTTCATGCTTAAGAATGTCAGCAAGTGCAACCAAAGCTGATGTCCCAGAGGCGTTGTCATCGGCGCCATTGTGGATGGCAGAATCTCCTCGGTACAAAGATCCAGATCCTCCATATCCTAAATGGTCAAAGTGCGCTCCAATGACGATGGTATTTTCGGATTGGTTATCAATAAATCCGATTACATTTCGTCCGGTTACCCCTTCACCATCGGTACCGATAATAGCTTCTTCATGAGGGTTGGTAGGCTTCGAAACAGTAAATTCCTGAAAAAAACCGTCTGTCCCCTTAGGGCTAAGTCCGATTTCTGCAAATCGCTCAGCAAGGTAGGTAGCGGCTTGTTCTTCCCCCGAGGTTCCAATGGCCCGACCTTCCAATTTGTCAGCAGCTAGGTAGCTCACATCGGTTCTTAGATTTTGAAGAAGTATATCATTCGAAGGCGCGCTGTTGCAGGCCAGTAAAAGGCTTGCAGCAATAATTGATAGGCGATAGATTTTCATTATTCAATTTCAGTTTAGCTCAAAGATAATAATTGGTATCTTCGCGCTTCAATGATTATCAACTAATATCTATCATGCGATTTCAAATTCTGATTTTATTGATGTATGTCATGGCCTGCTCACCTAAGGCCACAGAGACAGTAGCTATAGATGAACCACAGCATACCGCGCAGGATTCCCTTTTGCTTTCTGAAAATGAAATGAAGTATCTCCGAAATATCAAGCAGTTGACTTTTGGAGGAAATAATGCAGAAGCGTATTGGTCATTTGATGACGAAATGCTGGTATTCCAATCCGATTATGCAGGTTGGGGATCAGAATGTGATCAAATTTTCTATACCCATTGGAAGACCGATGATTTGAAAAATAATGCTCCTCAACGGCTTTCTACTGGTTTAGGACGTACTACTTGTTCTTATTTTCTTCCTGGAAATGAAACCATTGTGTATGCTTCTACTCACTTGGGAGGAGATGCCTGTCCGCCTGTTCCGGAGAGACGCACCGATGGCAAATATGTATGGCCGATTTACGACACCTACGATATTTTTACCGCTGATTTAGAGGGGAATTTATTGGCTCAATTGACGAATGAGCCTGGGTATGATGGAGAGGCAACCGTTTCTCCGAATGGAGATAAAATCGTATTTACTTCCATGCGTACAGGCGATTTGGAACTGTTTACCATGAATATTGATGGTTCCGATGTGCGTCAGGTAACAAATGATTTGGGGTATGATGGTGGCGCTTTCTTTTCTCCCGATGGCACCAAATTGATTTGGAGAGCTTCCCGTCCTCAAACTGAAGAGGAGATTGCTGAATACAAAGAATTGTTGGCTGAAGGTTTGGTGAAGCCAACAGAAATGGAATTGTACGTTTCCAATGTAGATGGATCTGACTTACGAAAAATTACCGATCTCGGCCAGGCTAACTGGGCACCATTTTTCCACCCATCCGGTGAAAAAATCATTTTTGCTTCCAACCACCACACGGAGCGAGGCTTTCCTTTCAACTTATATATGATCAATTTGGATGGTACCGGCTTGGTCAGAATCACCGAGAATGACACCTTTGATGCTTTCCCTGTTTTCTCGAATGATGGAAAGTATTTGGTCTTCTCTTCCAACCGAAATAATGGAGGTACACGGGATACCAACTTGTTTGTGGCAGAGTGGATTGGAGATTAAGGTTAGGATATATCTTTTGTTAAAGAATTCGAAGCGGGGGTAGTTCACTCCCGCTTTTTTTGTCGTATGGGATTCCTTTTTTAATTTGACTGCTTACCAATTGATTTTTAGATGAAGATTTACCGCAGATTAATCATTCCCCTGTTGGTTACCTTACTTTTGGTGTTTGCCAAAATTTATTTTCGAGGCCAGTCGGAAAACTGGGAGGGCTTACTGGGCTGGTTGCCCCATTTGAATACCATACTCATTATTTCTGGTTTCACTTGGTGTCTTCTCGTGTTAACTGGGATCTTGAAAAGGATTTTTTTGAAGCAATTTGATATCAGTCAGGAGGATAATTTAAGGGCTAGGAAGATTTATACCCAGCTGAATATCCTCCAGAAGATTGTCAATTTCATCATCATCATCTTAGGGATAGGATTGATTTTGGTCTCTTTTGATCCCATCCGGAAAATAGGAGTAGGGCTCTTTGCTTCAGCGGGGGTGGCTGGAATCATCATCGGTTTTTCAGCTCAAAAGGCCATTGGAACCTTGATAGCAGGAATTCAGATTGCATTTGCCCAACCTTTTCGCCTCGATGATGCAGTGGTTGTAGAGGGAGAATGGGGCTGGATCGAAGAAATCAATTTAACCTATGTGGTGGTGAGAATTTGGGATCAGCGCCGTCTGGTACTTCCAACCACCTATTTTTTGGAAAAACCTTTTCAGAATTGGACCCGGACTTCGGCAGATATCATTGGTTCGGTTTTCATCTATACGGATTATACCGTGTCTTTTGATGCCATGCGTCAGGAATTAGACCGCATCTTGGAAAAAACGAATCTTTGGGATAAAAAAGTAAAAGTCTTGCAGGTAACTGATGCAAAAGAGCGAACCGTAGAAACTCGGATTTTGGTCTCTGCGAGAAACTCGCCAACAGCTTGGGACTTGCGGGTCCATGTACGGGAGAAAATGATTGAATTTTTGCAGAAAAATTATCCCGAAGCACTTCCACGTACACGTATTGTATTAGATGGCGCAACTGAAAAATGAAAAGGCTTCTTCTGGTATTTCTTTTTTTAATTTCGTTTTCTGCCTTTTCGCAGGAAAAGAAAAGTGGGCTTCAATGGGATTTTTCCGGGTTTTTGGATCTGTATTATGGCAATGATTTCGATGATCAGACGGAAGGATCACCAAGGCTTCCTTTTCTTTACAATCACACCAATCAAAGTCGGATTGGAATCAATCTGGCACTGGTAACTGTCAGTGTGAAATCTGATTTTTTCCGTGCTAATCTTGGCCTACAGCAAGGTTCTTATATGCGTGACAATTATGCAAACGAACCTCAAACGCTGAAATGGATTCACCAAGCAAATGTAGGAGTCGCAATTGATAAGGAGCAAAAGCTTTGGTTGGACATTGGGGTGCTGCCCTCTCACATAGGATTTGAAAATGCTGTTTCTACAGAAAATCTTACGCTTTCAAGGTCAATCATCGCCGAAAATTCACCCTATTTTGAAACAGGTGCCCAATTAAGTTGGCAAAAGGATGCACATTGGTATTTTGCTTTTTTGTATTTGAATGGATGGCAGCGGATTCGGTCCATTCCTGGAAGAAACAGACCTTCCTTTGGTACGCAAGCCACTTTTACTCCAAACGAAAACACCAAGCTAAATTGGAGTACTTTCTTGGGAACGGATCAGCCCTTAGAAGCTGAAACCATGCTGTACTTCACCAATTTCTATGGAGATTTTCAGTTGGGAAATGATTGGAGATTGATTGCTGGGGTAGATGGGGGAAGAAGAACTTTGGCCTTTGATTTTGATCGAAATTGGTGGGGGATGTCTACGATTCTTCAAAAGCGATTTTCTGAAAAACTAGCCGCTGCTGCCCGATTTGAGTATTACAATGATCCTTTCCAGGCAATAGCAACCAGTCTAATTGATCAAGGAATCCAAACGAGTGGAATTTCTTTGAATGGAGATTGGAAGCTGGGGAAAGTAGCCACTTTCCGATTGGAAGGGCGCTGGTTGACCGGTCCGGAATTGGGTTTGGACAGTAGTAATTCAGACAACTTCTTTTTGCTTGGCTCCTTTGCTTTTTCGTGGAATTAAAGCGATTCGATTTCGGAGAGGTATTTTTCCGCCTGATTTAAGATTTCTTGCTTGTTTTTCATTTTGTCCCAGGTTCTATAGGCCATTCCGATCCGTGGATTTTTCTCTAGCTTTTCCCGGTTTCGGTCATAGAAATGCCAGTACAGGCTATTAAAAGGACAGGCTTTTTCGCCAACTTTTTCCCGATGGCTGTAGGCACAATGATCACAGTAATTTCCTTGTTTTTTGATGTAATTCGCGGAAGAAACATAGGGTTTGGTTCCTACGATTCCTCCATCCGCAAACTGGCTCATTCCACGGGTATTTGTGATTTCTACCCATTCCAGCGCATCAATGTAAATTCCCAAATACCACTGATCGACTTCATTCGGATGGATTCCGGCCAGAAGTGCAAAGTTACCCGTAACCATTAAGCGCTGAATGTGATGGGCATAAGCCAGATCTAAGGACTGAGTGATGGCTTCTGAAAGGCATTTCATTTTGGTCTTTCCGGTCCAAAACCAATCGGGAAGTTTCCGCTCATGTCCAAAGTAATTCAGTTGGGCATAGTCTGGCATTTTTGCCCAATAAACTCCACGCATGTATTCCCGCCAACCGATAATTTGGCGAATGAATCCCTCTACTTGAGCTATCGAAATCTCGTCTTGATGACTTTCCCAATATTTTTCAACTTTTTGAACCACTTCCAGTGGAGAAAGCATTTTGCTGTTCATTGCAAAGCTCAGTCGGGAATGAAATAAATAAGGATCCCAGGTGGTCAAAGCATCTTGGTAATCCCCAAAGTGTACCAACAAATTTTCGCAGAAGTAATCCAACACCTCTAGGCATTCCTGCCGAGTTGTCGGCCAAAGGAATCGTTGAGGATCAACCTCTCCAATGGTTTTTATGTTGGCCTTTTGAATACTCTCATAGAGTTCCCTGGCATCTTTCGGGTGGGTTTTGGGTTTCCGAAGGAGGCGTTTATCCTTAAGAGCAGATCGGTTTTCCAGATCAAAATTCCATCTTCCCTGTACTGGCTCTTTCCCGTCCATCAGGATGTTATATTTTCGACGCATTTCCCGGTAGAAGGACTCCATCAAGTAGGTCTTTTTACCCTTGAAGAAGTTTCCTAAAAAGGCCCGATCCGTCAAAAAATGTTCAGTGCCTGAAACCTCGGTTTCGATCTCTAAGTCTGCGCAAATTGCCTTCAATTGTTTGTCCAAGCGGTATTCATCCGGGAGTTGGTATTCAAACTTTTCAATTCTGTGCTTTTTGATGCTAGTGAGAATAATTTGTTCCAGCTCCTGTAGATTGCTGGAAACGTCAATTTTAAAATAAAGAACCTGATGCCCATGCTGTTGGAGCTTTTCAGCAAAGGCTCTCATTGAAAGAAAGAAAGCGAGGATTTTTTGAATATGGTGCGTAACATAATCTGTTTCCTGACGCATTTCTGCCATCAGATAAAGTACCTGGTCGTTTTTTTGATCAAACCAAGAATGAGCTTCATTAAGCTGATCGCCTAGAATTAGTCGTAATATTCTTGCCATAAAAAAAGGCTTTACCCTAAGATAAAGCCCCTTTGATCAACTATTGTTTACTAAAATCAATATTTAAAGCATGGCATGGAAGACTTTCTTCCAGCACCTTTCGCAGATCCTGCCAAGAAGCTGTATCGGATAGAAATTTCATTGGCACCTCCGGTAGTAGCATTCCCTAAGGAAGAAAGGGTAAAATCATGACTATACCCAATATCCAAACCTCCTCCAAGAGAGATGCCTACCAAAGCGATGATGGATTCATGATTTGGGATGGAGTTCTCTTGAATTGGAATACCCCGGTACCAAACTCCTAAGACGAGGGGTTGAATATTAATTTGAGTCCCTAAATCCAACTGGGTAAAAGGGCCTTGGTTTTTATAATTAAAGGCAAAAGTCAATTCTCGCGTACCGGTTCGTTGGTTGAAAAATTCGGTTGAAGTTCCGCCCGATAAATCCAATTTCACACCTCCATGGGCTGAAAGCTTGAGTGGAAGTTCGCTGATTTCTCCATCGATAAAGGAAATATTAGGCTGGGTTACATGATGTGCTGAAGCGCCAAACCAAAAATTATCATTGTGGAAAAGCATTCCAAAACTGTAATCCACAAACTGGTGGCGCATGTCTTCTCCTAAGTTTTCCCCTGAAAAATCACCGATCGAACCTGTCATATCGTCGATCTGGCTTCCAAAAACTAAATCCCCAAAATAAGCGTCACGATCCATGTAGCTCACCTGTCCACCTACTCTCAAAAAAGAACGGAATCCCAATCGGGCTCTGTAAGAGTAAGTTGCACCAATTTCGGAAACACTGAGGTTGGCCATACTTTGCTCAGAGCGATTGAAAATGATTCCAACGCCACTGTTTGCTCCAAAAATAAAATGATCAAGATATGCTGAATAGGAATTGAATGATTGATCCAATCCAGGCCATTGGTTGCGGTAATTTACCCCGATTCGGGTCATTTCGGAAGCACCAGCCATGGCTGGGTTGAGGTACAATGGGTTGGCATAGAATTGAGAATATTGCACATCCTGGGCGCGGAGGCCCAGGCTGGCAATAAAAAGGATGATAAACGTAAAGATTCTTCTCATAATCTATCGGATTAAGGTGACACCACCGGTTTTCTCGGTTAGTTGAGAATCCCGATCGATATAGGTGATTTTGTAGAGATAATTCCCAGGTGGAAGCAACTGTCCACGATAGGTACCATCCCAACCTTTGCTTTCCTGTGAATTGGTGAAAAAGAGTTTTTCACCCCAGGTATTAAATATTTCAAGGGTAATGGATTCGATATTTTTTGCCTTAGGGAAGAAGTAATCGTTCAGTCCATCTCCATTAGGAGTAAAGGCATTTGGAATGACTACTTGAGCGTCAGCGCTGGTTACCTGCACTTGATTGACTTCAACTGCAGAGCAGCCGAAAATGTCATAGCCCGTCAACTTCACTTCGAAAACACCCGGACTTTCGTAGACATGAACAGGATCTTTTTCAGTGGAAGTTAATCCGTCACCGAAGTTCCATTCCCAAGCGATGATTTCAGGAGCGATTTCACTTTCAAATAGGATGCTTTCATCTGTGAATACTTCAGATTGGCTGGTGATTTGGAGTTTTCGATATTGGAAATCCAAGCGACCGCTTCGATTTACTTCAGATGGGAAGTCCAAAACCGTAGAAGTTTTAGAGGTACAGCCATTAGCATCTGTGACAGTCACTTCTACAGTTCCCGCATTGAAATAATTTATTTCACGGGTATTAGCTGCGCCTGTGCTCCATTGAATGATGTAAGGTTCTTTACCACCGGTGATTGAAACCCAAGCATGACCTGTCACACTTCCTTGATCACAGTTGACATCCAAAGCAGATTCAATTCGGGCATTTACAGCTTCCGCTTGAGATACGGTGTAGGAACCCTGAATTTGACAGCCGGACTCATCGGTAATCGTCACCTCATAGGTTCCTGCATTTAGATTGGATCGTTCTAGGACATCTGTTTGTCCATCAGACCATACGATAGAAGTCTTTCCTTTAGATCCAGTAAGCTTGAGGGTAATTGTTCCGTCAGGTTCTCCTCCGCAGCTTTGAGGAGTGATATCTACCAAATCTAGATTTAAAGCTGATTCAGCAGAAAGATTGACTTGCTTCTCAACTGTACATCCCGATGCGTCGGTGATGGTAGCTAGATAAGTTCCTGCTGGGATATTTTCTAATTTTTTCCCATTAGCACCCGTATTCCATGCGATGGTGTATGGAGCGGTTCCGCCATTGATGTTCAAATCAATCCAGCCATTGCTATCTCCTGAACAAGTTGGGCTTGTGGATTGAACATTCACCTGCATGGATTGGGGTTCTTCAACCCGGTAGGAAGCTTGAAGCGTGCACCCGCCCTGATCTTGGATAAGCACCTCATAAATACCTGCTGGAACATTGCTTAGATCTTTTGTCTGAGCTCCGTTACTCCACTTATATATATAAGGAGCAACTCCTCCATTTACATTTAGAGAGATAATACCGTCTGATTTTCCTGCGCAGGATGCATTGGAAATGGTTTCGGCAACCTCAATTCCTGCTTCCTCAGATTCGATTTGGAAGCTCACCGAAACATCACAATTGTACTTGTCCGCAACAGTAACCGTGTACGTTCCTGGCTTAAGATTAGTAGCTTCCCATACATCTTTCAATCCGTTGCTCCAGGTTACTTGATAGGGCTCTCCTCTCCCTACTTTAACAGAGATTTTTGCAGAACCATCTGAAGAAGACCCGCAGGAAGCATCGGTTTTTTCAACAGGATTTAAAATAAGTGGATAAGGAGGCTGAACCACGATAGATTCTATATGCTTAAGGCCCTTTGAATCGGTGATTTCTACAGTGTATGACCCTGCGTAGAGGTTAGTTCTATTTTGTGTGGTCTCGTGGGTATTCCAAAGGAATGTATAAGGAGGTGTTCCTCCCGTAACATCTAAGATAATACTGCCCTTTTCAGAGTGGGAGCAAAGGGCAAGTTTACCGCTTACCGAAACTTGAATGCCATCATAACTTAAGATCCGCGCATTATCTCGTTGAGGGATTTCAAAAGCAAATTGACCTTGTGCAGAAAATACCAATCCCCAGCTCATGCATAGCACAGTTATAAAAGAGCGATATGTTCTCAAAATTCTTGTCATGGAGACAGCACTAGTTTTCAGAAGGGTAATTTTGCCTTATAAATCGAAGTTTTTGTATTTCATTTTTTAGAATATTATTTTTTGTAAATCATATACAACAAAATGATATTCTATAAAATCAATCATTTCGATGAAAAATAGCTTAAATATTCTAATTGTCAAGCGTTTGTAGGACTCGGTCAAAAATGAAATGCAGCTTAGAATTTTATCATTTTTCTTAAAAATGTACTATTGTTCAAAAAAGCAGGGAAGTGAAACTTTTTTCTAGGGACGAAATGAAAAAGGCCTGAAAATCAGGCCTGAATAAAAAATTGAAAAAATTTTAAAATTTTTTTCTGTGAGAGGGTGTTTTTGCCAAATTAATAGCGGAAACAAGGAATTGTTCGTGCCCGTTGATTTCGACTTTTGGGGTCTCCCCATAGAAAACGGTAGGTTACAGACACCTCATGAGCACCGCCAGAATTACGCATTCCCAACTTAGATACGGTATAATCAAAGGAATAACCGATATCTAAACCGGTAGGCAGGGAGACACCAACCAAGGCTATAATTGCCTCGTTATTTGGTAAGGAATTCTTTGTAGGTAGACCTCTATACCAAAGTCCAAAAACTAATGGATCAAGATAGATTTGGGTACCAATATCCAATTGGTTAAATGGATCCTGCTGTTTGTAATTGAAGGCAAAGGAGATTGCCCGTTCTTGGTAGGCGTGCGTAAAATAATCCCGGCGACCACCTGTAAGGTCAAATTTGATTCCCCCTTGAGCAGAGATCTTCATAGGTAGTTCGGAGATCTGTCCATCAACAAAGCTTACATTCGGTTCCCCTAAATGATGTGCTGAGGCACCCAACCAGAAATTCTTGGTATAAAACATACCGCCAACTGCAAAATCAAAAAAGTTGTATCTGCTGTCGATTGGGATTCCGTCTAATTCATCGGTGATCACTCCAATATTTCCGTTGATAATGTCTATCTGGGTTCCAAAAACTAGATCCGAGAAGAAAGCATCCCGTTGCATATAACTTGCTTGTCCGCCAAAGCGGAAAAACGTGTCCTCTCCCAATTGAAGTTTGTATGCATAAGAAAGGCCTACCTCATTAGTAGCGAGATTTGCCATGCTTTCTCGGTTACCATTAAAAATCAGACCGATGCCGGAGTTGTAATCAAAAACATAGTGATCAATGTAAAAGGAGTAAGAATTGAAGCTTTGGTCCAGTCCGGGCCATTGATTTCTATAATTGACACCGATGCGGGTAAGTTCTGAAGCTCCGGTTAGGGCAGGGTTGAGGTATAGCGGAGCTGCGTAGAATTGGGAATACTGTACATCCTGTGCTTTGCTCATAAAGCTAAGCCCAATCAGTACAATCGCTCCAATTAATTTCTTCAACATAACTTCTTCCCTCATAACAAAGGTATAGTCGGCTGATTATCAAGCCAAATCAAAATTCATAAAGTCTAGAAACGGCTAGGGCTTATGATTGGGGCGATCAATCAGGATGGTTTCTGTACTTTTTACAAATGTTGTCCATCCAAATACTCAATAACTATACCAAAACAGGCTTTTTGGCCACTTTGCTTAGAACTCCAAGCTGACTTGATTTTTTACCAAATCTTCAAAACTTTCTCGTTTTCGGATGAGATGAGCTTTTCCTTCCCAAACCAAAACTTCCGCAGGTCTCAATCGGGAGTTGTAATTGGATGCCATACTGTATCCGTAAGCTCCTGCGTTTTTGATGACAAGAATATCTCCCTGCCGAACTTCCGGTAATACACGGTCCGCTGCAAGCGTATCTGTTTCACAGATATAGCCTACGACATGGTACTTATTTTCGTTTCCTGCGGGATTGTTCAGGTTATACACATCGTGAAAAGCATCGTAAAGCATGGGACGGATTAAGTGATTTAGTCCAGAGTCCACTCCAACAAACGTAATGGTAGGGGTTTCCTTGACAACATTTGCCTCTACCAAGAAGTATCCCGATTCACTAACCAGAAATTTTCCCGGCTCTAGCCAAAGTTCTAGAGACCGACCGTATTGGTCACAAAAGTCCAAAAAGGCCTTTGATACTTTTTCTCCTACCTCCTTCATGTCTGTGGCGGGGTCTCCATCCTTGTAAGCAACTTTAAAACCTCCTCCACAGTCAATAAATTGAAGGTTTGGAAAATCTTTCGCGGCGTCAAAAAGGATAGTGGCGCCTTTAAGAAATATCTCTGCATCCAAAATATCCGATCCTGTATGGACATGTAGTCCTACGATATTCAGGTCATAGGAAGAAACGGTTGCAAGAATTTCCGGCAACTGCTCAATGGAGATCCCAAACTTGCTGTGCTTATGTCCTACTGAAATCTTAGCATTTCCGCCTGCAAGAATATGAGGATTAATCCGGATGCAGGCTGGAACTCGGTTGCCATATTGCTCGCCAAATTGACGCATCAAAGGGATGCTGTCCAAATTGACCATAACTCCTAATTCTACCGCTTCCTGAACTTCCGAAAAAGAAACGCCACTTGGAGTGTACATGATCTCAGTTGGATCAAAGCCCGCTAACATCCCCAGCTTTACTTCCTCGATAGAAACTGCATCGATTCCCGCTCCGGCTTTTCGGATCAGTTTTAATATAGAAATATTGGAAAGGGCCTTAGTGGCATATTTTATTTTTAGAGGAACTTCAGAAAAAGCGTTTTGAATGGAGCGGATTTGATTAACAATTTTTTCTCCATCATATACATAAAGTGGCAGCCCGAATTCCTTAGCCATGGACTCCAGGCTTACTCCTTGAATTTCGGAAGGGTGTAGGTTTAAATTCATGGTCTGAAATTTGCCCCCAAAGATAGGGATCATCCATCCAAGCAACGAATGATTGGAAGCATTTCCTAGGCGGATTTTCACCCATACTTGTTAAAAAGGCTTGTCCTTGATTGTCTGCCGGTTAAATATTGTTAAGGATTGATCCTCCCTTTTCAAAGGGCGTAAATTTGTGTGATGTCCAAGAATAAAATCATCCTCATCATTGTACTCATGTCCGTGGCTAGTTTAGGCCTAATGGGTTTTCAATATTATTGGGTGAGCAATGCCATTCGCATCAATCAGGAGCGATTTGACCAAGAAGTATATCAGGCACTTGCAGGTGCTGTCGATCAAATTGAAAAAGGAGAAACCAGTGATTTTTTATTGGGGCAATTGATGCGTGATCCTGTTTTGCAGGAGTCTCTTTTTGAAAAAATAGAGCCCATTGATTTGGATGAAATTAGACCTCAACGTCGGATTCAACCCACCACTTCTATTGTAGATACCTTGGAAATTGCCACAGTTCCTGAGGTGAGCGCCCGGTTTAAACGGATGTTGGAAGTACGGGGGATTGATTTGAGCCTGCTGGAAGAATTAGAACAGTTTTTTGCTTACATGACGCCAGAAGTAGCCTCATCTATTTTTACCCCAGATGAAATGGCGATCCTTTTAGAAGAAAAAGAGCGTCAGTTGGAATATCTGAGTCGTGTTGAGATTTATAGTTTTTCACGTGGAAGGGGAATTTTACCAACTCCCATGGTGGAATATGAACCGGTCATTTCCCCTGAAGCAATCGACAAAATTAGAAGGGCCAATTTGAAGATTGATTTGATGAATAAGGCCTGGGAAGAAATGGCTGAAGGTCAGAAGGAAATTTTGGACAGACTGGATACGACAAATGTCCGAAAGTTGGTAAAAAGCAATCTTTTGGAGCGGGGAATAATGGAAGATTTTGAGTTGGGAATTCTGAAAGATGATGGTTTATTGATGCCAATTGGACAGGTAGACCAACCCTTTCGCTTAGTCCAATATGGAACCCAAGCCAGATTATTTCCTAGAGATATTTTGGGAAAAGAAAACTACCTCTACATCTTTTTTCCGGAAAAAACACAGCACGTCCTTCGTCAAGTCTGGTTACCGATTAGTTCTTCTATTTTATTTATTGGCGTCATTATTTGGTGTTTTATTTATGCGATTCGGGTGATTTTTAAGCAAAAAGCCCTTTCGGACACCAAGAATGATTTTATCAATAACATGACCCATGAGTTCAAGACTCCCCTTGCTACGGTGAGTTTGGCTGTGGAGGCATTGCAGGATCCTGAGCTTTCAACACAGGATAAATTCAGAGCCCGTTATTTGGGGATTATCAAAGATGAAAATAAGCGGTTAGTAGCTCAGGTTGAAAATGTGCTTCAGGCTGCCGCCTTGGATCGCCAAGACTTCAAGTTGAAACTAGAGGAAATAGATCTTTCCGAATTGCTTGTTGACGTGGTTGATCACTTTAGCCTTCAAATTGAAAATAGGGAAGGAGAATTGGTTTTCGAAAACGAACTTCGGCATCCTATCATTCAAGCGGACCGTTTTCATATTAGTCATATTTTCAATAACCTATTGGATAATGCCAACAAGTACTCACCGGATAAACCAAGCATTACCATCCGGGCATGGGAGGACGCAGACCAGATTCTGATCAGTATTCAGGATCAGGGAATCGGCTTGAGCAAGGATGCACAACGGAAAATATTTGATAAATTTTACCGGGTTCCCACTGGAAACCTTCATGATGTAAAAGGGTTTGGCTTAGGGCTTTCCTATGTAAAAACTATGTTGGAGGCCCATAAAGGTGGGATTTCAGTGAAAAGTGAACTTGGAAAAGGAAGTACTTTTACCATTAACTTACCAAAAAGAAAATGAGCAAAGCAAGATTATTAGTCGTAGAGGATGACCCGAATTTGGGTGATATCTTAAAGGAATATTTGGAGATGAAAGGCTATGAGCCCACCCTTTGTAGGGATGGGGAAGAAGGTTGGAATAAATTCAAAAAAGATAAATATGACCTTTGTCTTTTGGATATCATGATGCCCAAGAAGGATGGTTTTACCTTAGCCAAGGAAATCAAGAAGGTTCAGGAAGACCTGCCTATTCTTTTTCTCACTGCAAAAAACCAAAAGGAAGATGTCATCGAAGGTCTTAAAATCGGAGCCGATGATTATTTGACCAAGCCGTTTAGTATGGAAGAGCTCCTGCTTCGGGTCAATGCTATCTTGAGAAGGACTCAAAAAGGTCAGGAAACAACAGCTTTAAAGGTTTATAAATTTGGAGACTTTGAGCTTCATTATGATAAGCAATTATTGGAGGGACCGAAAGGACCACACAAATTGACCTCGAAAGAAAATGAACTTTTACGGCTTTTAGCGGCAGAAATGAACCGATTGGTTAATCGAAGCCATGCCCTTAAGCAGATTTGGGGAGACGACAGCTATTTCAACGCCCGAAGTATGGATGTGTATTTGAGTAAGATTCGAAAAATCCTCAAAGATGATCCGAAAGTCCAAATCATTACCGTTCACGGAGAAGGGTTCAAATTGATTGTAACCGAAGACTAATCGAAGCCGGGGAACAACCCGGCTTTTTTATTTCAAAATCGCACCTATTCCGGGCCGATCTGGAAATTCTACTCCTGAGTCGGTAACTTTTACTCCATCGGCTGGGTCATTGGCGAGTAAAAGTGCTCCATCCATGTCCACATAATCCAGCATAGGAGCTAAATGTGCAATGGCCGAGATTCCGACAGAGGATTCGGTCATACAACCCACCATAGTTTTCATCCCTAGTGACTTTGCTTCTTGGATCATCCGAATACCCGGGGTGATTCCACCTGCCTTTACAAGTTTTACGTTGATGGCATGGAATAAACCCTGGCAGCGTTTCACATCCGATTCCACCATACAACTTTCATCAGCCATAACCGGGAGCTTGGAATGTTTATAGACTTCTTTCATTCCTTCCCAATCTTCTCGGGGCAGTGGCTGTTCCATAAACTCCACGCCAAGTTTTGAAAGTTCTTCAGAGTTTCGAATAGTTTGTTCTGGGGTCCAGGCACAATTTGCATCAATCCGGAAGACAGCATCTGTTTCTTTTCGAAGTGCTTTGACAATTTCCAAGTCGTGGTCTGTCCCTAACTTGATTTTGTAAATTGGCCAATTCACTTCTTTCATTTTGGCCACCATTTTTTCAACGCTGTCAATCCCAATCGTGAAATTGCTTTGCGGGATATGAGTTGGATTTAGATTTAATACCTCATACAGCTTTTTCCCAAGCTTTTTGGAATAAAAATCCCAAGCGGCCATATCCAGGGCGCATTGCGCAAATGCATCCTCAGAAAAATGAGCTTTGCCCAATTCCCACAATTCGGATGGATGGGTCCAGTTTTGAGTTTCAACGATAGATCGGAATTTTTCAAGGCTAGTTGTCATCCCTTCCACAGTAACTTCGTAGTAGGGATTGCTCGTAGCTTCTCCTAGTCCAAAAATTCCATCTTCCTCCAATTTGACAATCAAAGTATCCTGTACATCTCTGCTTTGATGGGCGATGGTAAATCGATGCTTTAGAGGAAGGTCAAATACCTGGTAATATAACTTCATGGGATAGTTGCTGGGATATGAAGTGATTGGCTGTTTTTTTCTAGTGATTTGCGTAGTTTTACCCGCAACCACACCATTGATTTTCAAAAGATGAAGTTAAATAAAAGTTCAATTTCTAGTCTTTTCTTCCTGTTTTTGTTTTTCGCCTTTGGATGCGAAACAGCAAGTCATCATTCCTCGGAATCCATCTCGCTGGAAACCCTTGAAAAAGCCCATGATCAATTTTTGGAAGGGGCCATTACGCATCGCCGTTTTAAGCATGAAGAGCTTCAACCGCTCATTCAGAAACATGCGGATGCATTTGAAATAGAAGTGCTGGGCAGTTCGGTGGAGGGAAGAAGTATTTCTTCGCTAGACTGGGGGCAGGGAGAAATGAAGGTGATGCTTTGGTCCCAAATGCATGGAAATGAAAGTACGGCTACCATGGCCTTATTTGATTTATTCAATTTTTTGAAAGCTTCAGGCGATGAGTTTGAGGAGATTCGTCAGACCTTGAAAGAGAATTTAAGGATCAAGTTTATCCCCATGATCAACCCGGATGGAGCAGAGGCTTTTAAACGTAGAAATGCATTGGATATAGACCTCAATCGGGATGCGATTTCTCAGATTTCACCGGAAGCTGTCGTTCTAAAAGGAGCTAGAGATTCATTTGAACCAGAGTTTGGCTTCAATCTTCATGATCAGCAGATTTACTATAATGTAGAAAATACGCCCAAACAGGCAACAATTTCTGTTTTGGCACCTGGGTACAATTATGAGAGAGATATTAATGAGGTTCGTGGGAGAGCCATGAAGACCATTGTGGGGATGAATGAAATTCTTCAGCAGTTGATTCCAGGTCAGGTTGGGAAATACGATGACGGTTTTGAGCCTCGAGCCTTTGGTGACAATATCCAAAAATGGGGAACAAGTACCATTCTGATTGAGTCGGGGGGCTACCATGGGGATCCAGAAAAGCAATATATCCGCAAGCTCAATTTCATGATCATTTTGAATGCTCTTCATCAGATCGCCAAAAAAGGATATGAAGCTTATACCATAGATCAATATTTTGAGATCCCAGACAATGGATTCCAATTGATGGACTTGATTTTACAAGAAGTGCAGGTTCCTGTCGAAGGTTCTTATTATCCGGTGGATATTGCCATCCGAAGGAGGGAATCCAATGCCGGTCCTACCTATTCTGTCACAGGAAATGTGGAAGATTTGGGGGATATGCAGGTTTATTTTGGTTTGGAAGAATTGGACGCGACAGGATTGAAATACCAAGAGGGAAAGGTTTTCGAACAGGTTTTTGATACTGTCGAGGATATTTCTGAGGGAAAAGCTATGGAATTGTTGAAGTCAGGCTACTTGGCTGTAAAGATAAAAGATGGTCAACCCGGGGATTTACATCAACTTCCAATTGTAGTTCTCCAAAGTACCGATCAATTCTCTTTTGGATGGAAAACCGGCTCAAATCCTACTTTCTTCCTAAGGGATGGGGAAAATCTTCGCTATGCTGTGGTCAATGGTTATTTGATTGATTTGGAAAATCCGAAAGAGCAATTGATCAAGCAACGTGTCTATTAAATGCAGGGAGTTAATCTTTTTAAAACCCGCTTACGGCGGGTTTTTTCTTGGCTAAAAATCCATAACTTTAATTTATAAACCTGCTGACTATGAGATCAAATGCCCTACTTTTCGCGACAGCCATTGTACTTTCTTCAATCATTTTTGGCTATGCTGTTATCAATAGAAATCGCCCCCAAGGAACAGTAAATGTTACCGGTTTGGGAGAGCAAAATTTTACTTCGGATTTAATTGTTTGGGAAGGGAATTTCAGTCGAAGTAGTGCTAACATCCAATCTGCCTATGCCAATCTGGAAAAAGACAGGGAAGCAGTTACTCAATACCTGGTATCCAAGGGGATTCCTCAGGAGCAGCTGGTATTTAATGCAGTGATCACGAACCCTACCTATGATCAAAATTATTCAAGTGATGGGCGGTATATGGGGCAGACTTTTACCGGTTATCAATTAAATCAGTCTTTGGTGATTGAATCCCAAGAGGTGGAAAAAGTGGAGAAAATCAGCCGGGAAATCACTGAATTGCTCAATCAAGGAATCGCTTTTTACTCCCAGCAGCCTCGCTACTATTATAGGGATTTGGAATCCCTGAAGTTGGAGATGATTGCAAAAGCCACAGAAGATGCTCGAATTCGTGCGGAGCGAATTGCTGAAAACTCCGGGGCTAAACTTGGCAACTTGATTTCAGCCAACATGGGGGTTTTTCAAATAACCGGTCAAAATTCCGGTGAAGATTATTCCTGGGGAGGAGCTTTCAATACGAGCTCAAAAAATAAAACCGCTTCCATAACGATGAAGCTAGTCTTTGAAGTCGATTAAATATTCTGGCTTTATCCCAAAGCCAATGCTAAGGGTATAAACAATCCATAGGCAAGTAGTCCGATTGCCCATCCCATCACTTTTTTAACTCCTGTGGATTGGCGAAGGCCCACGGTATTTTTGAAAATGATTCCTGCAAGGCCAGCGGCAATAGGCGTAAATGTAAAATAAATGGATAATTCTTTCAGGTTTTGCAGAGAAAGGCTGCTATTCACACTGAAAAAGACAAGAAGGATCAAAACAGCGAAAAGTGCGTTTTTTGCGAAAACCATACGATTGGAATCATAGGTCAGTCGCCTTTCTGAAATGGTATTCATGGTAATCTGGTAGTTGGTTTAGTAATCGTAGCAGAATCCTAACGAGATAAGCTGCGATAAAGTTCTAACAAAAAAAGATCCCGAAGGATCTTTTTGCAATGTTAAATTTTCTGAGCCTTAATTAAGGGTGTACTCGACAGAGATTTCCATATTTAAAGCTTTAGAAATCGGGCAGTTTTTCTCAGCATCTTTGACTAGTTCCGCAAATTTTTCTTCGCTGATTCCATCTACCTTCGCCTTGAGTACCAAATGCGATTTTTTCAAAGTTCCATCTTCAAAAGTAATATGGCTAGTCACATCTAATTCTTGTGGGGGGAAGTTTTCTCCGCTGAGGTTAAAACTGAGTTTCATGGCAAAACAACCTGCATGAGCTGCTGCGATCAACTCCTCTGGATTGGTTCCAATTCCTTCTTCAAATCGGGAGGAAAAAGAATATTGAGTTTGGTTAAGGACAGTACTTGCAGTGGTCAAATGGCCTTTGCCTTCTTTGCCGCTTCCATTCCATACGGCAGTTGCTTTTCTGATCATGGTATTTAGGATTTAGGGTTAAAAATCAGTTATACTTTGAAATGAATTTGAATGAGTTTTAGTTCTTTTAATTCGATTTTTTCCTTCGAAAAAGACTGGCCAATTTTTGAAGAAATTGCTTTTCTTTTTCCCAAAAAAACCGAAACTGGCCGAATAGAAAGCCATAAATCAATAAGAAAATCTGATAAAGCGGAAGTACCAGCAAGAGGTACACCACCGTATTTATGAATCCACCTTTTTCAACTCCAAAAAAATCCAAAATGGGATTTTTGATGAATAGAATAGTAAAACCTGTGCAGGCAAACACAATCAAAACAATTACAACCTGAAACAAGCTGTCCAAATGCCATTTGGTTTGAAGGCGTTTCAGAAAACCAGGCTTATCATGGGTATCGGACATGCGGCAAAAATAACAGGAATCGTTCTAAATAAAAGAGCCGAGATTTTTCGCTCGGCTCTTCGGGTCAAATTTTAATCCCAATTAAAGACACCTTCATTCAGATGTTGAAGGGCATCTTTTTTATACTGGGTGTCTAGTAACAAGGAAACATTGTGCCGGCTTCCTCCATAAGAGACCATTCGAATTGGAAAGTCCACCAAGCTGTCCATTACGGATTTTATGGCACCGCGTGTTTCAGAAACCATATTTCCGACAATGCAGATGATAGTTTGGTTTTGGTCGACTTCTACCGATCCAAGGGCTTCCAATTCTGCAATAATGGCTTTTAAATGACTGGTGTCGTCTATGGTCACTGAGACGGCAACTTCCGAAGTGGTGATCATATCGATCGGGGTCTTATATTTTTCAAAAATCTCAAACACCCTTCTTAAGAAACCATAAGCCAATAGCATCCGGCTTGATTTAATTTTGATGGCAGTGATTCCATCTTTTGCGGCAATCGCTTTGACACCTTTTGTTTCCACATCGGCTTTGATCAGGGTTCCGTGCGCTTGAGGATCCATGGTGTTTAGCAACCGAACTGGCACATTGTATTGTTGGGCCGGCCAAATAGAAGCTGGGTGGAGGATTTTGGCTCCGAAATAGGCTAATTCGGCCGCCTCATCAAATGAAAGTTCGGCGATAGGTCGGGTCTTGTCTACGATTCGTGGGTCATTATTGTGCATGCCATCGATGTCTGTCCAAATTTCACAGACTGATGCATTGATAGCCGCTGCGATAAGAGAAGCCGTGTAATCAGATCCTCCCCGCTTCAGGTTATCCACTTCGTTTCGGTGGTTTTTACAAATATAGCCTTGCGTGATAAAGAGCTTTTCTCCTGGATGTTGAGCCAAAATAGCCTTCAACTTTTCAGAAATCTTTCCAAGTTCTGGCTCTGAATTTTCATCAATACTCATGAAGTCCAAGGCCACTAAGAATACCGCTGGAATTTCTAACTCCTCCAAAAGTGTATAGAATAATTTGGTGGATAGTAATTCTCCCTGTGCCAAAATATCCCGGTTGATCGCCTCATTGAAGGAAATCTTCAGAATGATATTGAGAAATTCAAAGTGCTCTTTGATGATAGCCTCTGCGTTGATTCTGGCTTTTTCGGTTTTTAAGAGCTGAGGATAAAAATTCAGATAATGGGTATGGAGCGCGTCGATTCGTTCTTTCGCTAGGATTCGATCGGCCGCTGCTAAAGCTTCGCCGATGGATACCAATGCATTGGTTGTGCCGGAAAGTGCTGAAAGTACAACAATGGTTGGTTCGTCTGATGCAGTGACCAAGTCTTTGACTTGATGCATTCGCTCGGGTTTACCCACAGAGGTTCCCCCGAATTTCATGACTTTCATAAATGATCTATAGGTTTTCGTTTGAGTGCTTAAAATCCGAGCATTTTCACAGCTGTAATGGCTGCTTCGTCACCTTTGTTTCCGTGTTTTCCGCCTGCTCGATCCATGGCTTGTTGTTGATTATTAGGTGTCAAAACTCCAAAAATGACCGGTTTGTTATACTTCAAACCGACATTAGTGATGCCATTTGCGACAGCGTCACATATAAAATCAAAATGGCGGGTTTCTCCCTGAATCACACAACCCAAACAAATAACGGCATCGATATTTTCATCTTGGGCGCACCACTGAGCACCCAAAGAAAGTTCAAAAGAACCCGGTACATTTTTCCGGATAATATTTTCCTTTTTTGCACCATGTTGAAGCAAGGTCTGATAGGCACCAGAGTATAAAGCTTCTGTCACATCTTCATTCCATTCAGAAACAACGATGGCGAATTTTTTAGAACTGATATCGGAAATATTTTTAGAGCTGTATTCGCTCAGGCTTTTGTTGGAAGTAGCCATAAGATTGAAATTTCATTTGGGTTAAAACAAAAAAGAGTAAGACCGGGTGGGCCTTACTCTTCTAATAATAGCTTATAGTTAAGCATTACTTAGCGGCAAGGCCTTCTAAGCGAGCTTTATGTTTTCGGGCGAAAGAATACTCATAGGACTCATAGTACTTGTCCTCGATTTCACCATATGCCTCAATAGCATCTTCAATTCGGCCAGCTTCTTCAAAAGCGATGGCTAATTTGTATAAATACTTAGGGGTGAAATACTTGTTTTCGTTGTAATTCGCAGCTTTTTCATAGTTAGAAATAGCCTTATCCAAGTCGCCACTTTCCAAGTAAGCATCACCTAGCAAAGAATATGCTTTTCCTTGTACCAAGTAATCATCAGAAGAAAACTTCTCCAAGTAGTTGATGGCCTCAGCAAAATTTTGCTCGGAAAGATAGATGGATCCCAAGTAGAAGTTCGCTAGGTTCGCTGCGTCGGTATTTGGATAATCTTCCACGATTTGCAAAAAGCCAGGGTTGATCCCGTCTCCATTCAAAGCAAAATCGATACTGTCCTGCTCGTAGAAATATACCGCTTGGAACATTTCGGATTGGGCCTTGTCATTTTGGTTTTGATTGTTGATTTGGAAGAAAAGAATTCCTCCGATCAACACGATCGCTGCGATCAAGACACCAGCCAATACTTTACTATTTTTCTTCAAAAAAGCCTCACCTCTGCTGAGACGCTCTGCAAGAACTTCAGGGTTCTCAAGCAAATCATTTGCTGGATCGTGTGCTGCCTTTTTGGAATGTTTCGTTGCCATGTTACTCAATTTTCGAGTCGCAAATATACAGTTTTTATGATTTACACAAAGTCAAAGAAAAAAGCCATGAATTCAATTGAATCATGGCTTTAGGTCTGTGGTTTTGATTCTTATTCCATGACGAAAGGATAGTCCTCCTGAACGTAGACATCTTTGAAGGCATCCTGTCCATCAGGCCAAGGAGATTCTTCAGCAAATTTGACTGCGTCAGCTACTTGCTGCTTCACTTTTGCATTGATTGCAGAAATCTCCTCCTCGGTCAAAATATTGTTATCCTGAATGGTCTTCAAAACCTGTTCGACAGGATCTTTTTTCTTGTATTCCTCTACCTCCTCTTTGGTTCGGTACTTTTGAGGATCAGACATGGAATGTCCTTTGTATCGGTAGGTTCTGAATTCCAAAAGTGTAGGTCCATCTCCTCTTCGAGCTCTTTCTGCAGCTTCGGCTACTGCCTCATGCACTGCCTCTACGTTCATTCCGTCAACAGGGAAAGAAGGCATGTCATATCCGTCACCAATTTTATAAAGCTCAGTTACGTTAGAAGTACGCGCAACGGAAGTACCCATTGCATAGCCATTGTTTTCGATGACGAAAATAACAGGCGTTTTGTATAACATGGCTAGGTTGAAAGCCTCATGGACCGCACCTTGTCTTACAGCTCCATCACCCATGTGACAGATGCAAAGATTCTTCGTGCCTTTGTATTTTTCAGCAAAGCCAATTCCCAAACCCATAGGTACTTGAGCACCTACGATTCCATGGCCTCCCATGAAATTTCGCTCTTTGTCAAAAATGTGCATGGATCCACCTTTGCCTTTGGTGGTTCCAGTAGCTTTTCCATAAAGCTCGGCCATGACTGCTCCAGGGTCTGTTCCCAAGCCCAGTGGATGCGCATGATCTCTGTAGGCGGTAATCCACTTATCATCTTTTTCCAGAGCAGTAATTGCTCCTGAGGCACAGGCCTCTTGTCCGATGTAGAGGTGACAGAATCCTCGGATTTTTTGTTGACCATAAAGTTGGCCTGCCTTTTCCTCAAACCTTCTCATCAAAAGCATGCTTTCATACCAGAAGGCATAGGTTTCCTTGGAATATTTTACTTTGGACTTACTCGCTGCGCTTCTCTTTGCCATATCGTACTAATCAAAATATGCTAATTTAGGCCCCAAATATAACCAACCTCTCCTAAAAATCAGGCTGCCATTAAAATTATTCCTGTAGCTCATGTATCTAAAGTCCCTGGAACTCTTACAATTCAAAAATCATGAGAAAACCCGGTTGGACTTTTCCACTCAGATCAATTGTTTCACTGGCTTAAACGGGAGTGGCAAAACCAATATTTTGGACGGGATTCACTACCTGTCTTTAACCAAAAGTGCGGTCCAGTCCAGCGACTCCCTCAATGTGCAGCATGAGCGCGATTTATTCGCAATTAAGGGTCAATTTGAAATTAATGAAAAACCTCTGGAAGTGAGATGTACTTTCGAGTTGGGAAAAAAGAAGCAGATCTGGCAAAATGGGAAAGTGCTGGACAAAACTTCCGAGCATGTAGGCTTAATTCCCTTGGTACTGATCGCACCGGATGATACCGAACTGATCAAAGGAGGCAGTGAAGGTCGCCGCAAATTCTTCGATGGGTTATTGTCGCAATTGGATCGAAATTACCTAGCTGAATTAATCCGATATCATCATTTTTTGAAGCAACGAAATGCACTCTTGAAGCAATTCGCTGAGATAGGGAGAAGAGACTTGACACTTTTGGGAAGTTATGATGCGGAAATGGTCCGGCTAAGCCAAACGTTGGCGAAAAGAAGAAATGAACTGATGTCGGAATTAGCGCCTTTGCTTCAACAGCATTATGCCGAAATTTCCCAGGGCCAGGAAAAGGTGAGTGTGCAGTATGAAACAGAGGCTATGCGAGCTGATTTCCCTGATTATTTTCAAGAGCTTCGGAAAAAAGACTTCATCACCAAAAATTCCAATGCAGGAATCCATAAGGATGATTATAGTTTCTTGATTGGTGAACATCCAATCCGAAAAATCGGAAGCCAGGGCCAACAGAAGTCGTTTATCATTGCTTTGAAGTTGGCGCAATTTCAGATTTTTGAGCAAGCAAAAGGGGAGAAACCACTTTTATTACTGGATGATATTTTTGACAAGTTGGATGATATCCGGATCGCTCAGATGATGCAATTGATTTCCAAGCATACTTTTGGACAGATCTTTTTGACTGATGCACGCCCTGAACGATCTCATGCGATTTTGACCCAATTGGATTCGGAAGTCTTTTTCTTTGGAGTGGAAAAAGGAAAAGTAAATCCGAAGCAATAAAAAAAGAGGCCGAAGCCTCTTTAAATGATTACCACAATTTTTCAGGATATTCTCCGCTTTCATGTAATTTTTTCAGCGCCTCAATCACTACCGGTTTATCTTCCGTGTAGGTCACGCCAAACCAAGTTTTGCCACCTGGAAGAATTTCGAAGGCAGCTTTTCCGGATTGAATCAAATTATTCGCGACAGTTGGGATGTAAAATTCCGATTTGAGATTTTCTAGGTTGGCAGGAAGAAAATCCATCCACATTTGCTCAATATCTACAAATACGGCTGGGTGGAAGCCCCAAAAATTCATAGAAACAGGAGTATTTTCCGGAATTTCAATGATTTCACCTTCTCCTCTGCTCACAATTTTGTCTCCTTCGCGAGCAATAGAAGTTCGTTCTGTCATGCCGATGAGCTGCCCTTTTTCATTGGTTTGGCAAACTCCACGGCTTACGGTCCCGTTTTCAGAAAGCACGTTTTGGATGGCATACCCTACCATGGCATGAAGGCCTGGCTTAACTTCTGCCGAAAGGAATTTCCCTAATACCTCAAAAGCCTCTTTTCCATAAAAATCATCCGCATTGATCACGGCAAAAGGTTCTTGAATGGCATCCTTGGCGCAAAGAACTGCATGGGCGGTCCCAAATGGCTTTTTACGATCAGCCTGCTTAAATGCTTCAGGGACGAAGCTGTCTAAGGATTGAATCACCCAGTCCACTTCGATTTTTCCGTCTAACTTAGGCAGGAATTTTTCTTTGGCTACTTCCAATATTTCCTCACGAACGATGAATACGACTTTCCCGAATCCAGCTCGTATCGCATCAAAAATCGAGTATTCTAGGATGGTTTCGCCGTTGGGGCCAAAGCCATCAATTTGCTTATTTCCGCCATAGCGGCTTCCCATTCCGGCAGCTAAAACTAATAAAGTTGGTTTTTGAGTCATGTTTCTGTATTCCATATAAAAACGCTGCAAAATTAATCGAATTGCCGGCGGTCACAAGGTCAAACCGGAAACAAATTCGATTGCTTCAGTTTATTTTTTATCCTGAATTTTAAAAATGGAGGGTTTATTTTTTAAAAAGTAGCTTCAATTTGAACCTAGAATCCTTTTTTAGACAAAAAAATATTGAATTGATATATTTTTTTTACCCTCCTTTTCATTTTTGTTTAATTTTTGAATTACTTTCATGCCAAATTCTCAACAAAGCCTTAAACCTATTGTGAAAATGAAAAAAATTGAAGCGATTATTCGAACCTCCCGCTTCGAGCAAATCCATACTTGCCTCTCAGGCTTGGGAGTAAAATTCCTCTCTTTTTACGAGATCAAAGGGATGGGTTTTGAGCATGCACGCCAAGAAATGTATCGAGGGGTAGCCTATGAGCCTGCTTACATTCCAAGGACAAAATTAGAAATCGTGGTACCCGATGAGTTGAAAGATTCCGTGATACAGTGCATCCTTTCCGAAGGGAAAACTGGGGAAATCGGAGACGGGAAAATCTTTGTCTTTGATGTCTTGGAAGCCTATCGAATTCGAAACAATGATACGGGAGAAAGCGCGCTTTGATTTTATCATTTAAAAAGAATCACTCAAACCTATGCAAGACTTATTTACCATTAATAATTTGTGGATGATGATGGCGACCATTTTGGTCTTCATCATGCACTTGGGCTTTGCCAGTCTCGAAGCCGGACTCACACGAGCCAAAAATACTGTCAACATTCTCTTTAAAAACACCATAATTCCTGCCATTGGTCTTTTAACCTATGCCTTGGTTGGTTTTAACTTAATGTATCCGGGAGCAGGATTTGAAGGCTCTGTCTTCGGATTTGCCGGATTTGGATTGAGTTTGCCAGAGGGCTGGGATACCTCAAATTATAATGAAGGCTATACCTATTTTACGGAATTCATTTTCCAAGCCATGTTTGCAGCAACAGCGGCTACGATCGTATCTGGTGCGGTAGCTGAGCGAATCAAATTGGGCCCCTTCATTTTCTTTTCAATCCTATATGTAGCAATCTGTTATCCCATTGTCGGTATGTGGAAATGGGGTGGAGGATTTTTGAATACTTTAGATACGCCTTTTTATGATTTTGCAGGTTCTACTATTGTCCATTCCGTAGGAGGATGGGGCGCTTTAGTGGGAGCATTTTTGCTCGGACCTCGTATTGGGAAATATACCGAACGCGGTATGAGTGCCATTCCAGGCCACAATCTTCCATTGGCCACTTTCGGGGTATTTCTACTTTGGTTTGGCTGGTTCGGGTTCAATGGAGGTTCAGTATTAAGTGCCAGCCCCGGCGCCGTTTCCAAAGTATTTGTTACCACTTCTATTGCTGCTTCTGCTGGTGCTTTTGGTGCTTTGTTTATTTCCTATTTGAAATTCAAGTCATACGATATCACCATGGTGCTGAATGGGATTTTAGCAGGTCTGGTGGGAATTACAGCAGGAGCTGATCAGATGGGAGTAGGAGAGTCGGCAATCATAGGATTTATCGCAGGGGGATTGATCGTTTTTGCCGTTGTTTTCTTCGATAAGGTCAAAATTGATGATCCAGTTGGTGCGATTTCAGTGCACTTGGTTGGAGGTATCTGGGGAACTTTAGCTGTTGGGATTTTCGGAGAATTAGCCGGCTGGGGTCAGTTTGTTTCCCAATTAATCGGTGTTGGAGCTGTAGGGTTTTTCTGTGTTTTGTTTTCAGGATTGATTTTCTACACCATGAAGCGAACAGTCGGTATTCGAGTGGATGAACGAGAAGAAGTGGAAGGGCTCGATATCAACGAGCATGGCATGAGAGCTTATCCAGATTTTGCAAGTAAAGATTAAAAATAAAACCACCAATCAATCAACTAGCAGCGGAGGGCGAAAGTCCTCCGTTTTTTTTTAGCATAAAAAAACCCTGCTGATAAGCAGGGTTTAAACTCTATAGGGCCGGTTGGAAGTACCGGTTTAATATGGCCAAATGGACCTTTCGGAACATTTTGTAACACCAGTCTCTAAATTCCTTCAACTCATTCGGTAAAATAAGTCTCAGGCCCTTTCGCAGCTCCTTCTCAAAGAGATACTTCGAGAAGCTCACCTTTTGCAAAATGGTCTTCACGTATTCTATCATAAGATCTAGAGTTTAGGGTTTATTTTAACTGATTTTAAGTAACCATACGGAGACAATATCCCTATAGTTACGTAAAATTGACGTTCGAGAAATTGAAATATCCTTAATTTCGCAACCATGTCTAAAACGCTGATCACTTCTATTTTGGTATGCTTGATTTCCCTTTTTACAGGGATTGCGTTGGCCCAGCAAGTGGAGGTGGAACTGGGACCTGACCAAATCGGGCTCAACGAAACTTTCACGATTAAAATAAGTGTGGCTAATGAAAAAATCAAGTCCTACGATCAGTTCCCGGATATCCCAAGTTTTCAAAAGCAAGGGATTTCTCAGTCTTCTTCCATGAACGTGATCAATGGGCAGGTTACCAGCTCAAATAGTATCATCCAATACTACAAACCTACCCGTAAAGGGACTTTTACTCTTCCTTCTTTTTCTATTACGATCAATGGGAATCAGTTTAATTTTCAAGGAAAAGAAATAACCGTTGGGGATGCAGTAAGTAGCCAGCAGAATTCGGGAGGAGGGTTTTTTGATCCGTTTTCTGATTTTTTCGGAAGAACACAAGAGGAGCCTGAATACATCGAATTAGATGATGAAGCCTTTTTCTCCGTAACTGTTGATAAGGAAGAAATCTATGCCCGAGAAGGCTTTACTGTTGCATTAGCTTTTTATATGTCAGAGAATAATCAGGCTCCGTTTAATTTTTACAAACCCGGAGAGCAGCTGGATGATGTATTGAAAAAAATCAAGCCTACCCAAGCTTGGGAAGAAAATTACAATATTACCAATATCGAGCCTGAACAAGTCACCATCAATGGAAAGCGCTGGGTTCGCTACAAGGTTTATGAAGCAACGTTTTTCCCTTTTTCTGAAGGTACGATTGAAATACCAAGCATTCCTTGGGAAATGATCAAGTATAGGGTAGCCCGCAATCCAAGTTTCTTTGGCTCCAATCGCCAAGAAGATTTCAAGACCTTTTATTCTTCTCCCAAGGCTATTAATGTAAAACCCCTGCCTCCACACCCATTACGAAATGAAGTAGCTGTCGGGCAATTCCAACTACGGGAGAATATCACCAATCTCGAAGTTGAAACAGGACAAGGCTTCAATTATAATTTCGGTATCAGTGGAGTAGGGAATATCAATTCTATTTCCCAACCAAAGCTCATCTCAGGTGGAAGCTTGAATACCTATGATCCTAATGTTCGTCAACAAATTAACCGAGGCTATGGACGTGTATCGGGGATAAAGGAATATTCTTACTACATCACCTTAAACGAACCTGGGGAAGTGGATTTAGGGGATCATTTTGAGTGGATTTATTTTGATCCAGACAGAGCAGTATATGATACTTTGCGTCCCGCGGCCAAAATTCAAGTGGTGGGAGAAAGTAAAACCAACCAAGCAATTTCCAATCAGCGCTTAGGAGGGATTTATGATCGAATCAGCGCGGAAGACAATAAGTTTTCAAACGAGCGATATAAATACTATTTTGGCACGGCTATTAATATCCTTTTGCTACTGACCGTAATCCTTTTGGCAGTGCTTATCATCCGTAACAAATAATGGGAAATTCATTCGGTAAACTTTTTAAAATCACCACATTTGGGGAATCACATGGATTGGCTTTAGGCGTCATTCTTGAAGGTTGTCCTGCTGGTCTTTCTATTGATCCATCCTTCATTCAGTCTGAGATGCAGCGTCGTAAACCGGGCCAATCCAAAATTACTACGCAGCGAAAGGAAGAGGATGAAGTAGAAATTCTTTCCGGGGTTTTTGAGGGGAAAAGTACCGGTACCCCTATTGGCATTGTCATTCGAAATGCCGATCAAAAGAGTAAGGATTATTCCCACATAGCAGATAAGTTTCGCCCTTCCCATGCAGATTTTACCTATTTCGAAAAATATGGAATACGCGATTACCGTGGAGGCGGAAGGAGTTCAGCGAGGGAAACTGCTGCACGGGTAGCGGCGGGTGCCATTGCCAAACTTTTACTTCAGGAAAAAGGAATTACGGTTCAGGCTTTTGTTTCACAAGTTGGTAGCTTGAAGCTGGAAAAGCCCTATCAGGAATTGGATTTAACTAAAACGGAAGACAATATTGTCCGATGTCCCGATCCAGAGACCGCAGAGCAGATGATTGAACTAATCGACTCAGTTCGGAAGGATAGGGATACCATTGGAGGCGTCATCACTTGCGTTATCAAAAATACTCCTCCGGGATTAGGAGAACCTGTTTTTGATCGTTTGCATGCCGAATTAGGGAAGGCCATGCTTAGTATTAATGCGGTTAAAGGTTTTGAATATGGATCTGGCTTCGATGGAGTCACCATGCATGGGAGCCAGCATAATGATTCTTTTGTAAAAGAGGGGAATCAAATCAGAACGACAACTAATCATTCTGGGGGAATTCAAGGCGGAATTTCCAATGGAGAAGACATTTATTTCCGGGTAGCATTTAAACCCGTAGCCACGATCATGCAGGATCAGGATTCGGTCAATGAAGCTGGCGAAGCTGTGACAGTTTCTGGGAAAGGTCGACATGACCCCTGCGTTGTTCCTCGAGCTGTACCGATTGTGGAAGCGATGGCAGCTTTGGTCATTGCCGATTACTTATTATTGTCAAAAAGCGATAAAATTCAAGATATATAAATCCAAGCAGGATGAAGAAGAAAATACCCTTGCATACCAAGATCATAATTGGACTGGTCTTAGGACTGGTTTTTGGATTAGCAGTAATAAAAACCTCTATTCCCAATTCATTTACTCTCGATTATATCAAGCCGATCGGGACCATCTTCATCAATGCACTAAAAATGATTGCTGTACCGTTGGTATTGGCATCTTTGATTGTAGGAGTTTCCAATTTGGGAGATATTTCTAAGCTGAGTCGAATTGGGGGAAAAACAATTGCGACTTACTTGATTACCACGGTTGTGGCTATTTCAACTGGATTGATCTTGGTCAATGTCTTCAAACCTGGCAAGAGTTTGCCGCTCGAGACTAGAGAAAGCTTGATGCAGATGTATGAAGGGGATGCAGGGGCACGGGTAGGGCAAGCTGCACAATTGCAGGAGCAAAGTCCTTTACAGCCTTTGGTAGATATCGTGCCTCAAAACTTCTTTCTTGCGACAACGGATAATGGAGCTATGCTTCAGGTAGTTTTCTTTGCTATTATTGTAGGAATCGCTCTTCTTCAGATTCCAAAGGAGAAAGGAAATCCAGTTATTGCCTTCTTCGATGGATTTAATGATGTGATCATTCAGATCGTCAATTACATAATGATGATTGCCCCTTATGGAGTGTTTGCTTTGATGGCATCACTGATTGTTGAAATAGCAGGAGAAAATCCTGATTCGGCAGTTGAATTACTTTTGGCATTATTGAAGTATAGTTTAGTAGTAACAGGTGGTTTACTACTGATGGTGATATTTGTTTACCCAATGATCTTGGTTTCTTTTACCAAAGTCAAGTATTTAGATTTTTTCAAAGCAATTCGACCTGCTCAGTTGCTGGCATTTTCTACAAGCTCCAGTTCAGCTACGTTACCTGTAACGATGAAGCAAGTGGAGGAGGAAATCGGAGTTTCGGAAGAAGTATCCAGTTTTGTATTACCTCTGGGGGCCACAGTGAATATGGATGGCACTAGCCTTTATCAGGGTGTGGCGGCAGTTTTTATTGCCCAAGCTTTAGGGATGGATTTATCGCTTACGCAACAATTGATGATTGTATTGACGGCCACTCTGGCTTCGATTGGTTCGGCAGGAGTACCGGGTGCTGGATTAATTATGCTGATTATCGTTTTGGAGTCCATCGGGGTTCCTGCAGCAGGTATCGCCTTGATCATTGCTCCTGATCGAATATTGGATATGTTTAGAACGGTAGTTAATGTGACGGGAGATGCAACAGTCTGTACTATTGTGGCAAGCACTGAAGGAGAATTGCCAGAGGGTTTGATTCGAAAAAATAATCCATTGACTCCGGATCTATAAAAATTGCAATTGACAAGCAAAGGCCAGTCTTATTCCAGTCTGGCCTTTTGTCTTTTCTGATAAAAACCGGAGTTTTCAGAAACTTATGACTTATTTTTGCGGTTCAAAAGCCAAATAATTCTATGCGCCAATCCTGGTGGAAAATACTGGCTGTAGTCCTTTTGCTCTACACAATCGTCGCAGGGCTACTGATGGATGTCCCCCGACTTCCAATTCTCAATGAGACCATTCGAGCATTGCATTTCCATGTGACCATGTGGTTTGGGATGATTCTCATGTTAATGGTTTCAGTTTATTACAGCTTCCGGTACCTTAGAAGTAATAATCTTCAGCATGATGATATGGCCATTGAGTTTACCAATGCTGCCATTCTTTTTGGGGTATTGGGAATTACAACAGGGATGCTGTGGGCAAAATTCACCTGGGGGGATTATTGGAGCGGGGATCCCAAGCAAAATGCCTCCGCGATTGGTTTGCTCATGTATTTTGCCTATTTGATTTTAAGAAATTCCTTGACCGATGTGCAGCAACGAGCCCGCATCGGAGCTATTTATAACATATTTGCCTTTGCTGCCTTTATTCCCTTGATCTTCGTTTTACCGAGATTGACCGACAGCTTGCATCCAGGGAATGGGGGGAATCCAGGTTTTAATGCTTATGATTTGGACTCGAAACTTCGCATGGTGTTTTATCCGGCTATCATCGGATGGACACTTTTTGGGGCTTGGATAGCAACTGTTCGAGTTAGAATGCGTAGGGTTCAACGGGTACTCGAAGATCAACTGATCAATTCCTAACCATGAAAAAATTTATCACACTTATTTTGCTGCTAGTCAGCTTGCATGTAGTAGCTCAGGAAAAAATCCCTGTTACTGAAGCAGATTATGGGAATAATTCCATAGAGATGGCTGACAGAATGCGTGCAGATGGTAAAATTTATGTGTTGGTGGGGATTATTGGAATCATCTTTACCGGAATTACCGTTTATCTCGTGAGTACCGAGCGAAAAATCGCGAAAATCGAAAAAACAATTTCTACTCAGAAATAACATGAAAAAAGGACATCTAGTCGGAATCGGAATAATCGCCATTGCCATCATTATCATCATGACCTCTATCGGCGATGCCTCAAGCTATGAAACATTCGAGACAGCCTTGGTAATGAAGCAGTCTGGAAATGATAAGGCCATTCATGTAGTGGGTCAATTGAAGAAAAATGAATCCGGAGAAGTGATAGGGTTGAATGTTCGAGAGGACAAAACCTCATTTACCTTTCTTTTAGTCGATAATGAAGGAACCGAGCAGGAAGTATTTTATAATGAACCGGTACCTGCAGACTTTATCCGTTCAGAATCTGTAGTAGTCATAGGTTCTTACAAGAACGAGGATATATTCATCGCTGATAAAATCCTAATGAAGTGTCCTTCCAAATATCAGGAAACAGAAGTGCAGGCGGCGGGCATGTGAGGCTGAAGCAATAGAAAAAAATCCATGATCAATACCTTTATCGGGAATTTAGGCCATTTGATGACTATCGTGGCCTTTGTGAGTGCATTGGTGACGGCCTTTGCTTATTATCAATACTTTAAAGCCAATGAGCTGGAAAAGAAAAGTTGGCAGCGATTCAGCCGGATTTCTTTTTACATCCATGCGGTTTCAAGTACAATGATTGCGTTCTCACTATTTGAGATCATTTACAATCACCGATTCGAATACTTTTACGCATATTCTCATTCCAGTAAGGCCCTTCCAGTTCATTACATGATTTCCAGTTTTTGGGAAGGTCAAGAGGGTGCCTTCATCTTGTGGATCTTTTGGAATGTTGTTCTTGGCTTGATTCTGATCCATACCAATAAACTTTGGGAAGCTCCTGTAATGATTGTGTTTGCCTTGGTGCAGGCATTTTTGGTTTCGATGATTTTGGGAGTTGTGGTGGGTGATTTGAAAATTGGAAGCTCTCCTTTCATATTGCTTCGAGATGCAACCCAAGCTCCGGTTTTTCAAATTAATCCTGACTTTGTTCCTGAAGATGGAACGGGATTGAATCCGCTTTTGCAGAACATTTGGATGGTTATTCACCCTCCAACGCTATTCCTGGGATATGCTTCCACGTTGGTTCCTTTTGCATTCTTGATAGGTGGTTTAGC
Source organism: Algoriphagus sp. (assembly GCF_013373065.1). Taxonomy (GTDB): domain Bacteria; phylum Bacteroidota; class Bacteroidia; order Cytophagales; family Cyclobacteriaceae; genus Algoriphagus. The sequence goes on from NZ_JABXIN010000013.1 coordinate 152,922, forward strand.
GATGAAACGCTATTCCGAATGGATTCGACCGGCTTTGCCATGGGCGATTTTCTCAGCTATGATTTTGGGAATGGGAATCCTGATGGGAGCCTATTGGGCCTATGTGACCTTGAACTTTGGAGGGTATTGGAACTGGGATCCTGTGGAAAATGCAGTATATGTTCCCTGGCTTATTTTGGTGGCTGCAGTCCATACCATGATTACCTTTAAGAAGAGCAGTACAGCACTAAAGACTTCCATGGTACTGGTCATTTTGTCATTTATTTTGGTGCTTTATGCCACATTTTTAGTGCGCTCGGGCGTATTGGGAGATGCTTCTGTGCATTCCTTTACCGATTTGGGACTATCCGGTCAACTTTTGATTTACATGCTGTTTTTTACAGCTGTGGCCTTATTCTTCACCATTCGATCTTGGAAATATATTCCTACTTCCGAACGTGAAGCTTCCGTTTATTCCAGAGAGTTCTGGATTTTTATTGGTGCCACAACCTTGGGATTGATGGGCTTTCAGGTCATTCTTCCTACATCTATTCCAGCGTGGAATGCTTTGGTGGAAAGTTTTGGTGGAATTAGTAACCTGGCACCTCCTGCAGACCAAGTGGAGTTTTATACCAAATTTCAACTTTGGTTTGGAATCGCGTTAGCCTTGCTGACAGCAGTAGGGCAGTTTTTCTGGTGGCAAAAGATGGATAAGAAAGCATTGAAAGATGCCCTGTTGACACCATATATTATTTCGGTGGTGATTGCCGCCCTGGTTATAGTACTTACGAAGGTTTATGATTGGCGATATATGATTATTGTGATTGCCGGAACTTTCACCATCGTTGCCAACTCTGTGATTCTATCCCGTCTTTTGAAAAGATCTACTTTCAAGCTTGCCGGAGGCTCTTTGGCACATATTGGGTTAGGGATGATCTTGATTGGGATCATGTTTAGCTCCGGTTATTCAGAAACGATTTCCATCAATATGTCTGGCTTGACATACAGCAATTCCTGGGAAGATGAGCTTAATAAGGAACATGTGCTTCTTTGGATAAACAAGCCTACTCAAATGAAAGACTACACGGTTATTTATCGTGGTCGTCAGAAAAAAGTAGTAGGTGTGCCAGAGTATGTGCCTGCCAAAATCCTGGAATCTACAGGGAATGTCAACGAAGCCATCGCTTTGGAAGATTTCAAAGATTACTTTAAGAAGGGGGAAGTAGTCGAGTTGGTTCTGGAGGAAAACGATTATTTCAAAATCGATTATTTCCAGAATGAGGTTCTGAAATTCTCCCTTGCTCCGATGTCCCAGTTTAATGAAGGGATGGGAGGCTTGATTTCATCTCCTGATTCTAAAATCTATTTAAATCGTGACCTCTATACCTATGTGGCTGCGATGAATGATTATTCTGATCCCGAGTGGAAAGAAGATGAATTCTACGAAGTTACTCCGGATGAGCAGTTCCACATTGCTGATTTTGTGACTTATTTTGATGGGGCGGAAGTTTTGAACCAAGTGGAGGATTATGTGCTTCAAGAAGGAGATGTAGCTGTTCGGGCGAATTTGCGGATTTTGGATTATGATGTAGAAAAAGTCCTTCAACCCACTTTTATCATCCGAAACAATCAGGTTGGGAAAATTCCTGTAGTAGATAATGAATTGGGAATTCGCGTAACCTTGGATAATATTCTGCCGGAGCAAAATAAGTTCGTTTTCAAAGTTAACCGCTATCAAAAAGACTATGTGGTGATGAAGGCGATTGTCAAGCCTTATATCAATATTCTTTGGCTTGGTTCCATTATTACTTTGATTGGGTTTACTGTCGCGATTTATCGTCGTTTTGATGAATTCAAAAAAATGAGAGATAAAGGAATGGAATAAACTTCCATGCATTGAATTTAAGGGGCATTGGCCCCTTTTTTTATTTTTACTAGTGTTGAAAAATTATATCTTCAGGACTTTGTTTTGTTTTTTATAACCAGTTTGAGAAAGCTTTTACTATGAAAATTACCAAGAAAGATTTTGAGCAAATGCAAAAGAAATACGATCAGGAAATCCGAAAAGGGAAGCCTGGGCGTGGTCCAAAACGGGATGTAGACAATCAGACCAAATGGATATTTTTTGATCGAAAAACACTAGAAGAGGTTTTAAGCAAAGCGGCAAAAGACCCCAAAAAAGGTGGAATAAAATTTTTCTTCACTGAATATACCGAAGAAACGGCAAGAGCATTTTACCCTGAAAATCCCGAAGAATATATCGGTCGGTTGAGTTTGGTAATGGAGCCTGTGGATGATTCGGAAAGCAATCTCGAAGGGGATGAAGGAGACTATTACAATCGGGGTGAGACCTGCCCTCCAAAATGTGAATAAATAGTATTCCTGTGGTAAATGATTTTTTATCTAGAATAGAGGGCAACTACTATGGTTATTTGGTATACCTATTTGGTGTGCTGGCTGTTATTTTCTTTTCTTTACTCAGTCGTGAGAAAAAGAAAAAACCTGAGTTTTTGATCCCTTTTCTGATTGTTGTGGTCGTATTTTTCTATGAGTTTATGGGAGCCTTTTTGATGGTTAATAAGAGCTTTAATGAAAAGATTCATCAATTGATTTCGAATGAACCCTTTCAGGGATGGAACCTTTGGGTTTATAATATCTTCAATTATCAGGTTTCTAAGTTTCTGTTTTTGCTGCTTCTTTGGTTCAATATTCATTCAAAAAGGAAAAAGAATGCGGTTTTATTCCTAATGATCATCTTCAGCTCTTATTGCCTTTTTCTCTATGTATCCCCCAATTCAGAAATTACTAATTTTCAACCTTTGCTATACTTCTTAGGAAATGGGCTAATCATTATCGCAAGTGGATTGTTTTTTATTGATTTGGTTGCCGAAGATTATTTTGTTTCTATAAACCCCTTGACTTACTGGCCTTTTTGGTATATGACTTTGATACTTTTTCAAATGGTGATCGTCTTTCTAGGAGACGTGGCTTTCGAATACCTTGCTTTTGAAAATGTCCCTGTCTATAAATTTTTCAATACCGTATCGATGGTTCTTTACCTTCTTATTTTAGGGGTATTCCTTAGGATATTATTTACTGGTAGTAATTTTATATACAGTTTGAATAAAAAGTAATGGGGGCAGACGATAACCAAATTATTTTTATCCTTTTCTCTGGAGCATTTTTGGCGGCCATTATGGCCACATTTGTCGTTTCGATGGTTGTTTTGCATAGGCAGCGTCAAGTCCAAAACAAGCAGAAAATGGACCAAATCAAAGCAGAATATGAGAAGACGCTCTTGAATATTGAAAGTGAAATTCAGCAGGATACACTAAAACACATTGGAAGAGAATTGCATGATAATATTGGCCAATTGCTCTCTCTTTCCAAACTCTATTTGGCTTCCTCCAAACCAGAGAAACAAGCGGAAGGAAAGCAGTTGATTAATCAAATAATTTCTGAAGTCCGAGGTCTATCCAAAACCCTGAATTTGGATTGGGTAGAGACGCTTTCCTTGGAAGAGTTCATCGCTCAGCAATTGGACAAAATCAAAGAAACGGGATTTTGTGAAGTTGAATTTAAGCATGAAGGGGAAAATTGGAGCTTGGATAAAGATCAAAAACTAGTGCTGATTCGGGTTATCCAGGAATGTCTTAACAATGTCATCAAGCATGCATCGCCTAGTTTGATCCATATTTCATTGGAGCAGCAGGATGGTCATAGGCTGATTCGGATTATTGATAATGGAAAAGGTTTTGATACTTCCGTGCCTACACAAGGAAGTGGTATGAATAATCTTCGGAAACGAATGGAAACCATAGGTGGGACCTTCCAAATCAGTTCATCACCCGGAAAGGGGACTGACATTATTCTTTCTTTGCCAATCTAAGTTTTCCTACTATTTTAGAATTAATTGCTTCAACTATGATCCGAATCGCTATCGCAGACGACCACACTTTATTTGCCAAAGGGATTGAAGGATTGTTGGAAGAAGAGAAAGATTTCAAAATTCTTGGTCTATTTAAAAATGGCCTTGAGTTGATTGATTTTCTCAAAGAGAATCAGGCAGATATTGTTTTGACGGATTTAAACATGCCTGAAATGGATGGCTTTGAGGTTTTAGAAAAGATCAAAGCTTCCAAGATACCTTCCAAGGTCATTGTTCTTTCCATGTATGATGAGGAGAAGATTTTTAAAGAGTGTGTAGAAAAAGGCGCTGATGGATTTATTCTGAAAGATGCAGATCCAGATGAGTTGGTGTTTTCTATTCGTGAAGTCCACGAAGGACGACACCTTATCAGTTTTGACCGGATTATTGAGCAAGCACGCCCTAATGCATTTTACGATTCATTCAGGGAGCGGTATAAGCTTTCCCGACGTGAAGTCGAAATCATCCAACTTATCAAAGATGGCAAAACCTCCAAGGAAATTGCCTCTCAATTGACACTAAGTGTAGGGACTATTGAAAGCCATAGAAAAAATATCTTTTCCAAACTGGGGGTTAAATCCAGTATTGAATTGGTCAACAAGGCCTACGAAATGAACTTATGAGAAAGACCTCCTCTCCATTAAAAGTAGCCCTTGTAGGTTATGGATCTGTTGCCGAAAAGATGCATGCCCCTTTGATTGATGTTTGCCCAGATTTAGAGTTGGCAGCTGTGGTAGAGCGGCATTCCAATCGATGCGAAGAAAAATATCCAAAGGTTAAGACTTTTAGAAGTTTTGACTCCCTTTTAGAGCAAGGAGATATTGACCTTGTGGTAATTACTACCCCTAATGAATTTCATTTTCCCATGGCTAAACAGGCCTTGGAAGCCGGAAAGCATGTAGTAGTAGACAAACCTGTCACGATTTATTCTTGGGAAGCTGAAGAGTTGGAAAAAGTGGCTAAGCAACAAGGCTTGATTTGTTCTGTATTTCATAATCGGCGTTTTGATGGAGATTTTAAGACTGTTCAGCAATTGATTTCTCAAAATATTTTGGGGAGAATAGTCTATCTAGAATCTCATTTTGATCGTTTCCGTCCAAATGTTTCGGAGAATTGGAGAGAGAAGGATGTGCCGGGAAATGGGATTACCTATGATCTCGGCTCGCATTTGATTGATCAGGTCGTTTTGCTTTTTGGGCTTCCGGATGCCATTCAGGCTGATATTCAAAAGCAACGGGACGGAGCTATCGCTGACGATCATTTTGACATTGTTTTGTTTTACCCAGATAAAAAAGCAAGAGTAACAGCTGGAGTTTTAGTCAACGCGCCTACTCCGAAGTTTTTGCTATTAGGTGAAAAAGGATCTTACCAGAAATATGGTTTAGATGTCCAGGAAGCAGCATTTAAATCAGGTGTCAAACCCGAAGGAGCTAATTGGGGAATAGAGCCTGAAGCAAGTTGGGGGAAATTATATCTTGAAAATGAGACGAAGCCTTTTCCTACTTTACCAGGAGATTATCGGGTGCTCTATCAGAATGTGGCAGATGCGATTCTTCATGGAGAGGATCTAAGCGTTACAGTAGCGCAAACCATAAGCGTTCTCAAAATCATCGAAGCCGCCTTTTTGAGCTCCAAAGAGGAACGAAGAGTTCATCGTTCAGAAGGAAACTGGTAAAAGCTTCAAGAATCCTAAAAAGGCAATTTCCCCAAATCCACATTTCCCCCGGAAAGTATAATTCCTACTTTTTTTCCTTTGAATTTATCTTTATTTGCCAATAGACCCGCTAAAGGAACAGCACAGGAGGGCTCGATAACAATTTTCATACGCTCGTAAATAAGTCGCATCGCCTCGATGATTTGGGGATCAGTAGCCAATAAAATATCTTTCACATAACGCTTGATGATTTCGAAATTGATCTCACCCAAAGAGGTTAGCAATCCATCTGCGATAGTTTGAGGGTTGGTTTGGGGAATAATTTTTCCGGCTTTTAAGGATCGGTATGCATCATCTGCTCCTTTTGGTTCGGCACCATAAACTTGCACATCCGGATCCCAATAGTGAGCTAATAGGGCAGTTCCTCCCAACAATCCCCCTCCACCTACAGGTGCAATCAAGCATTCCAAATCCGGTTGATCATCCAAAAATTCCAAGGCACAAGTAGCTTGTCCTTCCACCACATCCATATAATCATAAGGGGGAATAAATGTGGCGCCTGTCTCTTTCACAACTTTTTCCAGAGTTGTTTCCCTTGCCACCAAATTGGGTTCGCACTCGATGATTTCTCCACCATACCCTCGAACGGCCTTTTTTTTGATTTCAGGAGCATTGGAAGGCATGACTATGTACGCGGGGATTCCGACTACCTGAGCTGCTCTTGCCAAGGCAGCAGCATGGTTCCCACTGCTGTGTGTTGCCACTCCCTTTGCCCGTTCTTCTTCAGAAAGTTTCATGACTGCATTAGCTGCACCCCGCGCTTTGAAAGCACCTACTTTTTGAAAGTTTTCGCATTTGAAAAAAATCTCGCAGCCAGCTATTTCATTAATAGCGCTAGATGTTAAAATGGGCGTTCGATGGATGAAGGGTTTGATCCGAATCAACGCAAATTTGATATCATTCAGGGTGGGAAAAGTCATGTCTTTCATAATTGAAAATTAAAAAATCATTGGTCATTTTAAATCCTTTGATCAATAATTTTCTAATCTCTTTTTTGGATTGATTCAAATGATTTTCTTCGGGTATGGATTGGAAAAAACTAGCCCCCTTTCCCATAATGGGGGAAGCGTTAACAGCTGAAAATACTTTACAGATGGATTTTAGTGCCCAGAATCAAGCCTTGCAAAAGGTAGATTTGGGGAATACGGAGTCCTTCAATCAATTTGTTTTTGGCATATTGGCGGCAGCGAAGAAAAAGTATGGGATAGGTGGATATTTAGAGAACCGAGCTATTTATCAACGATCAGAAGTTTTTGCTACCAACCAGGCTGATTTCAGAAACATTCATTTGGGTATTGACTTATGGTGTGATGCTTGGACGCCAGTATTTGCTCCCTTGAATGGAAAAATTCACAGCTTTCAAGACAATGCTGGTTTTGGAAATTATGGAGCGACGTTGATCCTAGAGCATGAAGTAAACGGTAAAAAACTTTTTAGCCTTTATGGGCATTTAGCACAATCGGACCTTTCACATTATTCGGAAGGAAAGGTTTTTAAAAAAGGAGAAAAAATCGCGCATGTGGGGCCTTATCCTGAAAATGGCGATTGGCCCCCACATTTACATTTTCAATTGATGTGGGATATGGAAGGAAATTGGGGGGATTATCCTGGGGTCTGCTCCCAGCGAGAAATAGAGCGCTATGCGTCTAACTGCCCAGACCCAAACTTGATTTTAAGGTTTCCTTCCGAGAATTAAGCTTGGTTGATTTGGGTAATCAATCGGATTCCATCCAGTGTTAAGTAGCGATCAATTTCTTCAAATTCATCTCGAAGCGTCGTCAATATAGCCGAAAGACCTCCGGTTGCGATGATTTTAAAAGGGAGTGGTTTTTCATTTCGGATAGTTTCAAGCATGCCTTTTACCAATCCCGTATATCCATGAAGAATACCTGCCTGGATTGCATGAATGGTGTCCTGACCAATGGCGGATTTTGGGAATTCCAAAGATACTTCCGGCAACTTGGAGGTGTTCATAAATAAAGCCTTGATCGCCGTTTGTAAACCGGGAACGATATTCACTCCCAATACTTTTCCTTTTTCGTCAACTACAGTAAAGGTAAGGGCAGTTCCAAAATCAACGATAATCAAAGGTTGCTGATAATTGTTCCAAGCCGCCATGACATTGCACATCAGGTCTGTGCCTATTTCATTGGGTTTTCGGGCGACTATTGGAAGTTTCTTATAGCTTTTGGGGGAAATCAAATAGGCTTCTTTCCCAAAGAAATTTTGACAGAATTCTTGAATGGTATCCTGGATTTCAGGAACTACCGAGCTGAAGCCGATCTGTAAGATATCTTTCGGATGAATATCATGTTCTAAAAAGTATAATGGGACTTTTTTGCTCAATTGGGAAATAAGTCGATCCGTTTTTGTTTCTAATCGAAACTGGTTCGTCCACTTTTGGGTTTTTTCGTCGAAAAGCGCAAAAACCACATTCGAATTGCCGGCATCAATGGCTAAAAACATGCGATTTAAAGGTTTTGTCTAATTTAGGCTTTCCTTAATGAAAATTTAAATCCTAAAGAAATATGTATAGCATCCGAGAAGGAAAAGTTCCTGATTTACCACGTGTATTGGCGCTTATCAAAGAATTAGCCCTTTACGAAAAAGCCCCCGAGCAGGTGACCAATACAGTGGAAATGATGGAGAAAGATGGTTTTGGTCCCAATCCAGTCTATGGTTTATATGTTTGTGAAAAAAATGAAACAAGGGAAATCATAGGAATTGCCATTTACTATTACCGATACAGCACCTGGAAAGGGAAGCGGATGTATCTAGAAGATATTGTAGTAACCGAGTCCGAGCGAGGAAATGGCGCCGGTAAAATGTTGTTTGAGCGCGTGATGGCAAAGGCTTTGGAAGAGAATTGTACAGGGATGATGTGGCAGGTGTTGGATTGGAATGAGCCCGCTATTAATTTCTATAAAAAATATGGGGCAGATCTAGAGGCAGGTTGGCTTAATGCGCATCTGCAGGATTATGAGATTCGAAAACTGCTTGCATAAGCAAGAAAAAACCCAACGAGTATCGTTGGGTTTTTATTTGTTTTATCCTTTTAGGCTGTAGTTTGGAGCCTCCCTCGTGACACTTACATCGTGAGGATGGGACTCTTTTACCCCGGCAGCTGTGATTTTCACAAAGCGTCCATTTTTCTGTAAATCTTCAATTGTTTTGGTACCGCAGTAGCCCATTCCGGCTTGAAGCCCCCCTACCAATTGGTAAAGAACTTCGGCCACCAGTCCCTTATAAGGAACTCTACCAACGATTCCTTCCGGTACGAGTTTTTTGATATTATCTTCAGCATCTTGGAAATAACGGTCCTTTGAACCAGATTCCATGGCTTCCAAAGATCCCATTCCTCGGTAGGTTTTGAATTTTCTGCCTTCAAAAATGATCATTTCCCCGGGAGCTTCTTCAGTACCTGCGAGAAGAGATCCAATCATGATGGAACTAGCTCCTGCTGCAACAGCTTTTACCAAATCACCTGAATATCGAATTCCTCCATCTGCAATGACAGGGACATTTCGGGTTTTTAGGGCTTCTGCGCATTCAAAAACAGCAGAAAGTTGAGGAACACCCACACCTGCAATAACTCGTGTGGTACAAATAGATCCAGGTCCTACACCGACTTTAACGGCATCTGCTCCCGCTTCCGCCAATGCGATGGCAGCTTCAGGAGTGGCAATATTCCCTACGATTACTTCTAAATCTGGGAAGGCTTCCTTAATTTTTCTACAGGTATCGATTACTCCTCTCGAATGTCCATGAGCTGTATCGATGGAAACTACATCCACTCCAGCCTGAACTAAGGCATCAACCCGTTCGACGATATCTGCTGTAACACCCACTGCTGCTCCTACTCGAAGTCGACCATATTCATCCTTACAAGCATTCGGTTTGTCTTTTCGCTTCAGAATATCCTTATAGGTAATCAAGCCCGTCAACTTGTTTTCGTCATCGACGATAGGAAGTTTTTCGATTTTAAATTCCTGAAGGATTTCCTCTGCCTGCTCCAAGGATACACCAGACTTAGCAGTTATCAGATTCTCCTTGGTCATGATGGATTTGATAGGGAGGTTGTGGTCCTTGATAAATCGAAGATCCCGATTGGTGATAATGCCTTTCAGTACTCTATTTTCATCTACTACCGGAATTCCACCGATGTGGTATTCCCGCATAATAGCCTCAGCATCTTTGACTTTGGCGTCAATATCAAGCGTGATTGGATCCAAAATCATCCCCGCCTGAGATCGCTTCACCTTTCGAACTTGGGCGGCCTGCTTCTCAATGGACATGTTTTTGTGAATAAAACCAAGTCCACCTTCCAATGCAATCGCAATTGCAAGCTCAGCTTCGGTCACCGTGTCCATAGCAGCAGACACAAGTGGAATGTTTAAGCGGATTTTTTTGGTGAGTTGGGTAGAGGTGTTAGTCTCTCGGGGCAGTACTTCTGAGTAACCCGGGACAAGAAGCACATCGTCGTAGGTGAGTGCTTCAAAGAGGAACTTATCGGAATTTCGATTCATAGCAAATATCGGTTTGAGGTAACCCTATTTGCCCGCCAAATGTACAAACAATTTCTCAGGCCAACGCAAGCCTACAAGAAAAATAATTGGAATCTGACCAAATACTACTTGAAATAGAAAATAATCTTCGCCAAAGAGGTGATTTTTACTCGAATCGTTGAGATGTTGGATTTACTTTTCGGGCAACAGGATTTGATAGGTTTTCCCTCTTCGAACATTTAGGTTTCGTTCCCTTAACCAAGGGTTATAAATTTTTAATTCCTTGTAGGTGTAACCTTTGGATTTGGCCCATTGTGCGAGATTGGAAATATCTTGATTTACTTCGGTCACATGCAGTGGAGGATCTTTGTAATAATCAGATTCCCGAAGATTGAATCCATAGGCTTTCGGATTTTCAAAAATGACCTTAAAAGCCAAAATCCGAAACATGTATCGACTCGTTTCATCATTGAGGAGTAGGTGATAATAATCTTCTTCTAGTTGTTCTTTTTGTCTTTTTGAAAAACCGGTTTGACCCATATTGTAGCTAGCAGCAACAGAGGTCCAATTTCCAAATTTAGAGTATGCCTCCTTCAAATATTTGGTGGCTGCTAAGGTTGATTTTTGCCAATGGTAACGTTCGTCCACGTTTCTACTAACTTCCAATCCATAGTCTTTTGCAGTTCCCTGCATAAATTGCCAAAATCCTTTGGCTCCAGCAGGCGAGGTGACATTCATCAAGCCGGACTCTGCAATCGCCAGGTACTTGAAATCTTCAGGAATGCCTTCTTCTTTCAGAATCCTGGTGATTTCATCTAAATATTTTCCAGATCGCTTCATCAATAGGATCATGTTGGACTGCCAGTAGGCATTCACATAAATCTCCCGCTCCAGTCGTTCCAAAATATCCTGCTGATCTAGTGGTACAGGTTCTCCTGCGAAACTCAAGTTTTCCGGAATGGGAAAAATTCGGACAGAATCAACAGGTTGCGGCAAAAAACCTTGGGAAGAAATTGGATACCCGGAACCAGAGTTGGAAGAAGTGGGAGCCTGCTGAAAAATCAAATAGACTCCCAGACCTAGACTTAGGGCAAGTAATCCATAGATGATGAGAAAATGCTGTCTGTTCATTAAAAGTTTGGACTGAGTAGGTATTTACTGTAGAAGTCATCAATAACTTGAACTGCTTCGGTGGCATTTTCCACGACAGAGAACAAGTCCATATCCTCAGGACTGATGTAGTTATGATCCAAAAGGGTTTTTTTGATCCAGTCCACTAGTCCATCCCAATATCCTTTTCCTACTAAAACGATTGGGAAACGGCCTATTTTGTTGGTTTGGATTAGTGTCAACGCCTCGAAGAATTCATCCATAGTACCAAAGCCACCCGGTAAAACCACAAAACCCTGTGAATATTTCACAAACATGACTTTTCGGACAAAGAAATAATCGAAGGTCAAGAGTTTGTCCCGATCGATGTAAATATTATTAAACTGCTCAAAGGGGAGAACAATATTCAGACCCACGGATTTTCCTCCTTCAGAGTGCGCCCCTTTGTTACCTGCCTCCATGATACCCGGTCCACCTCCAGTAATAACACCATAGCCATGTCGGACTAATTTGGCAGCAATTTCTTCAGCCATTTGATAATGCTTGTGATCTCTAGGGGTCCTGGCGGAACCAAAAATGGAAACGCAGGGACCTATTTTCGCCAATTTTTCAAAACCTTCTACAAACTCCGACATCACCTTAAAAATGGCCCAAGAATCTGCGCTTTTTATCTCGCTCCAATCTCGCTCTTTAAAGGCTTGTCTAATTCTGTCTTCTTGTTTTTTAATCTCTTGGTTAGTCATAGGTCAAATGGTATTTTCTTACAAAACGAATCATTCCGCAATTGGTCGTAGATTCTGAAATTAAATTTTTTAAAAACGATCAAACAATGGACTGTGAAGGTAGAAAAATTTTAAAGGAGCTGGTATCAAGTAGGTGGTTTTGGTGGTAATTTTGAAGGCGAATTATTGAAATCTTGAAATTAAGCGAAAAGTCTCAAGCTGTTCTGGAATTGTTCCGGGACCTTGAAGTTGAGAGTAGGGCTTTTGCTGAAAGGGCGGATTTGGGATGTGTGGTAGGTTGTGGAAAGTGTTGTGCCAATCCAACTATTCCTGCCAGTCCTTTGGAGTTCCTTCCGTTGGCTTTTGAGCTGTATGAAAAGGGAGCCATCGAGGCAAGTCTCCGGATTTTGGAGAGCTTGGGTGAAGATGGATTTTGTTTGCTTTACCGGCCTACTTCCGAAGATGAATCAAAAGGATTTTGTAGCAATCATACCTCACGGGGGTTGATCTGTAGACTTTTTGCCAGTGCTGCACGTAAGAATAAGCATGGGCTGAAGGAATTGATTATCTGTAAAGTGCTCAAGGAGCATAAATTTGAACAATACAAGCAAGCAACCTTAGCGATTCAGGAAGACCTGGATGTTCCATTAGCTGCTTCCTTTTATAGTCAGCTTCGGGATATTGATAATTATCTGAGTCAAACCATGCCAATTAATCAGGCGATCCGAATTGCCATAGAGACTGTCTTACAATTTAAGTTCTATGAAGAATCTGAATCGGCAGAGGAGCTCTGATTTTTTTGCTCTTGGCAATTGGAGTATATTAGAGCATTGAAACCGTCTTTTTTGCTTTTGTTATGGTGAACATTTCAGAAATAAGCCAAACCATCCGTAAACTCGTTGAAACACGGGTGAATTTGATCAAGGAGGAAATCCAAGATCAGGTGATGGGTGTAGTCACTCGTGTGCTGCTGCTTGTTATTATTGGAGGATTGATGCTGTTGGTTTTATTGTTTTTCAGTCTTGCATTGGCGTTTTTCTTAAGTGGCCTTTTCGAATCCCCCTATCTAGGCTTTCTTTTGGTTGGGTTTCTTTATCTTTTATTGGTTGTCGGACTCTATTGGCTTCGATATTCTCCTTCTATTCGACGCGAAATCCAGGGAGGTATGAGCAATTTTATCTTTAGTAATAGCCCCAAAAAAGAAAAAGAGGATGAAGAAGGAGCTTGAAAACCAGGCAGAGGAGTTGGAACAAACCCTCCAAAAGCAACTGGACTTGCTAAAAAAAGATTCTGAAGATTGGTTGAAGGTCGGGGGAGCAGTTCTTGCTGGAGGCCTTTTGGCGTATACCTTGGTTAAGGCCTCTAAACGAAAAAAGAATCGAAAAACAGCCAAAGCGTTGGAGGTACTGGAGCGTGAAGGGTTGTTGGATAAAGAGCTCGAAGAAAAACTTTCCAAAACTCAAAAATCTACCTTTTGGCCAAGCTTGGGCCAGCGTTTATTATTAGTCGGTTTTGCCTTGGCTCAAGAGAAATTGTTGAAAAAATTGATTGATCCAGAAGATGCCGACCCCATCAAAAAAGGTGAGTAAAAAAATTCAGCACCTTTTTGAAAATCAAAAAAAAGGAGTTGCCTGGCTGATTGATCCTGGAAAATTAAAAGCAGAAGCCATTCCATCTACCTTTTGGGAATCATTGGATGGGTTGGAGCTCGATTTTATTTTTATTGGGGGAAGTCAGGATGAAATTGCTGATTTCGATGCTTTTGTCAGATTCATCAAAGAGCAAGTTTCAGATATTCCCGTAGTTCTATTTCCTGGATCTCATCAGCAAGTAAGTTCAGAAGCAGATGCGATTTTGTTTTTAAGTTTGCTGTCAGGGAAAAATCCCGAATACCTCATCACCCAACAAGTTCGTGCTGCTCAATCCATCAAGAAAGCCTCTCTTGAAGCACTCCCAACCGCTTATATTTTGGTCAATGATGGGGAAATCTGCAGTGTTCATCGAAAGTCTGAAACCTTACCTCTCCTGAATCAGGATGTGGAATTAATTGTGGATACAGCATTGGCAGGTAAGTTTTTGGGAATGGATTTTTGTTATTTGGATGCAGGGAGCGGGGCATCCTCAAAAGTGGCGCCTCAGGTAATCCAACGTGTATCCGAAGAAATAATGATCCCACTGATTGTCGGAGGGGGATTAACTAACTTGCAAAAAGTTCACGAGTCTTTTGAAGGAGGGGCAGATTTGGTGGTTATCGGAAATCAAATAGAAAAAGACCCCAGCTTTTTAACTGAGGTCTTGAATTTGAAGCGTTTTCTGAATGCTGGATTACACGTTAATTAATGACTCTCTTCGGCGCATTTTCCCTGCGGGAACGCCATACATCATTTTGAATCTTCGACAGAAATAGGCAGTATCTTTATAGCCTACTTCCTTTCCAATATCACGAATCGATTTTTTGGTTGTTCGGAGTAAGTCGACTGCTGCTTCCATGCGCTGGTATTCAATATAGTCTTGTGGATTGATTCCCGTCAACATCTTAAAATACTGACCCACATAATCTTCTGAAACATTGGCTACTTTAGCCAAAACCTTATTGGACAAATCTCCGCCTAAGTTGGTTTTAATGTATTTGAACAACTCAATAAGCCGAGGGTCTTTGAAGTAGGTAACATTTGTTGAGAGTTCTTCTACAAAAAGACGGTTTTTCAAAATATGTCTCAACACCTCTATCACCAAGGCTTCTGTGAGGGATCGAAGGATTCGCTCTTTTCCTACACTGCTTTGTTCCAGTTCCTTCATAATATCCTCAATCAAAATAGCGATTCGATCATTGAATCGAATGATAAAAGCCGGAATATCTAGGCTATTGAAAAAGTTTACTACATCAAAGACTTTAGACTCAAAGCTTACAACAGAGATGCAGTCTTCCTCTGCGTTTCGGATGTCTTTGAAACTGATACTCTGCAGGTATTTCCGTTTATTTTCAAGGAAATTTTCCATTGGAACTTCAGCCCGTTTATTGCCTCCGCCAATGGTCAGTGCTGTCTTTTTTTCTCCCGGTAAAAAAAGTACTTCTCCTTCATTGACGATTTCTTGCTCCTCACCAAACTTTAAGGTTCCATGGTGTAGCAAAATCAGCATATTGTCAAATTCCTTATGGTCAGGAATGAAAACAGGCTTTTCAACTTGATAATTGAAGCCTCTTAAAAATCTAATATTTACCGATTCAATTACCTTATTGTAATATTCCATTATTTTTTTTCAATATTATCCGATATGCAAAAATAGTATTTTTCCAATTAGGATCTTATACAAATAAGGGTTTAAAGTGAAATTAAATTAAAAAAGGCGCAATTTTTTGAATTGCGCCTTCAAAATTTCATGACTTTTCTTAGCGAAGAATGCCCCTAGATATTACTATTTTTTGAATTTCTGAGGTGCCTTCATAGATCTGCGTGATTTTTGCATCTCGCATGAGCCGTTCTACATGATATTCTTTCACGTAACCGTAGCCTCCATGAACCTGAACTGCTTCGATGGTTACATTCATCGCAACTTCGGATGCATAAAGTTTTGCCATCGCTGAAGCATGGGCGTAATCTTCACCTTGATCTTTGAGCCATGCGGCTTTGTAAACCAGCAAACGGGCAGCCTCAATTTGAGTAGCCATATCTGCTAGTTTGAATTGAATGGCCTGGTGCTGACTGATTGGTTTGCCAAACGCTTTTCGTTCTTTGGAATAAGCAATAGCGAGCTCATAGGCCCCTGCAGCAATTCCTAAGGCCTGGGCAGCAATTCCAATTCGGCCTCCATTAAGAGTTTCCATGGCAAAAGTGAAACCAAATCCTTCAGCTCCAATCCGGTTTTCTACTGGGACTTTAACATCATTGAACATCAAGGAGTGCGTGTCACTTCCGCGAATCCCTAGTTTATCTTCTTTTTTTCCTATGATAAATCCATCCCATCCTTTTTCAATAATGAATACGGAAATTCCTTTATGACCTTTGCTAGCATCTGTTTGGGCGATTACCAAGTATACACTTGCGGAAGACCCGTTTGTGATCCAGTTTTTGGTGCCATTCAATACGTAATGATCGCCTGCTAGCTTTGCTTCCGTCCGTTGGGAAGTAGCGTCAGAGCCTGCTTCTGGCTCAGATAAACAAAAGGCTCCAAGGATTTCACCGGTCGCCAATGGCTTCAGGTATTTCTCTTTCTGCTCCTCTGTCCCGTATTTTTCTAAGCCCCAACATACCAAGGAATTATTCACTGACATGGACACTGAGGCAGAGGCATCGATTTTGGAAATTTCTTCCATCGCCAATACATAGGAAATGGTGTCCATTCCACCCCCATTGTATTTTGGATCAACCATCATTCCCATGAATCCCAGCTCACCCATTTTTTGGATTTGCTCCTTTGGGAATCGGGCTTCTGCATCCCGTTCGATGACACCGGGAAGAAGTTCACTTTGGGTAAATTCACGAGCTGCGTCTCGTACAGCTAAATGTTCTTCAGTAAGTTGGAAATTCATCTCTGTTTTATTCGGATTTATTTTCGGATCGGAATTTATGTTAAAAAAAGAAAAGGGGCAAAATGTTGCCCCTTTACGAATTTAATTTTGATTTGAATCAATCTCGATTCCCAAAGAAAATAAATATATAGTAAGCAAGTGTTGCCAAAGAGGCTAATGCAGCAACCACATAGGTCATTGCAGCCCATTTTAAGGCATCTTTTGACATGTTATATTCTTGGGGAGTTACAATATTTCGATTTTTCACCCAGGCCAATGCTCGGTTGGAAGCATCAAATTCCACTGGTAAAGTCACAAGTGTAAACAAGGTCATGATTCCATAAGCACCTACCACAATAAATCCAATGAACTCATAAGGAAGTCCCAAGGCGAAACCTCCGAACAAAGAGGCAATTAGGACAATATTCAAAATTTTCCCGGAAATATTTTGAATGGGTACCATGGCTGAACGGAAATTTAACCAAGCATAGCTCGATGCATGCTGAACAGCGTGACCACATTCGTGAGCAGCAACGGCTGCTGCTGCTGCATTTCGGCCATAATATACATCTGGGCTCAGATTTACCGTCCTATTCATTGGATTGTAATGGTCAGTCAATTGACCTTCAACGGATACTACTTGAACATCATGGATATTATGATCTGCTAGCATAAGTTTTGCGATTTCAGCACCTGATAGATTGGCCTGAAGCGCCGTTTGGGAGTACTTTCTAAATTTGCTTTTCAATCGGCTGCTTACCACAAAGCCAAGGATTGCAAAAACAATAACAATAAGTATAATCATAGTCTTTTTATTTCTGGATTGCTTACGAATTTAAACTGTCGTTTGTTTATTCCAAACAGGTTTTTGCATCATATAAATCCAAGAAATCAAGCCCGCAATTAGAATCAAAAAGAGCTGAGTCCCGTGGATAATTGCCGCAAAGATTTTTCCATCCTGCTCGGATATTCCCAATTGTATCAAAATAAAGGCCACCAGTGCGTGGAAGGTACCGATCCCCCCTTGGACTGGCGCAACCATGCCAATACTGCCCATTACCATGACCAAAAGTACTTCCCCGCTTGACAAATTGGCAGTACTGACGATGCCCTTTGACACCGCATACATAGTTAAGAAATAGATGACCCAAATAGTAACAGAGCTGATCCAGAATCCCCAAGGGTTTTTCAATCGTGCAATTCCTTTTACTCCTGAAAAAATTTCGCGAAGAAATCCTTGAACTTTCTGAATGAAGCTGTTTTGACGGAATTTTTTAAATAGGAAATAAAGGAATAAAACAAGGACTCCTACTCCGCCTATTAAAAGGGGAAGATTTTGAGAGGCCTTCTGGAACAAAAGGTCCAAATTGATTAATTGATCTGCTAGGCCTAGAAATAACTGATTCTCGACCAAAAATGCGATCAGGATAGTTCCCAATAGGAATAATAAATCGATGGTTCGTTCCACGATCACTGTTCCTAACAAATGTCCCAAAGACATCCCAATGGTACGGCTTAAAATGCCACAACGAGCAACTTCACCGGCTCGGGGAACGAGTAAGTTTGCAAGATATCCTACCATGACTGCATGATAAGCTTCTCCTGAATTGACTTTTTTGCCTTCTTGAAAATCCATTAGCAAGGTCCATCGCCAGCCTCGAAGCCAAAAGCCAAAAAGTGAAATGAGTAAGGAGAATCCGATCCAAAACCAATTGCTGGTTGTGACTTGACGCCACAGGGTGTCTATTTCAATATCCCGATAGAGAAACCAAAAAATCCAGAGTGCCAATCCAAGGGAAAGCACTACCTGAATACTTTGTTTGATTCGGGGATGAAGCATTAGATCAGTCGGTTATGGTCGTCTGGGAATACAACAACGGGTTTGAATTTTTTTGCCTCTTCAAAATCCATTCCTGCATAGGAAATGATAATGATGATATCACCAACTGCCACTTTTCGAGCTGCTGGACCATTGAGGCAAATTTGACCGCTTCCACGTTCACCTTTGATGACATAGGTTTCCAATCGCTCCCCATTGTTGATGTTAACGATTTGTACTTTTTCGTTTTCGATGATGTTGGCAGCATCCATTAGATCCTCATCAACGGTAATGGATCCCACGTAATGAAGTTCCGCCTGAGTGACTTTCACCCGGTGGATTTTGGACTTCATGATTTGAATATGCATTGGTTTAGTTTTTCAGCCCGCAAAATTAAGCATTTAACGGGAGGTTGTCGATTAATCGGACAGGTCCTACATAGGCTGCAACACAAATGGATACTTTTTGATTAGGATCAAATTCATTTAGTAGTTCAAATTGATCTGGTTCAACCAATTCAAAATACTCCAATTCTACTCCTTCGCAATGCTTAAAATTTTGCGAAATTTCTCCTTGGACTTCCAACCATTTTTTTCCTTCAAACAGTTCCTTTTGTGCAAGAATCATTGATTCGTAAAGAATCAGGCATTTTTTTCGATCCTCAGGGCTCAATCTTCTATTTCTTGAAGACAAAGCAAGCCCGTCAGTTTCTCTTCGGGTAGGGACAATTTTCAATTCAATCGGAAAGGATAAATCCTGAACAAGTCGTTTTATGACGGCTACTTGCTGAAGGTCTTTTTGTCCAAAAAAAGCGAGGTCGGGTTGTATGATATTGAAAAGTTTAGAAACGATGATTCCGACTCCATTAAAGTGGCCGGGCCGGAAAGCTCCTTCCAAAATCCTTTCTACTGATCCGAAATCAAACCGCAGTTTGGTTTCTTGTGGATACATGGTTTTAACTTCCGGAACAAAGACATAATCTACACCCGCTTTTTCTAATAATTCCAAATCTTCTTGGAGGCTTGATGGATACTTTTCGAAATCCTCAGGGTTATTGAATTGGATGGGGTTAACAAAGATGGAAACGACGGAAATTGTTGAAGCCTTGACGCATTGCGCAACCAAATCAAGGTGCCCTTCATGTAGGGCTCCCATCGTAGGGACAAGGCCAATGCTTAGATTTTCTGCATGAAAATTGGACCTGATGGTTGCCCATTCGGCTCCTGTGTAAAATACCTGCATGCGATAGGAAATAGCTTGGGGAAGTTGTCGCAAAACTAGATTAATATTCAGAAAAACAAGGCTTTTCAGGCTTTTTTTATTATCTTTGCGTCGTTGTTTATCACTTTACTTAAAAAACAATTAATATGTCCAAACTACGTATCCTCTACGTTGCCAGTGAAATCAACCCCTTTCTCCAAACTTCAGAAGTAGCCAATTTCTTACGGACCCTTCCTCAAGCCATGCAAGAGCGTGGAATGGAAATTCGGATTTTGGTTCCTCGATTTGGGCTTATAAACGAGCGCAAAAATCGACTTCATGAAGTAGTAAGACTTTCAGGGATAAATATCGCCGTAGGAGACGAAGAAAAGCCATTGGTAATTAAGGTGGCTTCCATTCCACAGGCAAAATTGCAAGTTTATTTCATTGATAATGAGGATTACTTCCAGCGTAAGAGTGTCTTTCATGACAAGCAAGAAAAGTTTTACGAGGATAATGACGAGCGGGCCATATTCTTTTGTAAAGGAGTGATCGAAACGGTCAAGAAATTAGGATGGGCTCCGGATATCGTTCATTGCAATGACTGGATGACCTCATTGATTCCTATGTATCTGAAGACTACCTATAAAAACGAACCTCTCTTTAAGAACACAAAATCCGTCTTTGCTATCTACAACAATGGATTTTCTCATACCTTTGGCGATGATTTGTTAAACAAGGTTAAGATGGTGGACATTGATGACACGATTTTAGCACCTTTGGAAAGCAAAGACTTCGAAGGCTTTATCCGCATGGGTATGGAATACGCCGACTTGGTAGTCAAGGGTGGTGAAGTCTCCGATGAATTAAACCAACTAATTGAGGATTTCTCTAAAGACAAGAAGTTTGAAATCAGCATTGAAGAAGAGGAACAGGCTCACGAAGAGCTTTACGATATCTACAACAATTTGGCAGGCTAAGTGGACAGCCCTCGCCTTTGTATTCACTATTTTCTTAAATTCTTGTTCTGACCCGTCTTCCGTAGGGATCGAATTGGATCCAGGAAACAACCAAGTAGGTGTTTTCTTTACTGAATTCGAACTTCCTGCGGAAGTCGTGCTGTTGGACTCTTTTAACACGACCAATCAAAGTTTATTGGTAGTTGGAGAAGAGGAAGATCCCTATTTCGGGAAAACTTCAAGCACGGGCTATACCCGGATGTTTTTTGAAGCGACCGATGAACGTCCTAAGGCTGAAGCCATTCTGGATTCTGTCTTCTTTTCAATGGATGTAGTGTCGGTGAATGGGCAGGATTTGGATGAGCCTAAATTCTACAGTGTACACCGATTGACGGAGCCCATTCGGGATACCTTATATTACAACTTCAGTGAACTTACATTTGAAGAGGAACCGATTGCCAGTGTGGAAATTGAATTTGGGGAGACCAAGGACTCCACGGTTTTATTTCCGGTAACACCAGAGTTTTCTGAAGAACTTTTTGGAAAACTTAAACGAGGTACCGAATTCAACAATATTTTTACTTTCCGAGAATATTTTCCGGGTATTGCGATTCAGGCAAGAGAAGGAGATAATACAACTATCGGGATAAACCTTGGTTCACGGACTGCTATTTTGACCTATTTCCATTATCCCGGAGATACAGTCGCTACCTCTTATGAAATTATTACAGCTTCTTCTAGAAGTTTTAATGGTGTGAAGAGTGATCGAAGCGGGACCCTTACAGAAATTGTCCAAGAAAAACAGGTTGCCTATCAAACAGGGGATTTGGTAGGGATGAAAGCGAATTTGGGGATGACGATTAAAATCGACAGTTCTCCTTTGGATACGTTTTTGGACACCTTATCGGGGGTTATTTTCAAGCAAGTGCAATTAGAGATTGGAGAGATTGAAACTGTACCAGAAGGTCAGAATCCTCCAGCATTCTTTGTTTCCTATTTCACGGATGATTCCAATGAAATTTTAACTCGAGGAGATGGTCAGCCTTTGACTATTCAACGAGATGGTCAGCCTCAAAATGTGTTGGATGAAAATGAGCAACTCCAACCTGCGGTCATAGCCCCGGCAATTGGTAACTATATCCAAAATGAAGAAGTTTACAGATTGGGAATCACTTCTTATATCAATGGGATTTACCGTGGAGATGTAATTCGAAAGGATTGGCTTCTCTATGGAAACTCCTCAGAAACAACGGGTGATGATTTTAAGCGGTCGTTGCGCCAATTTGTAGTTCAAAACAATCGATTTAAGGTTCGGGTGATATACTCAAAAATCCGCTAATCAATCGATTTCGAAAAAGTTGTTCGAATCCACTTTCAAATTTTTAGGAAGTGGATTCTTTTTTTTGGCACGAAACCTGTTTCTTTGTGCAAGTTCTGACTACCTAAAAGAATTTTTCAATATGTGTGGAATTGTTGCGTATGTGGGCCAGCAGGAGGCTTTGCCCATTATTATCAAAGGATTAAAAAGGTTGGAATACAGAGGCTACGACAGTGCAGGAGTTGCATTGTTAGATCAAAACGGCCTGAGTATTTACAAGAAAAAAGGGAAAGTTTCCGAACTCGAAAAGCATTTGGAATCCAATGGAGAAATCAATTCAAAGATAGGAATTGGTCATACCCGCTGGGCTACCCATGGGGAACCTAACGATGTAAATGCGCACCCCCATTATTCTTCCTCAGAAAAACTAGCCATGATCCATAATGGCATCATTGAGAATTATGAGGTTCTAAAAAAAGACTTGCTGCAAAAAGGCTATACTTTCCAGTCTGAAACCGATACAGAAGTATTCATCAAATTCATTGAGGATATTCAGCTTCATAATGGTTGCTCATTGGAAGAAGCGCTTAGACTTGCTCTTCATAAGGTTGTCGGTGCCTATGCGATTGTATTAATCAATTTGGAAGAGCCGGATACGCTTATTGCTGCGAGAAAAGGTTCTCCGTTGGTGATTGGGGTGGGAGAAGACGAATACTTTTTAGCATCTGATGCAACACCTATCATTGAGTACACCAATAAAGTGGTCTATTTGGATGACTATGAAATTGCAGTGATTCGAAACAATCGTCTTCAGGTAAAAACCATTGAAAATGTAGAGACCAATCCTTATATAAACCAATTGGAATTGGAGTTGGAAGCGATTGAAAAAGGTGGCTACGATCACTTTATGCTCAAAGAAATCTACGAGCAGCCAAAGTCTATTGCTGACTGTCTTCGGGGCCGATTGGATGCGAAGTCTGGAAGATTGGTTCTGGGAGGACTGCGGGATTATATGAATAAGTTCCAAAATGCCGAGCGAATTATCATTACGGCTTGTGGGACTTCTTGGCATGCAGGATTGGTTGCCGAATACCTTTTTGAAGAATTTGCCCGTGTACCGGTTGAAGTGGAATATGCTTCTGAATTCCGATACAGAAATCCGGTTATTAACGATCGGGACTTTGTAATCGCAATTTCTCAATCGGGAGAAACAGCAGATACCTTGGCTGCCATTGAGTTAGCAAAATCTAAAGGAGCCACGATTTTTGGTGTTTGTAATGTGGTTGGATCATCTATTCCTCGAGCAACACACGCCGGTTCGTATACCCATGCCGGACCTGAGATTGGGGTTGCTTCCACGAAAGCCTTTACAGCTCAAATTTCTGTCTTAGCTATGATGGCCTTGAAGCTAGGTTTTCATAGAGGTACGCTTCCTGAAGGTAAATACATTCAATTATTACATGAATTGGAAGCTATTCCAGGAAAGGTAGAAAAGGCATTAGAAACTAATGATATCATCAAGTACATCGCTGGCGAGTACAAGGATGTTCGAAATGCATTGTATCTAGGTCGCGGGTATAATTTCCCTGTTGCTCTTGAAGGAGCGCTGAAGTTAAAGGAAATTTCCTATATCCATGCAGAAGGGTATCCTGCGGCAGAAATGAAGCATGGACCGATTGCTTTGATCGATGAAGAAATGCCTGTGATTTTCATCGCGACACAGGATAGTTCCTATGAAAAAGTGATCAGCAATATTCAGGAGGTAAAGGCTCGCAAAGGAAAGGTAATCGCTGTCGTAACGGAAGGTGATACCCAAGTGCGAAATATGGCGGACCATGTGATCGAAATTCCTGAAACGCACGAGGCTTTTGCTCCATTAGTAGCTGTAGTTCCTTTGCAATTACTCTCTTATCACATCGCCGTCATGAGAGGATGTAATGTGGACCAACCACGAAACTTAGCAAAATCAGTTACTGTGGAATAATCATAAGGCCCTTTATCAGGGCCTTAATTTTTTTATTCGCATGTACCCTGGGTAAATGATGTGACCCCGGCATTGATAGCTGTGCATTCATTACCATAGGTTTTCCCATCACATCCGCAGACCGGTTGATAGACGGCGATACATCCTGCATCTGGATTAATTTTCGATTCATCGATACAATCAGGTAACTGCGTATCTTCCGAGCATTGAAACAAGCCAGAGGCAATAAAAATGAAAATAGAAATCCGAATGGTTTTCATTACTTGCAAATTACCATTTGTAAACGAAAGTAGGGGCGGAAATGATACATGCAAGCGCTAAGGCCTCATCCATGCGAGAATTAATCCTTACTTTTGCGATGCGATTGAAAAATTATGCTGGATAAATTACAGGCACTTAAAGATAGGTTCGAAGAAGTAGGACAGCTTTTGATCCAACCGGATTCCATGTCCGATATGAGTAAATACACCAAACTTACCAAGGAATACAAGGACTTGGAAAAGGTGGTCAAAGCTTATGATGAGTATAAGTTGATTCTACAAAATATCGATAGCTCCAAGGAGATTTTGGAAAAAGAAAAGGATCCAGATTTCCGGGAAATGGCTAAGGCAGAGTTGGAAGATCTTCGAGAACGAAAAGAGGAACTTGAAGAACATTTGAAACAATTATTAATCCCTAAAGACCC
Source organism: Algoriphagus sp. (assembly GCF_013373065.1). GTDB lineage: Bacteria > Bacteroidota > Bacteroidia > Cytophagales > Cyclobacteriaceae > Algoriphagus. Next base: position 177,355 of record NZ_JABXIN010000013.1, read on the forward strand.
GAATGATTCGAAGGACTGTATTTTGGAAATCCGAGGGGGAACAGGTGGTGACGAGGCAGCCATTTTTGCAGGGGATTTATTCCGAATGTATCAGCGGTTTTGTGAAATGCAAGGTTGGAAATTGACCGTTTTGGATTTGACATTTGGATCTGCTGGAGGCTATAAGGAAATCATTGCCACCGTTTCCGGGGAGGATGTCTACGGAAAGTTGAAATATGAATCCGGTGTTCATCGGGTGCAACGGGTTCCGGCAACAGAATCTCAGGGTAGGGTACATACCTCTGCTGCATCGGTTGCGGTTTTGCCCGAGATGGATGAGGTCGAAGTTCATTTGGATATGAATGATATCCGGAAAGATACCTATTGTTCTTCCGGTCCCGGTGGTCAGTCAGTAAACACTACCTATTCTGCAGTTCGTTTGACCCATAATCCGACAGGATTGGTTGTGACCTGTCAGGATGAAAAATCTCAGATTAAGAACTTTGAAAAAGCCCTGAAGGTGCTCCGTTCGCGCTTGTACGAAATCGAATTGGCCAAGCATAATGAGTCTGTTGGAGCCCAACGAAAATCCATGGTAGGAAGTGGAGATCGCTCTGATAAAATCCGAACGTATAATTACCCTCAATCCCGTGTGACTGATCACCGCATCAACAAAACAGTTTATAATTTACCTGAGGTGATGGACGGCCATATTGAGGAATTTATTTCTGCACTTCGTTTGGCAGAGAATTTGGAAAAAATGCAGAATTCGGGCTTAGAAGAATAATTTGACCATTTGCATAAATGTGTCCGTATTTTTGTAGATTGGTCAGATAGCTAGTTATCTTACCTTTGGATAGGATCAGTTTTTATGATAATTGCAGGAGAAAGAGAAATAAATTTAGTCACATGGCATGAAGCGCACTTTCATCAGCTTTATCCATTGGCAAATAACCCCAAAATAGCCATGAATCTGCGGGATAGTTTTCCACAGCCGTATACGATTCATGATGCCCGTCATTGGATTGAACACAATCAAAAATTCAATCCTCCTCAAAATTTTGCCATTGAGTTTGAGGGGAAACTCGCAGGAGCAATTGGTTCGGAAAGAGGCAAGGATGAATTGAGTACCAATGTAGAATTGGGATTTTGGGTAGGAGAGCCTTTTTGGGGAAAGGGAATTGCAACCGAAGCGGTCAAATTATACACAGACTATTTATTCAACCGATTTGATATCCAACGCGTTTTTGCCCAAGTGTATGACTACAATGGAGAATCCATGCATGTTTTGGAAAAAGCGGGGTATGTGCCCGAAGCAATTCTAAAAAAGGCCTATATCAAGCGAGGGAGTATCGGTGATATTTTCCAATATGTAAAAGTGAGAGGCGAGGAATAATCCCCGCCTCTTTTTCTTTAGACTTTTTCTAGGGCATTTGAAATGTCCCAAATCAAATCTTCATAATATTCTACACCAATAGAAAGTCGGACTAGGTTTTCTGAAATCCCAATTTCAGCTCTGTCTTTTTCATCCACATCACTATGTGTCATGGTTGCTGGATGCTCAGCAAGAGATTCAGTACTTCCTAAGGATACAGCTAATTTGAATAGTTTTAAACCATCCAAAAATCGGAATGCAGCTTCTTCCCCTCCAATGACATCAAATGAAACCATCGCACCTGCACAGGAAAGTTGGTTCTTGAAAATCTCATACTGAGGGTCACTTTCCTGTAAATGACCGAGGTAATATACCTTACTCACTTTCGGATGGGTTTTGAGAAAATCAGCTACCTTTTCAGCATTTTGAGCTTGTTGGGTCATTCGAACTTTCAGTGTTTCAAGACTTCGCATCAAAAGCCAACCTGTCCAAGGACCGGCCATATTTCCCAAGAAGGTTCGTAGTGTTCGCACACGAACCATGAGTTCCGATCTTCCTAAGACTGCTCCCGCTATCAAATCCGAATGCCCTCCGATGTATTTTGTCGCTGAGTATACGACTAAATCAGCCCCTAACTTCAGAGGATGTTGCCAAAGTGGTCCCATGTAGGTGTTATCGACGACTACATAAACCGGATTTTCCGGAGTGCTGAGGCGATCAGCTACCCTTCTGCAGAGCTGTAAATCAAACAAGGCATTGGTTGGGTTGGCTGGGGTTTCAACATAAATCAGCCGGATATTTTTTCCTTCTGCCATTGCAATGAGGGTTTCCTCATCCATTAAATTGGTGAATCCAACTCCTTGTATATGATATTGAGGGAGAACTTTGTTGATAAAATGATCCGTTCCTCCATACACTGGCTTGCTATAAAGCAGCGCATCTCCCGGTCTCAAAAATTCCAGTAAAACCGTAGAAATGGCTGACATACCACTTTCAAATACGGCACATTCATCAGCTCCATCCCAAAGGGTAAGCCGCTCTTCCAAAATCTGTAAATCCGGATTGTTTAATCGGGAGTAAATTAATCCAGGTTGTTCGCCCGGTGATTTCTCCCGTTTTCCATAGGCAATTTCGAAGAATTCCTTTCCCTCTCGAGCACTTTTGAAAACAAAGGTGGAGGTTTGGAAAATGGGACATTTGACAGCGCCCTCTGACCATTCGGGATGGTAGCCATAGGACATCATGAGGCTTTCAGGTGCTAGGGATCTCATGGTTATATTTGGGTTTAAATCTCCCCAAATCAGGAAATTTTTTTTGGATTTATCAAATTTTGAATCCTAATAATATTTTGTCTAAATAGTATTTTCAGGAACATATTTGGAAAAATCACAATAAAAAATAAATAATTTTTCTATTACAGAATAATATTTTGTCAAAGCCGAAAAACGGGAGGTGTAAAAAAATTCCATATGGGGAAAAATTTTGCCTTAGTGTACTAGAATTTTTTTCACAGCACTCCCTCGGGTTCCCAAAAGTCTTATAAAATATAATCCCGGCTTCAAATCAGTAATTTCAAGCCTTCTCATACCGGTAGAAATTTCGTTTTGAATCAGTGCTTGGCCCTGGCTTGAAAGAAGCTCAACAGCATTCCATTGATCTAGAAATTCGGCTTCGATATAGATTTTGCCAGTACTTGGATTTGGGTAGATCTTTAAACCTGTCAAGTCAGGAGTTGGCTCTAGTCCAGTAATAAAACTCACTTGGACTGCTAATTCCTGCTCGGGACCAAAATCACAGGCATTTTGCGCCGCAACTCTCAAGGAATACTCACCCTCTTCCTCCCAAAGTACTGTCACTTGAGGACTTCCCTGACCCGCAAGGATTCGCCCTCCGGAATCAATGCTCCATTGATAGGTTAGTCCTTCTACCTCTTCCACTTCATATATGAATTCACCAGGAGGAACGATACTTTCACCAACGATTTCAGAGGGTCTCTCTGGGGATGCATTTACCTGAATGGGGAGCCTGACAGGAGGATTTGTACCGCAAGAATTTTGGGGAACTGCAAATAGCTCTGTTAAACCAGGAGAATTCCAAAGAATCTCAACAGTAGCTGTTCCTTGCCCAGAAACTATCTCACCTCCATTAACACTCCAATTGTAACTTACCCCTTCCAGCGCGGGGAGGGTGTAGGTTTCAGTTTGATTTACACAGGTGGTGCCTTGTCCTTCAATCTGTAAGGTTTCAGGAGGAAGGTCTGAAACTATCACCTCGATGTAAGATGTTTCTCCAGTACCGCAAAAATTTTGTCGGCTGACAAACACTCCTTTCCTTCCGGGATCGAGCCATTGAACCTCAATTTGGGAGGTGCCTTGTCCATTGATGATTTCTCCCCCATCCACGCGCCATACAATGGATGAACCCGCAACGGGAGTGTCTTCAATTCGATAAGTTTGATTTTGCAAACAGGTTTGTACAGGGCCTTCAATTTCACTCAGGCTACCTTCCGGTGGAAAACAATTATACCTCAAAATTGTCCCATCATCCCCGACTGCATAGGCAACCAGTGGTGTTCCTACACTAATGGAGTGAAGATCGCGGCTGGTACCAGATTCAATTTTTTCCCAAGATTCTCCTCCATCTTTTGTTGCTAGTGTAAGTCCATTTCTCCCTGAGATAAATCCATATTGATTATCAAAAAAATCTACAGAAAGAAGATCTTCAGTTATTCCAGTATCAATGATTCTCCAGGTTGCTGCTTGGTCCTCAGTTTTCAAAATCACCCCTTTGTTTCCTACGACTACGGCGATGGAATCACTTAGCTTGGCCAAAGCATTTAAATCTTCACTAGTTGGGGAATCTTGACTGAACCATTCAATTCCTCCGGCTGAGAATGAAATTTCACCACCTTCACCCACTGCAATTCCGGAAACAAAATCAAAAAACATCACTGCTTTTAAGTTTTGATTAGTTTCAGTAGTAGGTAGGTCATTCCAACTGTCTCCCGAATTAAAGGAACTTGCAACGAAGCCTTCGTTTCCTGCAACGTAGAAAACCGATGGGGCGAAAAGATAAAAGCCATTAACAATATTGTTTTCCACCGGAGTCACATCCAGCCAGGTACCGCCTGCATTCGTACTTCTGTATATTTTCGAGCTCCCAGTTGAAACATAGCCAAAAGATCCATTCCAAAAACTCAAACCCCTAATAGTAGAGTTTTCAGGAATAGGTCGGGAAACGATGCTTTGGGCAAAATTTGAAGTCACAAAAAACTGTCCTTCTTCACCTGCAATTAATCCGTATCGGTCTGTTTTAAAATCTACCTCCAAAAAATCAATCGCCTGACCGGCTTGACGGTGGGAGTAGGTGGCTCCCGCATTAGCGGATGAGATCACGTAACCTATTTGTCCAACCGCCCATACGGTATTCGTATTAGGGATATAAGCTAAATCAGAAAGATTTCGCTCATTTCCGGATCCCAAATTTGCAATCGAAAAAGTAGCTCCTTCATTGGTGGAGCGTAGCGCGCTGGCTTGGTCTCCTACGATGGTAATAATTCGTGGATCTAGGGGTGAAATCTTCAGCTTTCTAAGAGTTTTTGTAACACCGGAAATCAAAGCTGTCCAAGTTTCACCAAAGTCTAGGGTCTTTAAAACCACTCCACTTTCACCAACAGCGTATCCTATGTTTTTTGAAGAAAAAGCGATTCCATAAAGGTTTGAATTAATCCCGCTGTTTTGTATTTCGTAAGCTTCTCCTTGATCCCAACTTCGAAGAATTGTGCCTTGACTTCCCACAAGAAAAAGGGAGTCAGTATTGATGAAGTCGCCTCCAAAAAGTTCCTTTTTTGGGCTTGGAGAAATATCTTCCCAATTTTCGCCAAAATCTACACTTCGAATCACCAAGCCACTCTCTCCGATTAATAGCCAAGTACCTTCTCCGTTAAAAAGAACTTGAATCCAATTGTCAGAGAAAGCAATTTTATGCGGTTCCCAGGTTTGGCCTTTATTGGTCGTGCGAAAGATCAATCCATCAGAACCCACTGCAAAGCCTTGTGAATTTCCAGCAATTTCAATGGAACGAATATGGCCTTCAAATTCAACAGAAGCTTCTTTCCATGTTTGCCCTCCATCGGCAGTTTCAATAAGTAAATTTTCCCCTCCAGCAACTGCAAGTTGATTGTCAATCCAAGTTATTGCTGAGATATCCAATCCCCACCCTTGCATTCGGGTCCAAGTTTGTGCGCTTAGATGTGCCGCTAAAAAAATAAAAAATATGGCAAGGCCGAATCTTTTCATTGTCATGAAGTCTCTTAAACAAAATTAAGTGATTTCCCCACTTGTCAAAGTTTGTCGGCTCATCCATTAAGCAAATAGGGAGTTCGCTACGATTTATGCCGATTGATTAGTAGATTTAGCTAATTCAAATCGTTTTTAGGGATGAAAAAAATAGTTTCAATTATTACTGTATCCTTGATTTTAACCGCTTGTGGTAGTGGTGAAAGGGTTTCAAAAGATGTCTTTGAAGAAGTCAATGAAGCAATGGAAATCAAAAAACTCAGCGAAGCCGAAATCATCGAGGCGGCCATTGTGTGGGGCGATTCCATTAGTATGGAGGCACAAAAACAATTGGTTGGACAACTTCAACAGGCAATCTCAGAAAAAGGAATTCCAGGCGCTATTGAATTTTGCAATGTCCAAGCTTTACCCATTTTGGAGGAGGTTGGGAGACCCTATGGTGTAGAAATACGAAGAGCTTCCAATCGGTACCGAAATCCAGCCGATCAACCTACCGATATGGAATTGAGATATCTGGAGACTTATGAATATGATGTGGAGAATGGTAATCCGCTATCGCCAAATATCCAAAAAATCAATGAGGGAGAGGAATTTTTGTATACCAAAGCAATCGTGATACCCGGAGGCTTGTGTCTCAACTGTCATGGTAATCCAGGTACAGAAATCAATGAAGAAACCCTTCAAAAGTTGAATGAACTCTATCCCGAAGATAAAGCCACAGGGCATAAAGTAGGAGATCTAAGAGGAATGTGGTCTATAAAGATTCCTAAAAAAGAGGTTGTCAAACGAATGTAATTGCTCCCATCCATGATTCAATTTATTCTCTGGTTTTCTTTTTTATCCTCTCTCCAACTGCTTGAGAAAAGGGATTTACCTTTTGATCTATATGAGCAAAAAATTCCCGGTACTTCAGTTTCTTTTTCTATGACTCCCATTCCGGCAGGATCTTTTCAAATGGGTTCGGAGAGTGGAAGTTTAGAAGATGAAAAACCAGCTCATTTAGTAGAATTAGATGCATTTTGGATGGGAACCCACGAAGTTACTTGGGATATTTTTGAGCTTTTCGTTGACAAAAACTATGAATTAGCTATTTCAGAAGAGTCAATTGGTGAGCGGGTGGATGCTCTTACCCGACCTTCCTTGCCTTATTTGGATATGACGTTTGGGATGGGCAAAGAGGGAAAGCCAGCGGTGGGAATGACACAATATGGGGCGATTCAATTTTGTCACTGGCTTTACCTGAAGACAGGTATTTTTTATCGTTTGCCTACTGAAGCAGAATGGGAATACGCTGCAAAAGCTTCAACCACTACTCCTTATTTTTTTGGTGAGGATGTTAGTTTAATGTCGGAATATGCGTGGACAAAGGAAAATTCAGAGGATTCTACCAACCCAGTAGGTCAAAAAAAGCCCAATCCTTGGGGTTTGTTTGATATTTATGGAAATGTCTTAGAATGGACTACAGACCAATATGACCCAAATTTCTACGAAAATTCTCCTCAGAAAAATCCCGTCAATCCTGCTGAAAATCTCTATCCAAGAGTCGTTCGAGGAGGAAGTTTTAAGCATACAGCCGATGAAATAAGCTCAACGAGGAGGTTTACAAGTGACCCCAAGTGGAAGCAAATTGATCCACAAATTCCCAAGAGTCAATGGTGGTTCCCTGAGGCTCCCTTCTTGGGAATCCGTCTGGTTCGGCCTCTTAATCCTCCCAGTGAAGAAGAAATCAAGGCCTACTATGGCCAAGCACCTATTGATGATTATTAAACCTAAAATAACACTATGAAAAAAGATCAAACCCGAAGAACCTTTATCAAAAGTTCTGCCTTGGTAGCAGGAGGATTGATGGCGTCTCCATTTGCTATTCCAGGGGCCTACGCTGCTCCTGATAACTATCTGAAACTTGCATTGATCGGATGTGGAGGTAGAGGAACTGGCGCAGTTTTCCAAGCTTTCGAAACTGGGCATCCCATTAAACTCGTCGCTATGGCAGATGCATTCCAAGACCGATTGGAAAATAGCCTCAAACCCATTTTGACAAAATATGGTCCGGAAAAAGTTCAAGTTCCGGAGGAAAAGCAATTTGTAGGCTTTGACGCATACAAACATGCTATCGCAGAGGCTGATGTGGTCATTTTAGCGACTCCTCCTGGGTTTAGGCCCAGTCATTTTGAAGAGGCTGTTCGACAAGGCAAACAGGTTTTTATGGAAAAACCTGTCGCTACCGATGCTCCTGGAATTCGACGGGTATTGGCGGCAGCAGAAGAAGCAAAAGCTAAAAAATTGAACGTGGTTGTTGGCTTGCAGCGTCATTACCAGAATAACTATCGTGAAACCATCCGTCGAATTCATGATGGAGAAATTGGAGAAATTATCGGTGGTCAGGTGTATTGGAATGATGGGGGTGTTTGGGTAAGAGAGCGGCAGCCTGGTCAAACCGAAATGGAATACCAAATGCGGAATTGGTATTATTTCAACTGGCTTTGTGGGGATCATATCACGGAGCAACATGTCCATAATATCGACGTGGCCAACTGGGTCAAACAAGGTTACCCAGTCAAAGCAGAAGGAACTGGTGGTAGATTGGTTCGAACCGGAAAAGATCATGGAGAGATTTTCGACCACCACGTATTGACTTTTACGTACGAAGATGGCTCTGTTATTCATAGCGAATGCCGCCATTTCCCGGGAGCTGCTAATCGCGTGGATGAAAGTTTCCAAGGGACCAAGGGAAAAGCATACCTAAGTGCCGGAAATCATGGAAATCTAACAGATTGGAAAGGAAATGCACTGTATACACATGATCGGGAGAATAATCCCAATCCTTATCAACAAGAACATGATGAACTCTGGGCGGCACTCGTAAAAGGTGAATACAAGTTTGCTGATGCCGAAAATGCAGCAAAAAGCACGATGACATCTATTATGGGGCGCTACGCGACCTATTCCGGAAAAGTGATCACTTGGGATGAAGCCTTAAATGGTAGCGTAGATCTTTTCCCAGATCAGCTTGCTTGGGATGCATTGCCCAAGATTTTACCGAATGAAGACGGATATTATCCACATGCCATACCAGGAAAAACCAAAGTCATTTAAGCTATGAAAAGAAGAGGATTTATTAAAAAAGCCGGTTTAAGCGGATTTTTAATGGGAGCTACAGGTGGCTTTGCTTTCCCTAATTCAATTGAAAAGAAGAAGGCAGAAGCTTTTACTATGGATTTTGCTCCGCATTTTGGAATGTTCAAAAATCACGCTCCCGGGGGAATTATTGATGAATTGAAATTCATGGCAGATCAAGGCTTCCGCTCCTTTGAGGATAATGGAATGCTCCAACGTCCGGTAGAAGTTCAAGAACAGATCGGAAAAACGCTGGATGATCTGGGGATGCGAATGGGTGTTTTTGTGATTGAAGGAGGGGATAATTGGAAAGTGTCGCTCACTACAGGAAAGCAGGAGTTTATGGATACTTTTCTTAAAACTTGCCATGCTGCTGTGGAGACTGCGAAGCGTGTCAATGCCAAATGGATGACGGTGGTTCCCGGATATTTTGAACGAAGATTGCCGCTAGGAATCCAAACTGCCAATGTTATTGAAGCTATGAAGCGGGGAGCCGAAATTTTCGAGCCTCATGGATTGACGATGGTTATGGAGCCGCTAAGCGATAATCCTGATCTATTTCTTCGTCATGCAGATCAGACTTATATGATTTGTCAGGCTGTCGGAAGTCCTTCCTGTAAAATTCTTTACGACATTTATCACATGCAGCGAAATGAGGGAAATTTGATCGCTACCATGGAAAAAACATGGGATGAAATCGCCTACATTCAAATCGGGGATAATCCAGGCAGAAAAGAACCTGGAACCGGAGAAATCAATTTTGAGAATGTTTTCAAATTCATTCAAAGTAAAGGGTTCGATGGTATTTTGGGTATGGAGCATGGAAACGCTCTTCCAGGAAAAGAAGGAGAGCTTGCGCTTATTGAAGCCTATCGGAAAGTTGATGTCAAGGGTTAATCAAGTGGTATATCTCCTCCTCCAAATTGGGATTATCATAAGTGTTTTTTCCTGCCAATCACCAAGGGAAGAGGAAATAACATCTTCTCCAACAGGCTGGAAGGTTTTTGAAACACCGATTGAAGCTTCGCTTAGAGGACTCAGTCCCGTTTCCGAAAATATTGTTTGGGCAAGTGGATCAAGGGGGACTTGGCTAAAAACATTGGATGGTGGAGAGTCCTGGGAATCTGGGATAGTTGCCGGATTGGATTCGGTAGATTTCCGTTCCATTTATGCTTTTGATGAAGAGCAGGCTATCGTTGTTGCGGCAGGTCAACCTGCTCATATCTATAAGACAATGGATGGTGGAAAGACTTGGGAGCTGAAGTTGGAAGCCTCCTCTGATGCATTTTTTGATGGAATCAGCTTTGTAGATGAAAGCCGAGGCTATGTTTTTGGCGACCCAGTTGATGGATTTTGGATGATTTATGAGACCACAGACAAAGGGGACACTTGGAACCTATTGGATTCCTTGCCGGCGGCAGAAGTTGGAGAAGCGGGATTTGCAGCTTCAGCCAGCTCGATGTTAGCATCTGGCGAGGAGCTATGGTTGGGTAGCGGGGGTAGTTATTCATTCCTGCATTATTCTCCGGATCGTGGGAAAACTTGGTTAAGGCATCCAACTCCTTTAATTCAGGGAGAATCTTCGCAAGGGGTGTTTTCTCTATGTAAAATGAAAGAAGAATTGGTTCTCGCAGGCGGAGATTACTTGATGCCTGATGTCAATAAAGGGAACTGGGGGATTTTTTCAATAACTCAAAAGGAGTGGATGGATACCTCAACTTCTTCCCCGGGAGGTTACCGCTCAGGAGTAACCTTTTGGGTAAAAGGAAACTACCTGATAGCCGTAGGCCCCTCAGGATCAGATTTCTCCGAAAATGAAGGTGGAATATGGAAGACATTTTCAGAAGAAGGATTTCATGCAGTATCGGCTAGTAGGTCTGGTCAGACTGTTTGGGCTTCTGGTTCAGGAGGAAGAGTGGCAAAACTACTATTTTGAATTTTTTTGAGCAGATGCTAAGAAAATCCCACTTTTGACCCATTTTTGTTTAAAAAAATGTAAAGTTTTGATTGGGATTTTGAATGAAAGATCAGTTCTGTATTATCTTTAGGAATCAAATTTTTAATGCTTAACTTAATATCACCTCATTCGAAAAAAATATGTTTGAAATAGTACCATCCATTTGGTTGATAAAAGGCAAATGTGTCCGACTAGAACGTGGGGATTTTGCTACCGAAGAGGTGGTATCTTCCAATCCACTTGGCATTGCTCAGGATTTTGAGTCTATTGGGATCAAACGACTCCATCTGGTTGACTTGGATGGGGCAAGACGCGGAGAGCCAAAAAATTACCATATACTTGAAGCCATTGCCGGCTACACGAATCTCAAGATCGATTTTACAGGGGGTGTCTCAACTGATGGAGATGTAATCAAGTGTTTTGAATACGGGGCAAAATCAGTGACGATTTCTTCGGCAGCAGCCAATTATCCAGAACGATTTGCGCAATTCATTCTTTCCTATGGTAGAGAAAAAATAAACTTGGCAGCAGATACAAGTCCCGTAGACCATAAAATTAAAATCCGAGGTTGGCTTAAGAAAACAAGCATAGATTTATATGATCACATTCAATTCTTCTATGACCGAGGATTGAAATATCTAAAAGTATCTGACGTCACCCGAGACGGAGTGATGGAGGGACCTAATTTTGACCTGTATAAAAGCGTCTTGGAAAAATTCCCTTCGATCCAGTTAGCCGCAAGTGGTGGTGTGAGAGGGATTGACGACTTTAGAGCCCTTCGGGATATGGGGGTTCATTCTGCTGTTTTTGGAAGAGCCTATTACGAAGGAAAAATTTCCCTTCAGGATTTGGAGAAATTTCTTGCCGAGGGTTAACTCAGATTTTATCCAAACTCTCAATTGGATTTTAAAAATAATCCAAACAAAAAAGGGACCTTCTAAAAGGTCCCTTCTCATTCATTAAGAAAACACAAATTAATCTGCTTTGAATTTTTCTAAGACGTAAAGGAAAATATTGAATGATAATGTGGAGGGTGTCTCCGGTTTTTTTCCTTCTGGCCCGATAACTACCTCTCTTCGAATAGGCGTAGAGGGGATAAGGGGACTTAAAGTTTTGGATTCTTGTGAGGGTTTTGCTGCAGATGGAGAAATGAATGGCTCATGATTTAATCCTAGATCCTCCTCCATAAGAGGTTTTTCCAAAGGACGATTCATATCCATCACAGGTTTATCCTGTTCTGTTTGCGCCATAGATTTTTCTGCGAATAAGCAGAAACCCAAAACGGCAAAAGCTAGAAAACCTAGCTTTGTAAAAGAAAATGTTGATTTTCTTGACATCTTTGAGAAGATCTTACCTGATTTAAACTGAGAGTTTTGTAAAAGGTTCCTAAAATTAATAAAAAATTTGTCTATGCAAACGATTGACTACGAAGATTTCGCCAAATTAGAGTTTCGAGCAGGGACAATTATCCGTGTTGAAAATTTTGAAAAAGCCCGAAAACCTGCTTATAAAATTTGGGTCGATTTAGGTGAGGAATTGGGTATTCGAAAATCTTCGGCTCAAATTACAGACCTGTATTCTCCAGAGGATCTGATTGGGAGGATGGTGGTTTGTGTGGTCAACTTCAATCCTCGGCAAATTGCAGATTTTATGTCTGAAATTTTAATCACAGGTTTTCCCGATGAGCAGGGACATGTAGTCCTTACTTCTATTGAACGAAAAGTGCCAAACGGCTCCAAATTATTTTAATTATGAGAAAAGTTTTCCCGCTAGTTCTTCTTTTTAGTGTGTGGTTTGCAGTAATCACATTTGCGCAAGACTCCGCTAGTTTCCATCAAAAGCCTCTGGTTTTCGAGCGAAACCATTCAGGCTCTTTTAATGGACAGCGAATCAATTTTCGCTCCATTGTAAAAGAAACCTTTCTAAAAAATTCAAAAAATGAAGTTACGGCTTCATTTTGGAGTACAAGCTATATCAAGGAAGGAGCAGACCAATCTCGTCCAGTGATTTTCATTTTTAATGGAGGACCAGGTTCTGCTTCCATTTGGTTGCACATGGGATTCTTTGGACCGAAGGTGGTCCGAGTTGATTCGGATGCCAAAGAAGATGATGGAGCAGCTCCCTATACTACCGAAACAAATTCGATGGCACTACTAGATTTGGCGGATTTGGTTTTTTTGGATCCAATCGGGACAGGTTTTAGTCGAGTTACGGACAAAGGAAAAGTGGAAGATTATTGGGGTCTTGTGGAAGATGCCCAATCTATTGCTGAATTTATTCGAATCTGGATCCGGGAAAATAACCGATGGCAAGCACCTAAATTTTTGGCAGGGGAGAGCTTTGGAACCACCCGAGCCGCAAAAGTTGCAGAGGTTTTGGAAGGAGATGGGCAACATGTAGCCTTGAATGGATTGATCCTGATTTCTCAGGCATTGGATTATGCGGGTTCTTCTTCCTGGGAGGATAATTTGACTTCCTTTTTTACCTACCTACCATCCATGGCTGTGACAGCCTGGTATCATGGAAAAGCTGGTGAAGGAAAACGTTTGGAAGAGTTTGCTCAGGAGGCACGGGATTTTTCCTATCGGGAATATCTTCCTGCTCTTTTTCAGGCTCAGAAACTCTCTGAAGAAAGAAACGAACAAATTGCCGAGAAACTGGCCTATTTCACGGGCTTGGATAAAAATTACATTCTTCAATCTGACAATCAAATCTTAATGCACCGCTTTAAAAAGGAGCTTCTGCGAGATCAAGGGAAAGCCATTGGAACGTTGGACGGTCGCTTTGCCGCTAGGGAAACTGATCAAGTAGCTGAAGGACCCGTTTTGGGAGATCCTAGTGATTACATGACAGAAGGAGCTTATACAGCAGCATTCAATGCTTACTTAATCAATGATTTGGGTGTCGATTTGGAAATGCCGTATTTATCCTCCAATGGTGAAATTGGGAGTAAATGGCGCTGGAGACCTGTGCCTGATGGAAGTTATTGGGAGCCCAGCTATGTAAGTACGGCAAGAGGTTTGAGCGAAGTGATGCACCGAAACACCAAACTTCGGGTCTTGGTTGCGAATGGATATTATGACTTGATTACACCGTTTTTTGATGCGGAATTTACCTTTTCGAGACATGATTTCCCGCAGGATCGGATCGAAATGAAGTATTACGAAGCGGGACACATGATGTATAATCGACGGGAGGATTTCGATGCCTTAGCAAGTGATATCCGTTCGTTTGTAGAAGAAGTGCTTTCTGGAAATTGAGTTATTTCATCAGCTTCAGAAGCTCGTCTAAATACTCTCGATTATTAGAAAGACGAGGCACTTTATTTTGACCGCCTAATTTTCCTTTTTGACTCAACCAGTTTTGGAATAATCCCTCGTCAGCAACATGAATGATGGGTTTGGTCAAGGCAAGGTCTCTGTGTCGCTTTGCATCATAATCCGAATTGATTTCACGCAAATGCTGATCCAGTAATTCCCCAAAACGGGTCATATCTTCCGGATTTTTTGCAAATTCTATGATCCACTCATGCGCTCCTTTTTCACCGGAGTTTCCAAAATAGGCGGGTGCGGCCGTGAAATTTTCGATGCTTACACCGGTTTGTTCTGCAGCATAGGCAATGGCTTTTTCTGCATTTTCCACGATCACTTCTTCTCCAAATGCATTGATAAAATGCTTGGTCCTTCCGGAAATTTTAAATCGATAGGGGTTCGTGGATGTAAATCGAACCGTATCTCCGATTTTGTACCGCCAGAGTCCGCCATTGGTTGAAATTACCACTGCATAGTTTTTTCCCACTTCAACATCTTGCAATTGAATTACCTCGGGGTTTTCATCATCCCAATGGTCCATGGGGATAAACTCATAAAAAATCCCATAATCCAACAAAAGTAAGAGCTCATCAGAGTGGGGCTGGTCCTGCAATCCGAAAAATCCCTCCGAAGCATTATAGGTTTCCATGTAACGCATCCGCTCAGAAGGGATCAATTCTTGGAAAAGGCCTTTATATGGTCCAAAAGCTACTGCGCCGTGAAAAAATACTTCCAGGTTTGGCCAAACTTCAAGGATGTGCTTGGCTTTTTTGATTTCTAGAATTCTTCTGAGAAGGACAATAGTCCAAGTTGGGACCCCTGCGATACTAACCACGTTTTCGTTCATGGTTTCATGGGCCATCTTTTCGATTTTGGACTCCCATTCGTTCATTAGTGCTGTTTCCAAGGAGGGTGTTCGAGCAAACTGAGCCCAAATCGGCAAGTTGCGCATAATGACAGCAGAAATATCTCCTGCCTTTGCTGTTCCTTGAGGATTCAAGGGGTTTTTTTCCAGTGAACCTCCGATGGAAAGTGATTTTCCGGAAAAGAGTTTCGAATCAGGATAGTTGCTGACATACATAGTGACCATGTCCTTGCCCCCTTTGAAATGACAATCTTCCAAACTTTCCTCAGTCACGGGAATGTATTTGCTACGGCTGGACGTTGTGCCAGATGATTTGGAAAACCACTCGACTTCTGTATTCCAAAGTACTCCTTGCTTTCCCCTCATCACTTGATCGATGTAAGGCTTTATCCCTTCATAATCAAATAAGGGAACTTGCTTCGCAAAATCTTCATAGGTTCGGATCCTTGAAAATTCATGTTCCTTTCCAAATTGAGTTTGCTTTCCAGCATCAATTAATTCCTGAAAGACTTGTGCTTGGGTGGAATGCGGATCATGCTTGAAAGCCTCTATCTGGCCCAAGCGATTTTTGAAGATCCAGGTCATGAAACTATTAATGACCTCCATTAATTCGAAAAAGTTTTACGTTTCAACTCGAATTGACTGCCCAGATAGACTTTTCGAACTTGCTCATCAGCAGCCAGTTCTTCTGCCGTTCCTGCTTTTAGAAGTCTCCCTTCAAACATTAAATAAGCCCGATCGGTGATGGAAAGGGTTTCATTCACATTGTGGTCTGTGATGAGAATCCCAATATTCTTGGTCTTGAGCTTGGCGACAATGGTTTGAATTTCTTCCACTGCAATCGGGTCTACTCCTGCAAAAGGCTCGTCCAAGAGCACGAATTTGGGATCAACAGCCAAGGCACGGGCAATTTCGGTTCGTCGACGCTCTCCCCCGGAAAGGACCATTCCTAAATTTTTGCGCACATGGGTCAAACTGAATTCCTCCAATAGACTTTCGACTTTTTCTTTTTGTGCTTGCTTGGAAAGGTCAGTCATTTCTAAAACGGCCATGATATTTTCTTCTACGGAAAGCTTTCGGAAAACCGAAGCTTCCTGAGCCAAATAGCCGATTCCCTGTTGCGCCCGCTTGTACATAGGAAGTCCGGTAATATCTTCCTGATCTAAAAAAATCTTTCCTTCATTTGGTTGAATCAAGCCGACAATCATATAAAATGAAGTGGTTTTTCCGGCTCCATTAGGCCCTAAAAGTCCTACGATTTCCCCTTGACTTACTTCCACGGAGATATCATTGACCACTTTTCGTCCCTTGTATATTTTGACCAAATGTTCGGCTTTGAGTATCATATTAGTCGAATTTGATATCTTTCACGTAGAGTTGCAAGCTACTTTTATCCCGGAAGAAATTTTCCCTCATTTCCGCTACCAAGTCAAAGCGCATTTTGGATCGGAGGAAATTCACGGTAGTTAAATCCGGATCTTTTGCTCGGTCTGCCATGCCAAAACCAAGGCAAACAGGTGTTGTCTCTTGGCCATCTTGCTTTATTTTGAAACGCAGATGTTTTTCTTTCAAAACCACCACATCTTCAGCATAGACATTTGAAATTCTGAATATGGGTTCAGGGTTTCCTGGCCCAAAAGGTGCCATCTGCTTTAGAATATTGTAAAAACGGTAATTTATCTGATCCAACAGCAATTCATCATCGATTTCAATTACCGGTTTCCGATGAATCTCTTCAATTCGGCTTTTGACTACTTCTTCAAACCTAGCCTGAAAGGCAGGTACTTTATCCACAGAAAGTGTGAGTCCTGCTGCGTATTTATGCCCTCCAAATTGATCTAATAAGTCACTGCATTCAGCAATGGCCTCATAGATATCAAAATCTACAACTGATCGGGCACTACCCGTGGCTTTAGCATTGGATTCGGTGAGAATAATGGTAGGCCGGTAATATTTTTCGATGCATCGACTCGCTACAATTCCGATCACCCCTTTATGCCAATCTTCTTTAAATAAGACCGTGGTATTCCAGGTTTGTTCTTCCTCCCTGGCGGCAATCATCTCAAAGGCCTCTTTGGTGATGTTTTCGTCAAAATTTCGCCGAGTGGCATTGACTTCATCCACTACCTTTGCACGCTCTAAGGCTTCATCCAAATCTGTGGAAATCAATAATTCAACAGAAGCTTTGGCATGTTCCAAACGTCCAGAAGCATTAATTCTTGGTCCGATTTTGAAAACGATATCCGAGATCCCGATTTCCTTTTCAATTTTACTGCGCAAAATCAAAGCCTTCAATCCCGGTCTTGGGGTATTGTTGATTCTATCTAATCCGTAGTATGCTAAAATCCGATTTTCTCCAGTTATAGGGACAATATCAGCCGCAATGCTAACCACTAGCAAATCAAGGTAGGAGTAAAGGCTGGACTCATCCATTCCCCGCTTTTTGGCAAAGGCTTGAATCAATTTGAATCCCACCCCGCAACCACTCAACTCCTTATAGGGATAGGGACAATCTTCTTGTTTGGAATCCAAGACTGCTACCGCTTCGGGTAAAAATTCTCCTGGCGTATGGTGGTCACAAATAATGAAATCTACGCCCAGTTCTTTTGCAAGCGCCACTTTGTCAATGGCCTTGATCCCGCAATCCAATGCAATGACTAAAGAGAAATTTTCCTCAGAAGCATAGCGAACTCCACGTTCCGAAATTCCATAGCCTTCTTTGTATCGATCCGGAATGTAGAAATCCACATTGGGGTAAAACCCTTTCAAAAAGCTAAAGACCAATGCTACAGCCGTTGTGCCATCCACATCATAGTCACCATAAACAAGGATTTTTTCTTCGGCAGCGATAGCCTGCTCAATCCGTTCGACGGCTCGGGTCATTCCTTTCATCAAAAAAGGATCATGCAGCTGGCTCAAGCTCGGACGGAAATAATCTTTAGCCTGATCAAAACTCTCCACACTGCGGTTAATAAGCACATTCGCCAAGGTGGGATTCACATTGATTTCCTTGCTAAGCTTTTCCAATGCAGCCTGTGTGGCTTTCGGCTTCGATTTCCAGACGTACTCCATGCTTGTAAATTACGAAAGTTCTTCAGTTTCGATCGGACTGATTTAAAGAATGGGGATTTGAATTAACGGATTTTAGGAAGACTTTCCCTGACTTTTTTGGTATAGAAACCAAAAATAACCGGGAAAGATCAGTGCTTTTAGCTTCCAATCATTCTTTTCCCGAAGGGACAAGCTGGAATTTTCATGGACCTTTCGATACATTTTGCTAGCCAAAAGCGTGTGTCCGATCAATAGTAAAAAAAGGACAGCATAAAGAATCAGTTCCTCCATATTATTTTTTAGTGAAGACTAAAGCAGCCCAATTATCCTTGTTTGACTGTTTAATCAATTCAAGATTTAGTCCTTTACAATGATTGACCAAATCGGGAATATCTTCTACATAAAACCCACTCAATAAAAGAAAGGCTCTCGGTTTCATTAATTGGGCATAGACATCTAATTCATCCAGCAAAACATTCTTATTGATATTGGCCAAAACGATGTCATAGGGTCCTTGGGGATTGACTTCTCGAATGGTTCCCAGTCCCATTTGGGCAGGAACTTGGTTGAGTTGGAAATTTTCGTTTCCATTATCCACACACCAATCATCGATATCAAAAGCCTCGACTGAAGTTGCACCTAACTTATTAGCCATGATGGCCAAAATTCCTGTACCGGAACCTACATCCAAAACTCTTTTTCCCTTATGATCAATTTGACCCTGAAGTTGGAGCATTTGGTAGGTCGTGGCATGATGACCGGTGCCAAAGGACATTTTGGGATTGATCACAATTTCATATCGATACCCCGCTTGGCCGGGATGAAAAGAGGCACGTACATAGACCAAATCATCAACAGCAATGGGATCGTAGTTTTTCTCCCATTCTTCATTCCAGTTGACTTTTTGGGTAAGACTTTCGTGGATTTGGATTTGAGCTGGCTCCCGGTAGCGATCAATGATTTCTTCGAAAGCCTCTTTATCAAAAGTATCCAAGGGAGAATAGCAATCAAACCCTTCCTCCGTTTCCAGAAATGCGTCGAACCCTATCGCAGATAATTCAGCAATCAAGATTTCTCGAAAGTCCTCCGTACAGGCGACCTTAAATTCCCGGTAGTCCATCCCTTTTTAATAGGATTTAGCGATATCGATAAAGTCGCGTGATTTCAAGGAAGCTCCTCCTATTAGACCACCGTCTACATCTGGTTTGGAAAGCAATTCGGCCGCATTGGAAGGTTTCATGCTTCCTCCATACAAGATGGAAATCGAATCCGCTACTTCTTTTCCATATTTGGAAGCGATATGTCTGCGCAGGGCAGAGTGCATTTCTTGGGCTTGTTCAGCAGTTGCGGTTTTACCGGTTCCGATCGCCCAAATAGGTTCGTAAGCAATCACCACCTGCGAAATTTCTTCTGCCGAAAGGTCAAAAAGACTATCTGTCAATTGGTATTTCACATTGGGTTCATGGGTACCAGCTTCCCGGATATCCAAGGATTCACCACAACAAAAAATCGGTTTCAAACCAGCGGCAAGCGCTTGCTTGACTTTTGTAGCGAGGAGTTCATTGCTTTCTTTGAAATATTCTCTACGCTCGGAATGCCCGATGATCACATAATCAACGCCGAAAGAAGCCAAAATTGGAGCAGAAACTTCCCCAGTGTATGCTCCAGATTCCTTGTCAGAGCAATTTTGAGCACCTACAAAAATATTTGATGCTTCTCCGATCAATTTTTTTACCACATAGAGATGCGGAAAAGGTGGATTCAGAACTAAGGTCACTCCGTCCAAATTTTCATCTTTGGCCATTTGAACAATTTCGGAGGTTAGTTTTTGACCTTCTTCATAGGTCATATTCATTTTCCAGTTTCCGGCTATGATTTTCTTTCGCATCGTCAGATAAAATTTTGTTAGGTTTGAGAAAAGCTTAAGAATAAATTTTCGATAAAATTAATCAAAATGTCCGGTTGGGGAAGGAATAACCCGCAGCAAGCCCGAAAAACCACTTGGTCCGCTGAAGAAGCCAAAGAAAAAATCGCTGCTTTTTGTGCATATCAGGAGCGATGTATTTGGGATGTTCGAAGGAAGCTGTTTGAAAAAGGCATTTCTGGTGCAAAGGAGGAGGAATTGATTCAATTCTTGCTGAAGGAAAAATTTTTGGATGAGGAACGTTTTTCAAGAGCTTTTGCCCGGGGAAAGTTTCGTCTGAAAAAGTGGGGGAGAAACCGAATCCGAATGGAATTGAAAATGCGGCAAATCCCGGAACCATTGATTCGGAAAGGGCTAGCTGAAATTGATCCTGTGGGATATTACGATACCTTATTAGGAGAGGCAGAGAAGAAATGGGAAAAGACCAAGGAATCTGACCCTTACAAAAAACGCTTTAAGGTCGTGGGTTATTTGATGCAGCGGGGCTTTGAACAGGATTTGGTACAGGAAGCGATAGATTCACTATTGTGAGATAGGGAGTAATAGGAACGAAATATGAATGGCTGTTTTGGGTTGTCGCTATTTTTGAAATACGAGTTACGAAGTACGAAATACGAGCGGAAGAGCACGGTTAGAAGTGAAACTTAGAGTCTTTGCCCGAACTTTCCAACTTTACTACCTTCAAACATAAAGCTTTGCTAGTAGTGCTGTCAATCCGTTTTGGTGGACAAATTTTTCAATCTTCCAATCTTTCAATTTTTCAATCCTTAATAAACCCACACATAATCTTTGCAGAAAGAAGCGAAAGGGGAATTCCGCCTCCAGGATGAACAGAACCTCCGCAGAAATAGAGATTTTTGATATCGGAGGAATAGTTGGCGTGGCGTAGGAAAGCAGCGAATTTGTTATTGGAGCTGTTGCCATACAAAGCTCCATTAGCACTCGATGTTTTGAACTCTATACTTCTCGGCTCGAGCACATCTTCTACTTCTATTAAGGGCTCCAAGTCTGTTTTAAGAATCCGATTGATCTTGGCGATCATGTTTTTTCGTGCTTCTGCAATGAGACTATCCCAATCCTGTCCTTGATTATTGGGGACATTGATCATGGTAAACCAGTTCATACAGCCTTCTGGGGCATCATCCGGTTTACAGACTGAGGTAATGTTGATGTAAACGGTCGGATCTTGATAGATGCTTCCCTTTTTGAAAATGTGTTCAAATTCAGTTTGATAATCCTCCGAAAAGAGGATATTGTGAAGCCCCAATTCCGGGAATTGTTTTTTGATACCCCAATAAAAAATCAAGGCAGAACTGGATTTGGGTTGACTGAGTAGTTTTTTGGGTTGCTTTTGCTTACGTAAAATAGTTTTGTAAGCATTCACCATGTCCATATTATTCACCACCACAGCTGCAGGATGTGATTTGCCTTTTACTTGGA
Source organism: Algoriphagus sp. (assembly GCF_013373065.1). Taxonomy (GTDB): domain Bacteria; phylum Bacteroidota; class Bacteroidia; order Cytophagales; family Cyclobacteriaceae; genus Algoriphagus. The sequence goes on from NZ_JABXIN010000013.1 coordinate 198,672, forward strand.
TGCCCACTGCTTTGCCATTTTCCACTAGAATTTCCTCTACTTTGGAATTGAAATGGAATTTTACTCCTAAATCCAGGGCCAATTGATAAAGGCTAAGCGTAATGTCATGCATGCCTTTTTTGGGGAAATAAGCTCCGATGTTGAATTCCAAATGAGGGATAATATTCAAGGTTGCGGGCGTCTGATAGGGGTCCGAACCGTTATAAGTTGCATAGCGATTGAATAGTTGAACCAATTTCGGGTTTTGGAATTGGCGCTCGTTGGCTTGATTCATCGTAGAGAATATCCCCAACTTTCCCATTTTCAAATAGGATTTGATGGCTTGGGCATTGGTCCAGGTGCTAAGCTGGTGCAGGGAACGGTGCATGAAGAGTGGTGCCAAATGCTCATAGATATAGGCTGAGTTTTGGAGCGCTTTTCGGATATGGTCGGCCGGTTCACCCAACTTGCTCTCAACCTCCTCGGCAAATCGGTTAATATCCGCCCAAGCTTTTACTTGCTTGCCATCCTCCCAAAAGTAATGACAGGCCACTTCTAATTTCTCATAATCGAAGTAATCTTGCGGATTTTTCCCCGCCAATCTAAAAAGTTCTTCCACTTGCTCTGGCAGGGTGAAAAGGGAAGGACCTGCATCGAATCGGTAACCTTTTAATTGAATTTCGGAGAGTTTGCCACCGGGATAGGCATTGGCTTCGAATACTTCGACTTGATAGCCTTGGACAGCTAGACGGATAGAGGAGGCGATCCCGGCTATCCCGGATCCGATGACGATGGCAGTTTTCTTCATATCAACCCAATAAAAACAAGAATGAGGGGGTCTTGTTTAATCCCATTTTGAGTATTTGAAGATAGTATAGAATATGCGAAGATGGAATTTTACTTTCCGAAAGAATTATTTGAATATTTCTAGAAAATATTTTTCAAAAGCATTTTTTTGTATTTAAAAAACACTTAATATTACATTAGAATATCTTATCATCACTATGAAAAAAACTTTTACATCGGGCTTCTTGGGATTGGTAATCTCTGGCCTATTACTCAGTGCTTGTAGCCAAGTAGCTACGTATGAAAGCGAAGATTTGACTTTGGAGCAAGCCAAAGCAGACAAGGGGGGATTCACCTTGAGTCCTTATGGGAATACCAATGGAAATGAGAATGCTGCTGTACTTAATGGAGGAGGTAATTGTTCAGTTGATTGTATAACTGATTCTTCTTCGGATGAATTTGCAGCTACTGCTTCTTCTCTCCCTGTTTCTTGGGGTGGCCCAAATCAGGATAGAGATAGCAAAGTTCTTTCTGTTAAAGTTTGGAATACTTTGACCACCATTGAATATGAATTAACTATTAATACCACAGCTAACAATGCTGGAAACCTTCAATATTATGATGAAGACCTTGGTGATTGGGTGAACATTGGTTCAATGGAGGACGAAGTCCCTTTCTCCGTTTCAAGACCTTTACCTGATGGTTGGTCGTCTTGTGATGTAATCACCGAGCAATGGAGACAAAATGGAGGAGGAGCTGTAGCAAGTTTGGGAGATGTATCATATAATTTGATCGGTATCTGTACCACAACTACCATTTCGGAAGGTACAGAGGAGCCAATCTGTGAGGGTGATGTATTTACAATTACAGCCTCAGTCGAATCGTATGGTGACTTCCAAGGAGGATCTATACAGATTTGGGATGAAAATGACCTAGTAGTTGCCTCTGCTGATGTGACCGAGTCTGTAAAATCTGTTTCTTATGATTTCTCAGGAAGTGCAGGTTCTTATGATTTTACTGCTCACTATGTGGGTGCTGGTTCTAACGGATACAATGACAGTGCGTCTAATCCGATTACTGTGGAAGTGGAAGAGTGTGATGATTGTGATGAAGAATCCTTTTCCTATAATGCAAATGTTGTAGATACAGATTTAGTGAATATTGTTTTTACATATGATGCTTCTGAAGCTTTAGAAAATGCTGAAGTGAAGTTTACTTTCCCTCAAATCCAAGACGCTAGCGTTGATGGTGAATACATCGCTCCAGATGAAAAGAAATATTCAGTGAATAATGATGGCAATAATACTGTGTTTACGTGGGTAGGTAATATTGGATGTACCGATGATACAGCAGTTACATTTGAGTTTGAAGTTTCAGCAGATTGTAATGCAAGTGGTAAAGCACAAATTTGGACTGATGCTAAAGTAAATGGAGAAAGTGTTAAAAATGATGATACTCCAAATATTAAGTTTTCTTGCACAGATCAAGAAATTACAGAAAGTAATGAGGATTAATTGAAACACTCATAAAACCTCTGAGATCACTCTCAGAGGTTTTTTTATGCCTTTTCGTTTCTTACAATTACAACTTCACAAATACTCTTCTAAAGCTCGTTGCCTCAGCTATTCTTCCAAGAAGTTATGCTTCTCGGAATTTGTAATTCCGAGTCCCTCTCATAGGATTTTAATCCGAAATAAACTTGATTTATAATAAGCGCAATATTTTTAGCCATCCTAAAAGTTCAAGATTGCAAATCTTGAACAGCAAGGCCCTAAACAGCAATGTCAGCCACGATTTCCTTTTCTCCTTTCATTTCTCTTATTTTTAGTTCCCAAACCTACTCAACTATGAAATCAAGTTTATTCGCATTTTTTCTAATCTTTGCTTTTGCCTGTTCACCCAAAACCGAAACCCAAGAAACCCCTCCTAAGCTTTCGGGTAACCCCATTTTTGAAGGCTGGTATGCAGATCCGGAAGGGGTAGTTTTCGGAGACGAATATTGGATCTACCCGACTTTTTCGGCACGCTACAAGGATCAGCTCCATTTCGATGCATTTTCTTCCAAAGATCTAGTCACCTGGGAAAAGCACGAAAGAATCCTGGATACTGCCGCCATCAAATGGGCCCGTCAAGCCATGTGGGCTCCGGCAGCCATCGAAAAAGATGGAAAGTATTATCTTTTCTTTTCTGCAAATGACATCCAAACTCCAGATCGTCCGGGCTATGATCCCAATAATGACATCAACCATTTTGGAGGAATAGGAATTGCTGTGGCAGATAATCCCGGTGGACCCTTCAAAGATTATCTGGGTGAGCCTCTACTTTCTGAATTTTACAATGGCGCTCAGCCTATCGATCAGTTTGTCTTCAAGGATGTAGACGGAACGCATTACTTCTTTTATGGGGGCTGGGGACATTGTAATTTGGGTAAATTAAATGCTGATTTCACCGGCTTTGAGCCTTGGGAAGATGGTGAACTTTTCCACGAAATCACGCCTGAAGGCTATGTGGAAGGGCCTTTTATGTTCTTAAGAAACGGAACCTATTACCTGATGTGGTCCGAAGGAGGTTGGACTAATGAAAGCTACAAAGTGGCCTATGCCATGGCTGATTCCCCTACAGGACCTTTTGAACGAGTGGGAACCATACTGGAAAGAGACAGCATCGCGACAGGAGCAGGACATAATTCCGTAATCCATAAACCAAATTCAGACGATTGGTATATGGTCTATCACCGAAGACCTATCCCCAATGAGGATAGGGATCATCGTGTTACCTGTATCGATGTGATGGAATTTAATGAGGATGGAACCATCAAACCAATCGTGATGACATTTGAAGGGGTGGCGGCAAATCCAATTGATTGATATCAGAAGGATAAAAGTGATAAAAATATTCTGATCTTCAGAGTTACAAATTCCAAGGAGCTATATAAGAGCCTGAAAATAAAAAATGCTGCTTCCGGAGAAGCAGCATAATAATTGTCTTTGAAGCTGTCATTGTCTAACAGTAATAGCAGGAATTATATCTTCTCAAAAACCCGTCTAAAGCTCGTCGCCTCAGCGATTCTGCCATGCAAATCGGAGATAGCAACTCGTTCTTGCTCAGTAGTATCTCGATGACGGATGGTCACCGTATTGTCTTCCAAAGTCTGATGATCTACGGCGATACAGAATGGCGTTCCGATCAAATCCTGACGGGTGTATCGCTTACCGATGGATGCAGCTTCCTCGTAAATAATATTGAAATCATATTTCAAAAGCTCCACAATTTCCTGAGCTTTTTCCGGTAAACCGTCTTTCTTGGTCAAAGGCAAAATCGCTGCCTTTACCGGAGCAACTGCAGGGTGGAACTTCAGATAAACGCGTGTTTTGTCCTCGGTTTTCTCTTCAGTGTAGGCATTACAAAGCGTCAAGAGGAATAAGCGGTCCGCTCCAATAGAGGTCTCAATCACATAAGGAATGTAGTTCTGATTGATCTCCGGATCGAAGTACTGCTGCTTTTTCTTGGAGTATTCCTGATGAGATTTCAAGTCAAAGTCTGTGCGTGAGTGAATTCCTTCGACTTCTTTGAAACCAAATGGGAATTCGTACTCGATATCCATGGCTGCATTGGCATAGTGCGCCAATTTCTCATGGTCATGCTTTCGGAGCTTTTCAGCCGGCGTACCCAATGCCAAATGCCAGTTCATCCGGGTCTCAGCCCATTGCTTGTACCAATCCAGCTCGGTGCCGGGGCGTACGAAGAATTGCATTTCCATCTGTTCGAATTCTCGCATACGGAAGATAAACTGGCGGGCGACGATCTCATTTCGGAAGGCTTTCCCAATTTGGGCGATACCAAAAGGAACCTTCATACGGGCAGTTTTCTGCACATTCAGGAAGTTGACAAAAATCCCCTGAGCCGTCTCCGGACGCAGGTAAATGGTGGAAGCATCGTCAGCTACAGAACCAACCTGCGTAGAAAACATCAGGTTGAACTGGCGCACATCGGTCCAATTGCTTGTGCCACTGATCGGACAGATGATGCCTTCATTGACGATTAAGTCACGAACTCCAGCCAAGTCCTCTGCTTCCAGCAATCTCGCCAGTGCAGCGGTGAGTTGTTTGGCTTCTTCAACTTTCCCCTCATTTTCTAACTTCGCAGCATGCTCCTCGACCAAGACATCGGCGCGGTAGCGTTTTTTGCTGTCCTTGTTATCAATCATGGGATCATTGAATGAATCCACGTGACCGGAAGCCTTCCAAGTCGTCGGGTGCATAAAAATCGCCGCATCGATTCCCACAATATTCTCGTGGACACGGGTCATGGTTTCCCACCACAATCGCTTCAGATTGTTTTTCAACTCAATCCCATAAGCTCCATAATCATAAACCGCTTGCAGGCCGTCGTAGATTTCCGAACTAGGGTACACAAACCCATACTCTTTGGCATGGGCAATTATATCTTTCAGTTGGGCGTTTTCCGCCGGAGTCGCTGTCTTTGCCATAGGGCGCAAAATTAAGGAAACAAATTGATTTGGGGGAGGAAGGGATAGAAATTGATATTTCAGGTTTGAGTTGGCACAAAATAAAAAAGCCCAAATCTCTCGACTTGGGCTTTTCTCAATTCAACATATTCAATTTATCATTTCTTACTCTCCGCCACCGCATGGTGTGCACCTCTCGCCGCAAAAGCCATATAGGTCAGTGATGGGTTCTGCGTAGAAGTGGATGTCATGGAAGCGCCATCGGTCACATAGACATTCGGTACGGCATGCAATTGATGGTTGGCATTGAGCAGGGAAGTCTTAGGATCTTTTCCCATTCGAACTCCTCCCATTTCATGAATATCCAAGCCAGGAGCCTGCTTGCTGTCATTTGATCGGATATTGGTGAATCCCGCTTTGGTAAACATCTCCGTCATCTGCTCGATGTAATCCTTGACCATTTTTTCATCATTGTCATCGTAGTCGACTGAGATTTTGAGCTGGGGCATGCCCCATTCATCTTTCAGGTTCGGATCCAAAGCTACATAGTTGCTTTCCTTCGGAATGGTTTCGCCCATCATATGCGAACCTACGCGCCAAGGGCCGTATCGATCGGGGTTGAGTAGGCTGTTTTTGAGATCCATTCCCACTCCGCTTGTATCTGCGCCTGCACCACGGCTGGCAGAGAATCCTGCCGCATACCCTCGTAGAAAGTCCGTTTCCTGCTTGTACACATTTCGGAATCTCGGGAAATAGCCACTTGTTGGTCTTCCTCCGGAAGTAGTGTATTCGGAATGACCTTCGTATTCTGCTGAAACCCGTGCCCGGTAGTTGTGGAAGGCCACATATTTCCCAAGTAGCCCATTGTCATTGCCAAGACCATTAGGGAATCGAGTGGACGTCGAGTTCAATAAAATGGCATTGGTATTCAAAGCGGCTGCATTTACAAAGATCACATCTGCGTAGAACTCTTCCATTTCTTTGGTCAAGCGATCGATGATTCGGACGCCTGTGGCTTTCCCTTTTTCTTCATCATAAATAATAGAATGAACGATGGAGTCAGGGCGAAGAGTCAAGTTTCCTGTTTTCAGGGCCCAAGGGATGGTGGAGGAATTGGAACTGAAGTATCCTCCAAACGGACAACCTCGCTGACAGAGGTTTCTGTTTTGGCAAAGCGCTCTTCCCTGCTGGGCATAGAACTCCGCATTCCCATGAATATGCGCACATCGGGCAGAGATCATATGGCGATCATTCCCGTAGTGCTTTTTTAATTGCTCGGCAAAGTATTTTTCTACTACATTCAATTCATAGCCTGGTAGGAACTCACCATCTGGCAATTGAGGAATACCATCTCGGTTGCCGGAAACGCCAGCAAATTTCTCCACATGGCTGTACCACGGTGCAATGTCTTTGTAGCGAATCGGCCAATCCACGGCAAAGCCATCCCGGGCAGGTCCTTCAAAGTCAAAATCCGACCAGCGTTGCACCTGCCGGGCCCAAAGCAAGGATTTTCCCCCGACCTGATAGCCACGAATCCAATCGAATGGTTTTTCCTGTACATAAGGATGCTCTGTGTCTTTCACGAAAAAATGCATGGCATCTTCCCGGAAAGCATAACAGCGACTCACTACGGGATTTTCCTGTTTGATTTCCTCCGGAATTTGACCCCGATGCGGAAATTCATAGGGGAGCATATTCGTAGTGGGGTAGTCTTTGATGTGCTCCACATTACGGCCACGTTCGAGCATGAGGGTTTTGACGCCCAAGTCACAAAGTTCTTTGGCAGCCCAGCCGCCACTGATTCCCGAACCAATCACGATGGCCTGATAAGTTCGCTCTTGTTTGCTTCGAATATTGAGATTAGCCATTGACGCGAGGTTTTTGAAGGTCAGAAATCAAAACAGCCCCATTGTATTCTCCCGGAATAAGGGAATAGGGTACCACTTCGGTTTGAATGTATTCGGATGCCATGTAGCCTTGAATGGTGAAGCGCTTGGCGGAATTAACAAAATACGAGATGTTCCCATTTCGCTTGCCCGCTTCGGAATCATCTCCTTCCAATTTGGCCGCATCTAAAATGAGTTGTTCACGTTCTTTGGTGCTAAGTCCATCGAATTTTTTACCGCTTTGCTCCTGAACGAAATCCGGGAAAGCTGTTAGACCAGCTGTGAATTTCTCCTGATTTTCCGATGTAAAACAGTCATTCACCATGACCAAAATGAAATCATGAACTTCTAGGTCTAGGGCTCCTTTGATTTCTCCTGCAGGAATAATGGTATCTGAAATAGCTCCCAAAAGGGCTTTTTGGGAAGGTGTAATTTTGAGATGGTCATACGCGGCAAGAATGTCTTCCTGACTGAAATCGCAGGAAGGAATCAGGGCAAGTCCTCCGGAAATCAGTGCAATATGCCGCAAAGCATGTCTTCTATTCATTAGGTTTTGGGTTTAAAGCAATCAGATTTAAAAAGTAGGGATTTTTCAAGCAAAATCCCAGATCAAGCCCATTACTGGTGGATTTCATTTTTTATCGGGTCATAACTCCGAGTTCTCCAACTGTGGCTGGATTGCCATCAGCCGTATTTAAAGCTTGAAGTTTAATGAATTTGGCTTCTCTTGGATCAAATCGGATGAATTGTTTTACGGGGCTATTGACTACGTTGGAGAATTCGCCTCGGCTGACTTCCTGCCAATTTTTCCCATCTGAACTTACCAAAAAGGCATATTCGGTGATATGACCACTGGGATAGCGGGCCTGCATGGGCAGATATGAGAATCCCTGAATTGATAATTTCTTCTCTAAATCCACAATTAGTTCATTTTCCGAAGTAGTAAAATAAGTTGCCGGATTTTCATCTATGGCTCGCTCACCCTCGCTTTTCCACTTTGCTTTGCTTATCTCTAAATCTTTTCTGAAAATCTCACTTTTTTGACCGGATATTGGGTCAAAAGAAAGTACCTGGAGTGTAGTGGCTCCCTCAACTTGGAATGGATTGTCATAGATTTGGGTAGGTTCGCTACCATCTAAGGAATACCTGATTTCCAGGCCTTCATCCGGAGAGATTAAGCTTACTAATCCTGATTTTTCCCGTTTGATTTCCGGTGCCAAAAGTAATTTTGGGGCATAAAAGACACCTACTTCGGAGATCAGCGGAATGTCTTTTCCATCTTCGAAACGAATCCGGATCTTTTGAGAGCTCACATCAGGAAACCGTAAAATCCGCTTGTAACCGATAGTGGTACCCGATGTGATTTTTTCCCAACTTCCATCTTTTTCAGCTTCCAAAGAAAAGGCTTTCACTCGTTGCCCTAAGGGTGTAAATTCCTGTAAAAGCAGTCGATTGAAGCTGATTTCTTTTCCAAAATCCAATTCCAATTGTGCTTCAACTGCTCCATCAGGAGTGGTCCAATAGGTAGAATAATCTCCATCGATTGTCAATTCCGCTTCATAGCCATATCCTCTATCTAAACTGGCAGATACTGTTGCCTCTTGGGCAAGGTTTGTTTGAAAATCTTCTCGGATTTTTGCAGCCATCTTCAAGATAGCTTCTTCATCATTTTCATGAATCAAGCCTCTTGTGTCCACAGGGAAATTGATCAAAAGGGAAGAGTTTCGGCCGATGCTTTTGTAGAAAATTTCCATCAATTGGGGAAGGCTTTTGACCTTGTGGTCCTCGTAGGCGTGATAGTACCAACCCGGTCGAATGCTCACATCGGACTCTGCAGGAACCCAATGTGTCCCGTTTTCCTGACCCGAAGCCCATTTTTCTGAGTATTCAGGCATGCCTGCATAGACCGAGTCCCGCATCAGGTTGGACCATGTGGTTTCATAGGCAAAGCCGTGTTCATTACCCACCCAACGTACATCCGGTCCCGCATCACTAAATAGCATGGCTCCAGGTTGTAAGTCACGAACCAATTGATGGGTCGTCGGCCAATCATAGTAGGTCAATTTATCCACTTTTCGCTCTTCGTTGGCACCACCATACCAACCCGTACCTCCATTGGCCCCGTCAAACCAAACCTCGAAGATTTCCCCATAATTCGTTAGCAATTCGGTCAACTGATTGCGCATGTAGATGATGTATTCCGGCTTGCCATAGTCGGGATGATTCCGATCCCAAGGAGAATAATAAATCCCCACTTTCAATCCATATTCCCGACAAGCATCTGCAAATTCCTGAATCAAATCCCCTTTTCCATCTCGCCAAGGGCTGTTTTTGACCGAGTGTTCGGTGTATTCGGAAGGCCAGAGGCAAAATCCATCGTGATGCTTGGCGGTGATAATTAGACCTTTCATCCCGGCTTCTTTGGCGATGCGGGCCCATTGTCGGGCGTCAAGCGCAGTAGGATTAAATTGCTCTGGCTTTTCATCTCCAAATCCCCATTCCCGATCGGAAAAGGTATTCATATTGAAATGCACAAAACCATAAAATTCCAATTCCTGCCAAGCAATTTGGCGCTCATCAGGGATAGGAAAGACTGGATTTGGTGGAGTTGCTTTTTCCTGACAATAAGTAAAAAGAAGAAGTAGTAGCGGGAGGAGCTGTTTTTTCATAAACCGAATTTTAAGAAGCATTCTAAGAAATTTCGAAGGATTTGGAAAGGAAAAGGAAGATTCAAACAAGCTTTTCTGCCATTTGGAAAAATAAGGGAAACTATTGCTGTCTATTCCTTGTATTTTCAGGGTATGAAAAAGCTGCTACCTCTTTTTTTGGTTTTCTTTTCGTTTTCCGCTTGGGCTCAAGTTACACTGACTATCCGCGATGGATTGACATTCGACCTGCTTTCGGAGGTGAGTATTCGATTAGAGTCAGGAGATGAGTTTCAAACCGATCGATTGGGTCAGGTGATTTTGGAGGGGAGCACCCCTTTGAAGGTTACCTTTTTTAAAGCCGGATACGAGTCTTTTTCGGAAACTATACAGTCCAAAGAAAAAACCATCTTTTTGTTTCCGCTTAGTATATCCCTTTCAGAAGTCACTATCAGTGCTTTCGAAACGGAAAGACCGCTTCTGGAGCAATCGGCTTCGATTAGCCTGATTGGAGAGTCTGATTTCTTTCGCTTCAATGAAACCTCTATTGTAAATGCTTTCAATACTAAGCCGGGTGTACGGATTGAAGAGCGGGCGCCTGCCAGCTATCGGGTTTCTATTCGGGGAAGTTCGCTTCGGGCTCCTTTTGGCGTTCGTAACGTGAAAGTCTATTGGAATGAGGTGCCTATCACCGCACCGGATGGAACGACTGCTTTGAATTTGTTGGACCTGAGTAATATTCGGACTGCAGAAGTGATCAAGGGTCCTTCTGGAAGTATTTATGGTGCAGGAAATGGCGGAGTGATCAACCTACGAAGTCAAGCCAATCCCCAAACTGGCTTACTTACCTCGGAATGGGTTTCCGGTTCATTTGGTTTGAATAAAGGCCGATTTGCAATTGCCCAACCCATAGGAGATGGAGGATTGGAAGTTTCTATTGTGAATCAGGAAAGCGAAGGCTATCGGGAGCATTCGGCTGTGGATCGAACTGTTTTTCAAGCCGGGGGATATTTTCCTATCAATGAAAAGCAAGAAATCCGAACACAATTGTTGATTTCAGATTTGGATTATCAGATTCCAGGAGCTCTCAATGAAAACCAGTTGGCAGAGGATCCACGGCAAGCCCGGCCTGGTTCGGTCGATCAGAACAGTTCGATTTCCCAACAGGCAGTTTTAGCTACGCTAGGGCATCGTTATCGTTTTTCAGAAAAAGTTGAAAATAACACTAGCCTGTACCTGAATACAAATGATTTCGAAAATCCATTCATTTTGGATTACAAAAAAGAATTGGGCTTTGGTTATGGAGGTAGGACACGATTCACCTTTGATTGGGCCTTGGCAGGGAAACCATTCCGATTGATCGCGGGAGCAGAATACCAACAAAGCCTAACCGATGCTCAAAATTTTGGGAATCGAGATGGAGTTGCGGATACCATCCGATTTGCAGATAAGTTAAAAGCTACGCAAGGATTTTTGTTTCAGCAGGCAGAATGGGAGTTGTCCGAAAAATTGCTGGTGACTCTTGGGCTTAGTCAAAACTTTTCCTCCTTCGAAATCGATCGGCAAATTGATGCGAGTGGAGGCCCTACGGGGTTACAGAAGCGGACTTTCGACCCCATTTTGGTTCCCCGATTGGCCATGAGCTATAGTTTAAATGAGTTCTCTGCCGTGAGGGCTTCTATCAGTAGCGGGTTTTCTCCTCCTACGATTGATGAGGTTCGTACCAACGAAGGAAGCCTGAATCTGGATTTGGAAGCAGAAAAAGGTACCAATTTCGAAGTAGGCTATCGATTGGGAAAAGATCGATTGAATCTTGACTTGACGGCCTTTTATTTCAGATTAAATGAAACGATCACGACCTATACGAATGAACAAGGGGTAGTACTTTTCCGGAATGCAGGTTCTACGGACCAAAAAGGAATCGAAGCCGCAATAGATTATCAGATTTTAGTGCAGCGGAATGCCGGATTGGTGCGGGGAATTAAATGGGGTACAGCCTTTACTGGACACTATTTTAAATTCAAAGATTATCAAAAAAGGGAGAATGATTTTTCCGGAAATCAATTGACTGGAGTTGCTCCAAATACGCTGGTCAGTACCTTGGATTTTAGATTTTCGGGGAATGTGTATTTGAACTTGACCCATCAGTTCACCGACGAAATTCCTCTAAATGATGCTAACACGGTTTATCAGGATTCCTTCAACTTGATGAATCTACGGATGGGTTTTATCGAACCAATTTCCAAGCGATTGGATATGGAAATCTATTTCGGGGTTGATAATTTATTGGATGAATTGTATTCTTTGGGAAATGACTTGAATCCTTTTGGAGGTCGCTACTATCAGCCAGCTCCAGAGCGGAATTTTTACTTCGGGGCAAAAGTCAACTTTCGGTATTAAATAGAAATCAACAATCCTTCATCAGTCAATTCAGTTTTGAAAACAGGTAAATCGGGGCATATACCGGCTTTCACCTGTCCTGTTTTTAACTCGAATCTGTATTCGTGTAATGGGCAGACGATCTCCCCGTTTCCATTGATGCGGCCTTGCAGGAGAGAGGCGCCTCGATGGGGACAGGTAGCGTCAAATGCAAAAAATTCTTCATCCATTCTGATGATCCCTATTTCCTTTTCACCCAAGCGAACTTTCTTGATTGTCCTATTTGGGAAAAGGGAAATAACTGATTCTCGAGAAGAACCGAGTTGGTAGTTTTTCATGCTTGAGTTTAGGTAAAAATTAATGAAATCCAACCGCTGAAAAGAAAAGGTTGGATTTCCAGAGTTTGTTTTGGTAATTTCCTACAAACTGAATGAAAATAACATGAAAACATACCTTTTAATAATAGGAATGCTGCTTTTTGGTTGGGCAAATGCTCAGTCCATCGAAGGGGCTTGGAAAATGACGCATCAGGACGGGCAGCCGGTGGAGGACATCGAATACGTTAAAATTTATCAGGATGGTTATTTTGCTTTTGGGGCAAAACAAGTAGCAGACAATCATTTCGTAGGTGCTGGGGGAGGGCCATTTGAGTTGAATGGAAATGACTACACCGAAACTTTGGATTTTTTCACCTTAGATCCATTTCAGGTAGGAACTGTCAATAAATACACCCTGGATTGGGTAGATGGTAAAATGGTAATTTCTAGTGAAATCAATGGGAAAATGTTGGTGGAGATCTGGGAACGTGTATCAGATGCCAAAGATGATTTGACCGGAAATTGGGTAATCACTGGTAGAAAGCGGGATGATGAAATTCGTCGTTCCACTCCGGGAGCCCGGAGAACGATCAAGATTCTATCCGGAGGAAGATTTCAATGGGTGGCTTTCAATTCCGAAACCAAGGAGTTTAGCGGTTCTGGTGGGGGTACTTACACCGCAGTGGATGGAAAGTATACCGAAAACATCACCTTCTTTTCACGGGATGATTCCCGAGTGGGAGCAAGCTTGAGCTTCAATTATGAAGTGATTGATGGAGAATGGCATCACAGTGGCTTGAGCTCAACGGGAAATCCTATCTATGAAATTTGGACACCCTATGCGATTGGGTATCCAGGGGCGAAGAAGTAATTGTTTTCCCGTATCCCACAGATTAGCACTGATTTCTCTCACAGATAATCACAGATTTTGTTATAGCTGATCGGTGTTGATCTGTGACTTTTTCTATGAATATCTGTGGGAAATTTAACTTCTACTCAGAAATTACAGCTTGAATTGACAGGAGGGTTTAAAAAGTTAAAAAGAAAACCTTTAGACTCTTTACTATCCCACAGATTAACACTGATTTCTTCCACAGATATTCACAGATTTTGGTAAAGCAGATCTGTGGGGATCTGTGTTTTTTTTCTGCGTGAATCTGTGGGAAAAAGGAAATAAAAAAGGAGCCTCCCGGGCTCCTTTTTTTATGCTTCTACTGTGTAGAGTTCTTTCAATTTCTCTACCGTATAATCTACTTCTTCCAGCGTATTGAATCGACTGAAGGAGAAACGGACTGAGTCCCGCTCAGGATTATGATCGAGGGCTCTCAAAACATGGGATCCCACAGTAGCTCCCGAACTGCAGGCCGAACCTCCAGAAGCGGATATTCCGGCCAAATCCAAATTGAACAGCAACATCCCTGCATTCGCCTCGGATGGTGGCATGCTGACATTCAATACTGTATATAGTGATTTTTCAGTTTGTCCTGAAAGTCCATTGAATTCAACTCCAGGAATTTCTGATTTTAACTTTTCGATAAAATGCTTCTTTAAAGCCTGAATATGAGCTTCATGTGAAGCCATATCTTCGTAGGCAAGTTCCAAGGCTTTCGCGATCCCGATGATTCCGATTACATTTTCGGTTCCTCCTCGCATATTTCGCTCTTGCGCACCTCCATGAATGAATGGATGGATTTTCTTGTCTTTTCGAACATACAAAAAGCCTGATCCCTTGGGTCCGTGGAATTTATGTCCACCAGCCACCATTGCATCTACAGGGAGAGTTTTTAAATCATGGCTGTAGTGACCCATAGTTTGCACCGTGTCGGAATGGAAAAACGCTCCATATTCTCGAGCTAATGAACCGATTTTTTCCAAATCGTTCAGATTTCCAATCTCATTGTTTGCATGCATCAAGGATACCAAAGCATTGGGGTGCTTTTTCAAAAGCTCCTCCAACTGATTTAGATCAATTTCCCCTTGGGCATTCACATCCAGTGTGTGCAATTGGATTTTTCCTTTTTGCTCACAAACTTCTAATGTGTGCAAAACCGCATGATGCTCAATAGGAGAAGTGATGGCATGTTGGATGCTGTGGGTTTCAATTCCACAGACTAAAGCCGTATTGTCAGCTTCAGTTCCACCAGAGGTAAAGAAGATTTCTGAAGGGGTTGCATTGAGCAATTCCGCCACTTTTTTTCGCGCTTTTTCAATCGCCGTACGTACCTCCCGACCATGGCTATGCACTGAGGAGGGATTTCCGTAGTGATTTTTCATAAAGGGCAACATGGCTTCGATTACTCGCTCATCCATGGCCGTGGTGGCGGCATTGTCAAAATAGACCTTCATCTTTTCTTCGTTAATTGGGTTTTTCGTTAAATCAGGGAAGCGCTGACTACTTCCTTGATATCAAGCATGATTTTTTTGGCTAAGTGCTCGGCTTTTGCCTCTGAATCCGATTCCGCATAGATGCGAATGATTGGTTCTGTGTTGGATTTACGCAAGTGAACCCACTCTTTTTCAAATTCAATTTTAACACCATCGATATCGTTGATGGGCTGTTTTTTATATTTTTCCCTGATTTCAGCTAGGATTTTATCCACATTGATATCAGGAGTGAGTTCGATTTTATTTTTGGAAATATAGTAATTCGGATAAGTAGCCCGAAGCCTAGAAATTGATTTTCCGAATTTGGCCAAGTGGGTTAAAAACAACCCAATCCCTACCAAAGCATCACGGCCGTAGTGAGAGGCTGGGTAGATAATCCCTCCATTTCCTTCACCGCCGATAACAGCTTCAACGGCCTTCATTTGGTTGACTACATTAACTTCCCCAACAGCTGCTGCGGTGTAATTTCTTCCTCGTTTTTCAGTAACATCCCGAAGTGCTCGAGTGGAGGAAAGGTTGGAAACGGTATTTCCAGGAGTTTTGGAAAGCACATAATCTGCGACTGCCACCAAGGTGTATTCCTCCCCAAAAGGAGAACCATCTTCATTGATCAAGGCCAATCGGTCTACATCTGGATCGACCACAATACCTAGGTCAAAATTTCCTTTTTCCAGTTTTTGTGAAATATCTCGAAGGTTTTCTGGAAGTGGCTCTGGGTTGTGGGGGAAATGACCATCCGGTGTACAATACATTTCTTCGACCACTTCTACGCCCAAGGCTTTCAAAAGCTTAGGTACCACAATTCCTCCCGTAGAATTCACCGCGTCCACTACAATTTTGAATCCCCTGGCTCGAATTGCTTCCACATCTACCAGTTCCAAATCCAAAACATGCTGGATGTGCCGATCCAAATAATCGTCAATAGCGGTGTAGCCCCCTAATTTTTTTACCTCTGCAAAAGAAAAATCCTCATTTTCGGCTTTCTCTAAAACATCTTTTCCTTCTGCATCGGAGATAAATTCACCTTTAGCATTCAAAAGCTTTAAAGCATTCCATTGAATTGGATTGTGGCTTGCTGTTAAAATGATTCCTCCGCCGGCTTTTTCCAAAGGCACGGCCAATTCCACCGTTGGGGTAGTGCTGAGTCCCAAGTCTATGACATGAATGCCCAAGCCTTGTAAGGTAGCCGAAACCAAGCGGGAAACCATGTCCCCTGAAATACGCGCATCTCTTCCGATGACGACCTTCGGGTTTCCTGTTTTCTCCAATACCCATGCCCCGTAGGCAGCTGTAAATTTGACGACATCAATAGGAGTCAGACCTTCTCCGGCTTTCCCTCCAATGGTCCCCCGGATTCCGGAAATTGATTTGATCAGTGACACGTACAGTAAATATTTAGGTGAAAAATCGTAAAAAATCCTGCCCGAGGCAGGAATTAAGTTTATTTGAATTTGGCTAGAACCCTGTCGACTTCATTGTCGGGATTACCGCAGGAGCTATTCGCATCCACGGTTTTGCCACAGTAGCTACAAGTTCCACCATCTTTGTTCAGATAAGGATTTTGGGAAGCACAAGTACCCTTGAATTCCCCGTTTTTTATGAATAAAAGCCTTACAGACATCAATACAAAGAATAATGCTACAAAGCCGAGTGTGATTAATACAGTTGCCATAACCGATAAATTTGCACAAATTTAAAGCTTTACTTCGAAAACGACTACCAAATCAACTTAGTTTCCCAAATCATGTCAAATTTAAGTTCCCGCGCCGAGCAATTGGCTGCTTTTGATCGACTATTGACCATTATGGATGAACTCCGTGCTCAATGCCCTTGGGATAAAAAGCAGACTACTGAAAGCCTTCGACATCTCACGATTGAGGAGACCTTCGAATTGTCCGATGCCATATTGGAAGGAAATCCAGAGGAAATTAAGAAGGAGTTGGGAGATTTACTTTTGCACATCGTTTTTTATGCTAAAATCGGTTCTGAAGAAGGGAATTTTGACATGGCTTCCCTGACCCATTCCCTTTGTGAAAAACTAATTCGCCGACATCCTCATATTTATGGAGATACCCAAGCCAATGATGCGGATACGGTGAGTCAGAATTGGGAGAAAATAAAACTTAAGGAGAAAGGTAATCAATCTGTTTTGGGGGGTGTGCCCAAATCTTTGCCTGCTTTAATCAAAGCGATGCGAATCCAGGAAAAAGCTCGTGGTGTTGGTTTTGACTGGGAGGAAAAGCACCAGGTTTGGGAAAAAGTGGAGGAGGAGATGCAGGAATTCAAAAATGAATTTAATGCAGCCTCCAATGAAGAAATTGATAAGGAAAAGGCTACTGCCGAATTCGGGGATTTACTTTTTTCTCTAATTAATTACGCACGGTTTATCGACATCAATCCCGAAGAAGCCTTGGAGCGAACCAATTTGAAATTCATCAAGCGGTTTCAATATTTGGAAAAGGCTGCCAAAGATGCCGGGAAAAACCTCAGTGAAATGTCTTTGGCTGAGATGGATGTGTTTTGGAATGAAGCCAAAAAGCTTTAATACCCTTCGGGTTCTAATAAAACCAACTCTTTTTCCAGCCTAAATCCTGTGAGGAATAAATACTTCCTTTCCCGCTGAACACATAGGCGATTCCACAAGCTAGGGCTAAAAAGACTCCTGCTTCTGCTCCAAATAACTCCATCCCCATGACTGTGCAGGCAAGGGGTGTATTGGTTGCTCCTGAAAAAACAGCTACAAAACCACAACCCGCTAAAAGTGCTAAGGGTAGCGGAATGAACCCATGCAAGGCATTTCCCAAAGTAGCCCCTGTAAAAAATAAAGGCGTCACTTCTCCCCCTTTAAATCCGGCTCCTAAGGTAAACCCTGTCAATCCTGTTTTCGCCAGCCAGTCATACCAAGGTAAAGGGTTTTCAAAGGCGTTTAAGATTCTCGGAACCCCTAATCCCAAATAAGTGGTGTTGTCCGAAATCCATACAAATAAAGCGATCAGGAGTCCGCCAACGACCGGACGAAGCGGAGGGTATGAAATAGACTTTGAAAAAATTTTTGAAAAAAAATGAGTGGATTCCCCAAAGAGTCTTCCAGACAAACCAAAGGCAATTCCAGCAGGAATCATCCACCATAAATTGGTCAAGCTATGAGTCGGTACTTCCGAAATATGGTATGCCGTGTGACCTACTCCCCATAGGCTTTCACAGACCCAGTGGGCAACCCAAGCTGTCCAAAAAGCAGGATAAATAGATCTCCATCGAAGTTGTCTGGAGTGCATCCATTCTAAAGCAAATATGGCTCCTGCTAGCGGGGTTCCAAATACAGAGGCAAAACCTCCAGCAACCCCTCCAATTAGGATTAAACGGCGATTTTCGGGTTCAAAGCCAATGATTCGAGTGAGTTGATCAGCTAGGGATCCGCCCATTTGGACGGCTGTTCCCTCTCGTCCCGCCGAACCTCCAAATAAATGTGTCAATATCGTCCCAAAAAGTACCAAGGGGGTCATACGGAGAGGAATAGGGCTTTTGTGTTCGTAAAGTTCATCCAAAAGCAGATTATTTCCTTTGACCGAGTTTTGTCCAATTTTATAATAAGACCATCCAATCAAAAATCCGGCAATGGGTAAGAACGCGATGATCCATAGATGGCTTTCTCGGAAGTTATTAGCCCAATCCAAAGCGATTAGAAAAAAGGCTGAGGCACTGCCTGCTAGAAGCCCAATAAGTAGTCCTCCAATGAGCCATTGAAAAAAGTAAATAGCAAATGATTTGATAGCCAAAGTTGGTTTCCGTTCTTGCAGTTGACAAATTAGGAATAGAAATTGAATTTTTGGAAATCAACAGCTGGCTTTCAACCAAAGGCTGGCCAAATTGGTTATCATTATAAATCTGCATTATGAAAAATATTCTCATCACCGGAGGCTCGGGGCTGATTGGTCGAAAGATCACTGCATTACTCGAAAAAAGAGGGATGGAGGTGGCTTGGCTAAGTCGCTCTTCTCAGGGACGAAAATCTTTCCAATGGGATATTTCAAAGCAAGAGCTCGATCCGGAGGCCATGGAATGGGCAGATGCTGTCATTCATTTGGCAGGAGCTGGAGTTGCAGATGAAAGATGGACACCGGCGCGAAAAAAGGAGATTTTGGATTCTAGGGTAAAAAGTACCCGTTTGTTATATGCTGCCATCGAAAATTCAACTCAAAAACCAACCACCTTTATTTCTGCCTCTGCGGTAGGATATTATGGATTTAATACCGGGACTACATTGGTAGATGAG
Organism: Algoriphagus sp.; assembly: GCF_013373065.1. Classification (GTDB taxonomy): domain Bacteria; phylum Bacteroidota; class Bacteroidia; order Cytophagales; family Cyclobacteriaceae; genus Algoriphagus. The sequence goes on from NZ_JABXIN010000013.1 coordinate 217,790, forward strand.
AATTCTCCTGCTGGAGAAGATTTTCTAGCTGAAGTAGTTGTGGCTTGGGAGCAGGAAGTCAAACGGATTGAAAATCTAAATCTTCGAACTGTACTTCTTCGAATAGGGATTGTTTTGGATGCAGAAGGAGGTGCTTTGGGTGAAATGCTAAAGCCACCAGTGGCAGCACCTTTAGGAAATGGAGACCAATGGATGAGCTGGATTCATATTGAAGATCTGGCTAGGATGTTTGTGTTTGCTTTGGAGAAAACCACGCTTCAAGGAATTTATAATGCAGTAGGTCCAAATCCTGCAACTAATCAATTATTGACCTTAGAGGCCGCCCGTGCCAAAGGCAAGCCGTATTTAGGCATAGGTGTTCCAGGATTTTTACTTAAACTGGTTTTGGGGGAAATGGCGGCTATGGTTCTGGGTGGAAATCGTGTTTCTTGCCAAAAGATTCAAAAAGCTGGTTTTGACTTTGAATTTGAGGATTTAAAGGAGGCGTTAAAAGATTTATTTAAAAAATGATCCTATAAGCGCTTCGCTCTCCCAACCACAAACCAAAGTACCGTTCCCAAAAAGGGAACAAGCACCACAATCAGTAACCATATCAATTTATCTGTTTCATTGGCAAAATTGCTTACCACTACATCGTAGATGGTGTAGGCATAAATGGCCAGTCCGATGATTCCTAGTCCAAACATCAGTAGGAGTATTTTTTACCGCTATTTCCCATCAAAATATAAACGATAGGCCCGATCCCTTGGGCAAAGACCAAAATCAAAACCCAAATCAATTTCATGTTGGGGTCTTTGAATTCAGAACGTAGCACGTCTACCAGGCAATAGACCCAGAAGATAAAATAGAGGATACTGAATAAAAAGAGGATGATAAAACCTCCTCCGATATTGTTGATAAATAGCATAAATCAGTAGTTTAATTTTGGTATTTTCTTGAAAAATCAGGCTGAAATTTTCGCTTTTCTTTGTGATTTCTACTCAAGGCTAGGTATAGAAAAACTCCAAAAGGCGTTGTAAATAATAAAATCAGTAACCACATCATTTTTTCATGGGGTGCCCGAAAATCGCTTTTTATTAAGTCTATCATTGCATAAAGCCAAAAGCCAGCATACCCAACCAAAAGAAATGCACCTCCCACTTGCCAAATCCAAAGTCCTTGTCCAGGTGTGATTAAATCCATTGCGTTTCTTCAGTTATTTTTACCATTGTTCCAAAATAGCTTTTTTTGAGAAAAATAAGTAAGAATTTAGTCGGAAGTTTAATCATCATATCATGAGAAAAATTGTATTTCTGCTTTCCTTTTGCTTTCTGAGTACTTGGGCTAGTGCTCAGGTAGATCTTTCCTACTATTTGCCTGAAGGATATACCTACAACCCAGATGTTCCTACCCCAAAAGAGGTTTTGGGTTATGAAGTGGGTGAATGGCATGTGACCCACGATCAATTGGTGATGTATATGAAAGCCGTCGCTGCTGCATCGGACCGGGTCATTTTTGAAGAAACTGGTCGAAGCTATGAAAAGCGACCTCAAACCTTATTGACAATCAGTTCCCCCGCCAACTTGGCTCGTTTGGATCAAATCAAAGCGGATCGAAAAAAATTAAGAGATCCCAATGCAAGCGTTTCCATTGAATCTATGCCTGTGGTAATGTTTATGGGGTATTCTGTTCATGGCAACGAGCCCAGTGGAGCGAATGCGTCCCTTTTGGCGGCTTACCATTTTGCAGCGGCAAATGAGCTAGAAGCGGAATTAGAAAACATTGTATTGTTGTTGGATCCAGCCATCAACCCTGATGGTTTGAACCGATTCGCTTCTTGGGTCAATTCTCATAAAGCGTATAACTTAAACGGGGACCCTAATGGTCGAGAGTATAATGAAGCTTGGCCAAGAGGCCGAACGAATCATTATTGGTTTGATTTGAACCGCGATTGGTTGCCTGTACAGCATCCTGAATCCAGAAACCGTGTTCGAGTTTTCCAAAGTTGGTTGCCGAACATTCATTTGGATTTCCATGAAATGGGAACCAATAGCACCTTTTTCTTCCAACCAGGAGTACCTTCCAGAACTCACCCACTTACGCCAACCAAGAATTTTGAATTGACCGAGAAAATCGGGACTTATCATGCCAAGGCTTTGGATAAAATTGGCTCCTTGTACTACAATCAGGAAAACTATGATGACTTCTACTATGGAAAGGGTTCCACCTATCCGGATGTGCAGGGTTCAATTGGAATTCTTTTCGAGCAAGCAAGTTCCCGTGGGCATCTTCAGGAATCCGCAAATGGCATGTTGAGTTTTCCTTTCACTATTCGAAACCAATTCACCGCCAATCTTTCTTCTTTCCAAGCAGCAAAGGAAATGCGAGTAGAATTGAATCAGTGGATGCGGGATTTCTATCAAGGAATTGCTGAGGAAACAGCGGCAGATGTAAATAAGGCCTACATTTTCGGCAGTGCACAGGATGATGCAAGAAGTTTTCACCTAGCGGATTTGATTCTTCAGCATGACATTAAGGTTTTTAGCCTAAAAGAGGATATCACCGTGAATGGAAAGGAATTTAAAAAGGAAAATTCCTACATCGTTCCAGCGGATCAACCTCAGTATCGTCTGATTAAGGCCATGTTCGAAACCCGTACAACTTTCCAGGATTCCCTTTTCTATGATATCTCCGCTTGGACCTATCCGATGGCGTTTGGCTTGGATTACATGGCCTTGAACAGCCGCATCCTCAATTTGGCCAATGTACAGGAGATCAATAAAAATGGATTCAGCTTAAAGCCAGGACAGGTTGTAGGTGGATCAGGTGCCTATCAATATGCGGTAGAATGGACAGATTACTATGCGCCAAAAGCTGCCTATAAACTTTTGAAGGAAGGATATCGCGTGCGAGTAGCCAATGCAGAATTCACCACCCCTGAAGGAAAGACATTTGGCAGAGGGACCATTTTGGTTGATGCTGGAGAATCAGGTCAATCCGATCAGACTTTCTTCCAAAAACTACAGGAAATTGCCGCTTCCTCGACTGTAGATATCCATGCCATCAGTACGGGATATACTTCGGGAATTAATATGGGGTCTACCTTTATCACTCCACTGGAAACTCCGAATGTTGCACTTTTGGTTGATGGAGGCGTAGATAGCTATGAGGCTGGAGAAATCTGGCATTTGATGGATCAGCGCATTGAAATGCCAATCACGCTGTTGCCCATGGACCGGGTTAGTAGCAACGTAATCGAGCGATACAATGTGATCATTATGCCTGATGGATCTTATGGTAGCTTGGGTTCTTCAGGAGCCAATGCAATTAGATCCTGGGTTGCAAAAGGAAATACATTGATCGCGAAAGGTAGAGCGCTTCGATGGCTGGCACAAAGTGAAATTGCCGACATTAAATTCAGATCGGTAGATACTGATGACAAAGGTCTTCAGCGATCCTATGCCGATTACCAGAATGCTACAGGGGCGAAGGTGACTGGTGGTGCGATTTTCAACGCCAAACTGGATTTGACACATCCGATCGGGTATGGTTATACTGATTCAGATATCCACACCTTCCGAAATGATAATTTGTTCTTGGAACCAGCTGAGAATCCATATGCCAACCCATTGGTGTATACTGAAAACCCGCTAGCATCAGGATATCTTCACCCGAGTAATTTGCCGGGAATACAAAATGGATCCGTAATTCAGGTCCGTGGCGTAGGACGGGGACGTGTGGTGGCTTTTGCAGATAATATGAATTTCCGGGCCTTCTGGTTTGGAACTAATAAACTGTTCCTGAATGCCATCTTCTTCGGACAAGTAATTAATGGTGGTACCACCCGATAACATTTCTAATCCCAGTTCGTGAAAAGAACTGGGATTTTTGTTTCAACCCTTTTTCCAAATCCATGAAATGCCCAATAGAATTCTTCTTAAACTGGTGGATGATTAAATCCCGGGCATTCCACGTGGTTGCTTAAATCAAATTATAACCACATGAAAAACCTTCAAATCTTTGCAATCGCTATTTTATTTCTAGGCATGAGTCCGATTGCCTGGGCTCAGGAAATGAGCTTCGAGGAATACAATCCTCCCTCAACCCTTAAGGTTCCTGAGAATCCAGTTACCCGAGCAAAGTTTCCCTTTGTGGATATTCATAGCCATCAGGGAGGAATCAATCAGGAGAAAATTGAAAAGCTTCTTTCTGATATGGAGGAGCTGAACATGGGGGTTTTGGTGAATTTGAGTGGGCGAGGTTTCGGAAGAGGAGACTCCAATAGCCAGCAGGAGTATATCCGAGGCATGTTGAAAGAATTTGAAACTCATGCTCCTGGGAGGTTTATGGTCTTTACCAATTTGAATTTTGCGGGGTTTGGGGATGAAAATTGGAGTCGGATTGCCGTGAAAGAATTGGAAGAAGATGTACAAGCCGGAGCTGTGGGGTTGAAGATTTACAAAAGCTTGGGTCTTTCCGTTAAGGATATAAATGGAAATCGGGTACCCGTGGATCATCCGGATTTAGACCCTGTTTGGGCAAAGGCTGGTGAATTGGGAATTCCGGTCATCATCCACTCCGCAGACCCTGCTCAATTTTGGCAGCCGATGGATGCAAATAATGAACGCTGGCTGGAACTGAAAACCCATCCTAACCGACAGCGCTCCGATACGGATCCGGCTCCCTTCGAGCAAATCATCGCGGAGCAACATCACGTTTTTGAAAAGCATCCCAATACAACCTTTATCAATGCCCATATGGGTTGGATGGCTAATGATTTGGATAAGGCCGAGGCACATTTGGAACGCTACCCGAATGTGAATTTCGGAATCGGTGCAGTCATTGCAGAATTTGGAAGACAACCAAGGAGAGCTCGGGAATTTTTCATCAAGTATCAGGATCGACTACTATTCGGGAAAGATGCATATAATCCGGAAGAGTTTCACACCTATTTCCGAGTATTGGAAACAGCAGATGAGTATTTCCCTTACTACAAAAAGTATCATGCATTCTGGCGGATGTATGGATTGGATTTACCTGATGAGGTATTGAAAAAGGTCTATTACAAAAATGCCCTTCGGATTGTACCGGGTATGGATGCCTCTATTTTTCCGGAATAATCATTCCTTGAAAATAATTTCAGGTTCACTTTTTTACAGTTCAGTTTCGATATTCTACACTTCAGTCAGCTTGATTTTATAGGGATAGGTTGAAGGTTCATATTTGAGTCAAATACGATTCACTATGAACCTTCGACTCATACTTTTCTGCTATCTTTTTCTTCTCCAGACCCTTGCAATTGGGCAAACGGTACTTTCAGGCCGTGTTTTGGATGAAAAAGGGCTTCCCCTGCCAGGCGTTAATGTTTTGATCAAAGGCAGCTATGATGGGACTACTTCGGGTGTAGAAGGTGAATTTGAATTTCAGACCCAACAGGAAGGAATGCAGATTTTAGTATTTCGACTGATGGGTTTCAAGACAATCGAGATCCCGGTTGACTGTGAAGGCGAGCTCTTGTTGATTCCCAATCAAAAACTCAAGGAAGCAATCACTGAAATGAATGGGGTGACGATTTCTGCCGGAGCAATGGAGGCTTCGGACGAAAAGAAGTCAGTCGTGCTTCGCCCTTTGGATATTGTGACTACGCCTAGTGCAGTAGGAGATATTGTAGGAGCCTTGCAAACACTTCCAGGTACCAGCGCTGTAGGGAATGATGGACGTCTTTTTGTCCGTGGGGGAGATGCTAGCGAAGTGGGAATTTATATCGATGGCCTGCGAGTAGCCAATGCCTATGGTACGACTGCTGGAAATGTACCCACCCGTACCCGCTTTAATCCCAATCTGTTCAAAGGAACTTTTTTCTCCACAGGAGGCTACTCGGCTGAGTATGGACAGGCACTTTCTTCGGCTTTGGCTTTGAATACAAAAGATCTTTCCATCCGAAATCAGGGTGATTTAAGCCTGATGTCTGTTGGTGGTGGCTATTCTCACACTTTAGCAAATGAGGAGCAAAGTATTACTCTCATGGGAAATTATTTTGATCTGTCACCTTATCAAGGATTGGTGAAACAGGATTTTGACTTCGAAAGAGCTCCGTTCGGTTGGGACTTAGAAGTGGCGGCTCAAAAGAAGCTCGGTAAAGATGGACTCTTGAAAGTTTTGGGCCGGACAGAATCAGGTGGTATGAAAATCCGCCAGCCTGAGCCTGGACAAGAAGGAAGCGGTCCGTTGATTGATCTTCGAAACCAGTATAGCTATGCTCAAAGTAATTGGTCTAAAATTAGCCCAAAGGGTTGGACTTGGTTTGTTGGGGCTTCCATTTCTTCCAATTCGGATGAGATTGCGTTTGACAGTATTCAGACTACCCGGGACAATCAATTGGCCCACTTGAAAGCCTCTACAATCCGGGATTTTTCGGACCGTGTTTCCATGAAATTAGGAGTAGAGCATTTTATCAACACCTATTTTGAAGCTCTTCCTCTCCAAGATCTGAAGCGAAGCTTTCAAGATGGTCAAAGTTTTATTTACACAGAGTGGGATTGGTATCTCAGCAAGAAGCTGGTTGTTCGAGGAGGAATTCGATCGGGTTATAGTTCTTTGACACAAGAAAATTGGCTAGATCCACGGGTTTCATTTGCCTTTCAGACCTCAGAACATGGTCAGGTTTCCTTGGCTGCAGGCAAATTTTCACAGGCTCCACTTGAGAATTATCGAGTTCTGAACAAAGACTTGAAAAATACGCAGGCCGATCATTTGATCCTAAATTATTTCTGGAATAAGGATGGAATTACCTTCAGAGCGGAAGGTTTTGTGAAAGAATATTCCGAATTGGTTCGCTTTGAAGGAGTACCTATGGATCCTGTGAATCTCCGAAATGAAGGAAGCGGTTATGCCCGAGGCTTTGATTTATTCTTCCGTGATCGTCAAACCCTAAAAAACACAGACTATTGGGTGACTTATAGCTTTGTAGACAGCAAGCGAAGCTTTGAAAAATTTTCTACCCAAGTTCAGCCAGGCTTTGCTCCCAAGCATAATCTTTCCGTGGTAGTAAAGCACTTTGTGACGGGTCTTAAGTCTCAATTGGGAGCCAGTTTCGCAGTGAATGACGGCTATGCTTATACCAATCCTAATCTATCTGGTGAGATGAATAGTAAAACGCCCGGATTTCAAAATCTAAGTCTTAGCTGGAGCTACCTGCCTCGTCCTAATCTGATCATCCACGGAGCCATTACCAATATACTGGGTAGAGAAAATATTTTCGGCTATGATTTCTCAGCCACTCCCAATGCACAGGGAGTCTATGAGTCCCGTGCCATTGGTCAGCCGGCACCACGTTTCTTTTTTCTAGGGATCTTTTTGACTCTTTCCAAAGACAAAAATGCAAATCAATTAAATAACCTCTAAATCAATTTACCATGAAAACGTACACATTCTTAATCGCATTTGTATTGCATTCAGTTGCTTCTTTTTCACAACCCAACCAGGCCTTTGAAGAGGCCATGAAGGTTCAGATTCAAGCTATGAATGAAGTTTCCGACGCTGAATCAGCCCAAGAGGTAAGCAATGCCTTTCTTCGAATTGCTGAAGCGGAATCCACTGAATGGTTGCCTTTGTATTATGCCGCTTTGATTAAAATTGAAGCAGCTTTTCGATTTGACATCAACAAGGATCAGGAATTTGATTCCGCTATAGAATTGATTCATCAAGCTTCTGAATTATCACCAAACAATTCAGAACTTACTGCTTTACACGGCTATGCCCTGATGGGGAAATTATCCCTTGATCCTGTATCGAGAGGACAAAGTATGAGTCCACAGGTAATGCAATTATTTGGGATTGCTATTAACCAAGATCGGGAAAACCCAAGAGCAGTGACTTTGATGGCTCAGATGGAGTTAGGAATGGCTGAGTTTTTCGGGTCAGGACCGCAAAAAGCCTGTGGCATGGCACGAATCGCTTTGGATTTATACAAAACTGAGCGCGCAAAAGTGGATGAAAGCTACATTCTTCCAACTTGGGGAGCTCCAACAGCCGAAGAATTGGCGAAAAAATGTCAATAATTTTCCTGAAGGAATTTACAAACCAACGAATCTGATTTTTGGGTTCGTTGGTTTTCTTCTTAATTTCCAGTAATGCAACTTGAACTTAAAAATCCAGATGTTCATAAGGATATATTCACCCGAATTGGACCTTTTATTCTTATTAATTTATTCATCGCGGTGATTTTGATGGTCATGAATTGTCCAAGCTGTTTTCTTTCTCTAAAAGGATTCAAACTTATTATTCCGGATTTAATCTTTTCCTTTTTCATTTCCTCAGCGTTAAGTTTTGGGGGCTCTGTTATAATAGGATGGCTTGATGATCGAATCTCTTGGATTGAATTTCCAATCAAGCGACTTTTAGCAACGGTTGTCATTTATATGGCCTATTCATTCCTGGTGTCTTTCATCATGGGATTTTTTTATGCGTTGATTTTCGGAAAGTTTTCTTTGACTGATATACCTTGGAGAGAATTGATCGGTGTAACGACGATGCCTATGAAAGTAGCATTGATCATTATGGCAATTTTCACCACCTGGTCTTGGTTGGGTGAATGGCGAAAAGCTGCTGTGGAGGCTGAAAAGCTGAAAACCGAGAAAATCTCGAGTCAATACCAAAGTTTGAAAGACCAACTCAATCCTCATTTTTTGTTCAATTCGCTGAACGTTCTCACGAATTTGGTCTATGAGGATGCTGATCGCTCTGCCGAATTCATCCAAAAACTCTCCCGTATTTATCGTTATGTTTTGGAGGTTCAGCAGGAAGATTTGGTCTCACTCGAAAAGGAGCTGGAGTTTGCCAAAAACTTTCTTGATCTTCAAAAAATCCGTTTTGAAGATAAATTACAATTTCGGGTGGAGGCTCAGGAGCAGGAAGGGTATTTTCTGCCTCCTTTGTCTTTGCAGTTACTTTTGGAAAATGCGATCAAGCATAATATAACTTCCAAGGAAAATCCGCTGTTTATCGATATTCGGCAAAAGGAAGGATCACTTTGGGTGACCAACACCCTCCAGTTGAAAAGTCAATCCGGTTCCGCTTCTTCCGGTATTGGGTTAAAAAATATTTCCCAGCGATATCAATTGCTAAAAGCCCCAGCTCCAACGGTCAAAAAAGGCGAAGATGAGTTTTTGGTTATTCTTCCATTGATAAAGATTGAGGCATGAGAATTCTAGTAATCGAAGACGAAAATCCTGCTGCAAAACGATTAATGACACTGTTGAAACCTCACTTTCCTGATGCTTGGGTTTTTGGAAATTTGGATACAGTCAAGGAGTCGGTGGATTGGTTGGGAGCGCATCCTCAACCTGATTTGATTTTTTGCGATATTCAATTGGCTGATGGATTGAGCTTTGAAATTTTTCAAAAGTGCCCTGTTGCTTCACCAGTTATTTTCACAACGGCTTTTGACCAATATGCCATTAAGGCTTTTCAGGTGAATGCGGTTGATTATTTATTGAAGCCCATTGATCCGAAAGAGCTGGAAAATGCAATCGAAAAATTCAAGCGAAATCAACTTCAGAAAAATCTCGATCTGCAGCTGCTGAAAGATTTGCTACGTCCCAATCAACAGACCTACAAATCCCGCTTTTTGGTCAGGTTTGGCGAGAAAATCCAAAGTATTCCGGTGGAGGAAGTTTCTTTTTTCTTCAGCGAGGAGCGGATTACATTCTTGCAGACGTTGGAGGGGAAAAAGTATGTCCTCGATCAGACCATGGAACAAACCGAGGGACAGGTAGATCCCTCGAAATTTTTTCGCCTAAATCGAAAATTCCTTGCATCCTTAGAGGCTATTGACGGTGTTTTTACCTATTCCAATAGCAGATTGAAAGTTGCCTTGAAGAATTGTCAAGACTCGGATATTTTGGTCAGTCGTGAAAAAGTTGCTGATTTTAAAGGATGGCTTGATCAATAATTAGTATAATTAGCTGAAAAATAGTCTTTTAATGGAAGAGTTAGACAGTGATCGGAAGAGGGAAGAACTTTCCTGGTTAGAAAATTTGCAACGAAACAGCTGGGAGCCTGAGGTCATTATCTCGGGTATTATCTTGGCCTTTTTATTTGCCTTTCCTTCAAAAATATATGCTTTTTCTGCTATGCTGGTTCAAGAAATTGGGCTTAGCTATCTGGGAGCTGTTTTGGTACTTTTTTACCTAAGTGCGATGATCAGTGTGTTTAAGATTTTTTTTATTGTCCACTTGATACTCCGGTTTATTTGGGCAGGGTTTTTAGGTTTGAGTTATGCCTTTCCACAGGGTGTGATCAAAGAAAAGCTTTTTAAAATTTCTCAGCATTATGAGTATCAGAAACCCGGAGAAATGGTACTTGCCATGGAGCGAATCTGTAGTTTGACTTTTGCCTATCCTATTTCATTGGTATTTCCAATTCTTATTTCTACTGCTTATTTGGTTCTGCTGCTTTTTATATACCTGTGGTTTGAAATCAATTTTTTCATCGTTTATCTCATCTTTATTGTTTCGCTTTTACTTTTCGCTATAATTTCCTTGATCTACAGAAAAGCAAAGTGGAGGGCTAAATTGGCCAAGTCCATGATGGCCTCGGTGAGTGCGATTTATCAAAGTAACCTGGGCAAATGGTTCAGTATTTTTTATGGGTTGGGAATATTTATTCTGGCTATACCTTTGATTTTCAATGATGTTCGGGATTTTTCCCTCTTCTTTAATGAAGCGAATCTACTGGAAAATGAGTTGAAATGGCCTACCAAGGAACTTTCCTTCGTAGAATTTCACCAAGAGGGCAAACGGTATCCAAGAGCATTTTTGCCTTCTGAAACAGTCAGTGGGGATTACCTAAAATTAGGAATTGCCCGGTATGCGGGGGATGATAAATACGTAGTTGACTTAAGGGAAAATTTCCAAAAGGAATTGGATTCGCTTGGTTGGCACGAGTTGGAGGATACTCCGGATTTATACAGATTTTCAATTGGGGGCGAGGTGATTAAGGCAGATTCCTGGAAAAGGAATCGACTTCAGGTCTCAAATCAAAAAGTTTATGAAGGCATGCTTCCTATTGGAAATTTATCACCTGGGATCTATACACTAAAAATTGAAAAGTTATTGATTAACTATAATCTCTTTTCTAATAATCCAGAAAGCATTCGACTTCGAAAGCGATGGGATGAAATAGATTTCATCAAGGAGTGACTTGAATAGAAATAAGAAAAATGATTTCGAGTGAAGAATAAAAAAAGCGAGACTTACTCAGTCTCGCTTTTTACGTTTAGCTCTATTTCCTCTCCAGATTCATCTTCAAATCTGTATTCCGTCACCGGTAGGGAAGAGTCTTTGATCAGTTTTATCCATTTGAAATATTTGAAAAACCACTTCACCTGACGGCTAATCAGACCGACGGTAAAGTAGGCGTGCAGGTAGGGATGAAGTCCGATTTGCACTTTTGCAATGTTTTGCATCGTCAACAAATGCTTTAAGTCGCTTTCTAATTTGTCCGCAATCAAGATAGATGCCTGGATTTTGCCAGTGCCATTACAAGCAGGACATACTTCTTTTGTTACAATGTTGACCTCGGGACGTACGCGCTGACGGGTGATTTGCATCAATCCAAATTTGCTCAGCGGTAGTACAGTGTGCTTGGACCGGTCTGCCTTTAGCTCATTTTTCATCGCATCGTAGATGGCCTTTTTGTTTTCGGCCCGCTTCATATCGATAAAATCGACTACGATAATTCCTCCCATATCTCGGAGGCGGAGCTGTCTGGCGATCTCTTTGGCAGCAACCAAATTGGTCTTTAGTGCCGTGGATTCTTGGTCGCTTTCCTGATTGGATTTATTGCCGCTATTGACGTCAATGACATGGAGCGCTTCCGTATGCTCTATGATAACATAGCCTCCCTGAGGCAAACTGACCGTTTGTCCAAACAGACTTTTGATCTGTTTTTCGATCCCAAAACTTTCAAATAATTTAGCCTTACCGTTGTAAAGCTTGACAATTTTTTCTTTTTCAGGCGCAATGGACCTGATGTAGGATTTAATCTGATCGTAAGTAGATTCTTCTTCTACGGTGATTGCATCGAAGGATTCATTGAGTAGGTCTCGCACAAGCGAGGAAGCCATACTCATCTCTCCAATTACCTTGTCGCGGCTTTTGGCTTTCATCAATTTCTTCATTCCTTCTTCCCATTTGTAGAGAAGATTTCGAAGGTCTTTGTCAAGTTCAGTAACTGACTGACCCTCGGCCACCGTACGGATGATTACTCCGAAATTGGCAGGCTTGATGGAAGTGATGAGGCGTAATAGCCTTTTTCGTTCGTCATTGCTGCGGATTTTTTTCGAAACATTAACTGTATCCGAAAATGGCACCAAGACGAGGTAGCGACCTGGAAGAGAGAGCTCACAGGAAAGTCGGGGTCCTTTGGTAGAAATGGGTTCTTTTACCACTTGTACCAAAACCTGATTATTTTTTGACAAGATCGAAGATATCTTTCCGATCTTGTCAATTTCAGGTTCGATTTCAAAGCCCTTCAGGTTGTAATTGCTGTAGTTGTTGTTACGCACCATTTTGGTGAACTTCTGCAAGCTTTGGAAATTGGGGCCTAAATCCTGATAATGTAGAAAAGCGTCTTTTTCGTAGCCTACGTCAATAAATGCCGCATTTAGGCCATTTACGATTTTCCGAACAGTACCCAGATAAATGTCCCCTACCTTAAATTGGTTTTCCAAGCCCTCTGAGTGTAACTCTACGAGGCTTTTGTCCTGAAGCAGGGCAATCCGACTTCCATTTTGAGCAGAATCAATTAACAATTCCGTACTCAAAACCTAGTCTAATAATATGTAAATGAACGTGTGGTTTTCTTTAAAACAGGAAAAGAAGAAGTGTATTACTTCTTCTTATGTCTGTTCTTTCTTAGTCTCTTCTTACGCTTGTGCGTAGCGATCTTATGTCTCTTTCTTTTCTTTCCGCAAGGCATAGTCTTGTTTGTTTAGATGTGATACAATTTTATTTATAGCCTATCAAGATAGCTTTGGATACTTTCCAAAATCATAGGATCCTGGGTCATTTCCTTAACTGCCTCAAATTGGGCTTTCGCTTTATTTCGTTGATCTGACTCAAAATAGCTTACTCCCAGATAAAACTGTCCTTGCAGATTATCAGGGTGATAGTTGACCAATTCCTCAAACCGCTCAACAGCTCGCTTGTATTGGCCGGACTGCATAGATAGAATCCCCATATTGAAAAGGGCGTCTTCGTTTTGAGGATCTTCTTCCAAAATCTCCCGAAGCATCATGATGCCCTGCATGGGATTGGAGGAAGACACGTAGGTCATCGCAATTTTAGATTTCAAGTCTGACCGGCTTGGATCATTTTCCAAAACGGTGCCGAGGTATTCCCGGGTTTTTTCAGCAGTAGCTTCCACTTTTTGAGGATCCAGAGCAAACGTGAAAGCTTCAAAGTAAGCATTCCCTGTCTTTTCGTCCCAGACTAGTTCCTCTGACTGTTCGGCCGCTACGGCTAGGAAATAAGCTGCACTATCGTACATTGCCTTTTCCTGATACAAATTGGCCAAATTTTCTAATTCCTCGAGTGAAATATTAGATTCAGTCGCTTTGTTTCGCAACTCTGAGAGCAGGTTTTCTTGCTCTTCGCTTAATTCTGCAGCGTGCATTTCGACTGCATTTTCAGAAGAGGTCTCAGATTCCTGTCCCACAGTAGCCCCAGCTTGGGCCTCATTATCCACGACGATCTTGGGCAAAGAGTACAATCCCACAATGGCCAATACGCCGACGATAATGAGGATAAGCTGAGTTTTTTTCATTTCAATTCTCCCTAAGACTTATTCTTGTGGAGCTAATTCATTGATCTTATTACTGTTTTTGATCTTTTCGATAAACACCTTGGAAGGCTTGAATGCCGGGATATAGTGCTCGTCGATGACAATGGCAGTATTTTTGGAAATGTTTCGAGCGATTTTCTTTGCTCTTTTCTTGTTGATAAAGCTACCAAACCCTCTTACATAAATGTTTTCGCCTTCTGCCATGGAATCTTTGACCACGCTGAAGAAAGCTTCAACTGTTTGGGTAACATCATCCTTTTGGATCCCGGTCATGTCCGAGATTTTGGTGATTACTTCTGCTTTTGTCACGGTGATTTAAATTTAGAAATTATTAAATAAGCTTAACAACCTATTAACCAAGTGTTTTTGGGACTGCAAATGTACGAGAAGCAAGTCAATTAAAAAACAAATCCATAAAAATTAACCAGTTTTGTGCTAGGAAATTATAGACCGAATGAATCCTAAATCCATTGATAATCAAGCGTTTTCTAATTCAATACTAAATTGGTATCAATCAAATCCTCGGGAATTACCCTGGAGAGGAACCCAAGATCCATACAAAATTTGGCTCTCAGAAATCATTCTTCAGCAGACTCGGGTTGCTCAGGGATTACCTTATTATAACAAGTTTGTCAACCAATACCCGACTGTTCGGGAGTTGGCAGAAGCCCCCGAAGAGGAGGTGCTTCGGTTATGGCAAGGCTTGGGATATTACAGCCGTGCCCGCAATCTTCACTTTTGTGCCAAACAGATTTGGTTTGAGCGAGAGGGAGATTTTCCAAAGACCCATAAAGAGCTGTTACTATTAAAAGGAGTGGGCGACTATACCGCCGCAGCAATAGCCAGCTTTGCTTTTGAAGAAAAAAAGGCGGTATTGGATGGAAATGTATTTCGCGTGTTGGCTAGATTTTTTGGAATTGAAACGGATATAGCGAGCGGAAAAGGAAAACGGGAATTTCAGGAATTAGCTGATCAAGTGATTCCTGCAGCGGATCCCGGAGAATACAATCAAGCCATCATGGATTTTGGAGCGCGTCAGTGTGTTCCCGTTAATCCAGATTGTAATTCTTGCCCCTTAAAGTCGAGCTGCTTTGCCTTCAGGAATCAATTGGTTTCATCGCTTCCTGTCAAGGTCAATAAGACAAAAATCAGGGATCGGCATTTTCATTATTTTGTTATTCGTTGCGGGGAAAATTGGGTTTGGAAACGCAGAGCGTCTGGAGATATCTGGGAGGGATTATTCGATTTTCCTATGGCCGAAAAGAAAAATCAAGAGGAAGCACATGACTTCCAAATGCCTTTGGAATGGAAGGGTGAGAGGAAGTTTCCAAAAAAGTATCGACACATATTGTCTCATCAACGCCTTTATGCTGAATTTTCAGAGATAGAAGTCGATCAGTCTGAACATCAAAACCTTGAAAAATGGGCCAAGGAGGAAGGTTTTCTACTAGTAGAGGAAGAGCGAATCGAAGAATTAGCCAAGCCAAAGTTGATTGTAAATTTTTTGAACGATCAAGGCTTTTGATTACCTTCAATCTTCTGTATTAATCAATGAAAATTTAAAAAATGGCTGGAGTAAATAAAGTGATCCTAGTTGGAAATCTTGGGGCAGATCCCGAAGTGAAGTATTTGGAAGGAGATAATGTGGTGGCGAATCTACGTCTCGCAACCACAGAGGCTTATAAGGATCGCAGTGGCAATCGGGTAGAGCAAACGGAATGGCATGATTTGGAACTGTGGGGTGGTCAGGCAAAAATCGCCGAACAATACCTTAAAAAAGGAATGCAAATCTATGTAGAAGGCAAAATCAAGTCTGATACCTGGCAAGACCAAGAAGGGAATAACCGGAAACGAACCAAGATCAGGGTATTAAGTTTCACCATGCTAGGTGCCCGTTCAGAAAATCCGGGTGGCAATCCAAGTTCTGGAGAAGGCAATTATCAGCGGACCAATCCGGCCCCATCGAATCCCGTTTCTCAACCTGCATCCAATTCGATGGATTTAGCTCCATCTTCGGATGAGGATGATGATCTACCGTTTTAAATCAAGTCCCCTGAATTTTTCAGGGGATTTTGTAATTTTGTAGCAACCATCGTGTTTTGTCCATGGACGACCCATACCCGAGTATAGGTTTACTCGCACAAATAGCTGAGCCCGGCGCAGCTTATTTATTACTCAATGGAGTACTTTTTATTCTTTTGCTGATCGGATCCGCCTTGGTTTCCGGTTCAGAAGTTGCATTTTTTTCATTGAGTAATGATGAATTGGATCAGCTCTATGAAAAAGATACCTCTAGAAGTAAAGCAGTTGTTGAGTTGCTTCAGCGACCTAAAGAGCTCCTGAGCACTATCCTGATTCTTAATAATCTGATCAATATTGCCATCGTCACTTTGACGACCTTTGTGGCATGGACTATTTTTGGGATGAATGCTACCGGCATTATGGTCATTTTGATTCAAACGGTCGGGATTACATTTGCCATCGTTTTCTTTGGGGAGATTGTACCCAAAGTTTACGCCAATAAAGCCCGGATGGAGTTTAGCGAGGCCATGTCGCCTGCGATGAAGTTTTTTTCGGCCCTATTAAGACCATTTTCATTTCTTTTAATGTCGATTAGTAACCTGATCGAGCGAAGAATTGAAAAACGAGGTTATTCCCTTTCCGTGGAAGAATTGAATCAGGCCTTGGAACTCACTACCGAGGATACGCCCGATGAGGAACGCGAAATTCTGAAGGGGATTGTAAACTTTGGGACGTTGACTGTGCGGCAAGTGATGCGAAGCCGAATGGAAATCACTGCTGTGGACATGGAGATGGATTTCCATGAATTGATGGATAAAATCAATAAAAGTGGTTATTCCCGAATTCCGGTTTTCCATGAAACCATCGACAATATTCAGGGGATTCTTTACATCAAAGACTTGCTTCCATACATTGAGCGGGATGAAAATTTTGCTTGGCAGGAATTAATCCGAAAGAGTTTCTATGTTCCTGAAAACAAGAAAGTGGATACACTTTTGAAAGATTTTCAGCAAAAGCGGGTTCACATGGCCATTGTTGTGGATGAATATGGAGGAACTTCAGGCTTAGTGACGCTGGAAGATTTGATCGAAGAGATCATCGGGGAAATCAACGATGAGTTTGATGATGCAGAGGGATTCTATTTTAAAGAGTTAGATGATCAGACTTTTATTTTTGAGGGCAAAATCTCGCTTAATGATTTCTGTAAAAAGTTGGAGTTAGATGCTCAGATTTTTGATGAAGTAAAAGGGGAAAATGAATCCTTGGGGGGATTGTTATTGGAATTGAATAGCAAGCTTCCCAAAAATGGAACAAAGATTACTTTTTTGAATTTTGAGTTTACTATTCTCGCAGTTGACTTGAGGAAGATTAAAAAGGTCAAGGTTCATATCAAGTCCCCTGACGAGGAAGGGAATAAGGAGTTTACCGATTAATGAATTTTGTATAATTCCATTTTATCCAAATTTTAAATGGTTATAACCCAGGAGGAATTACTGGTGTTCTGTTAAAATTTGAAAATTCAATCAAAAAAAATCTGCGCTGATTAAAAAATTGGCTTTTTATCTACTTTTTGAATTTTCTATATAAATTTTCAAAAAGCCAGCTCTTTTTAAACCTATTTTTCTAAAAATTTAAGAAAAATTCTTGTTTCAGGTTTATTTTTTAATTCAAATTTCAATTATAAAAAAACAAAAAAATATTCGTTTTCTAGAAAATCTGTCATCAAAACAAGCTGTTTGTTGTAGAAATTTTAATAGGAGTAATTTTTTTGGTAATTTTTGGAAATTTTGAACCTATTAAATCTTAATAATATGCATCATGGATTATACCGTCCCGAACTAGAACATGATTCCTGTGGGATTGGCGCAGTGGTGGATTTGACAGCGGAAGCATCTCACGAAACGATCAGCGATGCGCTCTTTATGTTAAGCAATATGGAGCATCGTGGGGGGCGGGGAGCTGATCCTAAAACAGGAGATGGTGCGGGAATTTTGATCCAGATTCCTCATGAATTTTTAAAGGATATTACAGCCCGTACGGAAATAGATCTTCCGGAGAAAGGATCCTATGGTGTAGGAATGACCTTTTTTCCTAAAAACAAGCAACTATTTCAAAAGTCAAAGGCGCTCTTAAATCAGGTAATTGAAGAGCTTGATTTTGAATTGATTGGCTATCGTCCTGTTCCGGTAGATGAGACAGTTCCCGGCTCTGGGGCTTTGGAAGTGATGCCCAATATTGAGCAGCTATTTGTCCGTCATAAAAAAGGACTTACGGGCCTTGAATTGGAGCGTAAATTATATGTGCTTCGAAATCATGCTACGACTCAAATCAACGAACAGATTCCGGGAGTCAATCAATCCTTTTACTTTGCTTCCTTAAGCAGCCGTACACTTATATATAAAGGCCAACTTCGAACTGACCAAGTTTTGCCTTTTTATAAAGACCTTCAAAACAGTAAGATCGAGTCGGCTTTTGCGATTGTCCACTCGAGATTTTCTACGAATACCTTTCCTAACTGGAGACTAGCCCAGCCATTCCGTTGTCTTTCGCATAATGGGGAAATCAATACCATTCGCGGGAATCTCAACAAAATGAAGTCCAAGGAGACGCTGATGCAATCCAAATTCTTCTCAGATGAGGAACTTCAAATGCTGATGCCGATTACCAATAAGTTGAACTCCGATTCGGCTAATCTGGATGCGATGGTGGAATTACTTTCTCTTTCAGGACGCTCCATCTCCCATGCCATGATGATGTTGGTGCCGGAAGCTTGGCAGGATAATGAGGTTATGGATAGGGATAGAAAAGCTTTTTATAAGTTTCATGCTTCCCTTGTGGAACCATGGGATGGACCTGCGGCACTTTTATTTACGGATGGTGAAAATGTGGGGGCGACTTTGGATCGAAATGGACTTCGTCCACTACGCTATTTCATCACCAAAGATGATCGATTGGTTTTGTCTTCCGAAGCTGGAGCCTTGCCCATCAGGGAAGCTACTATCGTTCAAAAAGGCCGAATCAGTCCTGGAAAGATGCTATTAGCGGATTTATCAAAAGGCAAGGTACTCTTTGATGAAGAAATCAAATCCGAAATCTGCAAAAGTCAGCCTTATGAAAAATGGGTGAATGAACAACGGATCAAACTCCGATTGGAGCCAGATCCTGAAGTACTTTCCCATCCCTATTCGACTGAACATATCCATAAATTCCAAACCATTTTTGGTTACACCTCTGAAGAGTTGAAGGTGGTCTTGGCGCCTATGGGAGGGAATGGTCAGGAAGCGATCGGCTCTATGGGTGCGGATACCCCTTTGGCTGTTTTGTCCAAACAGAGCCAGCATATTTCCAACTATTTCAAACAACTCTTTGCGCAGGTAAGTAATCCGCCAATTGATCCGATTCGCGAGCGATTGGTGATGTCTTTGTTTACCCGAATTGGAGAGGGGTATAATATTTTGGAAGAAAGTCCGCAACATACCCGGCAAATTCATATTTCCCAGCCTGTACTTTTGAATGAATCCCTGGAAAAGATTCAAAATATGGAGGCTCAAGGATATCGGGCTGTAAAACTGTATGCACATTTCCAGGCAGATCATCAGCCGGGGCGCTTATTGGAAGCACTGGATAGTCTTTGTAAAGCAGCAGAAGAGGCTGTTCATGGCCGCAAAAATATTCTGATTATTTCAGATCGAAATAGTAATGAAGAGTGGGCACCAATTCCATCACTGCTAGCAATTGGGGCAGTCCATCATCATTTGGTGAAGAAAAAACTAAGAACCAAAGCTG
This sequence comes from Algoriphagus sp., assembly GCF_013373065.1. Lineage (GTDB taxonomy): Bacteria > Bacteroidota > Bacteroidia > Cytophagales > Cyclobacteriaceae > Algoriphagus. The sequence goes on from NZ_JABXIN010000013.1 coordinate 237,422, forward strand.
GCTTAGTTCTGGAGTCTGGAGATATTCGAGAAACGCATCATTTTGCCACTGCCATTGGCTATGGTGCCTCAGCTATCAATCCCTATTTGGCCTTGGAATCCTTACTTTCCATGTATGAAAAGGGGCAGTTTCCCGAAATCAAAGATCGGAAAGCGCTTTTCTCCAACTATCAAAAAGCAATTGGCAAAGGCTTGCTGAAAGTACTATCCAAAATGGGTATTTCTACGCTTCAGTCTTATCAAGGAGCACAGATTTTTGAAGCCATAGGATTGGGTCCAGAAGTAATCGATCGATGCTTTAAGGGCACAGTTTCGAGAATTTCGGGAGTCTCATTCGATGAATTAGCCGAAGAGGTATTGATTCGTCATCGGGCCGCTTACCATACCCATAGTCCAACCCTGGAAACGGGTGGAGTCTATCAGTGGAAGCGAAGAGGAGAAAAGCATTTGTTTAACCCTGAAAGCATACACTTACTTCAAAAATCTACCCGGCTCAACGATTATGCGCTATACAAGAAATTTGCTGCGAAAATCAATGAGCAAAGTAAGGATGCCTTAACCCTTCGAGGTTTGTTTGAGTTTAAAAAGCGGATTTCTATTCCTATCGAAGAAGTAGAGCCAGCTGAATCAATTCTAAAACGATTTGCCACAGGAGCGATGTCCTTCGGATCCATTTCCCATGAAGCTCACACTACCTTGGCGATTGCGATGAATCGTATTGGTGCCAAGAGTAATTCAGGTGAAGGGGGAGAGGATGAAGTCCGATTTGAGCGGAAGGAAAATGGAGATTGGGAACGGTCTGCCATCAAGCAAGTTGCTTCCGGACGTTTTGGTGTGACGAGTAATTATCTGACAAATGCTGAAGAACTTCAGATCAAAATGGCACAAGGAGCAAAGCCAGGTGAGGGAGGACAACTTCCTGGTCATAAGGTGGATGAATGGATTGGCCGTGTACGGCATTCTACTCCTGGGGTAGGTTTGATTTCTCCGCCACCTCATCATGATATTTACTCGATTGAGGATTTGGCGCAGCTCATTTTCGATTTGAAAAACGCCAACCGAAAAGCTCGGATCAATGTCAAGTTGGTCTCTCAAGCTGGTGTAGGTACGGTAGCTGCAGGGGTAGCCAAAGCGATGGCGGATGTTATTTTGATTTCAGGAGCAGATGGAGGAACGGGCGCTTCGCCCCTATCGTCTATTCGTCATGCCGGTTTGCCTTGGGAATTGGGCTTATCCGAAGCACATCAGACTTTAGTAAAAAATAATCTCAGAAGTCGTGTCGTCCTTCAAACAGATGGCCAATTGCGAACAGGTCGAGACATTGCAATAGCAACACTCTTGGGCGCTGAAGAATGGGGTATTTCCACCGCTGCCTTGGTAGTGGAAGGATGTATTATGATGCGAAAATGTCATTTGAATACCTGCCCCGTGGGGATTGCTACTCAAAACCCTGAACTTCGCAAGCTATTCACCGGGGATCCGGATCATGTCGTTAATTATTTCCATTTCCTTGTTCAGGATTTGCGTGAAATCATGGCCTCCCTAGGATTCAGCACCGTGGATGAAATGGTAGGCCAAAGCCATGTTCTTCAGTCGACCGGTCATTTGAATCATTGGAAGTGGGATAAAGTAGACCTTTCTCCTATTTTCCATAAAGTAGAGGTGCCTGATCATGTCGGGATACACAAGCAAATTGACCAAGAGTGGGATTTGTCTGATGTATTGGATACCAAATTGATTGAGGCAGCCAAGCCAGCTCTGGAACAGGAAATCCAGGTATCTGGATCTTTCCAAATAAAAAACACAGATCGGGCTGTAGGAGCGATGCTTTCAAATGAAATCTCAAAAATCTATGGGAGCAAAGGTCTTCAAGATGATACCATTCAAATCAAATTTACCGGATCTGCGGGACAGACCTTCGGAGGGTTCCTGACCAAAGGGGTAAGTTTTGAATTAGAAGGAGAAGCCAATGATTATTTTGGAAAGGGCTTATCAGGAGGTCGATTGACTATTTATCCAAGTCGAAATGCACGATTTAAACCTGAAGAAAATATCATTATTGGAAACGTAGCCTTCTATGGTGCTACCTCTGGAGAAGCCTTTATCAATGGAAAAGGAGGAGAGCGTTTCTGTGTGCGAAATTCTGGAGTAAAAACAGTGGTGGAAGGAATCGGTGATCACGGTTGTGAATACATGACGGGAGGATTGATTATCAATCTAGGAGAAGTTGGTCGAAATTTCGCAGCAGGAATGAGTGGTGGGATCGCCTTTATTCTTCGGGATTACATCACAGAAATCAATCCCGAATTAGTTGATGTAGATCCTTTGACCCAGGAGGATTTGGCTATTATTCAATCCTACCTGCGTAAACACGTGAAGTTGACCGGAAGTAGACTGGCTACCTCTTTTTTGGAAGATTGGGAGAAGCAAAGCCAGAAATTTATTAAGGTGATTCCAAGAGATTACAAAGCAGTATTGGAAAAGAGAGCAAAAGAAAAATCAAAAACATTGGCTTAAGATGGGAGCGAAAGAAGGATTTTTACAATTTAAAAGAGAAACACCTATAACTCGGGATCCGAAAGAGCGGATTGGAGATTATCAGGAAATATATGAGCCTTTTTCAGCTGAAAAGCTGAATCATCAGGCTGCACGCTGTATGGATTGCGGGGTACCCTTTTGCCATCAAGGATGCCCATTAGGTAATGTAATCCCGGAATTCAATGATGCGGTTTATCAACAAAATTGGCAGGAGGCCATTGAGATTCTCCGAAGTACTAACAACTTCCCTGAGTTTACGGGTAGAATATGTCCCGCTCCCTGCGAAGCAAGTTGTGTTTTGGGAATAAATAAGGATCCTGTTACCATTGAGTTAATTGAGAAAAACATTGCTGAAAAAGCCTATGAATTGGGATTGATTCAAGCAAACCCTCCTCAAGCTCGGACCGGAAAGCATGTAGCGATTATCGGTTCCGGACCTGCTGGTTTGGCCGCAGCAGACCAATTAAATCAGGCAGGGCATGAGGTAACGGTATTTGAAAAAGATGCCAAACCCGGAGGTTTACTTCGTTATGGGATTCCCGATTTCAAATTGGAAAAATGGGTAATCGATCGCCGAATAGAATTGATGAAGCAGGAGGGTGTGATTTTCATTTGTAATTCCGATGTGGGCTTCAATATCAAGGTTGAGAATATTCTTCGAAACTTCGATGCGGTGGTTTTGGCCACTGGAGCCCAGCAGCCAAGAGCTTTGAATATCAAAGGTTCAGACCTAAAAGGAGTTCATTTTGCCATGGAATTCCTTGGGAAACAAAACCAAGTTATTGGAGGAGAGATTGAAGAAAATCCGATTTCCGCCAAAGGAAAACATGTCATCGTGATCGGTGGAGGGGATACAGGTAGTGATTGTATTGGTACTTCTAATCGTCATGGCGCTGAGTCGGTTACGCAATTGGAATTGCTTCCTAAACCTCCAAAACAGCGAACCGTTTTGAACCCTTGGCCTGAATGGCCTATGACCTTGAAAACTTCCAGTTCCCATGAAGAGGGGGCGGAGCGTATATTCTCCATTTTGACCAAAGAATTTACCGGAAATGAGCAGGGTGAAGTGACAGGTTTGAAACTTGTCGATATTGAGTGGCTGGAAAAAGATGGACGAATGACCTTCGAAGAAGTGGCAGGTACCGAACGGACCATTCCTTGTGATTTGGCCTTTATTGCAATCGGTTATTTGGGGCCGGCTCAAAATGGGTTATTGGAAGCGTTTGGAGTTGAGGCGATGGAGAATACCTTGCCAAAGTCTAAAAATTACCAAAGCACGAATTCAAAAGTCTTCCTTGCTGGAGATATGCGCAGGGGCCAATCTTTGGTCGTTTGGGCAATTTCCGAAGGCCGTGAGGCAGCAGTAAAAGTCGATGAATACCTGATGGGATCATCTTCACTCCCACAAAAGGATGAGTCTTATTTCCATATTGAAGATGAAATTCACGGAGTAGATTAAGCTGTGTTTGAGTGATTAGATTAAAAAATGCCACCCAATCGGTGGCATTTTTTGTTAAGGAATTAATTCCCTCCTCTTCTTTTTCGAAACTCTTCCCGGTCATGGATTTCTCCTCCTCGTGGACCTCTTCGTTCTCTATCTCCTCGAGCGGCTCTCAGTTCTTCCCATTTTTGTCGCTGCTCTTCAGTAAGTATCGCAATGATTTCTTCTTTTTGGGCCTGGGCTTGTGCTCTTCTAGCTTCCGCTTCTGCTTTTCGTCCCTCGGCTTCAGCTTGTCTTTGCTTTGCATTTTCAAGGTTAATGGCCAATATTTTTGCTTTCTGTTCCTCAGAAAGGCCTAATTGTTCAGCCATTCGATCCGTCATCATTTTTGCGCGTATTTCAGGATCTGGCATTTGTCTTTGGGATTTTTGTTGTGCAAATGCTCCCATGGATAAAAGGAAAATTAGTCCGGTACTCAATAAAATCTTTTTCATTGTCTTTGTGGGTTGTTTGCTTCTTTGACTTGGGAAATAGGGGAAGGTTTATTCTAAAAAAATCGAATTAACATTTCTTCACTACTTTATTTTTTAAACTCAGAAAAGCGAGGTATTGACTTTTTGATTCAGCTTCAAGGAGTTCCTTCCAAAATCAAAAGATTTACTAATTTTAGGCCCAAATTGAGCAAATCCATGGGAAGAGCATTTGAATTTAGAAAAGAGCGAAAATTTAAACGATGGGCAAAGATGTCCAAAGTCTTTACCAAACTAGGTAAAGAAATCGTCATGGCAGTAAAAGCTGGAGGACCTGATCCTGACAGTAATGCCAAACTCCGGACGGTTATCCAAAATGCCAAGGGTGCGCAAATGCCCAAGGATCGGATTGAAGCTGCTATCAAGCGAGCAACCAATAAGGATGAAAAAGACTACGAGGAAGTAGTATACGAAGGCTATGGACCGCATGGGATAGCCGTAATCGTTGAGACATCGACAGATAATACCAACCGGACGGTTGCGAATGTTCGCTCCTACTTTACCAAATATGGAGGTTCTTTGGGAACTTCAGGCTCAGTAAGTTTCATGTTCGACCACAAAGCAGTATTCCGTTTCGCTAAGGATGATTGGGATATGGAAGAGTTGGAATTGGAACTTATTGATTATGGGTTGACAGATATCGATGAAAACGAAGGGGAAATCTTCGTCTACACCGAATTCGGAGATTTCGGAACCATGCAAAAAGCCCTTGAGGAAAAAGGGATTGAAGTAATCTCTGCTGATTTCCAACGGTTCCCAACTACCTTGGTGGAATTGACTGAGGAGCAGGAAGAAATCATCAACAAGCTCATCGATAAACTAGAAGAAGACGATGATGTCAATAACGTTTACACTAACATGGCCTAAGCATTTTGCTTAGGCTTTTTTCTATGAACTTTCCCAAAAGAGAAAATTTATCCGGATACTCCCATCAATTGATCGTGGTAGGAAGTACCAATCCGGTAAAAATAAAGAGTGCCGAAGAAGCATTTAATTTGGCTTTTGATCATCCTTTTCATGTGAGCGGAATCGCAGTTCCTTCTGGAGTATCTGATCAGCCAATGACCGCTGAAGAAACTTGGCAAGGGGCTAGAAACCGAGCTCAAAATGCTAAAAAAGCGTTCCCTGAAGCAGATTATTGGGTTGGGATTGAAGGTGGAGTGGATGAAGATGCGCATGGCTTGTATGCCTTTGCATATATCTATGTTGAGGACAAAACCGGGAAAAGTGGGCAAGCTCAAACAGGCACTTTTTATCTTCCTGAACCTATCGCTGAATTAGTCAAACAGGGAGTAGAATTGGGAAAGGCTGATGATCAGTTTTTTTCACAAGAAAATTCGAAACAACAAGGCGGTTCAGTGGGGATTTTGACCCAAGGCAAACTAGATCGGAAAAGTTATTATTCTCAAGCAGTTTTGCTGGCTTTGATTCCTTTTATTCAAAAAGATTTGTATAAATAGGACTGATCAAATAAAATTTTTAAAAAAGCCAATTTGGTTCAAAAAACTTTTTGGAAATTCTAGGATGTTAAAACTTTTTTTATTTCTTTAGGGAATAGAAAGGTTCATATACAAAAAAGACCATTTCATCACAAAAATAAATAGTAAAGTTGCTTTAATCACCCCTAATTCAGTCAAGCAACAAGGCCTCCCTTCGGGGAGGTTTATTTTTTTAGGTTTCTCAGAAAATTACGAAGTGCTACGCGCCAATCCGGGTCTGCATCCCATTCCGGTCCAATGTACAACTCATCCCGTACGATTAGCTTGATGTAGAATTTTACCACGGTTTCTGTTTCCGTTTCCGAGTTGGCTTCTAAGCCCATACTTTTCTTGAGATCTGCCTCCCGACCTTCTACTCGAACCAATAAGAATTGTACTCGATCCCGAATTAACTCCTCATTGGTTTGGGATTCGGTCAACCACACAAACTCATGCGGATATTCCGATTTCAAAATGGCTTCGAGCTGCGTCTTTTGAGATGCTTGCTCTGCTAAAATCGTTTCTGCTGATTTTCCATAAAGGTCAAATCGAAAGAAACTCAAGGATCCTGTCGCAGCACTGCTTCCTTCTAATGGAATCCCAAGTTTAAACACTTCAAGGTTTAGGGGATTTCTCGGCAAAAATTTTGAAGTCGCTAAACTGGTGTTGCTTTGTGCTCCCACCTGACTGGGAAATTCCGGAACATCGATGACCAAGAGGTTTTTGCTTCGTTGATTTTGGGTAGAACTTGCTAAAAGTTGCCCGGCTTCGCTTAAATCCTTTCCCGAGGTGCCAAACAAGGAAGTACTGCTTATCACCTGCCCATCACCACTGAATTCCCCGATATGAATACTTGCCTGATTTTTTTGTCGTGTTATCAGAATAATGTTTTTAACGAGTCGCTGATCGAAGGCTTTGGCATATGCCGCCCGAATCTCTTCCGATAGAACCACTTGCTCCAATTCATAATAAGCTACTGGGTCAGCCCCGGCTTCAACCAAATAATGGTGGACAGTGTCGGAAGCCGTTTTCCAATCCATAGCGGGCCGAGCTCCCGGATCAACGGAAACCAGTACGACTGACTTTCCATCAAAAAAGCTTTCAGACAAACCATTCTGTGGGAAGGCTTGAAAGGAAATGAAGCTGAGAAGAAATACGAAAAAGAAATATTTCATGAATGAAGGTTTCTAAAAGCTTCCTTTTAAATTTCGACTATAAATAACGAAAAAAATACCAGCTCATGCGGTGGAATCTTCAAGTATTCGCTACAATTATTCTGTTTTTTACGGCACATAGTTCATTTTCTCAAAAGCTACAAGATAGAAATCTAATCAAAAACCTGGTATTTCTATCCTCAGATGAGTTAAAGGGCCGTGAATCGGGTACGCCCGAAAATCTCCGTGCTCGGGATTATATCAAGGAGCAATTTATTGGGATGGGGTTAGAAACGCAGTATCCGGATTTTTTCCAAGAATTTCGATTTACCAGCAGAAGAGAAAATACTACCATCACTGGATTTAATGTGGTTGGTTTTGTTCCTGGAACAGAAAGTAAAAAAATCATTGTCATTACAGCACATTTTGACCATGTGGGGATTGGGAGGCCGACAGCTGCCGGAGATTCCATTTATAATGGTGCTGATGACAATGCTTCAGGAACAGCAGCCTTAATTGAGATGGCCCGTTATTTTTCTCAAAATCCTCCTAAGCATTCCATGATTTTTGCGGCATTAGATGCAGAAGAAAAAGGGCTTCAAGGCGCAAAAGCACTGGTAGAGGATTTTCCTTTTGAACTGGATCAAATCCTTCTCAATATCAATATGGATATGATTTCACGAAATGAAGCGGGGGAGCTCTATGTCTCAGGGACGCACTACTATCCGGAATATCGGGCTTTGCTGGAGGAAGTTTCTGAAGGCAAGAAACCTACTTTGAAATTTGGTCATGATACTCCAGGGACAGGAAGGGAGGACTGGACCCGATCTTCAGATCATGGGGCTTTCTTTGATAAAAAAATCCCTCATCTCTATTTTGGTGTGGAAGATCACGAGGATTATCATCAGCCGAGTGATGAATATTCTCAAGTTAATCCCCGGTTTTTCGTTGATGCATCCCACCTAATCCTCGCCTGTATTGAAAAAATTGACCAGGATTTTATAATTCCTTGACGCTTTCTTTTCCTTTGATGGAGAGCTTAGTTACTTTGCTTTCTAGAAAACTGCCATCGTTTTGGGAAAGAATGACTTCATTGCACGTCTGCTGATCTGGAGACTCCGTCATATGAGTAACCAGAATTTTATCCTGATTCTCAGCGGGATAATTGGGATACTTTCTGGTCTGGCGGCAGTGATTTTGAAAGAGGGAGTGCACTTTATCCAAAACTTTTTGACAGAGGACTTCTATGTAGAATATGCCAATTTCCTCTATATCATTTACCCCATTATTGGTATATCGGCTGCTTTTATTCTCAGCAAATACCTCTTTAAGGACTTTGGAGGGCATGGAATTCCTGATGTCCTGTTCACGATTTCCAAAAAGCAAAGTCTAATTCCTCGGGTAAAAACCTACAGTCGTGTGATCACTTCCGCCTTGACGGTAGGTTTTGGAGGCTCTGTAGGATTGGAAGCACCGATGTTGGTAACCGGTTCTGCCATAGGGTCCAATATCGGGTTGATGGTTCATCTCAATTCGAAGAAGCGGGCCTTATTAATTGGCTGTGGTGCAGCAGGAGCAATTTCAGCCATCTTTGGAGCTCCAATTGGAGCTGTGATTTTCGCGATTGAAGTAATTCTTATGGAAATCAGTACAGCAAGCTTCATTCCGCTGCTGATAGCTTCCGTGACAGGATCCTTGACCTCTATGATGTTGATAGGAAGGGATCGCGTGTTTTATTTTGATTTGCAGGATTCCTTTATGGCTTCCCACATGCCCTATTATTTGATTTTAGGGATACTTTGTGGAGTGACCTCCTTATATTTCAGTAAAGCTGTGATGAGGACCGAACGAATCATGGAAGGCTTTGAAAGCCAATTGCTTCGAATTCTGTATGGAGGAGCTTTGCTGGGCTTTATCCTCTTCTTCTTCCCGCCGATTTATGGAGAAGGGTATGATACGCTGAATATGTTGATTCGGGGTGAATCCAATCAGCTATTGGATAAATCCCCATTTTTCTCGGCAATCGAAAACCCCTACATGATTTTGTTCTTTCTGGCCTTTGTGATTTTGATCAAGCCGGTTGCTTCTGCTTTGACCTTGAGTGCCGGAGGAGCAGGGGGGATTTTTGCACCTTCTCTATACGTAGGAGGAATCTTAGGTTTTCTCTTTGCTTATGCTAAAAATATGCTTGATTTCCATATTCCGCTTCCCTTGGCTCACTTTACCTTGGTAGCGATGTGTGGAGTAATGGCTGGAGTTCAACATGCTCCACTTTCGGCGATATTCTTGATTGCGGAGATTACTGGAGGCTATGAGCTGTTTGTTCCGCTGATGTTTGTGTCCGCCATTTCTTTCGTGACTAAGACTTATTATCAAAAGGATAGTCTGTACACCCAACAACTCAAAGAAAAAGGGCGGTCCCTTCCCGAAACGCCAGATCAGGAATTGCTGGATATGATTTCCATTCATCAGGTGATAGAACGGGATTTGTTACCGATTCATCCTAATTCCCGTTTGAAAGATTTGATTGATTTGGTAAAAATATCCAAGCGGAATATTTTCCCAGTGGTGGATGAGCATCAGCATCTCCGAGGAATTATTACCCTTGATGATATTCGGGATATCATGTTCGATAAGGAGAAGCAGGAAACAATCCAAATTCAATCCCTAATGCACAGTCCTCCTGAAATTCTATCTGCTCATGAAAATATGCAAAAGGCAATGGAGAAATTTGAAAAATCTGGAGCTTGGAATTTGCCGGTAGTAGAGGATGGGCGCTATATTGGCTTTGTTTCAAAGTCTAGAATTTTTAATTCTTATCGGAAAAGATTGATCCGAAAGAAGCATGACTAAATTATTTTTAGAATAAAATTTGGAATTTGAAATTATCCACGATTTTCCGAAAATCTCAGATTGAAAAATTTAAGTTAGCTTCAATTATCCACAAAATCGGACATTTTTAAATTCATTTAAAATATTGATAACCAATTATTTAAACTTGTTTTGTGGAAAACTGTGGATAAATTAATGAAAATGTGGATAAAAAAATCTTGACTTTTTTAATCCTTAAATACGATCAGTATAGCCCGATTTTTAACCTTTGGTTAACCTCGCTTAACCTTCTCTTAATTCTCTGTTTTTATTTGAAAAAAATATTGAAAACAAATTTTATTTTGAATCGTTGTCTCCCGAAGTAAATAGTAAGGTGAAAAATTATCTTTGATTATGCTTGTATCGGAAAAAGCTAATTCTGAATTGAAATAGTATAAAATCATTTTCCGTAAGGTAATGGATCTAAGTTGTTCATTTGTCGTAAAATCCAAGTCTGCCTTTGCAGGAGATAGGGTGTAGGTTTTTTAGGAGACCAGCGGCGTGGATTGGGGAGGCAAGCTGCTATTAGCGCAGCCTCACGCTTTGAAAGACGGTCGGCGGATTTTCCAAAATATTCCTGTGAAGCTACTTCTATTCCATAAATGCCTGGACCCATTTCTATTACATTGAGGTAGATTTCCATAATTCGTTCTTTCCCCCAAATCAATTCTATCAAAAATGTAAAATAGGCCTCTAGTCCTTTCCGAACATAAGTTCTGCCTGGCCAAAGGAAGACATTTTTTGCGGTTTGCTGGGAAATTGTACTCGCCCCCCGAACCCGTCGGCCTTTTTGATTTTCTTCCCAGGCTTTTTTCATCGCCTCCCAGTCAAAACCGGAATGATTTAGGAAGTTTTGATCTTCAGCGGCATAAACAGCCTGAAATGCTACTTGGGAAATTTCTTCTGCAGGAACCCAGGTTTTTTCGAAGGGAATGGCTGACTTTTCTTCTTCAAAACTTTCTACCCATCTGATCACCATTAAAGGGGTAAGGGGCACAGGGACATATCGATAGAGGATGGTTGAACCTATGGAAAGGATAAAAAAGAAGACCGCAAGTTTGAGGATAAATCGGATGAACCAGCGAATGAGTTTTTTCATGGCTTAAAGGCTTTCGCTTGGATAAACTGATAAAAAAATACGGCCTTAGAATCTGTTGCAAGTTTGTCCAGATCAGATTCCATTCTTTTGACTAGTGTATTTTCAATTATGCCGGAGTCAACCATTTCTGCGGCTGAACTCAGCATCAGGCTTTTCCAATAATCTGTCATCAACTTTAATTTCTCAGGTTGGGATTGATCTAAATGGAATCCGCCGGTTATCAGCTCGATTTTTTCAAACCCTGCCTGATGCAATAGGTTTCCCAGTTGCAAGCCAATATCAGGATTGCCTCCATGCTGTATCTGGAATGAATTGTAAGCTTGATAATATTCAGTTAATCCTTGGAGTTTTGGAAAGAACTGAAAGCTGGAATTAAATACCTCCGTGACATAAATTATCGCTCCAGATTCAAGGTGCGAAAAGATCCTTTCCAGAACATTTTGAGGTTGGGAAATATGCTCCAAAACCCAACAGATGAAAGCTGAGTCAAATTTCTTATCCACTTGAAGTTGACTAGCATCTTGCTGAATCAATTCAACATTCCGATCTTGGAACTTACTGAGATTGTGTTTTGCTTGAGCAAGTTGGCGGGCCTCTATTTCAACACAGGTAATGGAAAGCTCAGGAAATTTTTCGAGCAAAATGCGAGTTTGCCCTCCAACACCTGAACCAATTTCCAGTAAATTTTTGGATTGGCTTAGATCAATCCAGGGATAGATTAGGGAGTTCAAAAACCCTGCTTGTTCAAGGAGCCTTTTTTGCTCCTCCTCCAGATATCCGTGAATGTAAGTACCCATATTTCTGAAAATAAAGTTCTTAAAGATAGTATCAATTTAGATGGCTTCTTGTTAGAAAGGCTCTGTGAGAAATTTTCTTTTTTGAGGATTTGAGGTCCAAACTCTCTGATTTTTTTAAATCTTAATTGGAGGCAGCTGTTGAGTCACTGTTTTGTTGCATTTAAAAAATAAAGATCGCTAATTCGCTTTAAGCAACTATTATCCCCCAAACCATGACAAATCCTATCCGCATCGGCAGTTTTGAAGATTTTGAAGTTTACAATGGAAAAGAACTTGGTACTTCTGATTTTTTTAGGATTACCCAAGATCAAATCAATCTTTTTGCAGATGCGACACATGATCATCAATGGATCCATACTGATCCTGAGCGAGCCAAAAAAGAGGGAGCTTTTGGCAATACGATAGCCCATGGTTACCTGACTTTGAGTATCGTGCCTTATTTATGGGAGCAGATTGTTCAAGTGGAAAATTTGAAAATGATGATCAATTATGGGATTGAAAATCTGCGTTTTGCGCAAGCAGTTACTGTGAATAGTGAGGTACGGCTGGTAGCGAAACTTCGGAATGTCGCTAATCTGCGTGGTACAGTGAAAGCTGAAGTTGAGGTTAAATTGGAAATTAAAGATCAAAAAAAACCGGCGTTCACCGGTGTATTGATTTTCTTATATCATTTCCAAGATTAGGACTTCAGTAAGTCATTGATGACAGTGGCTGCACAGGAGCAACCGAACGCAGCAGGTAAAAATGACATGGTTCCGTAGGCTGATTTTTTGAAGTTGGTGCCATCGGTCATCATCAAGCTTTCCCGGATTACCCGCTCTGTGGAGAAGACCGCCTTGAATCCCGAATAGATTTTACGATTTCTTAATCGCTTGCGAACAAGACGGGCCAATTTACATTCGTAGGTTTCGGAAATATCGACCACACGAATTTGTGTGGGGTCTACTTTTCCTCCGGCTCCCATGGAACTTACAAGTGGAAATTTTCTTCGAAAGGCTCCCTCGATGAGGTGGAGTTTTGGGGTGAAGCTATCGATACAGTCTACTACATAATCAAATTCATTTTCTTCCAAGAGTCGGGTCATGGCATCAGGTCGAAGGAATTCCCGAATCGCATGAACTTTTAAATTAGGATTGATGGCTAGCAATCGTTCTTCCATCCATTCCGCCTTGGATTGTCCTACGTTTTTTTGCGTAGCAGGTAACTGACGGTTGACATTGCTGATGTCCACTGTGTCTCCGTCGATGATCGTCATCTCACCCACGCCGGATCGGGCAATAAATTCTGCCGCAAAGGAGCCAACGCCTCCCAAGCCCACAACCAATACATGTTTTTGGGCAAGTTTTTCCAATCCTTCCCGTCCTGTAATTAGTTCGGTTCGGCTTAGCCAAGCAAAGTCACTCATTTGATTTTTCTACTTGAGATACGATTCCAATTTTCGATGGCCTGCTTTTGGAGTTCTTCCACAGGCCGGGCCAAAATTACAGAAGCAGCTTCATAAATGGAATCAATTGAAAGGGAAGCATCGTCTGTTTCGAAAAAAAATCGATCCGAGGGACAGGATTTTAGCCAATGTGAAGCATTCGAATGGGTTTTCATTAAGGCTTTCCCGAAAGAAAAATAAACTGGAAATTCCAGTAACTGACTTGCTAAATGGGGCTTTATATTCCACCCGTGCCAGATTATGGGAGGAGTTTTTTTATGGTTTTTCAAAAAGGGCAATAATAAGTCGTGAGCTTTGACACAATGTAAGATCAGGGGAATCTTTTTTTCAATTGCTAATTGTGCCTGAGATTCGAACGCTTCTTGTTGAATTGAAATTTCTGGCCCTCTTAGTCTATCAAATCCACACTCACCCAAAGCCAAGCAATTTTGATCTTCTACTTCGGCTTTGACTTTCTGAAACTGATCTTCCCAATTTTCCTGTAAATACCAAGGGTGGATGCCGGCCGAAAAATATCCCTCTGGTTTGGGAATCTGATCAAGAGAAAGATTCCAAATTCCCGGAGAGTTAGGATTGTGGGTATGGAAGTCAAAAGACTGCATAGCTCAAAGATCAAAAAAAGCCGGAAAATCCGGCTCTTACATCAATGCTTTTTGTTTTGGAAAGTTCCTCCTCCCTGTTTGAAGGTAAGGCTTTCCTCGACTGGGTTAAAGAAAAAGATAGCTCCCCTTTAACCGAATTCAAATCTTGGTTTTGCTACCTCATTTCTGAAGTTGGAGTTCAATAGAAAATGTCATCTTATTGTGTTCCAATTTCTGGCGGTAGGCCATAATACTCAAAATAGGTGGCCGTTTTAATACCCTTTATTTATGGTTTTGAGCTTTTTAATTCTTCTAAGAAAGAATGAATGTTGTGTTCTTCCCGGTAAAGTGAATCTTTATAATCCACTTCATACTTTTCAAGTATCATGGAAATATTATAACCTATAGGGTACCAATATCTATTATTATATATGTTGAAAAGTGCTTTGTCTTTTGAAACTTCATATTCATCAAACATATTGGTAATTAGTGCTTGGTCGGATTTATGCAGGGCTTCTCCATTAGGCTCATTCTTGGCTAGATATCTTTTCACAAGTGATTCAAAGTATCTTGCATTTCCTTCTATAGTAATCTCAAAATCTTCGGCATCGCGAATGTCAACACCGTACTCTTTTTTGATTTTATCAATCCTCAAGTTTCGAAGTGAATCATATGCTGTAAGATTTTGAGTTAAATCGGCTCCATCTATCCATATTGCCTTTAACAAATCATTTTCTTTTCGAACGCTTTCACTATACCATTCAAGATCATTGTGGTAGGAGCCTAGAAATTGGTCAGGACCTCCAGGAATATCGAATGTTTTACGATATTCATGAGCTTCAGGAAATGATCGTTGATATCCGTGAAAAAGCTCATGCATGACCATAATAGACCAATCTTCAAGATCAACCAGATCATTTTGAAGGAATTTTTTCGTCAACTCAAAGCTTTGACAATACAAAACATTGCTGTTATAATGAAGAGCTGTAGAATCTGAAGAAAAGCTTACTGAAAAACTAAAATTAGTTGTATCTGTGAACTCCTCTGAAAGCTTTATAACTGATACCTTGTCGAAAGCAGGAATTTCCTCGTGATCCGTAATCTTTCGAATATGATCGTTTGGGTTAAGGACAAAGGTGTTTTCTTTTGTTCCATAAACTACTGGTTGATAAAAATCTTTATTCCCAAAGTCAGGCCAAGACTCCTGTGCCACATTATTTTTAATATTGATCAAGTAGCTCAGGTGTCTGAAATAGCTTTTATCCATTAAAGAGTTACCTGTATCCTCGTTCTTTATTTTGTCCGTGCAAGAAAATAATGTAAGCAGTATAGGTATTAATAGCAGATTCTTCATCATGTTTGATTGTCAAAACGCTCCCAATGAATGCTTTCATTGGGAGCTGATTTTCAAAGTATTAAGTTTAATCTAGGCGGTTTCTTTCTTCTGAGCTACCCGTACTGGATCGTACACGGAAGCTTTCTCCTTGAGCAAATCTCCATCGGAGTGTAAATCGTACCCCTTGGTTGCTTCGGTATTGACGGAATCCGGTATTGATATCCGCGAAGTCTACATTGGCGCGGATGACCTGAGTTCGGAATAAATCGGTTCCATTTACTGCCAAAGTCAATCGGTCTTTCATCAGGGTTTTGGTCACACCGGCATCCATCCATGCAAAGCCTTCAATAGTTCCTTGCCCCCAAATTTGAGGACCAACATACATCCCAACGAGTTCAAGTTTAAATCCTTTAGGTAGCTGAAGGTTGTGCTGAGTTCGAGCCATAAAGGAAACTTGGTCTACATCCAAGAAATCTTCACCAATCTGAGATTTGTATTGGTTGTAATTCACTTGAACCATGTTGGAGGTGTTCCACCATTTTGTGATATCTACTGGAACAATTCCTCGGAAATTCACATTTCTGGTCTTGTCAAAATTATCTGTGAAAGTGGTAGTTGTTCGCTCTTCTTGGTCCTGAATGAATACTTGCATAAAGGCGTCTTCAGTCTCTGAATATCCAAGGGTAAATTGATAGGCTCCGTTGATTACATGGTTCATCTCAATATTATTGGAGTACTGAGGACGTAGGTTTGGATTTCCTCTCTCCGAAGTCAATGGATCGATATAGTAAACAAAAGGATTCAACAATCGATAATTCGGACGAGTAATTCGTCTATTGACATTATATATGATCTGATATTTTTCGCTCACTTGATGCTGGAC
This sequence comes from Algoriphagus sp., assembly GCF_013373065.1. Taxonomy (GTDB): domain Bacteria; phylum Bacteroidota; class Bacteroidia; order Cytophagales; family Cyclobacteriaceae; genus Algoriphagus. Next base: position 253,573 of record NZ_JABXIN010000013.1, read on the forward strand.
AAAGAAGCTTGGAAACAGGTTGAAATACTGCTGTTTGTTTTGCTGATCTAATGTCACCGAATTACCCAAAATGTCTGAGTATTCTCCTCTTAAGCCAAATTGATAGTTTACTTTTGGACTGAAAGCTCCTTTGAGTGATGCATAAGCTGCCAAAACGTTTTCATTATAAATGAATCTATTGGAGTTGGGATCTGGCTCAAATGGCCCTTCCTCAATGGATCGGCTTAGATCTAAATCATTATCTGATTTTACCCAACTTCCCTTCAATCCGGTTTCTAATACTTTTCCATTTTTCAGCGGCTTGGTGAAATCGACCTTTGCTGTAAAAATGGTGTAATACATATCATTCAAAGTCTGAATTCTGTCCGTTGTAAAGTTGCTCTGATTGGTGCCGGTCCAATATTCATTGGATAGGATGGAAGTAGAGTTGGCATCCATGATGGTATAGTCCAGGTCTGCTGAAATTTTTGTTCCCAAAGTATCTAATTTTCCATCATAGTGAAGGTTTCCGAAAATTCGGGTTCTGGTTCCGTTGTCGTCATTTCGGGAGTTCAAATAGTTGAATTCAGATTCGCCTGGAATAGAAATCTCCGTGAAGGAGGTATTATTTGATCCTCCTGTAGACCTGGATGCTTGCAAATTGATCCCCAAGTTATGATTGGGATTGATTTCATAGTTTGCCGATCCGGTAAAATTCGGAGTACGGAAGCGCGTTTTGATTCTGGAGTCTTGGGTAAACTTAGAAGTCCCTTCCTCTAGCTCAAAGTTTCGGATGATATCTAGGTCATTGTAATTTGCATTTTCATTGTAGTTCAAATTCGCATTCGTAGACCATTTTCCTTTTTTCACATTGATAGTTGCGCCAGCAATAGGAGCATTCAATCCGTTGTATTGAGTACCTAATTGTATATTGCCAAAGACACCATCTACCGTGTTTTTCTTTAATACAATGTTGATCACACCAGCTGCACCTTCTGCATCAAAGCGGGCAGAGGGATTGTTGATCACCTCAATGCTTTTGATGTTTTCTGCAGGCATGGAACGGAGGTAATTCGCTAAATCAGTCGCGCTCATATAGGTAGGTCGATCATTAATCATCACAGTAACGCCTCCCCGCCCATTCAGGATAATATTTCCATCTTGATCCACATAGACGCCTGGTGAACGACCGATAACATCCAAGGTATTTGACCCTTCTGCCATAACCGTTCCCTCTACATTGACAATAGTTTTATCCGGTTCGATGATGATTTCCGGACGAGAAGATTGAACGGTAACCTCATCCAATCCACTCATTTCATCATTGATGGTAATGGTTCCAAAGTCTTTCGTCAAGCCTGGGACCAAGTCAAATGCCTCCGAAGTATAAGTTGCATAGCCAATGGAGGAAATGACTAGCTGAACCTTAGCTGATTTGACGGATTCGATGAAGAATGTACCCTCTTCATCAGATACAGCTCCATCTACAAGGCCTCCTCCGTTGGAGCTTACAAGTGCTACATTCGCAAAAGGAACAGGTGCGCCACCTTGGTCGATGACTTTACCTGATAGTTTGCTAATATCCTTTGCTGCTAAGCTGCTCAACCCCATTAGGTAAAGCAGGAAGGAAAGAAAAATCAAGTTGGCAGTTTTCATGAGTGTTGGTTTAATTGTTTAATACCATTCTATGAAAAAGCAATGCCATAAGACAAAAAAGTGCTTCAGTTGCTTTATTTAGTTGTTTTTATACAAATAGCAGAAAAGAGTGTGTACGATACCGAACAATTTTTGCCACTCAACCGAACAAAAAAAATCCCCGGACATTGGGCCCGGGGATATTAAAAATTATTGGTTTCTCTTTAATTTTTTAAAGAGCAGCCTGGTAACGTTTTGCTACTTCATCCCAATTCACCACATTCCAAAATGCAGAGATGTAATCAGGTCTTCTGTTTTGGTAATTTAAATAGTAGGCGTGCTCCCATACGTCCAATCCAAGGATAGGAGTTCCTTTGATTTCAGCAACATCCATCAATGGGTTGTCTTGATTAGGAGTAGAAGATACAGCTAGTCCATTTTCCGTTACAACCAACCAAGCCCAGCCTGAACCAAAGCGAGTGGCTGCAGCTTTGTTGAAAGTATCTTTAAACTCGGCAAACGTTCCAAATTTAGTGTTGATTGCTTCAGCCAAAGCACCGGTAGGTTCACCACCACCATTTGGACTTAGGATCGTCCAAAACAAGGAATGGTTGAAGTGACCTCCACCGTTGTTACGAACAGCAGTATGTGTACCTGCTACAGTCAATAATTCCTCCAAAGATTTACCTTCAAGGTCAGTACCTGCTACCGCAGTATTCAAGTTGGTAACGTATCCATTGTGGTGTTTTCCATAGTGGATTTCCATGGTTCTTGCATCAATATGCGGCTCTAGCGCATCAAATGCATAAGGTAAGGATGGTAGTTCAAAAGCCATTTTTCTCTAAAATTTATAGTTAAACATCAATTAAAATCCGTGATTAAATAATCTGGTTTGTAAACCATAATCCGGAACAAAAGGTTCTTTTTCGTGAAAAAACTCCTTATTCCCGGAGTTTATCAAAAAATTTGAGAATTAAATCTCCACATTCCTTTTCCAATAAGCCCCCGGTAATTTTAGTCTTTGGGTGGGGAATATTTGGATTGGTCTGTCTAAAACCCCTTTTTGGATCCGTGGCTCCAAAGTAAACTTCGCTGATTTGGGACCAGAACAAGGCTCCTCCACACATGGTGCAGGGCTCCAATGTCACATAAAGCCGGCAATTTGTCAGGTACTTGGCCCCTAGGCTATTTGCCGCAGCGGTAATCGCAATCATCTCGGCGTGGGCTGTTACATCCTGTAATTTCTCAGTTTGATTGTATGCTTTGGCGATGATTCGGTTTTTTGAAACGATAACTGCTCCAACAGGAATTTCCCCTTCCTCAAAGGCGATTTGGGCCTGTTTGAGGGCCTCGTTCATGAAATATTCATCGGAATAAAGCTCCATTTATCTGAAGAAATCCAAAATTTCGTTTCGAATACCTTCATTGATTACAATTGCCAAGATTAGGGAGACAACTAATCCAATGGTTGCTTTGTACAAATCATTACTTGCTAATTTTAGCGCTTTAAATCTCCAAGCACGTTTATTCTTCGCCTTGCCATGTTTACCAATTGCAATTGCAAGTTCTCTACCTCCAAGTAATCCAATAAAGACCCAAGTGGTACTCATTGGTACATTATTATACATTTTGAAGTAGAAAAGAATGATGGCATAGACGAAGTCAACAATGGTTGCAGCTCTGACATCTGTAACATTGGTTTTTTCATTGACAATGCCCTGAATTTTATCCCCTTTCATGTAGAAAAGGAATCCAAGTCCAAGGAAAACAAATCCTGTGTAGGCGATGAATTCATAAACTCCCAATTGCCGGGGAAGAAATACCGCAATATTAGCAGCATCTTGCATAATCCAGACTGACCAAAGTGTCCCGGAAGTAATCCATTGCAGGACTGTCCAATAGGGTTTGGCTTTGCCTTTTAGGTAATTCTGAACAAAACGCTCCAATAAAAACCAAACAATAATGGCGACTACAAAAGCCAGAATGTATCCAAAGAAACTCTTCACCATCACACTTCCAATGGTCCCTGCCTTATAGGTAAAAACATTCAGTAGGAGGAAGGTCGTAGAGACAGGCATTCTCAGCCGGGTCATCACCAACAATACAATTGGTGCCGCTAATTGCAAGAAGACAAAATTCTCTGGAGCTTTCTCTAAACCTGGAACTGCGAGTCGTTGATGACTGACATCACCATTGTAAACTACCCAACTGTAGGTAACTGTCGCCACAAAAATCATCCCCATGAAAATCCAAAGCCAATACCATTTTCGGTGTTGATTGGAGGCTATGAAGGTACCTATGGTCTGAATACTATCATTACCTATTGCAGAATAAGCGGCTAAGAAAAATCCAAACCACATAGCTGGATAAGTATAAGGAGCTATGATGGCGGCAATTGAAATTAAAATACAGATTACGATTAAAAAAGTTTTCTCCTTCTTGGTGAAATCGAATAAGGAATAGGCAGTCTTGGAAAGGTTTTCCTGATTAATGTTTTGGTCAATGACTTTTTTCTTGGCCATGGTTTCTAGGGGTGGGATATGGAGCAAAATTAAGTAAGTTATTTTAGCTCATTGTGTTAAGAAATTGTTAAGTCAAAATTTTTCCTCCTAATTATCGATTTTTACTCATTGGATACCCAAAAAAAAATTCAAATTTTGCTACTTAATCAAATGAAATTTGGTGTCTTATAAGACGTTCTTATTTGCCTTTCTTACAAGTTCATCCTTTTCAAAGAAAGCTATCACTTATATAAATCCATGGAAAACTTGGAAATAGAGCCAATAAAAGATCGAAAATGGAAGAGCTATGTAATCGGGCTGATTGCGCTGCTTATATTCATTTTTGCTATTGATTTGCTCACCTTGGCCATGGGTGATTTGAATAGTGGCGTTGCAAAGGATCTTTTTTCAGCTACCCAAAATCCTTTCATTAGTTTATTCATTGGCTTATTAATGACCGCGCTGCTTCAAAGCAGCTCTACGGTTACGTCCAGTGTGGTAGCAGTAGTTGCTGCAGGGAATATGACACTTGAACAAGCAGTTCCTTTGGTTATGGGCGCCAATATTGGGACAACGCTAACCAGTACTTTGGTTTCTTTTTCTTATATCATGAAAAAGAAACAGTTCAAGCGGGCATTATCGGCGGGCATAATTCATGACATCTTCAATATTTTCACAGTAATCATTCTGCTGCCCTTGGAGCTGTACTTCAAGCCCTTGACGAAAATGGCGATTTACTTTGCTCACTGGTTTGCCCCGAGTACAGAATTTACAGGACCCATGGTTTACCATACCTTATTCACACGTCCTTTGACCCAATGGCTAGTTGATCTTATCGATATTCCATTTTTGACTACTATCCTTGCCGTCTTTTTGGTTTTTGGAGCCATCAAGTTATTGGCAACATCTGTTTACCGAACTTTCGTAAAGGATAGTTTTCAGGATATTAACAATGTGGTTTTCAAAAATTCAAATTTAGCGTTTCTGTATGGCACTTTCTTAACTGCAGCTGTTCAATCCAGTACAGTAACGACTTCTCTGATTGTGCCTTTGGTTGCGACTAAGAAGGTGAGTTTGAGAAAAGTGTTCCCTTTCATTGTAGGGGCAAATATTGGAACCACCATTACCGCAGGAATTGCGGCTTTTTATAAAAGTGAAGCGGCAATTGCCTTGGCCATAGTTCACTTTTTGTTCAACACCTTCGGTGCTTTGATCATTTTAGGGGTTCCTAGATTGCGAGAAATTCCATTGTCCCTCGCGGATTACATGGGTAAAAAATCAGCAAAATCTAGAGCATGGGGTTTTGCCTACCTTTTGTTGACGTTTTTCGTCATTCCTTTCCTTTTGATTTACTTGAGTACGGATTAAGGATTAGAAGCTTTCCAAGCCTCATAAAGTGCTTTTGCACTGCTCGTTCCGATTCGGTCAGCTCCTGCTTGGATTAATTCCAGCGCAAAATCCAGGGTTTTGATTCCGCCACTCGCTTTGATTCCGGTATTGGAAGAAAGGGTTGCCCGCATCAATTGAATATCTTCAACTTTTGCTCCTGAAGGTGCATAGCCAGTAGAAGTTTTTACAAAATCTGCACCCGCATCCTGGCAGATCAGACAAGCTTCCTTGATTTGGGACTCATTTAGGTAAGCTGTTTCGATGATTACTTTTAGGATTCTGTCTTCCTCATGACAGGTCTTGGCGATTTGGGCGATTTCGATTTTGGGCCAAGACATACCGGAATGATACGCCGTCTGAGACCAAACCAAATCCAATTCGTCGGCACCATTTTTAATGGCTTCATGGGTTTGAGCAACCTTACTGGCAGTGTCTTCAAATCCGAAGGGAAAACCAATGACCGTTACAGTCTGGATATCCTGATTTTCTAGATCTCGACTTACTTTCTTGACCCAAAATGGAGGAACGCATACTCCAACAAATTGGTATTCGATTGCATCTTGGATAAGTACGTCTACTTCTTCCTGCGTCATGGTTGGCTTAAGCAGAGTAGATTCCAAAAAGCGATTGAAATTATTCATCCCCATTTACATAATCGATTAAGTACATGTATTCCAAGGTAAGATCCCCATCTCTTGCAATAGTGGCTCGCTCCAAAATTGCCGAATTTTCTTCCAACAATGCGGGAATAATCCATTCGGAAAGTTGACTTCCAAAATCTTGCGTGGCCTCACGAGGCAATTCGCAGGGAAGATTGTCAATCGCCATCATGGAAATACTGTTTTGCTTGCCGAAAGCAGGGATTTCCTGGGTACTATCTCGATCCACATCAAAGACAGGCGAAGCGATGGTAGAGGGGCGAAGAGTGGTCGGAATATATCCGTTGATATCGCAAGTGATATCAGCGATGACTGAAATGGAAAAATCAGGTGAGGAAATCTCCTGAAGTTGGAAAAGTTGCGGAGCTCTGGGATCCCAATAAACCGCCCCGATCAAAATTTCCCCCAATTCGGCAAATTTGGAGAAGTGACTTTCGTAAAGGGAGGGGTTTTCGTAAAACTCGGCTTTATCAAATCCACCATCTGTTTTTCTTCGGTTGTAGTCTCCTACGTCCAGTTGAACATAAACGGGTTCCTCGAAATACTGATTGAGGAATTCTTCCGGGCTTACTTCCCGAATCTCCATGCTATCTAGAATCTCTTTTGCTCCTTTTCCCACACGCCCCGTTCCTGTGAGAATGATTCGGACGGGGGGAAGTTGGATTTTTTGGAGTTCTGCCTTTAACTCCTTCAAGTCAAAACACTCATGCGCTCGCTTGATATTAAAAAGATCTGTCTTTTGCCCATAAGTCCAAAAGGCATTGTAGGCACCTACGACTCCAGCCCATCTTCCAAAGGCGACAACCCGATTTCCTGTTTCATCCGTGAGCACTTCATAATCGATCAAGCGGATATTTTTTTCCAAAACTGCCTGAAGCAATTTTCGATTGTAAGGTTGCTTCTTGATAGTATGTGAAAAAAAGAAATAGGTTTTATTGGGGATTAATTGATCAATCGGAACTTCTTTTACCCCAAATAGTACATCACAGCCTGAAATGTCCTCCAGGACCTCAACACCTGCTTGGTTATATTCCTCATCCGAAAATCCACGAATAGGGCTTGATTCTACATAAAATTGAAGTTTCCCTTCATATTTTTCACCAAGAATCCGCAATTGTTCTGGAGAAAAGGGAGCTCTTTTGTCGGGGGGATTTTTTCCCTCACGGATAATTCCGATTTTCATACAGCTTAATTCCTTTACCGGCTAAATTTAAAAATGAATTACCTCTATTTGATTCTTTTGTGGGGGATATTCTATGCCTTGCATAGCACCCTCGCCACTGGCAAGTTAAAAAGAATTCTCAAGGAAAAGCTCGGGAAAGCTTACAAATGGTACCGCCTTTTCTACTCCTTGTTTTCGCTGGGTTTATTCTTGATTTTACTGTTCTTTACTTTCAAAATCCCTCCTCGCCAACTTTTTGTTCCCCAAGGATTGGTTGAATATTTCGGGTATATGTTCGCCACATTTGGCACCATCATTATGGTGCAGAGTTCCAAGGCTTGGTCGATGGGTAAGTTTTTTGGATGGGTGCCGGAGCAAGGATCAGAAAGAGAACAATTGATAGTTTCTGGATGGTATAAGCGAATTCGACATCCCTTATATGCGGGTCTTCTGTTGATCTTTATAGGTTATTTCTTAGTGTCTGGAACCTACACCGCCTTGGTACACCTCGGCTGCTTGATCCTTTATTTACCGATTGGGATTTATTTTGAGGAGAAAAATTTGATAGCCCAATTCGGTGAAGATTATAAAAATTATCAAAAAGCAGTTCCAGCAATTTTCCCTAAACTAAAAAAAGCCACTCCAAGTAATTGAAGTGGCTTTTTTTAGTAGTTTCTTCTTAATCGAGTCCGTAGAAATCAATATCAAACCGCAGAACTGAATTCGCAGGGATTCTTGCATTACTGGTTTGGTTTCGATAGGCGTAAGGCGAAGGAATAATCATAATAGCTTTAGAACCAGGTCTTAATCTTCTAAAACCAATATCCCAACCTGTGATGACATTGCCAGAGCCTACAACGAAACTGAAAATGGTATAAACGCGGTTTTCTACCCAGATATCATTGTCGATAGCTATTTGTTCGATAGTCGTGTCAAAGACAGACCCGTCTGTAATCAAGGAACCGACATAATCAGAATAAACCACGTTTCCTCCAGTTGGACGAGAACCTTCTCCTTCTTCTTGTACAATCACAACTACTCCTGAAGGATCGTGGATTCGATAGAGGCTATCAATGCGAGCTGTATCCAAATAGGCATCAATCTTTTCTCGATCAATGGCCAAATTTCCTTCTACGTCATAGGTTGGACCTGCAATGAATGGATTGTTAGGTTCACAAGCCATCATTAGAAACACAGCAAAAATAGCAAAGGCAGGAATCCTTAAATTTTTTATCATTGTTGTGGTCCTTTTTTGATATCAATAAGATGCAATTCGAAAATCAATGGAGAATTGGCAGGAATATTTGCTTGGGTAGCATTTCCGTAGCCATACAAGGAAGGCATAATTACGGTTGCTTTATCACCTGCTTCCATAATGGCGATCGCTGCTTCAAACCCTTCAATTAACTGACCCCTTCCCAAGATGAATCGGATAGGAATGTAGTTTCTGTTTTCCGAAAAGATATTATTCGCTCGAGCAACAGATTCGATAGAAGTATCGAAAACCCGTTCGCTAAGCAATTTGCCTGTATAATTCACCCGGACGGTATCTCCTGGAGCTGGCAATTGTCCGCTGTTTGATAACTCTTGCCAAATCACTCGAAACCCTGTTATGTCATCGACAAAATCCTTGGGTCCCGTAATGGGATTTGCAGCTAAGTATTCTTCGATCGCTTTTTTATCTCTCTCCAGGATGGTTTCAACCGTCGATTCAGTATCAACACAGGAACTCAAAGAGGTTCCAATTAAAATCAGCGCAAGGAATGAAACAAAAAGATGCTTTTTCATGTGAATATAATTTGATCTTTAATTGCCACATGGAATCTCGCATGAGGGTAGATACCCTTCTTTATGTCGGATTTCGACCTGCTCGATTTCATAGGTAAATACTATTCAGATTATTTTTGAACGTCTTGTACTTCAACGTCAAAGATCAAAATAGAGTTAGGGCCAATTAGGCTTCCAGCTCCATTTTCACCATAGCCCAAAGGAGAAGGAATAAGGAATTTGGCTTTTGAACCTTTCTTCAATAGCATTAATCCTTCATCCCAACCTGGGATAACCTGGCCCATTCCTACATTTACTGGAAGTGGTTCATAAGGTCTGCCCGCGTTGTAGATGCCTTTTTCTTGAGCTAAAGATTCGATAGAAGTATCAAAAATAGTTCCGTCCAACAAGTAGCCCGCATAATCCACATACATAGTAGTTCCAGGAGTGGTTTCTGGTCCGTTACCTTCCCGTTCGATCACATAGTAAAGCCCGTTTTCAGTTTTTTGAACGTCCAAGCCGTTAGCCTGTGCATACTCTTCGATTTTTTGGCCATCCTCAACCATTAAGACTTTTGCACGCTCTGCACGCTTTTCGTTTTCGATGCGAGATGCTTCCATGAAAAACATGCTCAATGAATCTTGAGAAATGATGTCAAAGACTCCCAAATTACACTGAAGTTGATCTTCAGCACTCAAGAAAGGAGGGAAGTTGGGTCCGAAGATCGTTTGTACTGTAGAGCTGAAGGTAATACTATCTCCTTTTCGCAATGCCATGAAGATTTCGTCCATTCCATTGCTAACTTCTAGCGAATCATTCGCCATCAAATATCCCGGAACAGGTTGCTCCAAGGTTGAATAGATCACAGAATCATCTGCGTTTTTGATTTCCAGATGGTAGAGATAAATTTCTCCATTGGCGGCCTTTTCAGACCCTTCGTTGATATAGGTGTACTCAATCCCGTCTTTTTGGGTGACTTTGGTTTTTTGACAGGAAGAAAGCATGCTTATTCCTAGGGTCAAAGCAAGCAATGCCTTAAGGCGAAAGGTATTTTTCATATTATAGTGTAAGGTTTCTAATTTTTGAGATCAATTGGCAGACACCTGATTTTCGTGAAAAAGTTCTTCTTGATGTTCTTCCACGAGTTTTTCAAAGCGTTCGATGGTGTCTTTGAGGCTCTGCTCCGACTTTCCTCCAGCTGCATTTTTGTGGCCTCCTCCATTGAAGTAATCTGCGGCAAATTTATTGACCGCTACCTCAACGGAAGATCTGAAAGAAATCTTGATGCCATCTTCCCGCTCCGAAAACAAAGCTGCCAATTTAATTCCGTCCAAAGATAGTGCATAATTCACCAAGCCTTCCGTATCTCCGGTACGGCTTTGATATTTTTTAAGATCTTTTTTGCTAATCACAAAATAAGCCGTGTGCAGATCTTCACGGATGATCAGCCTTCTTGTAATAGCAAAGCCAATAAACTTGAGTCGGTTTATGGAATTAGAGTCGTAAATCCAGTTGGAAATTTGTGAAACATTAGCACCCAAGTCAATCAATTCGGCCACTACCAAATGGACATTTTTCGTAGTGTTAGGGTGTCGAAATCCTCCGGTATCTGTAAGAATTCCGGCATATAGGCACTCGGCGATGTCCTTGTCGATCAAATCCCGATCTCCAAGCTTCACGATAAGTTCATAGACCAACTCACAGGTGGCTGCTGCTTGCGTACTCCAATAGCGGAAATCAGCAAAATCCTCCGGATCCTGATGATGGTCGATATTCACAATATATGCATCCGAATTCCGGATGAGTTCTCCCAATTCATTGACCCGATTCAAAACCGAAAAGTCCAGACAAATCACCATATCGGCTTTCTTTAAGGCCTCCTTGGCTAGTTTTTGGTCATCTTCCTTGCTAAAGTCTAGTACCAAATCATTCCCTTCCATCCAATGAAGAAAAGAGGGATAGTCTGTAGGGGTTACCACGGTCACTTGGTGACCTTTCTTTTTCAGGTAATTGGCCATTCCCAGGGAAGATCCCAAAGCATCCGCATCGGGTTTCACATGGGTGGTTATGAATATATTTTTGGGGGAGGAGATTTCTTTTTTAAACGAGGCTAATGCTTCCATTATCTAATTCTCTACGGCACAAAGGCACTAGTAGTGCGCAAAGGTCAGGATTTTTTTCGCAAATGCCAAAGTGCTCAGCTTATTGAAAATGAGTGGTATATCACAGAAATATTCAAGGGGGTTCGGATTCTCTACCCTTTTCTGCTATTTTTGCGGCCGAATTAAACCAATGTAAACTCAAATAAACATGGCAGGAAACAGAACATTCACCATGATCAAGCCAGATGCTTTTGAAGCAGGCAACTCAGGAGCTATCTTGAAAATGATCGAAGAAGCAGGCTTTAAAATCGTGGCAATGAAAGCTACCCGATTGACTCCAGAATTGGCAGGCAAATTCTATGAAGTTCACAAGGAGCGTCCTTTTTACAAAGACCTTTGTGCTTATATGTCCTCTGGTCCCATCATTGCAGCCATTCTTGAAAAAGATAATGCTGTTGAAGATTTCAGAAAATTAATCGGTGCTACCAATCCTGAGCAAGCAGCAGAAGGAACCATCCGAAAGATTTTTGCGAAGTCTATCGAAGCAAATGCCGTTCACGGTTCTGACTCTGATGAAAATGCAGCCATCGAAGGAAACTTCTACTTTTCTCAATTGGAAAGAGTGTTATAATTCCCTTTGATTCCGATATTGAACAAGAAGCCCAAGATATTCTCTTGGGCTTTTTTATTTGGTTTATCTATAAATTTTTAAAGGACTTCCTGTTATCTTAATTTATTATCGTAATATTACGATGAAATAGAAATTCCATGGGAGCTACCCAATCACATTTGTTTTCGGATGAGCAAAATGAGCTGGCTAGAATTGCTAGGGTTTTAGCACACCCTGCAAGAATCGCCATCCTACAATACCTGATCAAAGCCAATGCCTGTATCAACGGAGACTTGGTACAAGAAATCGGATTGGCTCAGGCGACCATTAGTCAGCATTTGAGGGAATTGAAATCTATTGGACTCATTCAAGGGACCATAGATGGTGTTAAAGTATCCTATTGCATAAACCCCTCGAGGCTTTCAGAAATTAAAAAACAATTCGACCATCTCTTCGACAGTTTTACTCCGCCATCCATTGACGATTGCTGTTGATTCAGATTGATTTACTCAAAAAACCATATCAGCACCATATGAAACTCAAAGAATTTAAAGCAGCCCTAACGCAAGCAAACCAACTTCATTTTTATCTCCCGAATGGTGCTCAAATTCCTGATCACTTCCATATTACAGAGGTGGGAAAGATTTCCAGGCATTTTATAGATTGTGGAGGAACCGTTCGAAAAGAGGAAAAGATCAACTTTCAAATCTATACTGCTGATGATTATGATCATCGATTGAAGCCTCAAAAACTTCTCTCAATTGTTGAATTATCCGAAAAACAGTTGCAATTGGAAGATTTGGAAATCGAAGTCGAATATCAAGGCGAGACAATCGGAAAATATGGTTTGGAATTCAAAGCAGGAGGATTTTTCTTAACGAGCACCTTTACAGATTGCTTGGCTAAAGATCAGTGTGGGATTCCGACCAAAAAGCCTAAGATTCGACTCTCTACTTTACAATCTCAGCCTAGTGAATGCTTGCCGGGATCAGGTTGCTGCTAAAAATTGAAGATGGATTCTAAACCCTTAATTTTATTTCCTGAGCTAGCCCAAACAGTAGAAAAAGCTAGACATTTACCCATTTCTGAAGATCGGAAGGAGGTACTTCAGCCCTTGATTAATTTCATTCAAAGTTGTGTTCAGGAAAGCAAAGCCTGTAATCTTAATTTTATCTGTACCCATAATTCCCGAAGAAGTCAGTTTAGTCAAGTTTGGGCTCAGACTGCTGGAGATTTTTTTGGAATTCCTGTAAAATGCTTTTCAGGAGGCATGGAAGTAACTGCCTGCAATGAACGGACCGTGAAGTCTTTGGAAAAAAGCGGATTTAAAATTTCTTTAGAGGGCAGCGTAAATCCGATTTATTCTGTCCACTATTCAGAAAATCGTCCTCCCGTTCTTTGCTTTTCCAAACTTTTCGATGACCCGGTAAATCTGGTTCCGGAATTTGCAGCAGTGATGACCTGTGACCATGCCGAAGAAAATTGCCCATTTATTCCCGGAACAAAATCCCGAATTCCATTGCATTATGCAGATCCAAAGGAATTTGATGGTACCGATTTAGAGGATTTGAAATATGATGAGCGATCCATGCAGATTGCCTCTGAAATGTTTTATGTTTTTGCTGAAGTGGGGAAGTGGGGATGATTTTTTAGCTGTGAAAAACTACAGTTCTCCGCCACATTTCTTGCAAAACTTATCGTCTATCCCTAGCCCTTCTGCACCGCAAGAGTGACATGTTTTGGTGTTGATGAGTTCATGAGGGTTGCGACGCTTGGCCATTTCTGAACTTACGATTCCAGTAGGGACGGCGATGATAGCATAACCCAACAGCATGATTAAGGAGGCGATAAACTGACCCAAAGGTGTGGTTGGAGTTATATCTCCAAACCCTACTGTAGTAAGGGTCACGATAGCCCAATACATACCGCGTGGGATAGAAGTAAAACCAGAAGAAGGCCCTTCCACTAGGTACATCAAGGTTCCCATAATGAGAACTACGGTTAAAACTGTAAACAAAAAGATTTGAATTTTGGCCATACTGGCCTTTAAAGACTGGCTGATAAAATCAGCCTCTGATAAATATCTGCCTAGTTTTAAAATTCGGACGACCCGGAGCAGTCGCAGTGCACGTACTACTGTCAAAAGCTGGACATCTGCCACAAAAAAGCTTAAATAAAAGGGCAAAATAGCAAGCAAATCCACTATCCCATAAAAGCTAGTCACATAGCGAAGCGTTTTCCCGGTCAGCCAAACCCGTAGGATATATTCAATGGTAAAAAGAACCGTAAAAATTAATTCAAGAATGTAGAAGGTGGTTCCAAAACGCAAACGGAGCTCTGCTACCGAATCCAGAGTAGCCACGATCACTGACCCAAAAATCAAAACCAATAAAACGACATCGAAAGTCCGTGCGGCCCAGTCGTTATGATCAAAGACAATTTCGGCAATTCTCTTCTTGGTCAATTTCATAAGGGAAGATAAAAAAAAGACCTAGCAAAAGGAGTAATTAATCCAGAAAATAGATTCGCTTGACCCGGCTACTGATGTGGGTAAGCAGTTCGTAGGGGATTGTTCCAATTTTTTTTGCCAAGGGTGCCAATGGTATTTCAGCTCCATAAATGATGGCTTCATCTCCTGCCTCCACTTGTATTTTGCTGACATCAACCATGACCATGTCCATACAAACATTTCCAATCACAGGTGCTTTTTTTTCATTGATCAAGACATATCCTTGCCCATTGCTAAATCGGCGGTCATAGCCATCTGCATAACCAATTGGGAGGGTCGCGATTTTTCCTCCTTTGGGAAGTTTCCCTCTTCTGGAGTAACCAATGGTGGCTCCAGAAGGCAAAGTTTTGACTTGGGAGACGGTTGTTTTCAGTTTACTTATCGGTAAAAGATCTGAGGAATAATTTCCAGTGACCTCGACACCATAAAGTCCAATCCCCAAGCGGACCATATCGAATTGAAAGTCTGGAAAAGTAACTATTCCAGCAGAATTTAAAGCATGTAAAAGTGGCTTTAGAGGCAATAGAGGAAGAAGTGCTGCGGCCATCTCTTTAAAATCTTCCAGTTGCTGTAGGGTGTATTTTTTCTCCTCAGATTCATCTGCAGCTGCGAGATGAGTGAACAGGGAAGTCACTTGAAGTTGAGGGTTTTCTTGAATGAGTCCTTTCAGTTCTTCCAAATGTTGCTTTTCAAAACCTAGGCGATGCATTCCGGTATCCAAGTCTAGATGCACTTTCATAGTTTCGGAATGTGCCTTTGTCCATTTGGCTAGATTTTCGAAAAATTCCGGACTAAAGACCACCGGTTCTAACCTGTATTCCAAACAACTGGCGAAGGATTCCTCCAAAGGATTCAAAACCATAATAGGTAGATGGATTCCCTGTTGTCGGAGTGCGACTCCCTCATCAGTAAATGCCACTGCTAGGTAATCTGCCCCCATGGTTTGAATGTGGTTAGCGATTTCAGGGGCTCCTCCCCCGTAAGCAAATGCTTTCACCATGACCATGACCTTGGTTTCCGGTTTTAGGAGGCGTCTATAAAAGTTGAAATTGTGTGTCAGAGCATTAAGGTTGATTTCGAGGGTGGTGCCATGAATCCGCTGCTGAAGTTGCTGGACTACTTTTTCCAAGCCAAATGGCCTAGCTCCCGTGATCAGAATCAAGTCATTTTCAAGTTTAAATTCTCGCAAATTTGCAAGTAAATCCTCAGTCCGTTCCCAGGTGTAAAGATTTTGAACCCCTGATTCAGCCAATAGACTCAATTCTCTCCCCACACCAAGTACAAGATCCAATTGATGATTCCGAATCAATTGAGCAGCTTCAGAATAGATCCATTCCGGTTTTCCCTGTTGCAAAAAGTCAGATAAGATGAGGATTTTCCTTCGTTTGGGGCGTTGCTGCTGGATGAAGTCTAATGCCACTCGCAACCCTGCCAAATCATGATTGTAGGTATCATCAATCAATAAACAATCCCGCAACCCTGCCTTTAATGTGAGTCGCATATCTACAGGTCTGAGCTGCTCAATGCCCCGTTGGATGCTTTGTGGAGAAAGCCCTAAAGTTAAGGCAGCCACAATGGCATGGATGATATTTTCCAGCGAAGCGGCGTCCCGAAGTTGGGTGCGAAAAGTCAAAGTACTTAAATCCTTTTTTATCAAAAGAATCCGGTTCTCATCCTCTTTAAATTTAATAGCGCGTGTGAAATCTGAACCAGGTTGATCAGACCAAGAGATCAGTTTTTCGGAAGGAAAAAGATATTCAATTTCTTTCGAGACAATCCCCTGATCCTTGCAATAAATCAAGAATTTGGAGTCCTTAAATAAGCTGAGTTTTTCTCGAAGTTTACTTAAACGGTCAGAGAAACCAGCATCGTGGGCTGAGCCGATGTTCGTCAAAATCCCAAGTTCTGGCCTAATAATTCGCTCCAAACTTTCCATTTCGCCACCTTTGGAAATTCCAGCCTCCAAAATTGCCACCTGATGATAGGGATTAATTTCGAACACGGAGAGTGGTACACCAACCTGCGAATTGTAACTTTTTGGACTTTTTGCCACTGTAAATTCCTGACTGAGCAACTGCCCTAGCCATTCCTTTACGATGGTTTTTCCATTGGACCCGGTAATTCCGATTACAGGTCCGGTGAAGCGACTTCGTAACACCGCTGCCAAATCCTGAAGGGCTTTGTGAGGATTTTCAACTTGGATGAAATTTGCCTTTGTATCAGTGGGAAGATAGGTAGTGGGAACCAAGAAATTCCGAACTCCTCGTTGGATCAATCCGGCAATAAAATCTGTTCCTTTTGCTTTGGCACCTGTCAGCGCTACAAAAAGACTTTTGGAGGGTGAAAAAGCCTGCCTGGAGTCAATAACAATTTGGTTGATTTCTGATTCAGGGGAATTTTCAATTAGTTTTCCCTTGCAGATTTTTGCAATTTCAAGAATGGTCAGTGCACTAATCATGGCCTATTTCGCCTCTCTTTTTCTTTTTGAAAAACACCTGTTTAACCCACCTTGGCAAAAAGATCGCTCCCAAAATCAAATAGGGATAATAGGAAAGCAAACGCCATAAAATGCTGGTCACAAAGGTGTATCCATCCAAGAATTGAGCAAAAAACTGTCCAAAAAAGAATTCTGCTGTACCCGAACTTCCGGGTGTTGGAGAAATCATCATTATAATCCACATGATCACCTGCCGGGCGAATACGATGACGTGGTTTTCAAGACTAAGTGGAACGAATGCTGAAATCAAGGCATTGAGCATCAGGTAGCGGGAACTCCAAATAAAAATGGTAGCCAAAATCACGGGCATCCAATACCCCCAACTCTTCCCACTTAATTCTTTAGAAGCTTCAATGATTTGGTTTCCATATTCCTGTGCATCATGCTTCCATTTTCGAAGCCATTTGAAAGAAAATATTTTGATCAAAACCCATTTGAAAACGCGAGGTCTATAAAACAATGCAGCAGCCATAATTAAACTATAAAGGGCATATAGTCCATAGCTTATCCAAAAAATAGCCTGTAAGCTATTTTCAAGCTGATTTTCTAATACCTGACTTTCTGGAAAAATATTGCCTTTGGCAAAAAATAGGATAATGGGTGCTCCGATCACAAAAAATAGATTGTCCAGAATAGCAGTAACCATGACAAAGGAAATAGCCCTTCCTAACTTGATTCCCTCCTTGTTGAGAATGAAGATGGCTACGGCTGTCCCTCCTACTACCGAAGGAGTAACCGCTGAGGCAAATTCCCAAAGAATAATGACATAAATGGCACGGGTCCAGCTCAGTTCGCGCTGGGTGATTTCCCGAATCCGGTAGATGTAACCTGCATCTCGAAATATAATGACCAAAATCGCAAGTAATATGTAGGGAATAGAAGCATCAAAAACACCTTTAAGAGTCTGCGCATTCACATTGGGGTCTAGGTAAAACATTGCAAAAACGATCCCTAAACCGATAATGATCGGCACCCAAACCTTATTGGGATTTAGTGTTTTGAAAATCTTCTTATTGTCCAGCTTCATATCAGGCTGCAGCGATAGGCTCAGTCTTTTCTACCCAAAAATTATTATATCCTTCTCCGATGACAATGGTAACCTGTGAGAGCTGTAAGAGTTCCAAAATTGCCAAAAAGGTATAGATCACAAAGATTTTGTCAGGTTTGTATTCGATAAAATCCGAAAAGGGAACTTGCTTTTTGAAGCTTATTTTTTCCAATACGAAGTCTTTTTGTTGTTCGATGGTGTAGGGATATTGGATGACGGTATGCTTTGTTTCCTCTCCCCGGGCAGCCATTTTGGCCATGCATTTTTGAAAAACCTTCAAGAGCTTGTAGAGATCGACATGTTGAAGCTCTGCATCTACATCATCGATTTTGCTTAAGGATTTCAATTCGGCGGCAATATTACCTCTTTTTTCTTTGGCAAGTCGATCAGATTCCAAAGTTGCCAGATCTTGAATGACTGATTTGTATTTTTTGTACTCCAGCAAATTTCGAATCAACTCTTCACGGGGGTCTATTTCTTCACCGTGCTCGTTAAGTTCCGGACGAGGCAAAAGCATCCGAGACTTAATTTTCATGAGTGTTGCTGCAAAAAGAATAAATTCACTTGCCACTTCGATTTCCATCTGTTCCAATTGATGGATGTAGTCCAAAAAATCATTTGTGATTTTGGAAATCGGAATATTATAAATATCCAGTTCGTCCCGTTCAATGAAGAACAGCATTAAATCGAATGGTCCCTCGAAAAGCGGTAATTTGATTTCGAAACTCAATGGATATTTAGATTAATGGTTAATTTTGCGAACTTATAGTCAAAGATATTCAATTATACCTAATTAATTGATTTGGTTGGGATTTGGAGGCTTCGATTTAGTTGCTATGCTAACTAAAAAACAATCGTTAAGCGCTTCGGTTTATTGTTCTTGACCACCTAATTAAATGCTTCATGTTGATTCAACCAGGAGAATTACTAGCACAGATAAACAGCCCCGCTGATCTTAAAAAATTTCCAAAAGAAAAACTTGTCCAAATTTGCGATGAGTTGCGTCACTTCATTGTTGACAATGTTTCTGTTTACGGGGGTCATTTTGGGGCGAGTTTGGGTGTGGTTGAATTAACTGTGGCCTTGCATTATGTTTTGAATACTCCTGAAGATCAACTCGTTTGGGATGTAGGGCATCAAGCTTATGGTCATAAGATTTTAACAGGACGTCGCGATCGTTTCCATACCAATCGAATTTATGGAGGGATTTCAGGTTTTCCGAAACGAAAAGAAAGTGAGTACGATACGTTTGGCGTAGGCCATTCGAGTACTTCAATTTCTGCTGCCCTGGGTATGGCGATGGCCTCGAAATACAAGGGGAATGCTAAACAGCAACATGTAGCAGTCATCGGGGACGGTGCTTTGACAGGAGGGATGGCCTTCGAGGCGATGAATCATGCAGGAGTGACCGATAGCAATCTCCTTATCATTCTGAATGACAATTGCATGGCGATTGACCCTAATGTCGGCGCCTTAAAGGATTATTTGACAGATATCACCACTTCTCATACCTACAATAAAGTAAAGGATGAGGTGTGGAAAATTTTGGGGAAACTCAGCAAGTTTGGACACTCAGCCCAGGAAGTCATTTCCAAAGTAGAGGGAGCCATCAAATCTGCTGTTCTCCAGCAAAGCAATCTATTTGAATCCCTAAACCTTCGTTATTTTGGACCGGTGGATGGACACGATGTCAATCATTTGGTTGAGATACTTCGTGATCTTCGAGACATTCCAGGGCCTAAGATTCTTCACTGTGTAACGGTGAAGGGGAAAGGTTACGAACCTGCTGAAAAAGGTAACCATACTACTTGGCATGCGCCGGGTACTTTCGATAAAGTTACAGGGGAGATTTTCAAAAAATCACCATCAAAACCTCAGCCGCCCAAATACCAAGATGTATTCGGACATACCATTGTTGAATTGGCTGAGCAGGATGATAGAATCATGGGCGTTACCCCAGCTATGCCATCTGGTTCTTCGCTTAATATCATGATGAAAGAAATGCCAGACCGGGCATTTGATGTGGGGATTGCGGAGCAACATGCGGTGACTGTATCAGCTGGTATGGCCACTCAAGGTTTGAAGCCCTTCTGTAATATCTATTCCACTTTTATGCAGCGGGCTTATGACCAGGTTATTCATGATGTCTGTTTGCAAAATTTACCAGTTGTATTCTGTTTAGATCGCGCTGGTTTTGCAGGGGCAGATGGGCCTACGCATCATGGAGCCTATGATATTGCTTATTTCCGCTGTATTCCAAATTTGGTAGTAGCAGCACCGATGAATGAGGAAGAGTTGCGAAATATGATGTATTCTTCCCTCAGTCATGAAGGTCCTTACTCCATACGCTATCCAAGAGGAAATGGAGTGATGCCAGATTGGCGAAGACCTTTCCAGCAAATTCCATTGGGGCAAGGCCGTATTGTAAAAGAAGGAGAAGATGTGGCGATTTTGACGATTGGGCACATTGGAAACTATGCGGTAAAAGCATGTGAAGAATTAGCCGAAGAGGGATTGAATCCTGCTCATTTTGATATGCGATTTGTGAAACCTTTGGATGAGGACCTATTGCACGAGATTTTTGGCAATTTTAAAAAGGTTGTCACTGTGGAGGATGGCTGCCTGATGGGTGGTTTTGGGTCTGCAGTGCTCGAGTGGATGATTGATCACGGCTATAGTGCTCAAGTGAAGCGCTTGGGTATTCCGGATGACATCATAGAGCATGGAGAGCAATTGCAATTACACAAACTTTGTGGATTTGATCCGGAAGGAATAGCGCAAGCAGTTCGCAGCTTAGCCGAGGTAGAGAAAGTCAGCTAATCATTCATGTCTTCGATTCATTTTTTTGAAAAAGGCTCTGGTCAGCCTGTGGTTTTGATCCATGGGTTTTGTGAAATCGGGGCTATGTGGAATCATTTTGCCGAAGAACTCTCACACGATTTTCGGATTCTTTGTCCTGACTTACCCGGTTTTGGAAAAACTTCGCTCACTCAAGCCCATATTACTTTAGAGGAGGTCGCTGTTTTATTAGAGGAGTGGTTGGAAGAAAATTCCGTAGAAAGCCCCATTGTAATTGGACATTCTCTTGGAGGTTATGTGGCGCTGGCAATGCTCGAGTTAATGGGAAATCGGATTAAAGGCATTGGCCTGTTCCATTCTACATCTTTTGCAGATGATACGGAGAAAAAAGCCATGCGGAATCGGGCCATCCAATTTCTAAAGAAGAACGGGGTTGATAAGTTTGTGACCTCTTTTGTCCCACCTCTATTTTCGGAAGGTCATCGAATTTCATTTGAAAAAGAAATTGATCAGGCAATAGAACAGGCAAAACAATCGAGTTTGGAAGGATTGGTTGCCTTTACTGAGGCCATGCGTGATAGGAAAGATAGATTAGAGGTATTGAAGAATTTTCATGGACCCAAACTTATGATTGCGGGGACTGAAGACGGGGCGGTAAAAATTGACGCAAGCCGACGTCAAAAAGAAGCCTTTACAGATTATTTCGAATTAGAAGGGACAGGTCACATGGGGATGATCGAAGACAAGGATCGCACTTTAGAGATGGTAAGGACTTTTTGTGAGAAAATTCAATAATAGTTTGATAGTCAATTAGTAATAATTTTAAACTAATTTAAAAAGTTGTAATAAAAATATAGGTATAATTTGTTTTTTAATTTTTAGTAAACTATATTTTCAGTAAGTTTTTGGCCAAAGCTTTTTAATTATTCTTCAACTTTTAAATTTTAACATCATGAAAAATTTATTGAAATTCTCTTTTGGGGGATTACTTGTCCTACTGATGCTAGCAATCCCAAATTACTCTCACGCAGGATGGGATTATTATGCCGCAGTTTCCATCGATATTATGAACGGTAGAACATATATTGTTTCACATTGCGAGGATAAGATAGGTGACGATTGTACAAATCCAGGAAGTGCGACAAGATTTGATGTGACTGCTGTTTCTGAAGTGATTCAAGGGATTCCAATGCCTAGGAAGCTATAGAAATGAAGATTCTGCTATTAAATCAGGGATTTCGGGTGATATCCCTGATTTTTCTTTTCCTTCTTTCCTTTTGTACAGTTGAAAAAAATGAGCTTGTATATAGTGAATTTCCAAAAAAAGACAGCTTGGAGGTATTGGTTCCATTAGAGTACTTCCCTCTTTCTTACTGGAGTACTTTTTCAAATAATGGACAGGGATTTTTAGTGGAGTATGGTTTTGGTTCTAATGGAGATTTGTTAATTCACAGAGTTAATTTTGATAAGAAAATTTACCTTGAACCTATCCGGATCCCAAGAGAGGGCCCTGATGGATTCAATTCGTCAAGCGTTGCGGTTTATTTTCACAGAATAGATTCAATCTTTGTTTTTCCTGCCGCACAGGATGCATTTTATCTTTATAACTCCCTCGCAAAGAAAGTAAATGAGTTTTCTTATAGCAGTAATGATTTTGCACGGTTTTACCGTAGTGGCTTCTATTCAAATGCAGTATTATTTGATCAGATTTTGGCGATACCTACAGTAAGTGATATAAGATATGATGATCCCGATTTTTTTCGAAATGAAATTCCTGTGAGATTATATGATTTAAATAAAGAGAAATTTGTAAGTCAACTAAAATATCCAGATTATTTAACCGGTAGCTTTTTGCCGAGCGAATTCTCCGGTCCCACATTAGAAAAATTCGACGAAGATCGAATGATCGTAAACTTTAGGTTTTCAGATTCACTTTATCTCTTTAACATAAAAGATAAAAGTACTCAGGCTATTTATTGCGGTTTATTGGGAAGGAATGTGCCTCCTTTGCTTAAAAATTATCCTTCAAAAGGGGAGGAGTTGGAGTATAAAATCAAGCAATCGGACTTTTCAGAAGTTTTTAATGTGAAAGGGAAAATTTATAGAATTGTAAATCACGTGAGCGATGAAAGATTTAATAATCTTCCGGGCTTAGAGATTTTGCAAAAAAATCTCCGAGGAGTAACCCTGATCGAATTGGACCCTGAAACGAAGGAACAACGCTTTTACGAAATGCCTATAGCCAAATATTTCGTTTTTGATGGAGCTTCTTTAATTGTGGGTGGAGTTTCTGTTAGGGAAGATAATGGAGATATTTTTCGGAAGTTTTACAAATACTCATTTTAGCCTAGGGTAAAAAAGCCTTCACAAATCGATCTTTTCCATTCAAATCCTGAATTACCTCGACCCCCGAATACTTCAATTTCAGCAATAAGTCTTTGACTGCCTTTCCAAAATTCTCATGAATTTCAAAGTAAATCCTACCTCCGGCTTTAAGAACTGATTTTCCCGCTTCTGCAATTATTCGATAGAATAGGAGGGGATCTTCATCAGGTACAAAGAGTGCCAATTCTGGCTCATAATCCACTACATTTTTGTGCATTTGGCTTTTTTCTTTGGTAGGAATGTAGGGAGGATTACTGACCAAAATATCCAATTGATCTACAGGCAATTTATCATTCAAAATATCCGATTGAAAAAATTGAACCATCGCATGAAGTAGTTCGGCATTCCGTTTTCCCATCTCCAAAGCCTCATAGGAAATATCTGTTGCATATACGGTGGGCTGCTTCATTTCCAAGGAAAGTGTGATGGGAATGCAAGCTGTTCCCGTTCCTATATCCAAAATCCGTAATCCGGCTTGGGGGTTTTCTTTGATGATCAAATGAACCAATTCTTCGGTTTCATTTCTTGGAATAAGGGTGTCTTTATTGACCAAAAACTCACGACCATAAAATGGCCCTTTCCCGAGGATTTGCTGAATAGGTTCCCCTTTTTTTAATCGTTCAAAATCATCCAAAAGTACTTGTGGCAAATCCTTCTCATCCAAGAAATGCATCATATCCACCCGGCGCAATCCCAAATGATGTTCCAATAGCCACTCTACTAAATTCTGAGCTTCTTGACTATCATAGAGATCCAGCTCCTCAGCCCATTTTTTCACCAAACTATTGTAATTGATCATGAGTAGCGATTTGGATTTTGCTTTCGTAAAGGTAAGCACTAAAGCTGCTACCTATGAAAAAATTAATTCTTTTACTCTTTTTTGCCCTCCTTCCTCTTATGGTTTATTCTCAAGAAAAAAAGTCAGTTTTCTTTGAAATAGATGGAAATTATTGGGAAAGGTCCTTGAGTTATCCTCAGCTTTTTGCTCCTGAGAACAACCGATTTGGAAGCTCACGCTTATTTTTTGGATTGCCTGTTGCAGAGAATTGGTCTATTGGTTTGTTGGGTAGCTATCAGTCCTATTATCAAGCACAAGAAAATGGTTCTTATTTTCGGGAACTCTATTCGCCTGAGCCTGACGAGAATGGTAATCCGATCTATATAGGAAATACCCGTATAGGAAATACCCGTGTTGAATTCCCTGTAGGCCTTCAAAATGATTTATTTGGATTAGGCTTTTTTCTTCAGCGAAAAGTAACTCTTGGGAAAAGAACAAGCCTAGCAATTAACCTATATGGAATTCGGGAAACAGGAAAGGATCAATTGGAGATTTTTCCGGATTATTCTTATCTGTATTGGCCGTGTTCAACTTGTCTTTCCATTGCTCCAGGTCCTATCATCCGCGAAATAGAAGAAAAAAATTGGAAAGCTGGCTTGGACTTCTCCTTTGCTTGGGCGCTTAATGATTGGTTGGATTTGGGGGTACGTGCCAATTTTCTGGAATTCCGAAAGCGAACACTTTCTACCAATTCCGATGCCATCAATACCTTGATTTATGATCCGATCTGGAGCTTGGCGGATGGATGCGCCGGAGATCGGTATGACTTTGGTTCGGCAGTGCCTCGGGAAGGTGTCCGGATTTCATTGACCTTACGGCCCTTTTGAGTACGCTAATCAAAAGACTGGGAAAGAAACCCTACCTTTGTGGAGAATTTCTTTCTAATGAAACTACATAACAATACCATTCGCGGAGTACATTCTGCACTTGATGCTATTTTTCAACAGGGACAATATGCTGATAAAGTCATCGAGCGCACCCTTAAGTCCAACCCAAGATGGGGAGCACGGGACCGATCCTTTATTGCCGAAACTACCTATGAGATGGTCCGCTGGTGGAGACTGATCAATTACCTCAGTCCTTCCGATGATTATTGGGACCTTTTTGGGACCTATTGGTTGATGCAAGGACATGAACTCCCGAATTGGGAAGAGTTTTCCAAAATCAATCCCCAAAAGATAAAAGAGAAATATGAGAAGCTGGAAGATCCTGCCATTTTAGAGTCTGTTCCGGATTGGTTGTATCAGTTGGGAAAGAAAGAATTGGGAGCAGAGTGGGAAACCGAACTACATAGCTTAAATGAAGAGGCAGAAGTGGTTTTACGGGTGAATACACTCAAGACTACCCGCGAGCGATTGAAGGCTCAACTTATGGAAGAAGGGATCCGCACTTATCAGATCAAAGGTTATCCAGATGCCCTGATCTTGGAAGAACGGCAAAATGTATTTCGTACAGCAGCCTTTAAAGCGGGACTTTTTGAGGTACAGGATGCCTCTTCGCAATTGGTGGCTGCTGCTCTGGCGGTAGAACCGGGTATGCGGGTCATTGATGCATGTGCCGGGGCTGGCGGGAAAACACTTCATTTGGCAGCGCTTATGGACAATAAGGGCAAAATTCTATCCATGGACTTGGAAGAGTGGAAACTCCAGCAAACCAAACTAAGGGCCCGAAGAAATGGAATTGATATCATTGAGCGGAAGGTGATCGAGGGGTCAAAGACCATCAAGCGTTTAAAAGAATCAGCGGATCGCCTGCTTTTGGATGTGCCATGTTCAGGTTTGGGAGTTTTGCGAAGGAATCCAGACACCAAATGGAAGTTGAGCCCAGAGTCTATCGAAAAGGTGGAGGAAACCCAACAGGAAATCCTTCAAACTTATCCTTCGATGTTGAAAAAAGGGGGACAGATGGTCTATGCTACTTGTAGTATTTTGCCTTCTGAAAATGAGAATCAGGTCCGCAAGTTTTTGGAGTCTGAGGCAGGGAAAGACTTTGAATTGTTGGAAGAGCACAAAGTCTTTGCACATCAAAGTGGTTTCGATGGTTTTTACATCGCCCGTCTTCAGAAAAAGTAAATTCCTTATTCCAAGCAAATTGATAAAATCGGGAAGTCGTGAGCCCGAACCAAATTTTCAGTCAAACTTGGAGTAAAGAATTTGGTGATTCCTGTCTTTTCGGATTTTGCCAAAACCAAAATATCGGGATGGTAGTGCTCTGCATAATACATCATGCCATTTTCTGGATTTTCCGCATTTGTAAGGAAAGTGAATATGTTGGAATCTCCGTCGGTCATTTCTTCGAATCGCCTATCGGACTCTGAGGTTTCATAAAAGTTGTATGGCGTATTGATGAAGATTAAGTTTACTTGAGCTCCCATTAAATCGGCAAATGATTTTACCTGTTGAAGTACAGGTTTTTGATTTTTTTCTAGGGTAGAGAGAAAGGCTATTTTCTTTATTTCAGGTCGAATGGGCTCATCTTTCACGATCAAAATTGGGATTTTGACATTCCGGAGCATTTTTTGGGCGTAGGAGCCCATGTAAAAAGGCTTTTTGGAACCTCTTCCTTCAGATCCCATGACGACTAAGTCAGGTTTGGCTTTAATTACATGATCAAAGATCGGTTCGGATCCATAACTATAAACTAGAGATGAAGAAGCCAAAATTCCTAAATTTTCGAACTCACCAACTAAGTCATGTAATTTGACATTGGCAGAACTAATCTCCTGTAGAGTTTGAGGATAAAACTTTTCCTTTTCCCGGTCTAATTTGACCCAGTCTACAGGCGTATTGAGGATATGCATAACCTCTACTGTTCCCTTTACTTTGCCAGCAATCTGCTTGGCAAAGAAGGTGGCATACCCCGCAACCTCCGAAAAGTCCGTCATTAGAAGAATTTTGGCTCCCATCTTCATCTCTAAGGGCTATTTGGTATGTAGTTAAGGTACATAGACTTTAAGGGAATTTGCGTGAGGAAAGTGAGTTATAAAGTTGATTTTTATCAGGCTTATTGAATTAATCAGACTATTTTGCTTTGTCGTTTTTGAATTCCTAATCAGAAGAATCCCCTTTCTGAAACCGTTATTTGGTCTATCATGGGATTTTAAAAATAGCCAAGACCGACAGTCTTTCTGTCCATTCCTTATCCGAGTTATCCCAATAAAGATTGGGCACCTCACAAATATTTTAATTGATTCCTCAAGCTGATATTATGAACCCCCCAAAAAGAAAATTCGCCGTACTGGCTGGATTGTCCCTGATTCTTATGGCCGTATTGGCTGGGTTTGCCTATGGATTCGTCTATAGTTCCTTGGTTTTTCCTGAGGAAGCTAAGAGAACCCTTGCAGCCATTCAAACTTCCCTTGGGACCTTCAAAGCAGGAATTGCCGCTTGGGTTGGCATATTGCTTTTAGATATACTAGCCGCTTGGGCTTTGTACAAATTTCTAAAGGAAATCCTCCAACCATTGTCTTTTGTAACAGCAGCCATACGGATTTTCTATTCAGGAATACTAGGAGTGGCGATTTACCACCTTTTTGCTGTGGTCCCATTGAGCATCTCGGATCCTTCGGGTATTTTGGTTTTGCAAGAATTAAATGCCTTTGAAAGTATCTGGTCGGCTGGATTGATACTATTTGGTTTTCACTTGGTAGGCTTGGGGATATTGTGTTGGAAAGCGGATTCTATACCCAATTTCTGGGGAGTGCTCTTGATTTTTGCGGGAATATGCTACACTGGGGTTCATTTAGCGAAAGCTCTATTTCCTGATGATCAGGCACAAATTTTACAAATCGAACAAATCCTTTCCTTACCGATGGCTTTGGCCGAAATCGGATTGGCAGTTTGGCTGCTTTGGAAAGGGGGAAAAAACTCTATCAAAACCCAAAGCACTTAATAAATGAAGATTCTCAAAAAAATTCTCCTTGGTTTTGGTCTACTGATCTTACTACTTCTTCTAGTTGTTGCCGGTGCATTTGTTCTTGATTCCCAAAATACTCGCTTTATGGAGGTGGACAGTAACTCTGAGTATAGGACCAATAGCTATTTGATCAAAAATGTAAACCTAATTCCTATGACTTCGGATACCGTTATGAGAAGTCAGGATATATTGATTTTGGATGGTAAAATCGCTGATATCGGAGATGAAATTGATCCCCAATCGGTGGAGGTTATCGATGCCAAAGGAGCCTTTTTGACACCCGGTCTAATCGATATGCATGTGCATGTTTGGGATGATTATGAATTGGGATTGTACCTCGCAAATGGGGTGACCACAGTTCGGAACCTATGGGGACATCCCATGCACCTTCGAATGAAAAAAGCGATTGCCTCGGAAGAAGTACTGGGACCTCTATTCTATACTTCAGGTCCTAAATTGACGGGTCCAGAGTACATAGGGGATGATAATCTCCAGCTTTTTTCCCCCGAGCAGGCAAAAGAAAAAGTAGGCGAATACTATGATCGGGGTTATGATTTTATCAAAACCTACAACGGACTGACCAAGGAGCTTTTTGATGCCGTTTTGGATGAGGCTAAAAACCTAGACTACGATGTCGTAGCACATCCAAGTGCCAAGGTGGATTATGCCTATCACTTTCGACCGGAAATCATCACCATTGAGCATGCAGAAGACATTGTGCAGCAGCCTTTGAATTATAAGCTGGACACGGAAAAACTGAATAAGGTTGTGGATTTGTATGCATCTCACCCAGCCACAGCCATTTGCCCGACGTTGACGGTCTATCATAATATTTACCGACTGATTTCAGAACCGAATATTATGAGTTCAGCAGAATTAGATTACATGAATCCGCTCATTCGAATGGTGGACAGTCAGGCGCAATATGATTGGTGGAGCAATTCTCAGGCAAGTGATTCCACCTGGCAGAAACGAATCAAAGACCAGCATGAATTTCATCTCCTAGCAATCCAAAAGATTCAAGAAAGAGGGGGCTTGATTGTAGCAGGAACAGATGCGGGAATTGGAGTGACTCCGGCGGGATCCTCCATGCATGAGGAATTGGCTTTTTATCAGCAAGCTGGTATGAGTGCTTTTGAGGCTTTAGAAACTGCTACCATTAACCCATCCAAAACTCATGATTTTTTGAATGATCAGGGAAGTATCGCTACAGGGAAAATAGCCAATTTGATTTTAACCAAAGAAAACCCTCTTGAAGATTTACTAGCATTAAAAGATCCTTTGAAGGTTTTTGTCAGAGGTAGAAAAATCGAAAGGGCAACCTTGCTGGAATTCAAAGAAAGGGCTAAAAACCGACCTAATAAACTGGTTTCTGGACTACGATATGCCGAAAACCTACTCATCGAAAAGTAATGAGTACTAAATCTATTTTTCGGATTCTGATGTCTCTTGTTGCAATTGTTTGCACGGTTTATTTCACCCCTTGGCTAATCCTTCGTGCTTGGTTGGCACCGATTCCTGACACTATTCAGGAGCAGGTGGGAATGGCGATGAATTATCAACTTGACGGGATAATCGTCTATGTGGATCAGGGAGGAAAAGAACCTCAGTTTTACACTGCCGGCTGGAAAGACCGGGATCAAAAAATACCTACTGATCCCGACGCGCTCTTCAAAATCGCCAGTATCAGCAAGCTCTACATTGCGGCTGCGGCGAGCAAAATTGTGGCGAGCGGAGCCCTTTCGCTGGATAATACCTTAGAAGAGTTGCTTCCTGAGGTCGCCAAACCCATCGAAAATGCTGATCAAATTACCCTTCTTATGTTGATTCAGCATCGTTCAGGGATTCCCAATTATTCCGATCAGGCGAATTATCCATGGGATAAACCTTTCACCGAAAACCGACAGGCTTTGGAATTGATCTATGGCTTGCCTGCAGACTTTGCTCCAAACTCTAACTATGCTTATTCCAACACAAACTATGTTTTGATTGGGGAGATTTTAGACAAGACCTTGGGCTATTCTCATCATGACTACATCCGAAGAGAGATTTTGGAACCTTTGGGTTTGACTCGAACCTACAGCTTACTTTCGGAAGTGGATCAAGATGATCTGATGAGTGGGTATTTTGTCGGCTATCCTTTAGACATCAAAGGGAATGATTTTATCCACCCGGGAGGTTCGATGATTTCCACTGCAGAGGAAGTCGGGATTTTCCTTCGAGCCTTAAATGACGGGACTTTGCTGGCGCAAAAGGAGCAGGAAATTTATTCCTCCGTGTACGTCTATGAGCATACAGGATTGGTTCCTGGCTATCAAAGCATTGCCAAATACCATCCGGATATCGATGCGGTGGTGGTACAGTTTGTCAATACTAACGGGGGCTATGCCTGGAACATACACGAGATTGTATATAATCGGGTGGTGAAGATTTTGAGGAGAAATCAAGAAAAAGAATGAACCTATAATTCTAATTGGAAAATTTTCCAAAAAGGAATTCCCTCTCCAGTTACACCTTCCATTTTGACGGTGATGTTTTTTACTCCTTTGGGCAAGAAAACCTCAAAATCATAGCTTCTTTCCACTTCTGAAGTCCAAGGAGTCCAATAAAGGGTAGCGCTTTGCCCTAGGGGTTGATTTTGGTCGGGAATATTGGGGAAAGGGTTTGTTTCGGCAAAACCTATCACGGGATATTTAGCAAAGCCAAAATCATTAAACCTTCTTTTGTCTTTAGTTTTTCGCTCGCCTCTTTTTGTTTCAATCATAATCACCCCGGCGAAGCCAGCCAGACCAAATACATTGGAATTGAGTGTATAAACAGCAATGGATTTCACTTCGTCTGTTAGGTAGTTTTGCAATACATCATTTGCAGTCTCTCCTTCATTGTACAGATATCGTGATCCATCAATAATAAGTAAAGGTTCACCGTCATTAAGGCCATAATTGAAATTACCAAGTCGGCCATTCCCGAATTTCATTCCTATTACTGACGCTACTGTGTTTCCGGGCCAGTTTTCAAGTTCCGAACTTGTAAATTCCCGGTCAGGTGCCCCATATCCATAATAATTTTCTGCAAGGCTCTCAATTTTGGTATCCTCGGCTACAAACTCTTCTAATAGAATATAATCCCCAAAATTGTCATAGGCTAAGGAATATTCGATCACTTCATATTTTTGGTACTGATTTTTGGGGAACGTACCATTAAATTCAGGGGAAGTTCTTGGTGTGTAGGTAATCATTCCATAGGGCCTTTGTTTTTGGTCCAGGGCAGCGAAAGCAAGGGTGTCCCAACCCACAAAATTTAATCCGCTCGCTCTGAAATAACCAGATGAGTCAGTTTTCACCACTCCATAATCTTCCAAATCACCTCTTACAATTGTGATTGGGTTAATATCAGGATCTCTTTTTTTGGTCTTTTCAAATTTGCCTTCAACGGTGATTCCATATTCAATTCCAAAGGTAGGAGAAA
Source organism: Algoriphagus sp. (assembly GCF_013373065.1). Taxonomy (GTDB): domain Bacteria; phylum Bacteroidota; class Bacteroidia; order Cytophagales; family Cyclobacteriaceae; genus Algoriphagus. Next base: position 284,836 of record NZ_JABXIN010000013.1, read on the forward strand.
CTGTAAATCCCTCCATTAGCGGTTCATCAAGCCAATCATAGGAGGAGATGATGGTTTCTTGAACCGCTATCTGTGCTACCAAATCGGAATTTGTAACCGACAGAGAAAATTGAGCGGGAACTAGCTCATCCAGGGCATCTTTTATCGTAAGATTAATCAATGCTTTTCTATCGCTTCCTTCAAGAATTACACTATGGGAAATATCAAAAATTAGGTCTCCAGCATAATCTACTTCTGGAATCTGCTGATTCTCAACATTAAGGCCTTTGGCTAGGACTGGTAAGGCCCGCATAAACATATCTCCCTTAGGGTAATTTCGCATCCAATCCGTGTATGCCCTAATAAAATAATCACCTTGGGGGAGGGAGTCAGGAAGATCAAAACTTCCTGCTATATTGCCCGATTCAATTCTGTACCGATTGGTAAAGATCAATTGGGTTCGTTCATCTCTCAATTCAACATGCAAAACTTGACTTAGCGTATCTCGATAAAACTGGTTTTTGTAGAGCATGGTCCCTCCGAACCAAACTCGTTCCCCTGGATAATAATAAGGTTTATTTGTAGTGAGAAAGGGCCGCTCTCTCTTGTTTTCCCATTTGTTTTTATTGATTTCTTCCAAATCTACTTCCGCAACCAGATTTTCAAATGTCGTGGGAGGTACGTAATCATGTGGTAAACTTCTTCCCATCCGAGGTCTTCCGATGTAGCCAGAAAGTACTACTTGGGTAGGGTCAATAGGTACTCCATTTCTGTCTATATCAAAGTAACCCAAAGGTGCAGAGACCCATCCAACAGGGTGATAAATATCCACGTAATACTCGTTTCTCCAGTTTTTTCTTAAGAAATGAACTTCAACCCGGTCCGGCCAAATGATCCTAAAATTCCCATTCCTGAGAGGAATCCTCCGGATAGAATCCTGTTGAATAGAAATAATGGATTCCCCAAGTTCTACGGTGTAGGTATTTGTCCTTCGGCGGTTCATTTGCTCCGGTAAGGTTTTATACAAATCGAAGCCCTGCTCTGAAACTTCTTGAAGCAAAATGGATTTCATCAGGTGTTTCACCGATCCTTGGTAACTCGTCTGTTTGTTCAATAGGATTTCGGCTGCTTCAGTTGAGTCTACTGGGATTTTGTCTTCGAAAAAGGCCAATCCATAGTAACTGGATTTATTCTTGTAAAATTTATAATCCTGCAAATAATACGTGACTTTGTATCCTAGCGCCTCATTTTCTAAAATTAGTGGCTCTTGTGCAGTAGCCTGAATGTAATTTGGCCCCTTTTCCGGCTTTACTTTTTGGAAATCCAAAACCCAGGGGTTGGTAATTTCTACCTCATTTGCTACGGGGTCATCTGGCAAAGCCAAAAACACGTTTTCAAACCTTTTCAAGTTTCTTTCCCATGGTTTATCCCTTCTGCTTTTCAGTTCAACCTCACTTAAAACCGATTCGAGAGGGGTTAGGATGAAATCAACCTGTTTGGTTTCACTGATTCCGATGCTTACTTTCTTGGTGGCTGTGCTGTATCCAACAAATGAAGCGACCAAACTAAAGGTACTAGGCAAATCTGGCCTAGAAAGGATGAAATAGCCGTTTTCATCCGTAGTGGTTCCAATTGTAGTGTTATTGATAAAGACATTGGTAAAAGGAATTCTTTTACCTGTTGCACTATCTTTTACTGATCCCTTGATGGTCTGAGAAAAGGAAGCGCCAAGAATAAAGCATAAAAAAATACAGAAGCTGAGTGTTTTTTGGAACATGGGAAAAATGAGGAATCTCCTCTAATCTACTGAAAAAATACATCAAGGTTTGCTAACCAAGATTTAGGCCATTAAAATGGGAGATATGTCCAAACTTGAAAAGAGGATTTGAATTAGAATTGATATTTGAAATATTTTTAGTCTTTAGCAAGGGTTTTATTCGATATTGTTACTAGGCTTTCATGAATTGCTACCATCCCAAGAAGGAGTAAAGTAAAAAAGAGAGGCTTCTCATTTCTCTCTTGTCGAATTCCAAAAGGTATTCGCATTTTCTTTCCCCAAAAAGCCCAATTCTGCTATCTTTGTGCCTTATTTTGAGCGGGATGGCCCGCGTGAGGGATAGAAGCGGTATCCGCCTGATCCGATAGCTATCGGATCAGGCGGATAAGAGCGTATAGCCCGACCCCGCCCTTTTCGGCGGGGGCACGCCCAAAACCCATTCAATAAAGAATTCGATAAGCAGGAAGCAGTGAAAACGTATCAGGAATTTAAACAGGTAGATTATCCCCAAATTGGAGAGTCTGTACTCGCCTATTGGAAAGAGAATCAAATCTTTGAAAAGTCCATCGCCAACCGGGAAGGTGCGCAGACCTTTACTTTCTTTGAAGGTCCGCCGTCCGCCAATGGCACACCGGGCATTCACCATGTCATGGCGCGGACACTCAAGGATATTTTTTGTCGATACAAAACCCTTCGCGGCTATCAAGTCAAGCGAAAGGGAGGATGGGATACGCATGGACTTCCGGTAGAATTGCAGGTAGAAAAGGAACTCGGCATCACCAAAGAGGATATCGGGAAGAAAATTTCCGTAGAGGAATACAACAAGCGCTGTAAGGAAACGGTCATGCGATTCAAAAATGAATGGGATGATCTGACCGAAAAAATAGGCTATTGGGTAGATCTCGATGATCCCTATATCACCTTCGATAGCAAGTATATTGAGACGCTTTGGTACCTTTTGAAGCGTCTATATGAAAAGGGCCTTTTGTACAAAGGATATACGATTCAGCCTTACTCTCCTGCGGCAGGAACGGGACTTTCTTCACACGAACTCAATCAGCCGGGAACCTACAAGGATGTTAAGGATACGTCCATCACGGCACAGTTTAAGCTGAAAAATCAGGACAATACTTACATTCTGGCCTGGACAACTACGCCTTGGACCTTGCCTTCCAACTCGGCTTTGGCGATAGGTGAAAAGTTAGATTATGTAAAGGTCAAAACCTTCAATCCCTACACTTATGAGCCCGTCAATGTGATTTTGGCAAAGGCTCGTATGGGGGCTTACCTGAATCCCAAAGCGGCTGATCTTAAGTTGGAAGAATACAAGCCCGGAGACAAATTGATCCCTTACGAAATTGTAGAGGAGTTCAAGGGAAAAGATATGTTGGGTTGGGAATACGAGCAACTCTTCCCGATCGAAGCATTGGCACTTCCCTATCCGGCGTTTACGGTAGTGGCTGGTGATTATGTAACGACCGAAGATGGTACTGGAATTGTCCACTTGGCGAAGGCCTTTGGTGCGGATGACTTCCGAACTTTAGTACAGAATGATGTGCCAGGCATTTTTGTGAAGGATGAACTGGGAAATGATATCCCGGTAGTGGATAAGCAAGGGAAATTCCTTCCTGTGGTGGGGGAATACCTCGCTGCAAAAATGAAGGAACATGGAATTACCGCGCACAAGGAATATGGTCCGGATGATTTCTATGTTAAAAATTACACAGAGGATGATGAGAGTGCTGCTGATTTCAAGAATACGGATATCATCATCTCCATTATCCTAAAAAATGAAAACAAGGCCTTTAAGGTCGAAAAATACGAACACAGCTATCCGCATTGTTGGCGTACCGATAAGCCCGTGCTTTACTATCCATTGGAAAGCTGGTTTATCAAAACTACCGCCTACAAGGATAAGTTAGTGGCCCTCAACAAAACTATCAATTGGAAGCCTGAGGCTACGGGAACGGGCCGATTTGGCAACTGGCTAGAAAATTTAGTGGATTGGAACTTGAGCAGGTCCCGATTCTGGGGGACACCCCTTCCGATTTGGAGAACAAGCGATGGATCTGAAGAAAAATGCATCGGTTCGATCTCCGAACTTAACACTGAAATTGAAAAGTCTATCGCTGCCGGTTTCATGGAGAAGTCTCCATTTGAAGGGAAGGAACTGGACTTGCATAGACCCTATGTAGACGATGTGATTTTGGTTTCTCCAAAAGGGGAAAAAATGTTCCGAGAGCCGGATTTGATTGACGTTTGGTTTGATTCTGGAGCCATGCCTTATGCACAATGGCATTTTCCTTTCGAAAACCAATCGGTGTTCAAACATAATTTCCCGGCGGATTACATTGCTGAAGGGGTGGATCAAACTAGAGGTTGGTTCTTCACCCTGCATGCTATCGCGGTAATGCTTTTTGACTCTGTTGCTTTCAAAAATGTGATTGCCAATGGGCTGGTTTTGGATAAAAATGGCAATAAAATGTCCAAGCGATTGGGTAATGCTGTTGATCCGTTCAAGACCTTGAAAGAATATGGACCAGATGCCCTGCGATGGTATATGCTGAGTAATGCCAATCCTTGGGATAACCTGAAATTCAATTTGGACGGGGTGACTGAAGTGCAGCGACGCTTCTTTGGTACCCTACAAAACACCTATAATTTCTTCGCGCTTTATGCCAATTTGGATGCCTTTGTCTATGACAAGTCCAAAGCGATTCCGGTAAAAGAGCGGGCTGAACTCGATCAGTGGATTGTCTCCAAGTTGCAGTCTTTGATTGCAGAAGTGGAGGAAGCGATGGATCAATACGATGCGACCCGAGCTACCCGAGCGATTATGAATTTCACGGTGGATCAATTATCCAACTGGTACGTACGCTTGGCTCGAAAGCGATTCTGGAGAGGGGATATGAATGAGGACAAGCAGGCAGCCTATGAGACCTTGTACGAATGCTTGCTTACCTTGACTCAATTGATGTCCTCCTTTGCTCCTTTCTATTCGGATTGGTTGTACCAAAATTTGACCGAAGCTGGGGGAAGTGGAGAAGATTCTGTGCATTTGACCGATTGGGTTTCTGCAGATCAATCCTTGATCGATGAGGATTTGGAGAGGAGCATGGAATTGGCGCAGACTATTTCTTCCTTGGTGCATTCCCTTCGAAAGAAGGAAAAACTAAAAGTTAGACAGCCTTTGCAGCGCATTTTGATTCCTGTACTCTCCAAGAAGACCCAGGCACAAATTGAACATGTGGCTGAGTTGATCAAAACTGAGGTAAATATCAAGGCGATAGAATTCCTGGATGATGCTTCCGGTATTTTGGTGAAAGAAGTGAAGCCAAACTTGCCGGTTTTGGGTAAAAAGTATGGCCCAAAAATGCGATTTGTGGTAGCGGCCATCAAATCTTGGGGTCAGGATGAAATCAATCAAATCGAGCGGGAGGGAAAATTCTCCATCGATGTGGAAGGTGAGTCCGTAGATATCCTTTTGGAGGAAGTTTTGATTTCTTCTCAGGATATTCCAGGTTGGTCCGTAGCTTCTGATGGAGGCGTTACGGTAGCTTTGGATGTGACCCTGACAGAAGAATTGAAGCAGGAAGGAGTTGCCCGTGATCTCGTCAACCGAATCCAAAATCTTCGTAAGGAGATGGGGCTGGAGGTTCAGGATAAAATTCATATACAAATAGCCGATGGTAATCCATTAGTAGACGCTTCTGTAGAAAATTTCGGTTCTTACATTCAATCTGAAACCCAGGCCCTGACTTTGCGTGTGACAGAGGAAGCGAAAGGCGGTACCCTTTTGGATATGGATGATTTTGAAATCGCAGTCAACGTCCTAAAGGCCGAAGGCAATTAATAAGATGAATAAATACCTTAAATATTTTGGGATCACACTTTTGGTAATCGCTATTGATCAGGCGGTCAAGATGTTGGTTCACTTCCAAATGGACTTTGGAACTCCAGGTCAGATCAAGATTTTCGGAGATTGGTTTAAGTTGCATTACACGACCAACCCAGGGATGGCTTTTGGAATGGAACTGGGAACTGAATACGGCAAATTATTGCTGACTTCTTTCCGCTTGGTTGCCATGTTCGGTATAGGTTATTATTTATACTATATCATAAAAAAGAAACAACATCCAGTATACATAGTATGTATTGCCATGATATTAGGAGGTGCTATTGGCAATTTGGTAGATTCAATATTTTATGGAGTTTGGTTGAATAATGCTCCTTATGATGCGCCTACACCTTGGCTTCATGGGCAAGTAGTGGATATGTTTTACTTCGATATCTGGGAAGGCTACATTCCTGAATGGGTTCCGCTGTGGGGAGGTTCTTATACAGCGCTATGGCCAATTTTCAATATAGCTGATGCTGCTATTTTCATCGGGGTAGCGATAATTTTGATCTTTCAGGGGAAATTTTTTCCTGAGAAACCAAAGGAAAACCTGTCTCATGAAAGCACGCAATTAGAAGAATAGACCCTTTTCTTTTCTAAATCATCAATAAAAACCCTTTTGTATCTCTGTCAAAAGGGTTTTTTTATTATTTTTCGAGCTATTACCTTTTCTAAATTACCCAAGGCATGCACTATTTATAGCCTTGGTCTTTATAATAAAGTAATATTTAGATGATTGTAGATCCCAGCAAGCCTTTTCAAATAGTATATTCTATTTTCAGTCATGAGTATTTAGGATTATTATTTGAATCCTTTGTAGTCCAGTTGGATGAGCAGGACAGGCTTTCGTTGGCTTATCAAAATATCAGTTCGGCAAATGCGAAGGAGTTTGATGCGGGTCTAGATGAGCGGGATTATGAATTGATTAAGCTGATGGATGCCATGCAACCGGAAGAAGTTATCAAGTTACATATTCCATCCAAGAAGAAAGTTCGTCCAAAAGATTACTTACAACAGGTTTTTGATGCTAAAACAGCAAATCCTACCGTACAGGAATTGGTAAAAGCCCGCTTGGAACGGCAGCGGTCAGCAATTTTGCCGAAGTTAATCGGACGTAGACTTTTTGAAATGGGCTCAGACGGAAGCCCTACCTGGAAGGAGATCGAAGTATTGCCGGAACCTGCTTCCATCATTTTTCACTTCCATAAAAATCCGGACAATACCCATTACTACCCTACCATTAAATACAAGGGTGAATCCATCAAGATTCATGGAAAAGGAGGGTACTTGTTGTGTAAAGATCCGGCTTGGTTCACTGTAGATGAGAAGCTTTTTCATTTTCACATTCCTGTGGATGGAATGAAGCTGCTGCCTTTCTTGAAAAAGAAATTTATTCTTATCGAGAAAAAAATGGAGCCTGTTTATTTCCGAAAATTCATGGCTCCCATGATGACACAATATGAGGTGGATGCACGGGGATTTGAGGTTTCCAGAGAACATGGAAAGCCCGAGCCCATCCTCCGTATCCATACCTTGGCAGGGAATGAAAATGGTCTTTTTGAAGGTGTCGCAGAAGACGGGGAAGAGTCCAAAATTGTTTTTGAAATTCGCTTTCAATACGGTGATGAAAACTACCCTTTGGGTAATTCCAATGATGCCGCTTCGAGTCAGCCCGTAACCCTAATTGAAAAGGATGGGGAGTTTATGTTTAAGCAAACGATCCGGGCTGTTCAAAAAGAAAAATCCATTGTTTCCTATATCAAGAAATTGGGGCTGAACTTGAGCCATGGAAAGGTAGAGCTGCCAAAAACCCAGGCATTTGAATGGATTGGAGAAAATGAGGAATTGTTGTCAGAAAAGAATATCAAAATCAAGCAGCGATCCAATCCAGATGGAAAAATCTATCATATCGGTAAGGCTCAAATTAGTATTGAGGTCAATGAAGGCATTGACTGGTTTGATGTGAAGGCCATGATTAAGTTTGGGGTTTACTTGGTCCCTTTTGCTAAAATCCGAAAAATGGTCATGAAAGGGCAGACTGAGTTTGAATTGCCCAATGGCGAAATGGCGGTAATTCCAGCTTCTTGGTTTGTGAATTATTCCGAGCTTTTCTCATTTATGGAGGAGGGAACTGTCGATGGCCAAGTCATTATGCGAAAGCATCACTTGGCCCTTGCTAAGCAGCTTGAGGAAGGAAATCTGGTGCAGCTCAGCTTGAGTCGTAAACTCGAAAAACTCCGGGATTTTGATAGCATCGATGATTATGAGATGCCTAGGGGTTTTGAAGGAACACTGCGTCCGTATCAAAAAGCTGGTTACAATTGGCTTCGTTTTTTGAATGAATTCCGGTTTGGGGGATGCTTGGCGGATGACATGGGTTTGGGTAAAACCGTTCAGACCCTTGCCCTTTTGGCCTATGAAAAGGAGGAGAATCCGGGTTTTTGTTCCCTCTTAGTAATGCCTACCTCCTTGATTTACAACTGGGAATTGGAGGCCAGAAAATTTTGTCCAGATCTTAAGATTTTGGTGTATTCAGGTACGCAGCGAATTAAAGATCCTTGGAAATTCCGGGATTATGATCTGGTACTGACTTCTTACGGAATCACTCGTTTGGACATTCATATTCTGAAGGACTTTTATTTCAACTATGTGATTTTGGATGAGTCACAGGCTATCAAAAACCCGAGCAGTAACATTGCTAATGCTGTCAATAAACTGAAAAGTAAGCAAAAGCTTATTTTGACGGGTACGCCAGTGGAAAATGGTACCATGGATTTATGGTCTCAGATGAACTTCGTTAATCCGGGACTTTTGGGTTCTCAGAATAGTTTCAAAAAGCAGTTCCTGCAGCCCATTGAAAAGCAAAATGACAAGGATAAGTCAGCCAAATTGCACGCACTGATCAAGCCTTTTATCCTCCGAAGACTGAAATCTCAAGTTGCTACTGATCTCCCTGAGAAAATCACCAATGTGAAGTTCTCGGCCATGACTGCGGAACAAGAGAAGGTTTACGAAGAAGTGAAGAACTACTACCGAGAGAAAATCATCGGCGAAAACCCACTTGCAAATTTGGGAAGGCAGCAGTTCACTTTGCTACGTGGCCTGACCCAGCTTCGTCAAATTGCTAATCACCCCAAATTGGTGCGGGATGACTACGAAGGAAATTCCGGGAAATTGGAGGATGTGACCTACATGCTTCAATCAACCATTTCAGAAAATCACAAGGTCTTGGTATTTAGTCAGTTTGTTCGGCACCTTTCCATCGTTCGAGAATACCTGGATTCCGAAAATATCGACTATTGCTACCTAGATGGATCCACCAAAGACAGACAGGCACAGGTGGAGCGTTTTCAGCAAGATGACAAGGTGAAGGTATTTTTGATTTCCCTAAAAGCAGGTGGTGTTGGCTTGAATCTGACCAAAGCAGAATATGTCTTTTTATTGGATCCTTGGTGGAACCCTGCGGTCGAATCTCAAGCAATTGACCGAGCGCACCGAATCGGTCAGGAGAACAAAGTCATTATCTACAAATTCATCAGTAGGGGATCTGTGGAGGAAAAAATCATGGCCCTTCAGGATCGGAAATTAGCCTTGGCGGGAGAACTCATAGGATCTGAGGAAAGCTTTATGAAAAGTCTCGATAACGAGGATATTCGGGCTTTATTGGATTAGAGAATTGGAAAATTGAAATATTGAAAAATTAAAAAATTGAAAATCAGTCTACTACGGCTTGATTTACAATTGTTAACCATAATTTATTCCCATTTGGTAATTTTCTCGAGGATATTTTTCTAAATTATTACAACGAATACCACTAACATTTTCCTGCACATGCCTAGAGCCAAATCCGATAAAGATCGGAAAATCTTTGTGCTAGACACTTCTGTGATTCTTTACGCACACAACTCCATCATGAATTTTGCCGAGCACGACGTCGTGATTCCGATCACAGTACTGGAGGAACTTGATCAGTTCAAAAAAGGCAATGACACTAAAAACTTTGAAGCCCGGGAATTTATCCGATTGTTGGATAAACTTTCGCAGGATCATATGATCCACGAATGGACTCCGCTCAACGGGAAGACCAAAGGGAACTTCAAGGTCTTGATGAATCCCGACAATAAGTTGAATGCCAATGTGATTTTTGGCGAGGAGAAGAATGACCATAAGATTCTGAATGCAGCCCTGTATCTCAAGGAGCATGAAAAAAATCGCCGGGTTATTCTGGTCTCCAAAGACATCAACCTACGATTGAAGGCCAAATCATTGGAAATCCATGCGGAGGACTACGAAACCGGCAAAATTAAGAATATCGATGAACTGGAGAATACCGGTACCTATATCTTAGAAGACGTAAACATCGAGGCCATCAATACCCTTTATGAAGTTGGGTTTGTCGAGTCTAAAATGGTCTTAGGTACCCGCAAGCGAAAAGCAAATGCATATTACATTCTTCGGAACAACAAAAACTCAGTTCTTACCTTTTACAATCCCGAGGAAAATATTTTGGAGCGTGTGGACAAGAAGTTGGCCTATAATATCAAGCCGAAGAATGCCGAACAGACCTTTGCCTTGCACGCCATCATGAATCCTAATATCAAATTGGTATCTATTCAGGGCGTGGCCGGTACAGGTAAGACCTTATTGGCTTTGGCTGGGGCGCTGGAGCAGCGACGTTACTACAAGCAGATTTTCTTAGCAAGACCTATTGTCCCTCTTTCCAACAAGGATATTGGTTACCTCCCAGGTGATATCAAGTCAAAGCTGAATCCGTATATGGAGCCACTTTGGGATAACCTGAAGTTTATCCAAAATCAATACAAGGAAACCGATAAGGAATACCAGAAAATCACCGAACTGGTCAATCAGGAAAAATTGGTGATTCAGCCTTTGGCCTATATCCGTGGGCGATCACTCTCCAATATCTTCTTTATTGTTGATGAGGCGCAGAACCTCACGCCGCATGAGATTAAGACGATTATTTCCCGAGCAGGTGAAAACACCAAGATCGTCTTTACGGGGGATGTGCATCAGATCGATACACCCTACTTAGATTCCCAATCCAATGGCCTTTCCTACTTGATTGATCGGGTGAAGGATCATCCGCTTTATGCACATATTAAGTTAGAAAAAGGAGAACGCTCAGAATTGGCCAATCTGGCAAATGAGTTGTTGTAAATATTGATATAATATACTTTCTAGGCCCTTGGATTCGTCTTTGGGCTTTTTTTATTTTAGCTACTTAGCTCTTCGGAATCCGCGATAGTTATCGGGAGCAATTCCGAAGTTATAACGTAGGATTTTTAATCCGATATTTTATCTATTACTTCTTTACCCTATCACCCTTTTTAAGAGCTTGTCCATTGTATCCTTCCTTGAATTCGACAGGGTGGGATTTGATACCATCCCTTCCTTTGATCGGAATTAAACTATTAAAATGAAGATGGGCTACATCCGTTTGGCCAGTCATCCCGGCAAGTCCAATAGGTTGCCCGATTTTTATCTGATCCCCAACCTGGACAAAACTTCCCTGGTGAGTCAAATGAACATATTGAAAAAACAAGCCTGAATCAGGATTGTAAATGGTGATAAAATTTCCAAATGGTCTCCATTTTTCTTCTTTCCCACCATGGCGGTATTGGTCTATCACACCAACCACATACCCGTCGCTCACGGATGTAACCGTATCCTTGACCTTTAAATTGAAATCAATGGCATATTGGGAAAAGTCGGAATTGTGGGTGTAATTAGAATTGTTTCCCTGAATGATTTTATATGTTTTGTTTTTGGGAAATGGAAGTTCAATGGGTAGCTGTACAATTTCTTTTTCCGGATCCCCCATGACAATATGGTAGCTGATATCATCCTTAAAACCCTTCAAATCTGAGAAAACCAAGGTGGTGTCTTTCTTTTCTTCCAGTAGAATGGGGCTTAGGGGGTCCACCATAGGCTTGATGGTGGGATGATCGCTGCTTAGCCAAATCCGAATAGGACACATTAAGGGGTTATCAAGTTTGATAGTCAAGCTATCCCCGTTCATTGTGTGCGACTTTTTCATCGAAAACTGACTGTATCGCTCTTTAGGAATTCCCTTTTCCGCGCAGCTAACTGTGATTAGGAAACAAATAATCAGTATAAGGCCCAAATACCCTCTCATCTTATGCTGTTTGTTTACGTAGTTGGAAAAAATTAATATCAGTTTAATTAATTTTTAGGGAATCTGGAAAACATCAAATTGGAATCTAGGCAGCCAGGGATTTAATTTTTCTTAATTATCACCATAAATGAAACCACTTGTAGGGCTCTTTTCTGTCCGTCCGCGTTAGAACACTGTCCGATAGCGTACAAGTATTTTAGTTAAAAGTGCTCTATTGATCTAATTTGGGGCTTTTTTGAGTTTGGTAGTCTTTTGGCATAAAGGAATATCACGAAAACAAACCAACTCTTTATTGCCATGAACACTTCAATTTTCACACAAAAAAATATCTGTGCGGCACTGGGATTAGCCATGGCAATGACCATTGTCATCAAAGCTAAAGTCGAAGCCAATCACATGGAAAATACTGCCCGATTTGAAACTACTAAACCAACACCACAAGTCGGAAGCGAAAGCGCCCAAGGTCCTGATATCCTTCAGGTGAACATTTACAAAACTGAAAAGCCTCAATTTACTGAGGCTTCCTAAAGACAAACTCGTAAGGGTTAATTTGGTTGATTGTTTGGTTAATTAAAAAAGGCGGATTTTATCTGCCTTTTTTTTGTAATTGGGTGGAATAGCTTCCGCTTATAAACTATTCCAAATTTCTTTTTTTCAGTTCCTTCTTTAGAGCCTCATATTGCTTTGGTTTCTTTAAGAACAAATAAATTAGAAACAAAGGAATTAAGGTCAGAAAGCCCCAAGCATTTGTGGCAACACTATAGACGACTATTCCGATTAGAAACCCAATAAAAAATGCGTCAATGATCGGTGAAGGTTTGTTGTTTTTTGCGGCCTCCAGCAACTCTTCGTCACTGAGTTGCGCTAGTTCTTTTTGGTTCATAGGATATCGGTTTTTCTATCTACTCTTTGCCTTGAAGTACTTGGTTTCCTTTTTTTGATGGCTTTTCCCCAGGATTAGATCTGCTTATTTATCAATTTTGCTGTAGCTGACTCGAGCTTTTGCTTTCCCTGTTGGGTTTGGATCTAGGTATAATTCATACCCTGCCAATAGTTTTACCTTTTTAGTCTTCCCTTTCGGAATGGATACTTCTTCTATCAGCTTTCCTTTGACTTGTACCCGGACCGAAAAACTCCTACTTCCAATATTTTCAACCAGTGCAAAGCAATCTTCCCCTTCGAAGGGATTGATAGTTGCGTCTTGGCCCGGACCTTTCCCGGTCATTAGCATGCTTTGAGAGGGTTCTAATACGAATTCTGTTTGAGCCAAAATTTCAGTATTGGAAAGGAAAATTATTCCAAGGATTAATATTAATGCTTTCATCTCAAATCTTTTTGTAAACGATAAGCCCAATAAATACCACAACGAGTAAAACAGAAATCAGGACGACAGTTCTCCAATAAAGTTTGTCAACCAGACTCTCCATACGGTCAAAAGTTATTTCTAGGCTTTGATTGGTCAAAACAGTAAGATCTTGAATGATTGCCTCCTGTTGTTTGGTAAGTTCCTCGCTTAATTCTCCAATGATAATAGCTCGTTCACTTTTTAATTCTTCCAAAACAATGGCCCGTTCTTGACGAATGGCCTGCAATACGGCGATACGCTCTGCCCGAATGTCTTCAAAAGCCGCCTCGCGTTGGTCATCGATTAATTCAGGGCTTGATTCAATAAATAAAACCGACCGTTCCAATAGCTGGGTTAGGGAATCGATACGACTGCTCAGTTCGGGGTTATTTAAGGTATTGTTTAATAAATACTCAGCTTCCCAACGCACTTGTTTCGGCAAAACCTCCATGTAAGAACTGACCTGAGAACGCAATCCATCCAGGCTTTGTGACATGTCTACGGCCAACCCTTTAAATGTTACCTTTTCGACCATTTGAATTTGAGTCATCAGCGGAATGGTAGACTTTCTGACAAAATAGGAGCTTGTGATAGGGTTTTTTTCCGCAAATTCGATCACCAACTTCCTCCCTTCGGAAATGTCTTTGTCGGGTACTAAGTCTCGGCCGATATTCAGTATTTCCTCCCAAAGCATATCAAGCGTTTGGATGGCGATCTTTTGATGTTCACCGAACAAATCCTTTCCCTTACCCTCCTCAAAGAATAATTTCATCTGGTAAGTGAAGACAGCCACATCGATGTAGCCTAGAAAAGGATCATTGTTGTAAATGGAGCCATTGGCAACAGGGATAGCGTTCATTTTCCAGATTAAGGCTTCTTGATCAATACGGGAATCTGAAGAAGCCCTGATGATGCTATCTGCTGATTCTGTAATGCTCCGTTCGAACCTGTAAAAAAAATCGTTCATCGTCTCTCGCAACTGAAGAGGAGAAAGTTCAATGGTTCCCTCGGCGGGGCCAACCGATTTTTTTTTAGTTTTTTGAGCCACTGCTGATTGGCTAATGAATAAAAAAAGGAGCAGTATCCTTAAAGCCAAGGATAGGTTAAAAGTAAAAATGGAAGTGCTAATTGAATATTGAGACCTCATAGTGCTTTCTTAAAATCATTGTTAATTCTGTCAGACTTTTCCTGTTCAGAAGAGGAGATTTCCTTTGTATGATCCCGAACCAGCTAGATTCATTTGTACCCGATCGGTTAAATGGGGCACGGTTTCACCGTTTTATAGAAGCCTTTTTCTTTCGGATCATCCTTTAGAAACAATAAGACTTTGTAATTCAACTGAATTAAGATAAGGCAAAAATGGGGGTTTATTCTGCTGGATTGAGTTTGGATAGTATAAAAGTTGGTTTTTCTAAAAAAAAAGAGTGAAAAAATCAGTTATTGAATCAGGTTTTTAATCTCAAGATTTAATTTTCATGCAAATTATTTCAGTATAACGGTCAAGTATAAGAGCAGTAGCGGATTTTAACCCACTAAACTGTCGGTTAGTAAGATACTTAATTAATAGCAATAGCGGTTTAAGTGCCAACTTGAAACGCTATTGCTTTTATACAATGTTGTAGGTAGTGTTTAACGTATTTCTTGATTAAAGTACAATGCCTTTTCTATCCAGAAATCAAGATCATCCTCGGCATCAAAACCATCTGGGTCTATATAAAGAAACCCAAGCATCACTTTACCAGTAAAGTCCATCTCTCGGCTCCCTTTATCGAAAATGAGCTGATCATGTGACGCTTTACCAACACGAACCATCAATCGATCCAATCCAGTTTTTTTATCAATATCTAATCCCACACACATTTTATGATTAACCATAAAAATGAGGCCGCCCATCATCTTTTTTTCTTCAGTCAGATTTGCCTTCTTTAATCGCTGACGAATGCGGTCAGCCTGATGTTCGCTGTATGCCATTTTATTGCTTTTCGGTTATCTGTTTGAGTCCTCCTAAGAATTCCTTTATGCCCGAGTTCCACTTTGGCCTTAGCAGGGCAAACATCAATTTACCTAACAACCCATACTTCATTTGAATATTCATCTTTTGAGTGACTCTCACTTTGTCGCCAACTTGCTCGAAGTTATACTCATGATAAAGTTTGTGCACAGGAAAGGAGCAAGCTGTTAAGGTGTATGTGAGCGCCTTGTTTTTTTCGTAAGTGGTACATGATTCTTCGAACCAATTCTTTCCATCTAACATTTCAACTTTTCTTGCCGCTCCAATCCCTGACTTATTAATTGTTGTGGCTAAAGATTTTTTTATAGTTGGGTCGTAGCTATCTAATTTATCTACGACAGCCAGTGCATCCCAAATTTTATCGATTGGGGCACTAATCTCTATTTCATTATACAATGAGTTCATAGCTTATATGGTTATTTATTTGGATTCTTTTCTAAACTCTTCAGCATCATAGTAAACTTTGATACTTTGGATTTTACCGTCTTTCGTCTCGTACCATTCGTTCATGTCTAAAGTGATGGTTTTTCCGGTTGGCATTTCTACATCAATTTCAACTTGAGTGATCACATAATTATCCACTTCTACGGCTTTAATCATACGCGTACCTCTTACCATTGACATAAAGCCTTCATTCAATTCAACGAATGCTTCCATCCCGCTTACTTGAGCTGCCGGACCATTAAAAGTGATAGTGTCAGAAATAAACTTTTTCCATGAATCCGTTCCGGATGCCATTCCTCCTCCGAAACCTTCGTGTACAATTTGCATTGGTGATTTTTCCATTTTTCCTCTTTTTAGAATATTTAACTTGTAAAAACGAAGCTAAATTAGATATTAACTTTGAAAAAACAAGTTAAATCAAAAATTTTCTTAATTTTGAATTATGGAAGTACGGTCACATTGCCCTATTAATTATACGCTGGAGCACTTTGGCGACAAGTGGTCATTTCTTATTATTCGGGATTTAATGTTTAAGGGAAAAAGGCATTACAATGAGTTTTTGGAAGCTGGAGAAAAAGTTTCAACGAGTGTATTAGGCGATAGGCTTAAAAAGCTGGAGGAGATGGGTATCATATCCAAAGGGGAGGATACCGTTAAGAAATCAAGGATTCGATATAGCCTTACTCAAAAGGGAATTGATCTTCTCCCCATTTTATTGGAAATGATTATTTGGGGTGGGCTAAATGATGATTTAACGGAATCGCCAAAGGAATTTATGGATCAAGCAATCAATCAAAAAGAATCGCTGATTAGTGAGATTAGGCAAAAACTGATAGCTGACCATTTATCAGGTTATTAAATTCCTTCATGTAGAAAAAGCGAGGTAAGGCCCCGCTTTTTTAACATGTGTAATTCTTGAAATTCTAAAAAGAAATTTTGTCTTTAAAATTGACAACTTTTGGTTTTGCCTTTGAAGAGTCAATTTCAAATCCGTCTGATTTTAAAAGTTCGGCTTGAAGTTCAACGTCGGAAGCAACTAGCTCTCCTTTGCCATTTAATACTTTGTAAGCACCTGAGTTTTTTTCCTCCATCATGTTTCTTAGCGTCTTTAAACTAGTTTTTGGACAAGCTGTAGTAACACCGAATTGATTTGCTATTGATTCACGGAGCATTGGAATTGTAGTTAGTTTCCCTTCCGGAAGTTTTGCGAGTTCATTCCTTATGGTTTCTTCTGAAGGTAAAACCATTTCTCCAACGCCAAGGTACTTTTCTAATCCCGAAGGTATTTTTTGAATCTTATTCATGTCTCTTATAATTTAATTGATGCTAAACTCTTTTCGGAATTCCTCAGCGTCATAGTGCACTTTAACTGACTTGATTTTGCTGTCTTCAATTTCATAAAATTCAGTCATGTCCAGTGTAATAATATTGCCTGTTGGTGTAGCAACTTTGATCTCAACTTCAGTAGCCACAAGATTTTCATTTGCTACATAACGTTTCATTTCTGCTCCACGAACCATTCCAAAGAAGTCTTCTGTTGTTTTGATATACTCCTCTTTTCCCAAAGCTTTGGCAGCTGGTCCTGTAAATGTAACATCATCAGCCAATAGGTTTTTCCAATTGTCATTTTGCTCTTGCATGGATTGAGCGTATGCTCCCCAAATTTGTTCTGCTTTTTGCATTTTCTTGAATTTTTAATGTTTAATAATTACCCTCTTTTTTGAGAGCTTCTATTACTTATACAATTCAGCAGATTTTTTTGAACGGGAAAATCGAAATTATTTTTAAGAGGTTGCTTTTTCAACCCAGGTGGGGATGTTTTCAAGAAAAAAAGTATGCAGTTCACTTGACCCTTGTAGAGGATCCGTTTCTTTAACAAGTTTCATTCTTAGATCAAGAAGTTTATCCTGATCGTTTGTTGATGATAGTTTTAATTCTTTTGCTTTAATATGCGCGTCCTGTTTTGGATTGAATATTCCATTTAAGGCTGTGCATTGATTACAAATACCATTCTTATTTATAAGAGCGCATCTGTTATCAAAAATCCTTTTCAGATTTTTTCTGGCATCAGCAATGCCGTGTTTCACCTTTCCTTCGCTTAACCCGGTAATTTCAATGATTTCCTCTTGTTTAAACCCATATACATCCTTGAGTAAAAGACAGATTTGTTGGGTTAATTCTAGAGTTTTGGTAATACAGGTAAAACAGTAATTGAGATGCTCCTTCATCTCAAAACGTGCGTCAGGAGTTGAATTGAAAACTTTGCCAATTTCCTCCATTCTTTCAGGACTGTTTGAATGATACTCTTGACAAATGGTTAAATCATTTTCACCCCATCGTTTCATTTTTGCCAGATAATTCTTACCGGTATTTATAGCAATGGTGAAGACCCATGTTTTCAGACTAGCTTTTTCGGGTTGAAATGAATCAAGATTTGACAATGCTTTGATATACGTATCCTGTGTCAGATCTTCCGCATCCTGTTTATTAGCTACCAGTCGATATAAAAACGAGGTTAATTCACTACTGAAGTTGACGAATTCAGATTGAAATATTTCTTGTTTCATCATTCGTTTCTTTTTTCATTTCCTAGAACGTTTAGTATATCAAATTAGGCGATTGAGGGATTCAAACTTATCAAACTGTTACAATTTTAAAGCGGATTACGGTCATAGAATTTGCTGTTATTACGCCAATTTTGTATATACATTGATCCCATTTTGTTGTTTTATTATGTCAAAATACAATTTTATTTTAGATTATTGATAGTATTAATAATATGTTCTCTAAAATTAATTTCCGCAGTATTATATCCAACATGTTGTAACCTTATATTTTGATTTTTATCAATTATCAATAATGTTGGCAACCCAAAATGACTCATTTTTAATTGCTTGAATATTTTACTCTCATGGTCGTAAACATAGTTGAATGTATAATTATTCTTTTTAATAAATGCTTCAAATTTTTCTGGCGTATCGTTGCCCTGGTCGGCATTGATGATATAGAACACAACATCGGCTCCTTCAAAATACGCTTTAATCTTATCGAGCTCTTTTAACTCTTGTATGCAAGGCTTACACCAAGTGCCAAAAAAGTCTAAAACAATAATTTTCCCGGCTAAGCTTTTTGAGTCTGTTAAATTTCCATTGACATCCTCCATTGTAAATTCCGGCAATTTATCGAATCGCTCTTTTGATAAACTACTTTCGAGACTATTGGGAATAACTTGTATTACTAAGAACAACATTCCAACCGCTAATATTCCCGATAAAATAATAATTGGTTGCTTGTATTTTCTCACTAGTACGCCAAACAGGCAGCTCACAAAATAAACAGGTACAAAATACCACAATACCGGCAGTTCTTTCAATACAATTAGTACAAAAAATGTATTAAAGGCTATTGCAATTAATACAGTTGTCAATAAAAAATGCCTTTTGCTTTCAGAGTGAATTATCCCTGCAGCAAAGAAAGTGCCTGCACCCAAAAATAAAAGTATTTGAAAATTCATGGTAATTTTCAACATCACAAATATTAAAATCAAGGTTATACCTATTCCTGTCGCTAGAGGCTTCAAATATGTTTTCATAATAAAATTTTATTAATACTTCAAAAATACGGCAGCAAAAGTAAGGGAAGGTATGTGTACAGGTATTAGGATTTACTTTTTTTCATTTTTCTAAATTCGGAAGGTGTTGAACCTGTATTTTTTTTGAAAACAGAATAAAATGTCGCTTTATTGGAAAAACCGGAATCATACATTATTTCTTTAATTGACTTTTCCGATTCGTTTAAACTTTGTTTTGCCAGCTCCAACCGATAATGATTAATGAAATTATAATAGTTCATTTTGAACTTTTTATTAATTATATGCGACAAGTTACGTGGCGAGATGGAAAGCTTGTCGGAAATATCCTGAAGTGTGATATCAAATTCGAGGTAAGGTTTTTCAGTGTTAAAATAAATTGTAAGCTTATCGACATAATCGTTAAAAACATCCTCTGGAATTGAATATTCAGTTGAAACACCGGATTCTGTATCTGTCTCTTTAAATCCTTTGAAAAGCCTGATTTGTTTTAATCCCAAAAAGTAAAAGCAATGAATAAGAATCAGTGTAAAAATATAGATGAGGAGTATAAATAAATCAGTGTTAATGATGGCTTGAAAATAACTTTCGAGAAGCGACACAAAAATGATAACTAATTGCAAATAAATAATGAGTACAAGCCAGAACAAACTAATTTTATGAAAAGACGAGGTGGCATTATACAACTGTCTTCGGTACGAGGAAATTAGCTTTAATGCCATCAACAGGTAAACAACAAAATGAACAGTTGCCAGCAGTCCGATTATATTAATTGCATTTTGGAATTTACTGGAGAATAGAAGTGGTAATATTAAAAAGGCAGGAATGAAATGAAAAGCAAGTTTTTTGAGATTAGTTGTTTCTATTGTTAAGCTCTTTGTATAGGTGTAATATAGTGGTCCGTATATAAATCCAAAGAAAGGCCCTAACATTATCTGAGCTATTTTTCCCTGATTCTCCAGTAGCATATAACTAAAATGCGTAATTATAGTTATACAAATCCCTAGGAGTATTTTGGTGAAAAATGGTTTAACATTTCTATTAAATAGGGTTGAAAATAGAAATACCAAAGATTGGTAGATTATCAAAACACCCGCTATATCAATTAGAGTGAATGACATTCGATATATGAATTATTATTCTTTTTATACATACAATTGCAATCCTCTGCTATCATTTAAATCGAAATTTCATAATTAACCCCTCTCTAGGTGTAGATTTTCATCAACACCTTTGAGGTTTAGATAAGCGCTGGGTGAAGTTTGTAACTTCACCCTAATATTCCTGCCAATTTGTAATTGGCTATCACACCCTAACCACCAATAATCTACCTCAATCAATCCTTTCATCCCTGAAAAATTACTCGCACTGGAATATAAATAATCTTCCACCTTTTCAACCAAGCCCGCTCTTACAGGATTCTCATGAATGTACTTCATCTTAATCTCAATCATTTCAGACCGAAACAATTCTATCGTATGATTTTCATGGGTCCAAAACTGCAAATCGCCTGATCGCTTATGAAACTCTGCATGATACTTAAAAATCACTTTCAACCATTCTTTTCTGCTCTCCTGAGGATTTTCTAAGATCAATTTCAGCAACTTTTTACTCGTAAACTTTTTATAATCCCGCACCCAATCCGAAAGCTTTCCGTCCTTTTGCTGGGCAACCAAATGAAGATGATTACTCATGATCACAAAACCATATAGGTAAAGACCTTTTTCCATTCGACAGAAGCTTAGATTTTCCAAGATAAAGTCCCTGTAAACTTTTCTGGTAAAAACATCTGCCCAACCCACTACTTGAAAAGTCAAAAAGTATGGCAATTCCTGATCTCGTATTTGATAAGCTTCACCCATAGGTCTACTAATTCATAGAAAAGCAAATTACAAATTTGAATTTATAGAAAGGGGTAGTTGCAAACTACGCCTAGCCTTATTCTGAACCTCAAAGTTTCTTAGTAGGGACTACCCCCAAGGGGGTGTATATTTCTGTCTTTCTACTACTGCTGTGATCCAGTAGCTCCTGAATAAATCTCAGGTCTGTGCCTCCCTCTAAAAGATGAGTGGCATAGCTATGCCTGAGCCAGTGAAGTGTCACAGGTTTTCTTATTCTTTCCTTTTTTATCGCTGACTTTAATACTTCCTGAAGACTGCCCTTATAGTATGCTTTCCGTAGCGGATTTTTAATAAAAATGGTCTTCATGGATCTAAAAATTAACGATACTTCAAGTTAAAAGAATTTTTTAAAATGAGCGCAAACACGGAATAGCACTGCTAGGGGTACAAAAAAATCCTGCCTCTTGAGAAGCAGGATTCATTGTGATTAGTGGGGTGATTAATCAACTTTCAGTAATCGTATTCAATTTTGCTAGGAAACTGTTGTAATACTGTCTGCCGACTTGGACCACCGCTCCGGATCGGAGGTTGATGTCCTTGGTATTGAAGCTTTCGATCTGTCCCAGATGTACGATAAAGGATTTTTGTACCCGAAGGAACAAATGGGATGGAAGGATTTCTTCAATTTCCTTCATGGATTTGCGGATGCTGAAGTTTCTGTTTTTGGTGAAAATGGTCACCATGTTTCCATTGGCTTCCACATAGTAAATCTCATCATAAGGAACCCGCTCAAATGCATTATCAGCTTTGATAAATACCGCATCCGTTACCAAGAAGGGGCTTTCATTTCCATTTTTCACCACTGCGGTTTCCACAGCCGGCTTCGTCCTTTTGTTGTAGAGGACGATTTCCACGATGGCGTGAATATCATTGGTATTGAACGGCTTGACAATAAAGCCTGCGGGAGCGATTCGCTTCGCACGCTCGATGATGGTCGGGTCACTATAGGATGTCACAAAGACCAAGGGGGCATCCACCATTTGCTTGACAATCTCGCCGAGCTCGATACCGTCCTTGTCTCCCTTCAATTTGATATCCATGAATATCAGGTCGGGGCGATACTTTTTGATGACCTTGATACACTGGTTGGCCGAATTGGCGATATCTATGTTTACATATCCGAGAAGTTCTAAGATCTCCTGGATATTTTCTGCGATACTGGGATCGTCCTCAACAATAAGAATCCGCTCGTCTTTCATAGCTTGATTGGCATAGATTAGTGAATAAAAGGGGAGGTTTTACCCATTGCAAAACCAATTTTTCACTAATTACAGCATTTAATTTTGGAAATCAAATGCTTTTTTTTGTCTATGAAATATTTTTAGAGGCTCATCATTTCTTTAAATCGGGCCGCTTGGCGTCGGCTCACTTCGATTCGATCTCCTCCTCTGAGGGTTACAACCAAGCCACCATTAAACCAAGGTTCGATGCCTTCTACCCAACCCAAGTTGATGATATGTTTTCGGCTGGCTCGGAAAAATGATTTTTCATCCAATCGTTCATCCAGGGCATTGAGGGACTTGTGGATCATCGGTTTCACATTGTCAAAGTACACTTTGATGTAGTTTCCGTCTGATTCGAATAGTCGAACATTGGCCAGGCGCACAAACCAGCAGCGATCACCGTCTTTAACAAATACCTGATCGTCCAGAGTGAGTTTTTTAGTGTTGTTGCTTTGAGCTTCTGCTTCGGCCTTTTGCTGCTTTTCGATTTTCCCGGTCAATTTTGTAATGGCTTCCTCCAAACGCTTCGGTTCGATAGGCTTCAATAGGTAGTCCAGGGCATTTACCTGAAAGGCCTTTAGGGCATATTCATCGTAGGCGGTGGTAAAGATGACATGAGGAACCGAATCGAGCTCTTCCAATAAATCAAAGCCTGTTTTTTCGGGCATTTGAATATCGAGAAAGATGACATCTGGCTGGAGTTGCTCGATTTTTTCTTTCGCATCTTCCACGTTTACTGCTTCTCCCACCACTTCTACTGTTTCCAGTTGGTTGAGAAGGTTGATCAGCTCTTTTCTTGCCAATCTTTCATCATCGATTACAATGGCTCGCATAATTATCTGTTTATGTTTCTAAGGTAACCCTTTGTTTGGGGATTTTTATTTCAGTGATTACAAATTCGTTTTCGGAATTGAATATCCGGAAGGTTGCTCGATCTCCGTAGATCAATTTGAGTCGCTGTACGGTATTGCTAAGTCCGTGACCACCATCCGCCTTAGGCTTCAGACTCGGAGGAACGGAAAGGTGGCCGCTGTTTTTCACCTGAATATACAAATCATCTTCCAGACCTTCCCTGCATTTGATCTCGATGATTCCTCCCTTCACCAAATTGGAGATCCCATGTTTAATGGCATTTTCCACAATAGTCTGAAGCATCATCGGGGGGATTTTGTAGGAATAAGCCTCGTCCTCGATCCGGTAAATGACCTTCAGCCGTTCCTCAAATCGGATGGATTCCAACATGAGGTAATCCTTGACGGTATTGAGTTCGTCTTCAAAATCGATGGTTTGTTTTTTGTCCATCATCAAGGAAAACCGGAGAATATTCGAAATCCGGGTAATGGCATTTTTGGCTTTATTCGGGTCTTCATCCACCAAGGCTCGGACGGAATTCAAGGCATTAAAAATGAAATGGGGGTTCAGTTGGCTTTTGAGATGAGCCAGCCGGATCTGGTTGATTTTTGCCTCATACTTCAAGGAAGTGTTGTAGTTGTCCAAGAAGTGGAAAAGGAAATAGAGCAAAAACCACATCACATAGAAAAGGAATGCGATGAAAAGGTTAGCCAGAATCACCAGGATTTGAAAGTCTTCTTCTGGGTTTAAGGTTCCAAAAGCAATGTTGATAAGAATCTGGGCGACAATGTTGACAAAACTCAAAGCCAACATGGCCATAATGGATTGAAAAAGTAATTGGGTGATTTTGAGCTTAAACCAATTGTATTGCTTGACGATGAAGCGTAGAAAGTGGGTGGCTAGCAAATTGAATACAGCCAATACGATCAAAGCCCAAATCTGAACTTTGGCAATACCTGTATCAGAAAGGGAGCCCAATACGATCTGTACCAGAGCGATGCTTCCCCAACCGAGGATTTGTAAGAGCCAGTATAAAAGATTTCGGTTCATCGAACCTTAAATATAAAGCAAGTGTGCCTTGCTGTTTTTCAGAATTTGATAAAAGGACGTATCGACTGATTGCTCCCTATTTTCAGGGATTTAACTCGAGCTTGAGAAATTTACCGGTATGGCTTTTTGGATGAGTAGCTACCTGTTCGGGAGTTCCTTCTACCACAATCTGTCCCCCTTGATCGCCCCCTTCCGGTCCCAAGTCCACGATGTAATCGGCTACTTTGATGACGTCTAGGTTATGTTCAATAATGAGGACGGTATTTCCTTTGTCAACCAATTTTTGCAAGACGTTCATCAACAACTCAATATCTTGGAAATGCAGTCCAGTAGTAGGTTCATCCAAGATATAGAAGGTTTTTCCGGTGTCTTTTTTAGAAAGTTCCGTCGCCAATTTCACACGTTGGGCTTCCCCTCCGGAGAGAGTGGTCGCATGCTGTCCTAAGGTGATGTAGCCCAAGCCCACATCATGTAAAGTTTTAATTTTTCGAAGGATTTTGGGTTGGTTTTCAAAAAACTCAACGGCCTGCTCCACGGTCATGTCCAAGACATCAGCGATGGATTTTCCTTTGAATCGCACTTCCAATGTTTCCCGGTTATAGCGCTTGCCTTTGCAGGTTTCGCAGGGAATATGCACATCCGGAAGGAAATCCATTTCGATTAATTTCATTCCTGCACCTTCACAGTCCTCACAGCGTCCTCCCTTTACATTGAAGGAGAAACGTCCCGGCTTGTAGCCCCTGATTTTGGCTTCTGGTAATTCGGTAAAGAGAGCTCGGATGTCAGAGAATACGCCGGTGTAGGTAGCGGGATTCGAGCGGGGAGTTCGTCCAATCGGGGATTGATCCACTTCAATCACTTTGTCCAAGTGCTCCAGACCAGAAATCTTAGCGTAAGGCATAGGTTCCTTTTTGGAACTGTAAAAGTGCTGCCTCAAAATCGGATAAAGGGTTTCATGGATGAGGGTACTTTTTCCGCTTCCCGATACGCCGGTAATGAGGGTCAATGTTCCTAAAAATATTTTTAAATCGACATTTTTTAGGTTATTCCCTGTCGCTCCCTCAAGCTCCAAAGAGACCCCTTTTCCTTTCCGTCTTTCTTCAGGAATAGGAAGCCCTAATTTTCCTTTTAAATAATCAGCGGTTACGCCTCCTTGTTTGAGGATTTCCTTGGGATGGCCTTGTGCCACGACATGCCCTCCATGACGTCCCGCTCCGGGTCCCATGTCCAAGACAAAGTCGGACTCGAGCATCATGTCCTTGTCATGTTCCACGACCAGCACCGAATTACCCAAATCCCGAAGACTCTGAAGTGCCTTGATCAATTTAACATTGTCTCGCTGATGCAGACCGATGCTAGGTTCGTCCAAAATGTACAAAACCCCGACTAACTGCGTTCCGATTTGGGTAGCCAAACGAATCCGCTGCGCTTCTCCTCCGGAAAGTGTCCTCAAAGGTCTATTGAGTGTCAAATAATCTAGTCCGATATCGAGTAAAAATCCGATTCGCTTTCGAATTTCCTTTAGTACTTCTGTTGCGATCAGCTGCTGTTTTTCACTCATTCGGCTTTCGATGTCCTCAAACCACAGCCCCAGATCACGGATATTCTTCATGGCCAATTCCCCGATATGGGTTTGGTCAATCTTAAAATGTAGTGCTTCTTTTTTTAGTCGGTAGCCTTGGCAATCCGGACAGGTTTTGGTTACTGTGAATTCAGATACCCATTCCTGTACTTTTTCGGAGCTTCCTTCTTGATGTTTTTGGAGGAAATTGATGATTCCTTCAAAAGTCGTATGCCATTTGGTACCCGGGTACTTTACGGAGTCTACCGCAACTTCCACCTGTGATCCGTACAAAAGGATATCGACGACTTTTTCAGGAAGTTTTTCGATTGGAGTACTCATGCTGCACTTGTAATGCTTCAGAATCGCATCGATTTTTTTGAAGATCCAAATGTCCCGGTACTCTCCAAGCGGAGCAATGCCTCCGCGGGTAATACTCAAACTAGGGTCTGGAATAATGCTTTCCTTGGTGATTTCTTCGGTAATCCCAAGGCCGTTACAGGTTGGGCAAGCTCCATAGGGACTGTTGAAAGAAAATAGATTGGGAGCAGGTTCATCGTAGGAAAGCCCAGTTTCCGGGTCCATGAGGTATTTAGAAAAATGGTGAATTGCACCTTCTTCGTCACGAAGCATCATGACACCTTTACCATGCTGGAGGGCGGACTTTATCGACTGTGTAATACGGTATCGATCGGATTCTTCTGCGACAATTCGATCAATGACGATTTCGATGTCGTGAATTTTATAGCGATCCACTTGCATTTTGGGGACCATTTCCATCACCACTCCGTCTACCCGGACCTTCGAAAATCCCATTTTTCGAATTTGCTCAAATAGTTCTCTGTAGTGACCTTTTCGGCCCTTCACGACAGGTGCTAGTAGGTAGATTTTCTTGCCGGAGAATTTTGAAAAAAGCTGCTCAATGATCTGATCTTCCGTTTGGCGGATCATTTTATTTCCCGTCAAGTAGGAATAAGCTTCCCCCGCCCGGGCAAAAAGCAAGCGCATAAAATCGTAGATTTCTGTGACAGTACCTACTGTAGAGCGTGGATTTTTTGAGGTGGTTTTTTGCTCAATGGCAATTACGGGCGAAAGTCCGTTGATTTTGTCAACATCCGGACGCTCCATTCCTCCCAAAAATGAGCGAGCATAGGCAGAGAAACTTTCAAGATACCGGCGCTGTCCTTCGGCATAGATAGTATCAAATGCCAAAGAACTCTTCCCGCTACCACTTAATCCGGTAACTACTACCAGTTGGTTGCGGGGGATTTTAACATCCAGGTTTTTCAGATTGTGTTCCCGGGCTCCGAAAATTTCTATGAATTCTTCCTGCGAGGCAGTGACTTGGCTCATAAACTTGAGAAGGAAATTTTAAATGGCGAAGGTAAGAAATTATTAAACCAAAAGGGACTGAAGTGCCAATAGGAACAACACGGGATTAGAGAATAGGTTTAGATTTTTTTACTGATGTTGATCAGCTCATTTATAGACAGAATCGAATAAAAGGATTTATAGAAAAATCAAAATGCAGTTTTATTAATACTTCGATAAAAAAAATTATATACATAATAAATACTTATTATCAATATAAAATTCTAAAATGATTCAAGCTGAATTAGCTCTACAAAACATAATTATGAATTGGTTTATGACGGATCACCAGTTTAATATGTGATAAAAGTCACTTTTTGGGTTAACTCTTGTCACTACTCACTAAGCTTTTGTCCTCTACTTTTGAACTATCCAATACGGATAAAACTCTTTAATGATTATGAAAAAGCTAAGCGCGTTATCACTAATTCTAGCCCTACTCTGGGGGATCAATCTCAGTCCAGTACTGGCTCAACAAAGTTACACTGTAAGTAAAGTTGAAGAAATGAAAGTTTCTGGAACATCCACTTTGCATGATTGGGACATGGTTGCCGAAGGCGGCGTGTCCGGACAAGCCATGATGAATATAGCGGATGGAAAGCTATCAGGAATCCAATCCTTAACCCTAACCATGGATGCCAAAGCCCTAAAGAGTGGGAAGTCCTCTATGGATAAGAATGCCTATGAGGCCATTATGGCTGATAAATTTCCCAAAATAACCTTTCAGCTTTCCCAGGTCGAACAAATTACACCGACCGCAATAAAGGCTAAAGGAAAACTCATTATCGCTGGAAATTCCCGGGATGTAAACTTGGAAGTCAATTACTCTATCAAAGGAAACCAAGTTTCATTCTCTGGAAAGCAGGATATAACCTTTAATCAATTTGCTCTGGAGCCGCCTACTGCTGTCTTCGGAACCATTAAAACCGGTAACGAACTCACATTGAGTTTCAACACCACTTATTCATTGAAAAATTAACCCTACTTAAATTCTATAACTATGAAAAAGTTAATCTACGGACTAGCTGCGGGGCTATTTGCTCTCACCGCCGTATCTACAACAGCCTTTGCTCAAGAAAGTGAATCTGATAAGCTTCAGTATTTCAGAGCAAACGACAAGCGAGGACTTAATGTCTTCGAAACGCCAAAAACAACAAATAGTACTTTCGAAAAAGTAAAGGTGTTTGTTGGTGGAGACTTTGCACTCCAGTTCCAATCTTTGAACCAGTCCAATAGCTTAAATAACCTAAAGGAATTGGGATCCAATGTGAACCTACCTACTGCTAACTTGAATATTAATACGCAATTGGCAGATGGATTGCGCTTACACTTGAGAACGTATCTTTCTTCCAAACACCACAATGAAGCTTGGGTGAAAGGTGGTCATATGCAAATTGATAAGTTGGACTTTATCAGTCCTGGATTCTTGGAAGGATTGATGAGCGTAGCAACCATTACAGTTGGTTTGGATGAATTCAACTATGGGGACGCTCACTTTAGAAGATCTGATAATGCCCGCGTAATTTTCAACCCATTCATTGGTAATTATATCATGGATGCCTTCTCTACCGAAGCCTTCGGAGAAATAACAATCCAGAAAAATGGATTTATCGGTGTCGTGGGTCTTACTAACGGTAAGCTAAACCAAAGTGTGGTTGTCGATGATAATACTGACAATAAGGCCTCTTTTTACGGAAAGTTAGGTTTCGACAAGCAGTTTAATGATGATGTTCGGTTCCGTTTGACAGGATCTTGGTATTTGAATAATGGTACAAGTACAGGTACTTATCTCTTTGGAGGTGACCGAGCAGGTTCTCGCTACTATAAGATTATGGAAGAATTGAATCCAGATAGAGTAAATGACTTCGAAGGAAGATTTAATCCTCGTTTCAAGCAAGTGTCTGCTATCCAATTCAACCCCTTCTTGAAAGTGTCTGGATTTGAATTCTTCGGGATCTATGAAATCGCAAGTAATTCAGAAGATCAAGGAAATGGTAAATTTACCCAATTTGCTGCTGAAGCTTTGTATCGATTTGGTACTACAGAGCAGTTTTACTTGGGTGGCCGGTACAACTCTGTTAATGGTAATCAGACCGAAGACGCTGCAGATTTGAAAATTACCCGTACCAATATTGGTGGTGGCTGGTTTTTGACAAACAATGTTCTGATCAAATTGGAATATGTCAATCAGCAATATAAGTCTGGGTTTGCTGCGGATAGCAAATACAACGGTGGTCAATTTAAAGGGGTTAACCTTGAAGCAGCCATCAGTTTCTAGGATACCATGAGTTGAATTTGTTAACTTTAAGGCTGGCATGCTTCAAACATGCCAGCCTACTAACATTCCCACACCATGAAAACCTTACTTTACATTTTTATTGGTTTTGTGATTTTTATGTCTGGTTTCCCCAAAGAAGTTAAGGAGGAAAACAAGTGGATTGTTTTAAAGGAAAGTGAAGTTTCAATTTTGGGTAGAACCAATATCAATACCTTTGAATGCCAATCCTTTCGCTATTCAGGAAATGATGTTTTGACGGAGGTCCTTTTACCTGAACAAAAATATGCAGTATGGTCCGGTGAGTTGGTGCTCTCCTCCGACAGTTTTGATTGTTTCAACCGGATTATGACCAAGGATTTTCAGGAAACCGTTCGAGCTGAAGAGCATCCCGAAATTCGTGTTCGGTTTTTAGATCTTGTCCGAAAAAATCTTGGCACCCCACAAGAAGTGTTGACCGGGAATGTTGAGATTACTCTTGCGGGAGTTTGTAGAAGATTCCCGATTTCCTGCCAATTATTTAAAGAAGAAAATGGGAAAACCATTTTGCAGGGTTCCCAAGATGTCAAATTTCAGGATTTTCAGATTGACCCCCCAGTCAAGTTTTTAGGTACTGTGAAAGTCCAAAATTCGATTAGTGTCCATTTCGGGTTGGTACTCGAAAAAGTATAATTTCTGAAAAGGTATTTTTTCTTGGTGTCTGGTTCTTCTTTTTAAGAATCCAATTCTGCCAAATTTTATTCTATTCTCCTTAGGGTTTCCGATCAAAAAAATTAATTTAGATCATAGATAAAAAATTTATTTATGAAAAGATACCCATGGATTCTATTCGCATTTTTTCTCATTTTTTCATGCGGAGAAAAGACAGAGTCCGTTTCCGCTCTACCGGCTCCGGTAATTAAGGTTGTCACTGTTCAATCTCAAAAAGTTCAACTTGAGAAAGATTTTGTAGCCCAAGTTTATGGAAAAGTTGATATTCCTATCCGTGCCCGGACAGAGGGGTATTTGGAAGGAATACACTTCAGCGAAGGAAAGTTGGTGCGAAAAGGAGACTTATTGTATACTGTCGATCAGGATCCTTTTCGGGAAGCCGTGAATGCCGCTGAAAGTCAATTGGCAGAAGCCAAAGTTGCCTTGACTCAGGCTGACAATGATTTGGCCCGCTATGAACCTCTAGCAGAAATTAACGCCATTTCTCAGAAAGACCTGGATGCAGCCGTTGCCAAACGGGATGCGGCAGAGGCAACGGTAAAGGCTGCACAAGCAAATTTGAATTTTCAAAATATTCAACTCGGCTATACACGCATTACTGCCCCTATTGATGGATTGATCGGGAAAACGAATGCGAAAGCAGGTGAGTTCGTCGGAAGAAGTCCTAATCCAGTTATTTTAAACACAGTTTCATTAATTGATTCGATTCGGGTTGAGTTTTTCTTGTCAGAAAATGATTACCTCAGTCTTTTCCGTGAGTATCAGGAGCAAAGCAATCAGCAGAAAGCTCAAATGCCGCTTCATTTGGTTCTGTCTGATGGAAGTATTTTTGATCAGGTAGGTTATGTGGATTTTATCAATCGGGAGATTGATAGTTCCACGGGGACTATTTTGATTCAAGCATCCTTTCCAAATCCCGATCGCTTGATTCGTCCGGGGCAGTTTGCTAGGGTGCGGGCAATCATTCAAGAGGTAGAAAATGGCTTGATTGTTCCTCAACGAGCTGTGAGTGAATTTCAGGGTAGGTTTTTCATTTTCAAGGTGGATTACAATAATGTGGTTTCTAGGCAAGAAGTTGAGATAGTAGGGAAATACAGGGATTATTTTTTGATTTCATCCGGAATTCAGAATGGAGATCGGGTTGTGCTGGAAGGCTTGCAGCTTGTACGAGACGGAATGACTGTCCAAGCTGAAGAAGTGGAATTTAACTCCCAATACAACGATTGATTCCATGAGCCAGATTGAAGAACCAAAGCATATCTTTTTTGTACGGAGACCGATTGTAGCCATTGTTATTGCGCTGTTTATGGTCATCGTCGGTGGGGTTTCCATTCTGGGACTTGCCATTGAGCAATATCCAGCCATTACTCCGCCTGTAGTACGGGTTAGTACTGCCTTTACCGGAGCTAATGCCATCAGCGTAGAACAGTCGGTGGCTTCTCCACTTGAACAGGAAATCAATGGGGTGGAAAACATGCTCTACATGAAGTCCACCAATGCCAACGATGGAAGCTTGGCATTAGATGTCACGTTTGACTTGGGGACGGATCCGGACATGAATACCGTATTTACCCAGACGCGTGCCGCTGCTGCTACACCAAAATTACCGGAGGAAGTAAAGCGGATCGGGGTGAAGACTCAAAAATCCATGCCCAATATCCTCATGTTGATTTCACTCACCTCACCAACAGGGGAGTATGATCAATCTTTCTTAGGGAATTATGGCATTATCAATGTCCAAGATCAATTGGCTCGGATTCGTGGAGTGGGTCGAGTACAGGTCTTAGGGGCCAGTGATTATTCCATGCGAATTTGGGTAAAACCGGACCGTTTGGCAAGATTGGGAATAACAGTTCCCGAAATCATGAATGCGATCCGGCAGCAAAGTGTCATCGCCCCAGGAGGAAAATTTGGGGCTGAGCCTGCTCCCGCAGGAACGGAGTTTACCTACACGGTTCGTCTTCCGGACAGATTGGTTTCTGAAGAGCAGTTTGGAAATGTAGTCATCCGGTCTGAGGCTGACGGTAGTCAGGTCAAAATCAAAGATATTGCTCGGGTAGAACTTGGCGTAGAGTCTTACAATGCCTTTACCCGCCTCAATGGAGATGAATGTGCAATTATTTCCATTTATCAATCGCCGGGATCCAATGCGGTTGAGCTTGCTGAGCAAATCATCTCAACGATGGATGAGTTGAAGAAGAATTTTCCAGAGGGCATTGATTATCAGGTCTCCTTGGATTCTACCGCGCCGATCACTGCAGGAATTGCAGAAATCATTGAAACACTCGTGATCGCCTTGGTGCTGGTGATTTTGGTTGTCTTCCTGTTTATTCAGGATTGGAGGGCTACCTTGATTCCAACCTTGGCAATTCCAGTCTCTTTGGTCGCAGCCTTTATGGTGTTTCCCCTACTTGGATTTTCAATTAACACGCTCTCACTATTAGGTCTTGTCCTTGCAATTGGAATCGTGGTGGATGATGCCATTGTAGTGGTAGAGGCAGTCCAGGTAAATATGCAAAAGGGTATGGGGCCCAAGGAAGCAACTACTGCAGCCATGAGGGAAGTAAGTGCTCCTGTCATTGCAACCACTTTAGTAATGGTAGCGGTTTTCGTACCGGTGGCAGCGATGGCTGGAATTACCGGAAAGCTCTACCAGCAATTTGCCATTACCATTGCGATTTCAGTAGTTTTTTCATCCGTTAATGCATTGAGTCTTAGTCCTGCACTCTGCTCTTTGTTATTGAAAAGTTCTTCTGGTCCACAAAAGGGACCTTTGGGACGGTTTTTTGGTACTTTTAACCGCTGGTTTGACACCAATACAGACCGTTACACGGGAGTTGCAAAGATGTTTGCCGGAAAGTTAAAGCGGGGAGTGGTCTACGTGGTCATTACCCTGATTGCTGCGGGGATTTTTGGGAAGATGGTTCCGGGAGGATTCCTTCCTGAAGAAGATCAAGGCTATTTATTCGTCAATGTTCAATTGCCCAATGCCTCATCCATGCAGCGTACAGACGAAGTTATGCGTCAAGTGGAGGAAATTGTGATGGCTCAGGAAGAAGTTGAATATGCGACAGGCCTTTCCGGATTTAGTTTGTTGGCTGGCTCCTTCATTCCCAACACAGGATTCATGTTTGTTACCCTGAAAAATTGGGATGATCGGGATGTCACGGCCGCAGAGATGATGAGCCGCTTGAATGGAATTTTTGCTACCCAAATTAAAGCGGGGCAGGTGGTCTGCTTTGGACCGCCGGCGATTCCGGGATTGGGGAATGGCTCAGGCTTTAGTATTATGATTCAGGACAGGGAAGGAAAAGATCCAGCCTATTTGGCGCAACATACCTATGCATTCATCGAAGCTGCCAAAAAACGTCCTGAAATTGCCTCCGCATTTACAACTTATCAGGCAGTTGTACCCCAGCGTTTTATTGAACTTGATGAGGAGAAAATCCTGAAAGCAGGCCTTCAACTCAATGATGTGTACAATACCTTTGCCGCCTATTTAGGAGGAGCTTATGTCAATGATTTTAACCGATTTGGTAGGTTGTATAAGGCATATATTCAGGCAGAGCCCGAATACAGGCAGGGCGAAGAGGGATTAGAACTCTTTTATATCAAAAATGCGGAGGGTAAACCGGTACCTATTTCCAGTTTTGTGACGGTCAAGCCCATAGCAGGTCCTGATTATACCAATCGTTTTAATCTTTACCGATCCGCTGAAGTGACAGGAAGTCCTGCCCCAGGTTTTTCTTCCACTCAAGCCTTAGATGCCTTGGAGGAGGTGGCAGAAGAAGTTTTGCCGGATGATATGACTTATAGCTGGAATGCAATGAGTTATCAGGAGCGGGCAGCCTCGGGTCAAGCAGGAATAGTCTTTGGGTTCTCACTCATCTTTGTCTTTTTGATTTTGGCAGCTCAATATGAATCCTGGTCCATGCCTTTTGCCATTCTACTGGGAACGCCTTTCGCACTCTTTGGGGCCTTCCTCTTTTTATATGTGGCGAGGCTTTTTGATGAACTTTATCTCAACAATATTTTCGCGCAGATTTCTCTTGTCATGCTGATTGCCATGGCAGCCAAAAATGCCATTTTGATTGTGGAATTTGCGAAGATCAAGTTCGATGAAGGACTGAGTTTGTTTGATGCAGCAGTGGAATCAGCAAAACTCCGTTTCCGTCCTATTTTGATGACGGTATTCTCCTTTATTCTAGGTGTTTTGCCTTTGATTTTGGCGAGTGGATCGGGAGCGATTGCTCGGAAAGTCATGGGAATGGCCCTTTTGGGAGGAATAGGAATAGCTACTTTAATAGGCTTGTTTTTGTATCCCATGCTTTTTGTCTTGGTGGGCAAATTGGCGCGGTATGAGCAAAATCGTGATGCGGCCCTTAAATCTGATGTGAAATGAGAAGGTTCATAGGAATAGTAGCAGTTGTTCTAGGACTCTGGTCCTGTAAATCCGGTCAAAATTATCAGGGAGTTGAAATGTTGACCTATGACACCTATAGGACAGATGAGTTAGATCGAAGCTTGGATAGCTTTCGCGTCAAGGTAGATACCCTACTAATTGATTCGGCCGTGAATATTGAGTGGTTTTCACTATTCCCGGATG
Source organism: Algoriphagus sp. (assembly GCF_013373065.1). Lineage (GTDB taxonomy): Bacteria > Bacteroidota > Bacteroidia > Cytophagales > Cyclobacteriaceae > Algoriphagus. The sequence continues at coordinate 319,586 of NZ_JABXIN010000013.1, forward strand.
AGGTTTTGCAAGAATTGGTTCAGAAGGCCTTGGAAAATAATCAGGATTTGGAAATAGCTGCTGAATCCATCCAACAAGCTCAAGCAGCTTTGGTAATTCAGCGTTCCCAAATGCTCCCATCCATTGGCTATTCAGGTGCAGCACAGCGGGGGAATTTTGCCGGATTTGACTTGGGTTCTACTCAAAATGTTTTTTCAGGGTTTGGCTCTGTCAATTGGGAAATAGATTTCTGGGGGAAATATAGACGATTAAATGAAGCCGCTCAGGCGAATATTCTTGCCTCTGAAGAAGGGCAAAGAGCCATAAAACTCAGCCTAATCAATACCGTAGCAAATGCGTATTTCCGATTGATTGAATACAAAATGAGATTGGAAATATCCGAGCAGACTCTCAGCCTTCGGGATAGTATGCTTTCCATTATTGAACAGCGATTTGATAAAGGAATCATTGCGGAAATTGATCTCAATCAAGCCCAGATTCAAAAAGCAATTGCAGCTGGAAGCATTCCGATTTGGGAACGATTAATCGTTTCTTCGGAAAACCTATTGAGCCGATTGACCGGGGAATTACCGGATCGAAAGGATATTGGGATAGCGCTCTTGGATCAACCTGAGGAAATTTCCTTTCCGGAAATCCTTCCTGGGGAATTATTAGTCCGAAGACCAGATATATTGATTGCCGAACAAGATGTGATCGCCTCCAATGCCCTTTTAGGTGCCGCGAAGGCGAATCGCTTGCCCAACATTTCCCTCTCAGGAGTCCTAGGGGTCGCCGGATCTCAGTTTTCCTCCTTGGGGAGTAACGGTGCTTCTTGGAACCTCGGCGGAAGTATTTTGGGGCCATTATTCAATTGGGGAGCGCTCCAACGCCAAGTGGATATTGAAGAAAGTCGAACCCGACAAGCTGTTTTGAATTATGAGCGCACGGTGTTGAGTGCCTATGAGGAAGTTGAAAACTTGCTTTACTCCATACAATCCCTGAAGCGTGAACTGGTGGCAAGAAAAGACCATGTAGAAGCAGCAGTAAAAGCTCAATTCCTTTCCCAAGAACGCTATAACCAAGGTGTTACTTCCTATTTAGAGTACTTGGAGTCCCAGCGGCAGGCTTTTGATGCGCAACTGAATTTTGCCGGAACCAAGCAGGAATTATTGAGCTCCTATGCTGCACTTTATGCCGCTTTAGGCGGTGGTTGGTAATGAGAGGTATTACTATTTCTCTATAATTATCGCGAGTTCACTCAGGCTCATTAGCTGAAAGCTGTTGTAACAAGAATCCTACACCTGCCTTCCAGGTCTTTGACCTTCAGGGCTAGGTGTAGGGTTTTTTCCATAATGGAATTACCATTCCCGACCGACTGGAATCACTTTCCAGTTCTGGTCGAAATAGGGGGTTTTTTCATAGAACCAGCGATAAATCCTCCTTGGGTTTTTGGCAAATTCAGGCTCTGCAATTTTTTTAGCTTCAAACTCTGCTTTCAAGTCCGGATTTTCTTCCAGCATCTGTGCTATCATGGGTTCCATGATGTAGGTTTCTATGTACTCCGTTTGGGAAAAAATTGGATTGAAATATCCCCATTGAAAAAAGCTATCCACAGATTCAGGTTCTAAAAGAATCACAATCAGCTCCCCCAAATCTTGGTCGGTTTTGATTCTTACCGAACCGGGAAGAAAGGTTTGGGTCCGATAGATTTTTTCCGATCCAAAATCCTGCACTCTCATCAATCCCTCGTAGGGCTGACTGACCATTTTGAAATCTGTCACTTTGGAATATTCTAATTTCAGCTCACGTGGCTGATCAAGAATTTCCATTTTCACACCATGGATTCGCAGCTTTTCGATCACTTCTCCCCATTCGGATGAAATCCAATAAGCCTTTGGAATAGGCACAGTCTGTACGGGTACATCCATCAAAAGCGAAGGAACCTGCTGCTTGATTGCTTTTCCTTCCCAAACGACATAGTCCGCACCCGTGATGGATGACTTTTCTTTCCTGGAAGCGATCCCCTTGAAATCCATGGTATCTGCCGGAGTATCCCGGAATTTATATTTAACTGCGATAGATTCTTTGGCTTGATTTTGATCTGATTGGATCGCTTGCTGAATGGGTTCATAGTGATCTGCGATGGATTTAATCGCTTGCTCCATAAATACATAGGTGCCCAAAACCCGCTGCTTAAATGGCTTGAGGGAATGATTTTCAATTAAAATCGAAGGAATATGTCTTGCATCTCCATAAGTATGCGAGAATCGTGGGCTGAAGGAAAAAGCAATATTTCCCTCTGAAAAATCATCTCCATTGGCTGCAAATAGCAGGGGGCCAGGGATATGTCCCCAGTCTTCCAAAGCCTGATCCATTTCAGGTTGAAAAGTTTCAGAAAGAAATTCGCTTATCGAAGGTGAATAGCCACCCGTTTTCACGTAGCCATAGGTGACATCGTATTGGTAATCCGCGCCGTCTGTCACATGTACATCGACGTACAGGTCAGGTTGATAGTCATTGAGCACTCCAATGACTGCCTGTACTCCTGCCGTTTCAATTTTTGAATAATCACGGTTGAGGTTCAAGTTCCGGGCATTGGTTCGCCATCCCATTTCTTTAGGGCCACGTTGATTTACCCGACCAAAGGGGCTTCGGCGCTCGTGTCCGTCCACATTCAGGATAGGGATGAAAAGAATATTCGCCTGGTCTAACAGGGACGCTTTATTTCCATGAATAATATCTCTCAATAGCATCATCCCTGCATCTTTTCCATCAATTTCCCCAGCATGAATTCCTCCGTGAAAGAACAATGTTGCTTTATTTTCTTTGGCTAATTCTTCTGAAGAAAATGCTTTGTTTTTGGAAGCAATCAGTAGAAAAATATCCCTTCCTTGTTCACTTTTGCCAATGGATTTCATCTCCAAAAGGGGAGAGGAATCTGCTAATCGCTGAAGCCAGGCCATGGTTTCCAAATAGGTAGGCGATTCAGTCAAATCGGATAATTCTCCCGGAGTTACCCAAGGATGATTATTTGGTACCACTAAGGATTCGGATTTCCCTGCCCAAGGCAAAAGTGGAGGCATTATTTCTTGACCAAGGCTAGCAAAAGACAAAAGGAAAGCGAAAATCGGAAGGAGTTTTTTCATGGTTTTTTGAATTGGTTCAGAAAAATAAAAGCTCAGCGGGGAAAATCCTCACTGAGCTTTGTATACGGTGAAAATTCTGTTCAGGGCTTAGTCTTTGTACATGATTTCATAGTACTCTTTGGCCATTCGGTTACTTTCAAAGAAACCGATGACATCTTTCATGCCCTTTTGTACGATAGTTCTCCATCGCTCTCGGTCATCATAATAAATCGGAAGGATCTCATTTTCCAAGACATCATAAAGCTTGTCCAAATCATAATCATCCTGATCTTCGACATGCATGGAAGCATAGTCAGCTGGAGGAACGATGAAACTATTTTTCCCATGCTCGGCAAATTCACAAATCCATCCGTCATAGGTAGAGAAATTCACTCCGCCATTCATCGAGGCCGTCATTCCAGAGGTACCGGATGCCTCGCGTGGTACTCTTGGATTGTTCAGCCAAATGTCCGAGGCCTGCTTCAAGCGCTTACTTAGCGTGAGCTCATAGCCTGTACAAACGGCCATATTAGGATAGTTTTTACTCAAATGCACCAGTTGATTGAATACAGAGATAGCATTGTAATCCAAAGGATATGGCTTTCCAGCCCAAATAATCTGAACCGGGAATTTGGTGTTTCGCATCAAGGCATCGAATCGGCGAACATCCCGGGTGATCAATTCTGCTCGCTTATAGCTTGCAAAGCGACGCGCCCACACGATCGTCAATACATTTGGGTTGAATAATTTTCCTGTCTGATCAGCCACGATTTCAAAGGCCCGTTTTTTCAAATACCACTTTCGGTCATCAAAACCTGCCTCGTCATCATTATCCATGAATCGATACAATTGCTTGTCTGACCAGTATTTGAAGTTTTGGGAGTTGGTGATGTGGGTGATTTCCGGGATGTTGGGATAGAATTTCCACATCTCCCGACTGACTTCTCCGTGCAATTTGGAAACCCCATTTGCCTTGCGGGCAAATCGAAGTGCTGCCAAACTGTGATTGAAAATATCTCCGGTAAAGCCGACCATGTCTTTGACTTCGTCTATGCTAAACCCATTGAAGAAGCTCATTTTGTTCAACAAGTGAATGTCATGTTTTTCATTTCCTGCTTCTTCCGGCGTATGTGTAGTAAATACCAAGCGCTTTTTGACCTCTTCCTTGTTGCCAAATTTTCGCATCAAATGGAAAACTGCACTGACACCATGCGCTTCATTCAAATGATAGACATCCGGGTTGAAATTCAGCTCATCCAATAATTTTGCTCCACCGATTCCAAGAAGCAAGCACTGAGCAACCTTAGCGGCGGTATCGGAGTCATACAATTTGTGCGTGATGGTTTGGCTGAGGTAATCATTTTCAGGTAAATCCGTACTCAATAAGAAAAGAGGAGCGGATTTGAAGGTATCCGGTGGAAGATACCAAGCCTTTACCCAAACCGGTACATCATGGACAGTTACCCGGAATTTGATTCCCGTATCCACCAAGAAGCTATAGGTCTTTTCGTACCACTCAGGTTTCAGAGTTTGATCTTGGTTTCGGGATTGGTCGTAATAGCCATACTTCCAAAGAATCCCGATTCCGATTAGATTTTGCCCCAATTCATAAGCACTTCGAAGGTGGGAACCTGAAAGGAATCCCAAGCCACCGGAATAAATTTTCAGCGGTTGGTGAATGGCAAACTCCATGGAGAAGTAGGCCACTTTTTTTGAATATTCTGAAGCGATCGGATAAGGAACGCTATAATTTTTAAAGTCGGTCATAGTTGTCAAAATTGGAAGCGCCTAATTTATGAGAAAAGGAATGGGAAATGGTGCTCTTTTAGATAAAAAATGAGGGATAAATCATGGAAATCGTTTGAAATAAAAATAAGCTGGGTAAAAAATAATTATTGGTCAGTTCGAGCGGAGTCGAGGAACTTTCGACTCCGCTCTTTTGACTTTGAAGAGGGTTAATAAATTATCGCTATCAAAATTTAGGCATTAAGAGCCGCTAGGCCATTCCCGTCTGGCTTGTTTTTAACTATACAGGTATCATTAAAGATCATCGTCTCTCCATTGTCGGCAGAGTAGCTTGGCCAATTTGGAAGAGCTCCTGCGTTCGGATTCCCAGTTTTCATAAAGGCTAATAGGGAGGCAGACATTTTATCTGATAAGCTTCGAGGTCGGACCCCACCGCCGGTGTGGGTATACATTCGATCTGTATTTTGATACCAGAAACAGATATCGATACAATGGAAAGCTTTCATTCGGCCATCATATAAATTAGGCTCCCATCCAAACCAAGCCAAATAAACAGGTGCATTTTGCTTGGATTTGGCATTGGCGGTATTAATGGCTCCTTGGCGATTGGATAAGATCATGGCCCACAAATCCGCAGCGGAAGCTTCCGGGAAGTCCTTACGATAGGCTGTTAGGATAGATTCGGATTTATCACCGAACCTACCTTTTAATTGTTCTACGACCCCAGCCCAATCAATTTTTTCCAATTCGGCATCGGTACGGGTTGGATTCCATTCATGGAAAGTCGTACAGATCATCAGAGGCATATCGGAGGCATGCGAGGCGGTTTCACTGAAAAATTCTCCTGTAGGAATATGGACACCATCTGCAACTGGGCCAAATCCTCCCCGAAATCCCGGTTGGGGGAATTCTTTTCGCATTCTCTCTAAGGCAACATAAGCGACATCCAAATATTCTCTCCAAGTTAATTCCTGAAGTTTGTCAAGGGTTTCTGGGCTTAAGCCAGCTGCCTCCATCACATATTTTCCGAGGGTTTGGGAATACTCTTTTGGTGTTGCTGTTAGCATGCTGCCACTGAGTGCCACACCTTTGTGCACAATTCCCTTAGAAGCAGGCATAGCCATGGCGCAGGTCACTTTGGCTCCACCTCCGGATTGCCCCATAATGGTGACATTACTCGGGTCTCCTCCGAAATTGGCAATGTTGTCCCGGACCCATTCCAAAGCAAAAATGATATCCAACATGCCTACATTTCCGGAATCTTTGTATTTCTTTCCTCCAACTCCTGAAAGATCCGTAAAGCCAATAGGGCCTAAGCGGTGATTGATAGAAACAAAAACGATATCCCCGTTTTTGGCAATGTTTTCACCATGATAACCATCTTGTTCGATGCCATTTCCGTTGGTGAATCCTCCTCCATGTAACCAGACCATGACAGGGCGCTTTTTCCCATCGGCTAGGCCATTGGTCCACACATTCAATCGAAGACAGTCTTCACTGACGTCATCATAGTTCCAATGATCCGCAAATGAATAATGAACATTTGCATAGCGGTTGTCCATGATTTGAGGAGCCGTATTTCCCCACCAGATGGTAGGTTTGATATCTGTCCAAGGTTCAGGTTTTTTGGGAGCCATAAATCGGTTTTTGCCGGATGTGTCTGCTCCGTAGGGAACTCCTAAAAAGGTATACACCCCATTGAGAATGTAACCTCTCACTTTTCCTGAGTCTGTTTCTGTGATCGCAATGTTGTCTCCGATTTGAAGAAATTGATCATCAGAATTTTGTGAAGCAGCAGATTTGGCCTGTGCGGAATGAACAAAAGGTACGGAGGCAGCCAAGGTGCCTACACCGACTTTTTTGAAAAATTCTCTTCGATTGGTATTCATAGGATTCTAGGTTTATTGTATCATTTTGAAAAAATAGTAAAAAATCATGATAATCAATAGATAAGAATATAATTCAATAGAAATAGGTGCAGAAAAGCTCACTTCCTCACCCTAAACTTTTTTTGAAATAATAAAGCCGGCTCCCAAAATCGGAGCCGGCTCATCTTGATACTTGCTACTAGCTACTAGCTACTAACAAGCTACTGTCCTACCATAAAAATGGCGTTGCTTAGGACGAGTTTTCCAGCCTCCCAGAAGCCTCTGAAAATCGGATTGTCCACAAAATAGATGAGTTCACCTCTTCCTTTGTTTTCTACACCGATGGCCATGGTTTCTCCCATTTGGGATTTGATTTTATAACCGATATAGCCTGTTCGATAAGAATCGGTATTGCTGATTTTGCCGGCATTGACTCCATCCGTCAAGTAGGCAAATTTGCTGGAATTGTTTTTCAAGGTGTAATACTTCCCGCCAGTGCCATAACCAAGGGGATGAGTCACATCCATGTCCACTTGGTAGATTGCTCCCGCTGCTCCACCGGCAATAGCCAATCGCTCTCCTTCTTGATATGGAGCTAGTCGTTCTACTTTTGCCAAGGTTTCGGCAGCCTTTTCGGCAGCTTTTTTCTCCTCCTCGGTATCGTAGGTTTTCAGATCAAATCCTTCCTTATTGGCAAACAAGTTCAAGGCTCCGTCAATAGCTATTAATTTTCCGCCTGCTCTAACCCATTCCATCACTTTTTCTTCGGCAGCTTTGTTTAGGCCACCTCCCCAGGTCGAAGGTAAAATCAGCACGTCATAATCGCTGAGGTCATAGCGGCCGAGATTCCCCATTTCGAGGTTTACCAGTGGGTAATCCAACTCTTGTTCGAAAAAGTGCCAGATTTCACCATAATTCAAGGAAGAAGTGCCTTCTCCGCCCACCAAGGCTACTTTTGGAGCTTGGATTACACGTATATTCGGTGAACCAAAGTCCTTTCCTTCTTCCATGTACCCGGTCATGGTTGTCTCCAGCTGAATACCAAATTTATTGGCCGTCTCTGTTACTTTCTTGTCGAAATCAGGAACGTACTCATTGCCTCCTTTGGTGATTAAAAGAGTGCCTGCAGGGAAGCTTTTGCCTTCGGTTTTGAAAGGAAACTCCGGATATTTCACCCGAATTCCTTGCTTCAGAAGAGCTGCCAAGAAGACCGCATCTCGAGTACCTTCCCAAGAAGCGATGTAAGCCACTGGAGTTTTACCAGCAGTATTTGGAGTGAAAGGATTTGCTTCATAGGCTCCTGCTGGATCCAATCGACTTTCTACCGCATAGGCAGAGACATTGTAGGCATAGGGTAATGCCCAGCTTGTGATATCATAAGTGATACTGTCATTCAACTGAGGGTTTGGCTCAAAGAAAACTTGCGCTAAGACTGCTTTGGGTTGATAGGCGGATACTACAATATCTTCTTCATTGGTAGAAAAGCTTGTGTTTTTTCCGCTTTGATACTCAAATCCACGCAATCCAGATCGATTCCCTGCTTTTCCATATCGAATTCCGTTTTTGTCAAGCAAGGCTAAAAGCTTGGAGACTTGGGCAGGATTGCTGTCCCCTTTGATGACAAAGCTCTTGTACTTTCCTTTTGGATTGGAAGAATTTTCTTGAAAATACTTGCTGTATTCTTCCAAAAGACGATCCGCATTCGCGCTTGTCACTTCTGCTGCAGACATGGCAGCAGTGTAATGACCCTCGATTCGGTAGCTCAGTGTGACGGTGTCCCCAATCGCATTGAATCCACCTCGGCCTGCACGGCCGCCGCCCCCTTGCTCAATAGTCATCCCAATGGCGCCATTGTACATGGGATAGGTGTCTCCATAGGATGGATAAAGGAGGTCAAAACGCTCTTTGGTAAAGTAAAAGCGACCCATTTCATCAAAATACTTGGCAGTATTCTTTCCGAAAATATCCTGAAACTCATGTTGCCAATCAGTCAATTGCTCGTGCAAAGGCTCAGCTGCTGGGGCCATATAAAAAGGATTATTGATGCCTTGCTCATGAAAGTCCAAGTGCAACTGGGGCATCCACTGCTGATACATTTTCAATCGAGCCTGAGATTCTACTTGTACTTGCCAAGCCCAATCCCGATTGAGATCAAAGAGGTAATGGTTTGCCCGACCTCCTGGCCAAGGCTCATTGTGTTCTGCTGACTGTAAATCGGGCTGCAGGATGGTGTTCATCTTTTGATTGTACCACATTGCATAGCGATCCCGACCGTCCGGATTGATAGCTGGATCGATGATGATTACCTGATTTTTCAGCCATTCCTGTGATTTTTGGTTGTTGGGATCAGCCAAGGTGTGGAAGGCCGAAATCGCTGCTTCCATCCCGACAGACTCATTTCCGTGCACATTGAAAGACATCCAATTGATAGGAATAGCTGTACTGGGTGTACCCTGTAGCAAACCGGCGCGTTTTAAGTTGTCCGTACGGATTTGCTCCAGTTGAGCCATGTTTTCGGCACTGGACAGGATAGCCAAAATCAAAGGTCGCTTTTCATTGGTCTCGCCATATTGGATAAGTTTCACATTGGGATTATTGGCCGCGACATGCTCAAAATAATCGACCATCCGGTGATGGGGTGTAAAACGGTCTCCGGGTTTATAGCCCAAAAACTGCTCGGGGGTTTGGATTTGTGCAAAAGTGACTTGCAGTCCAAACGTTAGGAATAGGAAAAGAAGTATTGATTTTTTCATAGGATAATTAATTGCACTTTAAACTACGTCTAGTGAGCCCCTAAAAACGAACTTATAAAAGAGGTGTCAAGGGGCATAGTTAGGTAGAAAACACCTAGGCGTCGAATTTAGGATTAAAAAAGTCTTTTGTAAAGCCGGAGATATAAATTCGGATCCTTTCAAATGATGGCTTTTTGATTAAAATTCACTTTCTTGGATTTACTTGAATCTAGGTAGCTTACATTCAAGATTTTGTAAAAAATGAGAAAAAGAGAACCCAGTATCGGACTTTTCATTCCTTGCTATGTGGATCAGTTCTTTCCGCAGGTGGCTGTTGCTACCTTAGAATTATTGGAGAAACTCGGCTGTAAAGTGACCTACCCTTTGGGCCAGACCTGCTGTGGACAGCCTTTAGCGAATGCGGGCTATGAACGGGATACAGCAGGTTCTACTCGACACTTTTTGGAACTCTTTAAGGGTTTTGACTATGTCGTCGCGCCATCTGGAAGCTGTGTGCTTCATGTGAAGGAGCATTTTCCCGAACTTAAAGGCTTGGAGGAGGATACCAAAGAAGTTCAAGAACGGATTTATGAATTGACTGAATTCATTATCGATGTCCTTAAAGTAGATGTTTTGAAAGGCTCTTTTCCCAAAAAAGTGGGCTATCATTCGTCCTGCCATGGCTTACGAGGCTTGCGTTTGGCCTCCAGTTCTGAGATGAATGTTTCTCCATTCAACAAAGCGAAGCAACTTTTAGAACAGATCGAAGGCTTGGAGTGGGTCGAATTGAGCCGAACAGATGAATGCTGCGGTTTTGGGGGTACATTCTCTGTGACCGAAGAGGCCCTTTCAGTGCAAATGGGAAAAGATCGTCTGGAAGATCATCAAAAGCATCAGGTGGAAATAGTCACGGGTGGAGATATGTCGTGCTTGATGCATTTGCAAGGTATTGCCGATCGATCAAAAAGTGATTTGAAATTTATGCATATCGCAGAAATTCTAAACCAATCCCTCGCATGAGTCATCCCAAAGCAGCAAGTCAGTTTCTGAAAGATCAGGCTAATTCCCATTGGCATGATGAGACGCTTTGGATGGTGCGCGAAAAGCGAGATATTATCAGTAAGACCATTCCAGAGTGGGAGGAATTGCGGAACCTCGCTTCACAGATCAAAGACAATGTACTGTCCAATCTGGATAGCTACCTGGAGGAATTTGAGGCAAATGCCCTAAAAAATGGAATCCAGGTCCATTGGGCAAAAGATGCCCATGAACACAATCAAATTGTACTCGGGATTTTACAGGAAAAGAATTGCAAGGCGATTGTCAAAAGCAAGTCCATTTTAACAGAAGAATGCCACTTAAATCCCTATCTCGAAAAAAATGGGGTGGAAGTGGTGGATACGGATTTGGGAGAGCGGATCGTTCAATTTCTTCAGCAACCTCCCAGTCATATTGTGATGCCTGCTATTCACTTGAAAAAGCGGGATATCTCAGCACTTTTTCATGAGAAATTGGATACAGAGAAAGGAAATGAAGATCCATCTTATTTGACGAATGCAGCAAGACTCCATTTGAGGGAGAAGTTTTTAGGCTCCAAAGTGGCTATTACCGGGGTCAATTTTGGGATTGCCGAGACCGGAGAGTTTGTAGTCTGTACCAATGAGGGGAATGCCGACATGGGCGTGCACTTGGCAGATGTACACATTGCCTGCATGGGAATCGAGAAGATTATTCCAAGGCGAAAGGATTTGGGAGCCTTTCTGCGATTATTAGCACGATCTGCTACCGGACAGCCCATCACCAATTACAACTCCCACTTTAGAAGCCCGGCTAAAGGAAAAGAAATTCATATAGTATTGGTGGATAATGGGCGGACCCTTCAATTGGGGCGTGAAAAGTTCAAGAACTCGCTTAAATGTATCCGCTGTGGGGCTTGTATGAATACATGCCCTATTTATCGTCGAAGTGGAGGCTATAGTTATGGAAGTACGGTGCCTGGACCGATTGGCTCCATCCTCTCTCCGGGCCTGGATATGGAAAAATACAGCACGCTGCCCTTTGCATCTACACTTTGTGGAAGTTGCTCGGATGTTTGTCCGGTTAAAATCAATATCCACGAGCAACTCTATGAGTGGCGGCAGGAAATCACCAAAAATCATGGGGAAGCTTCCAAATCAATAGCCATGAAATTGGCGAGTGTGATTTTCAAAAGTCCTTTGGCTTATCAATTTTCTGGAGCTATGATGCGTAAAGCGGTTCGGAATCTGCCTAAAGGCTTGATCTACAATCCACTCAATGCTTGGGGGAAAAACCGAGATCTTCCCGAAGCGCCTAAGGAGTCCTTTCAGGAATGGTATAAAAAAAATCGAAAATGAGTAGCCGAGAAGATATTCTGAATTCGATCCGTGGGATTCAACGAGAAAAGAAACCTTTACCTGACCTACCCGATTATCGGTTGGGTGACGATTTGGTGGATTTGTTTACCCGGGCAATTTTGGCCAATAAAGGAGAGGTAATGAATAGGGAAGAATTTGAAATCTGGTTGTCTTCTTCTGATTTCCAACAGATTGTTTCTATACCTGAATCCTTTCAATCTTATTCCACACAAGAACTTCCTGAGGATCCGCATCAATTGGACAATTTGCAGCTGGCTATTTTAGAAGCACAATTCGGAGTTGCCGAAAATGGGGCTATGTGGATGGATGATTCACAGCTTCCCCACCGTGTCCTTCCCTTTATCACCGAACATTTGGTATTGGTCCTTTCGAAGCAAAAGTTGGTAGATACCATGCATCAGGCCTATGAACGAATAGGAGATGAGCATTCAGGTTTTGGACTTTTTGTGGCAGGGCCTTCTAAAACAGCTGATATTGAGCAATCCTTAGTAGTAGGAGCCCATGGGGCAAAAAGCCTGCGGGTGGTGCTTATTTAGGATTTTTGGTAAAAGGTAAAACCCAATCTTTAGGCCAAGTAATTTAGAAAATTGGGATTTGAATTCAATCTTATTCCTAGAACGGAGGTTTTCCAACGAATGGAGATAATATTTAATTATCTTTTATTTCTTTAAGTAATTCCTTGTGAATACTCAAAACCTGAGGGATCAAGAGTAGATTGTCTCTGTTTTTGATGACAAAATCGGCCTTTTCATTTTTGGTCTCGTCTGGTAGCTGTTGATTGATGATATGGTTTACTTGGGTTTCCGTTCGGTGAGGGTCGCGCATAAGCACTCGTGCCATTCGTATTCGTAAGGGAGAACTCACATTGATCACCTTATCCAGTTTTTCTTCCCCTCCTGCTTCAAATATTAGGGCTGCCTCTTTAAGAACATAAGGAGCTGTTTGGGAAGTGGCCCAGTTTTCAAAATCTTCAGCCACTGCGGGATGCACGAGGCTATTAATCTTTTTGACTTTTTCAGGATCGACAAATACGGTTTGGGCTAAGTATTCCCGGTTTAAACTTCCGTCTTCTCGATAACTTTCCACTCCAAATGCTTCAATGATCGCGTTCTTTAAATTTTCATTAGTATTCATCAGCCATTTGGCTCGATCATCGGTATAGTAGACTGGAATGCCTAAAATTTCAAATAGCCGGGCGACGGTGGATTTGCCCGATCCAATTCCTCCCGTAAGTCCTATCAACCGGGGATTAGTTGCCATAGCTTAATTTGAGAATTGCGGGTTCGATCCGAACCTGATCCAAAAAGTTAGGGCGAGGGTTGACTTGAATGGCGATGGTGGAATCTTCCCGATTTCGCTGTGAATAGTTTAAAACAGCCTCAAATTCAAGATCTTTTAATTCCTCCGTATAGCGCTCATCTACCAAATAATACAGCATGATGGTAGGGTCTTCATCTTCAAGGTGGACGGTTCGTGGAAAATTCACTTTTTTGATCTTCATCCGCTTGTTTCCTTCCAGAAAAGCCACCACATCCACATGTACAGAAATGCTTTCTTCTTTAATGGAAATGAATTCTGAAAGTTCTTTTGAAACGCCCAATTTGACATTTTTGGTCAAATCTCTGTCAAGGCGTCTTTCATCTAAATTGACTGGAAATTTCCCGTCATAAATTTCTAGAATGGATTCTGCGCCGGTAACCGTAACTTCCTTTGGTTCAAATTCCGGCTCATTTAATAATCGGATATTTTTTCCCAAGCTATAACTCATGGAGTCCAAAGTAGGGCGCATTTTGATGGTGCGGATCCTGTCCACTTCGATATTCAGTGTATCATTGGAAAGCGATACGATTTGAGTTGGACTGAGGAATTCGGATAATTCCCTTCTTAAATCAGAAGGAATTAAATAATCTCGGGAGGAAGGTTGCTCCAAGTTGACAATAAATGGAGTCGTATTGAAATTGAAATATTTCCGAAGAAGGTCCCATCCATTTCCATTGATTTCAACTTCAATAGTAGCTGGAAGTGGAGCGACAGCAATGTATCGCTCCCGGTCGAATTCAAATTCGATGGGGTAATCGACAATAGTCGTGTAATCGTCCTTATTCAGGGCGTTTAAAATCCAAAAAGTGGTAGCCGCTGCTACACAGAGGACTACCACTTTTAGATTAGAGAGTTTTTTTGGAGAAATCCCTTTAGAGGACTTTTTAGTATCCGGCAAAATTCAACTTATTTAGAAGGCTTTTTTGAGAAATCAAGAGAAATCGCAGACTTTTCCACGGTGACTTTGAAGCCTCGGTCCAACTCTAGGGTAACCGTATCATTCTCTACAGAAAACACCTTTCCGTGGAGGCCACCGATGGTGACAACATTGTCCCCTTTTTTGATTTCTTCAATAAATTTCTTGGTTTCTTTTTGCTTTTTCTGCTGGGGTCTGATCATGAAGAAATACATAATCAGAATAATGGACCCAAATAGAAAAACCTGACCCATAATACCGGCCCCACCTGCGGGAGCCTGTACCAAAATGCTTGTTATCATCCGATATTATCGCTTAACAGGTCCAACAGGTGCTGGTCCTCCTGCCTTAGGAGTTACATTACCACGCAATCTCAATCGAGTAACAGTCGGGTTGGTATTCGCCTGAATAGTTACTGTAGGTGCCTGAGCTCCAGATTTTGCTGTAGAATTGAACACTACTTTTACAAAACCAGTCTCACCTGGATTGACAGGAGTTTTGGTCCAGTCAGGGCTTGTGCAACCGCAAGATGCTGTGATATTGGAAATGACCAAAGGAGCTTGACCATTGTTGGTGAAATTGAAAATTCGTTCCACAACTTCTCCTTCATTGATGGTTCCAAAGTTGTATTCCATTTCTTCAAATTGGAATCCACCTAGCGTCGAAGGATCGGCCGCTTGTGTGGTTTGAGCATTTACAGGGGTGATGGAAGATCCTTTTGCCTCCAATTGTGCGATTTTTTCTTCCAAAGCCTGGATTTTTTGCTCTTGCTCAGAACTTTGATTACAAGCTGTAGTAAAAGAGAGTGCTGCAATAGCACCGACTAAACCTAGGATTCTTGCTTTCATGTTAATTGTCGTTATTGATTTGATCGATTAATTTATTTACGTCTTTGAGAAGGTTTTCAGCCTTGCTTTTCGCTTCATTAATAACACGCTTTCCTTCGCTTTTTGCTTCATTCAGGTGAAGTTCCTTGCCTTCTACTAATTCCTGAATGAGTTCTTCCAATTCCTTTTTGTACTTGGAAAGTTTGTAGGAAAGTTTGTCTCTGGTATTGCTTCCGCTATCTGGCGCAAAAAGAACACCCAACGCAGTTCCTATTCCTGCGCCAACAATGAATGCTAAAAGTGAATTACTGTTCTTGTTCATGATTTCTTTATTTATTGTCTAACAAGCCTCTTCCGCTTTTACGGATTTTTCCTTGTTCTGTTAACTCTTTGGACATCACATCCAAAAGCCCATTGACAAATTGTTTACTTTTTGGTGTACTGTAGGTTTTTGAGATGTCAATGTACTCGTTGATGCTCACCTTCACCGGAATGCTTGGGAAAAGCTGCATTTCCGTAATGGCCATGGATATGATCACCTTATCGGTAAATGCTAATCTATCGATATCCCAATTCTTTGTTTTTTGAGCTATCAACTCCCGGTTTTCGCGATCTTTTTCAATGGTGAAGTTAAAGATATTTTGAAAAAACTCCTTATCCTCCTCCCAGTTCATGGCGATTTCAGGTAACGCTCCCTCTTCCGATTGGGCTGCATTTTTCAATACCTTGGCCGCTAAGCTTCGAACAACAGCTTTGTTCTCTGTCCAATTAAGGTCTTTTTCGGAGAAGTAGTTCAAAATCACCTCATTTTTAAACAAGATCTTCTTTAAGATGCCCTCTACTGCCTCTAAATCTTGTTCCAAGGTGGGGTTGGTGATTTTTATGTATGCTTGGTATTCTTCCGATGGTTTAATATAGTCTCTGAACCATTCTTTGATTTCAAGCTCTACATCTTCCAGGTCCACATTGTTTCGCGCAACCGCAGCTTGGTAAGCTGAAGAATGTTTAAGTTTATTTAGGACTTGATTGTGGTAAAGATTAAGCTCACTAGCAAATTCAACCGCGTTTTCCCCTGCCAATTTCCGCTTCTTTTCATGCTCTCTTCCTACATGCGTTGCAAACGCTTGGAGGAGTTCGATTGCCAGCAAATAAAGTTGTGGAATTCGCTCTGCAGAAGCGATCATATTTTTGAGTAAAAACTCCTGATCCTTCTTGTTGGCATTTCGGTATTGGACTATCGCTTCCTTTACCACTTGCTTGACCTTAGGACTGGCTTCTGCTGAATCGATAGCCAGGGTATTCTCGAGATTTTTTTCAAAAATCGACAAGGCCAATTCCGCTTCCCGATTCAAGGCAGCCTTATCCTGAACTTCCATGCTATTGAGGTCCGGAAGAAAGGATTCTTTGATGAAATCTCGGGAAAGATTATAGTTGGAAGCTTTGCACTGCTCAAAGGCATAAAGATTTTGAAAAGCTTTGACCCTGAGGATTCTTCGATTTAGCATAATTGATCAAACAAGCTGTAAATATAGGTATTTTAGGTGGGGTTCCCCCAGTAGATTTTTCATAAAAAAACCACCGGATACCAGTTCCGGTGGTTTCAAAATGGGATGATGGATTCCTTAGAAAGGAAGCTTTACCCTTCCGATCGCTTCAATACGTTCCTTAGCAGCTCGAATGGCCGCTTCTTGGGCAGGAATGTTTTCTTTTTCGGATTTATCCAAAATATGCAAACAGGTATCGTAGATCTTTTCGGTTTGCTTATAAACGGTCTCTTCTTGGTAATCACCATAGTATTCAGCACCCACATTGATGACACCACCAGCATTGATCAAGAAATCAGGAGCATAAATAATTCCTTTTTGCAAAAGGATTTGCCCATGCTTTTGCTCGTCTTTCAGCTGATTGTTGGCGCCGCCAGCGATAACTGCACATTTCAACCGATCGATCGTGTCATCATTTACTGTTGCTCCCAAAGCACACGGAGCATAGATATCCATTTCTAAATCATAGATGGAGTCAGGATCAACAGCCACAGCTCCTGTTTCCAAAGCCACCTTTTTCAGTTTATCCTCAAAAATATCGGTGATCAAAACCTCTGCATTTTCTTTCATCAGGTGTTGGATCAAGTATTTTCCTACCTGTCCTACGCCCTGTACCACGATTTTTTTACCGGAAAGGTCATCAGTGCCAAAGGCTTTTTTTGCGGCAGCCTTCATCCCTACGTAGACCCCATAAGCGGTTACTGGTGATGGGTCACCCGCACCCCCCTTGATTTGTGGCAATCCCGTCACATGACTTGTTTCCATGGCGATATATTCCATGTCAGCGGTGCTCATGTTGACATCTTCTGCGGTCACATATCGACCTCCAAGACTCTCCACAAAGCGTCCAAATCTTCTCAAAAAGGCTTCGCTTTTTAATTTCGGATCGCCAATGATCACAGCCTTTCCTCCTCCCAGATTCAGTCCAGCTAGGGAGTTTTTGAAGGTCATTCCTCGAGAAAGTCTCAGCACGTCGGTAATAGCTTCCGCCTCCGTAGCATAGGGCCACATGCGAGTGCCTCCCAAAGCAGGACCAAGTGTCGTATTGTGAATGCCGATCAAGGCTTTCAAGCCTGTGGCTTGATCATGGCAAATCACGAGCTGCTCGTGATCCATGGTCGTGATTTGTCCAAAGATGGACCCTTCTTGCAAGGTTTCGGAAGCTTTCGTTTCTAACATGTGAACTTCGCTGTTTAGATTGTGTTATATTTGGGTTGTTCCTTTCTCTAAAGAGTAGGTCGATACAAAATTAAATACTTTTATCGCCCAACAAAGGAATAAACTACCCAAGTTTCCTTAATCAATTTCTAATTTCAAAAGTTTTTATTTGGTGAAGCCGCTCTGGAGACTCAATAAATATTTATATAAATACAAGGGCTTGTTGCTTTTGGGTGTGTTTTTTACCGTCATTTCCAACATCTTCGTAATAATTCCTGCCCAATTGGTTCGATTAGCCATAGATTATGTGGTGGAAAGTTTTTCCATTTTTAAGCCAATTCAGCTGGGTGGAATGGGGGAGTTGGCCCAGGAAGTTTTTCTAAAATTTGTGTTTGTTTTTGGGTTTTTGATTTTATTGATGGCCCTGTTGCGAGGCTTCTTTCTCTTTTTGATTCGTCAGACGATCATCATAATGTCCCGTCGAATTGAGTATGATTTGAAAAATGAGATTTTTGAAAAGTACCAAAATCTGCCGCTGAGTTTTTATCGAAAGAACAGTACGGGCGATTTGATGGCTCGGATTACAGAGGATGTCAGTCGTGTACGGATGTATTTGGGACCGGCGATCATGTATGGGCTCAATTTGCTGATCTTATTTCCGCTGGTTATCAGCTACATGGTCATGGTGAATCCGGAATTAACCTTGTACTCACTCTTACCCCTGCCGATCCTTTCTGTCAGTATTTATTTTGTCAATAACCTGATTAACGAGCGCTCTGAAAAAATCCAACGGAGCCTTTCTGGGTTAAGCACCTTTGTTCAAGAAGCTTTCTCAGGCATTCGTGTTTTGAAAGCCTTTGTGCGGGAAAAAGACAGTGTTCGGGATTTTGCTACCGCCAGCGAGGATTACAAGGATAAATCCATCCGCTTAACCAAAGTAAATGCTTTGTTTTTCCCACTGATCATGGCTTTGGTAGGGATATCTACGATTTTGACGGTGTATATAGGAGGTCTCCAAGTAATCAATGGAGAAATCGGTTATGGTGTGATCGCGGAATTTATTTTGTACGTGAACATGCTTACATGGCCAGTCACTTCCTTGGGTTGGGTTACAAGTATTGTACAACGGGCTGCGGCATCTCAGGCTAGAATCAATGAATTCCTAGATGAGAAAAATGAAATTCAAAGTACCCAGGACATGAGAGAACCTATTCATGGGAAAATTACTGTTCGGGATGTGTCCTTTGTTTATCCAGACTCCGGAGTTCGAGCCTTGGATCATGTTAGTTTCGAGATACAAGCCGGTCAAACTTTGGGAATTATTGGAACTACAGGCTCGGGTAAGTCTACTATTGCCAACCTCCTAATGCGCATGTATGATCCAACTTCCGGAGAAATATTGATTGATGACCAGCCTATCCAGGAATTCAACATCTCATTTCTAAGAAAAAATATTGGATACGTTCCACAAGACGTGTTTCTCTTTTCGGATACGATCGCTAATAATATTGCCTTTGGTGTGGATCATCCCAATGATCAATTGATTCAGCAGGCAGCCAAAGATGCCGATGTGTACCAGAATATTGTAGACTTCCCCAAAGGCTTTGATACCATGTTGGGAGAACGGGGGATTACCTTATCCGGAGGGCAAAAGCAACGGGTATCAATCGCTCGTGCCATAGCCAAAGAACCTCAGATTTTAATTTTGGACGACTGTCTTTCAGCGGTTGATACTAAGACTGAAAACTCCATTCTTAATTCCCTCAAAAAAATCATGAAGGACCGAACCTCGGTGATTATTTCCCACCGGGTTTCTTCTGCCAAATTAGCAGATCATATCATCGTATTAGATGATGGTAAAATCATTGAGCACGGTAACCACCAAACCTTGATGGCCCAAAAGGGAACCTATGCTGAACTCTACGAAAAGCAAACTCAAGCGGGTGAGTCTGTAGAGTCCGAAATGGAATAAGTATCTAATAACCTGTTTTTCAGCAGATTTTTTTCTAACTTATTATTCTAAACCAATTGAAATTTTTAGCTATGGAAAAGGATAAAAAAGGGATACAGGAAATCGAACAGACTCTGCAGGAAATTGGGCATAAGATCGAGGAACTCATTCAAAAAGGAGCCGATGCGAGTGCCGATGTGAAAGTAGAAATCGAGAAAAAAATTGCGGCCTTAAAGGAAAACAAAACGACCTTAGAAGAAGAGCTGCGGAAAGGTAAAGCACTGTTGGAAAAAGAGTTTAATGAAAAGCGGGAAGAATATGAGCCTCGTCTAAAGGAATCAAAAGGATTTTTAAAAGAGGGGTTCAGGCAAATTGGATTAGCTTTTCAAGCACTTTTTGGAAAGAAATGATTCTAAAAAATAAAAGGCCGGTTTTTCCGGCCTTTTTTTATCGTTGACTAAGTGCATTACAGCGATCATAGGAAGGATCGATATCAATAAATACATCCTCTTTCGCGGTGACAAACCAACTCCCCAATAGCTCATCCTCTTTTTTACGAAGAGCCGCAGCTTTCATTTTTTCATAATCATCGTTGAGATTTGCCCGGTGTGCAGGGTATTTGGCTTGATAATACAGAATTCGGATTTTGGTTCCTTCCCTAGGATCTTCGAAACGAATAGGCTTGGTAATAGAGCCTACATCCATACTGTCGATGGTGAAATACAAAACTGGATCTTCCAATGTTCGAAGCGTCAAACGATTGGAGCTTGTTCCAGGATCGGTAAAAAATCCCCCGTTATCAGAAGTAGCTCGGTCATCAGAGTAATCTTTAGCAGCTTTCGCAAACTCAATGTCTCCATCCATGATTTCCGTTCGAAGACTATCCAAATAACGCTCAGTACGCATAATGTCTTCCTCGCTAGCCTTTGGGATTCTTAAGATATGGCGGGTATTGTAGGTGTTTCCACGGATCTCAAGAAGTTGAATCATATGAAAACCAAACTGTGTTTCAACAGGGTCACTGATTTCTCCTTGTCGAAGCCCCAATGCGGTTGATTCGTATTCAGGTGCCAATTGACCTCGTCCAAAAAATCCAAGATCCCCACCTTGGGCAGCTGAACCGGGATCTTCTGAGTATCTCCTCGCCAAATCTGCAAAGTCAGCCCGACCTGCTAAAATGTCTTCCTTAAATTTGAACAGCTGATCGTAAATTTCCTGTTTGGTTCGCTCATTTACCTCAGGCTTTTTTACAATTTGACCTACGGTAACTTCAGCAGAAAAGAAAGGTAAAGAGTCAGTCGGAATACTTTCGAAAAAGGCTTTTACCTCAGCAGGTGAGACCGTCACACCTTCTGTAATTTTATCCCTCATTCGTTGTACGATCAATTGCTCCTCAATGACATCGTACATCTCAGATTTTAACTGATCAGCCGTTTTGCCATACATCTGCAAAATCATATTCTCATCTCCTCCGATTTGCTGGAGGACCATTTGGAAGCGGTTTTCGGTTTGTAATTCCACTTCTGCATCAGTCACTACTACCGAGTCAATTTCGGCCTTTGCGACCATGAGCTTGTTAATGAGTAAAGACTCAAAAACTTCGCATCGGGTAGGAGGGGTGATTCCTTGTTGAGATTGAGCGATCGCCTCGATATAGGTACGTTGTACATCGGATTCCAAGACGATATTATTATCAACTTTTGCTACGATTTTGTCTAATACTTGACCAGTAGTGGCACCTTCTTCTTGGGCCAAGACAGGTTGTAGGCAAAAGATAATACTAATAGCTAGGAGTGTATGGTTTAGTTTACTCATTGTAAATATGAAAGGGCTAAGTCAGGGTGATTATTGATTCAAAGCAATAAACGCTTCTTCTTTGACTTCTTCGTTGATTTGAACAGGGTATTTTCCCCGTAAGGATTGGATCAATTGCTCATCCAAATATTCTTGATAATCGCGGATAACCAAACCTCTGGTCTCCTCGAATTTTTTGGGGCCTTCAGGAAACTTTTCCCCCAATAGAACCAAGTGCAAATGTCCATCAATTTCCAATTCCTGGTACTTTTGAGATAAGTCAACCTTCGAAAGAACCGGGTGCTCAGGTATCTCTATAATTCCGGATTGCATCTGAAATGCTAAAGGAGTATTTTCCTCGAAGTTTGTTCGAAAGTTCGAAACTAATTCTTCCGAATAACTCTGGTTCTGAAGCGAATTTTTTGCTGCCGCCAATCGGTTCATATCCAATACCTTTACGATAAGGGCTTCGGATCGTTCTTTCCAGAAATAGTTTTTCTGGTGATTTTCAAAGTATTGTTTTTGACCTAGGGAATCTTGAATACCTTTTTGCCAAACTTCTTCATTCATTAGTGAAAAAAGCAAAATTCCATCTCGATATTCCTTAAGGAGCATTTGATATTCGAGGTTATTACTTGCCAAATCCTTCTCTTCCAAATCCGCTAAGACATAAGAGGCAAAGCGATCAAACCAAAGATCGAAGTTTTTACCAGTTGAATTTAAAGGTTGTTCTTGCTCCTGAACGAATTTTAGAAAATCCTCAACTTGGTAGGCTTTTGATCCTGCTTCAAATAAAAACTCAGATCTCCATCCATTATTGTCAATCTCTGTTTCAAAATTATTGGGTGAAATTGGATTGAGAGCCTGTTCCAGGTTGCTGACCATTTCTACATTTTCCTGAAAACCATATCGGGACTTTTGAATGGCAAGTTCCTGGGAATGTATCATGGAAGATCGAGAATCTCTCAGGATTCGGGATCGAATCATAGGTTCCATTTGTTCAAAGGAATCCATAGGTTTTTTACCCTCTAAGCGAAGTATATGGTAGCCAAATCGGGTTTTTACCGGAGGGGAAACTTCTCCCTCTTCAGTAAGTGAGAAGGCTGCCATTTCAAATTCAGGAATCATGTTGCCTACAGAAAACCAAGGCAATAAACCACCCTTCTGATTGGTTCCGGGATCCTCTGAGTAGTTACTTACAATTTCCTCCCATTGAGTAGTAGGTTTTTGGATTTCTGTATAGATATCGGAGATTTTTCTTCTGGCTCTATCTTCAGCAAGGGTATCCGATTCATCAACCCGAACCAAGATATGGGATACTTGAACTTGACCGGGATTAGCCCGTCGGTCTTGAACTTGAATAATGTGATATCCAAAACTAGTCAACACAGGATCCGATACTTCCCCGGACTGCAGCATGTAGGCAGCGTCCTCAAAAGGCTGAACCATTTGAAGTGCTGTAAAATATCCCAAGTCTCCCCGGTTGCTTTTTGCAGAAGGATCCTCTGAATATTCGACAGCCAAATCATTGATTGAAGCTCCGTTTTGGATGTCCCCTTTCAGTTTGATGGCCATTTTTAAAACAGCTATCGAATCATCCGCACTGGCATTTGGGGGGAATCGAAGTAAAATATGGCTAGCACGGATAACTTCCTGCATTCGGGAATAGGCTTTCCGTAACTCTCCTTCTTCCAAAGAGTTTTTAATCAAATACGGGGCTTTCAGTTGCTCTTTGAAGGATTCAAATTCCCGCTGAAATTCGGTGGTTTGGTGTAGGCCTTGTGCTTCCGCTTCGGTGACTTTGAGTTTGTAATTAATAAATAGCTCGAGATTGTCCTCGAATTCTTCTCTGGAAAGTGCTCCTGCATTTCCTTCTGAATTGATGCCTTTGCCCACCAAATAGATAAACTCATTGAGTGAGATTTCCTGATTGCCTACTGTCAATAATGGCTTATTTTGGGCTATAGAAGCCTGTATTGTAGCCCCCAATAGAGTAAAAGCAACCGCAAGGTTAAAAAGAAGGGCCGAAAAAGACCGATAGATCATGAATTGTTGAGCTTTCTATTTCACTGCAATGTTACAAAAATATGAGGATTTTGGGTGAAATGCCCGAGCTTCCAGTGATTTAACAAGAATTAGGAGCCAAAAAATTTTGTCAATCTGCAGGTATTGGTGCCTTCTTGGGATTCAAATTCGATTTCATCCATAATCTTTTTTACTAATATGATCCCTAAACCACCCTTTCTTTTCTCAGAAACGACCGTTTTCAAATCAGGGGCTTCATAGTCAAGAATGTTAAAAGCCTTGCCTCGATCTTGGATTTCGAAAATCACCCGATCTTCTTCATTGATTAAGTTTAAGGAGATTTGCTCCTGTTCATTACACTGATGAGAGTGAATAATCAGGTTTGCGCATACTTCTTCTACTGCCAAGGTTACTTGGTGCCTGTCCTTTTCTGAAAGTTTTATTTGAGAAAGGTTCTTGTTCAGAAATTTCCTCAATTCCGAAAGGGCAGTGGTTTGACAGAAAAGCTGAATTTTATGCTCCATGGCTTACTTATCGTTCAAGGCAGCTTCTTTGTTTGGGAAAATCGGAATTAAGCGATCCAATCCTAGAATCTTAAAAACTTCCAATACCCGAGGGCTCAAGGAGAAAATCTTCAGGCTTACTCCTCTTTCCTGAAAATCCTCTAGGTAAGACATAAATACCCCGAGACCGGCAGAGGAAATGTATTCGATGAAGGACCCGTCCACAAGAATTGATTTAGCTCCTTCCTCAAGCAATTTCCGGATGGATTCATCTAGTTGGACGGAGTTACTTGCATCAATTTCTCCTTTGGGTATTAAAATGTGGTTTGGGTTCTCCAGTTGGGTTTCTATGGATAGCATATCTTCTTACTTAATTGAATTTTACAACCATTAAGGAATAATCATCATCGATAAGTCCATCCCCGCCTACAAAGTCATGTAGGGTATCGATCAGTTTGGTTTGAATTTCTCGTGGGGATAGGTATTGGTTCATTTCCACAAGGGCTCGGATTCTTTCAAATCCAAATTGCTGTGATTTTTGATTTTTGGCTTCTACAATTCCATCGGTGAAGAGGACTAAAATGTCTCCTGAATGATATGTAAACTCTTTTTCCTCAACGTGTTTTTCATAGTGCATGTTTCTTAAAATTCCCAATCCCAAGCCCCCGATTTCAAGATATTTTGCTTTTTGATCTCCCGAACGGTATAAAAGTGTGGGCACATGCCCTGCGCGGGCATGACAAACCTGATGGTTTTGGGTATCAATAATAAAAATAGACGCTGTAATGAAGTGATTTCGCTCCAAGCATCGGCTTAATGCGGCATTCGAGCGGGTCATAAATTCTTTTGGACTCAAGTTGAGTTGAATCAAGCTTTGAAAAACCCCTTTCATTTGAGCCATATGGAATGCCGCAGAAGTTCCTTTCCCGGAAACGTCACCTATGATGAAAACGAAGCGATTTTGATCCAATTGGAAGGTGTCGTAATAATCCCCTCCAACTTCATCGGCAGCATTGGAATAGGCACAGATTTCGAAAGCCTGATTGTGATCGAGTTCATTGGGAAGAAGAGCTTTCTGTACCCGCTGGGCAATTTTCAATTCCTCTTGGTATCGCTCATTTTGGATTGCCTGATTGAGGAGCCGGTGGTTTTCTACGGAGATGCTCGCCTGTCGGGAAAAAGTCTCGATGATCGTCACCATTTCCTTATTAAACCCATCCTTTAGTTCTTTGCAAAGCACCAATCGACCGATAACAGCTTTATTGACTACCAGTGGAACAAGAAGAAGCGATCCAAATTTTGGGTGCTTGATTTTTAGCGGTAAAGGGCTTAAAAGTTCTGCTTTGGTATCTTTTGCCCAGTTTTGGGCAGAAGTATTGGACTCAATAAGCTCTGCCAATTCCTCTCGTTCCTTAGATTCTATCCAACGCTCTTGAAGAACAGCTTGATTCCGTTCCGATTGATATAACTCCAGCCAGGCTCCATCTGCAAAAGAAGCGCTCATGGAGGAGTCCAATAAGATGTCCAACACCTTTTCTTCATCCTCGTCCGGTTGGATGGATTGACTTAATCGCTGGAAGTTGATGGCCTCGGTCAGCTTCTGTTCGAATACGGAAGAGGTAGGTAGATTAAATAGGGTGACTAAAAAGCTGAAAAGGGCATAAATGAGGATAAATACAAATAAGGAAATCAGAAACAGGTTGTCCAGTAGATTGATGGGGTACGTTTGCTGAGCACTTGAATAAGCATTTGTCTGAAGAAATAAATACACCGAGCAGACGATAATCAATGCCAAGAATAGCAAGGATTTCCATTTTTCCTTAAAGGTTAAATAGGGAATCCATTTCAGGTTTACGGATAGAAAACCTCCAAGAATGGTAAGGATAACAAAGCCAAAAATAAAGCTGTAGCCAAAGGTGTTTTGGCTGAAAAAAACAAAGAACATCGCGAATAACAGCCCGATTTCATAGGTCTGCCATTGCTGAACTACCTGCTTTGTTTTTTGATAGAGGATTAATTTTTTCCAGAGAAGGGTGGTAGATATCAAAAAAATGGAAATCAGCGCGAAATGAACATGATAAAAGAAATTCCGAAGGAAAGGCTCTTGGCCCAGTTTGCTATCCCCCAAAAATTGATAAAAAAGCTGAATGACAAGGAAGGCTGCCGATGCGAAAATTCCAGTGGAAGCAGCGCGCCACAAGAGATTTATAAATTCATTTTGGGTGTTTTTCTGAAGGTTGTAATTATAAAACAGGTAAACCGTCAAAAAGAAAAGGATTTCTAGAATCCAGGTGAATTCGGGGGCAATTCCCGAATTTAGGTTATTGATAACGCCGAATAAGCGAACTAAATCCACAAATAGGAGCGCAAGCCAAACCAAAATGGAAAGCAACAGGCTCAGTCTTCCGATATGTATGGAGGGAAGTTTGATCATGGATTATTCATCCCAATATTACTCAAAGGGATTGGAAAAATTCGGGGGAAACCTAAAATGCTAACTCCAAGGGTGTTAAAAAATTTTAATGGCTTCCAATTTTTTTACAAACAGACTAAGTCAAGCACTAAATCCTTTCCAAAGCGTTCTTCGATTAATTGTAGGATTTTACTTTTATTCATTTGTATTTCCCGTTTTATAGGCCCAGAGGTCAGTTTCACAAAGAGCTTTTTATCCTTGATAAATACCGATTGGGTTCGATCTGCAATCGTCTTACCTACGAGCTCGCCCCATTCATGAATAAGTGATTTTTCACGGTATTTTCCTTCAAGCCTATATGCTTTCAATAATTCCTGGAAGGCTTCTTCCAAAGGTGCCGCTTCTTTTTTTCGTTCTGAGAATGATGCCATCGGTTAATAAAATAGGGCTTGTGCAATGCTGTCTGCGACTAGCATTCCTGATTTACTCAAAGATAGGTTTTTCTTTTCCCTTTTTACCCACCCTTCCTTTTCAAATTCCCTCAGCGGAATGGCTTTTTCAGAGGCCAGGTCCTTTCCAAATTGATGTTGAAGCCATTCCAAATCCACTCCCCAGCGGGTACGCAAAGCAGTTAAAATATATTCATTGAGTCGGTCTACTTCTTCAAGTGGATCCGAAATCAAGGCTAAAGTCCCTTCGGTTAGGGATTTGATATAGGTGGGGTTGTGGCTAGGGTTAAAGAAACGCTGTTCTCTATCAAAGGAATGTGCCCCGGGACCAAGTCCCAAATAAGCTTGACCTTTCCAATAGAGTGAATTGTGAAGGGATTCCTGACCAGGCTTGGCGAAGTTTGAAATTTCATATTGTTCATAGCCAGCCTTTTCTGTCATCTGTTGTAAAATTTCAAATTGTTCAGCTACAAAGTCCTCATTTGCGGGGTTGAATTTCCCCTTCTTTGTCCAGTTTCCTAAAGCTGTTCCCTCTTCAACTGTCAACGCGTAGCAGGAAAGATGTCCGGGATTTTGAGAAAGCGCTGTTTCCAAATCACTGACCCAAAGCTCATGATTACTGGAAGGAAAACCATAGATTAAATCCATGCTGAATTTTTTAAAACCTGCAGCTCTTGCTAACTCAATGGCATCTAATGATTCCTTCGCATTGTGGGCTCGATTGTAAAACTGAAGGACCTCATCCTTAAAACTTTGAATCCCTAGGCTAAGTCTATCAATCCCCATAGCCTTCCAAGCCGCTAACTTTTCTTGGGTTAAGTCATCCGGGTTGGCTTCCAGGGTTACTTCTTGAAGACTCAAAGAAAAATGAGTGGAAATTGACCTTATGATTTTCTCCAACCATTCGGGGTTTGCCAAAGAAGGGGTGCCTCCTCCAAAGTAAATAGTCCTTATTTCTTCTCCTTTTAAAAAATCCTTTCTCAACATTGCCTCTTTGGCAATCAGTGAGGTCATGGTTTCAAACTGACTCGTATTTGTGCTAAAGTGAAAATCACAATAATGACAGGCCTGTTTGCAAAAAGGGATATGAATATAAATTCCAGCCAATTTGAATTCTTTAATTTGCAAATATAAGTATTAGCCATTCCTCCGTGATTCAGAAGTTTTCCATTCTTCTTTTTTTAAATCTCTTGTTGAGTATACCTGCCTTTTCTCAAGGAACGTACTGGCTGGGTTGGAAAGATAGTCTGGGGCAAGTTTCTAATGAAAAATGGCTTGGTTTTGAAGATTCGATAGCTCGAAAAGGCTATATGGATTCATGGGTAGAAAGGGCTTGGGAGGAAGGTTTTTTAGGAGCCAAAGTAGACCGAATTCACAACCAGAGCGATTCGCTGTGGGTGAAATGGTATCAAGGTCCTCGAATTGAACGATTACAACTTAGTTCGGGCAACCTTCCAAAGGACTGGGATGAATTTTCTAACAGATCCTTGAAGTTTGAGGAAGTCAATCGACTTTTTTTGGATCTTTTGGAAAAAGCAGAGAATTCAGGTTATCCATTTGCAAGTATCCGTTTGGATAGTATAGTTAGGGAAGAGGAGATGCTTCAAGCAAGCCTTTGGGTTGATTTAGGTCCAAAGATTCAATGGGATACGCTTCGTATTGAAGGAAATAGCGTCACCAAACAATCCTATTTGCAGCAATGGTCTGGGATTGAAGTTGGTTCTTCCTTTTCCCAGAAGGAATTGAACCTAGCTACCAAACGTGTCGGAAGGAATCCTTATTTCAGATTAATGGAACTTCCCACTTTGGATTTTCGGCTTCAAAAAGCCAGCCCTGTTTTTCGCTTGAGTGATCGAAATGCGAATGTGCTAGATGGGATTTTGGGTGTATTACCCAATGAAAACGAACCCGGGAAGGTGCTGATTACGGGACAGTTGGATCTGGAATTGTATCATTTGGGAGGTAAAGGAAGAGATGTTGAACTTCATTGGCAGCGCTTCAATGAACTTACCCAACGATTGGAAGTTCAAGCCAAGGAATCCTATATTTTCGGTTCCGGTTTGGATCTTCGCGGAGAGTTTAGCCTCCTGAAACAAGATACTAGTTTTGTAAACCGTAGGCTGGGGCTTCACTTTGGATATCAGACCCAAGGCCCATTTTATTTGGACTTTTTTCTCCGAAGGCAAGCCGGTGATTTGATATCAACATTTGCCTACAAAGATGCAACTGAGCTTCCTGAAAGAGCAGATTTCAGGTGGTCTGAATATGGGATTCAGGTAAGTTTTGACTTATTGGATGATCTTGTAGCTCCGCGTAGAGGGTCAAGAATAATATTTGGCTTTTCGGCAGGGAATAAAGAAATTCTTCAAAACACCGGAATTCCTCAAGAAGCCTATGAAGGTTTGGATCTTCGTACCCCTCAATATTCTCTTATAGCAAAGGCTGAAAAGCATTTTTTCCTGAAAAAAAACTGGGGGATCTACTGGGCAGCTGCCGGAGGAATTATCCGAAATGAAAATTTGCTTCAAAATGATCTTTTCCGATTGGGAGGGTTGCAAAGTATCCGAGGGTTCAATGAGAATTTCTTTTTTGTCAGGGACTATGTTTATATGAATCTAGAACCTCGGCTTTTTTTTGGAGAAAATTCCTTTCTCTTTCTTTTTTCTGACTGGGGCTTTTTAGAAAACCCGTATTTTGCGGGTTCAAATGAACAGCCCTTTTCTGTTGGATCTGGGTTGAGCTTTGAAACAGAGTCCGGTGTTTTTCGCTTCGTATATGCGGTCGGAAAAACAAAAGAACAGCCTCTTTCACTCCAATTTTCCAAGATTCATTTTGGATATTTAGTTCGATTTTAAATTATGAGATTTCGATTGCTCGTTTTTCTTTTTTTTGCCTTAAGCTCGGTGAATCTGCAGGGGCAGGTCTTGGAAGATTTATCTTCAAGTTGGGAGAGAGAAGAGGTCAAAAGTTGGTTTTCTTCTTCTGATCGCTTAGACCAATGGGTGAACTTAAAACAGTTTCCTGAGGCCTATTTGATAATGGAAGTCCCTGAACAAACGCTTGTATTTACTGGTGAGCGGCTTTGGTTTTTTTCAGAGCAAGATACTTTTTTGGTTCGACAGGTAAAGGATGTTTGGAAAGAACTCAGACAAGACTCGGTTCAGCTAATCTATTTTAAAAAGCGGTTAGGCCGCAATCGCCCAGTTCTTCTCAAGACCGCTACAGCTTCCACAAAAAACTTGGATTTCAGGGAAGAATCAGGAGAGACTGGAGCATTTCAACCTTTTTCAAGACAGGAGATTCGTGATTTTTTCCTCATTGCTTTCTTGATCATTCTCTTTTTCCTTGCGGGATTTCGGCAGGTATATCCCTACATATTTACAGCTATTTTAAGTCCATTGGGTTTGGTGACCGATGAGGATTTCTCGGATACCGGAAGTTTACAAAAGTTCTTTTCTCTGGATATTTTGGTTTTTGTTTTTTTGGTGAACATCCTCACTGCGCTTGGAGCAGTAATCGGGCTTGTATTTTTTAGGCAAGACCTACTTTTGGAATGGGGAATTAATTCCTCTGATCGTTTATTGTGGTTTTGGTTTATCGGATCCTTGGGCCTACTCGTTTTAACAATATTCAAGTTTATTGGAATTCGAATTACAGCTTCTTTATTTGATCTTTCACGCTTGGAGTTTCCACATTTTTTCTATCTACTTCGATTAATTGTTTGGGCTAATTTATTGTTCGTCACAGCTGGATTCTTCTACCTAATGAATGCTTATTATGATCTGCAAAATTTCCTTTCAATTTCCTACCAGGCATTTTTCTGCATCTATTTATTGGGGATAGGATTTTTGTTTCTCACAATGATGAATCGCTTGTCTTTTAAGAAATACCATTTATTTACTTACCTTTGCATCGCAGAATTGGTGCCTTTCCTTATACTAGTGAAAGGGATCATGGTTTTCGGACAGTACTAAAAATAAAACGCATTATTTAAGCATGACTGCATCGACAAAGGACAGGCTCAGACCCGTTAAAAGTATTCTTGTCTCCCAGCCAAAACCAGCCAACGATAATTCCCCCTATTTTCAATTAGCGGAGAAATACAATCTCAAAGTTGACTTCAGACAATTCATCGAAGTGCAGCCAGTTTCTCCTAAGGATTTTCGAAAGCAAAAAATTGATATTCTCAAGCATACGGCTGTGATATTTACCAGCAGGAATGCCATCGATCATTTTTTCAATATCTGTAAAGAGTTTAAGATCGAAATGCCTCCCGATATGAAATACTTCTGTATTTCAGATCAAACTGCACATTACCTTCAGAAATATATTGTAATCCGAAAAAGAAAGTTGTTTGTAGGGACCAAAACTGCACAAGACCTTTTTGATTACTTTAAAAAGCATAAGAGCGAAAAATATTTGTTCCCTTGTTCAGATATTCGAAAAGACGATATTCCTGAATACCTTGCAAAGAACAATATTGATTTCACAGAAGCTATCATTTATCATACAGTTGCTGCTGATCTTTCCGATTTGGCAGATGTGAAGTATGATATCTTGGCTTTCTTTAGTCCATCAGGAATCAAATCCCTGACGGTAAACTTCCCTGATTTTGTTCAAGGACCAACCCGTATCGCTGCTTTCGGCCCGACTACCGCAGAGGCAGTTCGGGAAGAGGGACTGATTTTGGACATCGAAGCACCGCTGCCAAATGCACCTAGTATGACCGGTGCATTGGAACTTTATATAAAAAAGGCCAATAATTTGTAAGATTAAGAATCAAAACCGGTGGTTTTTCAGTTAAAATCCTTACAATAGTCCTTTAATCTGTAATAGCCACGTAGTTTATGATTCTGAGCTTTCGCTGGAAATACATTTTTGCTTTTTTGGTTTCGATCAGTTTGCTGAACTCCGGCGAGGTCTTTTCTCAACAGGATGCGCAGTTTACCCAATACATGTTTAATGGCATGTATTACAATCCCGCATTTGCAGGGAAGGAAGGTGGGTATCGCTTTTCGGCTTTACATCGTTCCCAATGGTTTAATTATGCCACCTCTACTGGTGGAGGAGGGGCGCCCGTGACCCAGTTGCTTACTGCTCAGGGTAGATTGGAAGGTAAGAATATTGGTTATGGGTTAACCTTGGTAAATGACCAAATCGGTGCTACCGGAAATTTGGAAATCAATCTTCAGGGGGCTTACCATAAAACAATCAACCGGACGACCCTCAGTTTTGGGGCCTATTTTGGGTTGTTTTCAAGTTCCTTGGATTATGGAGAGTTAGTAGTGGTGAATCCTGAACCCAATCTTCCGACTGCTGGTAAAGAAAATTCCATGAATTTGAATTTTGGAGCGGGGGTTCTTATGGACCGAGGGAATTATTATATAGGATTAAGTAGTCGGCATATTAATAATCCTAGTTTCGATTTTGGAGATGGGGGATTTTCAAATCCATTAGAAAACCATTCCTATTTATTGGTTGGATATAGGTTCCGTCCTGTAGGGCAATTTAGAATAGAACCAAGTTTTCTTATAAAATCTGTTTCCTTCAATAATTTTTCCTTTGATCTCAGCGTTATTGGTACTTACCAGAATCGAATTACCGGTGGTTTGGCATTCCGAGGTGAGGAATCGGTATCGGTGATTTTGGGATATTCGCTTTTACCAGATAATTCTCTGACGCTTGGTTATGCTTTTGACCTAGTAATTAGTGGATTAGAAGCAAAGGCTCCTACCAGTCACGAGCTCCTTTTACGGTATCGGTTGAGTGAGGTGACTCGGGAGGTTCAACGGGTGATTCAGCGTACACCGAGATTCAGATTTTAGGTTTTGATTTTGAAATACTAGCGGAAAAGAATAATAATTTATTGATTTTAAAGTTGGCAGGTTATTTGCATAAATGTCAAAAATTCCGCTAAATTTCGCTGAATGAGAAGATTTTAAACTGGAAAATCATTTGATGATATAAAAAATGTCATTTATGTATAATAAAATTAATCTACGCTTGGCGAGCATTACTTTGGGTCTTGCGATCGCTACAATTCTTCCGGGTTGTGGTCTTTTTAATAAGAAGGGATCAGCCAGTGAAAAATTGAACAGAAGAGGCGAAGTGACCGGTGTTCCTAAGCGGGCACAGTGGCAACAAAACCTCCCTTATGATATGGTACCTGTGAAGGCCGGTACTTTTTGGATGGGACAGTCTGACGAAGACATCGCTTTTTCACAATCTTCCATGAACAAGCAGATTACCGTATCTGAATTTTTTATGGATAAATATGAGGTTTCTAATAATAAGTATAGACAGTTTTTGGAGTCAGTTCGAAATGGAGAATTGACTTATGGGACTCCGACTACTTTGAAAGAAGAGCCGCAATTTAATTTGGAAGAGCTGAAGCCAGACACTACTGTTTGGTCTACTAGCTTTACTTTCCATTATGGAGATCCTTTGATGGAATTTTATTTTGATCACCCTGCATTCGACAATTATCCTGTAGTAGGGATTACTTGGGATCAAGCAAAACAATATTGCGAATGGAGAACCTACTTCATGAATGCAAATGATGAATATGATTTTGACATGCCTAGCTTCCGTTTACCAACTGAAGCAGAATGGGAATATGCAGCAAAAGGAGGAAAAGATGTTGCCAAATACCCTTGGGGAGGTCCTTATTTGAAGAATAAACGAGGTTGTTTGATGGCAAACTTCAAGCCAGGTAGAGGTAATTATATTGATGATGGTTTTTCATATACTGCACCTGTGGATGTTTTTGCCCCTAATGGATTTGGTCTTTACAACATGTCTGGCAACGTAGCCGAGTGGGTGATGGACGCTTATTCTCCTACATCAAGAACACTTACTTGGGATTTGGATCCTGTATATGACGTAGAAACTGAGCCTCGAAAAATTATTCGTGGCGGTAGCTGGAAAGACATTGCGCATTATTTGGAAACTTCGACTAGAACTTATGAATACCAAGACGTAGCGCAAGCTCACATCGGTTTCCGTACAGTAATGACCTTTATTGGTCGTTCAGGTTCTATGGATGTTAAGACCAACAAGCGTAGAAGACGATAATATTTAAACTCAACCCTTTTTAAAAAACCAAACCTTAACTCTAACACTTAAAATGGCTAGCAAAAGCAACTTCTTTTATTCCAACGTCATGCCTAAGATCTATGGTATTGGCGCGGCTGTCGTAATTCTCGGTGCGATGTTCAAAATCTTGGACTGGCAAGGTGCCAACATTATGATTGGTGTCGGTTTGAGTACTGAGGCTTTAATTTTCTTCCTTTCAGCTTTCGAGCCAAGACCTCAAGAAGTAGATTGGACAAAAGTTTATCCTGAGCTAGCCGGAGGTGAAGGTTCAGGTAGACCAGCAAAAAGTAAAGTAGCTGCATCTGATGGGGTTACTCAAAAATTAGATGATATGCTTTCCAAAGCGAAAGTGGGTCCAGAACTCATTGAGAGCCTTGGAAAAGGAATGCAGAATTTGGCGTCTTCAGCCGAAAAAATGGGAAGTCTTGCTGATGCAGCAGTAGCAACCAATGAATATGCAACTAACGTAAAGGCTGCGGCAAAGACTTTGGTGGATATGAATTCTTCTTATGGAAAAACTGCTGCAGCTCTTACCGAAATGTCTGCTGCTTCTCAGGATGCAAAAGAATATCATAACCAGGTAAAAACAGTTACTCAGAACCTTTCCGCACTTAATGCAGTGTATGAACTTGAATTGCAAGATGCCAACAGTCACGTGAAGGCCTTGAATAAGTTCTATTCTAATATGACTACTGCTATGGAGGGAATTACTGCAGCTGGTAAGGAAACAGAGGCATTCAAAAATGAATTAGCAAAATTGAATGCTAACGTAAGCTCACTCAACAAAATCTATGGTGGTATGCTTTCAGCCATGAAAGGGTAATCAATTCCAATCATCTAAACTGATAAACCAAACCAATGGCAGGAGTAAAAGAGACACCTAGACAGCGGATGATCGGGATGATGTACCTGGTTTTGACGGCCCTATTGGCCCTCCAGGTAAGTAACCAGATCCTCCAGAAATTTATCCTCATCAATGATGGGATGGAGCGAACCTCCCGCAATTACATATTAGATAACCAAAATGCGGTTAGTTCGATTGAGTATACTGTAGAGCAGCAGGGGAATAATGAGCGAGACGTTCCTAAAGTTGCTGCAGCACAGCAAATTCGTGAAGCTTCCAAAGAAATTTATGATTACTTGGAGGTTTTGAAGCGAGATTTGATTGAGCAATCCAATGCAAAAAATGACGAAGGTAATTTCGTCAATGCAGCGTTGAAAAATACTGAAGTTGCTGGAAACATGTTTGTGAATTCCGGTAAGGGAGAAGAATTGAAAGAAACGCTCAATGCGTATCCCGCTAAAGTTGAAGAAATCCTTTCCAGTGTTGGAATTACAGATTTGAAATTTGAGCGAATTGCCTTAGATGCATCAGAAATTCCGCTTTTTGCAAATAATCGAGAAGTTAATGGGAAAAGTTTCGTTGCATTGAACTTCGTGAAGTCTCCAGTAGGAGCCGTATTGGCTTTGCTTTCTCAATATCAAAATGAAGTATTGAATATTGAAAGTGAGGCTTTGACAAACATTGCAAACACTATCGGTTCATTTTATTTCAAAGCCGATATTACAGAAGCAAAGATTTCTGCTGTTTCGAATATTGTAGCAGCAGGTACTAAATTCGAAGCAACTATGTTTATTGCTTCTTCTTCCTCCTCTGCTCGTCCTGCCATGTCCTTGGACGGTCGTCAAATCGAAGTGGACGAGAAAGGATTTGGTAGAATTGAATTTACTGCAACTCCTGCTTCAGAATATGATGATAGAGGTTTGGCTAGACGGGTATTGTCTGGTGAAATTGTAACCAACATCGGTGGTGAAGATCAAGTTTTGCCAGTTGAATATGAATACTTCGTTGCGCAACCAGTTGTAAAAGTTTCTTCAGAGGTTGTGCAGCAATTGTATGCTGATTGTGCGAATGAATTGTTAATTGAAGTTCCAGCCTTGGGAAATACCTATGCGCCTGAGTTCAATGTCAGCAATGGACAAGCTATCAAAGGAAATTCTCCAGGTCAAGTGACAATTATTCCAGGTGCAACTGGTAAAGTCACGATCGGTGTAAGTTCAGGTGGAAATAAAATCGACGACGTAACGTTTGATATTAAGCCTGTGCCTGCTCCATCACTTGTTCCTACCATGTCTAATGGAAGTCCAGTTGATATTGCACAAGCGCAGGCAATTGGTTCTTTGACTGGGTTACAATTACGAGCAGTTCCGGAACCAACATTTGGTAGAACAATGGCTAAAGATGCAAACTTTGAAGTAACAGGAGGTGAACTTCGATTGCTTCGAAACGAGGTTCCAAGACAGACCGTAAGGATTTCTTCTGGAAACAACCTTGCTATGCGTCAATTGCTTGAAAGTGCCCGGCCTGGGGACGATATCGTGATCGAAGTAAACCAAGTAACTCGTACCAACTTTAGAGGTAATAAGATTCCTTCTGAGTTAAGACAAATTATTCGTATCGCGATTAAATAATAAGCGTCGAAAAGTTTAAAGATTATGAAAAAGATCCTTCAATATTCCCTAGTTATCATCTTGATGGCAGCTGTGTCTTGGACATTTGAAGCCCAAGCACAGGTCGCGACAAGCGTTAATCCTTCAGGATATGGCGACCGTCAGTTTCAGATGGATACTATTTTTTCGTCCAAGCGGATTCGCGAAGATGATAAAATGTATCAAATCGGTGTTTGGAGGAGAATTGACCTTCGTGAAAAGTATAACCTTTCACTCTATGGTTCCGGTGATACCAAAACCAATGGAATTATCAACCAAATCTATAAGGCGGTAGTTGAAGAAAACGCTTTAGAGGTTTTTAGAGATGAAGATTTTACGCAACCGCTTTCCATTGCTGAGTTCCAAGAGAACTTCTGGTTGAATGCATTGGGAGATAGTATTTTCGTGAAGCAATTGTATTATCTGGATTTCAAAGAAGACTTTGTTTTTGATAAGCACCATTCAGATATGGTTTTTGATGTAAAATTCATCCATCTGGTAATGCCTTCTCAAACAAACTCAAATGCTGGTGAAAAGACCATTGGCTATATCCGATACAAAGATTTCTACAATTACTTTAAGGATCATCCTGAAGCTAGATGGATTAATTTCCAAAACCTATCAAAGAGCTTGACCTATGACCAAGCATTCGATACACGTTTGTTTAGATCAGTTGTGAGGAGATTTACAAATCCAGATGAGGCATTGATAGCAGATATGGTCAACCCTGATCATCCGAATCCAGAAATGCAATCTTATTTGGATGCTTTGGCCTTTGAGTACAAACTATTAGAATTTGAAAATTCCCTCTGGGAATGGTAATAATAAAGGGAGCCTAATCGCTCCCTTTATTTTTTTCTATCCATTCCGATAATTCCTTTGCTCTGCTTTTCCCGATTACTGCTGCAATTTCCTCTTCGCTAGCTTCCTTAATCTTTTTTACCGATTTGAAATGTTTAAGTAGTTTATTGGCTGTGGTTTCCCCGATTCCTGGGATTGCTGTCAGCTGAGTTCCAAATGCATTTTTGCTTCGTACTTTTCGGTGAAAAGTTATAGCAAAACGATGCGCTTCATCTCGGATTCGTTGTAAAAGCCGTAAGCTTTCTGATTTTTTATCGATGTGAATAGGATACATGTCCCCTGGGAAATAAATTTCCTCCAATCTCTTTGCAATTCCAATAATGGGCATTTTTCCGTAGATCCCAAGTTCCTGTAATGCTTCTACCGCTGCTGAAAGCTGTCCTTTTCCCCCATCAATCACAATCAATTTGGGAAGGCTTTTTCCCTCTTCCAATAAGCGTTTGTAACGTCTCCCCACAATTTCTTTCATGCTTGCAAAATCATTTGCTCCAATTACAGTTTTGATGTGGAAATGGAGGTACTCTTTCACGGCTGGTTTGCCATTTAAAAAACAAACCATACTCCCCACCGGGCTACTTCCTTGAATGTTGGAGTTATCGAAGCATTCAATATGATCAGGTATATCCGGTAAACTCAGGTCCTCTTGAAGTTGACGGATGACTCGGTCTTTTTTGTCTTTATTCAGCCCCTGAAGAAGCGCTTTTTCTTGTTTGTAGAATCGAGCATTCTTTAAGGATAGTTCAATTAGCTTCTTTTTGTCGCCAATTTTCGGATTAACTAGATTTAATCCATCAATGGGGTTTTGGATTTCAAAAGGAACCAAGACCTCTTCCGCATCACTTTGAAACTGATCTTGTAATCGAATCAAGGCAGTTAGTAAAAGTTCCTCTCCAGTTTCATCGAGTTTCTTTTTGAGTTCTACATTCTTAGAGACGATTAAAGCTCCATTTTTAACCCGCATGTAATTAACATAAGCATATTTCTCATCTGATACGATCGTACAGACATCGTGATTGTGGATGGAAGGATTGGCAACAAGGGATTTGGCTTGATATTTCTCCAATAAATCCAGTTTTTCCTTTGCTCGCTGTGCTTTTTCGAATTCCAGGTTTTCTGCGAATTTCTGCATTTCCTGTTTGAAATAGGCTTTGGGTAAGCCTAGATTCCCCTTAAGAATATGTTTAGCTTGATCCAAATCTTTGAGGTAATCCGATTCTTTTTGTAAGCCAACGCAAGGCCCTTGGCAATTGCCAATATGATATTCGAGGCAGACTTTGTATTTCCCTTCCTGGACTTTATAGGGAGAGAGATCCAGTTTGCAAGTTCGGATTGTGAATAAGGATCGAATCAAATCCAATACATTATTCATGGCTTTGACACTTGCAAAGGGTCCGTAATAGGTTCCTCTTCCAGGAATCATTTTTCGGGTCTGAAAAATTCGGGGGAAATGCTCTTTGGTTACTAGTAAATAGGGGTAGGTTTTATCATCCCGAAGTAAAATATTGTACTTCGGTTGGGATTTTTTGATCAGGTTATTCTCCAACAAAAGCGCATCAAACTCGGAATTAACCAGGGTGATTTCAATCCGTTTAATTTCCCGAACCATCCGTCGAGTCTTAAGGTTGACTCCTGTGTTTTTATTGAAGTAGCTGCTGACCCGCTTCTTTAGGCTTTTTGCCTTTCCGACATAGATTAATTCTCCTTCGGTATTGAAATATTTGTAAACCCCTGGATGATCGGGGAGAAGGTTATATTCATCGGGTTGAAAGGAAGAAGATTCCATAAGCCTAAATTAAAAAAACAGCTTTGAAGGAAAGCTGTTTTTTTAACGCGAATAATTATTTGAATTTAAAAGTCGTTCTTTTTGGCATCGTAATCAAAATCCACGAATCGTTGGCTTTCCTGCTCATAGACATCGCAATCAATTTCAATGCTTAATGGTCGCTCGGGACGAGGGAAAGGACCTTTTGTATAGCCTAGGTCTTTATCGGCATAGACTTTTTCCATGTATTTTACCCAGACTGGCCGTGCTGTCCGGCTACCTTGGCCGGCTATCCAGCTTCGGAAGTGAATAGCCCGGTCATCTCCACCGACCCATACGCCGGAAACCAAGTCTTTGCTGATGCCCATATACCATCCATCGGATGCATTTTGGGTAGTCCCTGTTTTTCCTCCCAATTCATTTCCTTCACGAAGACTCCAAGGCACCCCTTGACTGGTTCCTGATTCTTCTTCAAAACCCCCTCGAAGCATGTAGGTCATCAGGTACGCATGTTCCTCACTCATAGCCGGGCGTTTTTTAGGCGTAAACTGTTGAATGACATTTCCATTCTTGTCTTCAATTCGATCGATGTAGAAGGGGGTTGTATATTCTCCTTTATTGACAAAGGTTCCAAAAGCTCCAACCATTTCGAAAACAGATACATCGTTTACCCCCAAGGAAAGTGCTGGGACTTCTTCCAAATCACTGGTTACGCCAATTCGTTTTGCGGTTTCAACCACCACTTTTGGGCTCAGCTTCTTCATCATATAAGCTGTGATAGAATTGACGGATTGAGCCATTGCCTTTCGGATCGTCATTTTTTCATAAGTGAACTCTCCATTGGCATTGGAAGGACTCCAAGCCGGCTGACCGGGGATGAAAACTTCCACAGGCTGATCGATTACGGAATAGCAAGGACTGTAACCATTTTCAATGGCTGCTGCATAAACAAAAGGCTTGAAAGTGGATCCAGGCTGTCGTTTCCCCTGTTTAACATGGTCAAACTTGAAGTATTTGTGATCAATTCCTCCAACCCATGCTTTGATATGACCAGTATGAGGATCCATACTCATTAAGCCTGTCTGAAGAAACTTCTTGTAGTACCGCAAAGAATCCATCGTGCTCATGAGCGTGTCGATTTCCCCCTCCCAGGAAAAAACCCTCATTGGTTTTTTCTCATTGAGTTTAATGTTAATGGAATCCTCATCGTTTTTATAGCGAAGTTTTAATAATCGGTAAGCTTCTGTTCGCTTCACTGCCGTTTCGATGAAGTTAGGAATCACACGGTTTTCACTATCCACCCAAGGTTCCCGACCATTCATTTCTTTGTAAAAAGCTTTTTGCAATTCTTTCATATGCTCGGCTACCGCTTCTTCTGCATAGCGTTGCATTCTGCTATCGATGGTAGTGTAAATTCTTAATCCATCCCCAAAGAGATCATATGAAGAACCGTCAGGCTTTAGGTTTTCCTTGGTCCATTTTAATAGATCGGCTTTAAGGATTTCGCGAAAATAGGTTGCCAAGCCCTTGTTGTGGTTGGCGACATTGTAATCCAATTCAATGGGAAGTTGGGAAATGGAATCGTACTCCGTTTCAGAAAGCGCATCATTCTTCACCATTTGTGAGAGTACCGTGTTTCTTCTTCGAAGTGAATTATCCGGATTATAAACCGGGGAGTAATAGGTTGGTGCTTTAAATAAGCCTACCAATACGGCTGCTTCTTGAAGATTCAATTCAGAAGGTTGCTTATTGAAGAAGGTCTCTGATGCCGTTTTGATTCCGTAAGCATTGGAGCCGAATTCAGAGGTATTCAGGTAGAGCGTTAAAATTTCCTTTTTTGTATAAGCCTTCTCCAATTGGGTAGCTACAATCCATTCTTTAGTTTTGATGATAAGCATCCGCAAGCCCGGTACCGAGCTTAATAGACCCTGATTGGCATCTGTTCGAGTTTTGAATAGGTTTTTTGCGGTTTGCTGACTCAAGGTGGAACCACCACCTGCATCTTGTCCTAAAAGGATGGATTTTACAAAAACCCGAATCATGGCTTTTAGATCAATCCCAGAGTGATCTTCAAATCGCACATCTTCTGTGGCAATAAGCGCATTGACAAGATTGGGAGAAAGTTCATTGTATGTGACAGGACTTCTGTTTTCTCGGTAATATGTACCTAGCAAAACCCCATCTGCTGAGTAGAGTTCGGAAGCGACTTCTGTATCAGGGTTTTCCAAGGCCTTGAAGTCAGGTAGCGGTCCAAAAAGCCCTAAAAAATTCACGCTGACCATCCAAACAAAAACAATGAACCCCAAAACGCCCGCGGCGAAGGCAATCCAAAGAATTTTAATGGTCTTATTCACCCAAGTTGGGGTAGTTGGTTTTTTTGATTTACTCATAATTAATAGACGGCCTTGAAGAAGGTTCGGTATTCGTCAATATTTTTAGTTCGATTTAGTGTCTGGAAGTTTTCAATCGAAATGAAAAAGGCATTTTTCTTGATTTCTTCTGTAATTGTTGAAGACTCAAAGTCTTCCATGAATTTATTATAGTAAGCTTTTGCTTTTTCAGCGTCACTAAATGGGCTAATGATGAAAATGGCATTTTCCTGATTCATATTCATATTGCCTGTGCGAAGCCTCGCATTTGAGAAATTTTTTGCATGGAAATTTTCCAGGTCATTTATTACTCCTTGCGCTTGCTCAGCCTCTTCCGGACTCATTACCAAAACCATAATATGAGTTTGGCCTTCATTTATTTTGAATGGCGAATCTACCAAATTTGGTCGATTGTCTGTTGAGTCGGCTGAAGTCAACACTTGATTTGCTGAATCCAGGGCTGTAGAATCTACTGGACTTAATGCTGCAAGTTCTTCTTTTGTTAGCAAGGGTTTTAGCATATTCCTTGCCAATTCTACCAATTGTTCATCTTGAGAATTTTCAATATATGTTTCCAATCGGTTTCGGAATCGGTCTTTGCTTTCAATTTTTCCGGTTACCATAATGTCGAGGAGCAAAAGACGCTCTGTATTCCTGGTCAAGGGATATTCTTCCAAGGTTTTAAGAATCAATTGTCTCGCTTGCCGGTATTGGTCTTTATAATAAAGGTCATAGGCATCTTCGTAATTTTTGGATGAAGCTAAATAGGCCAAATTACCCGAGGCGGCATCCGGATTATTTACCGAGAAGGTGTATTGGGATTCTGGATATTCCCGGTTGAGCCTACTGACATATTGCTGGAAGTTTCCGCCCCGATCCTTTTGGGCGAGATATAATAAATAATAGGCTTCTGGTTTTCTACTACTAGTAGGATACTCACGTACCAAAACTTCCAAATTATCGATACTAGCCTCTACTTCCTCCAAGTCGAAATAGAGCAGTTTACCCAATTCGAAATAAGATTCTTCCAGCTCCTCATTTAGGCTGGCAATTTCTTCTTCTCCTTGCGGTATTTGATCTAATAAGCTTTCAATATCAGGGAGCTGACTTAGGAGATTGTTTTCCTCTTCTGAGCTGAGTGAATCTGCTTTTGATTCCGGTTGGCTCGCAGTACTGCTTTGAAAAATAGCTGCGCTTCTTCTCCAATTATCCTGAAGCGGGCGATTACCCCAAGTTCTCCGAAAATCAATGGCCCCTTGCTGCATGGCGACCGCATTATCAAAGTAAAATGTAGAACCGGATCCTTTATCGGAAAAGGCCAAAAGGTTGTCAAAAATACTGCTGCTTTTAGGTTGTTCTTTTTCCCTTGCTTCGGCTAATAGGCGTTCTTCCTCTTTTCGAATAAACTGCTCGGCAATCTGCCGCTGCTCCTCTTCGCTTAGACCACTCAATCGGATCAAGCTATCATTGCTTTGAATTCGCTCTACATGAAAAACGAACTGATCGAGTACTTCTTTTTGACTGGCAATTTGACTGGCGACAGGATCGGTAGGCTTTATATAAGTGAGGGCAGAATCCAAATAATATTTCGTTGCCCGATAATCGCTGTATTCATCCAAATAAATCGACGCTAGTTTTTGATAGATATATCCCTTGAGTCTTGGATTGCTACCTGGTTCCTTTGCCGCTTGATGTAGTAAATCTACAGTGAGGGGTAAATCTCCTTGTTTTTCTTCAAAAAGAGCCCGCTCGTAAACGACTACATCTTTCAAATCTTTGTTTTTAGGGTCCTTGTAGAGTGCTTCATAGTAGTTGCGGACCTTCCGTAAGTCTTTACTGGCATTTAGCTCTGCCACTTGCTGCGCATATAGTTGTGCAAAAAAAGCACGCTCGTAAGGAGGGTTTCCTTCTTGAGCTTTGTTATAAAAATCGTAGGCCAAGTTGTCCAATCCTTCCCGTTGGTAGCGCTGGGCAAGGATAAAATAAATGCGGGAGGCTTCTTTTTTGTTTTTTGAATATTCAATGGCCCGGTCCAATGCCCCGATTATCCCATTTTGATCATTTCGCTTTTCGTAGTAATAGGCGAGGGTTCTATACAACTCGAAGCGGTTGTCGTCAGAAATTCGTTGTTCTTTGGAAAGGTAATCGATGGTGAAATTGGCGTTTTCAATTTCTCCTAAGTCCACATAAATACGAAGCAAGCCAATCAATGCCTGATGACGTAGGTCTCGATCTTTGCTTTCGACATTCACATATTTGAGTGTGTTTTTTGCATCGTCAAAATCTGCCTGTAGGTAATCGATTTTACCCAACAAGTAATAGCTGTCATCCACCCACTTCGAAATTCGGTGCCACTCGATCGCTTTGGATGCCAATTCTCTGGCAGATTCCAACTTTTCAGCATTTCCCTGAATAACTCCGGAGTCAATTGGAATGAAAACAGGCAAAACCTGCGTGTAATCTTCGTTATAACCTTGATTGTTTTCTGCTAATACCTCCTCAATTTTCACGTCAGTGAGGTAGAAGGCATTGTAATGAGATGTGAGGTTATGAAAAGCCCGATTGGTAAAGGTGTCCCGCTCAGAAGAGCAAGCCGCCAAGAGTAGGAGGAAAAGGAAAAGAACTCTATTTAAAAAACGCATGCAGACTTTCAGAATTGATTAGCAAAATAGTCTTTATTGGACAAAAGAGGAACGATTCGGGATTTCTATTTATTTCAAAAGAAGGGCCATAACCGGATGCACGGAGAAAATTTTACCTAATTTAAGAGAATGAATCCTTCCCAAAAGCCTTCGGATACAAAAGAAAAGAAGCCCATTCAAAACCCTCCGACCTTTGTGAAGTACATTGGGCTTTCGTTTCAGCTTTTCGCAATTATTGGAGCAGGAACTTGGTTTGGATGGTGGGTTCAGCAAAAATCCGCGATGAAATTCCCGCTTTGGCTGCTTTTATTCAGTTTTTTATCGGTTTTCGTTGCTTTTTATCAATTATGGCTATCCATGAAGCGGGATCAGTAGTTTGGGCGAAATAGGCTACCTTTGCCAAAAAATAGACTAATGAAGTTTCTTCAAAACAACCATGTCCGGTTTTTTCTGCTTTCAGCATTACTTGCCTTGTTGATATTGGGTCTTCAAATAGTTTTTCCTGCTGTTATCCATGAGCGGATCTGGGAAATCTTCTTTTTTCTTCTAATTCTCTCATTTTTAATAGGATTACTCAATGGTTTTTTACTGAAAGCGTTTTCTGAAAATTTCTTCCAAATTTCAGTTTTGGCGATGATACTAAGGTTGATCGCCTCATTGGTTTTCATTGGAGTGGAAGTTTGGCCAGGAATGGAAAATATTATTTTGTTTATCGCTGATTTCTTTGTGATTTTTTTGTTCTACTTAATATTTGATATCTACGCCTTTCTATCTAACTTGCGCCCGA
Source organism: Algoriphagus sp. (assembly GCF_013373065.1). Lineage (GTDB taxonomy): Bacteria > Bacteroidota > Bacteroidia > Cytophagales > Cyclobacteriaceae > Algoriphagus. Next base: position 364,338 of record NZ_JABXIN010000013.1, read on the forward strand.
TTTCGAAGTAGCCCTCTAAAAGAGAAGTTGATGACGCGCAAATTTCTGGTTCTAAGTCTTTTATTTTCAGCTTTTTTGCTGTTTAACACTACCCAATCCTTTGCTGCAGGATCTGAGGAAGATAAAACAAGCTTCATCATGCATCACGTAAAGGATTCGCATGAGTGGCATTTTGCGACGTTTGGGCATACACATGTAACCCTTCCACTTCCAGTAATTGTCTACTCTTCCGATCGTGGATTGGAGTTTTTCAGTTCTTCTGATTTCCAAAATCACGAGACGCATGCTTTCGGCAAAGAATATGCACACGAAGGGTATTATATTGATGAACACGATCACTTGGGAAGAGTTGATGGTGCAAGTTTCGTAGAGCTTTCTATCACCAAAAATGTGGTCATGATGTTTATTGTGATGATCATTTTGGCATTGGTAGCGCTATCTGCTGCAAATCACTATAAAAAGAACGGTGCAGTAGCCCCTAAAGGAGCTGCAGCTATCATCGAGCCGATTGTAATTTTTGTTCGGGATGAGATTGCTCAGAAATCCATTGGTCCAAAGTACAAGAAGTTCGTACCCTACCTATTGACTTTATTCTTATTCATCTGGTTTGGTAACCTACTAGGTCTGCTTCCAGGTGCAGCTAACATGACTGGAAACATTGCTGTTACAATGACTTTGGCTGTATTGACATTCATCATTACCAATGTCAATGGAAATAAGGATTACTGGAAGCACGTGTTTGCAACTCCTGGAGTTCCAATTCCAATGTTGTTGATCATTGTGCCAGTTGAAATCATCGGTTTGTTTACTAAGCCATTTGCCTTGATGGTCCGATTGTTTGTGGCGATCACGGCAGGTCACATCGTGATTCTTGGTTTCATCGCTTTGGCTTTCATCTTTGAATCTTACACAATCGGGGTAGTAAGTACCTTGATGGTGACCTTTATTAATATCATCGAGTTATTGGTAGCGACTATTCAGGCGTATGTATTTACGCTGTTTACAGCGATGTACATCGGCAGTGCAGTTGCTGAACATGCACACGATGATCATCATTAATTAGGAATTTCTTTGTTCAATTTATAAATATAACTACTATGTTAATGTCTATCTTGTTGACTGCTGGTTACGCTCTTATGGGAGCTGGTATCGGTGCGGGTATTGTTGCGATTGGCGCAGGACTTGGTATCGGTCGTATCGGTGGTCAGGCAATGGAATCTATTGCTCGTCAGCCAGAAGCTGCTGGTAAGATTCAAGGTGCTATGTTGATCATCGCAGCTTTGATCGAGGTGGTTTCCCTGTTCGCAGCGGTAATCTGTTTGTTGATTGCTTTGAATATCGCAGGCATCAGCTAAAAATTTGATTGGGGATGGGCGCTAGGCCTTTCCCCTTTCTTTCTCCCTATTGAACAAACTGAATTAAATCATATATCATGGATTTGATAACTCCTGGTTCCGGTCTTATTTTCTGGCAGCTTTTTGGCTTCCTGGGATTGCTTTTCATTCTGATCAAATTTGCTTGGAAGCCCATGTTGGCTGCCTTGGAAGAGCGTGAGAGCAGTATTGAAAATGCCTTGAAGTCAGCAGAGATCGCTCGAAATGAAATGGCTAATCTGAAGGCTGAGAACGAAAAGCTTTTGGCTGAAGCTCGTTTGGAACGAGATAACATTTTGAAGAAAGCGCAAGAAGCTTCCAACAAAATGATTGAAGAGGCGAAAGACGAAGCGCAAAAACAAGGTGCACAGTTGATCGAAAATGCCAAAGCAGTAATCGAAACTGAGAAAAAAGCTGCCCTTGCGGATGTCAAAAACCAAGTGGCTGCATTGACTCTTGAAGTAACAGAGAAATTATTGAAGAAAAACTTGGCTGACGATGCTTCTCAAAAAGCATTGGTGGACGAGTTTGTGAAAGATTTGAAGCTTAATTAATCCGACCTCCATGTCAAACCATCGAGTAGCCTCCCGCTATGCCAAATCCATTTTGGAACTGGCCCTTGAAAAAGGTAATCTGGAGGAGGTACATGCAGATTTTCAACGGCTTTCTGCATTGGAGAAATCCAATCGAGAGTTGGGCTTGATGCTAAAGAACCCTGTGGTTACTTCTGACAAAAAGCTCAAGGTGTTGCAGGCTTTATTTGCTGGAACGGCTCAGAAAATGACACTTAGCTTTTTTGAGATCATTTCCCGAAAAAACCGGGAATCAATCCTTGTGGACGTTGCCAGTGAGTTTGAAAATCAATACAATAAGCATAAATCCATTCAGGTCGCTCAATTGACGACTACCTTTCCTATCGATGCCAAGCTTCGTGAGGAATTCGTCAGCATTGTGAAAGAAATTTCAGGCTTGAAGACGGTTATTCTGGAAGAATCCATCAATCCGAATTTGATCGGAGGATTTGTTCTAAAGGTCAATGACCGACAGCTCGATGAATCATTGAGCAGTAAATTGAGAATTTTGAAAACAGAATTCTTGCAAAATCATTACGAAAGTAAAATCTAATCTACAAAGCATTAATCAATCGATATCATGGCAGAAGTAAGACCAGATGAAGTTTCGGCAATCCTAAGAGAGCAACTCTCAGGTGCCAGAACAGCCGCCGAACTCGAAGAAGTGGGTACAGTCCTCCAAGTAGGGGATGGTGTAGCTCGTATCTATGGACTTTCTAAGGCTCAGGCCGGCGAATTGCTGGAATTCGACAATGGTCTGAAAGCAATGGTTCTGAACTTGGAAGAGGACAATGTCGGTGCGGTATTGTTTGGTGATTCCAAAGCAATCAAAGAAGGTGATACTGTTAAGCGTACCAAGAAAATTGCCTCCATCCAAGTAGGTGAAGGAATGTTGGGACGTGTAGTAGACACTTTGGGTAACCCTATCGACGGAAAAGGTCCTATCGCTGGTGATTTGTACGAAATGCCTTTGGAGCGTAAAGCACCTGGGGTAATCTATCGTCAGCCGGTAACTGAGCCTCTTCAAACTGGTATCAAATCTATCGATGCCATGATTCCAATCGGTAGAGGACAGCGGGAATTGGTGATCGGTGACCGTCAGACTGGTAAGACAGCGGTAGTAATTGATACCATCCTAAACCAAAAAGAATTTTATGATAAGGGTGAGCCTGTGTTCTGTATCTACGTAGCTGTAGGACAGAAGGCGTCCACTGTTGCCGGTGTTGTAGCAGCTTTGGAAAAAGGTGGTGCTCTTCCTTATACAGTAGTAGTTTCTGCTGCTGCTTCTGACCCTGCTCCAATGCAGTTCTTTGCACCATTTACAGGCGCTGCGATCGGAGAATTCTTCCGTGACACAGGACGTCCTGCTTTGGTAGTATATGATGACTTGTCTAAGCAAGCTGTTGCTTACCGTGAAGTTTCTCTTTTGTTGAGAAGACCTCCGGGACGTGAAGCATATCCTGGTGACGTGTTCTATCTACACTCAAGATTGTTGGAAAGAGCTGCGAAAATCAACAAGTCTGATGAGATTGCACAGCAAATGAATGACCTTCCTGAGTCTATCAAGCCATTGGTCAAAGGTGGAGGTTCTTTGACTGCGCTTCCAATCATCGAAACTCAGGCAGGTGACGTTTCTGCATATATTCCAACTAACGTAATTTCCATTACGGACGGTCAGA
>NZ_JABXIN010000014.1 GCF_013373065.1 Algoriphagus sp.
GTAACAGAATGGTCCGAATTCAGGATTCCGAGTTGGGATGCAGTCGGCAAGCTGCTTAAAAACAAGGTTGTTTTTGATGGTCGAAACATCTACGACAAGAAGTATCTTGATTCCATGGGCTTTGTCCATTATGGAATTGGTGCAAAATAAGCAACTAAATCCCCTGATTCAGTCAGGGGATTTTTCAATATAATTCGATGATAATCGCTGGGGCAGGTGGTCATGGTTTAGAAGTGCTTCAACTTCTAATAAGTCAAGGTTTTGACCCAGAGCATATTCTTTTTTTTGATCAGGATAAAAGTAAAGAGGGGCAAAGATTTACAGGAGTCCCAGTTATTACCGATTTAGATTATCTCAAGGACATTTTAGCAAAAGAACCAAAGTTTTGTCTTGGGGTAGGAAGTCCGCAATTTCGAAAAAAGCTTTTCTCGCTACTGGTAAGTGTTGGAGGCGAATTTGTAGGTTTAAAAGGAGACTATTCCATCACTTCTTTTGAGAATGAGCAGGATTTCGATTTTTTCCCATTTTCATTTTTAGGCCCTGCAGTTCAAATAGAAAAAGGGGTTTTAATAAATACTCGGGCGCATGTTCATCACCAATGTTTTGTGGGTGAATATTCTGAAATTTCCCCTGGAGCTATTTTATTGGGGGGTGTAAAAGTGGGGAAACGCTGCAGAATCGGAGCTGGGGCCATTATTCTTCCAGGGGTTGAATTGGGAGATGAGGTAGTAGTAGGTGCCGGTGCAGTGGTTACTAAAAACGTACCATCAGGTAAATTAATCATGGGAGTTCCAGCAAGATGAATTTAAAAACCAAGGCCCTTCATGGTTTTTTCTGGAGTTTGACTCAACAGTTTGGAGTTCAGATAACCATGATTTTGGTTACTATTTTTTTAGCCAGGATTTTGGAACCTGCAGATTTTGGACTTATTGGGATGCTAGCTGTATTTATGGCTCTTGGAAATAGTCTGATTGAAGCGGGTATGACGTCTAGTCTAATTAGGACCCAAGATGCAGATGACCGGGATTTTTCAACTGTCTTTTACATGAATTTGATGGTAGGGGTCCTGATTTATGTTCTGATGTTTATAAGTGCAGCTTTAATCAGTGATTTTTTTAATCAACCTGCATTAGAACAAATCATAAAAATCTATTGCCTCACTTTCATTATTTATCCTTTCTCTGCAGTACAGCGCACGAGACTAGTAAAAAAGATGGATTTCAAAACTGAGCTGAAAGTGACCATTCCATCTATGATTGTAGGAGGAGTGGTCGGGTTAATTTTGGCAATGCAAGGATTTGGGGTTTGGGCTCTAGTGGGGATGAATCTTTGCCAAAATTTCTTATTGAGTATTCAATTTTGGATTCATAGCAAATGGCGCCCTTCTTGGACTTTTGATGGAGAAAGGTTTCGGTATCATTTTCGTTACGGTGCCAACCTTACGCTAGCAGGAGTTATAAATTCTGTGTTTTCCAATATTTATCATTTGGTGATTGGAAAATTTTTTCCAGTGGCCCAATTGGGATATTACACCAAAGCCGATTCTTTGAAACAGATACCGGTTAAAAATATTTCAAACACCCTTTCTAGGGTAACATTTCCTATGTTTTCCGAAATTCAGGATGATGATGAAAAGTTGAAAGTGGCTTATAAGCGAATTATGCAACAGGTGCTGTTTTGGTTAACACCTGTGATGGTTCTTTCTGCGGTTTTGGCCGAACCTTTATTTCGAATTGTATTGACTGAGAAATGGATTCCTGCTGTTCCTTATTTTCAAATACTTTGTTTTATAGGCTTGATGTTTCCGATTCATTCTTATAACCTGAACATACTCAAAGTGAAAGGTAGAAGCGATTTATTTTTGAAGTTAGAAATCATAAAAAAATCCCTTACAGTCGTAGGGATTATTATTGCTCTTCCATTTGGTATATTCGCATTACTTTGGACTCAAGTAATTTTGAATTTGGTGGCATTTGGTATTAACTCGTTTTATAGCGGGAAATTTATTGGGTATAATGTCTGGCATCAAATCCGAGATATTTTTCCGATTTTCATTGTGGGAGCCTTCTCTGGCCTAGTATGTTGGTTTATAGAAGATTTGATTCAAAACGTTCCTTTTTTGGATTGGATAAAATTGATTAGTGGAGGCATTATGGGGGGGGGGATTTATTTTCTAATTTCTTGGGGAGCCAAATCAGAGCCATTTGTTGATTTTCAAAGAATTATTTTAAAGCGATGATACCGGTTACCAAACCCTATTTACCTCCAATTTCGGAATACCAAGAATACCTTGAAGGAATTTGGAAAAGGCAATGGCTTACAAATAATGGTCCATTGGTGAATGAGTTGGAGTTAAAGGTATCTGAATTTCTGAATGTCCCTAATTTTCTTTTTATGTCAAATGGGACCATTGCTTTACAAATCGCCATCAAAGCATTGGGTTTAAAAGGAGAAATTATTACAACTCCATTTTCTTATGTAGCAACTACTTCAAGTATTGTATGGGAAGGTTGCAAGCCTGTATTTGTTGATATCGATCCTTATACATTGAATATCGATCCAAAAAAAATTGAGGAGGCTATTTCAGAAAAAACAACTGCAATACTAGCAACTCATGTTTACGGGAATCCCTGTGATGTAGAGGCCATTCAAAAAATTGCTTCAAAACACAAATTGAATGTCATTTATGACGGTGCACATGGATTTGGAGTGACTTTTAAGAAAAAGTCAATTTTTTGCTATGGAGATATTTCCACAGTCAGTTTTCATGCTACCAAATTGTTTCATACCATAGAAGGAGGAGGGGTGTTCACTGAAAATTCAGAATTAAATCAAAAAATGGCCTATCAAAGGAATTTCGGACATGATGGACCAGAAGCATTTCAGGGGTTAGGAGTTAATGGCAAAAATTCTGAATTCCATGCCGCCATGGGATTAGTCACGCTTAAGAAAATTGAAGAAATAATATCTAAGCGTAAAGAACTATCAATATACTACGATGAGCGCTTGGAAGATTTGGGTTTTAAAAAACCAAAAATTAGCAATCAAGTCGATTATAACTATGGGTATTATCCTATCATTTTCCCTACAGAGGAGCAACTTCTCAAGTGTGTGAAAAAGTTAAACAGGTCTGAAATTTATCCAAGGAGGTATTTTTATCCTAGTTTGGATCAGCTACCCTATGTAGAGAAAGGGGATTTTCCCAACACTGATTCCATTTCTAGACGAATTCTTTGTTTGCCACTCTATTTTGAATTATCCTTTGAGGAGGTAGACTTAATCTGTAGATTGATTAAATCTGTTTGGGATCATGGATGATAAAAAAATCAGGGTTTTAGTATTTCCCTGTGGTTCTGAGATTGGGCTCGAGATATTCCGTTCTCTGAAATATTCCAGACATATAGACCTCGTCGGAGCGAGTAGTGTGGAGGATCATGGTCGATTTGTTTTCAAAAACTATTTTGGACACATCCCATTTATTGATGATCCTAATTTTGAAAGCGCTCTTGTAGAGCTTGTTCAAAATCAAAAGATCAGTGCTATTTATCCAACTATGGATGCGGTCATTACTAAGTTAAATGAAATTTCAAGTCGAATCGGTTGTAAAATCATAGGTTCTCCAGAGCAAACAAATCAACTCGCGCTATCAAAGAAAAAAACATACCAATTTTTTAGGGATAAAATTCGGGTTCCCAAACTTTTTTACACCTTAGATGAAATTGAAACCTTTCCAGTTTTTTCTAAACCTGATGTTGGCTACGGATCAAGAGGAACCAAAATTCTGAGAAGTAGGGAGGAAGTAGAACTAAAGTGGAGTAAAAATCCGGATTTGCTCGTATTAGAATATCTACCGGGTAAGGAATATACCGTTGATTGTTTTACTGATCGTCACGGAAACTTGCTTTTTTCAGCTCCAAGAAAAAGAGGTAGAATTCAAAAAGGAATCAGCGTCAATACTACCCCAGCCATTGAAATTGATTCTGAGGTTAGAAAAATAGCTAGTATAATCAATGATGAGGTTAAACTAAGAGGTGCTTGGTTTTTTCAAGTCAAAAAGGATGAAAATGGTGAACTGGCTTTATTGGAAATTGCAACAAGGTTGGGTGGGAGTAGTGCATTGTATCGAGCAAAAGGAATCAACTTTGCATTAATGAGTGTATTTGATGCCTTTAATTATCCAGTATCTGTTTTGGAAAATAACCATTTGATAGAATTGGATCGGGCTCTGGATCAAAGATTCAAACTGGATATTTCCTATGATGTAGTTTATGTCGATTTGGATGATTGTTTGGTCCTAAATGAGTATGTAAACCCATCCCTGATTGGTTTCTTATTTCAAAGTCTCAATGAAGATAAGAAATTAGTTTTACTTACAAAGCATGAAAAAAATCTTACAGAAACTTTGAACAGATTCCGTTTATCGGGGATTTTTGATGAGTATATTCATATAAAAAAGGGCGATTCCAAGGCGGATTTTATAAAAGAAAAGAAAGCTATTTTTATTGACGATTCTTTTGCCGAACGAAAAAATGTTGCAGAATCACTTGGAATACCTGTTTTTGCACCGGATGCTGTAGCGGCTTTGATCACTGAATAACTAAGCATGAGAATTTTACATACCTATTGTCTAAACTACAATATTGGAGACTACGCACTCGGTATTGGAGTCAAAAATCTTTTGAGAAGGAATTTAGATGTAACTCTGATAGGAAACACCAACCTTCAAGGAAGAGAATTTACACCTTATTATATCCGAGAAGTTGTCAATAAGCGCTATGATTTATTGGTAATAGGTGGAGGAGGAATTATCCATGGAGCTCATTGGCCCAATGGATGGTTTTGGCTGATTGAAAAGGAGTTAATAAAAGAGATAAAAATTCCATTTATTGTTTATGGGGTAGGTTATAACTACTGGAAGGAAGAGGGTGGAATCCCGGAGAGAGGGATAGTTCATTTGGAAGAAACCATGAAGAGAGCCGCCTATTTTTCAGTTAGAAATGATGGTAGTCAAAACCGATTGGCAGAACAATTCGGAAGGTCAGTGCCTGCGATTCCTGATCCAGGTTTTCATGTGGATTGGGGACTTGAATATTCAAGAAAAGTAGATGAACCCTACATATTGATTCAATTGGCTAATGACAAGCCTGAACGAAGATTTGGGTCGTTGGAAAAACGTGGTGATTTTGTTCGTCAAATGAGGGAAGTTACTGAATTTCTTTCTAAGCGATACAAAGTGATTTTTTCCCCTCATGTCCCAGAAGATATTAGCTTAAGTCATGAAGTTGCCAATGGAATTTCTAATGCAGAAGTTTGGGATTTTGGATACTTTGCTTTTGACCACTCAGATGAAGCTGTTGGGTACTATAAACATGCTGAATTTGTATTAGCCATGAGAGGACATGGGCAAATTGTACCCATTGCATTTAATACCCCTGTAATTTCTTTGGAAAATCATCCTAAACACAGAGGATTAATGGAAAATCTTGGTTTAATCGATTATAACGTTTCTCTGGCTCAGGATGATTTTAGAGGTGAATTGATGGAAAGGATTCATTCTTTGGAATCTAATTATTTTAGCTTAAAAGCAAAATACAGCACTATTAATCAACAATTACGATTAGATACTGATGCTGCTTGGACTGAGATCAAATCTAATATCGGAAAATGATGGCCTCTCAGCCCTTAGTTAGTATTTCCTGTATAACGTATAATCATGGTTCTTATCTAAGGCAATGTTTAGATGGATTTTTAGCCCAAAAAGTTAAATTTCCGCTAGAGATTGTAGTTTATGATGATGCTTCTACAGATGATACACAAGCTATCATTCAAGAATATGTTAAAAAATACCCTTCCATATTTAATGTTTTTCTGAACCAAGAGAATCAATATTCCAAAGGAATAAGGGGGATGAATATGAAGTTCAATCTTCAACGTTGTAAAGGAAAATACATCGCTTTTTGCGAAGGGGATGACTTTTGGACAGATCCATACAAACTTCAAAAGCAGATAGATTTTTTAGAAAGTAACCCAAACTATTCGATTTGTTGTACCAATTATTCAGAGATAGATAGTTTTGGGAAAGAACTTTCTAAAAATGTTTGGAAAGGAATCAAACTTTCCCCTATGATTTCGCATACGATGGTTTTGGAAAAATATAAACCCAAAATTCTCACTTCCATATTTAGAAAGGAGGCGATTGATGGTAAAATCCCACAACTTTTCTATCAAACATTTAATACTGATAATTTTCTTTGTGCCATTGCTACTGAGTCAGGTCCTGCTGGTTTTTTGAATTTTAACTCAGGTTGTTATCGAGTTCATAATCAAGGGGTTTGGTCAGGGAAAACCGAAATCAATCAATACGAAATGCAATTGGATACTTTCCAGAAAATGATTGGTTATTTCTCTAAAGACTTTCAGCAAAAGGCGATTTCAAATAGGATTTATAAAATCCGAAGAAAGCTTTCTAGGCTTTATGCTAAAGAACTAGAGTTTGGAAAGAGTTTCATTCAGATGAAATACATGTTCCCCATCAATCCAAAGGATTCTTCAAAGGTGCTGTTTGGAAATCTAATTGCTCCTGTCCGTAAAGTTTTCAAATGAATACAGAAGAAGTACTTTTTAAATCAGCTTCCGCAGCATTATCAAGACAGTTTCTTGATGGTTCGATGCCGGCAGGGCATAATGGGCCATATCGGGATCCAGAAACTCCGGTTCGTAATACTTCTCATTGGTTGATTTCATATTTGAAATCATATGAATTGACTGGAGAAAATAAATTCAAGGAAGCGGCTGAAAAGTCTCTTAGCTATTTGATGTCCGAAAAAGCTAGGCCTATGAAAGCCACATTTTGGCATCGGAAAAATCCTAAAAAAGATTTTTCCAATGGTCTTATGGGACAAGCTTGGACAATAGAAGCCTTAGAATATGCTTTCCGGTTTTTCGGAGACGATGCAATTCTTCGATTAGCCGTAGATGTCTTTAGGTTACATCCTTATAAATCAGCTCATAAAGCATGGGAAACCGTTAATGTGGACGGAAGTATTAAGGGGTTTGACCCGACTTTCAATCATCAGTTATGGTTTGCAGCAGTTGGAGGAGTACTTTCAAAACATGGAGATCAAGAAATCAGAACCCAAGTTTTAGATTTTATAAATGGCTTGTCGGATAGTATGAAAACCTATTCAAATGGTGTAATCAAACATCATCCAACAGGCTATCAATCGGTAGGCAAAAAGGAAAAATTATGGGCTCACTACCGTCATTTTAGAATTCCGAGAAAACAAAAGGAATATACCTATCTAAAATCGATAGGTTATCATGGGTTTAATCTTTATGCCTTGGGTTTGATTCACAATGAGTTCCCAGAATTATCTTTTTTTGAAACTTCTCTTTTTAAGTCAATGATCGCGGTAATAGATTCCGAGGAATTCAAGTCAAAAATCTCCTATTCCCCTTATAGCTACGACTATAACCCGCCTGGATTTGAATTAGCCTTTGCATTACAAAAATTTGGCGACAGGTCGAAGGCAGAATTATTTCTTAAAGAAGATTTTAAACGATCCTATTCAGAGGAAAAATCACAATGGGGATTAAAAAACCCAATTGATCCTGAAACCGCAGCGGCAAGAGTTTATGAGCTTTATCAGCTTTCGAAGATGGAAATTGTAATACATGATTGAAACACCGGATGTTTCTGTAATTATTCCGACATTTAGAGAATGGGATATACTTCCAAAATGTCTCCAAGCACTCCAAAATCAAGCATTTCCTCAAGAGAAGCTAGAAGTTCTAATTATTAATAATGATCCTACTTCTGTCGTTCCGAATTCTTTAAAATTACCCAATAATATGACTCTCTTTGATCAGCCAAAGCCGGGGTCTTATGCATCTAGAAATTTAGGGATTGACCGAGCGAAGGGTAAGATATTGGCATTTACTGATTCGGATTGTATTCCTGATAGCAATTGGTTAGCCAACGGAGTAAAATATTTTGAAAAAGGAGCAGATTTAGTTGGGGGGAGAGTTACATTTTTTAAAGAAGCAGATGGAGAAGAGTTAGCTTTTCTTTATGAAAGGCAATTCTCTTTCAACCAAAAACGGAATATTGAGGTAAATAATCAAAGTATTACAGCCAATCTTTTCGTAAAAAAAGAGGTTTTTGATAAAGTTGGTTCTTTTCCTGAAGGTTTGTTATCAGGTGGAGATTTTGAATGGACAAAAAAAGCGTCCAAGTCGGGATTTAAACTAGTTTACGGTGAAGATGTGATAATCTCCCATCCCGCTAGAAAATCAACTGCTTCACTTAAAAAAAAGAAAAAAAGGACTTCGGGCGGAATGTATATCAAATTTTTTAGGGACTTTTCTTTTTTGAAAAAGGTTTCCTATGCTCTTTTCTTGTTGAGACCTCCAGTGACGATCTTCTTTATAAGGAAATATTCAATAATTCAACGTGTTCGTCTTTTTTTTCTTCGCTGGCAATTGGAGTGGATTGGGGTTCAAGAATTATTTAAATTGAGTTTTACTGGGAAAAGTGCCGAAAGAGTTTGATGTTTTCGATCATTATACCTTGTCATAATAAAGCGCCTCATATTTCTCGATCAATCAATTCTGTTATCAATCAAACTTTTCAAGATTGGGAACTGATTTTTGTAGATGATGCTTCGACAGATTCTTCAATAGCAGAAGCTAGAAAGTTTAATGATACTAGAATTCAGATTTTTCATAGAGAAATTCCCGGCCCCGGGGGCTATGCAGCCCGTAATTTTGGTGTAAAAAAAGCTCGGTCTCCTTGGATATGTTTTTTGGATGCCGATGATGAATGGAAACTTGATTATCTAGAGAATCTAAAAAACCATATTGAAAATTATCGAACCATTGAATTTATTGGTTCAGCTTGGGAAGTATCAAATGGCAACCAGATTCAGGTTTGTTCTGCCTCCTCTCAATTTGCCTCAAATGAATTTCATATTTTGAAATTTTCAGGATTTTTGGAGAAATCGATTTCAAATTCTCCTATTGTTTGGACAAGCACAGCCTCTGTGAAAAGAGAGTTGTTTGAAAAATTAGAAGGATTTCCTGAAGGTATTTGCAAATCCGGTGGTGACATTGATACATGGTTTCGATTGGCCAAAGAGGCAAATGAGGTTGGTTTTTGGAATAAAATATCGGGTACTTATCACATTGATAGTGTCAATATGGTCACTCGGACAATCAGATCGTTTGAGATACCTTGTGTAGTCAATACGATTCATGATTTGCTAAAAACTTCTCAGCCAGAAAATGTGCGCCTTTTAAAACGCTATTCCAATAAATATTTATTAGCTCAGATAGCAAAGTCCATCAAGGCGAAAAACTATAATCCTGATTTACTTAGGTATTTCTTTGCAGAGGTTGATAAGAAAAAGTATGCTATTCTGAAATTGTTTAAATTTCGAATCATTCGAAATCTTTATCAGCAGTATCTAGAAAAAAAGAACCCATTTTATGGCTAATGATACCATCGATATCGGAGATTTGATCCGGTTTTTTATCAAACAGAAAAAACGATTTTTTACTGCTGTTTTAGCTATGATGGCCCTAGGTCTGCTCGTGATTTTTTTGACGAGAAACCATTATAGCTCAACTTTGAAGTTTGTCTCCCAAAGCAATTCTTCTTCTAGCAATTTGATGAGGCAGTTGGGAGGTTTTTCAGGTTTAAACTTGGGAGGTCTGAATGGCCAAGAAATGGGTAATCTATCTCCTCAGCTTTATCAAGAAATTATTTACAGTTATCCTTTCTTGTGGAGATTAAGTCAAAAAACCATTGAGCTGGAAGGTCAACAGCAAAAACTGGGGTTTTTCATTGAAGAGAATAGGAGGCCATCTGTTTCTTCTTTGGTGAAAAAGTATACGATTGGCCTTCCCAAAGTTTTGTTTGGAGAAAAGCCAGCGCCCTTAGACTTGGAGACAGAATTACAAGATTCCTTGGTGTTTCTGAGGAGGGAGTTGGTTCCCATGTTCAATGAGTATAGAAAATTGATTTCCTTAACCAATGATGCACAGACAGGCTCTATTGCGATAGAAGTAGAAACCCTGTCTCCCGAAGTTTCAGCTCAAATGGCAGTGTATGTTTTTAAATTGTTGTCCGAGTATGTGATTGAATATAAGACAGAAAAGGCCAATCAAAACCTGGAGTTTATTCAGGAGCGATTTGAGGAGGCTAAGGATAGATTTTATCAAGCCCAGAACAACCTATCCACTTTTCGGGACCGGAATCAAAATTTAAATTTTTCATCTGCAAGAGCCCAAGAAGAGCGCCTTCAGGCCGAATACAATTTGGCGAGCAATCTTTATAATAACCTTGCTGTTCAATTGGATCAGGCAAAAATTAAAGTTCAGGAAGATATTCCTCAACTCACGATCATTAATCCCCCCGTCGTATCTTATCAGGTATCCAAACCTAATATTCCTTTGATCTTGGCCTTATCAGTTTTTTTGGGGTTAATTCTAGGGTTTGCAAGGGTTTTAGTTTCCTATTTTAAAACTCAATTTGACAAGTCTAGCTAAGCAGCAGGTAACCAATTCGATTTTCGAATTACTCCAAGCCATTCTTTTGTTTATGGCTTTTACTTATTTGCTGGTAGATTGCTTTAATGGGGTTTTGATGCGAATAGGGGTAGGAATAAGTATTTCTCAGCTTTTTAAAATGGGAATGCTAACTGGAATGCTCCTTTTTCTCCTGGGCAAAAGGCCCTCGGCTTTTTTAGGAGCATTTGGTTTAATTCTCTTTTTTCTTCTTCCGCTATTAATTAAGGCGCTTCTAACAGGAGAAACACGTTCTGTTGTGGGGAATTTTGGGTATAATCTCAAATTAATCCTGTTTCCAATCTCATTTTTATTTTTCTCAAGCCTGAACCTGAATTCTACTAAATTAAAAAAGTATTGGGGAGCCTTTATTTGGTTTAACTTTTGGCTAATTGCAATTAATATTTTCCTAGGTGTACTTGGAATTGGTTATAGCCAATACGATAGTCCAGAAGGGCAGGGGATAGGCGGTAGGGGCTTTTTCTTTGCTGGAAATGAAGTGGCAGGAATTTTTCTTCTTTTTTCTAGTGCTGCTTGGTTCCAAACTAAAAACTGGAGAGGATTTGTTCGACTTTTATTTTTCGTATTCCTTCTTCTTCTGGGAGTTTTAAATACTTCTAAAACAGCTATTCTAGGTATTATGCTGATTGTTGGTCTGTTGGAATTACCTAAGTTTTTGTCCAAAAAACTTTCATTAGGAAGATTTTTCGGTCTTTTGGTATTTCCAATTCTTGCTGTAGGCATGGTTGGGCTGATTTATTGGGGGGTACAAGCTACAGGTCTTATTGACCGGATTCTTTTCTTTTATCAACGGCTTGATCTATTAACTTTTATTCTTTCGGGAAGAAACCAAATGGTTGTGGGGGCTATGACTTTTTTTCCTTCAGTTTATAGTTTTTGGGATTACTTATTTGGAGTAGGAAATCAAGAATTTTTAAAGTTGATGGGGATATATCATGGTACTCCTCATACGATTGAAATTGATTTCTTTGACTTATTGTTCATGAATGGACTTTTAGGAATGGGGCTGGTTTTAGGCATTTTTCTATGGGCAAGCTTTCAGAGTTTATCCCAATCCTTATTAGCATCCCCGATTTGGGCAATCAATATTATTTTACTACTTATTTCGTTCCTTGCAGGGCATATTTTTAATTCAGCGATGCTTGGGATAAGTTTGGGAGTTTTGAATGGGCTAGGTCCTAAAGTTTGGAGTACGTAAAAATTTATTTGATTTCAAACATGTATCCTTCGGATTTGCATCCGAATTATGGAGTGTTTGTCAGAAATTTCGAAAGAGATTTTCCTGATAAATCGATAAGAATAACTGATAAAACCGTAATCTCAGGAAAAAGTAACGGTTTCAAACGCCTAATCAATTACCTGAGGTTTTTTTTTGATTCGGTTCAAAAACTGAGACAAGAGAATTTTGACCTAGTTTATGTTCATTTTTTGCAACATTCCTTAATTCCATTACACTTTTGGAAAAATAAATCTGGAAAAAAAATAGTACTTAATGCCCATGGAACAGATATATTAGGTCAGGGGATTTTATACAGACTTCTCCGAAAGTGGAATCTCTCAATATTCAGAAAGGCGGACTTGGTAGTTGTTCCTTCTGAATATTTTGTTCCCAAACTTGAGCAGTTTGGGGTGCCAACCAATAGAATTGAAATCTCTCCTTCTGGCGGAATCAATCCTCAGTTATTTTTTCCTGATCTAAACTCTCGAAACCAATTAAAAAATCGGATTGGCTACCTAGGTCGGATTGATAAGGGGAAGGGGGTAGAAACTCTTATTCGTGCATTCACCCAAGTTCCCATAGAAAATCTCCAGCTAGAACTTGCAGGTCCTGGAGCTATGATTGAAGAGCTTAAATCTCTTAGCCAATCGCTTGAGGTTTATGATAGAATTCAATTCTTAGGAAATATTCCTCAAGAAAAAATCCGTGAAATTTTTGCTCGCTGGGATGTTTTTATCTTTCCTTCCGAACTGGATGAGAGTTTGGGGCTTGTAGGATTGGAAGCCATGGCATGTGGACTTCCTGTGATAGGAAGTGGAAAAGGAGGGATGTCTACCTATTTATTGGACGGTGAGAATGGTATCGTTTTTGAACCTGGTGACGTTATTGATTTAAGTAAGAAAATTTTAGATTTTTACGTTCAAAATCAGGAATTTAGACTCAATTTATCAACTAGAGCAATTGCTGCAGCAAACAGATATCAAGCAGACAGAGTCAATTCAAAGCTCCGAAAGCGAATCCAATCATTCTTTCACTCCTGAATATAGATGGGTTAACGGAATCCGAATTTTTGGATTTCCTGACAAATCTTCGTTGATGGGTTTTGTTCAAGGTCAAAATAAGATCTTGGTGGCGGTGAATGCTGAAAAAATAAGAAATGCCGACCCTGAGTTAAAGGAGGTCATCAATCAAAATGTTGGTTACCCAGATGGTGTTGGTGCAGTTTGGGCTTTACGACAAAAGGGGCTATCAAATGTTGCAAAAATTCCAGGAGTTGAGCTATGGCTTGAATTTGTCCGAAAATACCATCAGGAGAAGAGATTCTTTTTTATTGGAGCAAGAGAAGAAATCATTCAAGCAACCATAGACAGGCTTTATTCTAAATTCCCGGGGCTTAACTTGGTAGGTTTCCGAAATGGTTATATCACACCAGATCAAGAAGAGGGGGTAATAGAGATGGTTTCTGAGAAAAAACCTGATTTCGTCTTTGTAGCTATGGGGTCACCAGCTCAAGAACGCTTAATGACCAAGCTTTCGGAAAAACATCCCGCTATTTATATAGGATTGGGAGGAAGTTTTGATATCTACTCAGGAAGAACAAAGCGGGCACCTGAATGGATGATTGATATGAAGCTGGAATGGTTTTATCGATTAGTTACAGAACCAAAACGTATTGGAAGACAATTAAAGTTGATTGGTTTTGTAAAAAATATGATTTTTAAAAACTATTGAAAGACGTCCGTTCCATTTGCGGATTTATGTTTGAATTTGTTGTTTTTCCCCTTTTTTGCCTCTGATGTTATTTGATTGATAGAGAAATCATAAAGTCCATATAGTTGTGTTTTTTTGGATTGATTATCAATGCATTGATTATCTACAAATTCGCTGTTGGACACATAATCTTTAATAGCGATTGCTCCACGGGTCGATAAAGTAACTCCACGCTGATTTCCGTTGATTGCTTTGTTTCCGATAATTTTTGAATCAGCTATTTGCCTGAACAAAAAGCCATGGAAACCGCTCTTTTCAGAGATATTGTTACTAAAAAATAGATTCGAGGAGACTTCGGGATAAGGGTGGGATGCAACTTCAATCCCAAATCCATTCCCGCAGCCAATAGCTTCATTATTAATTAGGCGAGTGTCTGATTGGGGAACATGAATACGAAAACCATAATTACTACAGTTTTCTGCCTTGGAATTTTCAATAAGGGCTCCTTTTTTATAAGCAATAGCAAAGCCGGAACCGAACCCTTTTTCAGGTGTATCTCCTCCTTTTGCTGTACAATTAGAGACCCGGAGATTATCTACGATCAAATAGTAGCCATTATCCTTAAACCAATATTCGGCATGGTTCTTTTCCAAATTGATATCTTTTCCATTTGCATAAAAGCCTGTCCCGGCATGAGAGCTGGTGGAATTTTGGATTTTGGAACCGGCATCCGTTACCATAATACCTCTTGGTCTTCCGGAATTGTTGTTGGTAGTAAATGCATGGGCGTTAATTGAAGTTACATGGTCGATAAGATTTCCAGATTCATCGCCTTGAAATCCATAAAAAGCAATTCCATGCCACGTATTTTCAGTAGTTACGGAACGGATTGTGGAATTTTGACAATTGCGTAAACAAATTCCCCCTTTGGCGCCAGTTGATTTTTTATTGAAATTTCCATTGACTCTTAAGGATTCAACAACTATTCGTTCATTCACTGAGGAAGGACTAGTAGTGATGATTCCTTGGGCTTTTGAATTCTCCCAATTTCCGGAATCAGGATTCCTAAAAAATAGTGTTTCATTTTGGGATACCCCTCTGAGGATAATGTTTGATTTTAGGATTAGGGCATCGTTTAATAAAAACTTTCCAGAGGGAACCAAAATTATACCACCTCCTGATTCAGAGAGACTGTCGATTAAATGGTTGATAACTTTGCTGTTATCTTTTTCCCCAGTCGGATCAATGTCGAAAGTGGATAAGTTTAATTCTTGGGAAAAAGATGGAGAAAGTACACTTGTCAGACCTAAGAAAAGTAGGTGTAAAAAAATCTTTTTCATTGGATACTAAAATAAAGGTTAGTCTTCAATTTAATGATTTACGTATTAAATCAGGTGTTTTCAAGCTGATTATTATGACTCTTTTACTGTGGAGCCATTCTATTTTTTTATTTGCGCAAACGATACCAGCCAATTATCCAGTTTTGGAAGAATATGTTAGAAGAAGTCAGGTATTGGGAGGCCCCTATTCTAATTATTCGATGACACTTCGTCCTTTGGACCTTTCAAAATCTCAGTTTGACTCTATTCTGAATAAAAAAGTTGATCCTGATTCTTTAATAAATGATTCCTCGGAAGCTAAAGATTTCTCTATTCTTCCCTTACGACAAATGGTCACATTCAACTCAAAAAGGCCCTATGGATGGGGAAATGGTCCCATGCTTCCTAATGTAGGCTTTCAAACCTACACCAGTTTGGGATTTTCTTTGAAGTTTTCTGTATTCAGAATCCAGCTTGCCCCAGAGTTTGTTTATTCACAAAATCGACCATTTCAAGGCTATTCTGGAGAATTTCCGGAATCAGTGAATCGAGCCCGTTTTTTTTATTGGAGTTTTGGTGATTATCCAGAACGGTTCGGAAATGACCCAATTTCAACTTTATGGTGGGGGCAATCAAAAATTACGATTCAGGCCGGCTTCTTGGAAGCTGGGGTATCAACTGAAAATATCTTTTGGGGACCCGGGCAATTTTCTTCACTCACTTTTAGTAACAATGCTAGGAGTTTTCCTCATTTGACATTTAGAAGTAGAAGGCCGGCCAAGACTTTTCTAGGAGAATTTGAAGGGGAAATTCTTGTAGGGATGTTGGAAGATTCCGGTTATTTTCCTTCTCAATTGCCAGAATTGAATACGCGGTTATTTAATCGATTCACTGGAGATTATAAATATTTAAATGCTATTACAATAACCTATCAACCCAAATGGGTTCCTGGATTTTTCTTTGGGGTTTCAAGGACTCATCAGCAATATTCTCGCCAGCAGGGAAATAGCTTTGGAGATTATTTCCCCATATTCGAACCTTTTCAAAAAACTGTATATGGGTTCGATAAGGATGGAGAAGGGAGAGATCAGCAAGTCACATTTTATGGCCGATGGGTTATCCCTAAGGGAAAAATGGAAATTTACTTCGAATATGGCAGACGAGACCATGCCTATAATTGGAGAGAAGCAATTTTAAATCCTGAACATGCTCGGGCCTATTTGGCAGGTTTTAAGAAGTTATGGCCAACATCCGAAGAGGGGAAGTTTTTTCAAGTAAGAGGAGAGATGTTGCATCAACAACAATCAATTAATCGAACGATTCGATACGCAGGTATTGGTGGGGGGTATACTTGGCATACTCATGGACAAGCTCGAGGTTTTTCCAATTATGGAGAAGCCTTGGGTGCAGGACCCGGTGTGGGTTCAAACGTACAAAGCCTTGAAATCAGCCAAATAGACGGATTAAATAAAAAAGGGATTCTTTTAGAACGATTAGCAAACCATCAGGATTTCTTTTACAGAGCATTTGCTAGAAATTCAACAAAACAACCTTGGATAGACTATAGCATTGCATTGCTCTGGGATCATCGATGGAAAGACTTAATTCTTTCTGCCAAGGCGCAGTACATTCAAGGATATAATTATCAGTGGCAAAGTCAAGAAAGTAGCCGACCTGATTTTTACCAGGGTACAAATTTGGGAGCCTTTTATGGACAGGTAAGCTTATTGTATTTTTTGAATTGAAAACTTGACTAGTAATTGGGTGATTTTAAGATTTTTTTTCAAAGGTTTTCTATTAGTTTTGCCCTTACTAAGAGGTGAGTAACTTTGGTACTCATTTATTATTTTCAAGTGTTAGAAAATGGCTTTTTAAACCTATCAGTAGGTCTTTTTTCTTGGGACTGAGCTGGCGAAGCTGTATGTAAATTATTGGAAATTAGAATTTTATAATTTCATGTTGAAACCATTTGACGAGTCCAAAATTGGAATCATAGGATTGGGATATGTAGGACTTCCCTTGGCAGTAGAGTTTGCTAAAAAATTTCCTGTAATAGGATTTGATATTGATCAAAAAAGAATTAGAGATCTGAATTCCGGTCATGATTTCACTTTGGAGGTAGAGGATGATTTACTTCAATCGGTATTATCAAACATGAATCCAGCAACTGGTTCCAAAGGTTTGTTTAATACTGCAGACTCAGAAGGTCTTAGTGATTGTAATATTTACATCGTAACTGTACCTACTCCAACAGACAGGTATAATCGACCGGTTTTAACTCCGATGATCAAAGCCTCTCAAAACATTGCGCGCTATTTAAAAGATGGTGATGTGGTGATCTATGAATCCACCGTATACCCAGGGGTGACAGAAGAGGAATGTGTCCCTGTATTGGAGAAAGTATCCGGTAAAAAATTTAATCAGGATTTTTATGTTGGTTATTCACCCGAACGAATCAATCCAGGAGATAAGGAACATACAGTATCCAAAATTCTGAAGGTTACCTCTGGAAGTACTCCTGAGGTTGCTGAATATGTTGATCAACTTTATAAAACAGTCATTATTGCAGGGACTCATAAGGCTTCTTCAATAAAGGTAGCAGAAGCAGCCAAAGTGATTGAAAATTCCCAACGAGATATCAACATTGCTTTTGTCAATGAATTGTCCAAAATTTTTAATTTGTTAGGAATCGATACACAAGAGGTCTTAGAAGCGGCAGGTACAAAGTGGAATTTCTTGAAATTCAAGCCAGGTTTAGTCGGTGGGCATTGTATTGGTGTAGATCCCTTTTATCTTGCACAGAAAGCTCAAGAAGTGGGCTATCATCCGGAAATTATTTTGGCGGGTCGTCGTCTAAATGATAGCATGGGTAAGCATGTGGCCACGGAGACTATCAAGCACATGATGAGAAAAGATTTGAAGGTAATCGATTCAAAAGTGTTGATCTTAGGATTCACCTTCAAAGAAGATTGTCCTGATGTAAGAAATACTCGGGTGATTGATATATATAAAGAACTTCGTTCATTTGATATGGAAGTCGATGTTTATGACCCTTGGGCAAGTGCAGAAGAAGTTAGGAATGAGTATGGGTTGGATTTATTATCAAATTTACCTGATATCGAAGCTTATTCGGCTATTATTTTGGCGGTAGCTCATAAAGAGTTTAGATCATTAACAATCGCAAAATCAGATAGTCAAGTGGTTTTTGATGTTAAAGGGATCTTAGATAAAAATTTGGTAGATTCAAGACTTTGATACTCCTAGACATAAATATCTAATGATTTTTTCTATACAAAGATAAGTCATTTTGATAATTAAAATTAAAAATCATTTTATGCAGAAAATTGGTAAAATAATAATTTTTGGATTTGTGTTATTTACAGGTCTATATTCTTGTGTGCCAAATAAAAAAGTCATTTATATGCAAGAATTGGAGGAGTCCGTAGGACCTTTGGTCGAATCAAGTGAACGATATGGATATCAAACTGAAGAATATCTATTACAAGTAAATGATATTGTAGAAGTTAGTATTAAAACAACGGATCCAGAGCTAAATAAAATTTTTAATGTTGTAACGGCAGAAAGTAATAATATCGCTCAAATGGGAGGTAATCAGGGTGCAGGTGATGCTTTTTTTATGAATGGTTATACGATTAATGATAACGGGATGGTTGAAATACCTCTCATAGGAGAAGTTAAATTTTTAGGGTTGACAACAAAGGAGGCTCAATCTCTAGTTGAATCAAAAGTTGTCAAATATGTGAAAGAAGACGAATACTTTGTTCGCGTTCGCTTAGGAGGTATTAGGTTTAGTGCTCTTGGGGAATTTAATAGGTCAGGGAAATATACAATTCTTCAAAATAGAGTTACAATTTTTGAGGCCATTGCATTTGCCGGAGATTTAGGGCGGTTAGCTAAACGAGATGAAGTTCTTCTTGTAAGACAATACCCTAATGGCTCTCAAATTCATAAGATCAATTTGTTAGACAGGGATCTACTTGGATCTGAATATTATTTTTTGAGACCAAATGATTTAATATACGCAGAACCAATGAAGGTTCGTGAAATTGGAGCTGGAAACACCTTAGTAGAAACTTTAACTTTATTTACTTCAACTATCACAGCAATTGCCTTGATATTGACATTGATTCAAAACAATTAAAATATGTCTGGAGATCTAGATGAAAATGATTTTTATCAAGAAGGAGAAAATAGTCTTGATTTAAAAGCTTTAGTTCCTAAAATCATACGAATTTGGCCTTGGATTTTAGGGAGTTTGCTGATTTCTTTAGCAATTGCATACTTTATTACTCAAAATACAGTTCCGAGTTATAAAGTATCTTCAAAATTTTTTATTAAAGAAAACGAGAAGGGGCTTTCACTATTCGAAAAGCCTTCCATTTTGGAGGAGCAGGGAATGGGTTTAACCAACGAAATGCTTATTTTAAAATCTAGGCCCATTGCTCAGGCGACCTTGGAAAAGCTTGATTTTCAGGTTGAGTATTATCAAAAAGGAACATTTATTTTAAAAGAAATATATAAAAAGACTCCAATTTTAGTAGAAGTGGATTGGAAATCTCCGCAGCTTTTAAATGGCCAAATCCAGGTTAAATGGTCAGATGCAGAGAATTATTCACTTGAGTTAATTCAAGAAAGTTACACCCATCTTTTTCCCGATGGGAGTAGGTATGAAGGAGAAGGGAAATTAGAAAATCCAACTTTCAAGTTTGGAGAATGGGCTGAAACCCCACAATTTAAAGTTCGCATCAGTAACACTTCAGCAATTGAAGAGGGTAGCTCTATCTTCATTCTTAGGGATCGAAATTATTTGGTTGATGTATATTCACAAGGCCTTTTGGTAGAATTACTTGAAAAGGGATCATCAATACTTGAATTGAGTATCCTTGTTAAAAATCAGGAGAAGGGAGAGATGTATCTAAATACTCTAATGGATACATATCTAGAGCTTGAACTTCAAGGTAAAAATGAAATTGCTTCTAGAACGATTGATTTTATTGATAGTCAAGTAGCCGGGGTGGCAGACTCATTAACTTCTTTTGAGAATCAACTTCAGAATTTTAGATCATCGAATCAAATTTTTGATCTTTCTAGTGAGTCTTCCACTGTTTTTGAACAATTGACTGATATTGAAAGACAAATAGCTGAAGCAAGTCTCAAAAGAAGATATTATCAAAGTTTGAAAGATTATCTTGTTAGAGAAAACTACAATGAGATTGTTGTTCCT
Organism: Algoriphagus sp.; assembly: GCF_013373065.1. Taxonomy (GTDB): domain Bacteria; phylum Bacteroidota; class Bacteroidia; order Cytophagales; family Cyclobacteriaceae; genus Algoriphagus. The sequence continues at coordinate 20,081 of NZ_JABXIN010000014.1, forward strand.
TCAGGTCTAGGAATTGATGATCCATATCTAAATGGCTTGATAGAAAACTTATTAGAGGTTCAAGTTGAACGGTCTAGGTTGATGGCCACACAAACCGAATTATCGCCTCAAGTTAGAGCCGCCAATCAGCGTCTTGCAGATCTCAATACTTCCATTCAGGAGATTTTGTCAAATGTGGAAAAGAATAATCTCATGACCATTAATGATCTAGAGAACAGAAAAGAGGCAATAGAATCTTCTTTTCGAAGTCTTCCTCAGGCAGAACAAAATTTGATAAAATACCAGAGACAAGCAACTTTAACTGAAAATATTTATAACTTTTTATCTGAAAAAAGAGCTGAGGCTGCAATTTCTAAGGCTTCAAATAGTCCTAATAATAAAATAATTGAATATGCGAGAGGTATGGGAGGTCAAGTTACTCCTAAGCCTTTCAATAATTATGTTTCAGGTGGACTAATTGGATTATTTCTTCCAATTATAGTTGTATTTATAATCGAATTATTTCGATCAAAAATAGAGGATATTAGTTTCCTGGAGAAAAAATTAAAATTACCAGTTATAAATACTATTCCAAAAAATAAAACCGATACCAATTTGGTAGTATTTAATTTTGGTAGATCAGGAATTTCAGAATCTTTTAGATCTCTTCGTGCCAACATTAGGTTTATGGTGCCGTCAGGCGAACAATTAACATTATTAATAACTTCAACAATTTCAGGAGAGGGAAAAACCTTTTGTGCATTAAATTTAGCCTCTGCTTACTCCCTTTCAGGTAAAAAAACAGTCCTGTTAGGCTGTGATTTGCGAAGACCTAAGATTTTTCAAGATTTTGAGATTTCTAATAATATAGGTTTATCGACATTTCTTAGCGGGCAGAATCCAGACTGGAAAAATATTGTTATTCCTACTGAATATGAAAACTTAGACCTGATAGTATCAGGACCTGTACCTCCTAATCCGTCTGAATTATTAATCAGCCCTAGATTTGAAACTCTTTTAAAAGAATTGAAGAAAAGTTATGATGTTATTATTTTGGATACCCCGCCTATAGGCTTGGTAAGTGAAACGATAGATTTATTGAGTTTCGCGGATATTACATTATTTGTTTTTAGACAAAATTACAGTCAGCGATCCTTTATTGAAGCTTTGAATAGCCTGAAGCATGGTAAAGGATTAAAGAATATCTATGCTATTTTTAATGGTGTAGATTCTGATAAGGTTAATTATGGATATGGTTATACTTATGGTTATGGGTATGGTTATTATGAAAATGAAAAAAGATCAGAGTCCTAATTTTTATGATAGATCAATATAAATCAGGTTCGTATTTTATTGATAATAAAAGGCATTTTGAAGATTCTAATTATAAAGTACGTGCTATTTGGAGATTACTGAAACCCATTGTTAGTAAAGAGGGTATTTCAATAAATAGTTATGCAGATGTAGGGTGTGGTTCAGGAGGTGTTGTTTCGGGTTTAAGCAATTTGTTAAAAAAATCCGGAATTCAGCTTTCGGAAATATGTGGATTTGATGTTTCTCCACATGTAAGAAACCTAAAATTTGATAAAATATCTTTCTATGAGAAAGATTTTGTCGAGCATGGTAAAAGGTTTGATTTGGTTACCTTAACTGATGTCTTTGAGCATGTTACTGCCCCAATGGATTTCATTAGAAGAATAGGGTCATTGGCTGGACTTGTCGTTTTTCATGTTCCTCTTGATGATTGTTTAGCTGTAAATATGAGGAATCTTCAAAGGTCGAAAATTAAAAATCCAGGCCATCTGGTTTTTTTGAATGTAAATTCAGCTCTTAATTTAATTACCAATGCTGGATATAAAATTATCGACTATGATTATTCAAGGGAAACCTTAACAGCTCCATCGAATGTTGCTTCAATCCTTCAAAAAATATTTTTTCCAATTAAGTTTATCTTCTTTAAAATTAGCCCTTGGCTCATGTCGCGTATTTTTGGGTTTAGCCTGGTGGTCGTAGCAAAACTCGATCAATAACCCTAAAAAGGTTTTGATTCAAATTAGGAGCTAAATTCAGTAGTTATTTGGATTTAAAGTAAGTTCCTGGATTCAGATCAAAAATCATTTTCAGTTTTACTTTTTTCTTGGTCTAAAATTTGTTTATAATACCCAAATCACTTTGACTATTACAGGATTAATAAAAATATTATCGCATAAGTTTCTTTTGAAGTCTTTTGCCTTGCAAAGGCCTATCCGGTATATTTTTATGTTTTTCTTAATCTTCCTGACTTTAGCGGAGAGTTTTTCTCAAGAAATCATTACAGTCAGAGAAGGCTTTCCATATTGCGAGTCTTTTGAAACTTTAAATCCAAGAGCCAATACTGTTATTAATGGCACCAAACGAGTTGGAAAGATAGATGTTCCTTTTGATCCAGTACTAACAGGCTCATCATTGCAACTAACCTCCAATAATTCAGAAGAAAATGGATATGTATATATTGATTATCCTTTTGCTTCAAACAGAGGTGTAAAAGTTTCTTTTGAATATTCAAGTTTCGGAAAAACTACTTCTGAAGGTGCTGACGGTTTAAGTTTTTTCATGTTTGATGGTTCCATTGATCCAAGCAATTTCGAAATTGGGGGAAAAGGTGGAGCGCTGGGATATACAGCACGAAGAGCGGTAAATGGAGGGGTAGAGGAGGAAAATGAACCTGGCTTAAAAGGGGCCTATCTAGGAATAGGGCTGGACGAATTTGGGAACTTTGGCAATTATTACGAAAATAAGAGATATGGATTTTTAGGTAGAAATACGGTCCCTATTTCATCTTTAAATTCACCCGGATCGGCTCTTGATCGTTTTCCCCATTCAATTGTCCTTCGAGGCCCAGTAATGGACAGTGACGTCAATCGAAATGATGCTATAGCTTTCGCTAGCTATGAATTTATAACTGGAAGAATTCTAAATGAAAATGTTTTTTTGGGTGTCGATGCTGAGTATTTGTCTCCTTTTGGTGAGACCTTATTCAATGTTGATATAAACAGTGATGAGCCTGTTTTTGATTGCAATGATATAGGCTATAGAAAGGTTTTTATAGATCTTCAACCCGACCCTGTTTCAGGTTTTAAGGTAAATGTTTGGATGCTTATCAATGAAACAGGTACCCGGGAACTAATTCATGTTATTGTTGATGAGCCTTATCCTTATACTGCTCCTCCTTTTCTAAAAATTGGATTTTCTGCTTCGACTGGCGGATCTAATAATTTTCACAATATTAAAAATGTTACGGTTGAAGTTTCCGATCTAACAGGAGTCAATGATCCAACCGGATCGCCGTATTTGGAGGAAGTTTGTCAAGGAGGTGAACTAGAGTTTGAAATTAACCCCCAGGTTGATAATGAAGCATTTGTAAGATGCATCCAATTATTTGAAGATTTGGAATCTGCAAATGAAGCTAAAACCGCCGCAGAAACTGCTTCCTCTGACCAAAGTTTTGACTGTGGACTTTCAGGAACTTGTTTCTATGAGCTATGTAAGCAGGAAAACTTAAAAATTGATACCAATTTCGGTTATTTTGAAACTTTTATGGAAGAAGTATCAGATGGTACATTTATCCAAAAAATTCGATTCGCATCTAATGGTATCCTCAGTAATACTGGGCAGGTCACAGTTTACTACACTGTGGTTGATAACTTTGGACAAATGTCAGACCCACAGCCTATCACAGTTGAGGTAGTCCCTAATCCAGACCCTATCATTACAACAATTGATCCTTTGGTATGGGAGCAAAGCGAAATTAATGATGTTAGAGTACTTTTTGATGCAGAACCAAAAGGGACAGGATATATTTATCAATGGTATAAAGACGGAACACCAATTTCCGGGGCTACTTCAGATTCTTATTTAGCTATTGGACCAAGTGCAATTGGTGATTATACAGTAGAAGTAACCACCGGTCTAGGTTGTTTTGGTGTTTCCAATGAAGAGGTTAAAATTAGGATAGTTGAAGACCTAAACCCCCAAATTCCGACCTCTGGTGCGATAAGAGAGACTTGTGATCAATTGGGATCTATACAAGTGATTTTAGATGGAGATGAAATTTCAGGTATTGATGATCAAGGAAATCAAGGGAATGAAAAATATCGGATAGTATCATTACCAGGGAATGCAGTGATTGTGGATTGGACGTTTTTGACACCTGGCCAATCCGTGATTGAAGAAGCCAATTTAACTGCAGGATCTTATATTTTTCAAATTGGTGATCAGTATAGAAGTGGTCAACCAGGAAGTGATGGGTCTCCATTATTTAGGCATGAAATCCCGTTTGAAATTTTGCCGATAGAGTTCCCATTACTTATAGATGCAATTCCTGAGAATCCTTTATGTTTTCAAGGGCAAGATGGCTCTATCACAGTAAACGCGCAAGATGGAAACGGGACTTACACTTATGAATTAATTCAAGGAGGTAGTGTCATTTCTAAAAGTGCGGATAATATTAGTGAAACATCCTTTACCTTTTCATCATTACCTGCTGGAAATTATGAGGTTAGAGTTGAAAGTGGTTCAAGATGTGAAGAATATGTTCCTATTGAATTAATAGATCCTTCACCTGTTGAACTTACCGTTTCAGAGGTAAAAGATGTTACCTGTGTAGAAAATGATGGTTTAATTGAGTGGATTGCAACTGGAGGTTCTGGAATATATTCTTTTGTTTCTTTAAGTAGAGATGGAAATATTTTGGATGAAAGTGAGTTTACACTTCTCCAAGATGAAAATGTATTTACAACAAGCGGTTTAACTTCTGGAACTTATACATTGATTGTTAGTGATGACCAAGGTTGCACAGTGTTCGAAGACAAAAACCAGCTTATTGAGGTTTCCCCTAAGCCAAGCTTGGATTTGCAATCACCGGAAGAAATTTGTGAAGGGGATGATCTGTATATAGAGGCGTCTTTACTTGAATCCGGAGAACTGGAGAATCCTGTATATACCTGGGTTACTCCAGATGGCGATAGAATAAACTCTAACACAGAAATAGATGGAGTTTCCTATGAGTTAATCGATCATGATAATGATTCCTTTACCCCATCACACTTAATTGTAAGGGGCTTTAGATCGGGCAACTATACTTTTTCCCTCGAATTATCTGGACCCTATTCCTGTGATCTTTCGATTTCAACGAATGTAGAAGTTTTACCTTTACCACAGACAATATTCAATACCATATCTACCTCATGTTTCAATAGTTCTGATGGTGAAATCACTTTGGAATCTGTTGACCCTTCCAGTAATTATATATTTACAATTAAAGAAACCGGTCAAAGCAATACCACAGGTGACTTTTCTGGCCTCCCGGCAGGCCAATACACAATCCGTGTTCAGGAAGATGGAGGGCTATGCTTTTCAGAAGAGATTGTTGAAATTACTCAACCTAATGAACTTCAAATACTTAATGAAGATCTGATTCATCCAACTTGCGGAGATCAAAATGGATCTTTTTCCTTTGATCTAGTAGGCGGTACTAAGGACTATTCTATTTTAATTAACAGCCAAGCAATTACCGATTATTCTTATACTATCGACGGTGATCGTGTTGAAGTTTTTGATCTTCCTCCAGGAAACTATTCGGTTGATGTTACAGATGCAAATTCATGTAGTATTTCTATCTCAAATCTTGTCAATTTAGTAAATGATGATGGATATGAGGTTGTCTTAAATCCAATGGTACAAGAGGTTTGTCTTGATATGGAGGTAGTATTTTCTCCAACTTTTACCAATTCTTTACCAGTTAAACCTACCTTAAGATGGTATAAGGATTTTAACCTCACTGATCCGATAACAAATTTGAATGATCCTAATGGATTGTCTTTTTCAATCAATGATGTGACCGGAGAATTAATTGTTAAAGGTTTGCCTGAAGGGAATCATGAATTTTTTCTTGAAATTACAGGGCCAGGTATATGTCCTGTAATAAAAACTGCAGAGGCAATAGTTTACCTTCCCATTTCTGCTGAAGTTGAAATTACACCAATTACTTGTATTGGAGATACTAATGGTTCAATAAAAGTTTTGCCATCAGGAGGAAATGGTCAATTCGAAATAAGCTTTGATGGTGGAAGCTTTGGAACAATCTCTTCGTATTCAAGTCTTCCTGCTGGGGAATATACTATTGCCATTAGAAATAATTTAGGTTGCGTCTTATCTCAAAATGTAACTATTGAAAGTCCCTCATCCCCAATTTCAATAAATGAGCCTACTATTATTAGAGCATCCTGTGGTCTTCCTAATGGAAGTATTCAAGATTTGGAGATTTCAGGAGGTTGGAGTAATTATTCTGTAGAATGGAGGAAGGGCTCGTTGAATGGAGCGGTATTACAAGGATCCCAAACAGACTTATTCGATTTATTCCCGGATACTTATTTTTTGATTGTAACTGATGGAGAGGGTTGTGAAGAGATTTTTGAATTTGAGATTGAAGAATCTTCCGATCCAGTTTATCAGGTGGTTCCTCCCATCGATGTTTGTGTTGGTAATACTGTATCCATCCGACCAATTCATATTGCCCCAGATCCAAATTTGCCACCAGCTGCGGCTACTGAAGTTAGATGGTACAAGAATGCAAATCAAAATGGGCTAATAGGAAATGGGCCTGATCTAGATAATCCTTCAATTATTTATTCAATTGATGATTCAGATTGGCTTAATCCTAAACTTGAAATAACAGGGCTTCCTGCTGGAAAATACAGCTATTATTTTTATGTTGTTTGCACAGGACAAGAGATTGAGATTGAAGTAGAAGTGTTTGATGTTCCTGATATTATTCTTGAAACCTCACCTGTTACCTGTTTTGGAGATTCAAATGGTAGCTTAAAAATTATTGGTGGAGATTTACCTCGATATACATATAGTGTAAATGGTGCGGAGATTTTAGAAAAAGATGATTTAGAATCAATGTCTTTTTCCGCTGGTACATATGAATTGGAAATATTTACTCCAGCAGGATGCTCTCAAAAAATTGATTTTGAAATTTTGGGTCCTTCAGCTCCATTAGATTCTTCTCTTCTTCAAGGTATTAATCCTGGATGTGGATCTTCAAATGGAAAGCTTTTCGCTGAAATAATAGGAGGATGGAAACCATATCAAATTGAAGTAATTAAAGATGGTAGCATTTTTCAAACCTTATCGTCTCAAGATGGAATCATTTCTTTGGAAGGACTTGAATTAGGAGAGTACTCCTTGACTATTTCTGATAAGGAAGGATGTACCATCTCAACCAATTTGGTAGAATTGATTAATGGTCCTACTCAAATTCTCGTTGAAAAGATTGAAATTTGCTCTGACGGGACAGCAATTCTAATACCTGAACTCGACCCTCCAGCATCTGGAGTCACTTTCCAATGGTATTTTGATGACAATCTTACACAGGAAATTAGCAGTAGTTCAAACCCTGCACCAGATGGGAAAATCTATCAAATCAACCCATCTTCTGGAGAATTAATTGTTTCTGGGTTTTCAGATAACGAACAAGAGTATAACTACTTTGTTACCGTAAGTGGCCCTACTATTTGCCCGGGTTTTGTGGGTAAAGGGGAAATTCAGGTTTTTGAGATTCCATCTGCCACCATTTCGGTTAATGATGAAGTTTGTTTTGGTACAGGCGGATCCATTGAATTAAATCCAACAGGAGGATCTGGTATCTTGAGTTATAGCTTAAATGGAGGTCCTTTTGTTTCCTCAACATCTTTTAATGTTCCAACCGGTATTCATACTATTGAAATCCAAAGCTCAGTAGGATGTAATTTAATTATCCCAAATATTGAAGTAAATGGACCAAATTCGGCTCTTGAAGTTTTTAATCAGGAGTTAGTAAATCCAACCTGTGAATTGAATAATGGTATTATTCGCTTTGAAATTGAAGGAGGATACGCTCCCTATAATGTGTATTATTCAAGAATAGGTGATCAAGAGCAATCTCTTTTCGTAAATCAGCCAGGGTTGACTGAAATTTCTGGAATAGGACAGGGGATTTATCAATTAAGAATAGAAGATAGTCAAGGTTGTGAACTTTTTATTTCCAATGAACTTGACATTCAAGAAGCACCAACAGAAATTTTTCTGTCTGATAAGGTAATCTGTGAAGGGGAATTGGCTATTCTTACACCAAGTGTTTCTCAAAATATAACTGATGAAGTTTTCACTTGGTACTATGACGAGAATGGAAATCAACCAATAATTAATAATAGTTCGGTTGATGGTGTAACATATCAAGTTAGTGATTCAGGAGAATTAACTATAGGCGGATTGAATGGAAATGGATCTCCATATACCTATTTTGTAATGGTTCAAGGAACTGGCATTTGCGGCGTGAAACCTACACCAGCAAAAGTTACTGTAAATAGTATTCCAAACCTTAGAGTTTCTAATCCTTCTGTTGTTTGTGATCCAGCAGGGACTGTTGATCTAACTAATTATATTGAAGGCTTTAATCCAAATGTATATGAATACAACATTCTTTCTCCTTCTGGAATAGCTATGCAAATTTCTGAATTAGATGCTGTGAATATATCTGGCGATTATAGAGTTAGTAGTAGTTTGAAGGGTACGGGATGTTGGAATGAACCTCAACGAATTTTAGTGATTATTGCTGATGAGCTACTTGAAGCTAAATTTGATTATCAATTTGATTTGGGAGATGGAAATCTAATTTCAAATGATACTATTCAGATTTTTGAAGAGATTCAATTTACTGATCTTTCCTCTGGCAAAGTAATTCTTTGGTCATGGGATTTTGGAGACGGTTCGGTTAGTTCGGAACCAAACCCTCTTCATTTTTACCAGGAAAAAGGTTCCTATACTATTCAACTTCAGGTAATCGATGAATTTGGTTGTATTTCAGTTTTTGAGCAACTTATTCAAGTTTCTGATGATTATTGGGTTCGCTTTCCAAATGCATTTACTCCTTCTAGGATAGATGGAAAAAATAATTACTTTAAACCTGTTTTTCGTGGAATTGCAAGTATGGAGTTTTATGTTTTTACAACTTGGGGAGAACTTGTTTATCAAAGTAATTCTCTTGATTCTCAAGGATGGGATGGTAAATTTAAAGGAGTAGAAGCTCCAAATGGCAATTATATTTATCGGGGAAAATTCATAAGTAATTCAGGGGAAGTTCTTAATGAATCAGGAGTATTTACCTTAATAAGGTAATGAAATGCCTTTAATTCAATCTTGATTTCATTTTGAATATAAATTTTTATTTGTAATTGGGTTCAAAAGTAGTCAGTGCGGCAAAGTCTGTACTCATAGGTAGCTTCATTTCGAAAGGAATTTCATTTATAAGTACCATCATTCTTGCTAGACTTTTGTTTCCAGAAGATTATGGTTCACTTTTACTAGCCACTATAATAACTGGATTGATTGGTCAAATAGGTAGTATGGGCTTTGAGCTATATTACCTTCAATTCAAGGGTGAGAAAAGTGAAAGAGAGAAACTCCTTAAACAAGTATATTTTTTGAGGGTAATTATGAATTTTATTCTTTTCTTAATTCAATTCATTGCAGGAATTGTTTTGATTGTTCTTTTTTCAGAGAAGATAAGTGGAGGTATTATAGTATTGTTGTCCTTTTCTTTGATGATTGAGGGTTTTAATTCTCCACAGGAAACAATTTTGAGGGATCAAATAAATTTTAAGAAAATTACGATTGGAAATATTTATAGGGAAATTTTTGGGACTTTGGCAAAAATAGCAAGTGCGTTTTGGGGATTGGGAGGACTTTCTTTTGGGATTGGTCCAGTTGTGGGAAGTGTCATTAGATTATTTTATTTCAGATATGTTGTTAAATATCAACCAGGTAAAATTTTTATTGATAGAAAGATAGCTGTCAATATTTTTAATTATGGAAAATATATGTTGTTTGCTTCTGCAGGTAATTTCTTGGTTCAACAAGTTGATAAATTTGTATTAGCTAGTTTTTTTTCAAAGGAGATTGTTGGTAGATATACGTTTTCTTGGAATTTTGCCTCAATGCCATTTAATTATTTGATCGTTCCTCAAGCTCAGTTGAACATGTCGTATATAACTCGCTTTAAGGCTGGGGATTATGTTTTGTTTGATAAATTATCAATAATTCAAAAAATGATATTTTTTATTTTTTTTCCAGTTACTCTGTTTCTTTTATTCTTTGTTGAAGAAGCGGTTGTTTTTTTATTTTCTGATAAATGGATTGAAACTGTTCCTATTGTTTCCATCTTGCTTGTTTATTACGCTTTTCAATCTATTACATTCCCTTTCAGTGGTGTCCTGAATGGTTTGGGGCGTCCCGATATAAACTCTCGAATTTTAGTATCAAGAGCAATTGTTTTAGTAATTTCTCTATTGCTCGTTTCTTTTTTATACTCCGATATTATCACATATACTTACGTTTTTGTGGGTGTATCATTGGTGTTTGACATTATTAAAATTATCAAGACCTTTAATTTAATCGGTGTTCTAAACAACAGTGTTTTTTTTAAATTTCAACTTGATATCTTATTTTTCTTATTGATATGTCTCATGTACTTTTTAAATATTGAGAATGAGATTTATCGACTTTTTCTATTTGTATTCTTAATTATGGTTTTCTTTATCTCCTCATATCTTTTCGACAAAGAGAAATCAATTCTTGCTTATAATTTATTTAAGGATAGTCTGTTAAGTAAAATTTGATGAGAAGAGGTAGTAATCCTATTCTTAACAGCAAAATTTTAAAAAAGGAATGTTACCACAGGATCGTGATTCCTGTTTATATTCCTAATTTAGAAGGTTATTACGCAGAATCTTTGGACATTCTGAAACTGTCCTTGAATAGTCTAGTGAATACGGTTCATAAGAAAACTTGCATTACTGTTATTGACAATAATTCTAGTATTGAAGTGAAATATTTCCTTCAAGAATTGCTTTCTTCCGGTCGAATTGATCAGCTTATTACTTACAGTAAAAATCAAGGGAAAGTCGATCCTTTGGTCTCTTTTTTGAAAGGCTGTCATGAGAATCTTATTACCCTCACCGATGCCGATGTTCTATTCACGCCGAATTGGCAAAGTTCTGTTGAGAATCTATTTGCCGCATTTCCCCAGGCCGGTATGGTTAGTCCTTTAGCAGCCCCCTCCCTACACTCATTTTGCACTTCTTTCACTTGGTTTTATGGTCTTTTTAAATTTCGAGTCTACCGAGATACCAATGAAGATGTTTCCTCTCTCATCAAATTTCATGAAAGCATTAATAGGGAAAGACAATTAAATGAATATGAAAAAAGGCCGTTTTTTATTGAGAATAAAAAAGCTCGAGCGGTTTTAGGTAACGGTCATTTTTGTGCGACAATTTGCAAAGAGGTAGTTCCTTTTATCCCTTTAGAATTTTCTGGGCCGAATTTTAAAGCTGCCGAAGAAAGATTTATTGATTTACCTGTGGTGAAAGCTGGCTTTATGAGAATTGCCACCGAAAAGGGCTATGTATTTCATTTGGGGAATTCTGTTGAAAGCTGGATGAATTCATATGTAATTTCAAAGGATGATTTTCATGAAGTTACAACAGGTATACCTCCCAGAAAAAGATGGTTTAATTCAATTTGGATAAATTATTTTATACGAAGAATTTTTTCTCAATCTTTTCTTCTAAAAATATTCATGTATCGAATTAATTAACTGTTAATTATGATAAAATACATCAAGAAAATCGGCTATCATTTTTATATCAAATACTTGAATGCAGTTTACTTGAAAAAAAGAAAGAGAGAAGGGACTTTAATTGACAGTACTGTCGTAGGATATAAAAACGTTTCCTTTGAAGGAGAGAATGTGGTCCCTGACAAATGTAAATTTTTTGGTAATGTAAAAATTGGATACAGAACTACTTTGGGTAGTTCCAATTTTTTCCATGGGAATATTACTATTGGAAAGTATTGCCAGATTGGAAGTAATGTTGGTATTCATTCCTCCAGTCATCCAATTTCATATTTATCGACCTATGTGAATAAAAATCTTTTTGGAGGTGAGCTCGTAAACCTGAAAAATAATTTTCAAGTTCAAATTGGCCATGACGTTTGGATTGGTCATGGAGTGATAATTGTCGGTCATGTTAAAATTGGCAACGGTGCAATCTTGGGAGCTGGAACTGTTGTCACAAAAGATGTCCCTCCATATTCTATTGTGGTAGGGGTTCCAGGTCGCGTTATACGAAAACGATTTAATGAAAATGTAATATCGGAGATAGAATCATTGAAATGGTGGGATCTATCTGATTCGGAATTAAATAATATTAAGAATCTATTTTTTAAAAATTATTCAGAATCAAATTCTATATATGAATAATTATTTTGTAGTGGATTACTTGTTTAGCTAATTGAATGGGAAAAATTAACAATAAAAAAATTTTTGTTCTATTACCTGATGGAATTGGATTAAAAAACTTTGCATATAGTAGTTTTCCTGAATTGGGATCAAAAAATGGATTTGATATCGTTTATTGGAACAAAACTTCTTTTGATTTAGGGAAAATAGGTTTTTCAGAAGTGAAGTTGCCAAATTCTAAACCGCATTTTCTTTCAACAATTCTTAAAAATGTAAAAAATACCATATTCTTGGACTATTTTACATCTAAATTTGATGATGATACTTATCAATCGTACAAATTTAAATCTTCTTCCTTCTTTCGATCTTGGACAGAAAGTTTAAAAGAAGTTTTATATAGAATTTTTCTATTTTTTTTTAAAATTGCCCCTAAAGAATCTATTCAAAGTTACATACATTTTTTCGAAAGAAGGACTTCTTATTATCGTTCTTGCAAATCTCAATTAACTGTCCATAAACCTGATTTTATTTTTTGTACCAATCAAAGGCACATATCAGCTATTGCTCCTATATTAGCTGCTTCTGATTTAGGTATTCCTACCTCAACGTTCATTTTTTCATGGGATAATTTACCGAAAGCCACTTTGGTTGTCTCTACTGATTTTTTTTATGTTTGGAGTTCTCACATGAAAAATGAGTTGCTTCGCTATTATTCCAATGTTAAAGAGGAGCAGATAAAAATAGTAGGCACTCCTCAATTTGAATTTCATTATAATTCTGATTATATCATATCTAAGGATGAGTTCTTTGGAAGATACAATTTGAATGAAGATTGGGATTATATTTGCTTTTCTGGTGATGATATTACCACAAGTCCTTTCGACGAATATTATCTTAGGGATCTGGCCTCTTCCATTTCTCAATTAAATCAAAATCATGAAAAAAAGTTGGGAATAATTTTTAGAAGGTGTCCAGTAGATTTTTCTGATCGATACGATCCTATTATTGCTGAATTTGAGGATATCATTATACCGATTAATCCCTTATGGAAATCATTTGGTCAATCATGGAATGAGATTATGCCAACTGCAGAAGATATTAAGATTCTGAATAGCACGATTTTCTATTCAAAAGCAGTTTTTAATTTAGGGTCCTCCATGGTTTTTGATTTTATTATTTTTGATAAACCCTGTTTTTATTTCAATTACGACCCCGTTATTCAGTCTGACATAAATTGGTCTGTTCAAAAAATTTATAAGTTTATTCATTTTAAATCCATGCCCTCAGAGAATGCAGTAATGTGGATAATGGGAAAAGATGATTTAAGACCTATGTTATTGAAGGTAGTGGATTCCAGTCAAGAGATTGATTTAAATGAAACCCGTGTTTGGTTTAATAAAATTGTATCGGTTTCTCCAAATACCACCTCTTCTGCTATTTTGAATAGTATAAAAGAAATAGTTTAAATTCTTATGCATATAGCTTTTTTAACTCCAGAGTACCCCCATCCTAAAATCGGAAAATCTGGTGGTCTAGGTACTAGTATTTGGGGTTTAGCAAATATTTTATCTGAATCGGGAATTAATGTTACTGTATTGGTTTACGGAAAGGAAAAGGATTCATCTTTTAGAGAGGATGGGGTTAATTTTTATCTTATCAGGAATATTAAGGTAAAGGGACTTTCTTATTTCTTGACGGTTAAAAAAGTTCAAAAATTAATTATCAGGATTAACAAGGATGATAAAATAGACTTTTTGGAAGTTCCTGACTGGACTGGCTTTTCTGCTTTTCTAAAGTTGAATATACCCATTGTAATGAGATTAAATGGTAGTGATTCTTATTTTTGCCATCTTGAAAATCGTCCAGTCAAAATCTTCAATAAGTTTTTAGAAAGAAGAGCCTTCAGGAGAGCTGATCATATTATTTCAGTAAGTAAATTCACTGGCGAATTAACAAATAAACTATTCAATTTGCAGAGGTCTTTTGAAATAATACCCAATCCTGTAGATACTTCTAAATTCTCTAATTTTTCTAATTCTATTCAGAGTGGTGTTATTTTGTACTTTGGAACTCTCATCCGCAAGAAAGGTCTTTTAGAACTTCCTTTTATTTTTAATGAAGTTGTTAATGTTTTTCCAGATACCAGATTATATCTGGTTGGTTCAGATTCCTTTGACATTATTACTGGCAGTACCTCTACTTGGCAATTGATGGAACCATTATTTTCTGAAGCTGCTCTAAAGAACGTAAAGTACTTCGGACCAGTTGATTATTCAGCTATTAAGAATCACATTGCAAGAGCCAATTTATGTGTTTTTCCAAGTTTTGCTGAAGCCTTACCCGTTTCCTGGTTGGAGGCTATGGCTATGGGCAAGGCCATCGTTACGAGTGATGTGGGGTGGGCACCAGAGATAATAGATCAGGGTCAGGATGGTTTTATGGTTGATCCAAAGAATCATAAAGAATTTGCGGAAAGAATTTGCCAAATTTTGCAATACCAAGATCTTCAGGAGTCTCTTTCAAAAAACGCTATTCATAAGGTCAATAGTAAATTTTCTAAACAAAGCGTTTTTCAGCGATATATTAGTTATTACAATTCTTTGGTATGATTTTCATCTATCATTCACATAAGTCTATTCATTCAGTAATAAATTCAAATGATAATAGAGAAGTTAACTTTAACTCTAATTCCCTAACTAAGTTAGTTTTTGAATTAGCATATTTATATCCTGATGACTTGGTTTTTTGGTGCGACATTAAATTTAAAGATATTTTAGAAATAGGTAATATTTCATCCATTTTTCATTCAAAAAATATTTTTTCTACTTATTCAGTTTCGGGTAGGTACGTTCTTTCTGATTACATTCATTATGTCGATAACTCTTTTTTCTGTAATCCCCTAAGCGATACAAAATCCCCAACCTATTTCATGAGTTCAGAAGTTGGAGGTATTTTCTCTTCTGTACTAATCAGTCTTAAAGACCAGGTCAACCTTAAGGAAGAATTTGATTATTTCCTTTGTTCCTTGGCAAAACTAGCGATACCAAAAGGACTATTTTGTTATTCGGATCCTGGATTGGTGAAAAAAATCAAATTTAACAGTAAGTTTCTTGAGAGAAAACCCTCGATTGATTTCAAATTTGTTAGCCAACATTGGAAAAAGCGATGGTTGTTTTTTTTATTTATCGCTTTATTTTTGAGGGAAAATAAATTCTTATTTCTAACCTTTATAAAGTCCTTCTTTTATAAAAAATTGAGGTTAGATTCAATAAATTTTAATTTCAGTAATGATTTATATCTTGATAAGCTGGATTTTGATGTTCTTATTCCAACTATAGGTCGAAAGAAATATTTGCAGAATTTTTTACAGGATTTGGCTAAACAAATAAATCTTCCTAAGAATGTCATTATAATTGAGCAAAACCCCGAACCCAATTCTAAATCGGATTTATTTTTTCTGGAATCGGATAATTATCCCTTCAATGTCATTCATAAATTTACTCACACGCCAGGGGCATGCAATGCAAGAAATCTAGGGATTGATTTGGTAAAAAGTAAATGGGTTTTTTTAGCTGATGATGATATACGTATATCAGAAGATTTTTTTGAGGAATTGCAGAATTCAAAAATATTGGATCCTAATTTTGCTTACACCTTTAGCTGCCTTAAGAAAAATGAGATAAAGACAAAAACCATCATACATCAATGGGACTCTTTTGGATCGGGATGCAGCTTTGTCACAAACGATATTTTGAAAAAAATCCGTTTTGATACTGGATTTGAATTTGGATTTGGTGAAGATTCCGATTTTGGAATGCAGATTAGGAAATTAGGTTTTGATGTAATTTATCTTCCAAATCCTGAAATAATTCATTTAAAAGCTCCGATAGGTGGCTTTAGAACCAAGCCTCAATTGTTATGGGATAAGGAAAAAATCCAACCTAAACCTTCACCCACAGTGTTTTTATTGTATTTAAAACATAAAAGTAATAAGCAAATTTATTCGTTTAAGCTCTCCTTATTCATCAATTACTATTTTAATCAATCTATCAAGAATCCATTCGTCTATTATTCCTATTTCAAAAAGCAATGGAATATGAGTGAAGTTTACGCCCACAAATTAGTAAATCAATGAGGTTAAGTTTGATTATTTGCACCTTCATGAGGCCTCATTCTTTAGAGTGTCTTCTCACTTCTGTTGAAAACCAAATTGTCAAACCTGATGAAGTTATAATTGTTGATGGTTCCTTAAATGATGAAACAAAAGATCTGATTAATTTATCTTCTTTTACATTTAATCTGAAATATTATCTCGTAAGTCAAGCAGATAGAGGATTAACGCTCCAAAGAAATTATGGGATTTCGAAAGTAGATCCCAATAGTGATTTAATTTCCTTTTTGGATGATGATTTAATTCTTCTGGAAGATTACTTTCAGCAGATAAAATTAACCTTTGAGCAAAACAGTTCAGCTATAGGAGTAGGCGGTATTGACTTGATTGAAAATAGTTATTTCAAAAAGAAGCCCAGTGTGAATTATTCATCCTTTAATTATTTTGAAATCGATGGGTGGGTTTCTAAAGAACCTCTTCGATATAAATTGAGAAAGCTTTTTGGGTTGATGTCTTCCAACAAACCCGGAATAGTTCCTTCTTACGGACATGGTCGAACCGAACTCCCTCCTAATGGAAATATATACCGAGTGGAACATTTTATGGGCGGTATAGCCACGTACAAGCGGAGTCTTTTTAATCATATTTCCTTCTCGAGTTATTTTCAAGGATATGGATTATATGAGGATTTTGATTTTTGTATTCGGGCATTAAAAATTGGAGATTTATTTGTCAATACATCAGCCCAGGTGAAACACTATCATGAGCCAAGTGGTAGGCCTAACTATTTTAAATATGGTAAAATGGTAGTTCGAAACGGATATTATATTTTAAATTTAAGATTTCCCAAGAATACATTTATAAATAAATTAAAGTGGCACCTGATCACATTACTGCTTGCCCACTTACGATTAGTTAACTCTATTTCTGGTCCCAACAGAAGAATAGCATTTAATGACTATGCTGGCAGAATGATAGGCTGGGTTTCTTTATTTTTTAACTCTCCAAAATAATTTTTTCAGGAGGATAGTATTATTTATATATGAAATTTCTAATAGTAACTCATGCCAATCATTTGATTTTCAATGGTAAGTATTTTTCTTATGGACCATACGTAAGGGAAATGAGATTATGGGAAAAAAATGTGGATGAGCTTATAATTGTAGCTCCATTAAGCAAAAAAGAACCATCTCCCATTGATTTGCCCTATTTACAGGATAATATCAAATTCATATCTATACCTGAATTTAATATTTTAGGTACAAAGAATCTGTTACGATCTATTTTTTTATTACCAGTGATTTTATTTAAGATTGCTAGAGGCATGTTTTTATGTGATCACATTCATTTGAGATGCCCAGGTAATGTAGGATTGTTGTCTTCCTTTGTACAGATTTTTTTTCCATTTAAAAATAAAACTGCCAAGTATGCTGGAAATTGGGATCCTAAGAGCGCACAACCTTGGTCTTATCGTGTTCAAAGGAAAATTTTAAGATCAGAGCTCCTAACAAAAAACATGAGTGTTTTGGTTTATGGGGAATGGCTTGATAATACCAAAAATATCATTCCTTTTTTTACTGCAAGTTATTTGGAATCTGATAAAAGAGCCTTTAATAAGCCTGATATGGATGATAAAATTCGACTAATTTTCGTCGGGGGACTTTTCTCCAATAAAAATCCAGAAATAGCTCTTAAAGTCTGTTCTTTTCTGAAAGCAAAAAATATAAGGATCGAACTCGTATTTTGTGGAGATGGTCCTGAATATTCAAAATTGCTGGCATTAAGAGATTCTCTCGAATTAAAAGATGAAGTTAAATTTTTAGGAAATGTATCTGCCGAGCGCGTCAGAGACGAATTTATACAAGCTCATTTTTTAATCTTTGTATCCGATTCTGAAGGGTGGCCCAAAGTCGTTGCAGAAGCCATGTGGTGGGGATGTATTCCAATCACCACACCTGTCAGTTGTGTCCCACAGATGCTTGGTTATGGAGAAAGGGGCTTTTTAACCCAAAAGGATAGTAAAACTATTTCGAATATTATTGAAGATTCTTTGATGGATCCAAATTCTCTTTTCTTAATGAGAAATAGGGCCATAGCTTGGGCACATCAATATACTCTTGAGAAGTTTGAACGTGAGATCAAGAAACTATTGTAATTCTTATTGACTCTGAGCGATAATTAGCTATAAATAAGCGTACCAACTAACCCTATTTATTAAAATGTTCAAATTCCAAAATACTTAAATGACAATCAAAATTGCACAATTGGTAGATTCCTTGAATTTGGGAGGCACTGAACGAATGGCAGTAAATATAGCCAACTCGTTAGCAAATGAGGGAATAGAAAGCCATCTTTTGGTTACAAGAAAAGTTGGGGGTTTGAGCTCCTTTGTTCAAAGTAATGTTTCAATCAAAGTATTTAACAAAAGGAGTAAATTAGATTTGATTTCTTTTTTTCATTTGTTAAGACATTTGACAAAAGAAAATCCGGATATTCTTCATGTGCATCAGACTTCAATATTTTGGGCTATTTTTCTCAAGGTATTCCTTCCTCAGACCAAATTGCTTTGGCATGATCATTTCGGTCAGAGTGAGATGTTAGAACTATATCCTAGAAAGGAAATGAAACTCATTATGCCGTTCATTGATGCGGTCATTGTCGTGAATGAAATCATTAAAAACTATTGGCAGGAAAGATTTCCTGAGAAGAAGCAATCCATCTTTTATTTAAAGAATTTTCCTGAATTTCTTAAAATCAATAGGGTTTATTCCCAATCTGAGGTTTTGTCAATTATTAACATAGCAAATTTCAGAAAGCAAAAAGATCAATTGACACTTTTGGATGCTCTTAAAATTTTGAAAAGCGAAGGTTTCCTCTTTAAGGCTTTTCTAATTGGAGAATTTGTAGATTTGAATTGGGTGGAATCCGTTAGAGAAAGAATAATACTCAACGGTCTAGAGAATGAGGTAAAAATCGTAGGACCAGTGAGTAATTTAATCCCCTATCTTGAAAGTGGAAATATTGGGATTTTGAGTTCTGAATCCGAAGGATTGCCCGTCGCCCTTCTTGAATATGGAATGGCTGGTCTACCGACCGTTGTGACTCAAGTTGGTCAATGTGGAGAAGTTTTGGGCTTTGGTGAATACGGGTGGGTAGTGCCTCCAAAATCCCCTTCAAATCTGGCCCAAGCAATTAAGGAGATTTTTTTAGACCCTGATAATGCAGAAAAAAAAGGACAGAAATTGAAGGTTCATATTAATAAAAACTTTGGTCCTAATAATTTTTTAAATCATTATTTTGATATAATTAATTCGTTAGTAATTCAAAAAAAATGATTAGACGGATTATTCTCTCCCAGAATTATTTTTTCTGGACTTTTTTTCACGTGCTATTGGGTATTGTTTCTTCATTAACCCCCTTTGCTCTCATTTTCTGGTTCTATCTTGTTGCGGGATCTTCAATTTTGATGATTTTTAAAGTAAAAAGTATATTTCCTTTCGTCGTTTTTGTTATCTACCTTACTTCTTTTGAAATTCTCGCAAGAATGTCTCAAACTTCACCTTATATTCCTTATGAGTTAGGTAAATACTTACTTTTTTTAATGCTCATTTTGGGAGTTTTCAAGTTTGGTTCTAAAAATTATCTTGGGCTTTTGTTGGTTTTGCTACTCGTACCAGCAGTGTTTTTTGACTTATCTGGTAAGGTAGATCAAAAGGCATTAATTTTTAATCTACTAGGACCCATAAATGTAGGGCTTGCAGTATGGTTTTTCTATGGGAAATCGATATCAAAGTATCAACTTATAAGGCTTTTACGGATAAGCCTTTTTCCTTTAATTGCAGTGTTATCTTCCACCATATTCAAAATTCCTTCCTATGACGAGATTGAGTTTAGTCTGGGAGCCAATTTTGCTACAAGTGGGGGAGGAGGTTCCAACCAAGTTGCCACGCTTCTTGGACTCGGAATATTTATTTGCTTTCTGTTTTTAATCAATAAATGGAAAATCACCGGCTATCGAATTGGTGATTTTCTTCTGTTTTTCTTTTTTGGATTTCAAGGCCTTCTTACTTTTTCTAGGGGTGGAATTATTGGAGGTATCATGGGGATATCCATTATCCTGTTTTTTGTACTGCAGAGTAACGAATCAGTCAAAAGGCGATATAATCTTCCTAAAATCAGTAAAGCCTTATTGCTTGCCGGCATCTTGATTACGATTACTTTCCAAATAGCTGATAATTTGACAGATGGTCTGTTGGGACTCCGATATTTAGGCGAAACCCAAGGTACTTTGTCTGGAACTAAAGAGAAATCTATAGATTCTATTACCACTGGGCGATTTAGTATTTTTATGGAGGATACCAATCTTTGGTTGGACAATCCAATTTTCGGTGTGGGTATAGGAGCCTCCTCCTTCCTGAGATCGGATAGTCAATTTTATCTGACTCACGTTGAATTGAGTCGTCTTTTATCTGAACACGGGCTGCTAGGCCTATTTTATTTTTCAATTCTTATGTATCTATTCGTAGATCTTATAATTTCAAAAAGGCCGCCGATGGAAAAAGGTATTCTAGTTGCTTTTTTTCTGATTGCAATTTATACCACTTTTCATGCTGCAATGAGAACCTACCTCACACCACTGTTCATTGGTCTGAGCTTGATGGATATCAAACTGTCGAAAACTCCCTTCAAATCACCAAAGAAGGAGGAAGAACCAGAAATTCAAGAACAGAGAATCAAATATTAATGCTCACAATAGAAAGCTTATTAAGGCTGAAAAATTATCCATTAGATAAGGCTTTTGTTGAGTTGGATCGAATACAATCCTTTTCAAAAGAAGAGTACTTCCAATGGCAGGAAAAGAAAAAATGGGATTTGGTGAAATTTCATCATAACCATAATCCATTATATAAGAAGCTGGTGGGAAAATACCTGCCAGATTCTTGGGAAGAACTTCCAATAGTAAAAAAGAAGGATCTCCAGCAAAATAGTGACCTTTGGCTGTCCGAAGGAATAAATAAAAAAGACCTGCACTTTGGAAGTACCTCCGGCTCTTCAGGACTTCCACTTAAATTTGCAAGGGATAAGTTTTGCCACAGCCTTATCTGGGCCTTGATTTTAGATAGGTATCAAAAAGTTGGAATTTCATCTTCTGATTTTCAGGCTCGGTTTTTTGGAATACCACTTGCTAAAACCGCTTATTTTAAGGAGAGGATCAAAGATTTTTTAATGAATAGATACCGCTTTGTTATATTTGATATTTCTGATAAAGCGTTAGACGGATTCATCCAAAAATTCAGAGAAAAAAAAATTAAGTACCTATATGGGTATACTAATTCTCAACTCACCTTTGCTCGACATTTAAATTCAAAAGGGTTGACTTTGAAGGAGATTTGCCCTACTGTGACCTGCAGCATTGTAACTAGCGAACAATGCACTGAGGAGGATAAAAAATTTCTGGAAGAAGTATTTAAGATCCCGGTATACAATGAATACGGGGCAGCAGAGGTGGCATTTCTCGCAATGACAGATCAAAATGGGGTAAGGAGACTTTCCAACGAAACTGTTTTAACTGAAGTACTGGATGATGAGGGAACAGCTCTTCCCGATGGGCAAACTGGCAGACTGATTTTTACCAACCTGTTCAATAAGGCCATGCCTTTTATCAGGTATGAGGTTGGGGATTTTGGTGCAATTGAAAAAGATCCAATATTCATTCAAGACAAGCTAATTCGTTTACAGGGGAGATTGAACGACAAGGTATTTTTGCCATCCGGAAAAGTAGCTGCAGGCTTCTCCCTTTATTATGTGTCCAAACATTTGATGAGTACCTTGGGCTATATCCAGGAATACCAAGTTCAGCAATTTGCTCTTGATAAATTCCTCTTTCTTGTCGTTATGGATCATGAACTGAATGACTCCGCCAAAAAGATCATACAGACAGCTTTTGACACCTATTTAGAAAAAGGTCTGGAAATAGAAATCCAAAAGGTAAACTTTATTGATCGGGAGAAATCAGGGAAATTAAAACATTTCATTTCCCATTTGAAACAAAACGGAAAATAGTGAAGGTTCTCTATTTCTATCAATATTTTGCAACCTCCAAAGGAAGTTGGGGGACAAGAGTCCATGAGTTTACAAGAGAATGGGTGAAAAGAGGTTATGAGGTTACTGTTGTCACAAGTGTCTACTCGAAATCTGATATTTCGGCATCAAGATTTATTGATACACAATATTTCGATGGAGTAAAAGTTATAATTATTAATGTAAGAGTAGATAATAAACAGTCATTTTTCAAACGCATTTTTTCCTTTTTGGTGTATTCAATTTTTTCTTGCTGGTATGCTTTGACTTACTCTACTCATTTAGTCATTGTTTCGAGTGGTCCTATTACGGTAGGAGTTCCTGGTTTGATTGCAAAATTTATTCGGAAAAAGAAATTAATATTTGAAAGTAGAGATTTATGGCCAGATGGTGCCATAGAACTAGGCATTATTAATAACCCTTTGATGATCAAGGTCTCTCGGTGGTTTGAGAAGTTTTGCTACAAATCCTCAGATTTGATAGTTGCACTTTCTGTTGGGATGGAAAAAGAGATTAGGAAAAAATCTTCTCATCAAAACGTAATTACGGTGACTAATGCCGCAAACATTCCTCTTTTTTCTACACCGAAGCCATTTCCTTCCAACTTGGGTTTTGCCTCAAAATCTTATGCTATCTATACCGGAAATATTGGTGAAGTTAACAATTCACTATGGCTCCTAGAAGCCTCCAAAATTTTACAGAAAAGGGGCTCAAATTTAAAAATTCTGATGATAGGAGAAGGGCAACAACGTGAATTGATCGATCAGCAAATTCTGGAACTTCAACTACAAAACATTATCCGTTGGCCACTTATGCCAAAAGAGGATCTAGTTCCTCTTGTACAGAATGCACTAATATCATTGGTTCCGCTTAAAGGAACTCCTGTCTTGGATACTTCTTCTCCTAATAAGTTTTTCGAATCTCTTTCAGCAGGTGTACCTGTTGTTCAAAATACTCAAGGTTGGATGAGTGACTTTTTGTTAGAGCATCAGGTAGGTTTTACACTTCCACCTGATGATCCGGCCGCCTTGGCAGATTTGCTCATTGAGCTTTCTTCCGATCCCAAGCTATTGGAGGAAATGAAAAAAAGGGCGTTTGAAATTTCTGTGGCTGAGTTTGATAAAAACAAACTGGCAGATAAAATGATTTCTGCAATTGAATCCCTAGCTTAAATGAAAATTCTTTTAACCGGAGGAAATGGTTTTTTAGGAAGATATCTGGTGAAATCTCTAAAATCCATTGGAGAAGTGATTCAGTTAGGCAGGTCCTCTTCATCTGATATTATTGCGGATTTTACAAAAGCTATCCCTTCGCTTCCTATGGTGGATATGGTTGTGCATGCTGCGGGTATAGCCCATTTTATCCCAAAGACTCAGGAGGAAAAAGACCTTTTCGATTTAGTAAATGTATTGGGAACCAAAAAACTCCTGGATAGACTATCACAGAATTCTAAAAAACCTCAAACCTTTGTATTTATAAGTTCAGTTTCAGTTTATGGATTGGAAACAGGAGAATTGATTAATGAAGATTTCCCTCTTTTGGGAAACACACCATATGCGCTAAGTAAAATAAAGGCAGAGCGGTTGATTTTGGATTGGGGGGAAAAATACGGCGTTACTGTTTTTATCCTTCGTCTTCCTTTGGTCGTAGGAGAAAAAGCACCAGGAAATTTGGGGGCGATGCAAAAAGCAATCCAAGCTGGCTACTACTTTAGAGTTGGGAAAGGAGAAGCTCGTAAATCAATGGTTCTAGCCGAAGATATTGGAAGACTGATTCCTAGTTTAATAAATTACAATGGTGGTATTTACAATCTTACAGATGGAGTAGACCCAACGATATCAGAGCTTGACTCTGCCATGGCTAGAAAGATAAATAAAAACATTAAAGTCTTGCCTTTAGCATTAATTAGGCCTATTGCTAAACTTGGAGACAAAGTAAAGTTGTTTCCAATCAATTCATACAGATTAGAAAAATTAATTGGACAATTAACCTTTGATAGCAGCAAATCAAAAAAAGAACTCAACTGGAACCCTAAATCAGTTTTAAACTGGTTATCAGAATAAATCATGGTAAAGATTTTGTTTTTGGGTGAAACCTATCGTGCCGACGCCAAAAGTTGGATAAAAGGAATTGAAAAGGAATCAGGAACCAGGCTTGAGACGATGGAAATCAAGAGGTCCGATACCAGAATTAGCCGTATTTTCAATGCCTTATTTTTTTTTCTTGAGGTTCTCCGTACCAAATTTAGAAAAAGCTATGATTTGGTCTTGGCAGAGCGAGCAACTAGCTATGGTCTGTTTTCTCTTTTTATTAATGCAAAAGTCAGGATCGTTGCCCAACAAGGGATTACGGATGCATTTCCGGAGGAAGGATTTTCCGGGTTTTACAAAAGAATTATACAGCGAATAGTATATCAAAATGTTGATTTGGTCCATGCTTGGGGTCACGTCATGACATATGCGATGCTTTATTCAGGAGCAGCACCTCACAAGATACTAGTTTTGCCTAAAGGCATCAACTTAAATCTTTATCGGTTTTCCGATTCCAGCCGCAATGATTTTCTTCCTTTGAGTTTGATTGTGACACGCTCGCTTTATGAGCTGTATTCTCATGCGTCCATTTTGAAAAGCATCGCAATTCTAAAGGAAAGTGGCCTGAAGGTCAATGCTGTTCTAGTCGGCGAAGGTCCGGAGAAGACCAATCTGATCCGGCTTTGCAAGGACTTAGCTATCGAAGATCAAGTAAATTTTAAGGGTTTAATCCCGAACGATCAACTTCCTGATCTTCTTGGCAATTCAGCATTGTATGTTGCTTTCCCGACTACCGAGGGAGTATCCAGTTCTTTATTTGAAGCCATGGCCGTTGGCTGTTTTCCCATTGTATCTGACCTGCCTGCCAATCAGGCATTTTTATCTCAAAATGATAACGGCGTTTTGGTGCCTACGGGAGATGTATTCAAGCTCGCGGAAGCTATTCGATTTGCAGCTGAAAACCCTCAGCTGGTAGAAAGTGCTGTTTCAAAAAATAGAGAATACATTGAAACTCATGTCGATTTTAATAAGAATATGAAAACAATTTATCAGAGATATTTGGACCTTTTAGCAAAAAAATCTGACTGAGCATGTGTGGAATAGTAGGATTTTGGAATTACAATCATCAGCCGGCTTCTTCTGATTTAATCTATAAAATGCGGGAAAGTCTTCACCATCGCGGACCGGACGCAGGAGCGCATTGGATCGAAGGATCTTTGGCACTAGGCCACCGAAGATTGTCTATCATAGATCTTAGTGAATCAGCCAACCAGCCTTTTCATTCCCCTTGCAAAAATTTCACCCTGGTATTCAACGGGGAAATTTTCAATTATCAGTCCTTCTATTTAGAACTGAAGCAGAAAGGCTATGTATTCCGGAGCTCTTCCGATACGGAGGTGCTACTCTATTTATTGATGGAGTACGGGCTGAAGGTGCTGTCTCGGTTGAATGGTTTCTTTGCATTTGCTTTTTTTGATCACCGGACTCAGGAATTGGTTTTGGCAAGGGATCGATTTGGGGTAAAACCGCTGTTCTATTTTCAGTCAGATCATGGATTTTACTTTGCAAGTGAAGCCAAAGCCTTGTTTGCTGCCAACCTTCCCAAAGAAATAAAAGAGGAAAACTTGGATGAACTTTTCTTATACCGCTTTAATTCGGGAAAGGCTTCAGTTTTCAAAAATGTCCTAAAATTGCTTCCAGGTCATTGGATGAAAATCACAAATTCGGGGAAAAGTACAAAAGAAGGAAGATGGTTTCATCTGGGTGAAGAAATTTTGGCTCAGCCAAAAATCAAAAATCCTTTGGAATGGTTTGAGGAGACCTTCCATCAAAGCATCCAACTCAGGATGATTGCCGATGTCAAGGTAGGTACGCTCTTGAGTGGAGGATTGGATTCAAGCAGCACCCTTTTTAGCCAATACAAGCAAGGTTTTACAGATTTGAGTACCTGGAACGTTTCATTTAGTGACTCGAGACACGATGAGTCTCGCCTCGCTCAACAACTTTCAGGTTCTTTGGATGCAGATTTCAACTCGTTCGAATTCAAGGAAGATGAATTGGTCAATCTGACCCGGGATTCGATCAGAAACCATGATGAACCCATCATGCATTTTTCTGATGGGCATTTGCTGGGAATCTCAAAAAGAGCAAAAGAAAAAGTATCTGTCCTACTAAGTGGGGAAGGAGCTGATGAAATTTTGGGAGGATATGTGCGGTATAAAATTCATGATAGGGAAATGCGCTATCGGCTTTTATCTCTAATTCGCTTTATTCCTGAAAAATGGCTGAAGAACGAGCGGCTAAGAAAAATGAAGCGATACCTTCAAATGAACAATCGAGAGGCAGAAATTCTAATGAATGCCAATGAATTATACCCGTCCGATTTGCAAAATCTGGGTGTCAATTCCGCCAAATTATTGGAAGAATATAGAATCAAGGTTCTTGAAGAAGCAAAAATAGTATATCCCAAAAATAGATATCGCCAATTGCTCTATTTGGAGCAACATACTCATCTTTATACACTCAATGATCGAAATGACCGTACCACCATGGGAGCTTCGATCGAATGCAGAGATCCATTTCTTGACCCGAATCTAGTGGTCGGGACTGGAAGTCTACCAGACTCTCATTTTGGGAGCAAAGGAAAAGGGAAGTATCTTTTGATGAATTCGATTGGTAGGCAATTGCCCGAATACATTACAAAACACCGAAAAGTGGGACTCTCAGTTCCCTGGGAAACATTGATATTGAGTCAACCCTACCTTCGGGAAATTCTGGAAGAATTGCCAAAGTCAGGTCTTTTTTCAATGAAACCCTATTGCTTTCTCGATATTAAGGGGATTGTGGAGAGTTTTAAGAAGGATCCGGTCAGGTTTTATCCAATTATTCGCCAAGTTTATTTTACCGCTTGGTGGTATAAAATCCACTTTCAAGCAGACGATAAAGTACCCTGAAAACAGTTTCAGAAAAACTATATTACAAAAGCTCCGGATTGATGGTTATTGTTTCATATTCTTAGTTCAGTGTTACACAGATAAATGATAAATTCAAAAGAAGAATTAAAATTTTATTTAGAAGCAGATAAGTTTGCTTTGGGGAGAAAAGGGAAGCCATGGTTTTTTGGTGATGAGGTCTGGAAATACCAAATTTTATTAAGAAAATGTGAATTTTATAGTAAAAGACGAGGATTTTTGAAGGTTTTATATTTGTTTTTTAAATACAAAAGACTAAGACTAGGGGTTAAACTAGGTTTTGATATTCCTGAAGGTGTTTTTGGAGCAGGATTACGGATCAATCATTTTGGGAATATTACAGTTAACGGCAAATGTAAAATCGGGAGATGGTGTGATATTCATCAAGGGGTCAATATTGGCGCAAGCAACCCTGAGAAAAGAGAAGAAGACAAAAACTATACACCCATAATCGGAGATAATGTTTGGATTGGACCAGGGGCTAAAATTTTTGGCGATATCAGGATTGGTTCTGGGGTTCAAATTGGAGCAAATGCTGTTGTGAACAAATCTTTCCAAGGCAATGTGACTATTGGGGGTATTCCGGCAAGCGTAATTATAAATAAGGGAACTTTATCAGTAGATGTTTTAGCGAACAGTAAAAATTCCAAGGAGTTTTTTAAGAAATTCCCAAAGTATCAGAAATTTCAATAATAATTTTAGCATCCCTAAAAGAGGATATATGTTTTAGAAAGAGGTTTTTTCTAAATTAAAGTTAAATTACGATTTAAATCTTGAAAATTATGAAGTATGGCTCTTACATCATTTTAGTTTTTATAATATCAATAAATTTTTTGTTATAAACAAAAATTTTTATGAAGAAAATTTTCTTGAGGTAAATGTTTCAGGGGATGCGTTACACTATTTATAAATTGCAAAGAATCTTCGATCTTTCGGTTTCAATGGAGATAATAACTGCATTGTTCTTACGGAGTCTGCTATTTGGCGCCCTCCTCTTTTCTTAATTTAACGGATATGGAGACTTGTCATAAATTGTTTAAATCTGATATAATGAGAAATCTCATTCTTAGGGAAAAGAGATTTGGTTTTGAACTAGAAGTGACTGCTAAAATTTCTAGAATAAAGGGAATTAGAATTTACGAAGTAGGTATTTCGTATTACGGTAGAACCTATGAAGAGGGTAAGAAGATAGGATGGAAAGATGGTTTTTAGAGCCATTTATTGTATCTGAAAATATGTTTTGTTTAAACTCTGAATTCTTTTTTTTATAAAAATTCATTTCACTAGATCCTTATGATTATTGCAGAAATAGCTCAAGCTCATGATGGGAGCTTAGGAAATGCACATGCCTTTATTGATGCATTAGCAGGAACAGGTGTTGACGCTATAAAATTTCAAACTCATATTGCTGAAGCTGAATCTTCAAGCTTTGAGCCTTTTCGAGTGAAATTTTCAAAACAGGATTCTACACGATTTGACTATTGGAAAAGAATGGAGTTTACTCCAGATCAATGGAAAGGAATTAAAGACCATTGTGAAGAGAAAAACCTTGAATTTTTATCCTCACCTTTTAGTAATGCTGCAGTGGACTTATTGGAAGAAATAGGAGTAAAAAGATATAAAATAGGCTCAGGAGAATTGGGGAATTTCTTGATGCTTGAAAGAATTGCAAAAACAGGGAAGCCTATAATTATGAGTTCCGGAATGAGTTCATTCGAGGAACTTGACAAGACATTTGATTTTTTAAAGCCTTTTGGAAATAGCTTAAGTATTCTACAGTGTACAACTGCTTATCCTACGCAACCAGACCAATGGGGATTGAATGTGATTGCTGAATTAAAAGAACGTTATCATGTTCCCGTTGGCTATTCAGATCATAGTGGAGATATTTATGCCTGTCTAGCAGCGGCTTCTCTAGGATCTGAGATTTTTGAATTCCATGTAGTTTTTGATAAAAGACAATTCGGACCGGATTCCCATGCAAGTATTACAATTGATCAAACAAAAGTTCTTTGTAGTGGTATCAAACAGATTCAGAATGCATTGAAAAACCCTATTGTAAAATCTGACAATCAGAGATATTCAGAGCTTAAAGTGATGTTTGGGAAGTCCTTAGCCGTTAATAAATTCTTGAAAAAAGGACATTTTTTAACATTAGATGATTTAGAATCCAAGAAACCAGGGGATAGAGGTATTCCGGCAAGTGATTATCAAATGGTAATAGGAAAAAAATTAAATAAAAATTTAGATAAATGGGATTTTCTTACTTCCGAAGATATTAATTCCTACTGATGAAAAGAAAAATTTGCGTTGTAATTACCGCACGACCTTCCTATTCAAGGATAAAGACAGCCTTGACAGCCATCAAAGAGCATCCTGATTTGGAATTGCAGTTGGTTGTAGCTGCATCTGCATTATTGGACCGCTATGGAAATGCGGTAAATAATATTGAAAAAGATGGATTCGCGATCACAGCTAAGGTATTTAACGTTTTGGAAGGCGAAAATCTTACCGCTGCAGCTAAAACAACTGGAATAGGTATTCTGGAGCTTTCAACTGTTTTCAATAATTTGAACCCGGATATTGTGGTCACTGTAGCAGATAGATTTGAAACTATGGCTACGGCTATTTCAGCCAGTTACATGAATATTCCCTTGGCTCATATTCAAGGAGGTGAGGTAACGGGAAATATTGATGAAAAAGTAAGACATGCGATCACAAAATTAGCAGATTATCATTTTGTAGCCTCTGATGATGCTTATAAAAGAGTGATCAAACTTGGTGAAAACTCGGAATTTGTTTTTAACACAGGTTGCCCAAGTATTGACTTGGCATATGAGATAAAGCAACAACCAGCTTTGGATTTTGATCCCATTCAAAAATATGGAGGAGTAGGAAAAGTGATGGACTACTCAAAGGGATATTGGGTGGTTATGCAGCATCCAGTGACAACAGAAGTTGGGAGTTCCCGATTCCATATTGAGGAGACCTTACATGCCATGTATAGTATCAATCAACCTGTATTTTGGTTTTGGCCAAATGTAGATGCTGGTGCGGATGGTACGAGTACTGGAATTAGATCTTTTAGGGAAACGCACGATTTAAAAAATTTCCATTTCTTTAAAAATATGGAACCTCAGGATTTCTTGAAGCTTCTTTATTCCAGCAAAGGATTAATTGGGAATAGTTCCGTTGGAATAAGAGAATGCGCTTTTATGGGAGTCCCAGTAATAAATATAGGTTCGCGTCAGAATAGTAGAGAAAGGGGCAATAACGTAAAAGATGTTGATTATTCTCGAGTAGAAATTTTACATGCAATGAGAGAAATTGAAGAGTCTCCAAGACCAGAGGTTTCTACAATCTATGGAAATGGGGATGCAGGTAAAAAGATTGCCCAGTATTTATCTGAACTCCCCTTGATTTTTCATAAAACCATCACCTTTTAAATGAAAATATTAGGACTGATCCCTGCAAGAGAAGGATCAAAAGGAATTCCTGGTAAAAATATCAAAACGCTGGGGAACCAACCTTTAATTGCTTACTCTATTAAAGATGGCATTGTAGCAAAACTTCTGAGCAAAACTGTAGTGAGCACGGATAGTGAGAAAATTGCTGAGGTAGCCAGAAATTATGGAGGCGAAGTTCCATTTATTCGACCTAAAGAATTGGCCCAAGATAAAACTCCCACCATTGATGTAGTTTTACATGCGCTGGATTTTTTTGAACAGAATAATGAGCCTTTTGACGCGGTATGTCTATTACAGCCTACTAGTCCATTTAGATCCAAAGGTTTTATAGATGAGTGTATCCAAAAATTCATAGAAACGGGGGCGGATTGTCTTATATCCGTGTTAGATGTACCTCATGAATACAACCCACACTGGACTTTTAAGATGGATAAGCAAGGTAGTTTATCTATTGCTACAGGTGAAAGCACCTTGATCCCAAGAAGACAAGAATTGCCAATGGCCTACCATAGGGATGGGTCTATTTATATCTCCAAAGTGTCCCTGATCCGGGATAAGAAAGTGCTAGTAGGTGGTAAAACGGTGGGTATTCTTTCTAATAAATCCTATTATGCCAATTTGGATACCCCTAAAGATTGGGAGAAAGCAGAAAGAACCTATAAAGAAATAGTTGAATGTGCGGAATAGCCGGTATTGTCGGAAGAAATCCTGAAAATAGGCTTGTTCTGGCAAGCATGCTAGACATCCAGAAACACAGAGGCCCTGATGCTCTTGGAACCTGGGCTGATAAAGATGTTTTTTTAGGTCACAATAGACTCTCAATTTTGGATCTTTCCGAGGCAGCAAACCAGCCTATGCTCAGTAATTGTGGAAGGTTTGTCATAATTTTTAACGGTGAGATTTATAACTACCTAGAATTAAAGCAATCTTTGGACTATTCCTTCAGAACAAAATCTGATACAGAGGTTCTGTTGGCTATGTATATCAAATACCAGGACAAAATGCTTAATCATCTCAATGGGATGTTTGCTTTTGCTATATGGGATATACAGGAGAAAAAATTTTTTGCTGCTCGGGATCGATTTGGTGTTAAACCTTTTTATTACTCCATTGATAATGGTCAGTTTTTATTCGCCAGTGAAATCAAAACTTTATTAGCTGCAGGTGTATCAAATGCTCCAAATGAAGAGGTGTGGGCGGATTATTTTGTCCATGGAAGTTATGGTTTTCCAGAAGAAACATTTTTTCGAAATATTCATCAACTGTCTCCTGGACATAGTCTTACATTTAGGTTAGGGGATTCAAATCCTCAAATTAGACGGTACTATGATTTTGTATCCGAAGTCAAAAGTCAGAGGGTTTTTGAAGAGGAAACCAACTTACAAGAAGAATATCTAGAATTGTTACTTAATTCCCTTCGCCTAAGATTTCGATCGGATGTACCAGTTGGTTTCAATGTAAGTGGAGGATTGGATTCATCTATTTTGTTGGCAATGATTTCAAAAATCAAGGCCGGTGATACAGAAAATATTGAGGCTTTTTCATTTTACACTGGAGATGATCGTTATGATGAATTACCATGGGTAAAGGATTTAATTTCTAAAACCAATAGTCCATTAAATCCTGTTTTATTATCTCTTGCAGATGTGCCGGATCTTATAGATAAAGTAACATTTTTCCAGGACGAGCCATATGGAGGTTTTCCTACTTTGGCTTATTCCAAAATTTTTGAAAGAGCAAGACAGAAAGGATTTTTGGTATTATTGGATGGGCAAGGAATGGATGAAGCTTGGGCTGGTTATGATTATTACAAAACAGACTCCAAGGCGGTGGTGCAAGGAATAAAAAATCAACTGACCCGGCCAAATGCATTATCACCCGAACTACGCACTTTGGCAAGGGAAATATGCTATCCAGAACCATTTGATAATGATCTCCAAAACAAACAGTTTAGGGATCTATTTTACACGAAAATCCCACGGGCTCTCCGCTTTAATGATAGGGTTAGCATGATGCATAGTACAGAATTAAGGGAACCATTTTTGGACTATCGATTGGTGGAAATGGCTTTTGCCCAGAAAAAGGAAATGAAAATCAGAACGAATCAAGGGAAGTGGTTGCCAAGGCAGCTAGTAAAGAAAACTCTAGAAAATATTGCCTTAGCTCCAAAAAGACCATTGCAGACTCCTCAGAGGGAATGGATAGGAGGTGCAATGGCTAATTATGTGGAAGAAAGAATCGATATTCTGAAATCCAATCCTTGGTTTGAGAGAAAGGTCTTAGAGCAAGAGTGGAAGAATTATAAAAACGGTCAGAATGACAATAGTTTTTTTATTTGGCAATGGATTAACAGTTCATTTTTCCTATTATAAATAGGTAAAATACCTGACGTTAAAAAGTCCAAAGAATTTTAATTAATAAATAATAGAATTCATCTTTAAAGATATTTTTCAAAAATTTAAAAAATGAAGTTTTTAATTATTGAATAGGATTTAAGGGTTTCTGGTACTAGTCAAGGGATTATTTCCCGATCATTTTTGGGTAAGTTAAGAAAGGCATATCCGGAATCCTTAATTGATGTTCATTACATTAAAGCGGAGGATTCTGTTGATAAACTTGAATTACTTCTTGTAGATAACATTGTAGAACACAGAAATTGATCATGGTTTAGATTACATGCTTGCTTCCAATCCTTTTGGTGTACTGTCTTATAATCATGAAGAGATTTCGATTTGGGCGCGAAATACGGAACACAATGGATTTTACAGGCAATCTAGGTCAGGTGTAGGGAAATCTAAGGGATATACATTAATAAATTGCAAGGGCTTTGAGGATGAATTTGTGCCAAAAGTTCCAATTTCAACAAGCGGACAGATGCCCGATACTGCTTCTCGATTCATTGATTTTTTAGAGGATCTCGTTCAATCCTTGACTAAATAAATCACTTTAGAAAAAAAGGTTGGAGTTCTTCCGCCAGAAAAGATGAGGCCACTATTTTCCCTTTGTTATTTAAATGAATGGGATCATAGAAATCAGAATTTTCTAACAATATGCTCGAATGGTTAATCAAGGGGATGTCGAACTCATTTTGAATGATCAACTCCCTACCTTGATATGGGGCTACATAAAGAATGAGTTGACATCCTTTGGCGCGGAGGTATTCTTCGAATGTATGTAGTAAGGGGTTGCTAATGTTTTTTTGTATCTGAATGGGTTTTAATAGTTCATTTTGAGTATTCAGTTGGTTGTCCGGATAGGTATAGTTTCCATATTTATCAAATCGATGACGATAGTTAGGTCGAAACAAAGTGAACAAAGATGGAATAAACAGTTCTGTATTATAGTATGCATATAGTACGGCAGGGACGTATTTTCCAAGTGTGTAAGGCCTGATAATTCCCCTTTCTCGCTTTCGAAAGTAATCGTAAATATACTCTCTTTGAAGGTAAGGGGCCATTCGGTAATCGTTGTCATTAATCTGCATGGAAGAATGCTCGAAGTCTGGCTCATCCAAGACCAAAATACAATAAGAAGACTGAAAACCTGACTCAAAAAAGTGTTTTGCCATTAGTAGCTGACTAGGAAGGCCTGTGTCATCCTGCGAGAGGTTGATTCCTTTGGTAGTTAACTTTTGGTCAATTTCTTCAGATCCTATGCTTGTAAGGCCCCTACTAGATCCAATTATAAAATAATCGAAAGCTTGTTCCGGTTCAAAGTTGTTAACCAAAAAGCTAGCCTTAAATATGGATGATCTTTTGAGTAGGAAGTTAGACATCAATGCAAGGAGATTGGCAATCAATGCAATAATCAAAAAGTATTTGCTCAATTGAATTAAAAACTTTTTCATCATCTAGAACTGGAAATAGATAAAACTAATTGGATTTTTAAAGGCTGCCATAAATAAAATAAATAGGCTTAAAAGTACTAGTTGAAAATTACTTAAGGTCACCTCGGTTTTTTTAAGTTTTGAATACCGAATTTCCACTGTCAAGATGATAGTTATTCCAATCAAGCAAATAAGGGAAATTAATAGATGCTTCGAGGATGAAGAAAAATACATAGCAGAGCCACTTCCTGCAAAAAGATGGATTAAGTATTGATTTGCGTCATACACAGATGGGGATCTAAAATATACCCAGCCAAAACCCACTAATATAAAGGTGAATAATATCTTGGGAAGATTAGTAAGTCTTACCTGTGTGTATTCCTCATCTTTTACCCCCTTTGAAATATATAAGGGTACATAAAGTAATCCATTTATTAGCCCCCAAATGATAAATGTCCAGTTGGCACCGTGCCAAAACCCACTTACAAGAAAGACTATCAAAACGTTAATCAATGAAAACCACTTTCCCTTTCGATTTCCACCCAGAGGAATGTAAAGGTAGTCTTTAAACCAAGATGAAAGAGAAATATGCCATCTTTTCCAAAATTCACTGATATTTGATGATAGATAGGGAAACCTAAAGTTGTTCATTAAATCAAATCCAAACAACCTACTAATACCGATCGCAATGTCCGAATACCCACTGAAATCCCCATAAATTTGGAAGGCAAAAAATAGTATCCCTATACTGAGGCTCAAAGGAGATTGCATACTGTAATCACTGAATATACCATCCACAATTATAGCAGCATTGTCAGCGATTACCATTTTTTTGAAAAGTCCCCAAAGGATTATCCTTATTCCTGAAACAGCAATTTTATAGTCAAAAAATCGTGCTTTTAAGAATTGGGGTAGAAGGTGTCCTGCTCGCTCTATAGGCCCTGCTACCAACTGAGGAAAAAAACTAACAAATGCAAAAAAAGCGATATAATCTTTACATGGGGTAATTTTTTTTCGGTACACATCAATCGTGTAACTCATCGTCTGGAAAGTGTAAAAACTAATGCCAACAGGTAGTACAATCTGGAGACTGGATAGGCTAACTTTGGAACCAAAAAACAAAAAGGCATCTACAAAATTCTGTGCGAAAAAATTATAATATTTGAAAAAACCCAGTAATCCTAAGTTAATAAGTATACTAATTAGAAGCAGGCCTTTTCGAGTAGATTGGTTCTGGCTTTTGCCCAAATGCTGTCCTACCAGATAATCTGCTACAGAACTAAAAGCAATGAGTGTGAGAAACTTCCAATTCCACCAACCATAAAAAAAATAGCTTGAAATAAGCAAAAAAAGATTTTGAAGATTTAAATCCTTTTTTAGAGGAACCCAATAAATAAAAAAAACTACAACTAGAAAAAAAGCAAACTCTATGGAATTGAAAATCATTCGATATTCATCATTTAACGGGCCAAAATTAGAAATACTAGTTTAAAATTCTCGTATATCACCAAAAATTTGATTTGCTGTAAGTATTCAGTTTTAAGTTATTTTGATTGTCTAAATTTAAGGCATTTAAAAACTAGTTTATAATGATACTCACCTACTTTTTCCTTTTTCTATTGATTGGATTGCTCTATTACCGTCTTGCCTTGAGATTTGAAATAGTGGATCGTCCTAACTCTAGATCTTCCCATTCCAAAGTAACTGTCAGGGGAGGAGGGATTATTTTTCCGATTGCAGCACTGATTTGGTGGGGGGCTTTGGAATTCCAGAATACACTAATGATTCTGGGTTTGGTGATTGTTTCAGTAGTTAGTTTCTGGGATGATATCCAGTCGCTTTCTAGGAAAGTCCGATTTTTAATGCAGTTTATTGCCATGTCCTTAGCCTTTTATGACTTGGATCTATTTAGTCAAGTTGATTGGTATTTCTTGCCGATTTTTTACTTCATCGCTTTAGGCATTATCAATGCTATCAATTTTATGGATGGAATTAATGGGATATCGGGCTTATATGGTTTGGTCTTTTTTGGGTCTCTTCTCGCTGTTAATACCTACTTGCCTATTTTTCAAAATGAACTGATTCAATATGAAATTCTTGCTCTATGTGTGTTCCTTCTTTTTAACCTGCGAAAAAGAGCACTGATGTTTGCCGGTGATGTTGGTAGTATCAGCTTGGCATATCTAATTATTTACTTCCTTACACGGTGGTACCTGGAAGTAGGTGAATGGTCTATTATCCTTTTCCTTTTAATTTATGGAGTAGACGTGGTGATGACCATGGCTCGTAGAATCCGAAAAGGCGAAAAGTTATCTGAACCTCACCGGACTCATTTGTATCAAATTCTTGCCAATGAATACAAAAAGAGTCATGTGATTGTTTCCATTGGATACGCTGCACTTCAGGCTTTGGTCAATTTCATTTTTTTTATCAACACAAAAAATTACCCTTCTCCATTAATTTCCAGTTTACTACTAGTAGGTACAGGAATAGCCTACTTTCTCTTTAGAAATTGGATTTCATCAAAAGTCAATGTAAAAGAGCCATAATAAGAAAATGCCCGAGGAAACCCCGGACATTTTCGTAGGCATAGCCTGATTAAAACTTAACACATGGTAAATTTCGGAATAAAAAAAGCACCAAAACATCCCCAAAAATGGGTATTTTTTGCGTATAATAAAATCTTAATAATTAGAAATAATTAGTTTAAGAGTGCTTTTGCCTTAAATTTTACTTTTCCTCTTTTTTGATTTTTGTTTCCGTAATGGAACGAAAATCTCCAATAGGGCTATCCGTTTCCTCCTGTTTTCAATAGATTTTTTTTCAGAGACACATTTCCCCCACCGCTCATAAAAATTTTAAGATTCTTTGATAAACTATCTAAGGGTTTTGGTCTTTCATTTGCCACTTAATCAATGCTTTTTATTTACTTTGTTGAGAAATTCAAAGCAAATGAATTCATCGAACAACCTTTCAAATAATTAACTCAACCCTAAACAATGAAAGTAAAATCAATCACCTCCTCGCTGAGTCGCTCTTTGTTTTTGGCATCTGTTTTTGTACTTGCCATGGGAGCCTGCAAATCAAAAAAGAAAGCTGTTCAACCTGAGCCGGAACCAGCTCCTATTGAGCGTGTAGAAGAAAAGCCTGCTCCTCAACCCCCTGCTCCTACAGCAGAAGAAGTAGCTGTCGAAAAACTTGAAAATGCCTTCAATTCTGTAGCTGCTTCAGGAAACACTGCTATTGCGAATCAATCTATTGAACAGACTTTGGCGATGTTCTCCAATCAGGATACTCCTGTTTTGATTGTGATTCACGAAGAAAATGGAATCAAGGATTACGATGAGCCTACTACGATTCGGAAGTATCTTGAATACTTGAAGGACACCAAAAAGAACCTGAATTTCATCAGTGATATCCGCTTGGATGCAAATGGAAAAGTTTCCGAGCTTGAGTTAAGAAGAAAGTAATCACCGTTAGAACCTTAAAAAAAATGAAAAATACCTTTATCCTTTTTCTTGGACTCTTTCTAGTAAGCTCCTTTTCTGCCATGGCTCAATCGGAGACTATCAGTCCAGCAAGAAAACAAGCGATTGACTCCTTGGCACTTGAGAAAGTAAAAGACTTAAGTAAATATATCGCCATCATTGGCAGCAAAGACACTCAGTTTTCTGAGGCAAACCGTGTTATGGACCGGGCTGAAGAGCTCTTTGCTCCTGGTGCAGAAATGGGTGTTTCAAGCATTAATTCTCCCGAAATTGCATACTACAAAGTCAGAAGATACTTCGAGCGTCTGATGGCTCTTAATTATGATCGGGTGAATATCACCTGGTATGACATTCAGTATATCTCTGATTTGGAGCGTCAGCCTGATGGTCGTTATGTAGGAGTGATTACCATTTTCCAGCGTTTCGAAGGAACATCCATCGAAACAGGAATGAACTACAAAGACACCACCAAAAAAGACATCACTATTTACGTAGAGAAAAAGCAGACTCAAATCGCTGGTCGTACCATCGAATTTTGGGATGTAATGCTCGGTGATGTGCGAGTGACTGAAACATCCGCATGAGATTAACCCTGATTATTTTTGCGGTTTTTATCGCAAGCATTTCGATTGTTTCCGCCCAGGGCATAGGCTCTGGCGGAACAATCAAAGATGATGGTCGCTTCGCCGCCTCGACCAAACAACTCAATCAATTTTTTCGGCGCTTCAATGCAGAGGAGTCAATTGACGGGAATACCCGATTCTATCCAGGAGACTCTCTCTATCACAACCAAGCTTTACGTAAAGGATTCATCCAGGTCTTGTTCGATAACCAGACGAGTGGAATTAGTCCAGCGCTAAAAATTCAATTTGCCGATCAAGTCCTTTCTGAGGTATACCCTCAATACCTGAGTTTTCATCAAGAAGGTTGGTTTGCGGAAGTAAAAGCAGAGTTTTTCTTTCAGGGGAAACGCGAAAGTGCTACCCTCATCCTAAAAATCCAACCTCAAGGGTTGGGCTACGAATGGGTTATAGATGCAGTGGATTTTGGCCCGTTTCGTAACCTTTTTGATAAGCCAGTCGGTGATGAAAAGGATTTTCTTCATCCTCTTTCCCATGAATTGGGTTTCATGAACCTAAGAAGGGCTTTTCAGGATTCTGAACTTCCGGAAGCCTTTACACGAAGCTCATTTTCCCCCGATTATTTGACCATTTTTCTCTATGAAATGAAAAAAGGAAATTTACGTTTTGATACCGTCAGTGATGTCCGTTTTCACTTCTTCCAAATTGATGGCTGGTATTTCGAAGTGGCTCAATTCAATCGGCCAGGATTTAATACAGGTTGGCTGATTTCAAGTCTGGTAAGGCTGAACCCAGGAGATAAAGAAATGCTTCAAAAATTCATTTATGGCGAGAATTAAATCCCTATTTGTTCTAATCGCTATTTTCTTCACAATCCAGGTAGGCATTGCCCAAACAATAAAAGGATACTCTGAAGAAGAAGTCAAATCATACACTTCCCGTGTGGAAGATCAAATCCGTTTTTTAGAATACTTGCTCAATACCATTGGAGCTCAGGATACACCTACTCGAGATAAAGATGTCATTATTCGGGAGAGCTATTTGAAAATTTTTCGGGATGGAACCGTTCAGGTAGAAGATGATTTGCTTTTGGACCGGAAGGTAGTTATCAATAAAGACATCACGGCCTATCTAAAAGACATTGAATTCTTTTATCAAAATGTGGCCTTTCAATTCAAAATCCGGGATGTGAAACCAGGACAAAAGGAAAATGGAGAGGTATTCTTTGTTGTTTCTTTGGACCGGTCTATTGAAGCAACGGGGAAGGATGGAGTGAAAGTAACGGATACCAAGCCGCGATTTGTGGAGGTCAATTTGGATGATCAATCCGATGAATTAAAGATTGTCAGTATTTACACCACCAAACTTAGCCGAGATGAAGAATTGTTGGAGTGGTGGGAAATCTTGGATCCTCATTGGAAGAATTTCTTTAGAGGAGAATTTTCATTGGAGGAGACGGATTCCATCAATTTGGATTTGTTGTATCGTTTTGTTTCTATCGATTCCTTGGATCTATCCGGTACGGATTCCTTGTTGGACTTGAGTCCTTTAGAGTCACTTCGAGACCTTCGCTATGTGGATTTGAGCAATACCCGAATCATGGACTTAGGACCTATATCCAATGTTACTTTTTTGGAATACTTAGACGTTTCAAATACACCAACAGCTGATATTCAGTTTATTAAATACTCTGATCGCTTGCAAAGCTTGGATCTTTCCGGAACGCAGATTCAGGAAATTGATGAACTTCAAAATTTGAAATCACTCAAAACTTTGAAGTTGGTGAATACGCCAATCCTAAGCTATCAGGTACTCAATGAATTCGATTCTTTGGAAACCTTGGACTTGACCGAAAGTGGCTTTAATAATGCAGAAAATATCCAAAATCTAAAGAATCTGAAGCAGTTGACTTTAAAAAGAAATTACCTGATTAATTTCTCCAATTTAAGTCAGCTTCAATCTTTAACCTATTTGGATCTCTCCCAAACCAATATTCAGGATTTGAGTCCGTTAGTAGGCTTAGATCGATTGGAAACGGTGGATATTACTGGGACAGAAGTGGCTGATATTTCTGGTCTTAATGGAAAACCAACCTTAAGAAAAGTGCTGGCAGATGAGACCAAATTATCCATTTCTTCCGCTGACAATTTCTCCCGAGCCAATCCACAGGTCCTCTTAATTCACCATGTGAAAGATTTGGAAAGTTGGTGGGCAGCTTTATCGGATGCTTGGAAAAATGCGCTTCGAAAGGCCAATCCGGAAATTCAAGGAGATTCACCTCATATTGAGATTTTAACATCTACCATAGGTTTGGAAAAACTGGATTTGTCAGATATGAATATCCAAACCTTGAAACCGGTTACTCGATTCGTGAAATTGCATGAAATTGATTTTTCGGATAATCCACTTTCTGATCTTTTGCCTCTTTCCGAAGTTAAAACGCTGGTTAAAATCCAAGCAACAAATACGCAGGTTCGGGATTTGAACCCCTTGTCAGATCAAGAATCATTGGAGGTTTTGAATTTTTCTGGAAGTCCAATTGAAAGCATTCTCCCTGCGGTTGGTCTGTCTTCACTTTCTTACCTCAATGTAGATGGAGGTGACTTTCTCAAAGAAGAGGTTCCGGAATTTTTATTGAAAAAACCGGATATAACCTTGATTTATCGAATCAATGAATTGGATCAATGGTGGGGAGGGCTATCCCAATCTTGGAAGGAACTGTTGAGGAGACAATACAGCCTACCGGAAAATCCATCTACTGAACAGCTCCATAATTTGACAGGCTTGGCTGCCTTGAATTTTGAGCGGGTTTCCATTCAGGATCTTGTTCCGCTAAAGGCATTTGTCAACCTTCGAAAGCTAGCCGTTTTTGATTCGCCGCTTACTGATATTTCGGCAATTGCAGATATGAAATTGCTGGAAGATTTGCGCCTTTCGCAAATGCCTGTGGTTGATTTTACACCAATTGGAGGTTTGTTTCAATTGCAAAAACTCGATCTTTCCAATACAGGAATTGAAGATTTGACTGCCTTGTCGTCTTTGTTGGAACTACGGGTTTTGAATATCTCCGGGACGAATTTGAAAAGCTTGAAAGGACTTGAAAATTTGGTAAGATTGGAAGAATTGGATGTGGCAAGTACCAACCTCCGATCCTTGAGACCGATTGAAGGTTTGGAAAACTTGAAAAAACTATCCTGTTTCAATACTCGATTGCCTAGTCGCACCGTGGACCGTTTCAAAGAAATCAATCCAAATTGTGAGGTACGCTATTATTGATTGCGATCCGAGGAATAAAAAAAAGAGCCGGATTTTTCAATCTGGCTCTTTTTCCAAGTTAGACTTCCAAATTTTTTGAATTCGGAAAAAAAGGGGTCAAAAAGTTTTAGAAAAAGTCCCTTTTGTATTTCTCGAAAACAATCATGAGAAAAGTTGCTTAATCACCCTATATCAAAGGTAAAATCTTCTACCGAGAAAAAAATACCATAAACAGGGTATTTTTTGAGAGTAAGAGACAAAAGTTTTCCACAATTTTTAATCTTTCCTTTATTTAATATGATTTTTTCAAGCAGGTTCTGGTGAAGGAGTTGTTAAAATCTTTCTTGATAATCAGATTTCGGAGTATTTCTTCCTTAAAAGAGATGTGAGCCGAGAAATTTTTCTCCTGTTTCAAAAGCCTTTCTTATTTTTAGGTCAACGCACTTCATGGAAAACTCACCTCATATATCTATTGTCATTCCAGTCTATTTTGGTGACGAAACCTTGGGAGAATTGACCCTTCGGATTCATCAGGTGATGGATCAAATGGGTAAATCTTTTGAGCTGATTTTGGTGGATGATGACAGCCCCGATCAATCCTGGTCAAGAATCGAACAATTGGCGAGGGAGTATCCTTCTTTAAAAGGAATTAAACTCTCCCGGAATTTTGGGCAGCACTATGCTATCACCGCTGGTCTGGACCAGGCAAAGGGGGAATGGATGGTGGTCATGGATTGTGATTTACAGGATAGTCCGGAAGACATTCCTTGGCTTTATCAAAAGGCTCAAGAAGGATTTGATGTTGTACTTGGGAGACGAATCAATCGTCAAGATTCCTTTTTTCGAAAATTAGGATCCAAACTATTCTATCGTACGCTTTCATACCTCACAGGCTCAGAACAAGATGAAACGGTAGCCAATTTCGGAATGTATCATAGGCGAGTCATTCAGGAAGTAATCAATATGAGAGAGTCCATTCGCTATTTTCCGACCATGATCAAATGGGTAGGTTTTCGACAAATAGCTATAC
Organism: Algoriphagus sp.; assembly: GCF_013373065.1. Taxonomy (GTDB): domain Bacteria; phylum Bacteroidota; class Bacteroidia; order Cytophagales; family Cyclobacteriaceae; genus Algoriphagus. Next base: position 63,220 of record NZ_JABXIN010000014.1, read on the forward strand.
CAGTTACCCATCAGGGAAATTCAGAACGGAAAAGCTCCTATCACCCCAAAAAGTTATTTAACCTGGCTTTGGATATCATGCTCGCTTACAGTGATAAACCTATCCGCATGACAGTCAAATTAGGGGTTTTGATTGCATTAACAGGTTTTTTGTTTGCGCTATATACTTTAATCAGATATTGGCAGGGAGAAATAATCGTGGCAGGGTATGCAAGTTTGATCATTTCGATTTGGGTTTTAGCTGGTATCGTCTTAATTACCTTGGGAATGGTAGGGCTATATGTTGGAAAAACCTTTGAGGGTGTGAAGGGGAGACCTATTTATATTATTGAGAAAAAAGTAAATGGGGAAAAGCAATAATTCCATTCAAAAGCTTTCCTTTGATTCTGAGCTTTTCGGCTATCCGGTTGGAAAGGTTAGGTGGAATTCTTCGATGACCGAAGAAGAATTTTTAATCGAAGCAAAGGATTATCAGTTGGTCTATATCCTTTCCGAAAAACCAATTCAATTTTCAAGCACCCAGATTCTTCCAGTCGATATAAAAATCCTATTTGAAAAGGAGTTAAGCGAAAACTGGAACGAAGAAGAGGTGGTTCCAATCCAGAAGTTTAGAGATCGAACGGCTGAACGGTCAATTCATGATTCACTTCTTTTTTTGGGTTTGGAAAGCGGAAAATTTTCAAGGTTTAATTTAGATCCGAGACTTACTTCAAAGGAATTTGAAAAGCTCTATGAGTTATGGATTGAAAAAGCACTTGACTCGGGAAATATTTTAGTAGCTCCTGATCTTGCAGGAATGGTGACGTTTGAGGAAAAAGAGAATTTTGCAGAGATTGGACTGGTTGCTGTACATCCTAATCACCGAAGAAAATCCTGGGGAAGAAAGTTAATTCAGGCAGTAGAATTGGAAATATTTAATAGGGGAATTTCCAAACTAAAAATACCTACCCAACAGTCCAATATACCAGCCATGAATTTGTATGAGCATATAGGTTATTCTATTGCTGAAAAAATCTGGGTTTACCATTTTTGGAGAAACTAGCGGCGGCTAAGAAAAGGGATGTTTGATCCATTTTTTTAACTTGTCCAATCGTTTTGATTTCCTTTCGCTCATGAGGTCCTTTCCAAATTCCCCTCTTAAAATCCCATTTAATAAACCCTATCTCACGGGAAAGGAATTCGTGAATATCCAAGATGCTGCTGAAAACTTGGGAAAGCTTTCCGGAAATGGATTTTACTCAAGGCAATGCCAAGAGTTTTTCCAGAATCGGTATGGTTTCCATCGTTGTTTTTTGACTACATCCTGTACCGATGCTCTTGAAATGGCGGCTTTGCTATTGGAAATTCAGGAAGGAGATGAGGTTATTGTGCCTTCCTTCACTTTTGTTTCCACCGCTAATGCATTTGCTTTGCGAGGTGCCAAACTGGTTTTCGTGGATAGTCAGGAGGACTTTCCCAATCTTGATGTGAACACGATCGAACCACTCATCACCTCAAAAACCAAAGCAATTGTGCTAGTACATTATGCAGGTGTTTCCTGCGAAATTGGTCAGCTCAAAAAATTGGCGGATAAGTACAAGATTTTCTTGGTGGAAGATGCCGCACAGGCGATTGAGAGTTTTGAAGGGGGGAGAGCATTAGGGAGTTTTGGGCAATTGGCAACTTTTAGCTTCCACGAAACCAAAAACATCCATTGTGGAGAAGGAGGGATGTTGGTGGTCAATGATCCGAACTTGGAAAAACGTGCCGAAATCATTTGGGAAAAGGGTACCGATCGGACCGCTTTCTTTCGGGGAGAAAGTGATAAATACGGTTGGAAAGATTTGGGGAGCAGTTTTTTGCTTTCTGAGCTCAATGCAGCTTTTTTATGGGGCCAATTAGAAAATTTAGATGCTATCCAAGAAAGGCGAAAACAAATTTGGGAAGATTATCAGGGATGGTTTTCCGGATTAAAAAAGGAACCAAGCGTGCTTCAAAAAACCTATTTAGAGATTTTGGAGCAAGCTTTACAGGGGTTAGGGGAAATAGAATTTCAAACCCAACCCGGAAATTACCATCTTTTTTACCTGCTTTTTGAAAATGCTAATCTTCGACAACAATACATAGGCCGATTGAGGCAAAATGGAATATTGGCTGTTTTTCATTACCAAAGCCTGCATAAAAGCGAGTTTATACAAAAACACCAACCCGAACAGTTTGTCCGAACTTTTCCCAATTCTGACCGCTTTTCTGATTTCCTTCTTCGGCTACCTTTGTTTTACGAACTACCGGATCTTACGTAATAGATTCTATCGAATTTGAAAATTGACCTATGATTTCAATTCTTTACTTAGGTTCAATGTTCATTGTTCAGAGTTCAAGGTTCAGTTACTAACCCTGAACTTCGAACTTCGAACCCTGAACTTTTCAACCTTCCCACCTTCCAACGCTTCACTTTAAAATTTAAACTCCCTATTTTTCCAATCTTCCAATCTTTTAATTTTCTAATCTTCCAATCACCAAAATGCCCAAAACCCTCCTTATCTCATCCCTTCTCTGTATCCTGCTCGTGATGCTTGGAATCAATCAGGGATTTGATGTGTCGGATGAGGGCTTGTATGTTTTGCTGGCTCATCCGCTTCAGGAAAATCAAGCTGGAATTTTCAATTATGATTTGTTTTTCAAGGCTATTTATGAATTCAGCGGAATCCATTTTGGAATTGTAGGTTTACGGTTTCTTCGATTGGTCCTTTATGGATTTGGGGCTTTAGGATTGGTAGTTTTTTACAAAAATATTTTGGGTGAAAAACGTCACTCAGTTTTTGTTTATTTATTGGCTATTTTGGGCTTATTTGCGGGTTATGGGTTTTTACCGGCAAGCCTTTCCTACAACCATTTGACAGTCGTCTTAGCATGTTGTTGGCTAGCTATGCTTTCATCCAAGGATAAGGCAGTTGGGAAGCATATTTTGCTCGGGCTGATTTTAGGATTGCTTGTTTATGTAAAAGTCACTGCTGCGATTTTATTGGGAGGGATGACGCTTCTTATTTTGAACATCCAAAGGCAGCTTTCCTGGAAAATTTTAGGAATGCTTTTACTTCCTTATTTGGTATTGGAGTTGAGTTTTTACGGCCTGTTTGAGCAAAATTCTATTTTGCGTCTTGTAGATGGAATTGCTATGCAGACTGAGAGAGCTGATTACCAAAGTATCCTTCTTCTCAAACATACCCTTGTAGGTTTATTCTGGATTCTTCTGGTTTTTGGATTAGCATGGGTAGTTTTTGAGAAAATTTCAAATCGCCTCCTTCAGTGGGGTATTATACTTTCAGCATCGAGTTATATTTTTTTTAAAACTTGGATCACAGAGGAATGGAATCATTTTTTTTTATTGATAGGAGTCGTTTTGATGGCATTTATTCTTTCCAAATCAGATTTATATACTCTTTCCAAATCCAAAAAAGGCTGGTTGCTACTTCTGTTTTTCTTACCCTTTTTGCTTCATTTCGGAAGTAATGTATACTGGCTTCGAATAGGAATTCATTATGCTGTCTTTTGGATTTTGGGTATTCACCTTTTGATGGAGGAAATGCCAGAAAAGAGGAGAATTGGATATCACTATGGGGTTTCTCTGATGAGTTTGCTGCTTGTATTCAATGGACTTTGGTGGCACCCTTTTGAACAGAAAAGCCTTTGGAATGCAACTGAATATTGGGAGTATCTTCCCGGGAAGTCAATTTATTTAACCCAAAATCAGATTGCCAAATTAGAAGAACTCAAAACTAAAGTTGGACGGGAAGAAAAGCTTTTGGCAGTCTATCGGATTTCTGGGATTCCCTATTTATTGGGTAAGACCATGCCTAAAACGCCAGGTATTTGGGATCAAGAACAACTAAGACAACATTTTCCAAAAGGAGATAGCAATCAATTATTTGTCTATTATCCCTTACAGAAATTACCTGATAATTTTAGCGGTCAAGCGATTCTTCTAAATTCATGGGAATGAAAGTTTTCTTTTCTAGAGGCCTAACACCAATATCCTGGGCATGCTTGATGCTCATTGCATTAGTTATTGTTTTGTTTCTTCCTTGGCGGTTTCAGGTGAATGATGATGAAGCTATGATGTGGCTAATATCTGGATCCTATACTGGTGAGCCTGAATCCTATGCGGTATTTATCCATCCGATAATGAGTTGGGTATTGGCTAAACTTTATAGAGGTTTTCCAAATTTTCCTTGGTATCCCATTATCTGGTTCTCTATTTTGTATTTCTCTTTCTTGGCTGTTGTCCGACTAAATCATCAAAAATTTGGGAAACGCCGGATCGCTCAGATATGGAATCTGTTATTCTTTGCCTTTATTCTCCATTTTGCCTTTTTTTTACAATTCTCTATAGTCTCAGCCCTTGCTCTCAGTGCGGGCCTGGCTTATCGGTTTTGGAGATTTTCGAAAGAAGACTTGCAAATAAAAAAATGGTTCAAATCTGATGTTTTAATCCTTCTAGGTTTTTTGGTAAGGCCTGAAGTCGGGTATTTGCTGATTGCTGGATTTGTTGGCTTTGGGATTATTTTTGGTTGGAGTAAATTCTTTCTACGAGCTGCCGTAATTCCACTTATTCTATTTCTGATCGGATCAGCTTTTTCTCTTTTCTGGATTCAAAAAGCTGATAAAGAAGAATTTGTTCAATTGAATCATTTAAGGTCTGCTGTCTTTGATCACCCTTTTCTTCAATTGGAAAAGGAATATTGGAAGCTGGAAAAACCAGACTTGTACTACTTTTCCAATGGTTTGCAGGATTTCGAGCAGGATAGGCTTGATGCTAAGGTACTTTCATCATGGAAGCAGGATCTTGACCAAGCAAGAATCCCCTTGATATCTTTTTCGTTTTATAAAAAAGCACTTTTTACTTATATCGAGAAAGAACACTTCTTTATCTTTTTATGGATTGTTTTGATCCTTTATTCAATAGCAATTAATTCTTGGAAATCCGCGTTGGTATCTTTCTTGATATTTGCCGGGTTTCTGGTTTTGGCTCCTTTTTTTCTCCTAAAAGTTCAGATCTATGCACTGGCTTTTTTACTATTTGCCTTCTTCATGATTTTAATCCAAAACTCAACTATTCCCATATCCACTTTTACTAATTATTCGCTACTTACTCTTTTAATTCTAGCCATAGGTTTTCATTTGATTTCCTTTTTTAAATCCTTCGAGAATATCCCAGAGGATACCGAAATTCAAAATCAATTGACTCTTTTGGAGAAGGAAGAATTTGAACGGATATTTCTGATAGGAGAGCATAAGTTTTATCATGAGCTAGTTTTTCAGAATCCTTTACCCTTTCAGATCATGGGGTGGCCTTCCTTATTAAATAGTTTTGAGAATCAAAGCCACCATTCTAAAACCGCCTATTTGGTTCAGAAAAATACCTTTCGGAATAATATTGCCTATTTTGAAGCTAGAGGAGGAGTGTTTACCTATTTAGAAGATTTTGTTTTGGTGAAGATTCCATGAAAAGTAGCCTGTATAAAATCTCCCTTGTTCTTTGGAACCTGATAATCGCATTAATAGCTGGGTTTACTATCTATTTTTTAATCCGATATGGACGGTATGGAGTGGATATCAAAACCCATAATTTCTTCCTTGAAGAATATCTTGAAAATGGTTTTTTTCCGATTCCACCAGGGTATTACGCCTTGATCTACCTTTTGGATTTATTGGTCCGAATTAAATACCCCTTTGTGGTCAGTTCGCTCCTGACACTGACTTTTTTCATTTGGTGGAAGTATACTATTGTATTCAAATGGCTTCAGGAAGAAGGTGTAAAGGAACATAGGGAGGCGCTTGGATTGTCTTTGGCCTTGATTTTTTTCGGTCCCTTAGTTTTTCCACCAGTTGAGGGTGATTTTTGGTATTTAGGAAAATTCACGCCTTCAATTTGGCATAACTCTACCCTTATAGCGGTATTTCCATTTTCTTTAATTCTTTTTAGGAAAACCATGGACTGGTGGAAAAATTATGAACTCAAATTCCCTTGGAATATCCTTGGATTGAGTTTTGCAATTATTTTGATCAAGCCCAGTTTCCTGTTTTGCTATATCCCCTTATTTCCATTGTTTTCAGGATATTACCATGGTTTTCGAAGCCGGTTTTTCGGCTATTCAATAGGAATTTCTGTTGGCCTTTTGGCTGTGATTTGGCTGGAGAAAATCCTGATTTACAATTGGGATCCCATGGTTTTAGATTATTTCCAAAAAAATGAAATTCCCCAGATTCAAATCCGTCCCTTAAAAGTTTGGCTTCACTATGCGTTTGAACCTTTTTGGGATTTTTTTTCCAGCTTTTCATTGACTGTCTTATTCCTGATCTTTTGGGGAAGAAAGGCTTTCCAAAATCAGACCTTCGTCTTTTCATTCGCTTTGCTCGTCTTTGCGATCCTTATCTATCTTTTGCTTGCCGAAACCGGTTTCCGGGAATGGCATGCTAATTTTTACTGGCAAATCCCTATTACCTATTTAATTCACTTGATAATTATGGTGGTTTGGGTCTATCAAGAAAGACAAAAAGATTTTCAAACTTCAAAATGGAAGTTTTCGCTTTTTTATGTTGTCTTCTCACTGCATGTGTTAAGTGGAGTGGCTTATTGGGCCAGAATATTCTCCGAACGAATAATCAGTTGATGGTTTTCGATTTCCAAACGATGTGTAGCTGGAGCTTCATCCAGTTCGTAAAAGGGTAAGATATAGCGTAAAATATTCCCATCATGATTAACTAAAGGCAATTCTTCTAATTGATATTTTTCTAGAACAAAAGGATGGATTCGTATGAGTGCTTGATCCAGATTTTTTAATTCTTCAATTACACTTTTCTCTATTCCCGGAAGAGTATAGTCGTTTCGAAGTCCAATGATTTTTTGCTGGAAGGGAAGGATCAAGAAAAAGCTGGCCAAACTTAATCCCACCAAGAGCCAGGAAGGGTACTTTAATTTTCTATTCTCTATTAAACCCAAATTCAAAAGCATGGTAACAGGACTGAGCATACGCCAATCGGTCCATTCGTAAGTTTTATAGATGATTACCGAGAAAGCGAGCTGAATTAGTAGTAAAAGGGTGGATAATCGAATTAGTTTGGATTTCTTTTGATAAATCAAACCAAAAATCAAACTAACCAATACCCATATTTTCCAGACCCAATAATATTTTCCCTCTGTGTAGTGGAGGAGAAAGTAGATGTTTCGTTTGGTATTGAAATAGACTTCATAAATCGCCCGTCCCCAATTATTTAATTGAATCAGGTCTAGAGAATTGGAAAATACATTGGGGGTCTGTTCATAAAAGAAAGATGAATAAAAAAGAGCTGCTCCTATTCCTGATGCCATCAAACCTAATCCCAGCCATTTCTTTTTCGGAATTAGGGAAATGCCCAACGCTACCCATGCAAAAAACCAAGTACTTCTAAAAAGCCCTGCAATCCCAATTCCGATTAATAAGAACCAGAGATTTGATGGGGATTCATGCTTAAAATAAGCTGAGAAAAGCAGGTATAGTCCAATCCCTATGCTGAAGTGAATTAGTTCGGGCATGTAGCTAAACCCATAAAATAATGTGAAGGGGCTTCCGAGAATCAATAATAATTGCAGGGGAAATTGTGTAAGATGAGTTCGTTTGATCGCTAATGCAAAGATGGTAATTCCAAAAACCAAGAGGTTTGTCAATGGAATATGAAAAGAAGGTGAAGCCTTTAGCATTAGCAAAAAACTGTACAAAAGAGGATAGGCGGGGCCATGAGCGTCAAATCCACCTATTTTTGATCCTTTCCCGGAGTAAGTAAAGGATGCTGACAATTCCCCCGATTGATAAAAGCTTTCTGAATTTTTTTGATAAAAAATCTCATCGCCATAGTAGGAGCCAAAACCGAAATCCAGCCGTAAAAGGAAATAGATATACACTACCAGAAGAATTGATAGCGCTCCCCATGGCAGATAAGTGTTATATTTCTTGATTGAATCCAAATTAGATAAGCCTTTAGGTATCTTGTCAATGAATTGACTCGAAAGTGAATTAACTGATTTTAGATTCAAAAACCATTATTTCTTAAACTCAGAGTTCAATTGAAGAAATAATATCGACTCTTATTTTATAAAGAATCGAATTTTGATTTCTCCAAACTCTTATTTTTATTTACTAATGAGTAATTTTCTTACTCACATTCTTCATTCCTAATTCATAAATATTAAAAGTTGCTCGACTCTCTCGTCACATCCAAAACCCGAATCAAACTGCTCTTAAAGTTTTTTTCGCATACCAATTCCGGCTACTTGCGTTCCTTGGCTAAGGAATTCGATGAGTCGACAAATTCGGTTCGGGTGGAACTCAACCGTTTGACTGATGCAGGTTTATTGGTGGCCGAAGAGGAGGGGAAGACCAAAATGTACAAGGCCAATGAAAGCCATCCTTTCTTCCAGGAAATCAAAAATATGGTTTCCAAATTTTTGGGATTGGACGATCTGATGGAACGAATAGTCAAGAGAATGGGAGAGGTGGAGAGAGCCTATATTGTGGGAGATTATGCTCAGGGAATAGATTCGGGAACGGTTCAAATGATTTTGATCGGAAAAAATTTGGATCGGGATTACCTGGATTTTATCCGACAAAAAACCTATGAGAAAGTTAATCGGCAAGTTGATGTAGCAATACACGAGGCCGACCCTGGGGATATAATGGGAATATTGATTTATGGGAAATAGAAAGGTTCGAGGTTCGGGATCCAACGTTCCAAGTCGGTTGCCAGGCTATGCTGAAGGATCAACTTAAAATCTAAAAGGTAAAACGATAAACCTTGTCAGACTGAGCGAAGTCGTAGTCTTTACTGCTTAACAACCAAGAATTCTTTTATAGATCATTTGCAAATCCCAATTCACCGAGTAATTTTATTACTCAGTCATCTTTGAGCTCTCGTCATTGCGAGTGAAGCAAAGTAAAAGAAAATGAAGAATTATGAATTAATGAATTATGAATTTGTGTCAATAAGATCCTTGATCTATACCTGAGTTCATTATTCTTCATTCCTAATTCCTGATTCAACATTCCTAACTCCTCAATGGGAGTGACAGGGCGAAGCTGTGCGGAGGGGAATTTAGAATTATGAATTGATTAATGATGGATTTAAATGTCAGCAATATTTTCATTCGGGACTCTATTTCCTCATTTAACACTCTTCTTTAGAAACTCAAAAATCTTCATTCAACATTCCTAATTCTTAACTCAACATTCCAAATTCATCATTATTAAAAATGAAAATCACATACTGACCAAAACTTTTCAGTTTGCAGAAAGATCTCTCAATCTATATTTTTCGCTCCGGAAAGCAGGTCATTATCGTTTAGCAGATCAATTTGTTGGTTCGGCAACTTCAATTGGAGCAAATGTAGAAGAAGCCCAAGCCGCACACTCCAAATTAGATTTTATTGCTAAGATGGTTATTGCTGCCAAAGAAGCTAGAGAAACTCGATATTGGCTTCGTCTATTCAATCGAGAAGAGCTAGGTGCTAATAGTCCAGATTACAATTTCTTGACAAGTGAAATTGAAGAATTGATCAAAATTCTCAATTCAATTATCAAGTCAAGCAGGGAAGGGAAGCGTAATTCTTAACTCCTAATTCCTAATTCAACATTCCTCATTCCTAACTCATAATTCCGTATCGACTCCCAACACTACAAAGTAATCGAACCCTCCTCCGGCTGGAAGATGGTGGACTTCAAGGAGCTTTGGCGATACAAGGATCTCCTGTATTTCCTCACGCTCCGCGGAATCAAGGCCCGCTATGCGCAGTCTATTCTTGGGGTGTCTTGGGCGATTATTCAGCCGCTATTCACGACGGTGGTCTTTACCCTGGTTTTTGGAGGCTTGGCTAAGGTAGATTCCGATGGGATGCCCTATATACTCTTTTCCTACCTGGCCTTATGGCCTTGGAACTACTTCTCCGGTACGCTCACCGAATCAGCTAATTCCCTGATTCAAAATGCCAATATGATCACCAAGGTCTATTTCCCTCGCATGGTGCTACCGTTATCGGCCCTGCTATCCAAAATGTTGGATTTCACGATTGCCTTTGTAGTGGTCATCTTTATGCTGATCTATTTCAAGCAGGTTCCCGGATGGGGGGTACTCTTTACCCCGCTTTTGATCTTGCAACTTTTGATGTGTAGTTTAGGGATAGGGATGTTTCTTTCAGCCTTGGCAGTCAAGTATCGGGATGTAAAGCATGCCCTTACCTTTTTAGTACAGCTCCTGCTTTATGCCGCTCCGGTGGTCTATAGCACCTCAGCGGTCCCTGTCGAATACCAAAAAATCTATATCCTAAACCCCATGGTAGGCGTAATCGAAGGATTTCGAGCCGCCTTTCTCAACCGCCCCATGCCTTGGGATTGGATTTGGCCAGGAAGCATTGTAGCAGTAGTCGTCTTTGTTTTTGGGATGATGTACTTTCGAAAAATGGAACGGACTTTTGCCGATGTGGCATAAAGTCGTGCCATTTTTTGATCCCGAATATTTTCGGGGCCGCCGAATGGAACGAATATTTGCGGATGTTGCTTAGCTATAGTCATTAGGCGGTCCCGATTAGATAATAAATCACAAAGTAATCGGGACGAAAAATGGAACGCCCTTTCGCTGATGTAGCCTTGGCGTTCAATGTTCTAGGTTCAGTGTTCAACGTAGAAATCAAAACGTAGAACAACCTTAAACTTAAAAAGTGCTTTTTAACTCCTTTGAATTTCTAATTTTTCTTCCGCTAGTCTTCTTAGGCTATTGGTTTGTGTTTCAGAAAAATCTGAAGCTTCAAAATGCCTTTATTCTACTTGCTAGCTATGTTTTTTACGGCTGGTGGGATTGGCGATTCTTGGGATTGATAATAACAAGTTCAGCAGTGGATTATTGGTGCGGGCTTCGTTTGGGGTACGTCATTGCCCAGGCTCCGTCATCGCGAGCGGACGAAGGGAGCGTGGCGATCTCAATAGATGAAAGGGAAAATAAAACGGAGACTGCTTCGTCGTTCCTCCTCATAGTGACGCGAAACCCCAAATTCTATTTAACGCTTAGCATCCTCTTCAACCTCGGTCTCCTCGGCTTTTTCAAGTACTTCAACTTCTTTATCGAATCCGCTACTGATTTTATCAATCTGATCGGTTTTCAGGCTCACGCCAGTACGCTGAATCTGATACTTCCAGTAGGAATTAGCTTCTATACCTTTCAGACCATGAGCTACACGATCGATGTCTATCGAGGTAAGATGGAAGCAACCAAAGACCCCGTCGCCTTTTTTGCTTTTGTGGCTTTCTTTCCGCAGCTGGTTGCAGGACCTATTGAACGTGCATCTAATTTACTTCCTCAGTTCTTCAAAAGGCGGGAATTTGAGTACCAGCAAGGTTCAGACGGGATGAAGCTTATCTTATGGGGACTATTCAAAAAGATGGTGATCGCCGATAACTGCGCCTTGGTCGTCAATCCCATTTTTGAGAATTACCAAACTGCTTCAGGGTTAGAACTGATGATGGGCGCTATTCTCTTCGCTTTTCAGATTTATGGAGACTTCTCAGGTTATTCTGATATAGCTATAGGAGTGGCCAAGCTCTTTGGTTTTGAACTGATGACAAACTTCCGAACTCCTTATTTCAGTAGGGATATTGCTGAATTTTGGCGCAGATGGCATATTTCTCTTTCTACGTGGTTTCGAGATTATGTCTATATCCCATTGGGAGGTAGTCGTGTGCCTAAAGCAAAAGCTATCCGAAATATCTTTATTGTATTCTTTGTCTCAGGATTCTGGCATGGAGCCAACTGGACTTTTATCGCTTGGGGAGGAATCCATGCGGCATTGTTTATTCCAATCTTCTTGATTGGGAAGAACAGAGCTCACTTACATGAGGGAGAGCACATGGTTCCTTCTTTCAAGGAAATCTTTCAGATGGGATCAACTTTCTTATTGGTTTGTATTGCTTGGGTCTTTTTTAGGGCAGATACTGTAGGAGAGGCTTGGGGGTATTTAAAAGGAATAGTTTTTCATCCCTTAATTAGTGGGGTTAGATTAAGCTCATATTTACTTTCAATTGTCTTGATTTCAATTTTGATTTGCTTAGAATGGATTATGAAAGGTGAACAGGTTTTCAATTTCAGAAAGCCAATTATACGTTACTCAAGCTATTCTGCTATTATAGTCCTCATCCTATTTTATGGGGTGTTTTTCAATCCTCAAGACTTTATATATTTCCAGTTTTGAGGAGATTTCTTACTAAAAGCCTTGTAGCAGCGGGACTTCTATCGGTTTTTATGATTGGATATGGATCCTTTTGTGATTACTTCTTTACCCAAAAACGATTTCTCGACAAAACTGAAAAGAAACAATGGGTTTTATCTTTAGAAGGAGGAGCATATGAATATGCTGTTTTAGGTTCTAGTAGAGCATTTGGAGCCTTTGATATGAATTTGCTAGATAGCCTTACTGGTTGGAATGGAATTAACCTTGGAGCAAATGGAAGTGGGTTTAAAGATAATTTTTTGATTTTGGATTTATTTTTAAAATCTAATTCAATAAAAAAGCTATTTCTTCAGGTTGACATGGCTTCTTTAAATTCTGATGTGGCTTTTAGTAATGAGTTTCATGCATTTACATTTTTTCCCTATTGGGAAAATGAAAATGTTAGGAATGTTTTAATAGAAGAAATACCACTTCTTGACAATATAGGTACTAAGCTTTTTCCACAATGGAGGTATTTTTACTTCAATAAGTATTATTCCCCAAAGGAAGTATTAAGAAAAATTCGGTTAATTGAAGTTCAAGAAAATCCTTTTTCCATTTTAAAGGGAGGAGCTTTTAGAAACGGGGAAAATATAGAAGAATCACAAATTGGTATATCAGAATTGCCTGGTGTCGCAGATTCAGTAGATTGGAACTATTTGAAGAAAATAATTCATTTAGCCACAATTGAGGGGGTTGAAATAGTTTTATTTTCAGCTCCTCGATTTTTTGATAGTCAGGAAGATTTAAAAAATACCCTAAAGCAAATTGATATTCCCATGCTTTATCCGGATGAATTTCCAATACTTAATAAGGCATATTTTATAGACCAAGGTCATTTGAGTAAAAGAGGAGTAGATTTATTTACGATAAAATTTAGTAAAAGAGTAAAAGAAATTTGGCTATCAAATTTTTAAAATTAAGGAGAAGTAAACCTTACCAATATTTAAAGGATAAATTCCTGTATGGTAGGGCTTATATCCAGTATAAATTAAATCCTTACCCAGAAGAAGTTGGAGAGAATCCTATATTTATTTTTAACCATATCCCGAAGTGTGGAGGGACAAGTTTAAATATTGTTTTAAGAAAATGGTTTCATCTGGTTAAAGATTATCCCCCACATGAATTTGAGTTTAACAGTAAAGAAGGTTTTGAAATTGCCCTGAGTGAGTTTGAAAAAAATGTACCTAACTATTCAAAAATAAGACCTTTTGAAATTATAGCAGGACATTTTTTTAATGGAAGGTTTAATTTAAGCAAGAGATTTCCAGAAGTTTTTAGGAGTTCCCGGGTCTATCTGATAACATTTATCAGGGAACCATTACATCAAAGGATTTCTTTATTTAAATATGGGAAAAAGCGAAGTCATACTTATGTTCAAGGGTTTACTTTATCTGATTACATTTTTAAAGAAATGAATTTTATTGCTCAGATCCTTGAATGTGATGAAAACAATTATAAAGAAAGAGTAGATAGTTATTTTTTTGTTGGTTTAATGGAGGAGTACAATAGATCTTTAGTTCAATTATCAAAAAAAATGAATAGAAAAATGATTTTAGATATTCCACATGTTAATTCATCTAACTCCAAAACTGAAATTTCTACTCTTTCAGAAGATGAGATAACTAAGTTTAAAAATTATAATAAATTAGATTATCAAATATATAATTATGTCCGAAGTAAATTTGATGATGGATTTTATATATGAGAAATTTTAAAGTTAGAATAAATATATTTTTGCATGAATTGATTTTTAATATAATCAATTCAAGTGATTATATAAAAGGAAGATTGTTTAAAAATAAAGTGATTTCTAAATGGATTTCCATTGATCCAAAAAAAACATTTAGAGGAAACTTTCCTAAAAATGATGAGTTTTCATTTATACAAATAGGAGGAAATGATGGTGTTTCATTTGATTTTTTACATTCTGAAGTTGTGATGAGAAAATCAAAGGGAATAATTGTTGAGCCTTCTCCAAAATATTTTAAAGAGTTGGCAAATAACTATAAGGGTTTTCCAAATATTAGATTAATAAGAAAGGCCATCTTTAAAAATAATTCTTCTATAGAGTTATATGAATTGAATGATAAAGGATTAAAAAAAATCCCGAATTGGGGGAAAGGGATCGGATCCATAAATAAAAAGCATTTATCGAGTAAAAATTTATTAGATGAAGATTTTGATGTATTTATTGTTGATGGTATAACTTTTATGGATTTGGTTTCAATGTATCCTGAATTTATGGAAGTAGATTATCTTCAGATAGATACTGAAGGTTATGATTTTGAAATACTTAAGTTGATTGATTTTTCAAGATTTAAATGTGATTTCATTCGATATGAAAAAGCGAACTTGAATGAAGAAGATAAGAATCAATCTGAGGATTTGCTTCGAAAGCATGGTTACCAAATCATTGGAGATCAATATGATAATTTTTGTTTAAAATCCCATTTATCATATAAGATAAAATATAGTCGCAATTGATTTGAAGAAGATTTTATTTTTCATAGATAGTTTTCCTAATTATTCAGAAACCTTTCTTTATAATCAAATATATTTTTTATTGGATAGACAGTTTTATGTGGAGTTACTTGCTTTAAAAAATAATCCAAGTTATTCAGAGAATTTACATGACAAAATTATTAAATATAATCTTTTTAAAAAATGCACTTTTTTAAATCGTAAAGTTGGATATCAATTATTGAGAAATATTATAGTTCAGCCCTATTATTCTTTTAAAATAATAAAACTATGGGGTTTGAAAAAAGGATTATTCTTGATTGGAAATCTTAATTATTTTAAATATTACTCCCAATATGATGTTATTCATGCACATTACGGCCATGTTGGAGCATTAGTATGTGATTTGAAATCAATAGGGTTATTTCAAAATACCAAAGTAATTTGTTCTTTCCATGGTGAAGATCTTTCTCATAAAACATTGAATACACATAAAGAAAAGTATAAGAATATTGGGAGACTTGCAGATAAAGTAACTGTCAACTCTAAATATACGAAAGAATGCTTGATCAATTCAGTAGGAGAAAGTTGGTCTAATGTTGAGATTGTTCCTGTACCAGTGGATGTAAATTTTTTTAAACCTTCCAAAAAAGAAAATACTGAAAAGGGTTTTTTCAATCTCATTTTTTGTGGAAGGTTGATAGAATTGAAAGCTCCTACATTAGCAATTCGAATTGTCCATGAACTAGTTGTTCTAGGCTATCCTGTGAAACTTAAAATTATTGGCATAGGCCCCTTATATGATTTGTGCGAGAAGCTAATAGTGGAGCTTGGTTTAGGTAATGAAATTAAACTATTAGGGATGTTAAGTCAAGAAGAAATTTTATCTGAATACGAAGAAGCTGATTTGTTTTTATTACCAGGGGTTCATGAATCAAACAGTCATAAAACAGAAGCTCAAGGGTTGGTTTTGCAAGAAGCTCAAGCTATGAGATTACCAGTTATTATTTCTAATGCTGGTGGAATGAAATATGGTATGCTGGATGGAGTGACAGGCTTAATCGCAGAAGAAAACAATGTAGATGACTTTGTTGAAAAAATAATTTTTTTGATTGATAATCCTATTCTTAGATACTCTATGAAAGATGCCGCTAAAGATTATGTGGCAAAATACTTTGATGTTTCCGTGATAGGAAATAGAATGTTGGATATCTATGGTTTTAGCAGTAACTGAAATATATGACTGAGCAAGTATCCGTAATTATTCCAGTATTTAATGCAGAGTTTTTTATTGAAAACGCAGTACACTCAGTACTTAAACATGATTGTGTGGGGGAGGTAATCCTTGTGGAGGACGGATCGACTGACAGCACCTCAAAAAAATGTTGTGAGCTAGCACTAAGGTATTCGAAAGTTAAATGTAAAATGCATCCTAATCATGAAAATCGAGGGGCAGCAGCATCCAGGAATTTAGGTATTCAGTTAGCTAATTTTCCCATTATCTCATTTTTGGATGCGGATGATATTTATTATGAAAATAGGTTTAAAGAAGCTCTTTTATTATTAAGAGAGAACCCTTCAATTCAGGCTTGTTATGGGATTGTAGAAGTAATTAATCTGGATACTGGACGTAAAAAAAATATGGGGTTTTTAAAAAAATCTCCCTCTACCTCTGTGTTAACATATTTGTTAAAAGGGGGTTATTTCCATACCAATTCTATTACAGTGAGGAAAAGTTTTTTTAAAGAAGTAGGTTTCTTTGATCAAGTATGTTGGCCTCATGAGGATTCTGAACTTTGGATTAGAATGGCTTCCAAAGGAAAAGTATCCCCTATTGTTGATAAGGCGCCAATAGCCTCTTATTCTATTCATAATAATAATTTGAGTAAAGTAGCTTCTATTAAATCAAAGAAAATTATGTGGAATGAAGTCTACAATAAGGTTTATGGGCTTCCAATTGGTGTTTTTAATAAAATTTTAATTTTAAAACAATTATTTAAGTTCTGGCTTAGGGCGATTTCTAATTAGAATGAAAATAGTCATTAAAATAAATAACCTATCAAAAAAATATAGGTTAGGTTTGAAAGAAAAGCTGATATCTTAGCTGGTAAAGTAGCAAATCTTATTAGCCCCCCCCCTTTGCAAAACCTTAAGAGACTTCAAGGGCTAAATAAATTTGGAGCGGAGAAGGAAGCGGAATTTTAGACATTGAGAGGTATAAAATTTTGAAGTTAAAAAGAGAAAATATTTAGATGCTATCAACTCAGTATTAAATGAATAGGGGGATATTTTAAAAGTTGATTGTTTACTATTGTTCTCGAATAATTGATTAAGGTGGAATTAACTCATTTATATATTAGATCTATATTACTTTTTTTCTTACTCATTTCGAACTTAATTAATTGATTTGAAAAAATATTATTCTCAATATCGACAAGATGAGTTTTTAAATCGAGTTTTTTTTCCTCATAAAAAAAATGGTTTCTTTATTGACATTGGTGCGCATGATGGAGTCAAGTTTAGTAATTCATATTTCTTTGAATTATATAGAAATTGGGATGGGGTTTGTTTTGAACCAAACCCTAAAGTTTTTAGGGAATTAGTAGAAAACAGAAAATGTCGATCCTATAATACATGTATTGGTGATTATGATGGATATGTGACTTTCTGCCAAGTTGAGGGATATTCAGAAATGTTAAGTGGCATTAAAGAGTTTTATGATGATAAACACCTTGATCGAATAAGTCAAGAAATTAAATTACATGGAGGATCAGTTTTGGAGATTGATGTTCCAGTAAAAAAAATAAGATCTATTCCTGAATTAACTGGGAAAATTATCGATTTCGCAACAATTGATACTGAAGGTAATGAACTTTCAGTTTTGAAATCTATTGATTTTGAAAAGATGATTATTTCCGCCATTTCAATAGAAAATAATTATAATGATAATAGTATTAAGGACTTTCTCTTTGAAAAAGGATATATGTTTATTATTCGTTTAGGAAGTGACGATATTTATCTTAAATCTGATTTGCTTTCAGCTTCTATAAAAATAAGGACTTTTTTGTGGAGGGTTCGGAAAAAATTGGAATCCATTATAGCTAAGTATTAGATATATTGAAGGTAATTAAATTAAAGTTTGTCGATCATTATAGTGGGTTTGAGGCAGAAAATGATCGGATCTTTACTTTTTTAAAGCGATATTTTTCTGTGCTTCTTACTGAAAGTGAGCCAGATTTTATTATTTATTCATCTTGGGGATCTGAACATTTAAAATATGATTGTCCAAAAATATTCTATACAGGAGAGAATCATCGCCCCAACTTTTTTTTATGTGACTATGCTTTAGGTTTCGATTTCCTAAATAGAACAGATTATTTAAGAGTCCCACTATATTCCATATTGTGGTATTATGATTTTTCTAAATTACTATTTCCAAAGCATCAACAAATCATCGATCAAAACCCCAAAACTAAATTTTGCTGCTTTATTTCTTCTAATGCAGGGGCGATGGAGCGTAATAAATTTTTCAAAAAGCTTAGTACCTACTTACCTGTGGATTCTGGAGGAAAGGTTCTAAATAATGTAGGTGGGCCAGTTCCAGATAAAATCGCGTTTATGAAACCCTATAAGTTTTGTATTGCATACGAAAACAGTTCTTACCCTGGGTATGTCACTGAAAAAATCATGGATTGTTTTATAGCAGGTTGTATTCCGATTTATTGGGGGAGTAATTGCATTGAAAAAGATTTTAATCCTAAAAGAATTTTGAATAGGCTTGATTTCAATTCAGATGAAGAATTGATCGCAGAAATAAAGTATTTGAATGAAAATCTGTCTGCATATAAGGAGTTTATAGCTCAACCAATTTTCAAAAATAATCAGTTTACTGAATATTTTGATGAAAGTCGAATAGTTGAATTTTTTGAAAAAATCTTTAATGGTCCAAGTGAATCAAGATCTAAAGGCATTCGAAAATATTTAGGTCTGTCTATTCGCTATAATAAAATGATATTTAGCAGAATAAAGAAAAAACTCGGATACACAGAACGTGTATGGTATTAAAAAAAAGTTATGGGCAAAACTGTAATTCGAGTAGAAGATCTTTCAAAGAGGTACAGGTTGGGTTTGAAAGAAAAGCAAGCTGATACCTTAGCTGGCCAGGTGGCAAATCTTATTAAATCTCCCTGGCAGAATCTTAAAAGACTTCAGGCACTAAATAAATTTAGAGAAGAAGACGAATCTGTTTTTTGGGCGCTCAAAGACATCAATTTTGAAGTAGAAAAAGGAGAAGTTCTAGGGATTATCGGAAAAAACGGGGCGGGGAAATCAACCTTGCTGAAAATCCTCTCTCAGATTACCGATCCCACTTCAGGGAAAATCAAAATCCATGGAAGGGTTGCCTCTCTCTTAGAGGTGGGAACTGGATTTCATCCCGAACTTTCAGGACGAGAGAATATCTATATGAATGGAACCATTCTAGGAATGACCCGAAAAGAAATTGATAGAAAACTGGATGAAATTATTGATTTTTCAGGGGTGGAGAAGTTCATTGATACACCTGTTAAGTTTTATTCTTCTGGAATGAAAGTTCGTCTAGGGTTTTCAGTTGCAGCTCATTTAGAACCAGAGATCTTAATCATTGATGAGGTCCTTTCTGTAGGGGATTATGAGTTTCAGGCAAAGTGCCTTGGTAAAATGGAGGAAGTGAGTAAAAAGCAGGGAAGAACAGTATTATTTGTAAGTCATCATCTTCCTTCAGTCAAAACTTTATGTTCTAGAGCAATATTATTATCCAATGGCGAATTAGTAAAAAACGGCAATGTTGATGAGACAGTAAATTATTATTTAAATACTTCTAGTTCTGACGAATTGTCTGGATACTATAATCAGCCAATTTCCAGTGAATCAGTATTTGATATTTATAGCGTTTGCTTAAAAAATAAAGCGGAGGAAATAACTGATACTTTTGAAGACACGGATGAAATAGTATTGGAGATAAATTATTCTTTAAAAGAGAATTTAAAAGGGGCAAGAATGGTGTTTCAGCTGATAGATATGAATGAGGTGATAGTTTTTGCTTCTACAAACCAACAAGTTTTAACATATAGCTTGGATGAAGGAAATTATTCAACGAAATGTTTTATCCCGGATAGAATATTAAGGGATGGTCAATACAAAGTAAGAATTCATGCTGGTCAGCCTGGGGTAGACTATTTATTGCATCCCAAAGACTATTTATCTTTTAGGGTACTTTCATCAGGATTACATGGGTCGACTAGAAAAGAAAAATGGCCAGGAATTATTGCCCCGCAACTATTTTGGAATAATGAAAAAATTGATTGAACTATTTAAAAATTCTCCTTCTAAAAAGGGGATGAATAGGAATTTGGAAAACTTAATAGATAGAAATTTTTTGATACCGATTGAAGAATTTTCTGAAAAAGATATTTTCATTGTTGGATATCCAAAATCAGGAAATACTTGGATGCAATCCTTGATTTCAGGATTAGTATTTGGTATAAGTACAGAATATTTACCTGAATCCTTAGCCCAGGAATTGGTTCCTGACGTTCATGCTCGTACATACTATAAAAGATTTTCGGAAATAAATTTTTTCAAATCACATAACCTCCCAGACGAAAGATATAGAAGAGTTATTTACCTAGTAAGAGATGGAAGAGATGTCATGGTTTCTTATGAGAATTACTTGAAAATAATTAATAAGGAGACGTCAATGAAAGACATGATTACCGAGGGAAAAAATCTTTTTCCTTGTAAATGGGGTTTTCATGTAAGAGAATGGATGAAAAATCCATATCATTCAGATATGATGATTATTCGATATGAGGACTTACTGGAAGATCCAATAAACGAATTAAAAAAAGTATGTGAGTTTGCAAAAATTGAAAGGGATGAATTTCTTATACAAAAAATTGTCGAAGGATGTCATATAGAAAAAATGCGAGAAAGAGTTTCAAATAGTAAAGGAATGGCTCATAAAGATCTAAAAGGAGAAAAAGGAGTATTGTTTTTTAATCAAGGAAAATCAAAAAGTTACCAGGATAAATTTGAGAAGGATCTGCTTGAATACTTTGAGACGGAGTCAAAAAACGAGCTGGAGTTATTTAACTATGTCTAGTTTTATTTTCATACTTAGAGATTATAATCGGTAAAGAAATATGAACTTTTTGATCAAAAATAAAATCAAGGTTTTCAACTTATTAGTTGGCATAATTGAAAAACAGGATAAAATTGTTTTAGATAAGACCGAAAAGCAAAAATTAACTGATTTGATTTCAAAGCTTCAACCAATTCGCACTGACAAAGAATTAATCAGGCTTGGTGCAGATTCCGATGGAGGATATTTAGTGCCAAATGATTTAAAAGGTGTTGAAGCTTGCTTTTCACCGGGAGTTGGTGAATTTAGTTCCTTTGAGACGGATTGCTTCCGACATGGAATGAAAATTTTCATGGCAGATAATTCCGTTGATTCGCCAAATCTCGACCCTAAGGAAGTTAAGTTTTCTTTTCTCAAGAAATTCATAGGTTCGAAAAGTGATGATCAATTCATCACCTTAGATGAATGGGTAACCCAATCAAGTATATCAGATTATTCGGATCTGATTTTGCAAATGGATATTGAAGGGTTTGAATATGAGTCCTTAATCAGTATTTCCACTTCCTTATTAAATCGTTTCAGAATTATTGTAGTGGAGTTTCATGACTTGGATAAACTTTGGAATCCTGAGTTTTTCCGTTTTGCCTCAATTGTTTTTGAAAAATTGCTTCATAATCACTATTGCATTCATATACATCCCAATAACTGCTACCCGGTTTTTAAAAAAGATGGTATTGAGATTCCTCCAATCATGGAGTTTACATTTTTAAGAAAAGATCGGGTAAAAGAATTTTCTTACTCAAATTCATTTCCCCATGCCTTGGATGTGGATAATGAGGTAGGAAATCATATTGTCTTACCAAACGACTGGATTGGAAACTCAATGGAAAGTGGAAGCTAAATTTTCAATCATTGTACCCACTCTTAATTCTGGAAAGTATTTAGAAAGACTTCTGAGTAGTTTAATAAATCAAAATTTTTCTGAATTTGAAATTCTTGTAATGGATGGAGTCTCCACTGATAATACCCTGGAGATTATTAATTCTTTTAAAGACAAAAGAATTGAGATTTATTCCTCTCCTGATAAAGGGGTGTATGATGCCATGAATAAAGGCATATCTGCTGCAAAGGGGGAATGGGTATATTTTATTGGGGCAGATGATTGGCTATATGATAAACATACCCTAGATAAAGTTTATAAAAGGTTACTAAATACTAGTTGTCACGTGGCCTATGGAGATGTTTTAATTCATGGCGATTCGGATTGGGCCAAAGATCAGGAAGTTTATGCCGGAGAATTTGATTCTTTCAGATTAACAAAAAAGAATATTTGTCATCAGGGAATTTTTTACAGAAGATCATTTTTGAACAAAAATCAACTGTTTTTCGATTTGCAATATCCTATCAATTCAGATTGGGATTTCAATTTAAGGTGTATATCTATTACCAAATTTTTATACTTAAATCTTATCATAGCTAATTTTTCTTCTGGAGGTTTGAGTACCAATGCAGCTATTTATGATTCTATTTTTGAAGACATTCCTTTAAAATATTATTTTTTGTTTCCATCTAAATGGAAAGTATTTATTTCTAAAGTAAAAAAAATATTAAATAATTAATCTTGAGATTTTGATAGTATTCACTTTATGCTCCAATAACTATTTATCACATGCTGCTTCTTTAGGAGATTCAATCTTAAAATTTGATCCAAATGTTAATTTTATTATTGGTTTAGTAGATAAAATAAATATAAATATAGATTATACACAATTTTCAGATTTTGAAATTCTCCCATGTTTTGATTTGGGATATGCCGAATTTGATGATATGCTAAGTAGATATAATATCATTGAATTCAATACAGCAGTAAAGCCTTTTTATTTTGAGTATTTGTTTCGAACGAGACCCGAAGTAGATAGGATTTATTATATAGATCCTGATATTCTCTTTTATCAATCGATCAGTAATCTGGAAAATAGCTGGGATGGTGCAAGTGCTTTATTGACACCAAATTTAATCTACCTTCCTGAAAAAACTGTGCGTGGAGAATTAGCTTCACTTAAGCATGGAATTAATAATTTGGGATTTGTTGGAATAGCTAGATGTGAGGAAGGGTTAAAAATTGTCAGTTGGTGGAAAGAGAGATTGACTCATTATTGCCAGTTGGATAAATGCCGTGGAATATTTGTCGATCAAAAATGGATAGATATTGCAGCACTGTTTTTTCTCAATATGAAATCCATAAAGCATCCTGGTTGGAACATGGCTTGGTGGAATCTTTCGGAACGGAATCTGAAAAAGATGGAGGAAACTTATTTTGTAAATTCGATTGACTTCCCTTTGATTTTTTTTCATTTCTCTGGATTTAAACCTGGTGTTCAAACTATTACTGAGCGGATTAAATCCTCTGAATTTGATATGGAAAGCGAAGGCGCATTACGTGAATTATTTGATAATTATGAGATAAAGCTAAAAAGCAGAGGTTATGATCAGTTAAGCGGTATTAAGCCATCACTCAAGTTCCGTGAAACTCCAAACGAACTAAAGCATAGAATCGGTAGAAAGCTAAAATCCAAAATGACTAATGCCATCTTCAGAATTTTTAAGGTTTAAATGAGACTAAATGGAGTCAGTATAATCATTTGTACTTACAATGGAGTAGAGCGACTTCCCAAAACTCTTGATTCTATTTTACAATTAAATCCGGGAATTACTCGGGAATTGATTTTGGTTGATAATGCTTCAACAGAGGATATAGAAGGTTTTTGTCATAACTATTTCTCTGAGAATCCTTTGAAAATTAAATTTAAGTTGGTTAAAGAAAATAAGACTGGACTAACTCATGCAAGAATTGCCGGGATTATGAATTCTAGATATGATTATTTGCTCTTTTGTGATGATGATAATTCCTTATCCCCTGATTATTTAGATTTTGGGTTAGAAATTTTTGAGAAAAATGAAAATGTAGGAATAGTTGGTGGAAGAGGTATTGCACGAATGACAATAAATCCACCAGTTTGGTTTGAAAAATATCAGAAAAGTTATGCCGTGGGACCACAAAGGTTAAATTCTGGATTGATTGATTTCTCACCAAGTCATGTTTATGGTGCCGGTTCTTTTTTTCGAAGAATTCCTATGCTGGAGATTTTAGAGGCGGGCTTTTATCCAAGCTTAATAGGAAGAACCAATACAACTTTGCTCTCAGGAGATGATTTGGAATGGTGCTGGCTCCTACAACTGAAAGGCTATAAAATCTATTATGAAGATAAACTGAGATTTTACCATGATCTTTCTGAACAACGATTGAACGAATCTTATTATATAAAACTTAAAGCGGGTACAGCTTCTGGAAGTGCTCTATTATTTGCATATAGAACTTTTTTCAAAAACAGGAATCTTTCAGTTTCAGGTTTTAAGGCCAGTTTTAAAATGGAATCTTTAAAACATAGGCTTAGATATTACAAAAATAGATTTTTGATAAATAGTAAAAATTGGGAGAATGAATTAGCATTAGCAATTCTAAGATCAAGAGTTCAATCCTTCCGTAGATATCCTGTCGAATCTTTGAAACTTTATTCGGAGCTAAAGCGAATTTTTTTCATTAACAATAATGTTCAATGAAGATTTCTATCATCATTCCAACCCTTAATCGTCCAGATCAGTTGAAAAAATTACTTTTTCGATTAGGGGAAGTGGTTGAAAAAGAAGAGTTGATTATTGTGGATGATAGTAAAGATGAATTACCACAAGAAATTTTTAACCATTTTAAATTTAGGATTAAATACATTCACAGAGGAGAAAGGCTAGGGGTTAGCTCTGCTAGAAATATCGGCGCAGCTGAAGCTAAAGGAGAATATCTTCTATTTTTCGATGATGATGATGATTTCACTACTGATTGGCTCGAAGATTTTCGATCTAGTTTAAAATCTAATCCTGGAATAGTTTATTGTGATATGAAGGTAGTTGATAGATTTGGGAAGGAAGAGAATGTTTCGGCACAAATGAGAAAAAGGCCAATTGTTATTCCTGGATCTTGGCTAATCAAAAAAGAAATCTTTGATCAAATAAAAGGTTTTGATGAACGATTAAATTTTGCAGAGAATACTGAATTATTTTTCAGAATTGATCAAATAGAAAAACCTACAGAATATATTAAAAAGCCTAATTTTATTTATCATCAGTCTGTAGATGGAGGTAGCAAAAACCTCCAAAATATGATAGATTCCATTTTGATAATTTTGGAAAAACATGATAAGCTATTGACTGAACATGTGAAGTATCTTTATCATCAAATTGTTGGGGTTAACCAATTGCGTTTTCAAAGATTTGCCCAAGCAAGAAAGCATCTTTGGAAAGCTTATCGGTATAAGCCATGGAAGGTTAAGACTTTGGCTAGATTCGGGTTAAGCTTCCTTCCAATTCTATCCAAAAGAATCTATACCAAAGACGTCAATATATGATTCGATTTGGAGGTTTTATTATTACCTATAATCGTCCAAATATCCTACTGGAGACGATTGAAAAATTATTTGAGCAGACTTTTCCACCGGAACTGATTTGGGTCATCGATAACTCTGATAATCTGAAGACGGATTATGCGATCGCAGGTCTTTTGGACAATCGAATCAATTATTTTAGAATGGGGTATAACGCAGGACCTGCGGGCGCTGCGAAAAAAGGATTGGAACTCTGTGCCGCAGAGGGCTTGGATTGGATTTTTTGGGGAGATGACAACGACCCACCATTTTTCAATGACACGTTTGAGAAGTTACTTTCTATCCGTGATGAAAACCCTTTTTGTGGTATCATAGGAGCTGTAGGACATTTTTTTGATCGTAAAAAGGGAGTAGTCAAAAGAATCCAATCCCGGTTGCTTGAAAAAAAGGAATTTGTAGAAGTTGATTTTGTAGCAGGAGGGATGTCCATGTTGGTCAGTGCAGAGCTGGTGAATGCAGGGGTATTGCCCAATGAAGATTTGTTCTTTGGATTTGAAGAGCTTGATTTTTGTCTGAAAGCTTCACGAAAAGGGTTTATTATTCTTGCCCACTGCAAAATATTCCTTGACTTAAGAAAACTCCATAATCGAACAGATTATGAAAGACCAAATTATAAAAAGAAGCAAAATCCCTCAAGAGAATACTATAGCCTCAGGAATTTATTGATGATCTCAGATACGCTCACATTAAAATCCATGAGATCAAGATTGGTTAAGAAATGGTTCGCCAAATCAATCTATGGATTTAAATATGGTCTGGGTTATGGGTTCCAGAATGCAAAGATGATTTTTTTGGCTTTTCATCACTATCATAAAGGGATAAAAGGAAAAACTATTGACCTTTAAACTAAAGTAAATGGATTTTCGCTTTTCTATAGTAATTCCGCTCTACAATAGAGCAAATTATATTTCGAAAGCGATTAAAAGCGTTTTGAATCAATCCTATCAGGATTTTGAACTCATCATTGTAGATGATGCTTCAAGCGATGAATCACTTCAAATAGTAAAAGCTATCAATGACAAGCGGCTTAGGGTAGTATCTCTGTCTGAAAATGGAGGAAATGCGAAGGCTAGAAATGCTGGTTGGAGAGTCGCAAAGGGGGAGTGGATTGTGTATTTGGATAGCGATGATTGGTTTGAACCTAATTATTTACAAAATCTGTCTGAAACGATAAGAGCAAATTCAGATATAAGTTTCTTTTGGACTGGCGTAAGATATGTAAATCCAACCGGAGGGATTATAAAAGAAGAGTTTTGGAGTCCACAAAGTGCATTACCTAGCACTACATTTTTTGATGAGTTACGAATTGGGACTAATTGTGGGGTAGCGTTTAAAAAAAGAATGCTTGAAAGTTTTAATGGCTTTGATGAATTATTTAAAGCCTCCGTTGATAGAGAGTTTTTTCTTAGAATCAGTCAGAAAGAAAAGGGGGCTGGGATTTCAAAAATCTTGGTAAATTGTTTGATAGGCGATCATGAATCAGTTAGAAAAGATTTTTTAGCCCAGTATGATGCCTATTCAAGACTTATTGATCGGTATCATAAATTAATAGAGCTAAATAATTCTCGCAAAAAATGGTGGTATCATAAAGCAATGTGGCTTGCATTATATTGCGGAAAAACTAATCAGGCTAGGATCTATTTGAAATCCATGGGCTATCCTATAAAATCAAGTCTCCTTTATTTAATTTTTGTCCTTTTTCCATTCAGTTTCGCTAAAAAAATGCATAAAAGAATAGCCAAAAGCCTATGAATTGGATTAAGGAAAATGTCACTTCATACTTGTCTAAAAGTACTTTTACAGATGAAAAACTGAAACTTACCAATTCTAATCCATCAGAACTTGAGTTAAAAGTTTTAAAACATTCTCCGGGTGGTTGGTCGATTGATAAACCAGTGGCAGAAGCAATTATAGCTTTAGTAAAAGAGAAGAAGATTAATAGAGTAGTAGAAATTGGAGCTGGATTTTCTACAATCGTTTTTCATTTTACCATGCCAAAAGTTAGCCCCAATTATGAAGTTTTTTCCATAGAAGAAAATGTGAATTGGTTTAAAATTCCCAGTGAATTAAAAGAGCTAGTTGATCGCGATTCAATGGGTTTTTATACGGGCAGAATACGTTTTGTTTTCGGAATATTTGGGATCCATGCTAGTTATCAGGTATCCGAAAAGAAAAAGCTAAAGTATGGGGTTGAATTGGTTTTCGTTGATGGCCCTCAATACTATTATGGAAGAGAAGGAGCATTGGATGATATCTATGATAAATTAAAAGTTGGATGCTTAATCGTTATGGATGATGCAGAACGGTATACAGAACAATGTGTGATATACAAATGGTTAAAGGTTTATAAAGGCCTTGAATTGATCTATTTCAAAGAGAGGTTTGGGGATAAAGGATTGGCTATTTTAGAAGTTAAGATGCCCTTAAAGAGAAAGTTCTCATTGGATACTTTTCTCTTAGGATCAATGCAAGGGATAAAGCGACTTTTGAACTTTAAAACAATTAGAGAGAAGCAAAACTTTCTAAAATCTAACGAACTTAATTGAAACTCCTCTTTACACAAGATGCCTTAGTCAATGCAGGAGCAGAACGGAGTCACCTTGAGATTCTTTCAAGTTTTTCCAAGGACGTAGATGTGGGTTTTGTTTATTTCTATCCTAAGCATGACCTCAAAGACGCCTATGAACGAGCCGGATTTCGGCTCTTTTTTTTGGATATTCCCGAGTCTTATCATTTTCATTTGGCTATTTACCGCTTGGTTCAATTGATCAAAAAGGAAAAGCCGGATTTATTGGTTTCTTCCCTTTGGCGGGCTGATATCATTACTCGGATCGCTTCAAAGATTACAAGAGTGCCATTGGTAGGTACTTTGGTCAATGACAGCTATGCACCGATAGCTTGGACAGATAAGAAAGGCATCAAGTACAAGTTGGTGTATTGGCTGGATTGGCTGACTTCAGGAATTCCTAAATTTTGGATTGCTAATGCCCAAGCGCTATCGGACTCCCATGTGAAGACTTTGGGAATAGATCGGGATAAGATTTCGGTAGTTTATCGGGGTAGAAAAGTTCCGGAATTAACTCGGTACAATAATTTGGGTTCTGGAGAAAATCTCGGTAGTAAGGATAAGGGAGAGGGAAATAGGGAGAAGGGAAATGGGAATGGGGAAGATGGAATTGTCAGAATGGATGCAAAAGAAAATGTTTTGGTTTCCGATGGTAAAGTAGAGACTGGGGCAATTCGGAACTTTATCTCCTATGGTCGCTTATTGGAACGAAAAGGCTTTCAGGATGCCATTCAGGCCTTCTCAAAAGTCCTTAAAAAATATCCGGATTGTACCTTGACCATTTTCGGAGAAGGGCCTTATAGAAAAAACTTGGAATCATTAATCCAAGAATTAGGAGCCCAAAAATCTGTTTTTCTCCCAGGAAAAATCCAGAACCCAATGGATACTCTTTTGAAAGGATATTACTTCCAGATAAGTCCTAACCAACAAATTCTAACCACCGGCTTCGACTCCGCTCAGCCTAACAACTGCCAACTGCTAACTGCCAACTGTTTTATCTTCCCCAGCTGGTACGAAGGCTTCTCCGGTGCCCTAGTCGAAGCCATGATGGCCGGGATACCCATTATAGCTTCCGATATTCCTATGAACCTAGAGGCAGTCACCGACCAAAAATCTGCTTTAGTTTTTCCTGTTCAAAACATTGAATCTTTAAAAGAATGTATGCTTTGGGCCATCGAAAATCCGGATCAAATGGAGGGCTTAGGCAATGAAGCCAGAAAAGTTTCTATTGAGCGATTTGATATTGAAAAAATTGCTCTCCAGTACGAGCAAATACTTGTAAAAATTGCTTATCGAATTAAGCAAAATTAGCATGCTGCGAATTGTAATATTATTGGATTCATTGGAGGTTCCGGCTTGGGCATGGGAAGCTGTTTTTCAAATCCAGCAGGCAAAAAATGCTCAAATTGTTTTGTCGGTGATTAATCAATCTCCTAAGCCCAGTGGAAAGAAATCTCCAATTCTATACAGAACTTATCGCTGGATTGATCGGAAGTTTTTCTTAAAACAACCTGATGCTTTTGCCAAAAAGAATCTGCAAAATATTCCAGGCTGGGAAGTTCCCGAGCTCCCCATAAAACCTATTCAAAAAACTTACTCGGATTATTTTGATTCCAAAGACTTAGATCAAATTCGTGCCTGTGCGCCTGATATCCTGATTCGATTTGGATTTAGAATACTGAGAGGAGAGGTATTAAAATTAGCCACCTTAGGAGTTTGGTCCTATCACCACGGAGACCCAAAAGTTTATCGTGGAGGGCCTCCCGCTTTTTGGGAAGTGGTCAAGCAAATCCCCACTACAGGTTGTGTTCTAATGAAGCTGAATGAAGATTTGGATCGGGGAAAAGTATTATATCAAACTCATACCCAAACAGACCCCTTATCTGTACAACGAAATGGAAATAAAATCTTTTGGGCCTCCTCGAATTTCCCATTTCGGGTGCTTAAAGAAATAGATCGGATAGGTGTAGATAATTGGAATAAACAATTGGAAAACGAAAATACGCAAGACCATGCCAAAAGTCCTCTTTGGAGAAATCCCCGAACTTTAGATTTAATAAGAGGAATTAGTAATCTCTTGTATGGGAATTTGAAAAGGAAGGTTCGGGAAAAAAGGCATCAAGCTCACTGGGATATAGGTACAGTTGATTTCCTGACTTTTTCTAATCAAGTGATATCAAAAAAGGATATAACTTTTCTTCCTAACTCAGAGAGCTTTAAGAAATATTTTGCAGATCCCTTTCCATTTTTCTATCAAGGCAAATGGATGTTTTTTGCAGAGCTTTTCGGTAAAAAGAAGGGGAAAGGAAGTATTGCTTTAATAGACGAAAAGGGTAATCATCAGGTCATTTTAGAAGAATCCTATCATTTGTCTTATCCATTTCTGTTGGAAGAAGATGGAAATTATTTCCTCCTACCTGAATCAGCAGAAGCTGGTCATCTTATACTTTATCGGTCCACTAACTTTCCGTTTTCCTGGGAAAAAATTCAGATTTTCTTTCCTGAAGAGGCCTATGACCCAACGCTTTGGAAGAATGAAGATGGCTATTGGCTTTTTGTAAATCAGAAGTTCAATCCAGCCTGCTCACCCTTTGACGAGCTCTATTTATACTTTTCTCCTTCATTAATTGGAACCAAATGGACTCCTCATCCTAAAAATCCCATCGTATCGGATGTGAGGAAAGCAAGACCAGCAGGAAGATTATTTAAAAAAGATGGAAAGATTTATCGCCCGGCACAAGATTCCGCTAAACGATATGGACATCGCATTCGGGTGATGGAAATTAAAGAGCTTAGTTTGGTGGACTATTTAGAGGAGGAAGCTTTTCGAGTCGAGCCGGATGAATCTTCAGGTATCTTAGGAATTCATACTCTCAATCAATTGGGAGAAAACTGGATTTTGGATTTTTATTCTAGAAAATGAAAGTTCTTCTTTTGATACATTGTCAACAGGCAAGAGGGCAGGAGATATTTGCTTCACAATTGGGAAAAGAGTTGCTTAATCATGGTGATGAGGTTATAGTAGTCAGCTTATATCCCGGTTCATTTACCTTGCCCTTTTTAGGTGAAATAAGATGCTTGGATCTGAGTTCGGCTAGGTCCGCTTGGAATCCTAAAAACTGGAGGAGGTTTTACAGCCTTATTAAGGAATTTAGTCCCGATATCATTCAGGCCAATGGGGGTGATACCCTAAAATTTTTAGCCTTGACGGCTCGGTTCTTTTCTCTCAAATCCAAGCTGATATTCAATAATGGAGGGGTAATGGGCTTTTATTTAAAAAGTAGTTTTCAGGAAAAACTAAATACATTCTTTTTAAGGCAAATGGATGCCTTGGTATCAGTTTCAAAGTTTAGCCAGGCGGACTTAAATCAATATTCCGATTCCAAAATTCCACACCAAGTTATTCCTATTGCTGTCAAAATTTCGGAGGTAAATTATTCATTAGAAGAGGAGCTGACTTGGGTGCACATTGGAGGATTTACCCCTGAAAAAAATCATCAGGGTCTAATTCAGCTATTACAGGATGGAATAAAGATAGGACTAAATGGAAATCTTTATTTAATCGGAGATGGCCCACTTAAAAGCAAAATAATTGAGGAAGTAGGGAGCAAAGACTTGGGTGAAAGGATCCGTTTTTTGGGAAGCCTGAATAACCCTTGGGATAATCTACCGGGAAAATCCGTACTTATCCTTCCCAGCTTGATTGAAGGGATGCCTGGGGTAATTGCAGAGGCGCTTTGCTTGGGAATTCCGGTGATTGCCTATCGAGTAGGGGGGGTAGCTGAATTAGAGGAAGAGTTTCCATCCGTCTTGGGTATACCTCCTAACCACAGCCAAGCCTTTATTCAAGCCATGCTTGATGTCCAAGAGAATTATGGGTTTTACTCTAAAAGGGCTCAGCAAATGAAGGAAAAAGCCAAAGTATATTTCAGTATGTCAAGAGCAGCTCGGAATTTTTTAAATCTTTATCAAAGCCTGTGAAAATTATCCAACTTCTAACCCGTGCACAAAGAAGAGGAGCGGAGATTTTTGCCCTTCAGCTATCAGAATCTCTCCTGGAAACGGGGCATGAGGTTTTGGTCATTACCCTTCTGTCCGGTGGGGAAGGACTGGAATTCTCAGGAAGAATAATTCACTTGAACAGACCGGGTAAAAAATTGGTGGATTGGAAAGGATTCTGGCAACTGGGTAAAATTCTGAAAGATTTCCAGCCTGATTTGGTTCAAGCCAATGCCTCTGATACGCTGAGGTATGGTGTCGCTGCAAAATTTTTGAGAGGTAGCCAATTCTGCTTAGTTTATCGAAATGCCAACATGATGAGTCCTTTTGTCAAAAGCAGATGGACCAAAAGTTTTTATAAATTTCTGCTTAATCAAACAGGCGCGGTGATTTCTGTAGCCGAGGCTACACGCTTGGATTTGATGGACTTTTATGGTTATTCAAAAATAATCCATACCATTCCAATTGGAATTGATGGAACAGCTATTGAAGGCAAAGTAAGGGAAGAATTGGATTTAGAATTACCCAAATCATTTTTGCTCTTTATGGGTGGTTTTGTTGAGGAAAAAGATCCGGAATTTCTAATAGATTGGTTTGTTGAAAATCATAATCAATTTTCGGATTTGCATTTGCTATTTCTGGGAAAAGGAATCTTGGTAGAGAATTTGAAAAAGAAAATTGAGGTGCATAGCCTTCAGGAAAAGGTCTTATTGATTTCCAATTTGGGCAACCCATTTCCTGTGTTGCAAAAGGCGAAAGCATTGATTTTACCCTCTAAAATTGAGGGCTTGCCAGCCGTGATTTTAGAAGCAATGTATTGCCGTATTCCTGTAGTCGCCTATGGAGTAGGAGGTATATCTGAAGTCCTCAAAAATGGAGAAACGGGTTGGTGTATTCCACCAAAGGATTCCAAAGCCTTTTCAAATGACATTCAGGACGTTTTGCAAATGGACGAAACCGCCAAACAAAAGATTTTGGATCAGGCTTATCAATTGGTTACGTCCCGTTATTCCCTTAACCAAGTCACTTCTCAATTTGAAGAATTTTTTCAAAAAATTTTAGCTCCAAATTAATACCCAAATTCAGTTTTTCTCTTACATAAAAATCTGATTTTCATATAATCACTACTCATCAGTTACACAGTTCATCAATTCCCCAATTATACAAAGCTGAACTCCTAACTATCCAACGATTAACTTTTTACTTTTAACCATTAACCTTTCCTTCTCTTCTCAATTAAGCAATTACCCGATTACACAATCATACAATTCTCCAAATAGAACATAGAACTACGGACCTTTAACGCTTAACCATTAACATTTAACAATCTTCCCCCTTTTTTTATATTTGAATTAAACTAACCTCGATACCCTTGCTCGGCGCCGTACTCTTAGTCCTTTTTCTTTTCTTCGCCTCCCAGCCCATTTTGAATAACCTGCAAAAGGAACACAAATGGCTGAAGGCAGGACTATTAAATCAGCTGTACTGGTACCATATGTTTTTTGGATTGGTTTATTGGACTTACGGTCAATTTAATAGGTCAGACTCTGTTATGTATTATCGAAGTCATTCGTGGTACACTAATTGGTTTGATGCTTTTGAGCCTGGAACTTCATTTATTGAATGGGTGAATTATCCTTTTGCCAAGTGGTTGGGCTTCAACTATGATATGATGATGTTTTTTTCTACTTGGGTGGGGTATTGGGGCTTTGTGTACTTCTATTGTTTTATGAAGGAAAACCTGCGCTTTAATCCCAAGTTTGAGGGTTGGGACGCGATCACCATTTTTATGTTCTTACCCAATATGCACTTTTGGACTGCTTCCTTAGGAAAAGGAGCTTATATCTTTGCGGGCTTGGCTTTTTTGACCTATGGACTTTCATGGCCAGGAAAGCGTGTTTTTTTGATGATTTTAGGTGGGTTTTTCTGTTACATGATTCGACCGCATATCCTATTTGCCGTGCTGATAGGAATGGGGGTTGGATTTATTTTGGGACGTGAGAAAGTTCCTGTCTATCAGAAGTACTTAGCTGCCTTGGCAGGTATTGGATTAAGTATTTTTGTATATGAGGATTTGTTGGCTTACTTAGGATTTGATCCGAATAATATATTACTAAGCTTTGAGGAAGAAACTGCTTTAAATGCACAGCGTTTGCAGTCTGCAGGTTCTGGTGTTGACATGACAAGTTATAGCCTTCCGATGAAGCTTTTTACCTTTTGGTTCCGGCCTCTTTTTGTGGATTCTCCGAATGCCTTGGGTTTGGTAGTGTCCATGGAAAATACCCTGTATATCTACATGTTCTCCAAAATTTTTAAGAAGAGCTTTATTGATTATATCCGTATCGCCCCGGCCATGGTGAAGATGTCAGCGGTGGTATTTATCTCCATTTCCATCTCCATGACCTTTGTGATGTCGAATTTGGGTATTATCATCCGACAAAAGTCCCAGATTATGTATTATATGCTTTTTGTGATCGTGGCCTTTATGGACTGGGAAAAAACGAATCGGATTAAGAAGCGGGCGGAGATTTATAATCGGATTGTTGAGCGAGAACGAAGGGAGCGAGAAGTGGCTGAAGCAGCCACCTAACCTTTGAGGTTTTATCAAAAGATATCTTACTCACCCGCCCCCGTTCGTGTCCTCACGAACGGCATTCTAATCGCAATTTTTTTCAAAAATCCGTCTTCGTCTTGCTGGCATCAAGACTTCGTTTCCTATTAATAATCCCGTGCCAGCGCTGTTTTTCTATTAATTTATTCTCCCTGGGTTTCGCTTCACTCACTCAGGGCTACCAATCTTTCACCCCTACGGGGTGTTTAAGGCGTTATTTAATTTTTTATTCACTATTCTTCATTCATCATTAAAGCTTTCCGAGTTTTTTGCTGAATTGAGGGTAAAAAGGCACATTAAGAAATTAAGATGTCTCGTACTTCTTAAATCGTACTTCATCTATCAAAGATCCGTCTTCATCTGACACGGCAGACAAGTTCTTGCTGGCATCAAATCTTCGTTTCCTAACCATAATCCTAGGCCACCGCTGGGAAAATGGCCTGTATTATAATCCGGGGTTGAAACACTAGGCTATTTATAATTTGTACTTTCAGCATGATCGGATGGGAAAATTCTCAGGCTCTATCTTTTTCAATTTGTTTTGGCGCGTTGGGCTGACGCAAAAGCGGGCCATGCGTTGGCCTTGCGCGTGGAAGCTTTTTTGCGTCGAAGGCTTTTGGCTACTTTTGGCCTTCAAAAGTAGCAAAGGTTGAAATGTGTTATTCAAATAGAGAATATTACTGTCGTTTAAGTTTTCAAAGCCTTGGAGGGTTTCGACAAAGACTCACCTTCGTCTTGCTGGCATCAAGACTTCGTTTCCTATTTATAATCCCGGGCCAGCGCTGTTTTTCTATTAATTTATTCTCCCTGAGTTTCGCTTCACTCACCCAGGGCTACCCATAGTTTCACCCCTACGGGGTTTTTCAGGCGTTATTCAATTTTTTAATTCGTTATTAACTATTCATCAATAAAGAATTTCCGCCGCCCCCATTTGTGTCCTCGCCAACGGAAATTTTCAGATCTGTCCATAACCCTCCAAGGGTTTTCAATAGTGACATACATTTTCAAAGTTTTTCGTTTAATTCAAGTTTCACCAATCCCTTGGAGGGTTTTAGATACCTACTTCGATATCTAACATTCATCATTCTACATTCATCATTAAATCATTCACAGATGCATGCTGGATTGATGGCATAAGACCACATTAGGAAAGAAAAAATCACCGTACTTCGTAAATCGTACTTCGAACTTCACAATTCCATTATTTTTGGATTGGAGTAAGAACCTAACCCATTTATTCAAATTCCGATTTGACCTCCAAAACCAAAATACTTCACCTCATTAAATCCCTCGGTCGGGGAGGGGCGGAAAAGCTGATTCCGGAGACAGCTTTGGTTCATGATCAAAGTCGATTTGAATTCCATTGCCTCTATTTTTACCATCAGGTGGAAAATATTGTGGACGAATTGGAGCGAGCAGGAATACAAGTGCATTTGATTCCTTCCGGCAATTTGGGATTGTTTTTCCAAGTTCAGCGAGTTCGGGAATTTGTCAAGCAGTATGACTTTGATATCATCCATGCCCATTTGCCATGGGCAGGTATTTTGGCGCGTTTCGTCGGTAGAAAATTGGATATTCCTATTGTGTATACCGAACACAATACTTGGGATCGATACAATAAGGTTTCCTACTGGGGAAATCGTCTGACCTTTAAGCAGCAGGATGTAGCCATTGCTGTTTCCAATGAGGTGGCGCTTTCCATGCAGCTGAATTCTATTTGGGATCCATACAAACGGGGAGGGAGATTGAAAGTTAAGGTGGTTCAGAATGGAGTGAATACGGAGATTTTTAAGAATTTGAGAGATCAGGGAAAAGGGAATGGAGAATTATCTGTTAAATCACAATTGGGGATTCCTGTGGAGGTTCCTGTTATCGGAAAAGTAGCCGTATTTCGCTCTCAAAAACGTCTTTGGTTGTGGGTGGAAATTGCTATTCGGATTCTTAAAAAGGAACCGAATGTTCATTTTTTACTGGTGGGGGATGGAGAATGGCGATCTCGCATTGAAAAGCAGATTTTAGATTCTGGTTTTGAAAAGAATTTCCACTTGGTAGGAGTACAAAAGGAGGTACTCCCTTTTTTAAATATCCTGGATATATATCTAAGCAGTTCTGAATTTGAAGGTTTGCCGATTGCGATGTTGGAAGCTATGGCTTGTGAGGTGCCGGTGGTAGCAACCCGAGCAGGAGGAATTGGAGAAGTTATCCAGGATGGAAAGCAGGGATTTTTGACCGGAATAGATGAATGGGAAGATTTGGAGGGATATTGCTTGAAGCTTTTACGAGATGCTGAATTGCAACAAAAAATGGCCAAAGCAGCCCGATCTCAGGTAGTTAATCATTTTAGCATGAAGCGAATGGTTTCCGAATTAGAAGCCATCTACGATCAAGTTCTTCGAAACGAAAGCGAGTGATTTATTTTTCTCAAGGTGTATTCCCTACACCTTAGTTCTGGATTTTTCGAGTAATCCTTCTCCCAGCATTTTCATGGATTTGGATTCTAAGCCGAATTTTTCATGAAGTTCCCGGTATTTTTCAAGAACTCGATCCAATTCTTTGATACTGGCTTCGGGATCATTTCCAAAATTATGGGGATGCCACCACAAATGGTAAACCTCTCCAGCTTTGGCGGCTGATTCCATTTCATTCAAAATACGCTGCAATCGAATCTCATTAAAAAGACCATTTCGAATATTCATGGGTCGTAAGATGCGGGAAGCCGGAATGATAAGCGGCTCTTGTTTGAAATGACTAAGTTCATCGAGTCGGTAGGAGGTTTTATCTCCTACAGGGAAAAAGCAGTCTGCAGACCGGAAGAATTTTTTACCAAAACTCTCATGCTGGGTTTCTTGCCAGTACCAGTTTTTAGGATTTCCCCGAACAAATTCATAGCCTTCCTCCAGGCAAATAGGGAGATATAGCTCGTTGATATGGTTTCGTGGGAAAACGAGAGATTGAAGCGAAATCCCGAATTTATTTTGAGCGATTTTTTGAGTGGCTTTTAGATCCTGTCGGAATTGTTCTGGACTTTGGCCACGGACTAGGGTATAATAGTGGGCAAAGGAATGAGAGCCCAGTTCCTGAAAGGGAGTATCTAAGATTTGTCGGATTAATTCCGGGGCGAAATGAACTTCTGGTCGGATACCATTTTTTTTAGCCCATTCATAAGCAGATAATTTTTTATCTCGGTAGGAAGGCGTGAATTCCGGTGAGTAGGCTTTCCATTCCTCTTCATTTTCTGCGAATAGCATCCCCACCGTTGCCCAGGTTACTCCGATTTCATTTTTCCCAAAGCAATCCAGCATTTGAGGAATTACCTTTCGGGTATTGGAAAAATATTCCGGTTTGTAATTGGTTCCGACCTTATCAAAAATCCCCCAGAGCAATTCAAAATCGAGGGAAATGGTAAAAATTCCAGGCATGTGTTAAAAGGGTAATTTTGGATTAAGTTAAGAAAATCTTTGATTTCATTTAAAGTTAAACCCTCCAAGGGTTTTTTTAAATCTCCCAACCCCCGTTCGTGTCCTCACGAACGGAAGTTTTCAGATCATAACCCTCCAAGGGTTTTTAAGGTGGAGAAATAAACCAATGGAAATCAAGTTTTCAAATTGACACCATCTCTTGGAGGGTTTCAAAAATGACTCGTCTCCGTCTTGCTGGCATTTTGCTCTCGTTTCCTAACAATACTGTCGGGCCAGCGCTGGGAAAACCGCCTATTCTAATATCTGGGTTGAGATCCCGGGCTATTTCTAATTCATACCTTCAGCATGATCGGATGGAAAATTCTCAGACTCTACCTTTTTCAATTTGTTTTGGCGCGTGGGGCTGACGCAAAAGCGGGCCATGCGTTGGCCATGTGCGTGGAAGCTTTTTTGCGTCGAAGGCTTTTGGCTACTTTTGGCCTTCAAAAGTAGCA
>NZ_JABXIN010000024.1 GCF_013373065.1 Algoriphagus sp.
CCAAAACGTGGGAGTTTCGAAAAAGATTGAGGAGTTAAAAGTTCGGGGTGTAGCGTAGCCCGGTTATCGCGCCACATTTGGGATGTGGAGGTCGCAAGTTCGAATCTTGCCACCCCGACTTATTTTCTGACTCAAAGAATTTACTAAATCACTATCCTAAAAAGCAGGTCTAAGAACCTGCTTTTTTTGTTTAAAAATCCAAAGGATCTAAATTTTTAAAATGGCCATTTTGCTTGATAATCTCTTTGGCCCGCTCAATATTTTTTATGACTGGAATAACTCGCTTAAAGTGATTGATTAGATAGTCCATTCGCTCTCCTTCTTCAGTTATTTGAAGTAATTCAAGTTCTTCCTCGAACTTCAAACCCACTTTATGTGCATAAGTGAAGGAATTCGTCAGTTCGGGTTTGATTTCTTCGGAAAAATGCAAGAGGTAAAGCATCTCCTTCAAGTAAAACAAAAACTCATGGTTTTGGACCGCGGAAGCAACCGGGCTATTCTCTAAATATTGCACATTCCCTCCGGCATAAAGTTTCCCTTCCATCGGATTGTCAAAACTCAGAATGCGAAAAACCCGCTTTCCCCGGGTTTTAATATCTAATCTGCCATCGGGATACCGCTTGTAGATTTTATCTAATACGACCTCTGTCCCGAGACCTGTCAGCTGATTCAAATAAGTACATATACCAAATGCTAATTTTCCTTCCTCTACATCCGCTAAAAGTTGCCGATAGCGCGGTTCAAAAATATGGAGGTTGAGATTCTCACCTGGAAAAACAACCAGCTTCAAAGGAAATAACGGAAGGTAGGCAGTCGACATTTGACGGGAATCAAAGGAGTGATATAAAAAAAGCTCCGTTTCCGGAGCTTTTTGAAATTTATTTATTTGCAATGTATGCCAATAAGTCTAATACCTTATTGGAATAACCCCACTCGTTATCGTACCAGGAAACTACTTTCACGAAAGTATCAGAAAGTTGAATACCCGCTCCCGCATCGAAGATGGAAGTTCGAGGATCACCAACAAAGTCATTGGAAACAACCGCATCTTCAGTGTATCCCAAAATTCCCTTCATAGCACCCTCTGCGTTTTCTTTCATTTTCGCACAGATTTCTTCGTAGGTTGCAGGGTTTTTCAATCGAACCGTCAAGTCAACTACAGAAACATCTGGCGTAGGTACACGGAAGGACATACCGGTCAATTTTCCATTCAGATCAGGAATTACTTTCCCTACTGCTTTAGCCGCACCCGTAGAGGAAGGGATGATATTTTGTCCAGCACCTCGTCCTCCTCTCCAGTCTTTCGCAGAAGGACCATCGACTGTCTTCTGAGTTGCAGTAGTAGCGTGAACTGTTGTCATCAAGCCTTCTTCAATACCCCAATTATCATGTAGAACCTTAGCGATTGGAGCAAGACAGTTTGTAGTACAAGAAGCATTGGACACAAATGTCATATCCGGTGTATAGGAAGACTCATTAACTCCCATTACAAACATCGGCGTATCATCTTTTGAAGGAGCAGACATGATTACTTTTTTTGCTCCAGCATCGATATGCCCTTGTGCTTTTTCTTTAGTCAAAAATATACCGGTAGATTCAATAACGTAGTCAGCTCCGACTTCACCCCATTTCAAGTCTGCAGGATTTTTTTCAGCAGTAACTCGAATGGATTTTCCATTCACAACAAGTTTACCGTCTACCACGTCAACAGTTCCTTTGAACCGTCCATGTGTGGAATCATATTTCAACATGTAAGCAATGTAATCGACATCGATCAAATCATTGATCGCTACAATCTCCATGTCATCACGTTCTTGTGCTGCGCGAAAGGCAAGTCTTCCGATTCTTCCGAATCCATTGATTCCGACTTTAATTTTGCTCATAATTTTTATTGATTAATGTATAGGTTTGATTCTAAAAACTTTTAAAGGTGTACCTATTCTGGTTAAAATCTTAGAATTTTGATAAAGTTATTATAATTTTTTGGCTAGCCCAAACGAAAACAACGCCTAGAAACTTCTGGCTTCCTGAAGCTGATTTTCAATCGATTTCGAAAAAACATTTTTCAATAAATTTTCAAAAATCGGACTTTTTGATCCCTGATTTACTATTTTAAAACTTTACCTAGTTTTCGATATATGTTCGTTCATGCCATTCAAGAAGTAGCGGGCTACACTCGCGCCATCCATTCCATTTCCAGAAATTTTGGAGGAAAAAGTATTCAGCGAGGTTCAGCTACTTTATTTTTTGTAAACGAAGAAGGTTGGGCTCTTACTTGCAGACATGTGGCCCAATGGATCATGCAAGCGGATACTATCAATAAAAATTATAAGTCATTTTTGGAGCAAAGTCCGGGTTTAAGTGGGAAACAGCAAAATATCCTCGCCAAGTCTTTGAATATTTCCCAAGATAAAGCCTGTGAAATGCGAATCACTTTTGTGGATTGTGTGGATGTGATTAAAAATATCCGATTTATTCTTCACCCTCAGTATGACTTAGCCTTGATGAAGTTCGAGGGTTTTCAGAAAAAACATTTTCAAGGAAAAGCAAAATTTTTGAAAGATGATCAAACTGCTCAACCCGGCGCATCGCTTTGTCGATTAGGGTTCCCCTTTCCTGAATTTTCCAATTTTAGATTTAACCCTGAAATGAACCAACTTGAATGGACCAAAGAAGGGGCTGCACGATCCCCGAGGTTCCCTATTGATGGAATGTTAACGCGCTTTTTGGGGGATCAAAACGGAAAAATCTACGGAATTGAAATGAGCACCCCTGGCTTACGCGGCCAAAGCGGTGGCCCTCTCTTCGATGCGGAAGGACGAATTGTAGGGATGCAAAGCCGGACAAAGCACCTTCATCTGGGGTTTGATATCGAAGATAAAGAGATTGTTGTCCACGGAAAAAGCAAAAGGATCAATGATTATGCTTTTATCCATTTGGGAGAATGCATCCATGTAAAAGTTATTAAGGAATTCCTCAATCAACATCAAATCTCATTCGAAGAACAATAAAAAAACCGCATCCAAGGATGCGGTTTTTTTATTCTTTATTCAGAACACTTAGCCCAAGGTTTTTAAAATTTCATTGAACGTCCTACTTGGTCTCATAGCCGTAGCAGTTTTTTCCACATCTGGACGGTAATAACCACCGATATCGACGGCTTTTCCTTGAGCACCATTTAATTCTTCTTCGATTATGGCAGCCTGACCAGTTAGAGCCGCAGCGATTGGCGTAAATTTCTCCTTCAATGCTGGATTTTTATCCTGTGCAGCCAAAGCCTCAGCCCAATAGAGAGCTAAATAAAAATGACTGCCTCGGTTATCCAATTTCCCGACTACACGAGCTGGTGACTTATCATTTTCAAGCCATTTTCCGGTGGCTTGATCCAAGGTTTCTGCAAGCAATAAGGCTCTATCATTGTGATACATTTGACCCAAATGCTCCAATGAAACAGCTAAAGCCAAAAATTCTCCAAGGGAGTCCCAACGGAGGTGGCCTTCTGTCACAAACTGTTCTACGTGCTTTGGAGCAGAGCCACCTGCTCCCGTTTCAAACAAACCTCCACCATTCATTAATGGAACGATAGACAACATCTTAGCACTTGTTCCCAACTCCAAAATCGGAAAAAGATCCGTGAGGTAATCCCGAAGTACGTTACCCGTCACTGAAATTGTATCAAGCCCCTCCTTAATTCGAGCAAGGGAGAAATTTGTTGCCTCCACAGGGTCCATAATATGGATTTCCAGCCCTTCTGTATCATGCTGTGGAAGGTATTCATTTACTTTTTTGATCAATTCAGCATCATGGGCACGCTCTGGATCCAACCAGAAAACCGCTGGAGTTTGAGATAATCTTGCTCGGTTAACGGCAAGTTTCACCCAATCCTGAACAGGCGCATCCTTGGTCTGACACATTCTCCAAATATCGCCTTGCTCCACCTCATGAGAGATTAGTGTTTCACCATCCTTATTGATTACGCGAACAGTACCTGCAAAAGGAATTTCGAACGTCTTATCATGAGAGCCATATTCCTCTGCCTTTTGAGCCATTAAGCCAACATTTGGAACGGATCCCATGGTAGCTGGATCAAAAGCCCCGTGTTTTTTGCAAAAATCAATCGTAGCCTGGTATACCCCAGCATAACTTCTGTCCGGAATTACCGCCAATGTATCCTGTAACTTCCCTTCTTTATTCCACATTTTACCAGAGCTTCGAATCATGGCCGGCATGGAGGCATCAATAATCACATCTGAAGGAACATGGAGGTTGGTAATTCCCTTATCTGAATTAACCATCGCTAAATCCGGACGATCTACCAAACAGGATTCAATATCCTTTTGAATAGCTGATTTGATGGTATCATCAAGTTTTTCGATCGCAGAAAGCACATCTCCAAAGCCATTGTTTGGATCAGCTCCTGCACTCTCCAACTCCTGCTTATACTTGTCAAATACGGGCTTGAAGAAAGCTTTTACGGCATGACCAAAGATGATTGGATCGGAAACCTTCATCATGGTTGCCTTCATGTGAATTGAGAATAAAACGCCTGCATCCTTCGCCTCTGCAATAGCTTTCTGAAAAAAGGAACTTAATGCAGCAATGCTCATCGTGGAGGCATCAATGATCTCCCCTTTTTGAAGCTTTAGGCCTTCTTTTAACACTTTACTATCCCCTTCTTTCCCTTCTAGTACGATACTGATTTCATCATCCTGTGCCATGGTGCAGGACTGCTCACTCCCATAAAAATCCCCAGTGGACATACTAGCAACTTCCGTCTTTGACTCAGGGGACCAGGCACCCATGCTATGGGGATGCTTTCGTGCATAGGCTTTCACTGCTTGTGGAGCTCTTCTGTCTGAATTCCCCTCTCTCAATACTGGGTTAACAGCTGAACCTTTGATTTTATCATAAGTGGCTTTGATCGCTTTT
Source organism: Algoriphagus sp. (assembly GCF_013373065.1). Taxonomy (GTDB): domain Bacteria; phylum Bacteroidota; class Bacteroidia; order Cytophagales; family Cyclobacteriaceae; genus Algoriphagus. The sequence goes on from NZ_JABXIN010000024.1 coordinate 4,930, forward strand.
TCCTCCTCCGATTTAGGCTCTTCTGGATAATCAGGGAGCGCGTAGCCCTTTCCCTGAAGTTCTTTTATTGCAGCTTTCAACTGTGGGACAGAAGCAGATATATTGGGTAACTTAATGATATTAGCATCTGGAGTCTTTGCAATTTGACCCAATTCAGCCAATGCGTCAGAGATCTGCTGTTCAGGTTTTAAATACTGCGGAAAATTAGCAATGATCCTTCCTGAAAGGGAAATATCCCGAGTTTCAACCTCAATCCCTGCTGAATTGGTAAAGGATTGAACAATAGGTAAAAATGAATAAGTGGCTAAGGCCGGTGCCTCATCTGTGAGGGTGTAAAGAATTTTTGGAGTGTTACTCATAATTATTTCAAAACTATTCAATGAAAGAAAACCCTGCGAATCCACACAAAGACCCTATTTGATCTTATTGAAATGTGAGCCTTGGATGAAAAAAGGAAAACAGGATGATTTTTTAGCAGGGCTAAAATACAGAATTTATACCGGTTTCAAATGCTAGGATTAAAAATCAAGGCAATCTTCTAGCGCAATAACTGAAATGGATCGCTATCCTGCCAGGCAGGAAACTTTTTCCGGTATTGCTTCAAGATATCAAAATCCAACGTGATAGTCTGAACTGCTTCTCTTTCACCCAAATGAGTAATAGAATCGCCTTTAAAATCATAGGCTGCAGAATGTCCCACATATGCTATTTCATTGCCGTCAACCCCTACCCGATTTAACCCGATTGAATAAGCCAAATTCTCGATGGCTCGAGCAGGAAGCAAAGCATCCCAGGCAGAGGTCCGTGCACCTGGCCAGGAAGCCACGTAGAAAATCACATCGTAAGCTAATTCCCCTTTTTCATCTGCCCGATTTCTGGACCATACTGGAAATCGTAAATCATAACAGATTTGGGGACAAATCTTCCAGCCCTTTAATTCAAAAATGGGAAATTGATCTCCAGCCGTGAAGTGAAGTTGCTCATCTGCCATTCGAAATAAATGGCGCTTATCATAAAAAGCAATGCTACCTGATGGGCTGGCCCATATTAATCGGTTGAAAAAATTGCCACTATCCTGAATAATAGCGCTCCCTGCGATCACGGCCTGCTTTTGCCGAGCCATTTGTTGCATCCACTTGGTAATATGAAGATTCATTGGTTCACCAACTTCCTTCACATCCATTGTGAACCCAGTCGGAAACATTTCAGGAAGCAGGATCAAATCTACCTGTTCCTGAATTCCCCAGATTTTTTCTTCCAGCATGGCCAAGTTGGCCACCTTATCTTTCCAATAAAGGTCTGTTTGAATTAAGGCTATATGAAGTGGAGAGGCCTGGCTCATTTGAGCGGATAGATCATTCGATAATCTGTAGGCACTTTCCCTTTACTAATGTCGATCAATTTGGATTTGATCAAGCGTTTTTTCAATCCATTCAGGTAATCAATGAACAAGATTCCCTCCAAGTGATCATATTCATGTTGTATTACTCTCGCCGTCATACCTGAAAACTCCTCCTCTTTCAAGTTCCAGTTCTCATCGTAATATTCGATGGTTAATTTTTCGGGGCGAATAACTTCAGCCCGAACATCAGGAATACTCAAACAACCTTCCTCAAAACCAAAATCATCCCCATATTCATCAAGAATAATGGGATTGATAAATGCTTTTCGAATCCCTTTCTCAGAATCTTCCTCATCAAGCATTAAGCTGCTGTCAATCACAAATAGCCGAATCCCTTGATTGATTTGCGGAGCAGCGAGTCCTACGCCATTGGCTCGATCCATAGTTGCAAACATAGAATCGATTAATTCCTGGATTTCCTGTCCTTCAGGAATATCCAAGGCTTCTTTTTTCAAAATCGGATTGCCGTAGGCTACGATTGGATAAATCATCGTTGTGCTAGAAAGGATTGTAAAATTATGGTAGCGCTAATTTTATCGAGATTTCCCGACTTTTCACGCCTGTCTTTTTTTTTGCTTCCCATGCTAATCATTGATTGCATGGCTATTTTTGAGGTAAATCGTTCATCGATCAAATGAAGCTTTTTGGAGGGATATAATTCCTCCAATTTTTCTTTAAAGTGATTTACGGCCTGTGTCATATCCGTCGCTCCTCCTTGAAGATTTTTTGGCAAGCCTAGTACAATATCCTCCACAGGCTCTTGTTCGAAATACTTTTTCAAAAAGTCCAACAATTGTTCTGTCGGGATAGTTTCCAAGGGATTCGCCACAATTTGCATGGGGTCTGTGACTGCAAGCCCAGTGCGCTTGGTTCCCAAATCAATCGCCAAAATTCTAGCCATTAATTTGTTCGGATTTTTTGGTGGATCATTCGAAGAACTTCTTTTTCAAGTTCCACCGCTTTTGGGAAAAGCAATTCATCCTCGATTTGGGCATGAATAGTCAACTCGCGTTCGAAATTTTGCAATTCGTGAAAAAGCACCTTCATGGTTAGCGGTGCGGAATCAGAGAGGGAATAATTATCAGTCAATCTTCGGATCCCTTCCATCTCATCGTCATGGATTTCATGTTCTTCCGCCAAAATCCTAACTGGATCTTTTTCAAGAATTGTCAAGGCATCATGAAGCGCAAAATTGCCTTCTTCTATATCCTGTAATAATTCAATTCGCTTAAAAAGCCTGCTTTCCTCTTCATGAATATGATGGATAAAATCCTCCACAAAGAGCGGAAACATCATTTTCAAATCAGCCATTAAGGATTCATACCCTTTTTCTGCCTGAATACCTGAAATCAAATTGGATAGGAAAGGCAGCTCCTGCCGCACAAAATAATAATGCTTCTTTTTCAGATAAGCGACCAAAACCTCAATGGGATTCAAAAATAAATCTTCAGGCGTAGGCTCCTTTCGGACCGCCCATGATTCCAACTCTGCAATCAATTGATTGGGTTTAACCCGATGCTTCTTGCAAACCTGCTCCAGTGAATCGGTTGGATATTGGTAAAAGCTGATTCCAAAGTAATGCAGGACCGAAGCAAAAACGTAATTATCTGACACTAAGTCAGCAACCGAGGTTTTATTGAAATTTTGAGGAACCTGCATTTTGCAAAAATAATTATTTTTAACAGAATTCAGGAGACAAAAACAGACCTTTATCCGTTACATTCGTATAAGTTCAATTGGGACTTATCTGAAATCATTGGGAAAACTTAGGGTTTTCAGTTAAGTTTCTTATTCGACAGCAATTTCAAAAACCAACCTTAACGTGAGTAATACAAAAAATTCCAAAGCTCAAATCCGCTTACCTATTTTTTTGGCACTTGCTATATCTGCAGGGATCTGGATAGGGGCTACATTTGCAGAGCCTGAAAAAAACCAAAATGATCTCCGAGCGGCTTTATACAAAATCCAGGAGATCATGACATATATCGATCGGGATTATGTTGATAGCGTCAATTCTACCGATCTGGTTGAATACGGAATCACCAAAATGCTAGAAAACCTAGACCCGCATTCCAGTTATATTCCGGCACGAGATGCAAGCCTAGCACAATCCCAACTTGACGGTGAATTTGATGGAATTGGTGTTGAATTCGGAATTATTCGAGATACTATCTATGTGGTAGCTCCTTTAACAGGAGGACCATCGGAAGCCTTGGGTATTCAATCTGGTGACCAAATCATCAACGTGGATGGAGAAACTGTTGCCGGGATTGGCATTACCAACCGGGATGTTTTTGATTTACTCCGAGGACCAAAAGGTTCAAAGGTGATCGTGGATATCAAACGTAAAAACCAGCCTGAATTGATTACCTATGAAATCACTCGAGATAAAATCCCTCAATACAGTATCAATGCCTCTTACATGATCAATGAGGAAATCGGGTATGTTAAAATCACTCGGTTTGCAGCTACCACCTACAATGAATTCCAAGAAGCGGTAGCGGAACTCAAGGATAAGGGAATGAAAAAATTGGTAATTGACCTCCAAGGTAACCCTGGTGGATACATGGGAGCTGCAATTAATATTGCTGATGAAATCCTGGGAGATCGAGCGCTGATCGTTTCCCAAGAAGGAAAAGTCCAGCAATACAGTCAAAAAGCGTACGCATTTAGACCGGGCTTATTTGAATCCGGTTCGGTAGTAGTTCTTGTCAATGAAGGATCAGCTTCTGCCTCGGAGATTTTAGCCGGCGCTATTCAGGATAATGACCGAGGATTGATCGTAGGAAGAAGAACATTCGGAAAAGGATTGGTGCAAATGCCAATCGACCTTTCTGATGGAGCAGAGCTTCGACTGACCATTGCCCGCTATTATACACCGTCCGGCAGATCCATTCAGAAGCCTTACGACTCAAATTATGAAGCCTATGAACGAGATTGGGTAGAGCGATACGAGCACGGAGAATTTTTCTCTGCGGACAGCATTAAGTTCAATGACAGTCTGAAATATGAAACCAAAAAAGGTCGTATTGTATATGGCGGTGGCGGGATCATGCCAGATTACTTTGTGCCATTGGACACTACCTACAGTTCCGTTTATGTAACCCGATTATTTAATTCAGATTCCTCACGAGAATTTATTCTTGATTTCACGAATAAAAACAAGGATCAATTTTCCGATATGAGCTTAGAGGAATACTATCAGTCTTATGAAGTCACGGATAGTATGCTCAGAGATTTGGTTGCAATTGGAGAAAAAAATAAGGTCAAATTTGATGAAGAGGATTTTAACCGATCCAAGGATTATTTAAAGATATTGGTTAAGGCTCATCTTGGTAGACAACTGTATGATGATGATGCTTTCTACATGGTCATTAATGACATCAATGAAATCTATCAGCAAGCCATCAAACTCTTTGACGAAGCAGATCGAATTGCAATGGCTTCTGATCTTAGCCAAATGGGTGAGGAATAGCTTAGAATTCGCAACTAATCAAAAGCCGACTTAAGAAAGGGTCGGCTTTTTTTGTTTTGATTGGTTACACATTTTTAGAAAAAAGGCGTACCTTCTTCATCAACTACTCAGCAAATATCATATGAAATATTTCCTTCTATTAGTCCCCTTCCTTATGGCTACACATTTTCTGACTGCACAAATTAAGGTTAACCATATTGCTGTGCATGTTTCCGATTTAGGAGAAAGTAAGGAGTTCTATTCCTCCATTTTAAAGCTTCAGGAAATTGATGAACCCTTTAAAGATGGACTCCACGCTTGGTATGATATAGGAAGTGGAGCCGCTTTACATCTCATTGAAGCAGAGCAAGTCCCACGTGAAATTTCTAAGACGAATCATCTCTGCTTTAGTATGTCAGATATGGATGGGTTTATCGCCAGACTACGGGCTGCGGAGTACCCATTCGAAGACTGGCCAGGCGAAAAAGGAAAAATCACTACGCGCCCCGATGGCGTAAGGCAGATTTACATTCAAGATCCTGATGGCTACTGGCTGGAAATCAACGATGATTTCTAAAAAAAAGCCCGATCAATAAAATGATCGGGCTTTTTAACTTAGTCTTCATAGATTGGTTGTGGCCAATGGTCATTTCCCAAATTGATATCCGGCAAGATTTTATCCGGATCAACGGTAACCGAGACAACTTTTTTATCAGTCTTGATCAGGTGATTCCAAGAATCACCGCGCTGCCAGATTTCGACAGGAAGCATCTGTCGTTCCTTGCTTCCATCTTCAAATTCGATCTCCAACAAAACAGGCATTGGTAATTCACCCTTATTAACTAGAACCACTACGTAATTCCCTGCATAAGGAACTACCCCATTGATTCCCAAATCAATATTTCCGTTTCCAAAGAACCATCCTTTCCAGAACCACGAAAGATTCTCTCCAGCAACATTTTCGATGTGATTGAAGAAATCGGTGGGTTGCGGATGCTTGTAAGCCCATGTTTTGATATAAGACCGGAAAGCATTATCAAACCGCTCAGGACCTAGGATATATTCACGAAGCATAATCAATCCGATTCCCGGCTTCATGTATGCGACCATCCCCAAATTGGAGGTTCGAGCGACATCAGGATAGGTATCAATTCCTTCCCGATTATCATTTTGGAAGTAATTATTGTATCGTCTTGTTTGGTTCAAGTTGGAGGAATATTCCCCACCATTGAATGCCAATGTACTGTAGTGATTAATGAAGGTATTGAAGCCTTCATCCATCCAAGCATATCGTCGCTCATTATTGCCAACGATCATGGGGAACCAATTGTGGCCAAATTCATGATCGGTCACACCCCAAAGACCTTCTCCTTTGGAAGTATAGCGACAAAAATTCAAGCCAGGGTATTCCATTCCACCAATATCTGCAGCCACATTGGTCGCAGTCTCATATGGAAATTCATACCACATTTCTGAATAATGCTCAATAGATGCCTTGGAATATTCCGTTGATCTTGACCAAGCTCCCTGCCCGTCCGACTCCTTTGGATAAACTGATTGGGCTAAAATTGTCTTCCCACTTGGAAGGTTGATTTTTGCAGCATCCCAAATAAAAGCCTTAGAAGTGGCGAAAGCCACATCTCGGGAATTTTCAATTTTAAAATGCCAAGTGATTACACCCTCCTGCTGAGGACGGGTAAGCTCGGTGTTTTGGATTTCATCAGGAGAAACCAAATAAACTGTCTCGTCACTTGCTTGTGCTTTTGCATAGCGATCTTGAAGCTCCTTGGATAAAACCTCCTTAGGGTTCATCAACTTACCTGATCCTACCACGATATGATCATAAGGCACAGTCACCTTGTAATCAAAATCTCCATATTCCAAGTAAAACTCACCTGCTCCCAAATAAGGCTCTACATTCCAACCTTCTATATCATCAAAGACCGCCATCTTAGGATACCATTGAGCAAAGGCATAAATCCAGCCATCCTCTACTTCCAATCTACCCATTCGGTCCATCCCTTTTTCAGGAACTTTGAAGGAAAAATTCATGGAAATGGTGGCTTTACCACCCTTTTCAGGTAGTGGTTCATTGAACCAAACTTGCATCCGAGTATCATTGATAAGGTATTTGGAAGAAACAGAGCCCTTGGTTCCGACTTTTGCCTGAACAGCAGAAATATCAAAACCTCCATCAGCGTCTCCATTGTAGCGATACCCTTGAATAGGCGTAGTCAAAGCTCCTCTGGAGTCTTCTGTAAATCGGTTTTGCTCCAATTGCAACCATACAAACTCCAATTGTTCAGGACTATTATTGGTATACTCTATGATGACTTTCCCACTCAGCACATGGGATTCTTCATCCAAAGAAACCTCGATTTGATAGTCAGCTTCGTTTTGCCAATAATTTTCACTGGGCTTTCCGGAAGCCGTTCGGGTATAGGTCCCTTTTCGATCGATAAATTCTCCAAAGTCAGCCTGGTTATTAGCTAAGCCTTGTTGTGCAAAGCTTGTTTCTAAGCCAAGACTGACAGCGAAAATCAATCCTAACGTTAATTTTTTTATCATTTTCTCATTTTTTGATAATTCCTTAAAATTAAGCACAAGTATTCTTTCCTCAAGATCTTTTTCCACAAGATGGGCGAGATTAACCATTTTTTACATCCCTCTAAAAATTGGATACGAATTTTTCTAGGCTCAACTTTGCCTCACTATTACGCAAAAATCTTTATGAAGAAAGTATTCTTGATGCTGACTGCATTCCTAGTGGTAAGCAGTTCTTGGGCTCAGGTTGACAGTTTATCTCAAAACCTGGAAGAAATCGTCATCCAAGAAAACCGACTGCTGATTCCTTTTTCAAAGCAGAGTAGGAATATCTCAATCGTTACCAAACCCCAATTGGAAACTAGTCCTGCGCGAAGTTTACAGGAGGTATTGGCTTTCGTTCCCGGTGTTGACGTTAGACAACGAGGAGTGACGGGAGTTCAAGCGGATATTGGAATTCGAGGGGGATCTTTTAACCAAACCTTGATGCTTTTGAACGGGATCAAACTCACCGATCCCCAAACAGGTCATCATATGATGAATATTCCTGTGCCTATTTTAAACATTGACCGGATAGAGGTTTTAAAAGGAGCCGGAGCAAGAATATTCGGACAAAATGCATACACTGGTGCTGTCAATGTCATTACGCGACTTCAGGACCAACGATCACTACAGTTGCAAGCCTATGCAGGAGATTTTGGGATGCACGGATTAAGTTTTACAGGCTCCCTTCCCATGGGGTCATTTAAACAAAACTTGAGCTTTTCCCAAGACAAATCAAATGGACATTGGTACAATTCAGACTATCAGGTTAGCAATATTTTCTACGAAGGTGGAGTTGACCTGAACGAAACCCACAGCCTCCGAGGAATGATTGCTTACACTGACCGCCAATTCGGAGCCAATGGGTTTTACACGAGCGCTTTTCCTGATCAGTGGGAAAGTATTCAGACCACATTGGGAGCAATTAGTCACACGTATTCCAAACAGAATTTCTTCTTAAATACCCGAGGCTATTGGAGAAAAAATGAAGATGAATACCGCCTTCGGAGAAATGAACCTGAGTTTTACCAAAACTTCCATACCTCCAACACCTATGCCTTAGAGTTAAACGGAAGTCTGGAAAGTACTTGGGGAAAAACCGGTTTTGGAATGGAGCTGCGAGAAGAAAATCTGGACAGCAATAATTTAGGACAGCGAAACAGAACCCTTGGAGGGGTGTTTTTAGAACAGTTTACCACCTTGGGTGAGCGGCTGGACTTCCGGGCTGGGGTATATAGTAATTATTTTGACGATTGGGGATGGAAACATTTCCCGGGTATGGAAGCCGGATTTCAGGCAACTGAAGCGCTTAGGCTTTATTCAAATCTGGGGAAAAGTTTCAGAATCCCAACGTATACTGACCTGTACTATGTCGGACCAACCAATATTGGAAATGCTGATCTATTACCCGAAGAAGCACAAAATTTTGAGATTGGTGCCAAATGGATACAAGGAAGACTATTTGCTGAGGCGGTATATTTTATCCGCAAAACAGACAATTTAATAGAATGGGCCCGCCCGGATGCAGCTACGCCTTGGCAACCTCAAAACTTCAACAAAGTCGATTTTAGCGGAGTTGAATTGGCCCTTTCTTATCGCTGGAAGCAAGGCTCAACAGTACTTTCAATTAAAGAAGCGCTTCTTTCCTACAATTACATCCATGCAAACTTGATCGAGCAACCGGGAACCGAGACGCGCTATGCGCTTACCGCCTTGAAGAATCAAGTGATTGGCGGCTTACTTTTGGGTATTGGAAAGAAATTGGAGTGGAATACCAAAATGCGCTATATCGAACGAATGGAACAATCTCCATATTTCCTCTTGGATATGCGCATTGATTATAATCGGGCTGGGAAAATTGGAATCTTTTCCGAGGCATCTAATATCACAAATACGGATTACATCGAAGCTGGAACGGTTCAAATGCCCGGGAGATGGTTTCGAGCAGGATTTATGTTGAATCTAGAATAGTTTTTAAATACCGCCGCAGAAATAAAAAAGCCTCATAGGAATCTGAGGCTGATGTGGGAGCTGACCCCGATAGGTATCGGGGGAACCCCCGACCCTCCCGGCGGTATCTGTATTCCTGAACGAGCTGAGCTGGTTTTTTAACTTAATTATCTCTTTTTTCCTTTGCTTGCTTTTCCAAGATTTAATTTGCCGCTCCCTAGCATATGCCGCTTTTAAATCAGAATATTTTTCAAAATAAACCAACTCCCAATCTTTTGCCTTGGACGTGAAGACCCTATGATTTGAAAGATGCCAGGGTATTCTATCCTGTAAATCATCACACGAATGTCCTACATTAAATTTGTCCATTGAGGAGGAAGGGAGTATATAAAAATGACAAGTCATTAAATAAAAAAGCCTCAGATTTCTCTGAGGCTGATGTGGGAGCTGAGGGATTCGAACCCCCGACCCTCTGCTTGTAAGGCAGATGCTCTGAACCAACTGAGCTAAGCTCCCAATATGAAGGGAGGAAATTGAAGTGGGAGCTGAGGGATTCGAACCCCCGACCCTCTGCTTGTAAGGCAGATGCTCTGAACCAACTGAGCTAAGCTCCCAAATTCCTTCCCAAATGGGACTGCAAATGTAAATGCAATTTTTGAATCACCAAATAGTAAGAAAAACAAAATTTTCAACCCATTGAAAATGAGTTAAATATTTTTTCATCTTTAGATATCAAATTTGATTCCTTGCGCCAACGGCAATTCTGTAGAATAGTTAATGGTATTAGTTTGTCTACGCATGTAAGCTTTCCAGGCATCTGAACCAGACTCTCTACCTCCACCTGTTTCCTTTTCGCCTCCGAAAGCACCTCCAATTTCGGCACCGGAGGTTCCGATATTTACATTGGCAATTCCACAATCAGATCCTGCAACAGACAAGAAAGTTTCTGCTTCCCGCATATTAGTCGTCATAATGGCAGAGGAAAGTCCCTGTGGAACCCCATTGTGAAGGGCCAAAGCCTCTTCAAAAGTTTTATATTTGATCAAGTATAAAATTGGGGCAAAGGTCTCATGCTGTACAATTTCAAAATAGTTCTCAGCCTCATAGATGGCAGGTTTTACATAACATCCCGATTCATAACCAGCTCCATTTAATACACCGCCTTCTACCACTGCCTTCCCTCCTTCTTTCTTGACTTTTTCAATGGCTTGCAGATACATCTCAACCGCAGCTTGGTCAATCAACGGTCCTACGTGATTGTGTTCATCCAATGGATTCCCAATGACCAATTTACCATAAGCAGAAGCCAATCTATTTTTCACTTCTTCATAAACATTTTCATGGATAATCAGTCTTCTTGTGCTGGTACAACGCTGACCAGCTGTACCTACCGCTCCAAAAAGAGCGCCCCGAATAGCCATATCCAAATCCGCGTTTTCGGTGATGATGATGGCATTATTTCCACCCAATTCCAACAGTGCCCTTCCTAAACGCTCACCCACTGCTTTTCCAACAAGTTTACCCATTCGAGTGGATCCGGTCGCAGAAACCAAAGGGACTCTAGGATCATGAGAAAGCATTTCTCCTACCTTATAATCCCCAATGATCAGGTTAGAAATTCCTTCAGGCATTCCGTGTTTTTTGAAAATCTTGCTAACAATATGCTGACAGGCAATCCCTGAAAGCGGGGCTTTTTCAGAAGGCTTCCAAATAGTCACATCCCCACATACCCAAGCCAATGCAACATTCCAGGACCAAACTGCCACTGGGAAATTGAAGGCTGAAATAATTCCCACGATTCCAAGGGGATGCCACTGTTCATACATCCGGTGACCCGGTCGCTCAGACGGCATGGTCAATCCGTATAATTGTCGGGAAAGGCCAACGGCAAAGTCACAGATATCAATCATTTCCTGTACTTCTCCCAGCCCTTCTTGATAAGATTTCCCCATTTCAAAAGAAACCAGCTTGCCTAAATCCGCTTTGACCTCTCGCAGCGCATTCCCAATTTCACGGACAATCTCTCCCCGTTTGGGAGCAGGGACTAATCTCCATTTTTCAAAAGCCACCTGAGCCGTTGAAATAATCGATTCATAGGTATCTGAACTTGTCTCCTGAACATTCGCTATCACTGCTCCATCCACAGGAGATACCGAAGGAAAATAGTTTTTATTTGAGTCAAACCATGTCTCTCCTGTAGAAGATCCAAGGTTTTCAGATTTAACTCCTAATCGTTGTAAAGATTCAGCAATACCAAATCGATTGTCCATAATGCTAGAAATTTTGATGAATGCTCAAAGCTAAATGAATTCGAAGAAAGCTCAAGGCAATTGGAATCAATCTTTACTGATCCATTGCATGGGATTGAATTTTTGGAACTTCCGCTCAAATGATTTTCCGACAGAAAACTTATAGATAAAATTTATCCGGTAATTGCCTGTTAAGACCCCTTGATCAAAAGGTGCGTCTTCTACCAAGCCTAGGTTTTTCCAAACATAGTTGGCATTAATGGAAAATTTCCGAGAATTATAACCCGCAAAACCTCTGAGAAAAAAAGTAGGAAATACCCCCCACTTTTTTTGAGAAGAGCCATTTTCCCATTTTGAATATCCAGTACTTAAATTAACTCCCGTCACGCCTGTCAGAAAAAATCCTTTTCCAAAAACTAAGGTGCCTGCTGCACCTGCATTCGGTCCAAGTTGAAAATAATCCATTCTCTGGAAATTAATTAAGTCCAGCTGTTCACTACTTGGGATCAATAAGGAATCCCCTGACACTTTTCCACCATATACCTCGAACCCTACAAAAGGCGAAAAGGCAGACCTTTTTTGAATATGAGATTGGTTAAAAGCTGCCTGTAAAGACATTTTTTCTCCATTGAACAAGTAATTCACATTCAATCCAATTTTTCTCAACTTAATATCTTCTCGCAGGTAGTTTTGGTCTGAAAAAAGCAATTGATCCTTGGAAAGAACAAAACCATTATAAAATTGACCAAATACGTCAATAATCATTTTTCGAGGATAAATATGTGCCTGAAGATCCAGGTATTTTGGAAAATCAGGCTGCCGGTTGGGATTTAAAAAAGAAACAGGTCCGGCTATATTTAGGGTGAATTTTTGATAAGTAAATCCCAGCCCTAGGTTATTCCCAGAATTAGGACGATAAATCAAATTCCGGTCTTGGTCTGGAACATTGATATTGAGATTGGAATATTTCTTAGAAAAATAAAATCGTAAGACGAATAACTCGGGATGTACTTCCACATAATTGGAGTCGTACTCTGCTTGCTGTGCCCAAATAGGATTCAATCCAAATGAGAGAAAAGCGAGTAGAATCAATAAAAAGCGAGAGGCCACAGGCAGGAGTTTGAAATGAAAATTTCATTCAAGTTAAAAGAAAAAATCCGGATGGCTAATCCGGATTTTTATAAAATATTTCAGTTCGAAAATGAAGGAATTACCCTCGAATTTTTAAAGAATAATAGACAAAAGTTGTTTAATCACCTATTTAAAGGTACAAATCAAATTTAATTATCCAAATTAAAATTTGGATTTAATTGCCTTTTAATTCACTTGATAGTATTTCACACCTGAATATCTGACTAATTGAAATTTTTTCAAGAGTTTGAATTCGGGATTCTTTGACTTAGCTTGCAGTGATATGAATCATCATTTCCCTTTAGTTTCAATAGTCATCCCTTGCTACAACCAAGCAACTTATTTGAAAGAAACTATTCAATCAGCAATGGACTCAGATTACCCTAATATCGAACTTATTGTTGTCAATGATGGAAGTACAGATCACAGCCTACAAGTAGCTTTGAAGGCAGCTGAATCTCATCCCAATATTGATGTTTTAGATCAAGAAAATTCGGGGGTTTCCAAGGCTAGAAACAACGGAATAAGAATAGCAAGAGGGAAATATATTTTACCATTAGACGGGGATGACCTCATTTCCTCAAATTATATATCGGAAGCGGTAAAGGTTTTAGAAAATGATGAGGAAGTAAAGGTTGTTTATTGTCAGGCGAAAAAATTTAATGAAAAGGGAGAGAAATATTGGAAACTCAAACCCTTCAGTAGGTATGCCCTGGCAAGAGATAATATGATTTTTGTTTCTTCCCTTTTCAGAAAAAAAGACTGGGAAATAGTAGGAGGGTTTTCCGAGGATATGCATATGGGGAGAGAAGATTGGGAATTTTGGATTAAATTATTAAAAGATGGCGGCGAAGTAATTCAGTTGCCTTTTGTCGGTTTTTATTACAGATTAACACCCGAAAGCAAACGAAAGAAAACAGGATCCAATCAAAAAAAGCGTGAACGTATCGATTACCTAAATCGAAAACATGCTGATTTTTTTAATAGGGAATTACTGGGACCGCTTCGCTTTCAACGAACCTGGTCTCGCGCCTACAATCAACTAATGCGCTTTTTGGGAAGGATTTAAACAAAGCTTAATTTTTACCGCCATCAAATAGTATTATGTTTATACTTCGAAAATCATTTTCATGTCATTTAAATCAACCCTCAAAAATTTTTACAAAGGCCTTCGGATTTCATTAAGCGCGAATGAAAATCCTTTGTTCATGGCTTATTACCAATATTTTTACAGGCCAAAGAAAGGAAGCTTATCAGAATTTATTTCTGAATATTCTCTTTCGAAAAAGGGTGATTTTACGGTGATTCAGATAGGAGCAAATGACGGTATCACCAACGATCCCATCCATAAATTCATTAAGCGGGATCGGTGGAAAGGAGTACTTTTGGAACCCCAACCTGCAGTATTTCATCAGTATCTAAAAAAGATTTATCAAAAAAATCATGAGCTACATCCCATTTGCGCTGCAATAGGAGAAAAAGACGGGAAACAAAAACTCTTCAAAATTGGCTTTAGCGAATTGCGATGGGCAACAGGTTTAGCATCATTTTCAAAAGAAAAAGTTGAGGAACTATTCGAAATTGGAGTTGTCGAGAAAAACTGTAAGAAGTTTGGACTATCAATTCCTAGCAATAAAGAGGAACGGATCAGCCATGAATTAGTAGATGTAATCAGCCCGGACACGTTGATTAAAAGGTTCAAAATTGAACGAATTGATTTATTACAAATTGATGCGGAAGGTTATGATCTTGAAGTGATAAAAATTTTTGATATCGAGAAAACTCAGCCAAGAGCCATCATCTTCGAAAATGAAAATTTGCCAAAGGAAGAATTGGAGGAATGCTACCAACTACTGAAAAGCAATAATTATCGGCTTCAAAAATTCGGAAGAGACACTTTGGCTATGTTAAATCCTCCGAAAGAATTTGAGCGATTTTTCAAATCTGAAATTTAAATTTTATCCAACCCTTTCCAATATTTCAAAAAGTAGTATTTCAAGGGGTTTTTATACTTCAACTGTTTCCAAGGTCGGCTTCCATGAGGCCTGTGCCAAACGGGAGCATCCATCAATACAAAGTTCTCATAACCCAATTCTAGGGATTTGGAAGAAATGAAGGTATCATACCAATCTTTTGCGTCATCCAAACCAGAAAAATCATAAGACTTGAGCAAGGACTCTGAAAAAAGGGTACAACAAAAACTTAAACTTCGCTTTGTGGAAATGACGGACTCCCCTACATTTTTAAATTTGAGATAGGGAAAATTCACTTCTCCTTTTTCATCCACCGTAACTGAACCAATCAATCCAGACTTGGAATGGGATTCTTGAAATTCCAATAGACGCCTAACAGTATCCTTCTTGACAACTACATCAGATTCAACGACCAATAGAGGTAGTCCATATTCCAGTGCTTTCTTTTGGGAAATCTGCAAGACAAGCTTGTAATTGGGGGAAGGGTGGTCTGTCAAATCCTCCAAATGCACGAGCTCATATCCAATCTTCTTACGATTTCGCTCTAGTTCCTTTTTTGTTTCAACTGAAGAAAAATCATTGAAAATAATATGCTTTACCGCTACATCAGATTTGGCAATCGCCTTTGCGGTATCCAATGTGGTTTCAATGGAATTTTTGACAGGAGTAATTATAAGAACCTTTTCCATGATAAAAATTTTCTCAAAAGTAAGCCTTTCCAGAAGGGCAAAAAAATATCCTGGCCGATTGACCAGGATATCCTGTTTATTTTGATTTCAATTAAGAAAGTTCAGCCAACGCTTTTTTCAATCGCTTAAGAGCCTCTTTTAATTCTTCTTCAGAAGCTGCATAGCTTAATCGAACACAATTTGGAGCTCCAAAGGCGGATCCTGTCACCAAAGAAACATGGGCTACATCCAATAAATACAAACAAAGATCATCCGCATTATTTACGGTGTGACCGTGCGCTGATTTTCCAAAATAGGAGGTCACGTCAGGGAAGAAGTAAAATGCACCCTCAGGAATATGGGTCTTGATTCCCGGAATTTCTTGAAGCAATTCCAAAACCAATTGTCTTCGCTTAAAATAAGCATCAGCCATCTCCTTGGAAGGCGTTTGATCACCGGCAATCGCTGCCAATGCTGCCCGCTGTGCGATTCCTGTGCCGCCAGAGGTAAACTGTCCTTGGATTTTCTCAACAGCCTTCGCGATTTCTAACGGAGCACAGATATATCCTACACGCCAACCGGTCATGGCATATCCTTTTGAAAAACCATTCACTGTAATCGTACGCTCAAACATTCCAGGAAGTGAAGCAATGCTAAAATTCTTTCCGGTGAAATTGATCAGTTCATAAATCTCATCAGCAATAACCATGATTCCCTCATGAGACTTCACCACATCTGCAATGGCTTTCAATTCCTCCTCGCTAAAAACAGAACCCGTAGGATTACATGGAGAAGAGAAAATTACAGCTTTAGTCTTATCTGTGATAGCTTCCTCTAATTGAGCGGCAGTCGCCTTGAAGTTATTTTCCAAGGTTCCCTCAATCAATATTGGAACACCCCCAGCTAATTTGATTATCTCTGCATAACTCACCCAATACGGAGAAAAAATCACCACCTCATCTCCTTCATTCAGGAGACACATGAATGTATTAGCAATGGAATGCTTCGCGCCTGTGGAAACAACGATGTTTTCTGCCTTTGCCTGAAGAATATTATTTTCTTCTCTAAGTTTCTTTGCAATGGCTTCTCTCAGATCCTGATAACCAGCTACTGGAGGATAGGAAAAGTATTTTCCCTCATCAATTGCAGCTTTGGCAGCTTCCTGAATGTGTTTAGGAGTTTTAAAATCTGGCTCACCAAGACTCAGTCCGATGATGTCGATTCCCTGAGATTTCAGCTCCCTAGCTTTTTTTGCCATGGCGAGGGTGGCTGATTCCTCCATATTCAAGATGCGATCCGATAGAATAGAATTCATTTTTTGATTGATTTTTTTACAAATTCCTCAAAAATAGGCAGAAGATTATTAATTCTAAACAATCTGAGAGAATTGATCTTGAAATGTTATTTTTGAGTAAAATACGGACCAAAAAATCCCGTTTTTAGATTATGCAGCGAATTTCCTTTTTGTTCCTCCTACTTATTTTCTGCTTTTCAAAAAGTTGGGCTCAAACCAAAGGAGAAAAACAATCAGATCCTGACAGCACAGGGGTGGTTAATTCCTCCGTACTCCCTACAACCATGCCTTTGTTGCTTTTTGATGATCGAGACGAGAAGGAGGAGAAAAAAGAAAAGAAAAAAAAGGAACGCAAGAATATCTATTTCGGCATTAAGACCAAGCGTGCCTATCTCCGCCAAAATAATCGCGGGCAGGAAATTGTCGAATTATTCAATTACACAGATGCCTCCCGTCAACCTGATCCTTATATCCGAGATGTATATTGGTATGACCCAGGGGAAAAAACCATTAAAAATGAAAATTACCAAGCTGGTCAGGGATATCTTTTACATGGACCATACGAACGGAGAATCAATGAAGTAGTGGTAGAAAGCGGAATGTACTACTATGGAATGAAGCATGACACCTGGATGCTATTTGATGCACGAAATGTGCTGCAGGACAAAAATCATTACAAAGAAGGATGGCCTCGCGAATCCCGAATCAGCTATTACAACAGGACGTCCAAAACCATCGAAAAAATCACTCCGATCCAATATGGACTTGAAGAAGGGTACTTTTTCTATTTTTATGAAGACCGGCAAGTCGCAGTAACCGGAGAATATCGCTTCGGTCAAAAGGTCGGACTTTGGACCGAGTACTGGGACACCAATAACACGCGAGCCATTCGAAAAAGGGAAATCCAATATCAAGAAGAACCCTACATGGATGAATTCAAACCTTACATCCGAGCAGAATGGGACCAAGAAGGTAATTTAGTCTATCGATCAGATCGAGCCAATTAAAAATCCCTGAATTTAAACTGTTGCCCTCCCACGGATGCCTCATACATTAATCCACCCTTTGTTCGGGTAAAGACCATCACCCCATCCACATATTTTGCATCAGCAGAAGCTCCTGCGGCGGCGGCAACTGCTGAAACTTGGGCGGCCATTTCAATTTTCCCATTTTTAAAACGCTCCCAAGCCTCTTTATCTTCAAAAAAAACAATCTCACTGTATGCCTGTCCTCCAGCCTGAAAACCAATCGTAACCTGTGTCATGCGTGCATATCCAATGTGTTTTCCATGCTCATAAGCTACTCCATTTCCAGCAGCCCCTCCCACTCCCAAGCCACCTTTTCCCACATTAGGAAGGATAATATAGCCATAGGAAGAATTGAAAAGCTCTGACATACCAGGATCATCTTCTAGAAATTCGGATTTTGCTTCCATTGCATCTTCAAAAATCTGCTTGTCCTTTTTATCTGTTTGGGAAAAGACAAATCCTGTTAATAACAGGAATACCAAGGTGATTGCTAGCTTTTTCATAATGAATAAAGTTAATAAAATGCATCTTCAAAATGCCGAAAATTGATGACTCCTACTTTGTTTTTATAAACGCCAACAATATCAAATCTAATATCTTGATGCCAGTCAATTTGATGAATATAGGCATCAGCAGCCTTTACAATTAGCTTCTTTTTGACATGATCTACAAACTCTTCTGCAAAACCAAAACCTGTACCTGAACGAAACTTCACCTCCACAAAAATCAATAAACCTTTATGCTTCATTATCAGATCAATTTCTGCATGTTTATAGCGATAATTCTTTTCTAAAAATTCATACCCTTTCGATTCCAACCATTGACGGGCTAAATCTTCAGCATGCTTTCCCGATTCAAGATGTTCAGCCATTCAGGAATTGTTTAATTTTGAAAAATCCGAACGAAAGGCTTTTTGCTTTAGTTAAAAGTTGCAACTCGGCCTATTTCAATTATGAATGAAGTTATCAACAAAAAAGTAAAATTCACAGACTTAGGTCGCATGGATTATCAGCAGGCCTGGGATTATCAGGAAGAGCTGTTTGGAGCTATTGTCTCGACTAAAATCAGTAACCGAAAAAAACCGCTTGCGGAACAAGTTGCTACAGAAAACCACTTGCTATTCGTTGAACATCCCCATGTGTATACTTTGGGAAAAAGCGGAAAACCGGAAAACTTACTTCTGGATGAAAAAGGGCTTGAAAACCATCATGCAAGCTTTTACAAAATCAACCGGGGTGGAGACATCACCTACCATGGACCGGGCCAACTTGTCGGGTACCCAATCCTTGATTTGGAAAATTTCTTTACTGATATCCATCGCTATTTGAGATTCTTGGAGGAGGCAATTATCCGAACCTTAGCTGAATATGATATTGAAGCTGGTCGGATTGATGGATTGACTGGAGTATGGCTTGATCCGGTGAAGCAAGAAAATCCTCGGAAAATCTGTGCCATGGGCGTCAAATCCAGTCGTTGGGTCACCATGCATGGATTTGCTTTTAATCTCAATGCAAACTTGGATTATTTCGGACATATTATCCCATGTGGAATCGATGATAAAGCAGTTACCTCACTTCACTTAGAATTAGGAAAACCCGTCGATGAAAATGAAGTAAAAGCAAAAGTCAAAAAGCATTTAGTGGATTTATTTGAAATGGAACTGTACTAATCATCCAGTATCCTCATCAGCTCGAACATGAAAAAAGATATTGATTTTTCACCCGTAACCGGAGTGAAGCTTGCCATTGCAAAAGAAGAGACCGAATCCGGAACAGAATGGGGTGTATATATTATCAACTTGAATTTGATCGAACTCAATACGGTCATGATTACCTCCAAAGGATATGGAGAACTAGAAGGGGAGCTACGAAAAACCTCCATTCTTCGACATTTGATCAAAGAGCTCGGGCCACAATGTGTCGCCAAAGTGGAACCCATAGATCCAGCAGTCTTTGCCTTAACCAATGAGTTTTGGGTGAGTTACTATATCCTTGATCAGATTTTTGACAAAAAGTTTATCTTTACTCCTGGCAGTTTTGACCCCTCACTGCAGCAAATGATCCCTGAATTAGGTTTAGTAGGGGTTTTACATAGTTAATTAACCATGGCCGATTTTTTTAATCAACTGGGCGATATTTTGTTTTTAGACATAGAAACCGCCTCCCTCACAGAGCGTTTTGAAGATTTAGATGAGCGCCTTCGGGAGGAATGGGTCAAAAAAGAAAAGTACCTAAAGAAAGATCCTAACGGAATTATTGAACCAGGTGCTCTCTATTTTGAAAGGGCAGGAATCCATGCAGAATTTGGACAAATTATCTGCGTTGGAGTGGGATATTTTCAATGGAAAAAGAAAGAAAAAAAGCTGATTTTCCGTTCCAAAGTTTTTCAAAATGAAAATGAACGGGAGTTATTGATTTCTTTTTCAGAATTGCTCCAAAAGAAAAAATGGGTGCTATGTGCCCATAATGGAAAAGAGTTTGACTTCCCCTACCTCTGCCGAAGAATGCTCATCCAGGGAGTTCCCCTACCCGAACCCCTACAACTGGCAGGGAAAAAACCTTGGGAAATCCGACACCTAGATACTATGGAATTGTGGAAGTTCGGAGATTATAAATATTACACCCGGCTTGAATTATTGGCTTCTGTTTTTGGTATTCCTACTTCGAAAGACGACCTTGATGGAAGTCAGGTTAATTCCACCTTTCACCTGGAAAAAGACATGGATCGAATCCAGAAATATTGCCTTCAAGATGTAGAGGTAACCGCTCGCGTTTACCTAGCAATGAATCCGGGAATCGATGAAATGGATATCGAAGTCATACATCTTGACAGCCTAAAAAAAGAACACAACTAAGCTCCGAATTTATTTTTGGACTTATCAAAACAACCAATTACCCAGTATGGGAAGAAAATCAAATAGAAGGAACCCAAAAAATTCGGGTTCAAATTCACCCAAAGCTTCACAGCTTGCCCGACAGATTAAATCATTTTTAGACAATCATTATGGGGAAGAATTTTCTGCAAAGCAGATAATCAAAAAACTTGAAATCCGGGATGCCTTATCCAAAGGAGCTGTTGAACCTATTTTATTCAAACTCGTGGATAACGGCAGCATAGCCAAAAGCCCACGAAACTACTTTTCATCCAAAAAAGATCCAGAATTCATTACCGGTAAAGTCGATTATGTCAACCCCCGTTTTGCCTTCATCATCCCGGATGATCCTGAGGCCACAGATGGAGACATCCTCGTAAAGGAAGCAGACCTGAAGCAAGCCTTGGACGATGACCGGGTCCGAGTCATGGTTTACCCAACCAAAGGACGAGGGGGAAGAAGCGAAGGTCGAGTGTTGGAAATTTTGGAAAGAGCTCGAGATGAGTTTGTGGGAAGAGTAGAGATTTCCCCACGCTTTGCATTTGTGGTTCCAGATTTCAAAAAAATGCACAAAGATATTTTCGTGCATCGTGGAGATTTAAAAGGAGCACAACACAATGAGAAAGTTGTGGTCAAATTGACCGAATGGCGGGAAGGGGATAAAAATCCAACTGGAAAAGTCACTCGAGTCCTTGGAAAAGCCGGAGTTCACGAAGTGGAAATCCACTCCATCATGGCTGAATTCGGACTTCCATTCGAGTATCCGAAAGAGGCAGAAGCAGAAGCGAATGCCATTCCAGACACCATTAGCCCAAAGGAAATTAAAGCCCGAAAAGACTTCCGGAATATCACCACATTCACCATAGACCCAGCGGATGCCAAGGACTTTGATGATGCGATTTCTTACCGGAAACTCGAAAATGGAAATCTGGAAATTGGCGTTCACATTGCCGATGTCACCCATTATGTACAGCCCAAAACAGCTTTGGAAAGAGAAGCATTTGACAGGGCAACCTCTGTCTACTTGGTAGACCGAACAATCCCTATGCTTCCAGAGCACTTAAGCAACGGGCTCTGCTCGCTTCGTCCGAATGAAGATAAACTAACATTTTCCTGTGTTTTTGAAATGGATGAGGATGCCAAAGTCCTTAATCATTGGATTGGAAGAACAATCATTCATTCGGATAGACGCTTCGTCTATGAGGATGCCCAACAAAACATAGATCAGCAATCGGGAGACTTTTTCGCGGAGCTAACGCACCTCAATGAATTGGCAAAAAAAATCCGGAAGCGAAGGTTCCAGCATGGAGCAGTCAATTTTGAAACCGTTGAAGTCAAATTCAAACTGGATGATAATGGAACGCCGCTTGGACTGATGGTCAAAGAGCGAAAAGACATTCATAAGCTGATCGAAGAGTTCATGCTATTAGCCAATAAACATGTGGCTGAATTTATTTTCAAGAAGCATAATGGGATGGATACATTTGTATACCGAACTCATGATTCCCCAGATATGGACCGATTGGAAATTTTCTCTGGATTCGCCAAGCGTTTTGGACATCAGCTGAAATTAGACAGTGAACGCCAAGTTGCCTCTTCGCTCAACAAGCTCATGGATGAGATTCAGGGAAAACCCGAGCAAAACGTTTTGGAGCAATTGGCCATCCGATCTATGGCAAAGGCTAAGTATACAACTGAACCCAAAGGTCATTTTGGGTTGGCATTCCCTCACTATACCCATTTCACCTCACCGATTCGACGCTATCCCGACATGATGGTGCATCGCTTATTGCAGCATTATTTGGACGGTGGAAAATCTCCTGAGGCAGAGCCATGGGAAAAGAAATGCGTCCATTCTTCCGATCGTGAAAAACGCGCAGCGGATGCAGAACGCGCTTCCATCAAATACAAACAGGTAGAATACATGTCTCTAGCGGAAGAAAAAGACTATGAGGGTATTGTATCTGGCGTGACGGAATGGGGCGTATTTGTAGAAATAACCGAAACCAAATGTGAGGGAATGGTACGGGTAGCCGATATGACCGACGATTATTATGAGTTTGACGAGCGAAACATGCGGCTTGTCGGATCCAGATCAAAAAAAATGATCACCTTGGGAGACAAAGTTTGGGTTCGTGTAGTTAATACCGATATTGACCGAAGAACCATCGACCTCGAATTTGCAGAAAATGACGAAAAACCAACTCGCTCCAGCGCTATTAGATAAATTAGAAAGCTTCCTGAGCAATTATTCATTTGGAGAAGAACCAAATGAACTTTACGAACCGATTCGCTACATTTTAAAATTGGGAGGTAAGCGAATAAGACCCTTATTAAGTTTACTTTCCTATGGCCTTTTTCAGGATGATCCTGAAAAAATCCTTAGCCAAGCTGCAGCAGTAGAGGTATTTCACAACTTCACTTTGATGCATGATGACATCATGGATCAGGCTCCCTTGCGAAGAGGAAAAGAAACCGTCCATGAAAAATGGAATCCAAATGTTGCGATTCTTTCAGGGGATGTCATGCTGGTTAAGGCCTATGAATTGCTCCTTCCTACCCCATCGAATCTATTGACAAGCGTCATCCAAGCCTTCAATCAGACGGCTGCAGAAGTATGCGAAGGGCAACAACTCGATATGAATTTTGAAGTCAGAGCGGATGTCACAGAGGACGAATACCTCAATATGATCCGACTTAAGACAGCAGTCTTGTTGGGATTTGCTCTGAAACTAGGAGCCATGCTTGGCCAAGCTTCCGAAGAGGACCAAAAACACTTGTATAATTTTGGAGTCAGTATTGGAATTGGATTTCAATTAAAAGACGATTTGCTTGACGTCTTTGCAGATCAGTCCAAATTTGGAAAACAAGTGGGCGGAGACATTATTTCCAACAAAAAGACCTTCTTATTAATCAAAGCGCTGGAATTAGCAAGAAATGAAGATGCTGAAACGCTAAATCATTGGCTAAAAGTGGAGGAGTTTGATCCGAAAGAAAAAGTGAAAGAGGTCAAAACCCTTTATGAAAAAATTGGTGTACGAAAACTAGCTGAAGAAAAGATGAATGAGTTTTTTGATGCTGGTTTTTCCCAACTGGAAAAAATCCAAAAAGTAAATGAGTCCTATTACCAAGGCTTGTATGACATTGCACAAGCCCTCGTGCACCGAGAAAAATAACCCATGAATCTTTCTATTACGGTCATTTTGATCCTGGTAACTGTGATCAGCAGTTTCTTAGGATTTAATAATCATACCTTGACGGAACGCTGGATGTTTACTCCCTATTTAATAAAAAGGAGGAAGCAATGGGACCGATTCATTCTCTCGGGTTTCATCCATAAAGATTACATTCATCTCTTGTTCAACATGTTTACCTTTTATTTTTTCGGAAGGGTAGTCGAGCAATTCTTGATGTATAAGTTCGGGGCCTCCCTTGGAGGATTTGTTTTTGTATTCTTTTATATAATTGGAATCGTGATTGCGGATATTCCAACCTATCACAAGCATCAAGACAATTCCTATTACAGAGCCCTGGGAGCTTCGGGGGGAACGGCCGCTACCGTTTTTGCAAGTATCATCATTCTACCACTTGCAGATATTTGTCTTTTTGGAATTGTTTGCCTGCCTGGATTTATTCTTGGAGCCCTATTTCTTATTTATTCATACACTAAAGGAAAGCAGGATAGCGACGGGATCAATCATGACGCTCATCTTTTTGGAGCCTTATTTGGTATCGTTTTCATATTGCTAGTTTCCCCATCCAGTGCGCTCGATTTTATTGAGCAAATCAAAAGTTTTAGAATTTTCTAAAAAATAAAGCCTCCCGGAAATTCCGGGAGGCCTTACCTTATTTTTTGATATCTAGCTTAGTTCTCAGTTCATCGATGTTGAGAATCTTCGAGATTTCCTCTTGCTCGAGACGTTTAAAGCGCGCCAACTGTACATCAATCTGTTCGGTCAGTTCTTGACGAACTTCCTCAGACTGATTAGTAGGTTTATAATCACCATTTCCAACAATGGAATTTAGGTGAGCCAGCTTGTTGTTCAAGCGAATAGGGAAGTTCAAAGGATCCTGATTACTTTGATTTTTAGTCTGATAAAGCGTTTCTTCAATAGACTTCATTTCAGCTTGGATTTCCTCCAGATTCGCAGGCTTATTTTCCATGCTATCTAATTCAGTACGATACTGCCGGATCAACTTAATAGTCTGATGCGTTTCTGTAAGTTTTCGGTTGACTCTCATTAAGAAGTCAAACTGCTCCTCTAACTCTGCCTGGGTGCTTGGATAGCGTGGATCCGCCAAAACTTTAAACGGCTGTACCTGTGTTTCACCACCCAAAGTCATACGAACTTTATAATAACCGGGAACCACTTTAGGTCCTCTGAGATTGGCAGCCCACATGATTAATCCATCAAACCCTTCAGCATCTTCAACTCGAAGGTTCCAATTAAACTCATTGCTACCGGCCTTCACCTTCAAGGTGTCGCCTTTATATCCTTTTGTGGAGAAGGTACGCAATATATTGTCCTTGTTATCCAAGAATTCGATTCGCAATTCATCCTGAGGTTTTTCTTTCAAGAAATAATAAACCAGCACTCCTCCTGCTCGATTGGTACCGCTTGTCGTGGATTTTCTACTCATCCCGTCAATACGATAGGAATCTTGAGGCTTGAAAAGATGCAAAGCCTTATTCTCGATTCCAGGTTCTGCTTGATGCAAAACAGTCAAATCATCAATAATCCAAAATGCCCGTCCTTGGGTTGCTGCAATTAAATTATTCTCCTTGATAGCCAAATCTGTAATAGGAACAATCGGAAGATTCATTTGCAAGGAATGCCAACTAGCCCCGTCATCCTTTGAGTAATACATACCAGTTTCAGTTCCGGCATAGAGCATTCCTCGTTTCACAGGATCAGCTCGGACAACTCGAGTGAAATGTTCCGGATCTATTCCAGAAGTGATTTTCGTCCAGGTTTTCCCATAATCCTTTGTCTTGTATAGATAAGGTTCATAATTCCCAGTCTTGTATCCTGTCGCGGCAAAATATGCCTCTGCTGGATCAAATGGACTTGCCTCAATGCTATTGATCTGCAACCATTCCGGCATGTCAGATGGAGTGACATTTTGCCAAGTTTCCCCATTATCAGTAGTCACATGAACTAGTCCGTCATCCGAGCCTGCCCAAATGACTCCCTGCTTTACAGGTGATTCAGCAGCTGTAAAAATCGTCGCATAATATTCAACAGAAGTATTATCCTTAGTGATCGGACCACCTGAGGGGCCTAGCTTACTGGCATCGTTTCTGGTCAAATCAGGAGAAAACACCTCCCAGCTTTGTCCTTCATCCCGTGAGCGATGGAATCTATTACTTGTTGTATAAAGAAGATCAGAATCATGAGGAGAGAAGAATATCGGAAAATTCCACTGGAAGCGATATTTCATATCCTCAGCTCCGTGTCCCATTGGGTTATCAGGCCAAACATTGACAGACCGGGAAATATCATTTTCATGATCCACACGGGTCAAGTAACCTCCATAAGACCCCCCATAAACGATGTCATTGTTGTCAGGATCCGGAGCAATCCACCCTGATTCACCTCCTGCAGTAGGCTCCCAATGGTCTTCAGTAATTCCTCCACGTCCATCAATCCTATGGCGGATTCGCACGGTAGAGTTATCCTGCTGGGCACCATAGATTCGATAAGGGAAGGAATTATCAGTAGTTACTCTGTAAAACTGAGAGGTTGGTTGATTCATATATGTTGACCAATTGGCTCCCCCATCCTCGGATATTTGTGCACCGCCGTCATCAGCAATTGCCATTCGCTGATTGTTATTGGGGTCTATCCAAAGATCATGATGATCTCCATGAGGGGCATTTGCTCCCTTAAAGGTCTTACCTCCATCAGTCGATTTATGATAACTTACATTGAGGACATAGACGGTTTCTTCGTCTTGTGGATCTGCATATATTCGCGAATAATACCAAGCTCGCTGCCGCAAACTTCTGTCTTCATTGGTACGAGTCCAGCTTTCACCTGCATCTGTTGATACATAAACCCCTCCATTTTCATTCTCAATAATCGCATAGAGTCGATTGGAGTTTAATGGAGAAACCGAGATGCCCATAATACCTAAGGTTCCCTCAGGGAACCCTTCTTTTTGGGTCAAGTCCTCCCAGGTTTTACCTCCATCTGAGGATTTAAACATCTTGGAACCGGGACCACCACTTTCTAAAGAGTAAGGGGTTCGCTTAATTTCCCAAGTGGTCGCATAAAGGACTTCAGGATTATTAGGATCCAAAATCAAATCAACCGCTCCAGCCACATCACTGACAAAAAGAACCTGCTCCCAATTTTTTCCTCCATCCGTAGTCTTGTAAACACCTCGGGTAGCATCAGGCTTGAAAATATCTCCCAATACCGCGGCATAAACTACATCTGGGTTTGTTGGGTGAATCCGAAGACGCGCAACAAAACGGGATTTATCCAACCCGGCACGTTCCCATGATTTTCCAGCATCTGTACTTTTCCAAATACCATAACCAAATGAAACGTTACCTCGAACAGTTTTCTCGCCTCCTCCTGCATATACGACACTTGTATCACTTAGGGAAACAGCGACCGATCCAATGGATCCGCCGAAATAACCATCCGAAACGGACTTCCAGGTTTGTCCCGAATCAACGGTTTTCCATACCCCACCTCCGGTACTTCCGAAGTAGTAGGTATGATCAGATCCTGCAACGCCTGTAACAGCATCAGATCTTCCGCCCCTAAAAGGTCCAACAAGACGCCACTCGAGAGCATCATAGACTTTAGGGTCTGCAATTTGTTGGGAGTAGGAGCTGGGGGAAAGCCAAAGCGTCAGAATTCCAAAAGCCCATACCACCCAAGTAGTTCTTCTTCTCATAAGGATTTTGTTTGGTGGTTTGTTGAAGATAAAAAATTAGCAGATGTAAAGAGAATGCAGAACAAAAAAATGATCAATGGTCGAAATAAATCTTGGCAAAAAAAAAGCCTCACTCGAAAACTCAAGTGAGGCTTTTGTATTTAAATTTTTAATTAAGCTTCTGCAGGAACTACGCTTACTACAGACTTACCATCAGCTTTTTTTCTGAATGAAACTACGCCATCAGTCAAAGCAAACAAGGTATGATCTTTACCCAAACCTACATTGTTGCCTGGGTGATGTTTAGTACCTCTTTGTCTTACGATGATGTTTCCAGCAATTACTTGCTCACCACCAAATTTTTTAACGCCCAATCGTTTGGAGTGGGACTCTCTACCGTTTTTGGAACTACCTACACCTTTTTTGTGTGCCATGGTTTTATACGTTTAGGGTTTTCAAAAAGAAAACTTAGAGTGTAATATTTTCGATCAACAATTTAGTGAAATCTTGTCTGTGACCATTCTTCTTCTTGTAGCCTTTTCTTCGCTTTTTCTTGAAGACAATCACTTTATCACCTTTTACATGATCTAGCACTTTGCCAGATACCTTTGCACCTTCAACTAATGGTGCACCAACTGACACATTCCCATCAGCTTCAGCCAATAGTACTTGGTCAAATTCCACGGAAGCGCCAGCTTCTACGTTCATTTTTGGAGCGTAGATAGACTGATCTTTAGTTACTTTGAACTGCTTACCAGCGATGTTTACAATTGCGTACATGTTATAAATTGATTCTTTGAGAAAATCGGAGTGCAAATATAGGCAACTCTCTGAGAACAAAAAAACTTCCTTAAAAAATCATTCAGGATGATAGCACTAAAAAATGCCTAAGGAATGGGAATAACTATGCTTGCTGAAATTCCCCCTACATAAATCGACTCAAGGCTAAAATTTTGATATAAAAATAAATCCAAAACCCAAGCTTTTAATAACAAAAATGTTATCAAAAAAATCGATTTATACTGATTATCAGGGCCTTAGAATGAATTCAATTCATTATCAATTTTTTGAACATAGTTCAATATTTACCTTGAACTGGAGTAAAAAAAATTTTTTCAAAAAAATTGAAAAAAGTTTAAAGTGCTTAAATCGCCCATATTTTTTAAAGTTTTACATGATTTATTCTATTATAAGTAGCTGAATTTATGTTTATTAAATAATTTTTGAATTAAGTTCAAAAATCAACTTCAAGCACTTCTTAAGGGGTTTTATTTCTGATTTTTGGTTTACATATTTGTTCAAGGCTGTTCTGAAAAGGCAGCCTTTTCTATCCCCGGCAGCTGGCTATTTGTTAGTAACCCTTATTAATAACTTCTACCAAAAATAAAAAACGAGAGAATGATGCAAGAGGAACCCATTTTAGTAGAAAACAAAAATCGATTTGTTTTATTTCCTATCCAGCACCCTGACATTTGGCAATTCTATAAGAAAGCAGAAGCAAGCTTTTGGACTGCAGAAGAAATCGACCTTGGTCAGGACCTGACTGACTGGAAAAATTTGAATGATGGAGAGCGCCATTTTATCTCCCACGTTTTAGCATTTTTTGCTGCCAGCGACGGGATTGTAAATGAAAACCTAGCAGAACACTTCGTAGCTGAAGTACAATACACAGAAGCAAAATTCTTCTACGGGTTTCAAATTGCCATGGAAAATATCCACTCTGAAACCTATAGCCTATTAATAGATA
Organism: Algoriphagus sp.; assembly: GCF_013373065.1. Taxonomy (GTDB): domain Bacteria; phylum Bacteroidota; class Bacteroidia; order Cytophagales; family Cyclobacteriaceae; genus Algoriphagus. The sequence goes on from NZ_JABXIN010000024.1 coordinate 34,175, forward strand.
CGTATATCAAAGATCCTGTTGAGCGTGACCGCTTATTAAATGCAATCGAACACATTGATTGTGTTAAGAAAAAAGCTGACTGGGCACTTCGATGGATTGATAACGGAAACTTCCAGGAGCGTCTAATTGCTTTTGCCGCAGTGGAAGGTATTTTCTTCTCTGGCTCCTTCTGCTCTATTTTCTGGATGAAGAAAAGAGGACTGATGCCAGGATTAACTTTCTCCAATGAGTTGATCTCTCGAGATGAAGGTTTGCACTGTGACTTTGCTTGCCACCTCTACACCAAGCACGTGGTGAACCCGCTTCCTAAAGAGACTGTAAAAGAAATCATCATGGATGCCGTTGCCATCGAAAAGGAATTTGTGACTGATGCACTACCGGTTCGACTAATCGGCATGAACGCAGACCTTATGTGCCAATATATCGAGTTTGTCGCGGACCGTCTTTTAGTAGAACTCGGATGTGAAAAAGTATGGAATAGTACGAACCCATTCGATTTCATGGATATGATCTCCCTACAAGGAAAAACCAACTTCTTCGAGAAGCGAGTGGGAGACTATCAAAAAGCAGGTGTAATGAAAACTACTGAAGCCTCAGATTCTCCACGTTTTTCTCTTGGAGAAGACTTTTAATATCAATAAACAACCCAACCACTTAACCTTATCCGACTATGCTTGTAATAAAAAGAGATGGAAGACGCGAATCAGTACGATTCGACAAAATCACGGCGAGAATTGAGAACCTCTGCGAAGGATTGGATCCGAAGTTTATCCAACCTATCGAGGTTGCCAAAAAGGTAATTGATGGCTTATATGATGGCGTTACGACAGCTGAACTGGACAACTTAGCTGCTGAGGTTTGTGCCTCATTGACAGTCAAACATCCTGACTATGCGATTTTGGCGGCTCGAATTGCCATTTCCAATCTTCATAAAACTACCAGCCAGTCTTTCTCCAATACCATGAAGCGGCTTTACACTTATGTCAATCCAAAGACAGGTGAAAATGCTCAGCTTTTGGATACAGAAGTATATGGTATTATCAAGAAAAATGCGGCAAGACTAGATGCTGCCATCGATTACAAGCGGGATTTTGGATACGATTATTTCGGGTTTAAAACTCTAGAAAGAAGTTACCTGATCAAGTTGGATGGAAAAGTGGTGGAACGACCTCAGCATATGCTGATGAGAGTTTCCGTGGGAATTCACAAGGAAGATATTGATGCTGCTATAGAAACTTACAACCTGCTTTCTGAGAAGTGGTTTACACACGCTACTCCTACCTTATTTAATGCAGGTACACCTAAGCCTCAACTTTCTTCTTGTTTCCTTCTTACGATGAAGGAAGACAGTATCGACGGCATCTACGATACGCTGAAGCAATGTGCTAAGATTTCACAATCTGCTGGAGGTATTGGTCTTTCTATCCATCATGTTCGAGCGAAGGGTTCTTACATCAAAGGAACCAATGGCGTATCAAATGGAATTGTGCCAATGCTGCGTAACTTCGACATGACCGCTCGCTATGTAGACCAAGGAGGTGGTAAGCGTAAAGGTTCATTTGCTATCTATTTGGAACCTTGGCATGCAGATATCAAGGACTTCTTGGAACTAAAGAGAAACCACGGAAAAGAAGAAATGCGTGCCCGTGATTTGTTCTATGCACTTTGGGTTCCGGATCTATTCATGAAGCGTGTCGAGGCTAATGAGAATTGGTCCCTATTCTGTCCGAATGAAGCTCCCGGTTTGTCAGATTGCCATGGGGAAGAATTTGAAAGATTGTATGAAAAGTATGAGCGTGAAGGCAGAGCCAGAGAAACAATCAAGGCACAAGAACTTTGGTTTGAAGTCTTAGAGTCTCAAATCGAGACAGGAACTCCATACATGCTTTATAAGGATGCAGCTAATGGCAAATCCAATCAAAAAAACCTGGGAACCATTAAGTCTTCTAACCTTTGTACTGAGATCATCGAGTACACCTCTCCAGATGAAGTAGCAGTGTGTAACCTTGCCTCCATTGCCCTTCCAAAATTTGTAACAACTGGACCAGATGGGAAGCGATATTTTGATCATCAGAAATTATATGAAATTACAAAAGTTGCGACTCGCAACTTGAATAAGGTGATCGATGTCAACTACTACCCTGTAGAAGAGGCTCGTCGTTCCAATTTCCGTCACCGACCAATCGGTTTGGGTGTACAAGGATTAGCGGATGCCTTCTTAATGTTACGTATGCCTTTTGATTCTCCGGAAGCAAAAGGGCTGAACGAGGACATCTTTGAAACCATCTACTATGCTGCGGTAGAGACTTCCATGGAATTGGCTAAAATCGAGGGAACTTATGAAACCTATGAAGGTTCTCCAGCTTCACAAGGAATCCTACAGTTTGACATGTGGGGCGTGACACCAAAATCCGGAAGATGGAATTGGTCAGAATTGAAAGAGAGAGTGAAGAAGTTTGGATTGCGTAACTCCCTATTGGTTGCTCCTATGCCTACTGCCTCCACTTCTCAAATACTTGGAAACAACGAATGCTTCGAGCCTTACACCTCTAATATTTATACTCGAAGAACACTTTCAGGTGAGTTCATTGTAGTGAATAAGCATCTCATGAAAGACCTGATCAAATTGGGACTTTGGGATGATACCATGAGAAATAGATTGATTGCGGCAAACGGATCTGTTCAGAACATTCCTAATATCCCGCAAAACATCAAAGATCTCTACAAAACTGTATGGGAGATATCCCAGAAAGTAATCATCGATATGGCAGCAGACCGAGGTGCTTATATCTGTCAGTCTCAAAGTATGAACGTCTTCTTGCAAGATCCAAACTTTGGAAAATTGACCTCTATGCATTTTTATGCATGGAAAAAAGGACTCAAAACCGGTATGTATTACCTACGTTCTCAAGCTGCCGCAGCTGCTATCAAGTTCACTTTGGATAAAAGCGCACTTGTTGACAAAGAAGAAACAGCAGCAGCACCAACAGCTCAGGAACTCAAAGACAAGCAAGCAGCCATCGCTTGTTCTCTGGACAATCCTGATGACTGCGAAATGTGTGGAAGTTAATTATTTTAGAGTTCGTCAAATGGAAAAAGCGCCTGGTTGTTCTAGGCGCTTTTTTTGTATTTTCCCTTTCATTCTAAACACTATGGAAATTCAAAAAATCAAAAACTGGCTTAGCCACCTAGAAGGAGACCAAGTAGCTTCCTTTGGAAAAATGACACCTCAACACATGGTCGAACATCTTACGCTGACAGTGAAAATCTCATCTGGCCGAATAAAAATCCCCCCTTTCCAACCAAAAGAAAAACAATTGGAAATGAAAAGACAATTGCTGGAAACAGATATGGATTTCCCAAAAGAAATCAAATTCCCAAATGACCCCGGCAAGCTTTTGGATTTGCGTTTCCCTAATTTAGAAACAGCGAAAACCAAATTAATTCAAGGTCTAGAAGAATTTGAAGCCTACTTCCAGGAGAATCCGGCATCCAAAACAGTACATCCAGTTTTGGGCGAACTCGATAAAAAAGAATGGGATCGATTCCATCAAAAACACTTTGCTCATCATTTCTCCCAATTTGGAATCGGGTAAAAAAAAGAATCAGCCGTTATTCGACTGATTCTACTTCTTTTTTCTTTTCCTTGATCCTTAAGACAAAATCACTTAAGACATTCATGTAGTTGATAAATGCGTCATAAGGTGTATCGTAAGGGCTGAAATAAGAATGGATATCTCCATCTGAAAAGAACTTTGTACACATGTAGTAAAAGTGATCTGAAGTCTGTAGGTAATTCCAGTCTCGTATCAGATCCGGATCATCCAGCGTTCGGATTGTTTTCTCCAGTTCATACAAGCGGTCAAAAGCTTCATCTTGAAGATCGTTACCCAACCAAGCAGTCAAATCACGCTCCTCATCGGCCCAGCTTATCGGGATTGGAACATGAATAGGACTTACGGCTTCGACTTGACTAAGGACTTCCGAAGGTGTTGAAAAACCAAAATCCGTTTTACTTAAAACTGCTTCAGGTAAGGCTCGCATAAACTCGAAAATCCCGGTTTCTTTCCATTGATGCTCTCCAAAAGTCTCATAATCCATGAAAAGGTTTAAGACTGGTTCTGATTTCGGGATTGCATTAATCCAATTGATAAACTTGTCAACGGTCAATGGATAATCTGACCAGGTCTTGTTCGAGAATCGGAAGGCGATATCATCAGAAAGAAGGAAATTTTTCAACAAGACTTTCAGTTCGGGTTTGATGCTGTTTTGGTAAACAAAGTTCGGGCTCTTCCATCCCAAAACATGCTTGGCTCCTTCTGTAAGAATTCCAGAATAGCCCATATCATAGACCATTTCACCGATTTTATCAGAATAAATCAATTCTGTATTTCGAAAGATCTTGGGGGTATAACCATGAAACAACTGTTGGATCTTGTCTTTGTGCTGATCCACCATTCGCTTGAATTCTTCCTGGCTTTTGAGAGAAGCAAGGGAATGTCCATAAGTCTCACTTAGAATCTCGACTTGACCTGTAGCGACTAATCGTTGAAAGCTCTCCAAAACATCAGGAGCATACGCTTCCATTTGGTCCATAAAAGTCCCAGAAAAAGAAAAGGTCACCTTAAAAGCCCCTTTATGCTTTTCAATTAGTTCAAGAAGCAACGCATTCATGGGGAGATAGCATTTTTGAGCTACTCTTCTCATGACATTCCGATTTAGAAAGTCATCCCAGTAATAATGATCGTCTCCAATATCAAAAAAGCGATAGGGTTTTAGCCGGTAAGGTTGGTGGACCTGAAAGTAAAAGCAAATCGTTCTCATGGTTGTTGCGCTAAAGTTTTTTCATAAATCTTGACGAGTTTGGCAGCCACATGCTCCCATTTCAAATTTTTAAGCTCTTCGCTGCCAAGCTCTTTGAACATCTTCGAAATCCCCTGATAATGCAGCAAAGCAAATATGGCATCTGCCATCGCATCCACATCCCAAAAATCAATCTTAATGGCATTTTGAAGAACTTCCGCTACACCGGATTGCTTTGAAATGATAGTCGGGGTATTATGCCTTACAGCTTCCAATGGAGCGATCCCAAAAGGTTCGGATACGGAAGGCATCACATAGACATCCGAAATCGCATACATATGATCCACATCATCCCCTTTTAGAAAGCCGGTAAAGTGAAACTTATTTCCCATCCGGAGTTCGGCCACCCGGTCAATCATCCGATTGAGAAGATCTCCAGAGCCAGCCATAACAAACCGGACATTTTCATCTCGGTCTAGTACTTTTTTGGCAGCTTCTACAAAATACTCAGGACCTTTCTGGAAAGTAATTCGACCTAAAAAGGTGACGATTTTTTCAGGGACTTTCTTTTCGTATTTGGATTTGATAATGCTGGCATCCAATACGGCATTGTGGAGAACGCTGACTTTTTCTTCTGGGATTCCATATCGCCGTACAATAGTATTTTTTGTAAGTTGACTTACAGCGACCACATGATCAGCAGCCTCCATCCCGGCTTTCTCAATTTCAAAAACAGGAGGGTTGACAGATTCCCCAGATCGGTCATATTCTGTAGCATGTACATGGGCTACTAGCGGCTTTCCACTGATTTCCTTGGCAGCAATTCCAGCTGGAAAAGAAAGCCAGTCATGGGCGTGAATAATTTCAAAATCATTCCGATCGCGGGCAATTTGAGCAGCCGTAAGGGCGTAGCGGCTAACTTCTTCCATTAGATTCTTCCCGTATTTCCCACTAAACTGGTACTTGGTGGTAAAGATACTTTCATCCACATCCGCCCGGTCATGAATCGCGTAATCGGTAAATTTTTGATACTCTTCAGGACCTAAGTAGGGAACCAAAAAACTCGAGACTTCCAGGTAAGTCAGATTTTTCCAGATGCTTTTAAACTTCTTTTCACGATAGTCAATATGGACGTCACTAGCATTGACAAAATCTGCTAATGGCTCTTCGTCTCCCCAAAGTTTCGGGACGACAAAAATCACATCTTGGTTGTGGTGCACCATTCCCTTCACTAACCCATAACAAGCCGTCCCTAATCCTCCTGAAATATGAGGTGGAAATTCCCACCCAAACATTAATACCCTCATAAAAAATCTTTTATAAACGTTTGACTAATTCCATCATGCGTAATAATTCTGCCACGCTCCAAGCTTGAGAAACAGAACCTTTCGGTCGGTGAGGTGGGTCACCGTCATAAATTTCTGCCACAGTTCCAACCCCATATTGAGTCATTACCCCATCAAAACTTTTGATAATTTTATCAATGAAATTTTTGGCTGATTTGCCATGGAGCTTGATGTAGGCTTCCACAAAGTGTCCCATTGGCCAAACCCAAACAGTACCGTTGTGGTACGCATTATCTCTACTTATTGGATCTCCAAAGTAATACCCTTTATAAGCTGGGTCATCAGGAGCCAAAGTTCGAAGTCCTCGATTGGTCAACAAGTTGGATCGAACTATATCCAAAATTTGGTCCCGCTGATATTCATCCAACATGGTATAAGGTAAAGAAGTCGCAAAAACCATATTTGGACGGATGGCCCAATCTTTCTCAGATCCGTTAATAACATCTGCTAAATACCCCTTCTTCTCATCCCAAAATTCCTCCAGGAAAGTTGATTTTACTTTTTCTGCGAGTTCTGCATAGGATTTCTCATCGGTCAATTCATGATAGAATTGAAGGGCATTGTACCAAAGGGCTTGAATTTCTACCGGGCAACCTGTCCGTGGCGTAACTGGACCGTCCACAGTGACGGCATCCATCCAAGTAAGAGCCACATTCTCGTAACCTCCATAGATGAGCCCATTCGAAAGCATATGAATATTAAAATCAGTACCTTTTTGGTATCCATCCAAAATTCCTTTCAACTTTCCTAAATAACGACTCTTGATCGTCTTCGAATCTCCAGTAAAATAAATGTATTGTTGCAAGGACCAGAAAAACCATAGCGGTGCATCGATGGAATTCATATTGGTAAAGTCTCCGCTTCCTACGTTTGGAAAAAGAGGTCCAACCAAATCTTTGGACATGGTATCCATAATTTCCAAGAAAGTTTCCTTGTCACCCCTCGCCAGTGTCAAGCCAGGTGCAGCAATGAAGGTATCTCTGCCCCACCAGCCAAACCACGGATAGCCTGCGATAATTCGAGTCTCCCCGTCGCGCTTTCTAATAAATTGGGTTGCTGAATTGATCAGACAGTTTTCAAAATTGCTTCGAGGAATTCTTCGGGCAACTTCTTTTTCAAAAGCACGCTGACGGGTACTTGGATCTGCTTCGGTCAATCCTGCAGAAAAAATTACAGATTCGCCTTTTTCAATATCAAATTCAAAGTAGCCCGGTACATACAAATCCTCTTGGTACTCGTAGCCACGTTCACGTTCTAAAATGTACTCTACATTGTGATACCAATTGGGATCAGGATGAAATTTATTCTTCTTGGAAAGCTGCAAGTACAAAGGATCATAAACTGGATAAAGTCGAAACTTAGCACCGTTCGGCACTTTTTCATATTCCTTTTGAATATCATCATTCTCCTTACACAGGGTGTGATAGCCCCGGAACGCCAAAAAAGGCTGTATCCGAATCTTGGTTGGAGAATGTGCTTCCAATAAGGTATAGCGGATCATCACCCGGTCCCGATTGGTATCCAAGATCAATTCTTTTTGCAAAAGCACACCCCCTACTCGATAGGTCAATTTTGGAATAGGTTCAGAATCGAAATCCTCTAGGTATTTATGTCCTCTCGGGAAATAATTGCCCGGAAATTTACTGATCCCCAAATTGAAGCTGGCGCCATGTTGTATCACAGTCTCATGGACTGTCGATAGAAAAACATGGTTTTGGGAATCGATATGGGGCTGAGGAGCCACCAACAAACCGTGATATTTACGGGTATTACAACCAATAATAGTGGTACTGGTGTAGGTACCCGACCGGTTGGTTCGGATGATTTCCCGATCAAGGGAATAGTTGAGATTGACTAGCTGTGTTTTGTCAAAATGGATATAACTCATGGGTCCAAAAGTTGCAACCCGTAAATTATAACATTGAGAGGTAAAGAAAAATCAAATTGAAAAAAATAAAGGTTATGTTTCCATAACCTTTTGTTCTTTATGCTTTTTCAAGAATGATAAGCTTCATTTTGAATCTCTTCAAAGTTCTTCAGAGACTCTTCAAACTTGATCATGTAATTTCTTACAAGGGAAATATTTACCGGTCGAATCACCGGAAATTTCGGCGAGTTTTTAAACAATGTAAACATCTGAAGTTGGTTTAGTTCTGGTTTCTTTCGTCAATATTAATGCCAATTGACTACGAATAAATAGAAAAACCCCTCAATGTGAGGGGTTTTCGGGTGAAAGACCGGGTTCGAACCGGCGACCTCTGGTGCCACAAACCAGCGCTCTAACCAGCTGAGCTACAATCACCATTTAAAGATCTTGAGGACATTTCCCTCAATTGGAATGCAAAGGTAGAGAGAAGTACTTTTTTGCGCAAGAGTACTCTTAAATTAATTTACAGAAAATGTCAACCGCTCTCCTTTCTTACTCTCATCAAATCGGCCATTTTCGTACGCCAAGTGACCGGAGACAATTGTGTGGGTAACCTTTGATTGAAAGGTATGTCCTTCAAAAGGTGACCAACCGCATTTGGCTAGAATATTTTCCTTGTTGACAGTCCATGGATCATTCAAATCCACCAAGACCAAATCAGCATGGTATCCTTCTCTGATGAATCCTCGCTCCTCAATTCTGAACAATTTGGCCACATTATGAGCCATTTTATCGACAATCCGTTCAAGACTGATTTTACCCTGATGATAGAAATCCAACATTGCTACCAAAGAATGTTGAATCAAAGGACCCCCAGACGGAGCTTTGGTGTAAACTTGCCCTTTTTCCTCTAAAGTGTGCGGCGCATGATCGGTAGCAATCACATCAATTCGATCATCCAATACCGCTTTGAAAATTTCGTCCCGATCATGGGCTGTTTTCACAGCAGGATTCCACTTGATCAAAGAGCCTTTTGTCTCGTAATCTTCCTCCGAAAACCACAAATGATGAATGCAGGCTTCGGAAGTAATATGCTTTTGCTCCAAAGGAATACTGTTATCAAAAAGCTCCAACTCTTTGGCTGTACTGATATGGAGGATATGAAGGCGGGTTCCGTATTTTTTTGCCATGGCTACAGCCCGACTTGAAGCGTTGTAACAAGCTTCTTCAGACCGGATTTTTGGATGAAATTTCATAGGAATGTCATCTCCGTATTTCTCCTTGTATTCAGCCAAATTCGCGGCAATGATGTGATCATTTTCAGAGTGGATCGCCAAAAGCCCTTTGTAATGCTTAAATATCCCTTCTAAGGATTCGATATTATCCACCACCATATTTCCAGTGGAAGAGCCCTGGAATACTTTGAGTCCGCAGACATTTTTCAAGTCCAACTTGAGAATTTCTTCCAAATTGTCATTGGTCCCCCCAAAGAAAAAAGAGTAATTGGCCAAGGACACTTCCTTCGCCCGCGCATACTTTTCCTCTAAAAGCGGAATAGTCACAGCTTGTGGGACGGTATTGGGCATCTCCATGTAAGAGGTAGTTCCTCCTGCCACACCGGCTTTTGCTTCGGTGTAAATTTCCCCTTTGTGGGTAAGACCGGGCTCTCTGAAATGTACCTGATCATCAATAACTCCTGGCAGAAGGTATTTTCCTGTCGCGTCTATCCGCTTATCGGCAGATTCGCCTGAAAGGTTTTCACCGACTTTGGCAATGCGTCCATTCGCTACCAAAACATCTCCCCGAAAGATCCGGCCTTCATTGACTATATTTGCACCGGTGATCAGAATACTTTTCATCATTTCGCTATTTAATTTTCCCCTAAATTAAGCAATCATGGCCAATCAGGCAGAAGGTTTTGAAGCTTTTAAACTCAACAGGCAATTACTCAACGCTGTCGAAGAAGCTGGCTATACCCAACCAACACCAATTCAGGAAAAAGGGATCCCTTTGGCGCTCGCCGGTCATGATGTATTGGGAATTGCACAGACAGGCACTGGAAAAACAGCAGCTTATGTGCTCCCCATTTTGATGAAAGTAAAATACGCCCAAGGCATGCACCCCCGGGCAATGATTTTGGCACCGACTCGTGAATTGGTCATGCAGATCGAAACGGTCTGCAAAGAGCTAGGAAAATACACAGATATCCGGGTAGTCTCCCTGTATGGAGGAATTGGCCCAAAAACCCAAATTGAGCAGATCGAGGCAGGTGTAGATCTCATTATTTCCACTCCCGGCCGTTTTATGGATTTGTATAAAAAGGGAGTCATCCTAACCAAGGAGCTTAAAACCATGGTTTTGGATGAGGCCGACAAAATGCTGGATATGGGTTTCATGCCACAAATCCGCGCCATTTTAGAAGTCATTCCCGTCAAGCGCCAAAACCTACTCTTTTCAGCTACTTTTTCACCGAAAGTGGAGCGACTATCCACGGAATTTTTAGAATTCCCCGAACGAGTAGAAATTACTCCATCTGCAACTACTGCTGAAACCATTGATCAGGTCAAATATTTCGTTCCAAACATCAGAACCAAAATCAATCTCTTAGAGAATCTCCTGGAAAACGAAGAAGTCAGCCGGGCGATCATTTTCACCCGAAGTCGGAAAAATGCGGAAGAGGTCTCCAATTTCTTGCAGCGAAAGAAAGTTGGTGAAGTACGAGTCATCCACGCCAATAAGGGACAAAACACCAGGATTAACTCCATGGAAGATTTCAAGGCTGGCGATGTACGGATTTTGGTGGCGACTGATGTAGCTTCTCGGGGTTTGGACGTAACGATGGTCTCCCATGTGATTAATTTTGATGTGCCGCTGATCTATGAAGACTATGTCCATCGAATTGGACGAACTGGCCGCGCAGAAAATGAAGGCATGGCTATCACTTTCATCAACCCAGCCGAGGCTTGGCATTTTGAAAAAATTGAAGAGTTGATCCGGATGGAAGTTCCGGAAGTTGCTATCCCCAAATCGGTAACTATTACCGAAACGCCTTTTGCAGAAAAGCAGATCTATGCACGTGAATTGGATAAGCTTAAGCAAAAGGAAAATCCAGATTACAAGGGCGCATTTCATGAAAAGAAAGCGCGTCCAAAACGGAATATAGGTAAGGGGGAAAAAGTCAAGGCGAGAAAGTCCGGGAATAAAAAGAATAGGAATCAGCTGAAGACTAAGAATAGAAGAAAATAAAAAGGCCCTTTTTTAGGGCCTTTAATTTTTCAATTTTATCGCTCTCCGCGAGTGTTTGTACCATCCACTCGAGTACGCTTCTCTCTATTTGCCAAATCCCAAGCCGTATGGAAAATCAAATGAGCCCGTTTGGTCATCAAAGGGAATTCGATTTTATCAACTGTATCTGTCACCTGATGGTAATCATCATGAACTCCGTTGAAGAAAAAGATCACCGGAATATCAAACTTCGCAAAGTTGTAGTGATCTGATCGGTAGTAGAATCTGTTTGGATCGTCCTCTGCATCATATCTATAGTCCAAAATCAAATCTGTATAAGTGATGTTGTTATACTCATTGATTTTTTTCAAATCTGTGGAAAGCATCTCCGAACCGATCACATAGACATAGTCTTTGTTTTCCGCATCCTGGTATTCGTAATCAATACGACCTACCATGTCAATGTTGATGTTATTCACAGTATTTGCTATCGGGAAGATTGGGTTTTCAGAGTAATACTGAGAGCCCAACAATCCTTTTTCTTCACCAGTCACATTTAAAAACAGAATCGATCTTCTTGGTCTGTGTCCCTCTTTTGCAGCAGTGGCAAAAGCTTGAGCAATTTCCATTACGGAGACTGTTCCCGAACCGTCATCATCTGCACCGTTGAAAATTTCTCCTGTAGAGCTCACTCCTACGTGATCATAATGCGAAGAAATCACCAATACTTCATCCTTCTTATCGGTTCCTTCCAAAAAGCCCATCACGTTGTAAGCTTCTACCGGCGTTACACTTTTCTGAACGAGGTAAGAAGCCTTTTGAGATTTAATGGATTCTGGATTGGATTTCGCGGCTTCCTTCAACTCCTCCACAGGAGTACCGAAAAGCTCCCCCATTTTGTCTGAATTCACCATAAAAACAGGCCGCTGAGAGATTTCTCTTTCAAAACCAATTCGACCTCTTCCCGCCAATGACTTATAGCGATTGGCAATTCGGTCAAAATTAGCTTGTCCTTCCATGCTGACAATTACTACACCAGCAGCACCCGCGTCCATCACTTTATTAATAAGTCCATTGCTTCGCTCACCTACAGCCCAGATACCAACCAGTTTCCCGGTCACATCAACTTTGGCTAGGTTTTCATCATTTGCTAGACCTAAGAAAACCAAGTCAGTTTTGGCGACTTTTTTCATATCCCCATCCCCAGTGAATACGAAATCCTCGTTTTCGACCAACTTAGCCTTACCGATTTGGAGAGTCACCTTATCAAATTTAGAGCTCACCAAAGGTACTTGCTGAAAATAGCTTCCATCTACAGGACCTGTCAAGCCTAATTCTTTGTAAAAGTCAGCGAGGTAATTCGCAGCAATCAAACCCTCAGGCGAACCCGTATCTCGACCTCTCATTTCATCAGAAGCCAAAAAGGTCAAGTACTCTTTGAGGTCATCTGCCGTGATCGTATTGGCATATTTTACCTGCAAAGGATTCTGCGCAAAAGTGCCCCAAGAGAGCCCCAAAGCCAGCGCAGAGGTTAAAAGAAATCGTTTATTCATAGGATCAAATTTTATTTTGGCCCCTAAGCTATACATTTTTTTATCCCAGCCACAAACCGTTTACAGGAAAGGAGTGTTGAGAGGGTGAAATTCTGTCTGTTAAGGAAAGATTATCTTCTAATAAATTGTACCTTTGCCGCCAGAAATTGAAAGGATTTCTAACCCAAATATTCATTACAGCTTCCAAACAATTCGTATGAAAATCAACCTATCGAATGCTGTCAAATTTGAGAGCAGACACAATGGCCCGACAGAAGCGGAAATCGCCGAAATGCTAGAAAAAATCGGAGCCACTTCCCTGGAGGAACTCATCGAACAAACCGTCCCTGAATCTATTCGTCTTACCCGACCTTTAGATTTACCAAAAGCGAAATTAGAGTCTGAGTTTTTAGCTGACTTTAAAAAATTAGCATCTAAAAACAAGGTATTCAAATCCTTCATCGGGATGGGTTATTACGACACCTTCGTTCCGGGGGTGATTTTGAGAAATGTACTTGAGAATCCAGGTTGGTATACCGCATACACTCCCTATCAAGCAGAAATTGCTCAGGGACGATTGGAAGCGTTGATTAATTTCCAGACGGTAGTGATGGAACTTACCGGAATGGAATTGGCAAATGCCTCTTTGCTCGATGAAGGAACCGCTGCTGCAGAAGCGATGACTATGCTTCATTCCGTGAAGCCAAGAGATAAAAAGACAGCAAATAAGTTTTTTGTCGACGAAAAAATATTCCCTCAAACCAAGGCAGTTCTTGAAACGAGAGCAGAGCCGGTGGGAATTGAATTGGTCTTCGGTTCCATAAACGATTTGGATCTGACTGATCCAGAACTTTACGGGGTGATGTTCCAGTACCCAGATGCTGATGGAGCTGTTCGCGATTATTCTGCCATCATTGCTGCTGCCAAAGAAAATAAAGTCCTAACTGCTTTTGCTACAGATTTATTAGCATTGACATTATTAACTCCTCCGGGAGAGATGGGAGCGGATGTTGTTGTCGGTTCTGCACAGCGATTTGGAGTTCCTATGGGTTATGGAGGCCCTCATGCGGGATTCTTTGCCACCAAGGAAGATTTCAAGCGCCAAATCCCAGGTAGAATCATCGGTGTATCCCTAGACCGTGCCGGAAACAAAGCCTACCGAATGGCACTTCAAACCCGGGAGCAACACATCAAACGTGAAAAAGCCACTTCAAACATCTGTACCGCGCAGGTACTTTTGGCAGTTATGTCCTCCTTCTACGCAGTTTATCATGGACCGAAAGGATTGAAAAATATTGCACTTCGTACGCATGGGCTTGCCAAATTAACGGCGCAAGCCTTGAAAAAAGTCGGTTTGGATGTTGCTGATCATTCCTTCTTTGACACCATTCAAGTTCGAATGAGTGATGTTTCCAGAGAGCGAGTAAAAGGCTTGGCTTTGGCTGCTGAAATGAACTTCCGCTATGAAAGCGATTCTATCTTCATCTCCTTTGACGAGACTAAAACTCTGGAAGACGTCAAAACCATCGTCTCTATTTTCGCTACTGAGGAAGGAAAGCAGTCGATCGATTTGAATGATTTGGTAGAGAATCTGAATTTGGAACTTCCAGAAGCGCTAGTACGAAAGTCAGAATACCTGACTCATCCGGTGTTCAACGACTACCACTCGGAGCATGAAATGCTTCGCTACATCAAGCGATTGGAAAATAAAGACCTTTCATTGGTACATTCCATGATTTCATTGGGAAGCTGTACAATGAAGCTGAATGCCACTGCTGAAATGATTCCAGTGACTTGGCCGGAATTCGGACAAATCCACCCTTTTGCTCCGATGGATCAAACATTAGGATATCAGGAGCTCTTCAGCAATCTAAGAACTTGGTTGACTGAGATCACTGGATTTGCAGACACTTCTCTCCAACCTAATTCCGGTGCTCAGGGTGAATACGCGGGCTTGATGGTGATCCGAGCGTATCACATCAGCAGAGATGAAGGACACCGCGATGTTGCTTTGATTCCTACCTCAGCACATGGAACCAACCCTGCTTCTGCTGTAATGGCTGGTATGAAAGTAGTCTTGGTAAAATGCGATGAACGAGGAAATATCGACGTAGCAGACTTGAAAGAAAAAGCTGCTGCAAATGCAGATAATCTAGCTGCTTTGATGGTAACTTATCCATCTACTCACGGCGTATTTGAAGAGGCTATTCAAGAAATCTGTGAAACTATCCATCAATATGGAGGTCAGGTTTATATGGATGGTGCCAACATGAATGCTCAGGTGGGATTGACTTCTCCTGGCAGAATCGGAGCCGACGTATGTCACCTCAATCTACACAAGACCTTCTGTATTCCTCACGGAGGAGGAGGACCAGGTATGGGGCCAATTTGTGTTGCTTCCCATCTAGCGCCTTTCCTTCCTGGAAACCCAATCGTAAAAACAGGCGGAACACAAGCTGTATCATCCATTTCGGCTGCTCCATATGGAAGTGCCAGTATCCTTCCAATCTCCTATGCTTACATCGAAATGATGGGTGGAGAGGGTTTGACCAATGCAACCAAAATGGCCATCCTCAACGCGAACTACATCAAAGAGCGTTTAGAAGGTCATTATCCGATCTTGTATACAGGAACCAAAGGAAGAGCTGCTCACGAGATGATCGTGGATTGTCGTGGATTCAAGGAGTTTGGAGTTGAAGTAGAGGATATCGCCAAGCGATTGATGGATTATGGATTCCATGCTCCAACCGTCTCCTTCCCGGTAGCCGGAACCATTATGATCGAGCCAACCGAATCTGAAACCAAAGCAGAATTAGATCGATTCTGCGATGCTTTGATCGCCATCCGTGCAGAAATTCGGGAAATTGAGGAAGGACATTATGACAAAGAAAATAATGTCTTGAAAAATGCACCACATACAGCCCAACTGGTGTTGACCGGAGAATGGGATCTGCCTTATTCTAGAGAAAAAGCAGTTTACCCGCTTCCTTATGTGAAAGAGCATAAATTCTGGCCGTCTGTTCGTCGAATTGATTCTGCTTACGGAGACAGAAACCTAGTCTGCAGCTGTATTCCTGTAGAAGAATATGCTCAGGAAAGCGAAACAGTCTAATCAATCGCCTTCTTGGTGCAAACAAAAAAGACCCGGAATAATCCGGGTCTTTTTTTTGCTTATTGCTTAGGAAATAACTCCCTTAGTATCCTTTGATTTTCTAAAGATCAACCAGAACATCACCACAATCAAAATGATCAGCAAGGCTACTTCAAACTGTGCCCAAATCTGGGATCGGTTAATTAGTTTTTTCGCCTTTTTGATCAGCCTATCCCCTTCCGCTAACTGAATTTGGCTTAAATCATCAAGATCCTTTCTGGCTTGTGAAATCTTATTGTCGTAAAGCTTTACTTGCTCAATATTGACTCCGGAAGAATCGGTGTACAACAATTCGTAGCTTTTGATGGCGAGGTCATTTTCAATAATCGTCCGAAAATCTTTCAAGTAGCTAGACTCCTGATCTGTCAGCTTTGTCTTTTCAAAATCCTCCACAATAGCCAAGATTTCCTTCTCCTGCATGTCTATTTCGTCAATTACTTTAGAGTAATCATAATCCAAATTGCAGTGATCTATGAGTTTTTGAATTTGAAAAAGCCGCTCTGAAATGTCAAAAATATAGCTCTCCACAACCAATCTATCATTGTACACTTCTGTAAACGTTGAACTAATCTCGCGGAAAGACTGACGCTCGATTAGGTTTTTTGCATAGATCAATAGCAATAACATGCTAATGATGAACATTGCTTGGATTTTTTTTCGCTTGATGGATTGACCGGACATAGAGTAAGTATGACTAACTAAATTTCTTTCTCAGTTTAGGCAATCTTAAACAGTTTCCCAAAATTCAATAAGGTTCTTCTCCTAAAAATTCGGTCGGCTATCGTAAACCCGAACATAATCTACCACCATTCTTTGTGGCCAAATAGAAGCATCTACTCCCTTTTGTCCTCCCCAAGTTCCTCCAACGGCAATGTTTAAAATCAAATGGAAGGGCTGATTAAATGGCCATTCTGAATAATCCCCTCCTGTATTCTCAAATTCAAAATATTTTGCTCCATCCACATAAAACTCGATGGACTCTTGGGTCCAATTAATGGCATATGTGTGGAATGCTTGGTCAAAATCATCGATCTGAATTTGAGCTCCTTTTTGCGTGCCTTTTACATGATTAAACGCTTCGGTATGGACGGTCCCATGAATTACTCCGGGATCGTATCCCACATGCTCCATGATATCAATTTCCCCATTTTTGGGCCATCCTCCGTGTCGATTTTCCTCGGCCAGCATCCAAATTGCCGGCCAGGTTCCTGTTCCAGCTGGTAGTTTTGCTCGTACTTCAATGTATCCATATTCCCACGAAGCCTTCCCCCGTGTCACCAAACGAGCAGAGGTATAACCTTTGGGATATTCAGCATCAGCATGCGCCTCAATAATCAAATACCCATTTTCAACCCTTGCATTTCGAAGTTCTTTCTCCGTGTAAAATTGAAGTTCTTGATTTCCCCATCCATGATCTCCAACATCATAGGTCCATTTCGTAGAGTCCGGCAAACCCGAACTATCGAATTCATCAGACCAAAGTAGTTTTTGGGGAAAAGTATTCGATGAAAAGGCAAAGAAAAGCCCGAGACTTAGAGTTGCATATAGAAAATAGGTCTTCATGAGCGCAAGTTTTACAGGATTACTTCAGGATGGAAAAATGGCACATTTTAGACCAATCTCAAAATGAATACCTACTTACAGATTCCTTATTCCTCAAAACCATTGGGCTTTTATGGAGTTTTATAAATCCATAGCAATTTGCTCCGAGGATGGTTTTTTCCCTCGTTAGAACCTTGTAAATTGCCGATATAAACCCAAATAAACATGGCATATTATCATCGATTAGGTCAGATTCCTCCGAAACGGCACATTCAATTTCGCCAACCTGACGGTAGCCTATACAAGGAAGAATTGGTCAGCTCCAAAGGTTTTTCTGGAATCTACTCTAACTTGTATCACATTTATAATCCAAACGAAGTAAAATCCATCGGAGAGCCCAAACCCTACAAATGGGATATCGCAAAAGATCATGGATTGCAGCAGACTCATCTCAAAACTTCTGGTGTAGGAACTACTGGTAAGGATTATCTATCCGCACGCCGAATGCTCATGATGAATAATGATGTCATGATGGGCATCTGTTCGCCTGAGCAGCGAAAAATGGATTATTATTTCAAAAATGCAGATGGGGATGAACTCATCTACATCCATGATGGAGCGGGAATCCTATATTCCCAGTTTGGTAAATTGGAAGTTAGAAAAGGGGATTATATCGTAATTCCGAGAACGACCATTTACCGCTTCGAATTTGAAGAAGAAGGTCCACTTCGCTTGTTGATCATTGAATCGCACGGGCCAATCGAAACAGTGAAGCGCTATCGAAATGAGGTAGGCCAGTTGCTGGAGCATTCTCCATATTGTGAGCGGGATATTCGACCTCCACATGAATTGCATATCGAACGGGAGAAGGGAGATTATTTGGTTCAAATCAAAAAGCAAGGAATGCTTCATCAGTATTCCTATGCACACAGCCCCTTAGATATTGTCGGTTGGGATGGCTATTTATATCCATATGCCCTATCCATTTATGACTTTGAACCGATCACGGGCCGAATTCATCAGCCACCACCCGTACACCAAACCTTCCAGGCTTGGGGATTTGTGATTTGTTCCTTTGTTCCAAGATTATTTGACTATCATCCTTTGGCTATTCCTGCCCCATATAATCATTCCAATATTGATTCCGATGAGGTGCTTTATTATGCTGAAGGTGAATTTATGAGTCGAAGAGGAATTGATCGAGGATCCTTCACTATCCATATGGGCGGCCTTCCGCATGGCCCACATCCAGGCACGGTTGAGAAATCTATTGGAGCTAAAGAAACGGAAGAATATGCGGTGATGTTGGACACCTTTAGACCACTTCAAATCACCACCGATGCTTTGGAATTTGTGGACAAAAATTATCCCATGAGTTGGACCGATTAAATATCTAAAGGCCGGTTTTTCCGGCCTTTTTCATTTACATCCCAAAAAATTTAAGCTCTTCCAAAAGACTAACCTGTTGATGTTTTTGATCTTGCCTAAGGATGTAATTTTTCTCGGCACTCAGCTGATTCAAACTTACTGAATATGCATAGGGGTCCGATTTCCAATCCAAAAAATCATCCTTTACTCCTGATCCCTTTAAGCCTTCTTGAATTTGAAGTTTGAGGTTGTTTGCAAAATCATCGGGAGAAGTTTTAAATGGAAGCTTGATCAACAAGTGAAAATGATCGTTCAAAACGGAAAACATACCATGAGAATTTCCAAAATCTTCAATGAATTTTTCCAAGGTTTGGGAAAGCGCCTCTCTTTTTGAAAAATCAATTATAGGCTTACTTTCCTTTGATACAAAAACCCAATGAATCCATATTTCCGAGTTTGAATGACTCATATCCATCAATGAAAGTACCCAATTTAAGTATAAAAATCATCCTAGGCACTATCAGGACTGAATCCAAAAAAATTCCCAAACCGGATTCGGATTGGGAATTTCTAATTTTGATGTATCTCTTTTATTCCAAAATCTCAAGGATGGGTTGTCCCGTAGCTCCATTTGGTAATCTTATCTGAAGCATCATTGAAAGTGTCGGAGCGATATCTGTCACCGTGGCATAACGACTGCTACTTCCTGCCGGAACATTCCATCCAAAAAACAGGATAGGAACATGGGTGTCATAAGTAAAACCTGTTCCATGAGAAGTCCCTCTTGCACCTCCCGTCAACCAAGCCGGTTCCAAAACAAGGAGCACATCTCCAGAGGCTTTGTGATTGTAACCCATTTGTAACAAATGAGGTCTTCCGGTTTGAAATTCAGCATTTTTTATAGAATGTGCCGTGTAGGCTTCTTTTACGCCTTTGAAACGCAATACAAAATTTGCGATATCATCCTGTACTTTGCTTAACTCCAACCCCTTTTCCCGAATCAACCGATGGTTAAGAAATATCTGCTCATTGGATACATTTTCAATCCAATCTCCTTCTCCATAAGATTGATTCGCAAATCCCATTAACTGCCCTCTCACATATCCGATATTGAGGTTTCCTGCTGGAACATTTTCACTTTCCATATAGGTGGCCACATCTGCCACTCCGTGATCAGCAGAAAGGAAGACCAAATAATTTCCTTTTCCATAGTGCTCATCGAGGTATTTCAAAAATCGTTCAAACTCCTGGTCCAAGCGCAAATAATTATCCTCTAGCTCGATGGAAGTAGGACCAAATCGATGTCCGATGTAATCCGGGGAAGAAAAACTTACTGCTAGAAAATCGGTCTCCTCTCCTTTTCCAAGGCCCTCTCCTTCAATGGCGGCCAGCGCAAAATCCAGGGTCAAAGTATTTCCAAAAGGTGTAGAAGCGATAAGACCTAAGCCCCCATTATTTTCCATCAAACTTGGAAGTTCATAGGGGAAAGTTGGGGTATCCTTTCCAATAAATGGTGCCTCAAACTCATTGTTATCATCGATACTATTGACATAGCTATCCACTGTATAAAGCGGTTCCCATGTATTCTGAAGATATTGCTGAGCCAGTTGTTTTTCATTGAATTGCTTAACCCAAGCTGGTAGATCCTCCATGTAATAAGAAGAAGTCATAAACTCCCCTGTTCCACTATCAAACCAATACGCATCACCCAAGTGACCTGCTGGCAAACTAGCTCCACGGTCTTTTATAGCAATTCCAACTACCTTGGATCGCTTGTTGGTTGAGAATCGAAGTTCGTCAGTTATGGTGGTGGTTAAGAGATTCCTAGGACTGATTTTCCCAGCATTGAGGCTTCCTCCGATATTGTAGACGGTGGAATCCTCTGCACAGTAAATGGACCGATTCAAGGAGCGTACATACCAACTGTTCGCAATGACACCATGAGTGGCCGGCGTGGTACCTGTATAAACAGAAGCATGACCAGGGCCAGTATAAGTTGGGATATAATTGTAATGCCCGTTCTTCATCATAAAGCCTTCCTTCATGAGTCGCTTAAAACCACCCTCACCATATCGATCAGCGAATTTATAGAGATAATCTTGGCGCATTTGATCGACGATAATTCCGACGACCAATTTTGGTTTTTCGGAAGCTTGTTGAGCTTGAAGCCCAGTAAAGAGGGAAGTAATGATGAATACTAAAAGGCTATATCTTTTCATTTTTAGAATTTTTAGCATGTCAAAGATAAGCATATCCTCCGTTTGAATTATTAATACTTTGTTAAATGGAAGAAAGCCTACATCTTAGAACAAAAACTCACCCTATTCAGATGAAACGACTCTTATTATTTTCTATTCTATTTTTAGCCATTACCCCAATTTTCAGCCAATCTTATTTTAAAGATGGCCTGTCGGCAGAATGGCATCGGGAACGACGGGATGAATTGCGAAAGCTTATGCCCGCCAATAGCATGGCTATTTTTTTTAACAATCCAGTGAAAAACAGGTCGAATGATGTGGATTTTATTTACCATCCTGATACCGATTTTTTCTATTTGACAGGTTTTAGGGAGCCTAATGCTGCTTTGATTATTTTCTCAGAAAAGCGCCAACTTGAAGGTATCGAAACCGATGAATTAATCTATGTACAGCCGCGAGATCCTCGTGCCGAAATGTGGAATGGAAAACGGTTAGGTCAGGAAGGCGTTCGAGAGCTTTTAGGCTTTGATCAAGTATATCTTTTTGAAGATTTTGGCAAAAAACCACAATTAAACGCAGCGGATTTTGATAAAATCCTCACACTAAGCTTGACCATGGAAATCGAAGGAAGTTCTGCCAATGCTCCACTACGGCGAATGGTATCAACTTTCAAAAAGAATTCGAATTATCCTGAAGAAGGAAGCGAGGTTACCCTGCAGATGTATAATTTAATTCGTGCAACTGATATCGAAAACTCAGCGAATGTAGCTCAGATTATTGGTCGATACAGACAGCGCTATCCAGAAATCGAGAAAGACCCGGTATTGCAGGACTTTTTGAAAGCAGAAACTCCAGAACAGCGGATGGAGGTGAAAAATAAGGTTCCTGAGAATAAAACAGACGTTTTTGCCTTATCACAAATGATGGATCAGCTTCGGGAAGTGAAAACTGCTGAAGAAATCAAGCTTTTGCAAAAGGCTGCAAAAATCTCTGCAGTAGGACAAATCGAGGTAATGAAAGCTACTCAACCGGGAATGTCGGAACGTGAAATCCAAGGGATCCATGAATTCATATACAAACGATATGGTGCAGAGGGAATTGGTTATCCTTCAATTGTAGGAGGCGGTAATAACGGATGCATTCTTCACTACATCGAAAATGATATGGCGCATATCAATGAACGATTGGTATTAATGGATCTGGGAGCAGAATGGAGAGGCTACACTGCCGATGTCACACGGACAATTCCAGTTAGTGGAAAATTCAGTCCGGAAGAACGGGCCATTTATGAATTGGTTTTGAAATCTCAAGAAGCGGGTATTGAACTTTGCAAACCAGGAGTTGAGTTCAGCGAAATCGGGAGAGTAACTCGTGAAATTATCAATGAAGGATTGGCTGAATTGGGAATTATTAAAAAAGGTCAACGCCATAATTATTTCCCCCATGGGACCAGCCATCATTTGGGTTTAGATGTGCATGACCGGGGAGGTTATGGCCCATTGAAAGAAGGGATGGTATTGACGGTCGAGCCTGGAATTTACATCCCAGAAGGAAGCGACTGCGACCCGAAATGGTGGGGAATTGCGGTCCGAATTGAAGATGATATTCTTATTTCCCCAGAAGGACCGGTCAATCTTTCAGGAGATGCCCCTCGGACTGTTGCTGGCATAGAACAAATGATGCGCATTCCTAGTGTATTGGAAAACTGGGTGCTTCCCGAAATCGATTAAAAATCTCGCTGCGGCGCGACGACGCAGCTTTTGAAATAAATGAACTATTTAGAAAATGATATTGCCAAAATTATTCTTGATAAGGCATTTTTAATTCACCGAGAATTAGGGCCTGGACTTTTAGAATCCATCTATGAAAAAGTCCTAATTCATGAGCTAAAAAAATCTGGTTTAGAAGTTAAAAGTCAAGAACCTATTTCTTTTTTCTTTAGAATGGGATGGAATGGTTTTCGAAAAAGGTTTTAGAGCTGATTTAATTGTAAACGAAAAGGTGATAGTTGAGATTAAATCAGTTCAAATTCTAGCTCCCGTTCATGCAAAGCAATTACTAACCTATTTAAAATTAACAAACCTAAAACTTGGACTACTTCTAAATTTTAATGAAGCTCTTTTAAAAAACGGCATCAAGAGAATTTTAAATGGATTATAATGATCTAATCGTTGCGCCTTTGCGTCTTGGCGAGCCTCATTTTTAATCCCTGCTTTTCAAGTCGCCCCGCTTAATGGATCGGATAAATTGTGCCCAGGCAAACGGATCCAAAAGTCGCAGCGGTCTAGGCCCATAGAGATCTTGATTTTGTTGCATCAACCCTTGTTGGAAATAGCGGAAGTTTTCGTTCCCTGATGCAGGCATGGCTTCAGCCCATCGAAGCAACATCTCCGGACTCATATTGGAACCACTGATGGTCATCGGATCCACTACTGACATGGCAAGCACCGCCTCTTTAAATTCTTTTTCTGTAGGATAAGGAGTTACTTCCACCTCCGCCAATGCAATCTCATCTACCTCCATCGTCAGGATCAAGCTGATTCGGTCGTCCTCCACATTTTCGGGAACTTTAAAGGATTGCCGCTTGAGGCCGATGAAACTAAAGACCACACTATCTCCTTCTAAGACAGGCATAGAAAAATAACCAAAACGCCCACTACTGGTTCCTCTTCCTTTTTTGGGAACATAAATGTTAACTCCCGGTACCGCATCAGTACTATCCGCATTCAAAATAATTCCGGATAATTGAATGACTTTTCTGTCTTGGCGATCTTGGGCTTTCAATTCTCCCACACCAAACAGAAAAAGAATAAAAAACAAGGAGGACAGTAAGGCGGTCTTTTTCACAAATCTGATACTTAAATTCTCAGCTAATTTGCTGAATACAAATTCCAATACCTGAAATTTCGCTTGATTTTTTAATTTCACCAGCAAATCAGCGTTAAAACTTACTAATGAGGCTCAAAAATATCAGTTTAAATTATGGATTGCGAATTTTCAAGGCCTTGGGAGAGGAAGCGCGTATCCGAATCATTCATTTGCTCCTACTCAATAAGGAATTGAGCATCTCCGATCTGGAACTGATTTTAGATTTTACCCAAACAAAAACCAGTCGCCATTTGATTTCTTTAAAAAATGCCGGCCTACTTGGAAGTCGTCGAGTCGACCAATGGGTGTTTTATTACATTTTAGAGGAGTATCTCGAAATCATTCAGCAGATTTTTAAGTTTATCCAAAAAGACCCCAGTCTCCTCAAGGATCAAGAAACCTATGAAATCCTGAAATCCAACCGAGAACTGGCTATCAACAAAATTCAAAACAATCAATACCGACGCTAATTCCTTTGAAAACGTACCAACACCTTTTCTTCGACCTGGACCATACGCTCTGGGACTATGACCGAAATGTGACAGAATCCTTACAGGAGCTTTATGAGATTTATGGATTGCATGACTTAGGCATTTCTTCTTTTGAAAAATTCTTCGAAGCATTTCATGCCGTTAACTTCCAATTGTGGGATTGGTATAATGAAGGGAAAATCGACAAGCACAATCTACGTAAGGAACGATTTCCACGAATTTTTAACCATGCCGGAGGAAGATCGGATGCCATTCCTGTTGAGTTCGAAGAAGACTTCATGCATCGAACATCAAGCAAACCGCATGTTTTCCCCTACTCTAAGGAGATTTTGAGCTACCTCCGGGAAAAGTATCAAATCCACGTCATCACCAATGGATTCAATGAATCCCAAGCAAAAAAGATGAAATCATCTGGCTTGGATGTGTTTTTTGAATTGGTGGTTACCTCCGAAACAACTGGACATAAAAAGCCCGATCCAAGGATCTTTTTTTACGCCTTGAAAAAACTGAATGCGCAAGCGGAACATTGCCTGATGATCGGAGACAATCCCCTTTCTGATATTTTGGGAGCCCAGCGAGCAGCTATTGACCAGGTCTTTTTCAACCCCGAAGGAAAAATAATAGACCTACAACCCACCTATGAAATCAAACATCTACGAGAATTAGAGTCGCTTTTGTAAGCTAAATCACTGCCTGTTCGAGCAGGAAACCTTATCTTTGACCATTCAGAATCACATAAACTCCAAATAGCATGTTAAAAGGATTTTTCAACGTACCGACTCCAGTCAATGAGCCGGTAAAATCATACGCCCCTGGTAGCCCAGAGCGAAAAGAGTTGCAGGCTAAGCTAGCCGAACTTCGGGCTACTCAAGTAGATGTACCCATGTACATCGGAAGTGAGGAAGTACGAACAGGAAAAACCCGTCCTTTGTCTCCTCCACATGATCATCAGCACATTTTAGGTCATTTCCATGAAGGAGATGCTTCACATGTTGAGCAGGCTATCAACGCGGCTTTGGGAGCGAAGGAAGCTTGGGAAAATCTTGCTTGGGAACAGCGTGCAGCCATTTTCTTGAAAGCTGCTGATTTGTTAGCTGGACCTTACCGAGCAAAAATCAACGCTGCCACCATGTTGGGGCAATCCAAAAATGCGTTCCAGGCTGAAATTGACGCTGCATGCGAGATCATCGATTTTCTACGCTTCAATGTAAAATATATGACCGAGATCTATTCCCAGCAACCACCTGTTTCTGGAAATGGAGTTTGGAACAGAGTTGAGCAAAGACCCTTAGAGGGCTTCGTTTTTGCCTTGACACCATTCAACTTTACGGCCATTGCCGGTAACCTGCCAACTTCAGCAGCCATGATGGGAAATACCATCGTATGGAAACCGGCATTCACGCAAATCTACTCAGCGAATGTGCTGATGGAGGTATTCAAGGAAGCAGGCGTACCGGATGGGGTAATCAACTTAATCTATGTGGACGGGCCGACAACCGGGGATATCATTTTCAAGCATCCTGATTTTGCCGGTATCCATTTCACAGGTTCTACAGGTGTATTCCAACACATCTGGAAGACTATTGGCGAAAACATCAAACTTTATAAATCCTATCCAAGAATTGTCGGAGAAACTGGCGGAAAGGATTTTGTTTTGGCACATAAATCCTCAGATCCTAAAGCCGTTGCAGTTGCACTTTCCAGAGGTGCTTTTGAATATCAAGGACAGAAATGTTCTGCGGCTTCCCGAGCTTACATTCCATCCAATCTTTGGGATGATGTTAAAAAGTATTTGTTGGAGGATCTAGCTTCTATGAAAATGGGAGGCACAGAAGATTTCACCAACTTCATTAATGCAGTTATCGACGAAAAGGCTTTTGATAAAATCGCCAAGTATATCGACAATGCGAAGGCTGCTCCAGGCGTGGAAATCATCGCAGGTGGACACTATGACAAATCCAAAGGCTACTTCATCGAGCCTACAGTTTTGGTGACTCAAGACCCGATGTACACAACCATGTGCGAGGAAATCTTCGGTCCGGTTTTGAGTATTTACGTTTACAATGCTGAGCACTTCGAGACTGTATTGGAATTGGTGGATCAGACTTCCCCTTATGCTTTGACAGGAGCCATTTTCTCTCAAGATCGCTATGCTGTTGAAATGGCAACAAGCAAGTTGCGTAACGCTGCAGGTAACTTCTACATCAATGACAAGCCAACTGGTGCGGTCGTAGGACAGCAACCATTCGGTGGAGCAAGAGCTTCTGGAACAAACGACAAAGCGGGTTCCATGATCAACTTGCTTCGTTGGGTTTCTCCACGTACGATCAAGGAAACCTTTGTATCTCCAACCGACTACAGATATCCGTTTTTGGGAGAGGATTAATTCGACCTTCAGGTCCCGAAAAGCATCGGAAATCAAAGATCTCTTTCGTTAAGATTAAAAACAATTAGGAAAACCCTTCGACTCCGCTCAGGGTGACTGTTCAAACAAATCAAAAGCCTCGGTACCGATAAAATCGGGATCGGGGCTTTTTTGTTTCCCACAGCTATTCACAGATCAAAAACATAGATTTTCTCAGAAATTCTTTTTTTTATTTATCTTCGTGAATCTGTGACTTTTTCTGTGCTTATCTGAGGGGACAAAAAAACGGCTGAATCTCTCCAGCCGTTCGTATTTCAAACTTCGTATTTCGTACTTAAGTATACATTGCCCCGTTCACATGAAGCACTTGTCCAGAAATGTAGGTGCTCATATCTGAGCCTAAGAATACACAAGCATCGGCGATCTCTTCCGGCTTTCCTCCCCTTTTCATTGGGATGGCATCTCTCCAGCCTTGCACAGTCTTTTCATCCAAAACCTCAGTCATCTCTGTCTCTATAAATCCCGGCGCAATGGCATTGCAACGGATATTTCTTGATCCCAATTCCAAGGCTACAGATTTGGTGAATCCGATAATTCCAGCTTTAGAAGCTGCATAGTTGGCTTGACCAGCATTTCCTTTTGCTCCTACCACAGAAGTCATATTGATGATGGAACCTGACTTGGCCTTCATCATGGTTCTTGTGGCAGCCTTCACGGTATTGAAGCAGGACTTCAAGTTTACATTCATGATTTCATCCCAGGACTCCTCAGTCATTCGCATCAACAAATTGTCCCGGGTAATTCCTGCATTGTTAACCAAAATATCCAAGCCTCCGAAGTCAGCGACTACATTATTGACTAATTCTTCAGCAGCTTTGAAATCGGAAGCATCTGAGCGATAGCCTTTTGCTTTTACGCCAAATTCAGCCAATTCAGACTCTAAAGCTTGCCCCTTCTCTACCGAAGAAAGGTAGGTGAATGCGACATTTGCGCCTTCTTGAGCGTATTTGATGGCGATTGCTCTACCAATTCCTTTGGAAGCACCTGTGATAAGTGCCGTTTTTCCTGAAAGTAATCCCATGGATTTCGTGAATTTTGTTTGATTTCAAAATTAGAAAAAAAGCCGATAGAATCAGGCGTTTCTTTCCCGACATCTGATTCATTGACGATTCTCCTATTAAAAAATTGGTAAGAGCCCTCTAAACCAAATTTTCGAATGGATTTTCAGAAAAGCTCCAAAATTATTTAAGCATGTATTTTGATACGTTTCGGATCTTCTGTTTTCTCCTAACTAAGCCCCTTTCTTTCAATTTTTTTCTGAAACCAAAAGGCCTATTTTTGCATAGTTTGAAAATCGTACTAAAATCCAACAAGATATGTCTTCATCTAAATTTGACTTGATCGTGCTGGGAAGCGGACCTGGAGGGTATGTAGCGGCGATCCGCGCTTCTCAACTCGGACTGAAAACTGCCATTGTAGAAGCAGCAG
Source organism: Algoriphagus sp. (assembly GCF_013373065.1). Lineage (GTDB taxonomy): Bacteria > Bacteroidota > Bacteroidia > Cytophagales > Cyclobacteriaceae > Algoriphagus. Next base: position 62,419 of record NZ_JABXIN010000024.1, read on the forward strand.
AACTCGGCGGAATCTGTCTCAACTGGGGTTGTATTCCTACCAAAGCTTTGCTGAAAAGCGCGCAAGTTTTTGAATACATCAATCACGCCAACGACTATGGAATTTCCGTGAAAGATGCCAAAGCTGATTTCGAAGGAATGGTAAAACGAAGCCGGGGAGTAGCGGATGGCATGAGTAAGGGCGTGCAGTTTTTGATGAAGAAAAACAAAATCGAAATTATCGCGGGATGGGGAAAAATCCAGCCGGGTAAAAAAGTAGAAGTAACAGACCAAGAGGGTAAGAAAACTGTCTATTCCGCAGATAATATTATTATCGCTACTGGCGCGAGATCCCGTGAGCTTCCTGCCTTGAAAATTGACGATAAAAAAATCATTGGCTACCGGAAAGCGATGACATTAGAAAAGCAACCAAAGAAAATGGTTGTCGTAGGCTCAGGAGCTATCGGAGTTGAATTCGCTTATTTCTACAATTCCATCGGAACCGAAGTTACCATCGTAGAATTCATGGATCGAATCGTCCCAGTAGAAGACGTGGAGGTTTCTAAGGCTTTGGAAAAAACTTATAAAAAAGCCGGAATGAAGATCATGACTTCTTCTGAAGTTACGGCAGTAGATACCAAAGGTACAGGCTGCAAAGTAACTGTTAAAACTGCCAAAGGTGAAGAGGTACTCGAGTGCGACGTGGTTCTTTCCGCAGTCGGTGTCGTTTCCAATTTGGAAAACATCGGTTTGGAAGATGTGGGGATTTTGGTTGAAAAAGGAAAAATCAAAGTAGACGAATACTACAAGACCAATATGCCGGGTTACTATGCCATTGGTGATGTGGTTCCTGGACCAGCTTTGGCACACGTGGCTTCTGCCGAGGGGATTATTTGTGTTGAAAAAATTGCCGGACAAAATCCAGATCCGCTGGATTACAATAATATTCCAGGCTGTACCTATTGCTCTCCTGAAATCGCTTCTGTTGGATACACCGAAGCGAAAGCCAAAGAGGCAGGATATGAAGTGCGAGTGGGTAAGTTTCCTTTCTCAGCATCTGGAAAAGCTTCCGCAGCAGGTGCTAAAGATGGATTTGTCAAATTGGTATTTGACAAGAAATACGGAGAACTTTTGGGTGCTCATATGATCGGAGCGAATGTAACCGAAATGATCGCTGAAATTGTAGCTATCCGTAAGTTGGAAACTACGGGTCACGAATTGATCAAAACCGTTCACCCGCACCCAACTATGTCAGAAGCAGTGATGGAAGCGGCTGCAGCGGCTTATGACGAAGTGATTCACTTGTAATTCATATTTACAAGATTCATATAAATCAAACCGGGTCAATATGGCCCGGTTTTTTTATGCTTTTGCTTGGTGGTAAAAAGCTCCTAAATCCTTTATATTGTTTGATTGAATTGAGAAAAAATGGAATTACAACTTTCCACCCCAGCCCTATTATTTTCTGCAATTACCCTCTTAATGCTGGCTTTTACCAATCGCTTTTTAGCCATTGCCAGTTTGATCCGAGGACTTCATAAGAAATTTCTGGAAGAACCGGATGAGGAGATATTAGTGGAGCAAATCCACAATCTCCGTCGAAGGCTGTCACTAATCAAAAACATGCAGCTTTTCGGAATATTCAGCTTTTTATTGTGCGTGGTTTGTATGTATTTGCTGTTTCAAGGATATACCACTGCCGCCAACTGGGTTTTTGTAAGCAGCATGGGATCCCTATTGATCGCCTTGGCCTTATCCTTGATCGAAATCCTGATTTCAACCAAAGCCTTAAATCTTGAATTATCCGATATGGAGGATATTTTCGAAAAGCGAAAAAGCAGTTTGGATTTCATCTTCAAAAAAGAGAACAAAAAAGAATGAGAATATTTAATTGGGGCTTTTTATCACTACTCCTTTTCCTGGGCAGTTGCACACCCAAACAAGAGGATAATCAATCAGAAAGCGGTTCCAAAAAACTTCACATAACGCGTGTTTTGAACCTAGAAGAAACACGTGAATTCTATTCTTGGACGGCTGATCGAATCCCAATGGTTTCTGCCCATCGGGGTGGCCCCTACCCTGGCTTCCCCGAAAATGCCATTGAAACCTTTGAAAATATCTTGACCTACACGCCCTCGATTATCGAGCTGGATGTGGCAATGACTCGAGACTCTGTACTCATTTTGATGCATGATGACGAACTAGACCGAACGACAAATGGCACAGGAAAAGTCAACGAAGTAACTTTCGAGTATATCCAAAGCCTATTTCTGGAAGACAATGAGGGAAAGTTGACTGAATTCAAGGTCCCAACCTTGAAAGAAGCTTTGCTATGGTCTAAAGGAAAAGCCCTGCTTACTGTAGACATCAAGCGATCTGTGCCTTTTGAAAAAGTAATTGAGGAGGTAAGAGAAACTGAGTCTGAAGCCTATGCAGCTTTGATTTCCTATACATTTCCTGCAGCCAAAAAACTTCATTCATTGGCTCCCGAATTAATGCTTTCTGTTACGATCCGAAATGAGGATGAAATTCAACGATTGGAGGAAACAGGCATTCCATGGAATCGGGTGATTGCTTTTACTGGAGTAGCCGAGCGAACCCCTTCATTTAATCAAGCGCTCCACCAAAAAGGAGTATTTACCATTTTGGGAACCATGGGCAATCTTGATAGAAGTGCTGAAGCCCGTGGAGATGAAATTTATGTGAGCTTTGTGCAGCATGGAGCTGATATTTTGGCTACCGACCGACCCATTGAGGCAGCTCGAGCACTTCAAAATTTAATCCCATCTACTAGTTCAAAATCAACCTATTTCTACCATGCTAATTGATCTTAGAAGCGATACCGTTACTCGTCCAACACCTGAAATGAAGGAGGCCATGTTCTCCGCCCCGGTGGGTGATGATGTCTTTGGCGAAGATCCAACCGTGAATGCCTTGGAAGAAAAAATCGCAAAGCTATTTGGAATGGAGGCAGCTCTTTTTTGCCCTTCGGGCACCATGACTAATCAGATCGCGATTCGTCTTCACACAGGTCTTCAAACTGAAGTCATCTGCCACCAATACTCCCATATTTACCTTTATGAAGGAGGTGGAATTATGGCCAACTCCGGAGCATCGGTCAAGCTACTTCCTGGAGATTTCGGGAAAATTAAAACAAACCAAATCGCTGATTCTATCAACCCGGATGATGTTCATGCTCCGGAAACGACTTTGGTTTCTTTGGAAAATACGATGAACAAGGGAGGAGGAAGCATTTATACTTTAGAAGAAATCAAACCGATTCATCAACTCTGTCAGGAAAAAGGCCAAAAGCTTCACTTGGACGGGGCTAGATTATTTAATGCCTTGGTTGAAACAGGTGAAAAACCTGTTGATTGGGGTGCTCATTTTGACACTATTTCCATTTGCCTGAGCAAAGGTCTAGGGTGTCCAGTGGGGTCCGTTTTATTGGGCTCAAAAGCAGATATCAAACGGGCTCGAAAAGTCCGAAAAGTCTTTGGAGGTGGCATGCGGCAGGCAGGTTTTTTGGCAGCAGCAGGAATCTACGCTTTAGATAATCAGGTGGATCGATTAAAAGAAGATCATTCCCGAGCTCGTTCCTTGGGAGAAATGCTGAGTGAATTACCTATCGTTTCAGAAATTTTCCCGGTAGCAACCAATATTGTAATTGCCAGGTTGGATGGAATCAGTCCGGAAGAATTTATGGGCAAGTTAGATACTCATAATATCAAATCTGTAAAATTTGGAAAAGACTTGGTTCGCTTTGTGACCCACTTGGATTTTGGGGATGAGCATTTGGAGGAATTTGGAAAAAGGATTAGAAAGATTTGAAATTTTATCAGACAGAATTTGACTGAATAATCGAATTCAATCATGCCTGAAAAGGCCTCTTTTTTGTAATTCTCGATCTATTCCCACAGATTTAAACAGAATAAGGCACGGATTTACACAGATTTTAAGAAGCAAAATCTAATTCCTGAAAAGGATAAAATTCCCAATTTCATGAATATTTTAATTCACTCATTGAACATTAGTAAAATTTGGTAATGTCTTGATACTCTCTTCTTGATACCTGATACTTTCTAGCCTCTAACTCTCTTGTCTCTCTTATGAATCCCACTCCTTTAGCCGAACGCATGCGCCCGACCCGATTGGAAGATCTAATTGGCCAGGAGCATCTTTCTTCTCCAAGTTCTTTCCTTTATAAAGCTATCAAGTCGGGAAATGTACCTTCTTTGATTTTATGGGGGCCTCCTGGAGTGGGAAAAACTACGATAGCGAATATTATAGCTAATGAAATCAAGGCTCCATTTTACACATTAAGTGCAATCAATTCCGGCGTCAAAGATATTAGGGAAGTTATCGAAAAGGCCAAGTTTCAAATGGGGGTGGTCCTTTTCATCGACGAGATTCACCGCTTCAACAAATCCCAGCAGGATGCCCTTTTGGGAGCGGTAGAAAAAGGCATCATCCGATTGATTGGAGCTACGACCGAAAACCCATCATTTGAGGTGAATTCAGCCTTGCTTTCAAGATGTCAAGTTTTTACGCTTAATCCCTTGGGAAAGGCTGAAATGATAGCCATGATTCAACAGGCTTTGGAGAAAGATGTTGATTTGAAAAAAATCCAGGTAGAACTGAAGGAAACCGACGCCTTGCTTCGTATTTCCGGGGGAGATGGAAGGAAACTCCTCAATCTTTTAGAGATTGTAATCGATGGTATCAATGAAAACCCCTGTGTGATCACTGATGAAAAAGTGATGCAAATCGCGCAGCAGAAAGTTGCCCTCTATGATAAATCAGGAGAACAACATTACGACATCATTTCAGCATTTATCAAATCCATTCGGGGTTCTGATCCCAATGGAGCTGTCTATTGGTTGGCTCGCATGATCGAAGGAGGTGAAGATGTCAAATTTATCGCAAGGCGCTTAGTGATTTTGGCATCAGAAGATATCGGTAATGCGAACCCCAATGCCTTGCTTTTAGCCACTAATTGTTTTGAGGCGGTCAAAATGATCGGCTATCCTGAAGCACGAATTATCCTTTCACAATGTGTGACGTACCTTGCAAGTTCTCCAAAGAGTAATGCCTCCTATTTAGCGATTGGGAAAGCACAGGAATTCGTTAGAAAGACGGGAGACCTCTCGGTACCCTTTCATTTGAGGAATGCTCCTACCAAGCTGATGAAGGATTTGAACTACGGGAAGAATTATAAATATTCTCATGATGGAGAAGGGAATTTTATTGAGCAGGAATATTTGCCGGATGAACTCAAAGGAACGACATTTTTTGAACCTGGAGATTCTGCTCGAGAGCGTGAAATGAAGAAATTTTTGGCCGCGAGGTGGAAAGGGAAATATGGGTATTAAGCCTTTAAAAAGAAATATTTAATCTAGTAAAAGTTAAATCTATAGAAAATCATCAGGTATTTTTTTAGATAAAATAAGAATTAATTGAAAGAAAAATTTTTTTGTTTGAGAGAAAAGCAATTGATTCGAGACAAGAAAATTTAGTCATTTCTATACTTGTTTTTATGCAGTTATCTTCTGTTCGAAAGCGGACAAATGAAACAAAAATTAAGTCGAAATCGATTCTATTATAAAACTAATCCTAACCTTTTATTATGAAAAAACTCACAGCTTTAGGCTTGCTGTTTGCCTTGACCATTGTCCCGGCCCTGGCCCAAAAGAAAATTGAGTTCAGAGAATTTACTCTGGACAATGGATTGCATGTCATCATGCATCAAGACAATTCCACTCCGATTGTCAATACTTCGGTCCTTTATCATGTCGGATCAAAAAATGAAAATCCAGAGCGAACGGGTTTTGCTCATTTCTTTGAACACCTCATGTTTGAAGGTTCCGAAAATATTGAACGAGGAGAATATATGAATATTATTCAAGGTAGAGGAGGAACACTCAATGCCTATACCTCGAATGATATCACTTTTTATTATGAGACGCTTCCATCCAACGAACTCGAATTGGCTCTTTACATGGAAAGTGAGCGGATGCTTCACTCCAAAGTGGATGAAACTGGCGTGGAAACACAGCGTGAAGTCGTAAAAGAAGAAAAAAGACAGAGTTATGACAACCGTCCTTATGGGTCAATTTTGATTGAAACTCTTAAGCGTGCATACTCTGAGCATCCCTATCGATGGGCACCTATTGGTTCTTTAGATCACTTGAACGCTGCTACTATTGAAGAATTTCAGGATTTTTACAAGCAGTTTTACGTACCCAATAATGCAACTTTGGTTATTGCAGGGGATATTGACTATGCACAAGTAGAATCATGGGTACGAGCGTATTTTTCAGAAATCCCTAGAGGAGAAGGAGAGATTTATAGACCAAACATTACCGAGCCAAAGAAGACGGAGGAAATCAGAGACGTTATCTATGATAATATTCAAATTCCAGCTGTAATTCAAGCTTACAATTTACCACCAAGAAATCATCCGGATTCCTACGCCCTTTCGATGCTTTCTACCTATCTGACTGGTGGAAATTCGTCCCTAATGACCAAGGAATTGGTAGACAAACAACAAAAGGCTCTTGCAGTTGCTGCTATACCTCTAGAATTGGAAGACGGCGGAATTTTCATCATGTATGGAATCACGAATATGGGAGTAGCTCCTGAGGACCTCGAAGCTGAAGTCGACAAATTAATCAAGCAAGTTCAGGAGGAAGGAATCTCTGATCAGGACTTTGCAAAGCTTCAAAATATCATCGAAAACAATATTGTAAGTGGAAACTCAACCGTTTCGGGAATTGCAGAAAATCTTGCAGAAGCTCACGTCATTTATGGTGACACCAATTATATCAATCAAGTGATGGATTACTACAGCAAAGTCACCCAAGAGGATATCAAGCGAGTAGCCAAAGAATACTTGAATTTGGAAGGTCGTGTAGTACTTTATTACCTACCGAAACCAAAAGAAACGACTGAGTAATTGTTTAGACTAAACTACTTCGAAAACATGAAAAAATTAGCAATATTATTATTCTTTAGTGTCCTCACAGTGGCAACTGCGTGGGCACAAGTTGACCGAAGCAAATTACCAGCATCAGGTCCTGCCCCTGAAATCAACATTGGGGATGCAGAAGTATTTACGCTAGATAATGGTTTGAAAGTCATCTTGGTTACCAATGATAAGTTACCAAGAGTCTCTTTTTCATTGATTTTAGACAGAGATCCTTTACTGGAAGGTGACAAAGCTGGCCTCACGGGTTTTGTGGGACAGATGTTGACTTCAGGGACAGAAAGCAGATCAAAAGATCAAATTGACGAAGAAATTGACTTTATCGGTGCGAGTCTCTCAGCCTCTTCAACCTCTATTTTCGGATCTTCTTTGAAAAAGCATCAAGATAAGTTGTTGGAACTTATGACCGATGTCTTGTACAATCCTAGCTTTCCACAAGATGAATTGGAAAAGTTGAGAAAGCAAAGTTTAACAGGTTTAGCCACCACCAAAGATGACCCGAATGCTATTTCCGGCCGACTGGCAGCTGCGATGGTTTACGGAAAAGATCATCCATACGGAGAAGTTGAGACAGAAGAAACGATCAAAAATATCACAGTCGATGATGTTAAGGCTTATTACCAAACCTTTTTCAAGCCAAATATCGCCTACCTAGCGATTGTGGGTGACATGGAATTAGAAGAAGCCAAGTCTATTGCAGAAAAGTATTTTTCCTCTTGGGAAGCTGGAGAAGTTCCAAGCTTTGACTATAAAAAACCTGAGCGAGGTGAAAATACAATGGTTGGATTGGTAGACAGAAGCTCATCTGTGCAAACTGTAATCAATGTAACCCAACCGGTAGAATTGAATATTGGAGATGAATCTTACATTCCGAGTAGATTACTCAATCAAATCTTAGGAGGAGGTTCTTCTGCTAGACTTTTCATGAACCTTCGTGAAGACAAAGGATATACCTATGGAGCCTATTCATCCATCAGTTCTGATAAATTAATCGGTAGATTTTCAGCAAATGCCTCTGTAAGAACTGAGGTAACCGATTCTGCTGTGGTTGAGTTTCTACATGAAATCAACAAAATTGTGGAAGAGGGTGTAACGGAAGAAGAGCTACAAAAAGCGAAGGCAAATTTATCTGGTTCATTCGGACGTTCTTTAGAGAGTCCTTCAACCATTGCAAATTTTGCCTTAAATATTGAGAGGTATGACTTACCGAAGGACTATTACAAAAATTATCTTCAGACATTAAACAGCCTTTCTGTTGATGAGATAAATCAAACTGCAAGAAAGTTAATTGACCCTAGCAAGCTATACATCACAGCTGTTGGTAATGGAGCAGAAATCAAAGATAAACTTGCTCAATTCGGAGAAGTCAAAATGTTTGACAACATGGGTTATCCTGCGAAAGAATTGACAGCAGATGCAAATATGACCGCTGAGAAAGTCATTGCCAATTATTTAGAAGCTATCGGCGGAAAAGAGAAGGCTCAGGCAATCAAAACCGCAACCTTGACAATGAATGCAGATGTGATGGGTACTGCCCTTGCGCTCGATATGGTATTTGATGCTGATGGTCGCTACGCACAAAAAACTTCCGTTGGTGGTAATGTAATGCAAAGCTCAGTAATCAAAAAAGATTCTGGATCAATCAGTGTGCAAGGTCAAAGTATACAACTTTCCGGTCAGCAACTGGAAGAAGCGAAAATCAATGCCTACCTGATACCAGAAGCTTGGATTGAAGAATTAGGCTATACTATTGAACTTGATGGCTTAAAAGATGTGGACGGAACTCCTGCTTATAAAGTAATCATTTCTGCAGCTTCAGGTGCAAAATTGGTTAATTACTATGATGAGCAAACCGGTCTACGGATCAAAAACGAAAACCCTACTTCTGGAGACACATTCTATTCAGATTATCAAGAAAAAGAAGGGGTATTGTTGCCAATGACCTGGACCATCAAATCCCCAATGATCCCGGTTCCATTAGAAGCAAAGGTTACAAATTTGAATATCAACCAAACCTTATCTGAAGAAGATTTTCAATAATTGGAATCGATAAGAATATCAAACCGGAAGTCTTATGATTTCCGGTTTTTTTATGGGCTTTTTTCAGGTTTAAAAGAATGAGGCCAGCAATTCAAAGATGCTTTAATAAATGGGTTAAACATTAAATGAATAGACCCATGAAAAACTATTGGGCTGAAAAGATAATAGGAGATTCATTCCCCTTTCGTAGGCAATAAACAATGTAAAAGAATAATACTGAGAGAATCAATCAAAAAAGGAAATTCCAAGAATCTCTATAAACGAAAAAAGCCCCTTATGTAAGGGGCTTTTGATAAATGAGGCGGCGACCTACTCTCCCGGGTGTAACCCCAGTACCATCGGCGCTGCAGGGCTTAACTTCTCTGTTCGGGATGGGAAGAGGTGGGACCCCTGCG
>NZ_JABXIN010000032.1 GCF_013373065.1 Algoriphagus sp.
ATCAGTTCAACAACTGGGATATCAAAGACACTGAGAATATCGTCAACATAAACCAGCCAATAAAACCTTGAATAATGGCTAAATAGCGAGGCAGGCCTTTTATGGGGATCTCACCAAAACCTAAGGTAGTAAAGGTGTTGATGCTCAGCATAAGGGCATTGAGCATTTTGATAAAGAGGTCGTAGAGGATGGCGATAAAAAAAACGAGCAACAGCAAGACGGTTTTGATAGCTTTTTTTTGTGCCGGTAGATCCGACCATTTCCCTTTGAAAATATCAATCTTTTGAAGGAGCCAGGAAGAAGTTTTTGTGCTTGCCGTTGACCAGCGATAGAGAGGGAGGGCTGTAGCCAGAAAGATTTTAGGAACCGTTTTTCCGTTTTCCTCAAAGAACTTTCTAAAGCCTTCATAATGGGCTAGCTCATCTCTTTTATTCTCCAGATACACATCGTGCATGCCGGCATTCTGGTTGAGGTATTTTAGAAAGAAATGATAGCGGTAGAGCATCCGGTCTTTGCCATGACTGTCCCAATAGTTAGGGAAGAAAAGATAGATAAGTGCAAAAATTAGAATAACATAAACGGACATGGTTATCGCCTTAGAGGGCTTTGTCCCATAATCCGAAAAAATCTTTAGGAATTGGTTCACCTTCCATTCGAAGAAGGTGTCAAATGAAGGGTTTTCCTGGTATACATATTGAAGCCTCTGCGTTTGCAAATCCTTTAATGCGATATAACTCGCATTCGCAGATTCAATGTCATGTTGTTTTTTGTAAATGTCGTTGATCGTTCCTAAGAGTTTTATTTCTTCACGAAATGCAGCGTTATCTGCAAACCTGGCAGCGTCTTTATAGTGTAATAAAATGGCAGCGTCTTTTTCGAATTCTTGACCTTTCAAATTATCTCCCCCTGCCATTTTTAATAAGAAATCGTAATAGGCATCACTGTTGATAAGACCGCTTTGAAATTGTGTCCAATCGATGGTGAAATTGGAGGTGTTTTCGTTTAGAGATAAGCCGGCAATAAAATCATATTTATTATTAACAAAATCGACCTTTTCATTCTCAATGGGAAAATCTAAATCTATAAATCGCTCACCAAAATCATTGTTCTCTATTACTATATCTGAATTGTCAAAAAATGACATGGAATAGGAATCACTCCCTTTGAACTGATTGTTCGTGAATCTTACTCGTCCAAAGCTTTGTAAAAGAAAAAAAGATCTTGCATCCGAATTCTGGCCTCCAAACTTGCAATCATTGATTTCTAACATGACATTTTGCTTGCCTCCTTTCAAACAAAGAATGTGGGGGTCGCTATCGAATATTACCTTGTTAAAATAAAGGCGTTCAAACTTAGAGAAGGTCTCGATTTTTGAATTTGAATTAATTTCCTCTAGCAATTGAGGGATATACTCGTTGAATCCTATACTTATTTTCAAAAAGCGGATGTTCTGGAAACTCCCAAAAACATTTGTGAAAACCACCTTTTCATGAAACTCGATTTGATTCAGATATCTATTGAGAAGAGAAAAACGATTAAATGGATCAAAAACCACATTTTCTAGTTCCAAGGCCTTTCGAATATGAATGGTATCACTTCTGGTTGAGCTAGTATTCTCTTTGGCCAAAAAAGACTCATCAGTAAGCTTGTTATAAAAGATCAGTGCATTATCCAGTCTAAAAACAGAGTCTTCCTCATTTTCGATCATCTGAAAGAACTCCGAATAGGAGTATTCAGCTAATTCGTTTTTATTTTGTGTCTGAGAAAAAGTCAGTAATGGAAAAATAAGCCCAAGGACCAGTATCAAATAGCGCATAATCTTACAAGTTGTTATAAGTTAATTACTTATTGGGGAATCAAAAATTCTATTCCCCTCTTCATTAACTTTTTATGCCGTTCCAGTCTGTGTCTTTGTAAGCCACAGTAGATAGGAAGGTCCTAAGTTTGGGAGAAAAATCTGCCGTTCCGATGGCTATCGGGATGGTGAAGATATTCGACCTTGCCTCAAAAGTATGATGTGCAGTCATTGCGATCCCGACAAGGTCGAGAGAAGCAATCTCAATATTGATTTAATTTAAATCAGGGAAGATTGCTTCACTTCGTTCGCAATTACGGAAGTCTTCTGAGACAGCCGCAGTTAATCCCTTTATCTACAACAATCAGGCTTTAAAAAAACTGCTTCATTTTTTCCAGACCCGTTTGGGCGACGACATCGGCATCCATGGCATAAAGACTCGGATTGAATAGTTCCAAAGAAAGGATCTTGGTTCCGCCCATATTCTTTAAGGTCTGCGCCACTTCCACCAGGGGACCTACGCCATCGCCGGGATATACCCGGTGCTTGTCCTCTTGCTCTGTTCGGGCCAGGGTGCCGGGGAAATCATTCATATGAAAGACTTCCACCGCATTCCCACTGAGTAGTTTGAGCCCATCAAAACCCGAACCTCCCCGAAAGAGATGATAAATATCCGGTAGCAATCGAGCATCCGCATCATTAGCCATTGCTGCGACTGCTAGGGCTTGGCCGAGTTGATAAAAAGGTGGAAAAGCTCCCCAAAACTCCAGCTGCGGCATGCAGCCGGTTTTGCGACCTAGTTCCAAGAGTTGGGCGTATTTTTCTCCCGCTTCAAATAGATCTACCGGTGCTTCCGCTCCTATTGCCGGAGCAGCGATGCGCTTGCAACCAATAGCTGCGAGCTGATTCATTTCCTTTTCGATTTGGGCAAAGCCTTTTTTACTTTTCTCCGCATCCTGCGCCATCCAGGTAGCAAAACCAATGGCATTCACCGCTTCGATTCCCGCATCATCCAATTCCTTTTTCAGGGCTTGAAGGCTTTTCCCAGACGCCAAATACGCATCAATTTCCATTATCCACAGCTCGATCCCATCATAACCTGCCCGGGCAGTGACATTGATCATTTCTGAAAGGCTCAGCTTTTGCCCCCGTATGGTAGAAGTATTCAAAGAGAATTTAAAGTTGGATTCTCTTTTTTGATCGGGTTTTGCTTCGGCATTCATTGCCACTCCGGCTAAAGGGGCCAAAGCAAGTGATTTGAGCAGGTTTCTACGGTTTATCATAATAAGTCTGGGATTTTTGTATCAATTTTTTCCCTTCCATCGTAAAGGGAAACCACTTAAAGATATTTTTAAAAATAAAAATCTTCCATTGGAATCTGTCGTAATTTCATCCATGCGGAAAATTATTTTTGCTTGGGGTCTGTGTACCCTACTAGTGGCTTCGGCTTGGTCTCAGACCGTCAATGAGAATTTAGCAAATCTTGAAAAATATCAAGAAGAGCTCCCGTTTTTTCAGGAATTGATCACAGGCGCTCAATACCCAGAGCCCCCTCGAAATTATGATGGGTTCCCTTATTTCTCAACTCGTTCTTTTGAAAAGGGAGGTTTAACCATCAATCGGGTTTTCTATCCGGATGTTCCACTTTTGTATGATATCCGATACGATCAAGTGATTACATTTCATCCGCTTTTTTCTCAAAAATTATTGATCAATCCTGCCAAAATTGATGGGTTTGTCTTAGAGGATGGGAGTGAATTCAGACAGCTGAGTGGAAATGAGGATTATTTGTATGATAAGAATGGGTTTTATGAAATCATCGCCTCCGGTTCGATGGAGTTGGTCTCAAAGCACTACAAAGTGGACAAGCCGGCAAGGGAATTAGGGGACTATGTGGGGTATTATATCGAGTATGAGGATTTTTTCTTGGTAAAGGGTGACCAGTTTTTTCCAGTTAAAAGGAAGAAAGATGCGATCAAGCTGCTCCAAGTGGAGAAAAAGGGGATCAGAGAAAACCTGACGCGTAACCGCATTTACTTCAATCAAAACCGTCGAAATTACCTTAAGGCTTTATTACAGCTCGCTACTCAATCGGAAACCCTATGAACTATCGCCGGTTTTTATTCTTTTTAGTCCTTTTCCTTGGATGGGGTATCGGGGATCTTTCGGCTCAAAGCATCCAGAAATTCTCCGGGTTTTTCGCTGGAATTTCCTTTGAGCGATTTGTTGAAAAAATCGAATCAGAAAGTGATTACCGATTTTATTTTTCAAAAGAACAACTCGCCGATCTCTCAGTCAACATGCAAGCAAATGATTCCCAATTGAAGGATTTGTTGGAAATCGTTTTTTCAGAGACGGATTTTCAATTCGCCATTTCTTCGGACCATCGGGTTTTTATAACCAAGGGAGAGAAAATGCAGGTGGGGTTTGCCAGGGGATATTTTGAACCAAAGAAAGACTTGGGATCCGGATCTTCGGGGATGTCTGGAACTGAATTAGGAGCTTTCGCCAAAAATATGCGGTTTGAGATAGGAAAGGACCAAGTAGATCCGACTCGGGAAACAGCAATCCTTAGTGGAAAAGTGACCAATATTGATAATGGCGAGCCCATGTTGGGGACGGTTATTTTTGAGAAAGTGGATTATCAAAAGACCATCACCGATTCGGATGGGAATTATAAAATCGAATTACCGAAAGGACGCCACACGCTCTTTATACAAAATCCAGGGGGTTATCAGGAGCAGCGACAAATTGAGCTCTTTGGCGATGGGGCCTTGAATATGGAGGTTCAGGAAAGCTTTCTCTCGCTGGATGAAGTTGTGGTGAGTTCCGGGGCTCTGAACAATATCAATAAATTGGATATGGGGGTGCAGTCCATTAGCATAGCCGATGTACGTAAGCTTCCAGCCGTGTTGGGAGAGGTTGATATTTTGCGTGGGGTCTTGACAATGCCGGGGGTGAATACCGTGGGAGAAGCGAGTGTAGGATTCAATGTGCGTGGAGGAGCTGCGGATCAAAATCTGATTCTCTATAATCAATCCACCATTTTTAATCCTTCTCATGTGTTTGGATTCTTCTCAGCCTTCAACCCAGACATGGTTTCGGGCGTGGAATTATACAAAGGATCTGTTCCGGTAAATTATGGAGGACGCTTATCCTCGGTCTTGCAGGTTGAACCCAAGTTTGGGAGATCGGATAAAATTGGAGGAAGCGGCGGTATCGGTATCATGACGGGGCGCTTGAGTTTGGAAGGGCCAATCGGAGAGAAGACGACTTTCATTGTTGGTGGAAGAACTACCTATTCCAACTGGGCTTTGGACTTGCTGGAGGAGGAGGCAGCGCTGGAAGGGTCCAATGCTTCGTTTTATGACCTAAATGCGAATATCCGGCATGAATTCAGTGAACGGGATCAACTCGAAATCACCACCTATCTTTCCAATGATTCCTTTGGATTTGATTTGGATACCACCTATTCCTATGAGAATGTAAACCTAGCAGCTACTTGGCGACATTATTTCAATGAGCAATTAGAAGGTCGGTTTACGTTGGGAAGTGACCACTACCAATTTGGAATTATCGGGCAAGACAATCCGCTGAATGCTTATCAGTTTAGCTTTGATGTTAGCCAGCTTCATTTACGAGCTGATTTTGAATACCGAAAAGGGGAGAATCACATTTATAAATTTGGTTTGCATGGTATTCAATACCAGCTGAATCCCGGAACGAATAGTCCTTTTGGACCTGAATCGATTGTCATTCCTGAGGATTTGGAGGATGAGCAAGCGCGTGAATTATCCATCTATTTTGGGGATGAATGGACGATCAGTGAGCAGCTATCCATCAGCTATGGAGGAAGGTATATGTTTTACCAACTCTTTGGTCCGATGACGGTCAATAACTATGTGCCGGATGCGCCGATCACAGATAGCAATGTGATAGGAGAGGAGACTTTTGGTTCGGGAGAGAATGTTCAAACGTATCATGGACCGGAATTTCGAGTTTCAGGAAGATACACCTTGAATAATCAATCTTCCATCAAGCTTGGGTTTAACACCATGCGGCAGAATATTCACCTATTATCCAATACCTCAGCGATAGCTCCTACGGATTCGTGGAAGCTGAGTGACCGATACATCCGACCTCAAACAGGCGGGCAGGCATCCTTCGGATATTATCGAAATATGGCTTTGAATACGCTGGAATTTTCAGCAGAAGTTTACTATCGCTACATGGATAATTTGTTGGATTACCGATCTGGAGCTTCGATCATTTTGAATGAAAATATTGAGCAAGATGTCCTGAATACCGAAGGAAAGGCCTATGGGATTGAGTTATTATTAAAAAAGACGACAGGAAGTTTGACTGGCTCTTTAGCCTATACCTATTCAAGATCTTTGCTCAGAACATCGGATGAACCGAGTATCGAAAAAATCAACGATGGAGAATTTTATCCCAGCAATTTTGACCAACCCCATCATGCAGTTTTGGTGGCGAATTATGAGTTGAGCAAGCGGGTGAATGTGTCCTTAAATGGTAATTACAGTACGGGCCGACCGGTGACTTTGCCTATCGCCAAATTTGAATATGCTGGGTCTGAACGAGTTTATTTTTCAGACCGAAATGCCTACAGAATCCCGGATTACTTCCGCCTCGATTTGTCAGTAAATCTGGAAGGGAATCACAAAGTTCGAAAGTTAGCACACTCTTCTTGGTCCTTAGGAATATATAATGTGCTAGGACGCAGTAATCCCTATTCAGTGTATTATACACCAATTGATGGTCAATTACGCGGCTATCAATTATCCATCTTTGCGAGGCCCATTCCCTTCATTACCTATAATTTCAAGTTCTGATGAGAAAGAATCTATTTTTGAGTTTACTGCTGATTGGGACCTTGCTTTCTTGTAGGGAGCCTTTTGAGCCAGAAATTAATCCGGTTGATTTGAATGTCTTGGTAGTGGAAGGTTATTTGGACACAGAGGGGACAGCAAGTCAGCTTAGCTTAAGTTTTACTCAGCCTATTCAAGGTCAAAATCAATCCAGTTCCTTGGTGGAGGGAGCGGATATTTACCTGGAAAGTCTTTCTGGTGAGCAATTTTCATTTTCAGAATTGGGACAAGGAGTGTATGAATTCCAGTATGATGTTTCGGAATCAGGAACCTATCGTTTGCATATTATCCTTCGGGATGGCAGTAGTTATACTTCTGAAGAACTTCAGCCTTTGATTACTCCAGATATCATTGATGTGGGATTCGAGAAAAATGAAGGTGGGGTGGAGATTTTTTTGACTACACAGGGAGATGAAAATGCGGATGACTTTCTTTGGACTTATGAGGAGACTTGGGCTTTTCGTCCTCCTTTTATTTCCTTGGATAAGTATGTGCCAGAAACGCAGCAAATCGTCCCCCGGACTCAGGAAGAGCGTATTGATCTCTGCTACCGAAGTCAACGCAATTCAGATCTCTTACTCGAGACCTCATCACGATTTCAGGATCAATTCGTTTTTCGTCAGGCCATAAGGCAAATCAATAGAGGAGATGAGCGACTTTCGTTGCGGTACAGTATCTTAATTTCCCAAAAAGCCATCAGTCAAGATGACTCGGAGTTTTGGGAAATATTGAAAAAGAATTCAGATGATTTGGGCTCTATTTTTAGTCCACTTCCTTCCCTAATTGGGGGAAATATCAAACAGGATCAAAATTCTGATGTGCCAGTGATCGGACAGGTTAGTTTGGGGGTGGTAAAGCAAAGACGACTATTCATCGACATTCGGGAAGTAGCTCCTTGGCGAGCAGATGTAGAAGAGTACTTCGGTTGTGTCACTGCACCGGATACTGTATTAGTTGCAAATTATGATTCCTATTTTCGATCAGGAGGCAATATTCCTACAACGCCGGTTTTTCTGGAAAATGGTTTTGTACCTATTGGATACCGCTATAGCCAAGCTTCATGCGTGGATTGTACCCGAAGAGGAACGAATGTTAGACCTGAATTTTGGGAGGATTAATGATGGAAATGAGGCTTACAACTTGGTTGGGGATATTCCTTTTTTGGTTTCAATTTTTCATTGTTCCAAATTCTTTTGCACAGGAGACCGTTTCGGAATCAGTTGAGTTTTCGATACCAAAAACACTTTATTTTACTGGGGAAAAAATCTGGATTGATGCTGAAGTGTGGCAGCAGCAAGCTCCCACGACCTCTCATGTGGTGTATGCTGAGCTTCTCAATCGGGAAAATGAGTCTGTCCATTTAGCAAAGCTATTGCTGGAAAAAGGTAAGGTTTTTCATTTTTTAGAGATTCCGCGTGAAATTCCCTCAGACCATTATTTATTACGGGTTTATACCCGGATTAGTCCTTTCTTGGATATGGGAAAGGGGCTGAAGCAGCAATTGGTGACTATTTTCAATCCGACTATTTCTCCCAAAGTTGACTTAGAAAAGGCTGCTGCCTTTGAAAAAGAATGGGCCTCAGAACCTTCCATTTCACTCTCCGAAAAGAAGCCTAACCTTGGAAGTACCCTGTCCATCCTTTGGAAATCCGAAGATCCAATAGAGGTAAAAGTTCGGGTGAAAAATCCTTACTTGGAAATGGATCAAATGATTAGCTCCTCGGACCTTTATGTAAAGCCGCCGGTGGGCAAGTTGCTTCCTGAGCTTTTTGGGCATATTGTTGCCGCACAGGTGGACTCTCGGACCGTTGATACGACGAAAGTTTATTTCCTTTCGGTCCATGGTCGTGAGTCAGCACTTTACACCGATCGACCAGATGAATCGGGTAATTTGTTTTTTGATATCGGGGGCTTGAAACATTGGGATTTTATGATCGCTCAGGCAGATGAGAATGGGGATATGTTGGATTTTGAATTGCTTTCTCCTGCGGTTCGAACTGAGTTTAAACCTGATTTTAAATTTCCGGAATTGGTCATCAGTCCAAAAGATGAGCCCTACCTGCAGCAGTTACTTTTCAGCAGTGGGGTACAAACTTATTTTACGGAACGCTATCGACAGGAACCTGTTCCTGTTGTTACGGGCTTTGTCGCTGACCGGACCTTTATGTTGGATGACTATACCCGTTTTGAATCGGTTGAAACAGTCATTAAGGAATATGTGCCGATGATTTCGGTTCGTACACGACAAGGGAAGAAAGAATTTCGGTCCATCAATGAAAATGGGGGAGTATTTAATGGGAATCCTTTGATGCTTGTGGATGGAATGCCGGTTTTTGACTCCGATCAATTGGCAGCATTCAACCCAAAAACGTTTGAAAAGTTAGAAGTTCTCTCCAGGCTTTTTTACCTCAATGATCGGGAATTTGAGGGCGTGATGAGTTTTTCTTCCTACCAAAGCAATGTGGGAGGTTTCCCCTTGCCTAGTAATGCATTTTTCACTCCCTACAAAGGGATTCAGGTTCCGATTGATTTGGTCAATTCTATTTCTCAGCCTGATTTGGAAAATGAAGATTTCCGCTCCATTCTGTATTGGTCAAAAGATCCGCTGGTTGATCCTGCGAATGGTTCTTTAGAAATCTTGATTCCAAATCTCCAAGTACCTTTTGAAGTGGAGCTTATTTCTGAGCTACCTGCTGGGCGGAAAGAAATCAAGAAGACCATTTTTAAGGTCAAGCAGGATTAATTCTACTCTTTTTTACTAAGTTCGGATGCCAAAAATGCGCTAAGCTTTTTCTGGTATTCTGACTGTTCAGAAGGATAGGTTGGGATTAATCCTTTTTTCTCTGGGAAGCTTTCCATGTGTAAGGTTTGGGTTGGGAATGCAAACCTCACACCCAGAGAATTGGCTAGCTTGACAATTTGAATCAGAATCTCGTGCCTTGCCTTGAGTTCTTCAGGCCAAGTAGGAACCTCAAAGAAGATGTAAAACATCACATCTTGGCTGTAAGAAGAAAGATTATTGAAAAAGATATTGAAGTAGTCCTTTCTGGTGTCAGGATGTGCAAGAACAATTTCCTTCAAACCTTTTACAAACTCATCAATCAATTGGGGAGGTGTGTCATAGGTGACGGTCAAAGTCGTATAAAACCGTCTGTATTTTCGAAGGCCGTGGTTGTCTAAGATGGCATCCGCAATTTTTCCATTGGGAACATACATGACGGAATTACGGAAAGTGCGGATCCTTGTAGACCGAAAGCCAACCTCTTCCACTGTACCATCAATATCCCCAGAAGTAATCCAATCACCGACCTGAAACGGTTTGTCAATAAAGATCATAATGGATCCGAAGAAATTCTTGATGGTGTCCTGTGCTGCCAAGGCAATGGCGACACCACCAATGGACAATCCAGTAAGGAAGGGGATTATATCTAGGTTAAGCCCATCTCGAAGGATAAAGAGCGTTCCGATAATTATCACAAATGCCTTTAGCGTCTTGCGCAGGAGCGGCACCAATTGATCGTCCAAGGTAGACTCAGTTTTCGTAGCCAAGCGAGCAAAGTATACCGCCAAGACATTGACTAATTTGTAAAAAATCAAGGTCAGGAGTAGTGGCTTTATCGTCCGAAGAATCACGACCATCCAAGACCAGATTTCTACAGGTAACTGTAAAACGGGAAGAAGAATGGAAAGAATCTGAGCGATTAAAAAGTAACTGACCACTTTGGCTACAGGCAGGAGGTAGTTTTCCCCGATTTGCTGGTAATTGAATTTTCGGAATAGATAAACCAGTACTTTGTCAATCAAGAAGGTCAATATAAAATGGCTGACAAAAACCAGGAAGATAATAAAGAACAGTCCGACTAACTGCCAAGAGTAGAGCCCAAGGTATTTGTCATTTCCGATTTTGGGAAGGAGGTTTAAAAGTCGATCAGTTCCATAGGGATAGGTTTTCTTATGGAGTTCGTCGATTTGACTTACAGTAAAAGATGAAAACTTCCACTCAGCTCCGACTTTTTCGAGGAATACACCGGGTAATTTATCCCTGTCGAAATAATAAATGTCTTCATTAGTGAGTCCAGTTGTATCCTGATAATCTGCAAGTCTTGGGATTTGGCTTGCCCGAATTATGATGCCCTGCCCTTCAAATACTTGCTTGAGCTTGATGCTTAATTTTGTGGCATCCTCATCTTGTTGCCCTGAAAGATCTAGTGTGGAGGCAGCTTTTTCAGGGAAAAAATTATTGTCCTCCAGATTGTAAAAAAAGGTCAAGGTGGTATGGTAAGGAGTGCTCAGATTGGGGCGATTAGTATCTGAAATGGAAGTGGCATTATCCCTGATCAATTGGGCTTGAAGCTGAAGGGATAGAAGCAGTAAAAAACTTAAAGTCGCTATTATTTTTCGAGACATAACTTTCATCTTTTGAATCAATTGAGCCGATTAGGCGGCAAGTAAGTAGGAGATCAATTTATTCCCTACTATGGAACGAATCAGGTATTGATTATTCCGCTGATCAAAACTTATCTGAATCCTTCCTGAGCTATCCAAAGGTAAATTCGTAAGTAGATTTCCATTTAAATCATACAGAAAGGCGAAGTTTTGCTCCTGATCTACCAATGCAAAAATCTGACGATTGCCTCCAAAATCAAAATATTGATAGATAAGCTTCCCTTCGGAAACCCTGCTGTTGAATAGTTCCTCTTCTTTTGAACTGAAGACTTTCAGTTGGTTGAAGGTTTTGGATACGATCAGAAAGCTTTGGTTTTTTTGGTCTGGAACCAAGAAGAATTCACTATCTCGATCTTCTTTCACCAATTGGTTTCGATTTATAATTTCTCCGTCGAAATTTACCTGAATAACTTGTCCGTCTTTCGTTACTCCTGTCAAGCCAAATCGGTTTGAAGCAGCCAATCTCCCAAAGAAAAGCCCGGAATTAAACGCACCTTTCAAATCATAGGGTGAGCCATCTTCTTTTTCTCCTCTTCGATTAAACAGATGTAGGGATCCACTGGTAGAAAGTGTACCCATGTAATCCCCTTTTCCAGGGACTCGGAAGTGATTTGGAGCTTGGAAACTTGGGTCTTGAAGGGAATTAGGGTTCCATCCATCCAAACGTTTGCCGATCTTGTCCAGAAGGTAAAGATTCCCTTCGGCTGTTGCTAAGAAGAAGCGGTATTCGCGGTTATTGTCATAATCTACTAACTGCAGGTGCGTTAGTTTTTCTTCAAAATCAAAAGGGTAACCGGTAAGTGGATTTCCCAGACGATCTATCCCGTAAACTTTCTCAGGGGTTGCTAGCAAAACCTGAAGTTTCCCGTTTTTGTAATAGTCGATTTGGAAGGCTTCTCCTAAAATCGGACCAGATAGTGGGTAGCTGTATACAAGCGTACCATCTGCATTCAATAGATGAAGGTTGTAATTTTCATCTTGAAGAATGAGGTCTTCCGTTCCATCTTGGTAATTGGTGATGGACTGCGGTCCCCATATCAATCGACTTTCAAACTCAACCTGTTTTTGAGAAGCCAAACTTACGGCAGCTGGTGTAGTCTCTACCGGAGAAGGGGATTCTTCATCAAAAGGTATAATGATGCTACTTTTTTTAACATCTCCCACCTGACTGATTCGAAGACTGAGGTAATCAAAAGAGGTGAATACCGGGCGATAACGTTGCAGGAAGGAACTCCATGCTGAATTTGCCTGATCGGTCCAACTCGTCCAAATAGGCCCCAACCGATAAGTTTGAGAAAATCCAGTACTCGGATTGAGTACATTTCCCAAATTTAAACTTGAACTCGAGTTTGTCCAGGTATAGCCAGCAGATAAGTCATCCAAAAGCATTTTAATAGCTGTTTGAGAATTTGCAAATAGGAGGAGATTTCCTCGTTGTGAGATAAAGGTTTGAGGGAAACCTTGGAATTTGCCCGAAAAAAGGTAAGCTGGCAACTCTTCTATGCCCACAAAAAAAATCTCCTCACCCAAATAGAAGTCCGAAAAGGTAGATGTTTCTTGTTCCAGATAATTTTTTAAAATACTAATTGGTGAATTGTCGCTGATTATCCGTGCAACAAGGATTAAGTTTCGACTCCCGTCCGCATTTGGTTCTAATTCCTGTAAATAAAATTCCCCACCTAATCCATCGATAAATCCTTGATCAATGAGATTGCGCTGAACCTCACCTTGGATAGTTGATTTTCCCTGGAATCCACGATTGGTGAGGGCTTGGATTTCAAAAATCCCTGGTAAATTATACTGGGTGATGGAAAGTGCTCTAGCTGAAATCCCTTCCTTAATTTCACTTAGGTTGGCTTGAAGTGAGGGGGTAAAGGAAACTTCTTCGAAGAGCGCAATATCTCCTTCAAATCGAATTTGGTCGTCATCTAAATAAACAGAAAAAATTGCCTCTGCATCTAGATTTTCTAATGATTGGATTTGAATGCTTTCGCGATCTTTAGAAGTGCCTTTTATTAAGTTGGCAAGGCTTTTTGCGCTTACCAATACCTTTCCCAAACTTCCCGCCTGATCACTTAATTCAACCTCTTCCCAATGATTTGAGATAGCTTGAGGTGCTTCATACATTCGGATGGCTTCTTCAATCAAGAAAGAAGACTCTGAAAAAATCAAAAGACCTCCAAGGTGTGCAAAGCTGTAAAGTCGTTGGTCGGTTCCTTTAAAAACCTCCGTGATTTCAATATCTGCGTAGGTCCTTTTGTTTGTTTGGATATCTGCTGGAAGTTTATCGGAAATGGAGCTGATTAAATCCTCGAATGCTGATTTTTCCTGTTGTAAAATGTAAAGTAATTCAAAGTTTTCCGCTCCATTCGGGTGGTAGGATATACTTAAAGTGTTTCCATTTAAGATGCGTGAAACCTGTCCACTCAAGCCTGTGAGGCTATCCAGTTGAGATAAGCCATTTGCAATTTCTTCGAATGCTGGGAAGGATTTTACCTTTTCCCAGAGAGGATGCGTGACGAGAGAATTCCAGCTGGCATCGGCTTGGTCTGTTTCAAAAATAAAGACAGCATTATCACTTATTAATTGTCTGTTCTGGAGCTGCGGTACTGAAGAATACTGGGTATATAACCAATATCCGGCAGCGGCAGTAACCAAAATGATTGCAAGGATTAATGCGCTTTTTCCGATGTTCACCGTGCTGGTAGTTTTTTGATTGGGGTACAAAAATCAGACCCGGAATTTAGCCTGTTTAAGACAAATCCCGGGTCTAACCATCAAGAGATTAATTAATTGGAAAGTTTATCCAATACATTCATCACCTCTTTTACGTGGCCTCGGGAAACCTCAAGAAGTGCTTTTTCTTCTTCATTGAGATCAAGTTCGATGACCTTTTCAATTCCATTCTTTCCTAGGATTACAGGAACGCCAAGATAGCAGTCATCAATTCCATATTCACCTTCTAATTTGATACAAACAGGGAATACGCGACGCTGATTTTTCAAGATGGCTTCCACCATTTGGGCAGCGGCAGATCCTGGTGCATACCAAGCTGAAGTTCCCATAAGTTTCACCAATTCACCACCACCGAATTTGGTTCGCTCGATGATCGCATCCAATTTTTCCTTTTCAACCAATTCGGTCACTGGAATTCCAGCTACTGTAGTGTAACGAGGTAGTGGAACCATGGTGTCTCCATGACCTCCCATTAGGATTGCTTGGATTTCTTTTCCAGATACATTTAGCTCTTCTGCCAAAAATGCTCTGTAGCGTGCTGTATCTAGAATTCCTGCCATTCCCATCACCTTGTTACGAGGAAGTTTGGAAGTCAAATGTGCTTGGTAAGTCATCACATCCAGTGGATTGGATACCACGATGATGATGGCGTTTGGAGAATGCTTGATCACATTTTCTGTTACGGATTTCACAATGCCCGCATTGGTTTCAATCAAGTCATCCCGAGTCATTCCAGGCTTACGAGGAAGACCAGAAGTAATGACTACCACATCAGAATTTGCAGTCTTTGCATAGTCATTTGTGCTCCCTACAGTGCGGGAATCATATTGGTTGATAGGGGCTTTTTGCCAGATATCGAGTGCCTTTCCTTCAGCTACTCCTTCTTTGATATCCACCAAAACAATCTCTTCCGCGATTTCGCGATAGGCCAAAACGTCTGCGCAGGTTGCTCCTACGTTTCCAGCCCCAACTACGGTTACTTTGCTCATGATTTTATAGATTTTATTAATGATAATTGCGTGAAAAGCGACGCTAAGTTAAGTAACAATGACAGGATTAGAAACCTCAAAAGGAATACTTTGTTGAGCGGAAATGGAAAGAGGGCGAGAAATAGGGAGAAGAATTACTCAAACATCTGTCGAAGGCTGAAAAACCCAAAGGATTCCCGGTAGGAACGGAAGAGCCGTTGGTTATTTTCATTGTAGAATTCAGCCAAGGCAGTCATGACTTTTGCCTTGATTTTGGGATTGCTGTCAAAAATTTCCTGAATAGCAAAATGAGGGATAACAATCAGATCTGCTTCATCGGAAGTAACGATTGCTGTATAGATTCGCTTGGTATTTTGCAAAAATGTATTTTCTCCAAAGGCCTGTCCCTTGTTGACTTCTAAAATGGTTTCGAAATTATCTTTTACGTCAATGGTCAAATGGACTTGTCCTTTTTTGATGAGGTATAAAGCTTGGCTTGGATCCTTACTAAAAAACACCACCTCATCTTTTTGATATTTACGCGAATGCATAGCAGGAAGAAAGCGGGACATTTCCTTGTTTTTCAGTTTTTCGAAAAACTTAAGCAACCTCAAAAAATCGAAGGTTTGAAGCTCTGCTTCAGTGTAGGTTTTAGTAAAAGGGTTTCGCATCAGTTTTTCAATTTAAAATGGAGGATCTCTCGGGTGGACTCGTCGCACTTGGCCCAATCAGCAATTCTATAGCCAATTACCCAGGCTATTTCCTCACCTGAAATCAACACCTTGACTTGCTCCTTATGGACTCGAGGTATTTTCAAATCTATTAAAAAGTCGGATATTTTTTTTGAGGCTTTCATCCCCAAAGGGATAAATCGGTCTCCCAGTTCCCAGGTCCTGACTTCCAAAGGAAAACTTAATTTTTCCAAATCTAACATGGCGTTCATTTTAGCTGGGTCAATTTTTTCACCAATTGGCTTTTTGATCAACTCGTAGGTCCCTTCTGGAAGGATTAGCTCAATATCCTGTTTTTGGATTTTTTTTGCGAGAAAAGCAGATTGAAGGGGAGCTAGAATTAATTCTTCCCGATCAACATTCAATTGATGTGTTCCACTGAAGAATTGTTTGCCTGAATCATTGGACTTGGCAGATTCTATTATGGAAGCACATTGATCAGCATTGAAACCATAGCCTCGAAGCCAATAAAAAACTAAGGTATTTGCACCAGATTGATGAGTAAAGGCGTGAAAGGGAAGGCTTTGAGTATCCCCATCGTGTTGAATATTCTGATTAAGCCAGTTTTGAGCTAAATTATGGAGCGCTTTTCCTGCGTCGTGAATCCGGGCAAAACTCCCCAAAAGGTTTTGTTTTGCATCTGGAGCTATGCCATAAAGCGTAGGTAAGGCCTCCAATCGGAGTTTGTTTCGCTTGTACTCCGTTTTTTGATTACTGGCATCTTCTCGCCAAGAGATCCCATTTGCATTTGCATAAGCTTCGATTTCCGATTTTGAAAAAGGTAAAAGCGGACGGATCAGCCAGGATTTTTTTTCAGCCATTCCCTGAATTCCATCAAGGCCAGTTCCTCTCAATAAATTCAAGAAAATAGTCTCCAACTGATCATCCTGATGATGGGCTAAAATGATGCCGTTGAGGTTTCTGTTTTTTCTAATTTCTTCAAACCAGGTATACCGAATATCACGGGCGGCCATTTGAATGGAATATTTCTTTTCCTCCGCGATTTTCTGGGTTTCAGGATGATAGAGGTGGCAGGGGATCTTATGTTTTTCGGACCAGTCAATTACAAATAATTCATCCTGATCACTTTCCTTATCCCGTAATCCAAAATTGACATGAGCTATTTCAAAAGGAATAGATGAAGCAAGAAGTAAGTGTCCTAAAACCATGCTGTCTACCCCTCCGCTACATGCTAATAAGTAGGTATGGGAAGGATCAAAAAGTGCCTTTTGCCGAATATGCTCCTGAAATGCTGATAACATTGATCAAAAATAGCTTTTTCTACTAATTTTGCCCACTTGAGTCCATCTATGAAATCGATCCCTGTTTTTTTTCTGTTCTGCAGTTTGTTCCTGTTGTCTTTGCATTCCCTTCAGGGTCAGCAGCGAGGTAGGGCAAATGCGCAGGGAAATACACTAGAAATTTTGCAGGCTGATTCTTTAAAAGGCGCTGATGGCTTTGAGCGCTTGATTGGTTCCGTCCGGATGAAAAATCAAAGCACCTTGATTACGTGCGATTCTGCTCATTTTTTCAGAATGGAAAATCGAGCTGAATTATTTGGAAGGGTGTTTATCGAAGATGAGCAGGATTCGGTCACTACCCGAAGCGCCTACGCAGAATACGATGGTAATATCAAGTTGGCAAAACTTCGGACGAACGTGGTTTTCTCAAATTTGGAGACCACAGTTTACACGGATTACCTGAATTATGACCGAGCTGGAAATATTGCAACGTATTTCAATGGAGGCCGTGTCGTGGATTCTACCAACGTCCTTACCAGTCAACGAGGTCGATATGAAGTGAATCAAGAACGGATCACTTTTACTGATGAGGTTGTCCTCGTTAATCCTGATTATACCATGAAGACCAACTATTTGGTCTACCTCACTGTACCAAAAACTGCCGAAACAAAAGGTTTGACAAATCTTGTTTCTAAAGATGGAAACACACTGGATGCAGAGAAGGGGAGTTTTTATGACACCCAAGCAAAAAGCTTTCGCTTCTTTGATGGGGTAGTTGAGACAGAAAACAGTCGTGTAAAAGCAGGGGAGCTTATTTATCGAGAGAATGAAGCCTATTATGAGGGACTGCAAGATGTCCGGGTCTTGAATAAAGAAAGGCAGGTGGAAATTTTTGGGGATAGAGGTCAATATTGGGAAGATAGAGGTTATAGTCAGGTTTATGGAAACGCCTTGGTAAGGCGTTATTTCGAAGCAGATACACTTTTTCTAACTGCAGATACCTTGATTTCACAAGATCATGAATCTGATTCTTTGAAGTATTTGCTTGCCTTTTCATCCATCCAATTAGTCAAACAAGACATGGCTGGAATTGCTGATTCTCTCAGCTATAATTATGCTGACTCTACGATTCAACTTTTCAAAGACCCTGTAATTTGGAATCAGAAAAGTCAGATCACAGCGGATTCCATGACATTTTTTATTGAAAATGAGCAGATCAAGGAGCTCTTTGTAAAAAATAATGCTTTCGCGGTCATGTCGGATACCTTGCTGAATTTTAATCAAATGAAAGGGAGGTCCATGACTGGCTTTTTCACAGATGGGCAGTTAAGTCGATTAGATATCGATGGAAATGGAGAGTCGCTGTATTATGCCTTGGAAGGGGATACCTTGGTGCAAGGAGTTAATAAAACTTTATCAGCCACCATCCGCATGGGGTTTGAAGATGGGCAACTTACCAAGGTTAATTATGGGGTCAAGCCGGAGGGGAAGTTTATTCCCGTTCAAGACATAGGAGAGGATGGAGGAAAGTTGGAAGGATTTGTCTGGAGAGCTGAAGAAAAACCAACCATGGAGACGATTTTGGCCTGGAGATCTGTGATTGAAATCGATCCAGATGCAAAAAATTTATTTGATGTTCCGGATGCTGAGATTCGAATGCCTTCAGATGAAGAAATCCAAAAATCTCTTGAAAAATGGAAGGCAAATGCAAAAAAAAGGACTTTGGTGCCACTCCAGAAAAGTCAAAATTTGCCCAACGAATAAAATCTCAAAAAATTTTATAGAGGTTAACAACAATTAACCGGAAATTTTCGTCCCGACATTACCTACTACGTAGATTTGTTGTGTATATTTCTATTCAGAATCAACAGACTACAGGTATATCGACGAAACTTCTACATGAATAACTTTCTCAAATTTTTTACATGGACACTCCTAATGTTCCTGCCGTTGATGGTGGAAGCGCAGGATGTGCGTGTTTTGAGCGAGCGATTGGAGTTTGATGGTTCGATTGGAGCTTCTCAACGTAAGACAATTATCCTTCAGAATGAAGGGGATTCTCCCAAAACCTATTTTCTAAAAAATATCAATGGAAATATTGGTTCTTCCCAAGACATGAAAATTTGTTTTGGTGAAAACTGCTTCGATGCGAAGCGGGATTTGGCCAAAATCAAAATCAGTTTGGAGCCTGGAGAAATTGTTACTGATTTCTATTTGGAGTTCTCTTTAGGGATTACCGAAACTCGAGGGGGATTTGATTTGATTTTTGTAAATGAGAAAAATATCCGCGAATCGTTTGTAGTTGAAGCCCAATATCGAGTGGTAAATCCGGAGGAAAAGGCAGATGAGTCAGATTACGATGCGATTCGGATCAGTGATGTTTACCCTAATCCTAGCAATCGGATTGCACAGCTGGATTATGTATTGAAAAAGCCACAGGCGAATGCCAAAATTACGATCAATAGTTTTATAGGAAACCCAGTGGCTGAATATGAGCTCGGACCTGACCAAAATACCTTGGTGATCAATGTTTCCGATTTTCATCCAGGAGTATATTTTTACACACTTTTTGTCGACAATAAAAATATTGTGACAAAAAAACTCGTTGTGAAGAAGTAATCTCCCCATTCTCTATTCGTTTGAATACCAACAATTATCCCGTATATTTGCGGTCTTGAAAATGAGCATGCGTCGAATTTCCCTTATCATAATCACAGCAGTTTCCCTCTTTTATTCCTGCGGTCCTTTTGCCAAATTGGAAAAGAGTACCAATTGGGAAGAACTTTATGAAGGGGCTAATAAGTATTACCAAGATGGTGAATACAACAAGGCCATTATTCTCTATGATAAGGTGCTTCCGATTATTCGAGGAAGTGAAAAGGCAGAGTTAGCAGATTATAACTATGCTTACTGTCACTTTAAGACCAAGCGATATATCGAATCTGCGGGCTATTTCAATAATTTCTACCGAACGTATAACCGTAGTCCATTGGCAGAAGAAGCACTATTCATGCATGCCTATTCCCTTTATTTAGATTCTCCTGATTTCAATTTGGATCAGCAAAGTAGTCAAGAGGCTGTAGCAGCTATCCAACAATTTGTAACAAGATATCCGGGTTCCGATTCCTACGAACGAGCTTTGGAGATGTTGGAAGATCTAGAGGATCGTTTTGAGCGAAAAGCCTACGAAGAGTCTCAAATGTACTATCGATTAAAGGACGGACTTTTCCCAGGGGATTTTTACAGGGCTTGCATCGTGAACTTCCAAAACTTTGCGAAAGACTTCCCGGAAAGTGAATACAATGAAGAGCTTGCTTACAAACTTGTTGAAGTAAGTACTGGTTATGCGGTAAACAGTGCATTTTCTAAAAAAGAGGAACGTCTCAACGATGTATTTACCCATGTCTTGAACTTCTACAGAAGATATCCGGATAGTAAATTCACTGCTGAGGTGAAAAGCTATGAAACGGAAGCCCGTGAGGAACTTGACAAGCATTTAAAACTGAAGAAAGATATAGCAGAACGAGAAGAAGCTGAGAAAAACAAGATTCTAGATCCTGCTACCAATCAATCGAACGAAAACAAATAAAATAATTCATATGGCAGTTAATCCATCCATCATCACACGCGATTTGGACAAAGTTTCTGAATCAACTGGCAATATCTACGAGTCCATTCATATCGTAGGACAGCGAGCTAAGCAGATTTCAAACAATTTGAAAGAAGAGTTAAACAACAAACTTTCTGAATTTGCTTCTACTGTAGATAACTTGGAAGAGGTTTTCGAAAACAAAGAGCAGATCGAGATCTCAAAGTTTTATGAGCGTATGCCTAAGCCTTCTACCTTGGCAATGGAAGAGTTTTTGGAAGGAAAGGTTTACTACAGATATCCAGAAGAACAAGCAGAATAATGGGGCTTGCAGGAAAGCGGATTCTTTTAGGAATAACGGGCAGCATCGCTGCTTATAAATCTGCTTTTCTTACAAGACTTTTAATCAAAGAAGGAGCAGAGGTGCAAATCATAATGAGTACCTCTGCTCTTGATTTTATAAGCCCTTTGACCTTGGCAACACTTTCCAAGCGCCCGGTCCTCCATGAATTTCAAAAAGATGAAACCGGGGTTTGGAACAATCACGTGGAATTAGGATTGTGGGCTGATTTGATGATTTTTGCGCCCCTTTCAGCAAATACCTTGGCCAAGATGGCGAATGGCCAATGCGACAATCTTTTACTCGCTACTTACCTTTCTGCGCGCTGTCCGGTATGGTTTGCTCCAGCGATGGATTTGGATATGTACCAGCATCCCGCTGTCAGAAAAAATATTCAAACGCTTCAGTCTTTTGGGCATAAACTGTTAGATGCGGAAAGTGGGGAATTGGCCTCCGGACTTTCAGGTCAGGGGCGGATGATGGAGCCTGAGTCCATTATCGATGAGCTGAAGCAGTTTTTTGAGAAGGAGCAGGATTTCAAAGGTAAAAAAGTAGGTTTGACAATGGGCCCCACCCAGGAGGCCTTGGACCCCGTTCGATTTATCAGCAATCATTCCAGTGGTAAAATGGGCTATGCGCTTGCCGAAGCTCTTATCGAAAGAGGGGCTGAAGTTTGGGTAATTTCAGGTCCCGTATCTATTCCTGTAAACAAGGAGAAATTCCATTGGGAAGATGTTCATAGTGCCCAAGAAATGTTTCAGGCTGCTAAAGCGGTTCACACCCAATTAGATGTAATGATTTTTGCAGCTGCGGTAGCCGATTATGCTCCCGCGAGTGTAGCTTCGGAAAAGATCAAAAAGCAAGGAGAATTCCTCGAAATACAGTTGAAAAAGAATGTGGATATTGCTCAAGAACTTGGGAAATTGAAAAAGCCCAATCAACTGCATGTAGGCTTTGCCCTTGAAACTGTAAATGAGGAGGAAAATGCTCAGGAGAAACTGAGCCGAAAAAACTTTGACTTGATTGTTTTGAATTCGATGAAAGAAAAAGGAGCGGGATTTCGTTTAGATACTAATCGCGTGACAATTTTTTCTAAAGGCGGACAAAAGGTGGTTTCCGAAATTGCTCCGAAAAAAGAAATCGCGGGATTGATTTTAGATGAAATCAAAAGGGAATCAAGCTGGACTCTCGTCTGATTTTTTCCTTACTTGTAATCCATGAAGAAAACGGCAGCTATCCTTTTTATTTTCTTGAGCTTTAGTCTGCACTCCTTTTCCCAGGAGTTAAATTTTACCGTCATCATAAACAGTGAGCGGTCCAATCTCCAGAACACGGATATTTTTAATCAAATGAAAACTGCTTTTGAGCAGTTTTTGAATGGCCGGTCTTGGACATCAAATGAGTTTCGACCAGAAGAACGCATCAAGGGAAATTTGCTGATTACCATCAATGAGGCGACTACGGTAGGTTCGTTTTCGGCGACGGTTCAGGTCCAAACTGTTCGTCCTGTCTATGGAACCAATTATGAAACTCTTCTATTAAACTTTGCAGACCGAAATTGGAATTTTGAATTTATAGAATCTCAACCCATCGAATTCAATCGATTTACCTTTTTAAATAATATTTCTTCTCTGTTGGCATTCTACGCGAACATAGCAGTGGGTTTGGATTATGATAGTTTTGAAAGCCGGGGAGGGAATTCATTTTTTGCGGTTGCAAATGACATTGTCAATAATGCGCAGCAATCAGGAAGAGCAGGATGGGGACAAAGCAATTCGGATCGAAGGAACCGATTTTGGCTGATCAATGATATTTATTCCTCTTCCGTTTATTCCTCCATTCGGGATGCCTATTACCTTTATCACCGACAAGGCTTGGATATTCTTCAGATTGATCCAGATAAAGCCTATCAAAATATGCTGGAGGCAATACGCTTAGTGGCTGAAGCAAATAATGCCCAGCCAAACGGTATTTTCACCATTGCTTTCATGGATGCTAAAGGGGATGAGATAAGTCAAATTTTCAAAAATGCCCCTCTTGAGATTCGGACTGAGGTAGTCGAATTACTACTTGAAGTCGACCCCAATAATGCTAGAAAGTACAATGAGCTGCTGAAAAGCTAGATGGGATTTTTTAGCTTTGTGCAAAACCAAGATTCATGCTCAAAACCCTCAGTATTTCTAATTATGCTTTGATCGATGATCTGCATATGCAGCCTGGTTCCGGTTTGAATATGGTGACCGGTGAGACAGGTGCGGGGAAGTCAATCATGCTTGGAGCTGTTGGATTACTT
The DNA here is from genome assembly GCF_013373065.1 of Algoriphagus sp. Lineage (GTDB taxonomy): Bacteria > Bacteroidota > Bacteroidia > Cytophagales > Cyclobacteriaceae > Algoriphagus. Next base: position 23,029 of record NZ_JABXIN010000032.1, read on the forward strand.
CTTGGAAAACGAGCCGATACCAAAGTGCTTCTTCATGAGGATCGAAAATGCATCATTGAAGGCTGGTTTGAAATCGGAGAATATGGGTTGAAGGAATTTTTTGAGGAGCATGAATTGGATTATGAAGAACCCTGTATCATTCGTAGAGAAATCAGTCCTTCCGGAAAATCAAGGTCCTTTGTGAATGATTCACCAGTATTATTGGAGGTTTTAAAAGAGCTCGGGGCAAGGCTCATGGATGTGCATTCACAGCATGACACGCTTTTGCTTGGAGAGGGTTCCTATCAGTTAGGCTTAGTGGATGCATTTTCCGGATCATTTAAGGAATTGATTGATTACAAAGAGAAATATAAGGCCTTTCGAAAAGCAAAGGAGAACTTAGAAGAGCTTAAGAGAAAGGCCCTGGAACTTCAAAAAGAAGCTGATTTCAACCAATTTCAGTTAGAAGAGTTAAGTGCACTTTCTTTGGTGGAAGGGGAGCAAGATGAATTGGAGTCCAATCAAGAGATTCTGGAAAACGCAGAAGAAATCAAATCTAAAATCCATGAGATTGTCAGTCTTTTTCAGGATGATCAATTTGGTGTTTTGCAAGGCTTGGCACAAATCCAGCAACAACTCCAAAACCTTGAGCGATTGGCACATAAGTTTTCAGATGTCAAAGAGCGCTTTCAGTCAGCCTTGATTGAATTGAAAGATTTGGTTGAAACCTTGGAGGAAGAAGACTTGAAAGTGGAGGTGGATTTTGAAAAGCTTGAGGAAACTCGCGAACGATTAAGCAAGATTTACCAGCTTCAAAAGAAACATGGGGTACTTTCTGTAGAAGAACTTATAGCGATCGAGAAGAATTTGGCTGACCGTGTTTTCGAGTTTCAAAATTTAGATGAGTTACTGGAAAAAGCAGAAAAGGAATTTGGTCGAGATGAAGATTTGATGAAAAAAGCAGGGGAGGTATTAACAGCCAAGCGAAAATCCTGTTTTCCTTCCTTTGAAAAATCAATGGAGACCTTGCTGCATCGCTTGGGAATGGAAAATGCCCGGATCAAATTTGAGCATCAATCCATTCATCCGAGTTCGTCCGGTTTGGATCAAATCGAAATGCTTTTTTCTGCCAATAAAGGATCTCAGCTGCAGCCTTTGAAGAAAGTGGCTTCGGGAGGGGAATTCTCTCGCTTACTTTTTGCAATCAAATACTTGATGGCCGATAAAATGGCACTGCCTACACTTATTTTTGATGAAATTGATACAGGGATTTCAGGAGAGGTTGCTTTGCAGATGGTACGGATGATGAAAGATATAGCCCAAAATCATCAAATAATTTGTATTACCCATTTGCCTCAGGTAGCTGCCAAAGGAGATAAGCATTATTTTGTTTTTAAGGATAATTCAGCTGCTAAAACCGTATCCAAAATCAAACTTTTGGATGAGAATGAGCGGGTACAAGAATTGGCAAAAATGATTGCTGGGGCCCAACCTTCGGATTCTGCACTTGAAAGTGCCAAGGAGCTTCTTACTAATTGAGGGAAGAACTCCCGAATTTTCTCTATTTTTGAACAAAACTTTTGAAATCAACCCAATTTCATATGCCAGAAAACTTGCTAAAAGGGAAAGTCGGAATTATCACCGGTGCTTTAGATGAAAACTCAATCGCCTGGAAAACCGCTCTCAAGGTAAAAGAACAAGGCGGACGATTTGTCCTGACAAATGCCCCTATCGCTATGCGAATGGGAGCTATTAAAGAACTTGCCGAAGAATGCAATACCATCGTCATTCCTGCAGATGCCACAGTTGTTGAGGATGTTGAAAAACTTTATGCTGAAGCAAAAGAGTTTCTAGGAGGAAATTTTGATTTTCTTCTTCACTCAATCGGAATGTCACCGAATATTCGAAAAGGTCGTTCTTATGGTGAGCTCAATTATGATTGGGCCATGAAATCCTATGATGTCTCTGCTATTTCTTTCCATAAGATGATGCATGTAGCTGAGAAGATGGACATCATGAATGAGTGGGCTTCCATCGTTGGACTTTCTTACATTGCTGCCCAGCGAGTATATCCTTTCTATACTGATATGGCTGATGCCAAAGCACTTTTGGAAAGCATCGCAAGAGGGTATGGATATCGATTCGGAAAGCTGAAAAAAGTCCGTGTAAATACCATTTCCCAATCTCCGACGAAGACAACTGCTGGAACAGGTATTGGTGGATTTGACTCTTTCTTCAATTTTGCAGAAAAACTTTCACCACTTGGAAATGCCTCCGCAGAGTCTTGTGCGGATTACATTGTAACCATGTTCTCAGATATGACGCGAATGGTAACAATGCAAAACCTTTATCATGATGGTGGGTATTCCTTTACAGGGATTTCCGAAGAGATCATGGATCAATTCAAGGATTTATAAGTCGAAATCCTTCTCATTTAGAAGTCCGGTACAATTGCCGGACTTTTTTTGTGCCAGGCAATCTCTAAGTGATTTTTTCCTGTTGTTTTTTTCTTCTAACTTATTGTCTTATATCATCCACTAACCAAATCATTATGCGAAAATTACTTCTTGGCCTGATAGTCACGCTTGTTTCTATTCAGGCATTTTCTCAAATCATGCCAGCTCCTGATCGAGAAGAAGGAGATGGGCCTTATGACAGACTTATTCTTAGAGGAGTTGTTTTAATTGATGGTACGGGTGCACCGCCAGTTGGGCCTGTTGATATTGTGGTTGAAAAGAACCGGATCGCCCAAATTCAAGTAGTTGGATATCCAGGATTGCCGATCCGAGAAGGAAGAAGGCCAAAGGCTGATGAAAACACCAAAGAAATTGATTTGGAAGGGCATTACCTCTTACCTGGATTTATTGATATGCATGCGCATATTGGAGGCACAGGGCAAGGAACCCCAGCAGAATATGTATATAAATTATGGATGGCGCATGGAGTTACGACCATTCGGGATCCATCCGCCGGTAATGGATTGGATTGGGTGTTGAGTGAAAAGAAGAGGTCATTAGAAAATTCAATTACAGCGCCTCGAATATTGGCCTACACATCATTTGGTCAGGGGTCTGAAGAGCCTATTGTGAACGCGGAGCAGGCAAAGGCTTGGGTAAATCAAAATAAGGCAAAGGGCGCTGATGGAATTAAATTTTTTGGTGCTAACCCAGAAGTGATGCAAGCGGCAATTTCTGAAAATAAGCGGATTGGACTTCGTTCGGCTATGCATCACCAGCAATTGGACGTTGCCCGCTGGAATGTGCTTCATTCTGCGAGAGCTGGATTAACCTCTATGGAACACTGGTATGGGCTTCCTGAGGCTTTATTCCAGGATCGAACGATTCAGGACTTTAGATTGGATTACAATTATCAAAACGAGCAGCATCGCTTTGCTGAAGCAGGTAAACTTTGGAAGCAAGCTGCCCCACCTTACTCGGATCATTGGAATAAAGTTATGAATGAATTGTTGGAGTTAGATTTTACTCTGGATCCTACGTTTAACATTTATGAGGCTAATCGCGACTTGATGCGAGCCCGTAGAGCAGAATGGCATGAAACCTATACACTTCCATCCCTTTGGAGATTTTATGCCCCTAGCCGCCAATCCCACGGTTCATATTGGTTTGATTGGACCACAGAGGAAGAGCTTCAATGGAAAGAAAATTATCGCTTGTGGATGACTTTTGTGAATGAGTACAAAAACAGAGGTGGACGGGTGACAGCAGGTTCTGATTCAGGATTCATTTACCAGCTTTATGGTTTTGCTTATATCCGTGAGTTGGAATTGCTTCGGGAAGCAGGGTTTCATCCATTGGAAGTGATTCGCTCTGCGACTATGTACGGTGCGGAAGCATTGGGTATGGAAAAGGAAATTGGAACTGTCGAAGTAGGGAAATTGGCAGATTTTGTCATTTTGGAAGAAAACCCACTACAAAACTTGAAGGTTCTTTATGGCACGGGAGCTATTCGAGTAGATGAAGACAACCAACCCGTGAGAGTAGGTGGGGTAAAGTATACAGTGAAGGATGGAGTGATCTATGACGCCAAAAAACTTCTTCAAGATGTCAAAGAAATCGTAGATCAGCACAAAGCCAGAGAAAATGCCCGATTGACTCAGCCAGGATTAGATTGGTGATTTAAAGTTTAGAAGATATGCCGCAAGTAGAAGCCAATGGGGTTAAGCTTTTTTATGTTGAAAAAGGAGATGGAAAGGAAACTGTTCTTTTCTCTCATGGCCTTTTATGGAGTCATAAAATGTTTGCTTCCCAAATTGAGGAATTATCAAAAAAAAATCGTGTCATCGCCTATGATCACAGGGGCCAAGGTCAAAGTGAAGTCAAAGGCCCTTTTGATATGGATACAGTTGCTAATGATGCCGCAGGATTAATTGAAAATCTTAATCTTGGAAAAGTTCATTTTGTAGGACTATCAATGGGAGGTTTTGTTGGCATGCGGCTTGCCGCAAGGAGACCCGATTTGATCAAAAGCTTGGTACTGCTGGAGACTTCTGCCAATGCAGAACCTGTAGAGAACTTGCCCAAATACAAAACCCTCAATGGAATTGTGAAATGGTTTGGAATTATTCCGCCTGTAGCCAATAAAGTGATGCCGATCATGTTTGCTGAATCTTGGCTTTCTAATAAGGCTAATCGCGAGGAGATCAAGCATTGGAAAAAGGAGTTGATGTCGAATAAAAAATCGATCACAGGGCCAGTGGAGGGGGTGATTTATAGAAATAGTGTGGAGGATGAATTGGCTTCAATTTCGTGTCCCACCATGATTGTCGTAGGAGATGAGGATGTCGCTACGAAACCCGAAAAGGCTAAATTTATTCAAATGGGGATATCGGGCTCAGTTCTTCATCGCATCCCCGGTGCAGGTCATAGTAGCTGTATAGAAAAGCCTGAAGTTGTCAATCAGCTTCTCAGCGATTGGTTGGAGAATCACAAATAAAAAAAGCCCGGAAGGGCTTTTTTTATTTAATCAAATTGAAATACTCGGATGTAATCCACAATCATATGTTGTGGAAAGACGGTAGTATTATTTGGAGGGCCCGGCCAATTTCCACCTACCGCTACATTCATGATGAAGAAGAAGCTTCTTCTAAATTCATCCAATTGGGCAGGCGTGGTATCTATCTCATGGTATTTTTGATTATCGATATACCAAGTAATTCGACTTGAGGTCCACTCGATCGAAAAGACATGAAATTTGTCGGCAAGTGTTCCTGAAGGGATTTTGTAGGAGCCGCTAAATTCCGCATGCGATCCATCATTCTGCCAGTGAACGGTGCCATGAACGGTATTTTCCCGGCCTTGTCCACCAACCATCTCCATAATGTCAATTTCACCGCAGGCAGGCCAGCCTACCTCTGGGAAATTTGAGCCTAGCATCCAAAGTGCTGGCCACATCCCCTGACCTCGTGGCAATACGGCACGAATGTCTACTCGTCCATATCGGAATTGTTTTTTGTTTTGGGATACAATTCGGGAAGAGGTGTATTCACTTCCATTAAAGGACTCCTTTTTGGCGGTAATGATTAAGTGTCCACGTTCTACAGAGGTGTTTTGGGAACGATAATATTGCAGCTCATTATTCCCCCAGCCATTGTCGCCAGTTCCAATTTCATGGGACCAGTTGGCGATGTCCAAGCTGCTTCCCTCAAAATCATCTTCCCATACCAGAGTCATACCGGGATAAGAGGTGGGAGAAGTAGCACCATCTTCTGGGATGACCACCTGCGATACATTATTGTCAGGGTTAGAGCCTCCGGGATTATCTTTATCCTCAGAATCACAGGAGAAAAATAGTCCTGTGGAAAGGATTAGGAAAAAGATAGGATATACTCTGTTAGAAAATTTCATGGAGTTTTGGGTTAAGTTAAAAAAAGACACCCGGTACCTATAAAAAGCTACCGGGTGTTTTAATTAAAGATTATTACTCAGAAATAAGCTTGAATGTCCACCAAACTCCTGAACCTGCTTCAATGTGGAGTGTCATCTTTTTCACTCCATCTTGTTCGGTAAGGCTTACTACCTTGTATGTGATGCTTTCTGGAACATCAACATTTGGTAATTCACCTGCGTTTCCAACCTTAGGCAAGGCGATATGAGCTCCTATTCCACTTAAAGTAAGTGAAGAACCATCGAATGTATAGGTGTAATTTCCACTTCCGTCATGTGGAGCAACTGGAGTGCCGCAAGAAGGAGAACCACCTTGCCATTCTTCAAGCCATGTTTGATCCCCTAAGTTATAAGAGTAGGTTCCATCCTCTGCAAAAGTGTAGACATCATCAAAGAAGCATGCACGAGCATTTACATCATCTGCACTATTTGCAAACCATTCTGTACTTCCTTCAGAAGGCCCAACACCAAACGCTCCTGCGATTGGCTCCATTTTCCAGTTACCTTCGATAGAAGTGGTTTCATTTCCTCCAGATCCAATTTCACCAGAGATTAATTTGAAATCCCACCAAACACCTGAACCAGCCTCAATTCGAAGCGTCATTCTACGTGTATTTCCGTCTACGACAGGATCTACGATTGTGTAAGTGATTTGATCAGGAATAGCTGCTCCCTGAGAAACTTCGCCGGCATTGTTCACCTTAGGTAGTCCTACGTATGCTCCTTCTCCGATTACCGTCAAAGAAGTGCTTGTATAAGTATACTCGTAAGTTCCGCCACTGTATGGAGCAACAGGAGTTCCGCATCGGTCGGAATCAACTCCTTGCCATGTTTCCAGCCAAGTTGCATCACCAAGACCAATCACTAATGAACCGTCTTCCCCAAATGTGTATGTATCATCATAGAAACAAGAGCGGGCTGCCACGCCACCACCATCAATTGCAAACCACTCTCCATTACCTGGACTTGGTCCAACCGCAAGAGATCCAGCAACAGGTTCTACTAGCCAAGTACCGGTAATGTCAAAGGCTGGCTTCAAGGAAGCAACCGTAAAAGATACATTATCAGATTCAGAATTTCCATTGGTATCAGTAGCTTTAACATCCAGATTGTAATCTCCAGCCTCAAATCCACCAGCGATGGTAATAGTTACAGTTTGCTTATCACCAGTCAATGCTTCAGTTCCTGAAGCTATTGTTGATCCACTACTTGTGATCACATAATCCAAAGTTGATAGGGAACTGATCGCTCCATTGTCAACTCCATCGTCCAGCGACACATTAATTTTAAAATCTTGGCCTTCTGTCAAGCCACTTGTGATTGCTCCTAGTGTAATTTTAGGAGGAGTGTCCACAACTGGCACCTCTGAATATCCATTGTCACAGGCCCAGCTCAAAGCCAAAAGCGATAAAACCGCAATGATTTTGGGAAAATTGTTTTTCATAAGAATTAAAATTTTTTTCTAATGTCTTTAAACAGTTACAAAACAGCAAAATATCATATGCTACAACTATTCATCAGAGAAAAAGTTTACATACATCAAAAACTCATCAATAATTCAAAAAATGCCCTTACAGCTATTTTGAGCTTGTTTTTTTGATAAAAATTTTTTCACAGTACATGCTGTAGATTTTCTCATCTATGGCTAACTATCTTATGTGGATATTTGCTTATAAGTCTTTTTCAATTTCAAAATAATTTCAATTTACTCTTCCTTTTTAGCTGAATTTCTGATGTTGAAATTCATGGGAAAAAGAAAAATTCTCAATTATTTTTTTCTTGATATGAAACCTTTCCTTACATTTGTATGTATATACATTAAATTCATTTGTAATTAATATGGGGAAAATCGAAGAAGCGATCCGGCAAAGGGAATTTAAGGATCCGTACAACAAGGCGGTGGTTAATTTATTATTCACCCATAGTTACTTAGTAACCATCCAAAATTCACTCTTTAAGCCATACGATCTTTCTCCCGAACAATATAATGTGTTACGTATCCTTCGGGGACAAAATGGAAAGCCGATCACAGTTTCCTCAATCCAAGATCGAATGTTGAATAAAATGTCAAACGCTTCTCGCTTGGTAGAAAAATTAAAATCAAAAGGTTATCTCATCCGGGAGGAATGTCCAACTGATCGCAGACAAGTAGATGTCATTATTTCAGAAAAAGGACTTACGCTTCTAAATGAATTGGAAGTTAAAGTAGAGGAATCAAATCGAAACTTGATCCACCTCAATCAGCAAGAAGTAGAGCAATTGAATGATCTGTTGGATAAAATGCGGGGCTAAAAAAATTTAGGCATTTAAATGTATATACAAATA
>NZ_JABXIN010000011.1 GCF_013373065.1 Algoriphagus sp.
AGACTACGGTTACCTATACCGCTAGGGATATCCATGGCAATACGGAAACTGCGAGCTTCACGGTGACTGTTACGGACAACGAGCTTCCTGTCATCACATGTCCAAATAATATAAGCTCAACCGTTGAGTTTGGTCAGACTGGAAAAGTGATTACTTACGACTTACCTGTTGCAACAGACAACTGTGGAGTTCCAACTGTGGAATTGATCAGTGGCTTAGAAAGCGGACAAGTTTTCCCTTTAGGAATTACTATGGTGACTTATAGAGCAACGGATGCTGCTGGAAATACTGCTGAGTGTAGCTTTACTGTGACAATTACTGAAAGTGAGGATAATGAAGATCCTGTGATCAATGATTGTCCTTCTGATATTACTATTTCAAATGACTCCGGCAATTGTGCAGCGGTTGTTAATTGGATAGCACCAATAGCTACAGACAATAGTGGCTCAGTATCGTTGATAAGTAATTATGAACCAGGTTCAATATTCCCTGTGGGAACGACTCAGGTGATTTACACAGCAACTGATGGGTCTGGTAATCAGTTTACTTGTAGCTTCAACGTAATAGTAACTGACAACGAATTGCCAATTGTTCTAACTCAAGATCTGGAATTCAGTATTGACGCAGAGGATATAATTACAGTGGACCCATTAGATGTTGATAATGGTTCGTCTGATAACTGTGGAATTGAAAGTTATGCCTTGAGCAAAACAACGTTTACTTCTGGGGATGAAGGAGTGAATGCTGTTACCTTGACGGTTACTGACATTCATGGAAATCAAACTTCTGCTTCTGCTTTTGTTACAATTATTCTCAATTCGGTAGATCCTGGAGATATAGATTCAGATAATGATGGGTTTACTCCGAATCAAGGGGATTGTGACGATACAGATGCAACAGTTTATCCTAATGCTCCTGAGTTATGTGACGGTAAGGACAACAACTGTGACGGAACTGTTGACGAAGGGGTTCAAACCGCTTATTATATCGATGTTGACGGTGATGGTTACGGAGATGTAAATGCTCAGGCGGTATTTGCCTGCGAGGCTCCTGTGGGCTATGTGGTCGATAATACAGATTGCGACGATTCAGATGCGACAGTTTATCCGGGAGCACCAGAAGTATGTGACGGTAAGGACAACAACTGCGACGGAAGTATCGATGAGGGTGTACAAACCGCATTCTACATCGATGGAGATGGAGACGGTTATGGAGACGTAAATGCTCAGGCGATATTTGCCTGTGAAGCTCCTGCAGGCTATGTGACGGATAATTCGGATTGTGACGATTCAGATGCAACAGTTTATCCGGGAGCACCGGAAGTCTGCGACGGTAAGGACAACAATTGCGATGGCAGTATCGATGAGGGTGTTCAAACCGCTTACTACTTCGATGGAGATGGAGATGGTTACGGAGATGTAAATGCCCAACCAGCATATTTCTGTCTTGCACCAAATGGTTATGTCGATAATAATTTGGATTGTGATGATAAGGATGCAAATAAAAACCCTGGTTACCCTGAGTCTTGTACCGAGAATCCATGTGGAGAAAGTTCTGTGATAAGTAGTATTACTGGACCGCTTGATCCTATTCAGGTAAATACTCCTATTCAAGTAGATGCCTCGGTTCCTAGCGAAATCCTAGCAGCGAAATGGGTTTGGGATAATGGAGATGAAACTATTCTTGAAGCTCCATTTGAAAATCTTTCAGCGGAATATACATACACCCAAGCAGGTGTTTATCAAATCCAGTTGATCGTGGTTGATGTTTGCGGAAACGAGTGGATTGGTTTAACAGACCTTGCGGTAATCTTTGATCCAAACGGTGGGTTTATTACTGGCGGGGGCTGGATATGGTCTCCAAAAGGAGCTTACATTGAGAATGTGGATCTAGAAGGTCGAGCTAATTTTGGATTTGTCGCCAAATATAGAAAAGGTAGTAACCGAGTAGACGGAAATACCGAATTCCAGTTTAAGAATGGTGATTTGAACTTCAATAGTTCTTCCCATGAAGATATGTCGCTAGTCATCGCTGGGGCGAAGGGTATCTACAAAGGAACAGGAAAGATAAATGGAGAAGAGGGCTACTCCTTTATGGTGTCTGCCATTGATGGCGCTTTGAAAGAATCCACTGAGTCTGATAAATTCAGAATCAAGATTTGGGATACTGAAAGTGGAAGAACTGTTTACGATAATCAGTCCGGTAGTTCAGACTTTGCAGATGCAACGACTGAAATTTCGGGTGGTAATATTGTGATCCACATGCCTCAAAAAGGTAAGAACAAATCCATCGACTCCAATTCCTTGGTAACCGTAGATTGGAATACGCCTTTTGAAGAACTGAAGACATATTCTTGGTCTTTGGATACAGGAGATGAATTGCTTGAACTGGAAGTGGATTGGAATGAAGCGATGTATGATCCTTTGACTCCTGGTTTGCAGCCTATTGAAGGTCAATTGAAAGAATCGATATACACCTCCAGACTACAGAACAGCAAAGTGGTTATGAATGTCTTGGTGAAGGACAAGCCGATGCCATTGGATATTTTAATAAGCAATGACTTAATCGGAAAGGATGATCTAGAAGGAACAATGATCGGAATTCTGTCTACTCAAGATCCGGTTGATTCTATCCATACCTATTCTATGGAACCAAACCCTGATTTTGAGTTGGATGGAGACAAGGTCATCTGGAAAGGAAGCAAGAATATGAATGCTGCCTATTCAATTAGAATAAACAGTATAGACCGGGCTGGTCAGATTATCTCTAGGGATATCAAGATTAGAAGAGAGTTTGGTGCCAATGAGGTCAGTCTTTATCCTAACCCTGCCTATGAAGAAACGAATCTGAAGGTTGATTTGTCCAGAGCAGATCAGGTGACGATTCGTGTTTATGATGCTGCAGGAAGGTTGGTAATGGAGGATAGTGAATTTGTAGAAAAATCCTTAGCTAGAAAGCTTGACTTGAAAGGATTGAGTCCTGGCATGTACCAAGTTCAAGTTCAAATTGGGTTTGAAGTAGTTATGAAGCGATTGATAAAAAATCAATAGAAAGGCCCATTGACTTAGAAACAAAAAATGCCAGCCCTTCTTTTGGGCTGGCATTTTTGTATTTTTTTAAAAGATTAATTCAAGACTAATGGGAAGGTGATATCTAAATCAGTTTCTCCTCCAGCTTGTACAAAGTTTTCGAAGGTAGGATTGTCAGCACCAGGGAAATTTTTATCCAAATCGTGACGCAAGATTACACGCATTTGGGCATTGTTGAAGGAAGGATTTGCAGCTACTGTTACAATTCCTCTGACACCAATCAATTCTCCTGACTCATCATCATATACATAAGTTAGTGGAGCGGAAGAACCAGAGAAAGCAGAACCTAAGAAGAAGAACTGATGCTCGTCAGCTTCTTCAATAATTTCCTCCGTTATGTCTTCATTTTCAATACTGTTGAAAACTTCGATTTCCATTTGGTATGTTTTTCCTGCTGTTATATTCACAGTTTCTACGGTTGGAGCTCCTCCAACCTCAATGCCTTCAGGGTCAGAAGCATCAAAGGAAAAAGTAAGCCCGACAGGATTACCAGCGGCATCCAATTCGGTAAACAAGAGTGTGACATCAGTGATTACTTCTCCCTCATTTTCTTGAATTGGATCTTCACTTTCACAAGATGCAAAAGCAAAAGTTCCTGCTGCCATTAAATAGATAGGTAGTTTTCGTAGGTTTTTCATAATTGTTTGATAAATAAATTGTTAGAATTGATAGTTGATTTTTATTAAAACATTTCTTCCCATATCCGCAGTGAAATAACGGAATCGGTTCATGTATTCTTTGTATTCGGTATTGAAAAGGTTTTGCACCTGAAAACCAATATTCAATCTGTTGCCTTGGAAAGGAACTTGATATCGGTAGGCAAAATTGAACAAGGCATAGGCCGGTGGGGCAGGAGCCAAATCAAAGGACGGTTCCCTTTTTTGACGGGCCACCAAAATATTTGAAAGAGAGAAATTGTGGTTTTTGGATTCGTTGCCTAGTTGATATTGAAGTCCCCAATCCATTCGATCTGAAGGAATGAAAGGGAAAAACTCATCAGTATCAGTATTTCTAGCTCGGATGATTGAACCTTTAGCGTATGCTTGTAGAGAATTGCTGATTTCATAGCTTCCCGAAAAATCAAAGCCCCAGAAGAAAGCATTGGCTTGCAAGTATTCGTAAACATTGAATGTGCCACGTAAACTCACAAATGTTTCTCCGGTAGGATTCAAATAAATGTAATCACGGATCTGATTTGCATACAGGGTGATTTCTCCGGTAGATTTTTTTCCTTCAAACTCCAATGAATTCACCCATTTCAGGGATTTCTCCGAATTCAAATCGGAATCTCCAATTTCTACTGCCGCTGCCCCATGATGAAGTCCCTGAGAGAACAATTCATTGACATTGGGAGGTCTCCAAGCTGAACCTAAGTTGGATCGGAAGGAAACCGTTGGGCTGATTTGATAATAGGTTCCAAAAAATGCGGTAACATTATTGTAGCTCAAATCCGCTTCCTCTAGTTCATTTCCTATATATCTGGCTGTATTTACGGAGCGATAATCGTATCGCAATCCACCCTCCAATTCCAAAGGTCCTTTAGAATACTTTTCCATGACATAGAGGCCAGCATTGATCATGTCATAGTTGGGGATCAATGGCGTAACGCCTGTTCCTGGGACATTTGAGTTGGCTTGCTGAATGACATTGATTCCCCACGTACCGCTGAGTGCATTTTCATGGGTATGGTCCACGAAAAGATCTAGGGTATTTGTAAACAGTTCTAAGTCTAAACTGGCCCGACTATTCAAATCACCTCTTCTTCGGTCATATTCCTGACGCTGATTTAGCTGAAAGCCATATTGAATATTTGCTTTCCATCGGTTATTGAGGTGGTAATGGGCTTTTAATTTGGCAAGGTGATGGCTTACGATCTGTTTAGGATTGGCGATTTCATAGGTGAAATCTGCATTGGTAAAAGGACGTCCGTTTTCAATAATTTCCTCCAAATCCGATAAATTACCAGTGTGGGCATCCCGTAGAATCCCCAATTCAGTATTGAAAAAGCTATAGTAAAGCTCTGTTCCAATTTTGGAGCTGGTATAATTTAAAGCTCCCGAGAAATTCAGTTCACTCATTCCTGTATTTCCTTGGAAGTATTCTGGGGAGCGGACGTTTCCTCCTCGTTTGGCCGAACCCTGAACTCGATATCCTAGACCAGCTATTTTTTCAAACCCACTCGCATGGGAAAGGGAAATGTTTCCGGTTCTTCCATTGGTGCCTCCAACTAGATAGAGATCCGTTTGGTGATTTTTTCCTGTTGGAATTTCTCCAGGATTGACCAAAATAACCCCACCCATCGCTTCTGGCCCAAAACGAACGGTTTCTGCTCCTTTGATAACCGTAATTTCATTTGCTAAGAATGGGTCGATTTCAGGGGCATGCTCGGCGCCCCACTGCTGTCCTTCCAATCGGATTCCATTATTAAGAATCATAATTCGATTGGAGTGCAGACCATGAATGACCGGTTTTGCAATGCTATTTCCTGTAGAAAATGTGGTAACGCCTGCGATTCTTTTTAAGCTTTCTCCCAGGTTTTCACCTCTAGCTTCCAAAAGTCTTTCTCCATAAAGGGCGGATACAGCGGTGGTGGTTTGTACTGCATCTCGATGACCATGCACTTCAACGCTTCCCAAATCAGTGGCTTCTTCCTCCATTCGGAATGTCTTGTTGAAGGAGCTCGTCGTGAGACTGATTTTTTCTACAATTTCCTGATGACCCAAAAATTGAATTTTCAACGTGTATTCACCGGGGCAGAGGTTTCTAAATTGAAAATTTCCCGAATTGTCTGTGATCGTTCCTTCTTTTGTTTCCTCGAGCCAAACGTATGCTCCTGGGATAGTCTCATTATTCTCTAAATGAATTACTTTCCCACGAATAATTAATTTACAATCCTGCCCATTAGCCAAAAACACAGGGCTAAGCAGGAGGAATAGACTAAAAACAGAGACCAACAATTGTTTCACGGCTCAAAAATAGTGGGCTTTCTATCTTTAAACCAGAAAAAATGAAACAAAGTTGCATAAATGGATAAATGGTTGAATTCCTAGAAATTCGGAATGATTACTTTTTCTTTTTTAGCAAATCCAAATCTGAAAGTTGATACTGTGGCGAACCACCTTGTTGAGAAGCGACATAGGCGCCGACTTTACAGGCGAAATCCAAAGTTTCTGAGATGGGGTGGTTTTCAAGGTAACTTTTAACAAACCCACTTAAAAAAGCATCACCGGCACCGATGGTATCGGCAACTTTTACGGAATATCCAGGGTGGGAAATAAATTGGCCCTCTTGATAAATTAAAGCTCCTTTGGATCCTAAAGTGATGCAAATAGTCTCCACAGGAAAATGTTTATCTAAAAATTCGCATAGGGCTTCAGCCGTCGGATCAACATTAAAATAATCCCCAAAAGCGATCAGTTCGTCTTCATTTATTTTAAGGATTTCTGTATAGCCCAAGAGGGTTTCAATGACTTCAAAATCATAATAAGGGGGACGTAGATTGGCGTCGAATACCCTTAGTTCAGTGTGATGCAATAATTCTAAGAGTGTTTGCAAACTTTGATGATTTCGTACACCTAGCGTCCCAAAAACAAGGGCATCGCAGGATTTAGCGGCTTCAGTAAGCTTGTTTGTATTTTCTATAAAATCCCATGCAACGGGAGAAATAATCGTGTATTTGACGTTTTCTTTATCTCGATTGTCCACCAAAACCCTTGAGGTTTCGTGCTGATTGATTTGAATTAACTCATCCGAGGCGCCAAAGCTTCGGAAATGTTCAAGTAGCTTTTCCCCTAGGACGTCTTGACCCACTGCGGAAATCAATTGACTTTCAAAGCCCATAATGTGAAGATGCAAGGCAACGTTCATACTAGCTCCACCGGGAACATCACCTTCAGGAAGGCAGTCCCACAACATTTCACCGAAAACAAGTACTTTATTTAGCATAATTTTGATGTAAGTCTTTTTGAATTTCTTCCAAGGATCGGCCTTTTGTTTCGGGCATTTTGAAGCGAACCCAGAGTAACTGGATAAACATCATTAGTCCGAAGAATGAAAAGATGTAACCTGGACCGAAGGAATTTGCGAAAAATGGAAAAACATTGGCAATTAAAGCTGCCATAATCCAATGGGTAAAGGATCCTATTGACTGTCCGTATGCCCTAAGTTCATTGGGGAACATTTCTGAAATAAACACCCAAATAACGGAGCCTTGACCGATGGCATGCGAAAGTATAAATCCAAACACAAATATCGGAAGCCAAAAGGTAGGGATGCCAGGGCCAAGGAAATTATAAGCCATCAAACTCAATGAAATAATATAGCCGAAAGAGCCAATGTACATTAATACTTTTCGCCCAAGTTTATCGATCAAATAAAGTCCTAGGAAGGTGCCAAACAAATTGATTAGACCTATCCCAATGGTAGAAATCAAGGCAGATTCAGTTGAGATGCCTGCCATTTCAAAAATTCGAGGAGCAAAATAAATGATGGCATTGATGCCCGAAACTTGGTTGAAAAAAGCAATTAGGATGGCTAAGAAGGTACTGGAGAGATATTTTTTATTGAAAAGTACCCCAAAACTTCCTTTGGATTTTACTTGGTTCTCTTCTTCAATGGCAAGCCGGATAGATTCTTCCACACCTTCTGGATCTGTTCGGGTCAAGATTGCTCTCGCTTCCTCCTGATTATTGTATTTTGAAATTAACCAACGCGGACTTTCCGGGATTCTGAAAATCATAATGCTGTATATCAAAGCCGGAATGGCCTCGACCCCAAGCATCCATCTCCAGTCTTCAGGCAAATCGGCTGTGCCAATTAGAAAATTCGATACATAGGCGATTACAATACCAAAAACAATGTTGAATTGATAAAGTGCTACTAAGAGACCTCGGTTTTTGGCTGGAGCGATTTCGGAAATATACATGGGAGCAACTACTGAGGATGCACCTACTCCCAATCCTCCTATGAATCGAAACAAGGTAAAGCTTTCAATATTCCACGCGAAAGCAGAACCTAGGGCGGATATAAAATAGAAAAGGCCAATCCAGAGCAAAGACTTTTTTCGGCCGAATCGATCCGCCGGAATTCCCCCCAGCAAGGCGCCAATGACTGTTCCATACAGGGCAGAGGCGATGGCCAAGCCGTGTGTCCAATCGTCCAACTTCCATACGTCTTGAATGGCGCGTTCTGCTCCCGAAATTACCGCAGTATCAAAGCCAAATAAAAATCCACCCAAGGCAGCAGTGATGGAAATGAAAAAGACATAACGGCCAGTAGACATGTTCGAGAAGGTTCTTTTTTCTTTAATTCAGGGAATTTAGATCCTGAAATTTTCAATTTTGAATATGCGAAGTTTTTCCTTTTTTGAGTGTTTATTTTTTAAAAAATTAAATTTTAGAAATAATCTTTCGAATGAGTAAAGTTTTTTGATCGTTTAATTCTAAAAGTAGAAACGATTTAAAAATCATTTTTTTCAATAATAATCAAAATTTTATTTTGCTATTGATGGAAATTTACAGAAAGGAACTTTATAAAATTCCTATATTCGCACACATGATAAATGGCCTGTTCTAATCATTTTTGATGGCAGGGAGTTTTGATTAATATAAACCCAAATCCATGACGCAGGAAACAACCATCTACAAACCGCAAAATCATATTCGAATCGTCACTGCCGCTTCTCTATTCGACGGGCATGATGCTGCTATCAATATTATGAGAAGGATCATCCAGTCCACAGGCTGCGAGGTGATCCATTTGGGGCATAATCGATCCGTGCAAGAGATCGTCGACTGTGCTATTCAAGAGGATGTTCAGGCGATTGCAATTACCTCCTATCAGGGTGGTCACCTGGAATTTTTTAAGTATATGTATGATTTGCTTCATGAAAAAGGAGCAGGTCACATCAAGATTTTCGGCGGGGGAGGAGGAACTATCCTTCCGGAGGAGATCAAAGAATTACATGCATACGGAATTAGTCGAATTTATTCTCCAGACGATGGCCGTGCGATGGGTTTGCAGGGAATGATCAATGATTTGGTCGAAAAATGTGATTTTCCAGTCGGCGATGATGTTTCCGATGATGTTGAATTTGATACTTCCAACAAAAGAACCCTTGCCCGTATTATTTCTGCTTTTGAAAATTTCCCTGAAAAATCAGCTTCCCTTTTAGATCAGATTCGGGTAAAAAGTAAAGCAAGCAAAACCCCTGTTTTAGGTATTACTGGAACGGGTGGTGCAGGTAAATCTTCATTGGTAGATGAATTGGTACGTCGGTTTTTGATGGATTTTGAGGATAAGACGCTTGCAATTATTTCAGTAGATCCTTCCAAAAGAAAAACAGGTGGAGCTTTATTGGGAGATCGGATCCGTATGAATTCCATAAATCACCCACGTGTATTTATGCGTTCCCTGGCTACCCGCCAGTCCAATTTGGCACTTTCCCGCTATGTACAGGATGCCGTTGATACGGTAAAAGCTGCGGGTTTTGATTTGGTAATTTTAGAGACATCCGGTATCGGTCAATCTGATACAGAGATCATCGAACATTCAGATCTTTCGCTTTATGTAATGACCCCTGAATACGGGGCCGCTTCTCAGTTGGAAAAGATTGATATGTTGGATTTTGCGGATGTCATTGCGCTAAACAAATTTGATAAACGTGGTGCTTTGGACGCAATCCGGGATGTAAAGAAGCAATACAAGCGTAATCATAATCTATGGGATGCCAAAGATGAGGAAATTCCTGTTTTTGGTACGATTGCCTCTCAATTCAATGATCCGGGAATGAATCAGCTTTACAGGACTTTGATCGAACGAATAGGGGATAAGTACGGTGACTTTAAAAGTGGTTTTGAATTAACAGGAGGTCATTCGGAAAAAATATACATCATTCCTCCGGCCCGTACGCGCTATTTAAGTGAAATCACAGAAACTAACCGGAATTATGACGCTTGGGTTGAAGAGCAAAAGGAAATTGCCCAACAACTTTTTTCCATCAAGAAATCAATTGAGACCATTGAAAGGGCTCAATTAGAAGATAAAGATCGGTTGGTAAAGGAACTTCAAGAAGTTTATGCGCAAGTTGAGCTTAACCTCGATCCGAAGAATAAAAAATGGTTGGAAGAATGGCCTGAAGAAGCAGCGCGCTATACTGAGGATTTTTACGTTTTTAAAGTCCGTGATAAGGAAATCAAAGTTAAGACCTATCATAATTCTTTAGCAGATTCCCGTATTCCAAAAGTGGCTTTACCAAAGTATGAAGCTTGGGGTGAGCTATTGAAATGGGGATTGCGGGAGAATGTACCTGGGAAATTTCCGTATACAGCAGGGGTATTTCCTTTCAAAAGAGAAGGCGAAGATCCTACCCGAATGTTTGCAGGAGAAGGTGGACCTGAGCGTACCAACAAGCGTTTCCATTATGTATCGAAAGACATGCCTGCTAAGCGACTTTCGACAGCTTTTGACTCGGTAACCTTGTATGGGGAAGATCCGGATTACAGACCTGATATCTATGGTAAGATTGGAAACTCCGGCGTCAATGTCTGCTGCTTGGATGATGCAAAAAAATTGTACTCCGGCTTCAACTTGGTGAACCCCATGACTTCCGTTTCCATGACGATCAATGGGCCTGCAGCCACCATGACCGCTTTCTTTATGAATGCGGCTATCGATCAGCAATGTGAATTGTACATCAAAGCCAATGGCTTGGAAAAAGAAGTCGATCAAAAGATTGATTCCATTTACAAAGGGAAAGGAATTGCCCGTCCAAGGTACAATGCAACTGTCCCGGAAGGAAATGATGGTTTAGGCTTGATGTTGTTAGGAGTAAGTGGGGATCAGGTTTTGCCGAAGGATGTTTATGAAAAAATCAAAGCGGATACTATTTCCAAAGTAAGAGGAACTGTTCAGGCAGATATCTTGAAGGAAGATCAAGCCCAAAATACTTGTATTTTCTCCACCGAGTTTTCGCTTCGGTTGATGGGAGATGTGCAGCAGTATTTCATCGATCACAAAATCCGCAATTTCTATTCGGTCTCTATTTCTGGTTATCATATAGCGGAAGCGGGTGCCAACCCGATCACGCAATTGGCTTTGACGCTTTCAAATGGATTCACCTATGTGGAATATTATGTTTCCCGTGGGATGAATGTCAATGATTTTGCACCAAACCTTTCTTTCTTTTTCTCGAATGGGATTGATCCGGAATATGCGGTAATTGGACGAGTGGCAAGAAGGATTTGGGCGAAAGCCATGAAGTTGAAATATGGTGCCAATGAACGATCCCAGATGTTGAAATACCATATTCAGACCTCTGGACGCTCCTTGCATGCGCAGGAAATTGACTTCAACGATATCCGAACCACCTTGCAGGCTTTGTATGCGATTTACGATAACTGTAACTCTTTGCATACCAATGCTTACGATGAAGCGATCACGACACCAACAGAGGCTTCTGTTCGAAGAGCCATGGCTATTCAGTTGATCATTAACAAAGAGTTGGGATTAGCGAAAAATGAAAATCCGCTTCAAGGCTCTTTCATCATAGAAGAACTGACTGACTTGGTGGAAGAGGCAGTATACCTGGAATTCGACCGAATCACCGAACGCGGTGGCGTTTTGGGTGCGATGGAAACCATGTATCAACGAGGAAAGATTCAGGAAGAAAGCATGCATTACGAAATGCTGAAGCATACGGGAGAATATCCAATCATTGGAGTCAATACCTTCCTTTCTTCTGAAGGATCACCGACGATTGTTCCGGGGGAAGTTATTCGAGCTACACAAGAAGAAAAGGAAAATCAAATTCAGACCCTTCAAAATCTTCATGAACACTATGAAGGAAAAGCCGAAGAGCAATTGCAACTTTTGAAGAAGGCAGCTATTTCAAATCAAAATGTATTTGAGCGTTTGATGGAGGCTACAAAATATTGTTCTTTGGGACAGATTACTCAAGCCCTATACCAAGTAGGAGGGCAATATAGAAGAAACATGTAATTCAATTATTCTAAAATAATGGCACATACCCGACATGTAACCGTCCGCATGAAAGCGGATTTTGAATACGAAGCTGTAAACCAACAAGGGAACACCGTTCAGATTGATATGTATGACGCTCCGGAGAAAAAAGCACAATCTCCCATGGACTTGCTTTTAAGTTCCTTGGGTGGCTGCGCTTCCGTTGACGCCGTATTGATGATGAAGAAAAAGCGAAAAGAAGTGGTGGATTTTTATGTGGAGATTACAGGAGATCGAAACGAAGGGATTCCCTCTTTTTACACCGATATTCATTTACATTTTGTATTGGTTTCTCCTGATGCCAAAGAAGAGGAATTTGCCAAAGTAGTAGCTCTGTCTGTTGATAAATATTGCTCTGTAGCCTCTTCTTTGAAATCACGGATTTCATATAGTGCCACTGTGAAAAGAGTGCTATGAGAGTAGTCAAAGAATGGAGCCAAGATGATATCCGGATCAGTATTTTTTCTTGGAACAATAAGTACCTGATCAAATTCGAATTGGGACCCATGGAGCAAACCTTCAAGATCAATGAGCTTGATGTGCTATCCGAGGATGATTTGGAAGTCTTTTATAAGGGAGAGTTTTTTGATGGAGTAAAGCTCCGCTTTGAAGAAATGGGAAAAACCTTGCGTAAGCAACTAGAAAATCTTTAATTTTCCTGAAAGGATCAGGAAATGCACAGATTAATCTATCTTTTTAGCTCACTTTTTTTACTAATATCCTGTACCAACTCAGAAGAAAAACAGTATCAAGAGGATAAGGTACTTCTTCAAGAAATGGTCGGAAATCTTGAAGAGCAAGCAGCTATTCTGACGAGGGAAATAATTGTACTCGCAGATTTTATGGACTCCTTGGTTCAAAACAAGGAGGTTATTCTCGCAAAAAACCTACCCGACCGATATCAAATGGATGGGCCTTTTTCATCCATTTCATCTTTGGGAGATTCAACAAAAAGCACGGTAATTCTGCTAAATTCTACCAATGATTATCAGGCAGGGTTGGATGAAATTCGCTTAACAAACTCTATGGACAGTGTTTTTGCGGCTGTGTTCAAAAAATATGGAAATGTTGCTCAAATTTACTTTAACACTTCCAACCAAGTTTCTCGAGTATATCCTTCCTATGATGTAGTAAATATTGTTGACCCCAATTTAGATGTAAGGGAATTTAATTTTTTCTATGAGGCTGATGAGGAGCATAATCCAGAAAAAGGTCCAGTTTGGATTTCTGACCCCTATGTAGATCCTGCAGGAAAAGGTTGGATTTTATCTTTGGTTCATCCCGTATATGATGGGGATAGATTATTTGCAGTGATTGGGATTGATGTGACAGTAGATGAGATCATCCAAAATTTCTTCGATAATTATGAGGGCAGTTTTTTGATTGTAAATCAGAAGGGCGAAATCGTAGCGGGGACTTCTTCTGCAATTGAATCCCTTAGTATGCCTCCTCTCAAAAATCATGTCTACCGCGAGACTATCCAAGCGGATTATTTCCGGATTTCCGATTTTAACTTATTCAACAGTAAAAGTATTGAGGTTCGTAAAATGGGCTCTCAATTTTTGATTGAAGGAAAAGATCGATTTTCATTTGAAAACGAGCCGTATCTCCAAAATGCAGTTTGTAAGCGTTTTAGTGGTATCGAATGGGTCATGATCAAAATTAACCCTCTTGTGAAATGAAACTCCAATTTCCCAAATTCGGTGAGTTTTGGATCAATTTTTTGATTGGGTCTTTGCTCGTTTTATTGATTCTTGTTTTGGGATTATCCTTTTTCAATGCGATTTACAATACTCAAATTGATTCCCGTAGAGAGTTTTTGAGCAAACAGTCTGAACTGGCGGCTCGAGGATTGGAAATGGAAATAAGACGTTTTGAGGAGGAATCCCGCGGTTTGATCGGCTATCTAGAAGACCCCGGACACGAGTTAGATGATTATGATGAAGAATTTACTTCAGCAGCTCGAAGACTTTTTAATGCTTTTCCGAGTCTGATTGATTCGGCCTGGGTCGATATGCAGGATTCGGTCTTAACATTCACTTTTAATGAGCGAAATGACTTTTTCAGAAAAGCGATTGATTCGGGCTTTCCTGAGTCCAGTACCAAAAAATATTCTACGCTTGTAATCGGTAGAAAAGGATTTCGGATTTTGTATTCCTTGAATTTTCTAGAATATGCCAAAGCCTTTTCTGAAAATTATTACCTAAATCCAACAGGCGCAAAATTCCTTCTTTTTGATGGGGCACTTTTTGCTTTGAATAGAAGTCAAATCCAACTTCCCGATGATGCTTTTCAGCGTGTGAAAAATGATTTGAATTTAGGTCTAAAAGGTATTTATGATATTACATGGACCACCAACGGAGAGGAATTTTCAGGTGTTATATCCCATTATCCCTTCCGTTTTAATATTTCCAATAAAACTGGCGCTTTTGTTTTTGTAATCCCTGTTGAAAGTCTTTCCTCGGGTATTTACCGAACCTATTTTTTCCTCTTTTTAGGATTTATGCTCTTATTGGTAGGTACCATAGGATTCTTTGTGGTGTCACTTAAAAATAGCCTTGATTTTCAGCGTATCCAAGGAGAGAATATCAAAGAGATTCAGGGACTTTTTCAACAGCAGAATTTATTGCTTCAGGAATTGAGAGGCTTTGTGTATTTCCATAATCATCGGGGAGAAATCATTCGGGTCAGTGAAGAGGTAGAGGAAGTTTTGGGATATAATCAGGATGAATTTGTTGAGGCCTTTCAACTCAATTCGACCCATGAAGAGGCGAATCGAGTGCGAGGAATTGTCTTGGATAAAATAGACCATAAGTATGATTTCATGGACTTGGAATATGATTTTATTCGAAAAGACAATCGAAAGATCAGAGTCCGGATTTTTCAAAAATTTGTTTATGATTCAGAAGGAAAGTTTCAAGGCGGAATTGGAATTTGTACTGATATCACAGAGCAATATCAATCCCAGGTGAAACTGCAGGAGAGTGAGAATAGGTTACGAAATCTTATAAAGAGTATCCCGGACATCATTTTTATCTATGATAATGAAGGAACTGTTCTGGATTTCCATGTACCGGAAGGAGGAAAGGAATTACCTGATTTGGGGTATACGCTTGGGAAAAACATCACCGAATTAGTCTCAGAAAGCCAGGTAGAGGAAGTTAAATTGGCTTTCGAAAATGCGCGAAAGACGAAAACCATCCATTCTGTTGAACTTCACTTTGAGGAGTCAGGGCAGGAGATTTTTCTTGAAAACCGGTATTTCCCGATCGATGAAAATCAGGTGATTTCAATTTCAAGAGATATTACGGGACAAAAAATTTGGGAAAAGGGTTTGATGGAGGCCATTGCTTCTGCTGATAAAGCAAATAAGGCGAAATCCGAATTTTTGGCAAATATGAGCCATGAAATACGGACTCCAATGAATGGCTTACTGGGGATCATTGACTTATTGGAGCAAACACGCTTGGATAAAATCCAAAAACAATATGTGGATATCATTAAGAATAGCGGAAATACTCTCCTTGGCATCATTAAAGACATTTTAGACTACTCCAAAATTGAAGCGGGAAAAATTGAAATTTTAAATGAAGTCTTTAAGCCTTTTGAGGAACTCGAAAATCAATGTAAAATCTTTTTGGGTCTAGCTTCCAAAAAAAATATCCACTTCTCATTCAAAAAAGGAGATGATGATCCGGAGTTGGTAGAAGGGGATAAAGTTAAAATCAATCAGGTTTTTCTCAATTTGGTCGGTAATGCTATGAAGTTTACCCCCGAAGGAGGAAATGTTAAGGTGGAGGTGAGTTTTGATCCTATAAGTGAAGATGCTGGATTTTTAGTTTGTAGTGTTGAAGATGATGGGATTGGTATTTCTAAAGATCATTTACTGCATTTGAGTGATCCTTTTTACCAAATTGATAGCTCTAAGACCAGAAGTCATCAGGGTACAGGGCTTGGTTTGGCAATTGCGAAAAAGTTAATTGAGTTAATGGGAGGGGAGTTTGAGGTGACAAGTGAACTTGGAAAGGGATCCAGATTTGAATTCTCTGTTTTAGTGAAAAAAGTGTTACCCTCCGAAATTCGGAATGATCAATCTGAAAAAAGCTGGGCTAAAATCCGAAATGAATCTGGAAAATATCCTTTTAAGGTATTGTTAACAGAGGATAATGATTTGAATTTGCAATTGATGGGGATGATGCTGGATCAGTTGGGTTTTACTTACGAAGTTGCCCAAAATGGAGAGGAAGCCGTTGAAAAAGTGAAAAATGGAAATTTTGATATTGTGTTGATGGATGTGCAAATGCCGGTAATGAACGGATTAGAGGCTACTCGCGCAATTCGGAAAATGGAAATTTCAAAACAACCCGTAATTATAGGCTTGTCTGCCAATGTTTTTGATGATGATAAATTAGCTGCAATTGAATCAGGAATGGACGATTATCTCACAAAGCCAATCCGTTTGGGAGTTTTAGCAGAGCGGATGGAATATCATTTTCAAAAAATCAAATAGCGTGGTGAAAAGACTCATAAAAAAAATGCCTCGAAATTTTCGAGGCATTTTTTTAGAAGGTTGAGTTCATATCAAAAGCTTCTAGATAGTCTGCTACTCTTCGAACAAACATTCCTCCAAGCGATCCGTCTACAACCCGGTGGTCATAGGAGTGGGATAGGAACATTTTATGACGGATTGCAATGACATCACCGGTAGGAGTCTCTACGACAGCTGGTTTTTTGACAATCGCACCTACAGCCATAATGGCAACTTGTGGTTGAGGAATAATTGGTGTCCCCATGACATTCCCAAAGGATCCCACATTAGAAACCGTATAAGTACCTCCGGATAAATCGTCAGCATTTAATTTATTGGTACGAGCTCGGTTAGCCAGGTCATTCACTTGCTTTGAAATACCCACAAGATTTAACTGATCCGCATTTTTAATAATCGGTACAATCAGATTTCCTGAAGGCAAAGCCACTGCCATTCCGATATTAATATTCTTCTTTTTGATAATTCGGTCTCCATCGACAGAAATATTGATCATTGGAAAATCCCGGATCGCTTTAGCTACCGCTTCAATAAAGAATGGAGTATAGGTGATCGGTTCACCATATTTTTCTTTGTAGGCATTCTTATTCTTTTCTCTCCACAGAACAATATTGGTCATGTCTGCTTCCACAAATGAAGTCACATGAGGAGAGATTCGTTTCGAATCCACCATTCGCTGCGCAATCATCTTTCGCATGCGATCCATCTCAATGATTTCATCTGTTGCCGAAATACTAACTTGAACTTTTGGTTCAGAAATAGATGGAGCTGCTTGTGATTTTCCTTGCGTGCTAGTCGATGGAGCAGATGTTCTGTTTTTCAGGTAGGAAAGCATATCCTGCTTGGTAACCCTACCATCTTTTCCTGTACCCGGAATTTTGGATAGTTCTGCAGCGCTAATTCCTTCTTCTTTGGCGATGCTTCGAACTAGTGGGGAATAAAATCTACCATCCTCAGTCGTAACACTCTCTACTGGTTCAGGTTGTTGCAAAATCGTATCTGTATTGGCAGGGGCGGCTGCTACAAGTTCCTCTTTCTGATCAACAGTTTCCGGAACCGAAGGTGATTCAGTTTCTGCTACTTCTCCTGAAGTTTCGATAATCGCAATTGGTGCTCCTACTGCAACTACATCTCCTTCTTTTACCAAGATTTTTTTCAATATTCCTCCATGTGTTGCCGGAACCTCGGTGTCCACCTTATCGGTAGCCACTTCCAATACGGACTCATCTTGCTCAATGGCGTCGCCCTCGTTTTTTAACCAAGTCAGAATTGTACCCTCTATGATACTTTCACCCATCTTGGGCATGAGCATTTCTACACTAGCCATTCTTTATTTGATATTTAATTGGGTTTATATTCAAGTTTTAAAATTAAATTTTAAATATGATCCATCAAAACCGATGGTATAAAATTTTATTTGTCATATTTCTCAATACAAATCCTTAAAAGATTTAAAACAGCAACCCCGGTTAATTGAATATTTAATAGTCTATCCTGAGTCAGCTGGAGTTTTTTTGTTTCTATAAAACCCTCACCTGCACAGGCAATCCATACCGTACCTACGGGTTTTTCTGCTGTTCCGCCATCAGGACCTGCAATTCCACTACTTGCCAATCCAAAATCTGCACCAAATAATTGCCGCACTCCTTTGCTCATTTCTTGAACAGTTTCCTCACTCACGGCTCCCTTGGATTCCAATGTTTCCTTTTTTACTCTAAGGATTTTTTGTTTGAATTCATTGTGATAAGGCACGACAGCTCCTTGTAAGTAGTCGCTGCTTCCCGGGACGGTTGTCACCAAATGGGTGATATAGCCTCCCGAGCAGCTTTCTGCCAAAGCTAAGGTTTTCCTATTTTCTCTCAAAAGTTTGCCAATCGCAGTTTCAAGAGTTTCATTGTTATACCCGTAGACATACTTTTGAATTTTGGGGAGTACCAATTGAATTTGATTATCAACTTCAGCCTCAATGCTTTTAAATTCAGTTCCAAATCCTGTCAACCGTAATTTTACATGTCCCAAAGAGGGTAAATAGGCGAGTTTGATATTTTCTGGCAGGGCATTTTCCCAATCATTAATCAAGTCAGCCAACCAGCTTTCACCAATTCCAGCTGTTTTAATGACTTTGTGGAAAATAATGGGTAGTTCAAAAATTTCAGGGAGTTTTGGAATGACAAAATCCCGCATCAATTTTTTCATTTCGTGTGGAACACCAGGCATGGACATCCAATAGGTCTCTCCCCGCTCAAACCACATTCCAGGGGCTGTGCCTACCTCATTGGGTACATATTGGCAGCAGGATGGAAGATGACCCTGAAGGATATTCAAGGGGGTCATTTCGCGACCTCTCCGTTTGAAAAATTCAGTAATCGCTGCCACCGCTTCCGGGACTTCCTGTATTGGACAGTTAAAGTATTCTGCTAGAAGGGGTTTTGTCAAATCATCTTGAGTTGGACCTAAGCCGCCGGTAATCAGAACAAGATCGGCTCTTTTTTCGGCTTCTGAAAAAGCAGTTAGAATATCCTCTCTTTTGTCACCAACGGTTGTTTTTCGAACTACTTTAACGCCAACCAAATCCAATTCCTGAGAGATCCAATGGCTATTGGTATCCATGATTTGACCATAGAGAAGTTCATCTCCTATGGCAATGATTTCGGCTTTGACCAGTTTCATATTATCTGACTTTGGCTTTTCGAAGAATTTTTGAAAAAATGCGAGGGAAGAATCGTTTGAGGTAGACAGCATAAGTCTCTTTTCCTCCAATTAAGACTTCTTCTTTTCGCTGCTTAATGGCCTTGAAAATTGCAGAAGTACAATCTTCAGGACTCATTCCTTTTGCTTGAGCATCGTCCATTTTTCCTAAGGAAGTACCATCTCCCGTCAGTGCATTTACTGAAACTTGAGTTCGGATAAATCCTGGGCAAATTAGAGTAACTGAAATATGGTCCTGGTAGTGTTCTGCTCTCAAAGTGTCAAAAAAGCCATGAAGGGCATGCTTAGAAGCAGCGTAAGCCGATCGATATGGCGAGGCAAATTTGCCTACTAAGCTTGTCACAACTGCAAAGTGTCCGGATTTGCGTTCCATATAATAAGGAAGTATGGCTTTGGTCAGCGCAACGGTTCCAAAGAAATTGACCTCCATTAATTTTCGATCCACCTCTAATTCGGTGTCTCTGATAAGTGAGCGCTGAGAAATTCCACCATTATGTAGAAGGATGTCAATTTTCCCAAATAGGGAGATAGCCTTTTTGACAAGGGAGTCGAAGTTAGATTGATCGGCTAAATCAAGTGGGAGTATTTTGACGTTTTCAGGGTTATTACAGGAATTTTTGACTCGTTGCAGCTCGGATTCTTTTCGAGATGAAAGGATCACCTGGTAGCCTTCCTGCGAAAATTTCTTTGCACAAGCCTCACCAATTCCTGAAGAGGCGCCTGTAATCCAAATTACGGGTTCATTCATGCTTCTGATACTTTTTCATAATCCACAAAGGAGAAAGGATAACGGTGTTTACTATCTGCGGGGTGGTATTCCCGAAAGACCTCTTTCCATTCGTTTGGATCGAATTCGGGAAAATAAGTGTCACCTTCTGGGTTTGCTTCAACTTCGGTAAGAATCATTTTATCTGCCAAAGGAAGAGTTTGCTTGTAGATTTCTCCCCCTCCAATGACAAAAAGCTTATCTACGTCCAATTTGTTACAAAAGGTGAAGGCATCTTCAATTGTTTGGAAAACAAAATGTCCTGCTGGAACCTGATAATTTTTATCTCGGGTAATTACCAAATGCGTGCGATTGGGTAGGGGACTACCCAAAGATTCAAAGGTTTTTCTCCCCATCAGGAGGTAGTTTCCTGTCGTCAGTGCTTTGAAACGCTTAAAATCAGCAGGAAGTCTCCAAACGAGTTCGTTATTTTTACCGATTACATTATTTTTTGCCTTGGCAGCAATAATTAAAATCTCCATTCCTTTAAAATTAGGCTTGAAGATACCGGAGATATTTTGCTTAAAAAAGGAAAAAAGTCTTGATGATCCTCATAAAAAATGAAAAGTCTAAATAAAATAATTAGAGGTTGTAGCCTCTCAAAAAGTCCTTTATTTCCATTCGCTTTTTACCTTCTAGTTGGATTTCAAGTATTTCCAAATGGCCCTCTCCACATTGGAATTTGAGGTAATTTTTTCCATCAGAAATCCATTCTCCAGGCTTTTTGTCATCTAAGCATTCCTGATTCCATTTTGACTTATAAATTTTGCATAGTTTCCCCTGAAAAATTGTCCATGCTGTAGGATAAGGGGATAGTCCACGTATCAAATTGTGAATGTCTCTGGCGCTTTTTTTCCAGTCTATTTGGCAAGTTTCCTTGAAAATTTTAGGGGCATTATGAAGGGCTTTTCCTTCATCCTGAGGAATGGCTTCTATTTCATTTTTTGAAATGGCTTCCACCGTTTTTAAAATTAGGTCAGCACCAATGGTCATTAATTTTGAATAGACATCACCCAGATTCTCTTCAGGAAGAATGGGGACTTTTTCCTGAAATAAGATGGATCCTGTATCTATTTCATGCTTTAAGAAGAAAGTTGTCACCCCTGTTTCTGTTTCCCCATTGATAATAGCCCAGTTGATAGGGGCGGCACCGCGGTAATCGGGAAGGAGAGAAGCATGGAGATTAAATGTGCCCAATGGAGGCATATTCCAAACGACCTCTGGAAGCATTCGGAAGGCAACCACAATTTGTAAATCGGCCTTTAAAGAACGAAGTTCCTCCAGGAATTCCAGATTTTTCAAATTTGTGGGTTGTAAAACCCGCAATCCATGTTTTAAGGCTGCTTCCTTTACAGCTGATGGAATTAGTTTTTGCCCTCTTCCTTTGGGTTTGTCTGGCGCTGTGATAACACCAACGATATTCCAGCCAGCTTCTACAAGTTTTTCTAATCCGGGTACAGCAAATTCTGGGGTACCCATGTAGACGATTCGTAAATTTTTGGATGGAGTAGGATTAGGCATAGGTAATTTTTAAAATCTTTTTAATAATTATTTATTAGTTATAAATCAGGTATTTGTCTCTTTTTTGCAGGTAATTTTGAAGTCCGGCTTCCCAAGTTTTCCGTATTTCGGCCTCACTTTTCCCCGCTAAGATCTGCTTTTTGAGCTCATCAGTTCCAGCTAGGGTGTTAAAAAAGTTGTTGAAAAACTTTTCCTTCATTCCGGATTTTTGGTAGGCATCCAAAAGGTATTTTAGTGTAAAGTGATGATCTAGTGATTCACCCCGAAGATCCACTCCATAGCATTTTTTATCTTGGTGAGGAGGTGTTTTGGACATTCCATCGATGCTGACAGGAGTGAAGGTGAAGTCACCAAATTTAGGATCCGGATAGCCGTACATTTGGAAAGGTTCATAGGTTCCCCTTCCTAAAGACATCACCGTTCCTTCAAAAAAACAAGTGCTGGGATAAAGTCGGATAGCCAAGTCATTGGGGAGGTTTGGAGAAGGCTTGATGGGTAGTCTATAAGTCTGAGTATGATCCCAATTTTCAACGGGGATGACTTTTAAGTCGACTTGAATTCCGCCTTTTAGCCACTTTTCTCCATTTATCATTTGGGCTAATTCCCCCACTGTCAAGCCATGGACAATTGGAATTGGATGCATTCCCACAAAACTTTGAAATCCTTCCTGCCTGATAGGACC
Organism: Algoriphagus sp.; assembly: GCF_013373065.1. Taxonomy (GTDB): domain Bacteria; phylum Bacteroidota; class Bacteroidia; order Cytophagales; family Cyclobacteriaceae; genus Algoriphagus. The sequence continues at coordinate 22,332 of NZ_JABXIN010000011.1, forward strand.
ATCTACATAATCTCCCAAAGGGTTGGGGCGGTCAAAAATGATGACTTCTTTTCCATTTTCTGCTGCTGCTTCCATCACATAATGCATCGTACTGATGTATGTAAAAAAGCGAACACCCACATCTTGCAGATCAAAAATCACCACATCCAGATCCTTCAGTTGCTCTGGAGAAGGCTTTTTGTTGTTGCCATAAAGTGATACGATAGGAAGCCCTGTTTTTGAATCAATGGAATTATCTACTTTTTCGCCTGCATCAGCTGTTCCCCGAAAGCCATGCTCTGGAACAAACACTTTTACAAGGTTGATTTCATTTTCCAATAAAAAATCTACCACATGGAAATTATCCCGCTGCGGCATGATGGATGTCTGATTGGCAATAATTCCTACCTTTTTTCCTTTTAGCATCGGAAAATATAAATCAGGACGTTCGGAGCCAGTCAAAACTTGAGCATGTAAAACATAAATTTGAATAAGAGTCAAAAAAAGAAGAATTGACAAAAAACTTGTTTGGATTAATTTTTTCATATGCTTCATGCTATTTTGCGCTGTGGTAAGACAAATTAAATCACTCCTTTGAACCTTTCCTATTTCATTGCCAAAAGAATCAGTTTTAGCCGGATTGGTGGGTTTTCCGCCATCATCCATCGGATTGCTGTTGGCAGTTTGGCAATTGGGATTGCAGTTTCCTTACTAGCCTTCATGATATTGGGTGGTTTTCAAAAAACTGTATCTGATAAGGTTTATGATTTTACAGGGCACTATCAAGTGCAACGTTTTACTATGAGCAATTCTTTTGAAGAAAATCCTTTTTCGCTTCAGGCTGATTTTGTTCGTAATTATTCCTCAATACCTAAAATTGAAAAAGTCCAATCATTTGCCCATAAAGCGGCTTTGATTAAAGGAGATCAAGAGGTGGAAGGAGTCATCATGAAAGGACTGGGTGATGATTTCGACACTCTAAACTTTCAGCAATATCTTGTAGAAGGAAGATTTTTGAATTTCCCAGAGGAAGGAACTTCCAATGAAGTTGTGATTAGCAAGTATTTAGCGAATCGACTTTTGTTGGAAGTGGGAGACAGGATCATCCTTTATTTTGTTCAAAATCCTCCAAGGTACCGACGTGTGGAAGTGGTAGGGATTTATGAAACCTTGCTGGAAAACTTTGATCAAAAAATAATTTTAGGTGAGCTTCAAACTATTCGAAATCTGAATGGATGGAGTTCTGATGAAGTAGGAGGGTTAGAGGTTTTTGTTAAAGAGAACCCGAATGATGAAATCACTCGATCTATCGAAGATAATTTGGATTTAGACTTGAAACTGATCAATTCTGAAAATAAATATTTGGAGATTTTTGACTGGCTTAAGTTACTGGATACCAATGTATATGTGTTTATCAGTTTAATTGGTTTTGTAGCTATTTTTAATATGGGGGCTATCCTCTTTATTCTAATTATGGAGCGTACCCAAATGATAGGGTTGCTCAAGGCTTTAGGAGCTCAGGACTTTCAGATTCGTCGAATTTTCTTTTGGAATGGTATGCGAATTTTGGGAAGAGGACTTTTGATAGGGAATGCCATTGGTTTGGGATTTGGCCTTCTTCAGGATCTATTTCGGATTGTGCCATTAGACCCTCAAAGTTATTACATGAGTTATGTGCCCATCGAGTGGAATTGGCCAGTTTTTATCGCGATCAACCTGGGAATAACTTTGTTGACAGCCCTTGTTTTATGGATTCCGGTAATCGTAATTTCCAGAGTAAACCCGATTCAATCTATACGCTTTGATTGAGTTTGTAAGGAGAAAAAATACTTTTCAGCTTCATCCAAATCACCCCAAATACAGCTTCCTTAAAGATTCCTTTGCTCATTTTGGAAGTACCCTTGGTTCGATCTGTAAAAATGATGGGAACTTCTTTAATCTTAAACCCTAATTTCCAAGCGGTAAATTTCATCTCAATCTGAAAGGCATAGCCGATAAATTTAATCTCGTCGAGTTGAATTCCGGCTAACACCGATCGATGATAACATTTAAATCCTGCAGTAGCATCGTTGATAGGCAAGCCTGTTATAAAGCGAACATAAACGGAAGCAAAATAGGACATCAATACACGTCCTATCGGCCAATTAACCACATTGACGCCAGTGATGTATCGACTCCCAATGGCCATATCAAATCCTTCATTGGCGCAGGCTTCATATAGATGGATTAAATCATTTGGGTTATGTGAAAAATCAGCATCCATCTCAAAAATGTAATCATATCCATGATTCAGGGCCCACTTGAAGCCAGTGATATAGGCTGTTCCAAGTCCCAATTTTCCCGAGCGTTGGATTAAATGGAGTCTATCTTTGAATATATCCTGCTGCTGTTTTACAAGCTTGGAAGTACCATCAGGAGAGGCATCATCGATCACTAAAAGTTCAAAATCCCCATCTAGCCCCATGACTGTCTGAATCATGTCTACAATATTTTCCTTTTCTTTGTAGGTCGGAATGATGACTAGCTTTCGATGTGTCATAATTTTTTCAATGCTCAAAAGTAATCCTTCGACTTGGTTTTTGAAGAATGGTCTATACAAAAATTGGTTAAAGGCTATTTTTGCGTCAAAATAGGAATATGAAAAAGAAGATAGGTATTGTTAGTTATTTTTCTACAGGCGCATATGACGCCAATACCATTGATGAGGATCAAATTCTTTCAGAGATAGTTACGGAATTGGGCTTTGAAAATGAAATTTTACCTTGGTCTGATCCATCGGTTCATTGGGAACAATTTGATGCACTTTTGATCAAATCAGTCTGGGATTATTTCGATTTCTATCCTCAATTTTTGAATTGGTTGGAACAGGTGGAGTCTTTAGGGATTCCTGTGCTAAATGATATTAAAACCGTACGCTGGAATAGTAATAAACGCTATTTGCTGGAAATGGCCGAAAAGGGATTTCCGGTCATTTCTGGAGTGCTTTTGGTGAAAGGTACGCATCCTGAATTTTCGCAAATTCAAAATCAACTGAAATCAGGATGGGCTGTCATAAAGCCATTAGTTAGTGGTGGAGCTAAAAATACCTTCAAAATCTCTGAGGAAAATTGGTCTCAACATGTAGAAAAACTGGAAAAGCTTTTAAAAGAAGAATCATTTTTGGTACAACCCTTTGTGAAAGAAGTAGCAGAGGTAGGGGAGTATTCCCTGATTTTCTTCAATGGGAGTTTTTCTCATGCAGTGCTAAAAACACCCAAAAAGAAGGATTTTCGAGTGCAGCATTATTTTGGAGGAACCATCCAAGTAATTCAGCCTACTTCAGAAATGCTTCAAACAGCACAAGGATTCGTAGATCAATTTGCTCCGAATTCGCTTTATGCGCGAGTAGATGGAGTAGAAATTGAGGGTGAATTTTATTTAATGGAATTAGAGCTGATTGAACCTTATCTGTTTTTAGGGCTGACAGAAGAGTCTATCCCAAATTATAAATCAGCTATTAAGAAAAGGCTTTATCAGGAACAAATATCCAAATGATTCAGCGCATAATCTGAGCCTTTGGAGGCAGCTTGTTGGATAAACTGGCAACCTTGAGAATCTCCCATTTTGGCTAAGCAAATCCCTTTTTTCGCCAACGCTTCCAAATGGTCAGGGTATTCTTTTAAAACCGCTTCAAAATCCTCCAAAGCCCACTCTAGGTAGCCCACCTTCATCAAGGCAAATCCTCTGTTGTATCGCCCTACCAGATTATCAGGTTCCAATTTTACATATTGGTTGAATGATGCGGCACACCCTAAGACGTCGCCTTGGTAGGCTCTTGCCATTCCTTGATAAAAATAGAGTCTTGGATGCTGATCGTTTAGCTCTTTTGCTTTTTGGAAAAACTCATCAGCTAATTTGAAATTTCTATTTTGAAGCAATGTCCTTCCTAAAAGGTAAAGAATCTCAAAATCAGCTGGATCATACTTAGCGGCTCTCAATAATCGTAATTCAGCTTCTTTATACTCTTTTTGGTTAAAAAGGATCTTTCCAATTCCTGCATGAGCTTGTGCGTATTCAGGATTCAGTGAAATGATTCGCTCGTAATCTGCCAAGGCCTCCTTTATTTCTCCAATCTCTTCATAGGATCGTGCCCGAAGATGTAAAGCTTTGATATCTGTGACATGGAAGAAGAGATAGGTGTTAAGTGAGCCAATAGCTTTCTCATAATTCTTTTCAGAGAAAAAATCTTCTGCCTCATAAAGCTCTGAACGGCAGGAACTAAATAGCAGAACCAAAAAAATCAAGAATGATATATTAAATTTTCGTAGCATAACGAAAGAAACAAAAAATTGGATTTGAAAAAAAGTGATTTAACAATTTTTCAAATCCAATTTGAGATTAAAGCACACCTTTGGTGCTTGGAAGCTGATTAATGGTCTGTGGATCTCGTTTGACAGCCATTTTGATAGCTCTTGCCAGACCTTTGAAAATCGCTTCAATTTTGTGGTGTTCGTTATCTCCCTCCACTTTGATATTTAAGTTGCATTTGGCAGTATCGGAAAATGATTTGAAGAAATGATAAAACATTTCAGTGGGCATATCTCCGATTTTTTCCCGCTTAAATTCTGCATCCCAAACGATCCAAGGCCTTCCTCCAAAATCAATCGCAACTTGTGCCAATGCATCATCCATGGGCAAGAGGAATCCATATCGGTAAATGCCTTTTTTATCGCCCAAGGCTTTTAAATAGGCCTCACCTAAGGCTAAAGCAGTATCTTCAATCGTGTGGTGCTCATCAATATGAAGGTCTCCTTTAACTTCGATTTCCAGATCTGTGGCTCCATGTTTTCCTAATTGCTCCAACATGTGGTCAAAAAAGCTCAGGCCTGTATTTATTTTGCATTTCCCGCTTCCGTCCAAATTCAGGTGGATACGGATATCGGTTTCTGAGGTAGTCCGTGTAACCGTTGCTTTTCGAGCTGGTATTTTCAGAAATTGATAAATTTCATCCCAATCGAATGTTGAAAGGACCGCATCCTCGTGAGGCTCTCCTAGAAAAATAGCCTTTGCTCCTAAATTTTGAGCTAATTGAATGTCGGTAATCCTGTCCCCAATGACATAAGAGTTAGCTAAATCATAAGCATCCGAAAAGTATTCTTGAAGCAGGCCTGTTCGAGGTTTTCTGGTAGGTGCATTTTCGTGTTCAAAAGACCGATCCACATGAATAGCCTTAAAAAATACATTTTCTTGCTCCAAGGTCTTTAGCATCTTGTACTGAGCAGGCCAAAAATCTTGTTCAGGAAAGGATTCTGTACCTAAGCCATCTTGATTGGTTACCATCACCAATTCAAAGTCAGTTTCTTCCGCAATTTTGCGAAGGTTAGAAATTGCTTTTGGAATGAATTCTAATTTTTCAAGGCTATCGACTTGAAAGTCCGTGGGTGGTTCCTTGATTATAGTCCCGTCCCGATCGATGAATAAAATTTTCTTTTTCATTAAAATTCAATATTTCTTTAATTCTCAATCCCAATTTCTTCAGCTACTCTTTTCATGGTTTTAATCAATGCTTCGTTTTCGGATTTCTTCCCGATAGTAATTCGCAAACAATCCTCGCAAAGTTGAACCTTGGAACGGTTCCGTACAATTATCTTTTGATCGATTAATTGATTATAAAATTCTGTTGCCTTCGGTACTTTCACCAAAAAAAAATTGGCATTGGATGGATATATTTTTTGGACGAAATCAAGGTTTCTCAATTCATATTCCAAGCTATTCTTTTCTTCAAGGATAGTTTGAATCATGGCCTTGACCTTCTTTTCATTCTGAAGTGCCTTCAGTACATACTCTTGTGTCAGTCCTGAAATATTATACGGTGGTTTAATCCGGTTCAAAATTCGAATCAGCTCTTCAGAAGCAAAAGCCATCCCTAGCCGGAGGGAAGCCAGGCCCCATGCTTTCGAAAGGGTTTGCATTACCAATAAGTTCGGAAACTTATCTAACTCCAGTGTAAAACTTGGCTCATCATTAAAATCAATGTAGGCTTCATCAATGACTACCAATCCTTGAAATTGGTTTAGAATTTCATAAATCGAATCCCGCTTGATTTTATTTCCGCTTGGATTGTTCGGAGAGCAGATGAAAATAATTTTGGTATGTTCATCTACCTGATGTAATACTTCTTTGGGATCGATTTGAAATTCTTCTGTTAAAGAAACCTTTTTTGTAAGGACATCATTTATAGCCGCACTGACTTCATACATCCCATAAGTAGGGGGAAGAAGAATGACATTGTCTTTTCCGGGATTACAAAATGCCCTAAATAAAAGGTCAATGGCTTCATCAGATCCGTTTCCCAAGAAGATCTGCTCAGGGCGAACTCCCTTGATTTTGGAGAGCTTCTTTTTAATCTCCCATTGATAAGGGTCTGGGTAGCGATTGAAGTCTTCTTCAGTAGCAGACCCTAGAGGGTTTTCATTGGCATCCAGGAATATTCCTTCTGTTCCGGTATACTCATCCCGAGCTGAAGTATAGGGCTTCAAGGAAGCAATATGTGGCCTAAGTAAAGAATTTAAATTAAATGCCATTAGGAATTCTTTTTCAGGTAGTTAAGACGAACAGAAACGGCATTCTTGTGAGCTTGGAGTAATTCTTCCTGAGCCATGACTTCTACAGTCGGCCCTAAGTTTTTCAATCCTTCTGGACTTAATTTTTGATAAGTGATTTTCTTAACAAAACTATCCAAAGAAACACCGCTATAATTGCGTGCATAGCCATATGTCGGAAGAGTGTGATTAGTCCCTGATGCGTAATCTCCTACTGACTCTGGGGTATATTTTCCAATAAAAACAGAACCGGCATTGACGATTCCTTGGACAGCCTCTTCTTCTTGTTCCACGCTGATGATCAAGTGTTCCGGTGCATAGAAGTTGATCAAGTCCAAGGCAGTTTTTAGATCATCTAGAACGATAGCAACCGAGTTTTCCAATGACTTCTTGGCGATATCCTTTCTGGGTAGTTGTTCTACTTGAACTTCAATTTCCTTAAGAACCTTTTTTGCAAATTTTTGGCTGTGCGTCACAAGGACTACTTGGGAATCAACTCCATGTTCCGCCTGAGATAACAAATCCGCCGCGACGAAAGCTGGAATAGCAGTATCATCTGCATAGACTAAAACCTCCGAAGGACCTGCTGGCATATCAATAGCTACTCCATAACTCGTTGCAAGTTGCTTGGCTGCCGTAACGAATTGGTTACCCGGTCCAAAAATCTTATCGACTTGAGGAACAGATTCTGTCCCAAAAGTCATGGCGGCAATTGCCTGGGCACCTCCAGATTTGATGATTTTATTGATTCCTATCAAATCAGCTGTAAAAAGGATTGCCGGATGGATTTTTCCCTCTTCATTAGGAGGAGTACAAAGAACGATTTCCTTGCATCCAGCCAATTTTGCTGGAATACCAAGCATGAGCACTGTACTGAAAAGGGGAGCTGTTCCTCCAGGGATATAAAGGCCTACCCGTTGAATAGGGACACTTTTTCGTCTACAAATAACTCCCGGCATAACCTCTTCCACAAGTTCCGCTTGTATTTGCGCACCGTGAAAGCGTTCAATATTTCGTTTGGCGGTAAGAATAGCATCCTTTAATTCAGGAGAAAGGGCTGAAGCTGCAGCTTTAATTTCGGATTGATCCACTCGGAGCTCTTGAAGCTCTACATGATCAAACTCATAGGCATATTTGATCAGTGCTTTATCTCCTTTTCGTTCTACTTTACGAAGGATAGGCTTGACAATCCGGTTTATTTTTTTGGTTTTGAAAACTGGCCTCGCCAATTCCTCTTTCCAAGTAGAAACATCTGGGTTGATGAGAATTTTCATCAGGCAAATTTTTTCGTTGGACTTTTTATTTGATAAGCTTATATCACCATTTTTTCGATGGGAACTACCAGAATTCCTTCAGCACCAGCGGCTCGGAGTTCTTCGATATTCTCCCAGAATTGATCCTCACTCAAAACCGAATGAACGGATGACCAGCCTTCCTGTGCTAATGGAAGAATCGTTGGACTTCGCATTCCTGGAATCAAGCTTATTATTTTTTCTAATGCATGATTTGGAGCATTTAGAAGCACATATTTATTGCTTTTTCCTTTTTGTACTGCATTGATACGGAACAAAAGTTTTTCTACAATCGCTTGCTTCCAGTCTTCCAGATTTTCATTGGCAATTAGTACTGCCTCCGAATAGAAGATTTCCTCAACCTCCTTAAGCCCGTTCATCATCAAGGTTGAGCCAGAGCTTACTATATCACAGATACCTTCTGCCAATCCGATGCTCGGTGCAATTTCTACGGAACCGCTAATTTCATGGATATCTGCCTGAACCCCTTTTTGCTCGAGGTAATCTTGAAGAATTTTAGGATAGGAAGTTGCAATGCTTTTTCCCTGAAAATAATCAAGCCCAATATAGGTTTGACCTTTAGGGATGGCTAGTGAAAGTCTACATTTTGAAAAACCCAGTTTTTTGAGGGTTTGGACTTTTTTGTCCTTTTCAACTAATTCATTTTCTCCAACAATACCCAAATCAGCGACCCCATCTGCCACATAGCCAGGGATATCATCATCCCGAAGGAACAAAAATTCGATAGGGAAATTGGTTGAAGTAGATTTGAGTTTACCGGTTCCGTTGTAAAATTTGATCCCACATTCCTTGATCAATTTCAACGAATCCTCTGATAGTCGTCCGCTTTTTTGAACAGCGATACGGATAATTTTTTCCATGAGTCTAAAATACGCTAAGAAATAAACTTGATGAATGAAATTTGGTGAAAAGTGGAATCCTTGATTCCAGAGTCACCGGATTGGGTGTGTATTTATTCCTCCTTAAGAGGAATGATGGAAATGATGCACATGCACCTGATGGTGATGTGAAGAAAAAATGGCGATATAAATGCCCTGAGCTTTCATTTACGGTGACAAAGTTAACCACAGGGATGAAACATGCAAATTGATAAAAGGGTTTTCGGAATTAATTGATGGGTGGTTGCCAAGGGCCATAAACTGCCTCTCTAAATGCCTTGTGAAGGCCGATTCCATCATAGGGAGTCAACTGTACAAATAAAATTGCAATCAATTCATTTTTTGGATCGATAAAAAACAAGGTGCTTAAAGCTCCATCCCAAAAGAATTCGCCCACTTCTCCTTGGTTTTCCTGCGCATTTTGTGGGGGAGCAATTCGTACTGCAAAGTCGATCCCAAAGCCTACCTGTCCACGATGAGGTAACCAAGAACGTTCCTTTATTGAGTCTGGAAGGTGATTGGTTCGCATCAATGCAACAGAAGCTGGTTGAAGAATCGCTTGGTTTTCGTGTTGGCCTTCATTCAAAAGCATTTTAGCAAACTTCAAATAATCATCAATAGTACTGCTCAGACCGAAGCCTCCGGGGGTCAAAGGCCAATGATTGTAACTGAAACGGTAGGCTATCGAGTCGTCTTGGCGAGCTACAAATCCATCTGCTTGCCGCTCATAAACAGCTGCCATTCGATCTCTGAATTCTTCTGGAACATAGTACATGGTTTCCTCCATCCCTAAGGGATCCAGTATTTCTTTTTGTAAAAATTCATCATAGGGCATTCCTGCTAGTTTTTCAACCAAATAGGCTTGAATATCCACGCATAGGCCATATTCCCATTGAGTGCCTGGTTGAAACCAAAGAGGAGTACTCCCTATTTTTTCAGCCATACTGGCTAAAGTATTGTTATAATTTCGGGCATCTTTTTCCTTCATTATTTCACTCAAACCGGGAATATTATCCCGGTTTGGAAAGCCGGCCGTGTGACGGGTAATATCCCTAACACTTATGGATCGATCAGCTTCTGTCAGAATCATTTGACCGTTTTCATCCACTCCTTGATACACTTCCATATTGGAAAATTCCGGTAAATATTTTTCCAATGGATCATCCAATTCGAACATTCCCCGCTCATAAAGCTTCATCAACGCAGTGCCTGTAATGGGTTTGGTCATGGAATAAATCTGAACCAGCGTTTGACGTTCCATGGGTTTTTGCTTTTCCCGATCGGCATAGCCATATGCCTGAAAATATCGTTCTTCTCCTTTTTCATAAATCAAAGCAGAAATTCCAGCAACTTTACCTGATTCAATAAAGGACTTTAAGGTACTGTCGACTCGGACTTGAGCAACCTCATCAAAAACTAGTTTTGTGGATTGGGGAGAAGAACCACATGCTGTTAGAATTAATTGAAGGAGAAGGATGAAGTAAACCGCGCGGAACATAAGTAGAGTAGAATTCGATTGGATAGAAATTTAAAAAATATCTTTTTTCATTTTTGCTGACCATCTTTTTATTCCATCAATGGCAAATTCTGCAATGGCTTTATATCCTAGGTTTGAAGGATGAATTCCGTCACTACAGAAAAATTCTTTGTCTAAGCTCATCTGTATTTTCTCATAAATCAATAATGGATTTGATGTAGCGAGCTTTTGCATTTCACCTGTCAGAAACCCCCGCTGTTTTTCTAGGTAAAATTGAAGACTAGTTGGAAAGGATGGGAAAAGCTGTACTGGGGGAATATCTGCGAGATATATCCATTTGGGTGATAAATCTTGTTGAAGTTGTTTGATGAGGTATTCAAGCTTGTTTCTAAAGTCTTTCGGATTAGTCAATCGAAAGCAATCATTAGCCCCGATGAAGAGGAATATTCCTTCAAAATCCCCTATTAATCCGGATAAATCCTCTTGGAATGTAGGAATCAATTCTTTTACCCGAAGGCCATTTTTTCCAAGATTAATGACTTGATAATTTTGATCAAACATCCTGTAAATATTTCCGGCTAAGGTATTTTCCGGTTCACTCGCCCCAACACCCGCAGCAGTGGACTCTCCAAGAATAAGAATACGTTTTGTATTTGTGCCTAGAATTAAATGATTGCTTTTGGCAGGTGGTAAGGGGTTGTTTTTCCTTACTTGTTTTGCCTGAAAAATTAAATAGGGTAAAACCGGAAAGAGTTGGGCTTGAAACAAACGGTAGCTGCGCATTTATCCGCCGGCTTTTTTGGCTCGGTAGCCTTCTTTCAATAGAATCTGAAGGATTTTTTCACGATGGTCTCCCTGAATTAATATCTCGCCATCTTTTGCGGAGCCACCAACACCGCATTTGGACTTCAATAGTTTGCCAAGTTCTTTTAAATCTTCTTCCGAACCTACAAATCCACTAATCAAGGTTACCTGCTTGCCACCTCTTGCTTTTTTATCGAGCATCACTTTTAAGTTTTGCTCAGCAGGAGAGAGCGTTTCAGCCGAATCATCCGAATCGTATTGATATTCAAAATCTGAGGAGGTTGAGTAAACGACCCCATCTCTTTTTTTCCAATCGTTGTTTTTTCTATCCATGTCGTAAAATTAAAAAAGCCTGCGGAATTGCAGGCTTTCAATATTTATCAATTCAGTTTATTCGATTCGTAAAGTCCACACAGGTCGTTTCGCATGATTGACAACATCCTCGGCAATACTGCCGGTGATTAAATGAAGAAAACCTGTTCTTCCACTGGTAGCCATGGCAATCAGATCTGCATCTACATCTTCTGCAAACTGAGTAATACCGGCCTCTTCTGAGGTCGAGTTGTAGATCTCCGCCTTCACGTTTTTCATTTCAAACTCTTTCACAAATCGTTTAATTCGTGACATAGAGTCTCGTGTCTGCTCAAAGTTGCTAGGCGTATTCACAATCACTAAATAAACTTCCGCGTCAAACAGATGCTGAAGACGTTTTAAACGTGCAGCGATTTCAGCTGAATTTTGTCTAAAATCACTGGCAAATACAATCTTTTTGAGATCACTTGGATTGACTGCTGCTTTGATGGTAACAACTGGGCATTTAGCAGTTCTAACAATTTTTTCAGTATTGGAGCCGATTAAGACTTCTTCCAGTCCTGAAGAACCTTTTGAGCCCATAACTACCAAATCGGGGTTTTCCTCCAAAATAGACTCGGATATTCCTTTATAGGCATTCCCTAATTTAATCTTGGTCTTCAAAGAGTAGCTTTTTCCGCGATGGCTTTCTCCAAGTTCTTCCATTTGTTTTTTGCGCCGATCCGCCAGTTCAACGAAAAAAATCTGATTTTCAATTTCAGGCATCATTTCTCCCCCGCCCATGGTTCCAAAGCCAGTGCCGCTAGGAATCTCCAAAACATGCAAAACTTCTATTTGGACATTATCCAATCTGCTGGCTAATGCCGTAGTAAAATCGAGGGCGTTCTGAGCTTCCTCAGAAAAATCATAAGGTACAAGTACTTTGGTCATGGCAAGGTTAATTGTTGTATTATGCCAAATTAATATAAAAATTATAGGAAAAAAGGACTTTGATCAGGTTTCAAAAAACTAAAAGCCCGATTCCAAATAATATGACCCAAAGCAATGTACTTAAAGCCATTTTTTTAAGAAAAGGATCTGTTTGGGCAGCACTTTTAGCCTGCTGAACACCTAAGCCAATTTTTCCCATTAGCGGGAAAGCCAAAAAAGCGAGTAGGGGTAGGTAAGATTGGATTTGGACAGCAAAAAGAATCAAAAAAATGTTTCCTCCGATAATCAATATCCAGTTATAGGATACAGCTGCTTTTCTTCCTATCCGGACAGGGATAGATTTTTTACCTGCTTTTTGATCAGATTCTATGTCCCGGATATTGTTGATATTCAGGACTGCTGTACTGAAACAACCCAATGCACCTCCAATAAAGATTACCTCCCAGTCAAATTGCAAACCATGAAGAAAATAGGTCCCTGCAACTCCCAATAGTCCAAAAAAAAGAAAAACAGAAATATCACCTAGGCCTGCATAACCATAGGGGTTTGAGCCGGATGTATAGGAGACTGCAGCCCAAATAGCTAACAAGCCCAGACCCATAAAAACTGAAAAAAGGACCCAATCATTGAGCGAAATGTAAATGAGGCTAACTCCAGAAATGAAAGAAAGCATTCCTACTACATACATCGCCTTTTTCATTTCACCTAATGAAATCACTCCAGATTGGACAGCGCGTATAGGGCCGGTTCGATCCTGGGAGTCTGCTCCATGGACACTATCTCCATAATCATTGGAGAGATTGGAAAGGACTTGTAAGAATATGGTGGTTAGAGAGGCAAGCAGCAAGATTTCCCATCTAAAAACCTCCTTGTAAGCGGCAAGGATTGAACCTGCAAAAATGCTGGCCAAGGCTAGGGGTAAAGTGCGAAGCCTGACTGCATGCAGCCAGGCCTCTTTTTTATGGGATATGCTTTTTTTCAACCTTTTGAAAATTATGCTTCGATCAAGGAAAGGATTTCTTCATCCAATGGAGCAACAGAAGAAGGGAAAAACTTCATCAGTTCACCATTTTCATTGATGTAATATTTGCAGAAATTCCAAGTAGGTTCTTGGCTATTCCAACCATTCATTTTTTCATCAGAAAGCCATCGATAAAGAGGATGCTTATCAAAGCCTTTGACGGAGATTTTCTCAAAAACCGGGAAGGTTACTCCATAGTTTGCCGTACAGAATTCTTTGATTTCTTCATTGGAACCAGGTTCTTGTCCACCAAAATTATTGGCAGGGAAAGCCAAAATTTGAATTTTGTCTCCATAGTTTTCATGAAGCTCTTGAAGTGCCGCATATTGTGGGGTATAGCCACATTTGGAGGCTACGTTTACCACTAAAATCTTTTTCCCTTTGTATTGGCTGAAATCCACTTGATTTCCGTCCAGGTCCTTCATTTTAAAGTTGTAAAATTCGCTTTGCATAGTTTTTGAATTCATGGGAATCATGCTTGCTTGAAGGTGTTTAGGCCGCTCCAAGGTTCTGCCGCAGGCCGCAAGCAGAATACAGATTAAGAAAATTGATAGGTTCTTCATATTACATTCTTTCGGGTACTTGTATACCTAGCAAACTCATCCCCTTTTTGATTGTTTTGGCTGTCAGCTCAGAAAGCGCTACCCGGAAGGTAACTACATTCGGATTTTCTTCACTGAAAATTGGAAGGTCTGCATAGAATCGATTGTATTCCTTCGCCAAATCAAATAAGTATTGTGAAATAATCGAAGGGGAATATTCATCTCCTGCTAATTTGATTTTTTTCTCAAAATCATTTAAAAGAAAAATCAAACTGCTTTCAGAGTCTTCAACATGCTTAATCGTTGAAAAATCAAGATTCTTATAATCCACTCCAATTTGATCAGCTTTTCTCAAAATGGAAGCAATGCGAGCATGTGAATATTGAATAAACGGACCCGTGAACCCCTGGAATTCAATTGATTCCTGAGGGTTGAAAAGCATGCGCTTTTTTGGATCTACTTTTAATAAGAAAAACTTCAAGGCACCAAGACCTAAAATACCATAAAGCTCCTTTGCTTGTTCTTCGGTAAATCCTTCAATTTTCCCTAACTCTTTGGTGTGTCTTTCGGCAGTTTCGATCATTTCTTGGATCAAATCATCTGCATCCACCACCGTGCCCTCTCTGGATTTCATTTTTCCGGAAGGAAGATCGACCATTCCATAAGAAAGGTGATACAAGCCAGGTCCATAGGGTCTACCAAGTTTCTGCATGATTTTGAAAAGAACGTCAAAATGATAATCCTGCTCATTTCCAACTACATATACGGATTTGTCAATATGAAAATCCTTATACTTCAAATCAGCAGTCCCCATATCCTGCGTGATGTAAACTGAGGTGCCATCTCCTCTAAGAACTAGTTTTTCATCCAGTCCTTCATCTGTCAAATCAACCCAAACGGATCCATTTTCCTTCTTGAAGAAAACACCTTTTTGGAGCCCTTCTTCAACAATATCCTTTCCTAATAAGTAGGTGTCAGACTCGTAATAGAATTTATCAAAATCTACTCCCATCTTCCGATAGGTTTCATCAAAGCCTTCATATACCCATTCGTTCATTTGCTTCCAAAGGGCAACAACCTCAGGGTCTCCTGCTTCCCATTTTCGGAGCATATCTTGAGCTTCCAATAGGATAGGAGCGTTCTTTTTGGCTTCTTCCTCAGACTGCCCGGAGGTTTTCAAATCATCTATTTGCCTCTTGTATTCCTTATCAAAAAGCACATAGTATTTTCCTGCTAGATGATCGCCTTTCAAGCCGGATGATTCTGGAGTTTCTCCATTTCCAAAATGCTGGTAAGCCACCATTGACTTACAGATATGAATACCTCTGTCATTGACCAAATTGGCTTTTATTACTTCATAGCCATTGGCTTTCAGAATTTCAGCTACCGAATACCCCAAGAAATTATTTCGTAAGTGCCCCAAGTGAAGAGGTTTGTTGGTATTCGGAGAGGAGTATTCTACCATCACTTTTTGTCCATTGGAAGGCAATTCTCCCCAGTTGGGTTTTTGATAGATTTTACTGAAGATACTCAACCATGACTGTTGATTAAGGACCAAGTTCAAAAAGCCTTTTACCACGTTGAAATCAGCGACTTCATCGACGTTTTCTACTAAAAAATCACCGATAAGCTTGGCTGTGTTTTCAGGGCTTGTTTTGGATAGTTTCAGATAAGGGAATACAACGAAGGTGTAAGTTCCTTCAAATTCCTTTCTAGTAGGTGCAAGAGAAAGTTCTGTATCAATCTCAGTGTTGAAAATGGATTGAAATGCATCCTGAATACCTTTTATGATACTTTGCTGAATGGTCATGGTTTTAATTTTGATTCACCTATCTGATGATTTAAAAGTGTTC
Source organism: Algoriphagus sp. (assembly GCF_013373065.1). GTDB lineage: Bacteria > Bacteroidota > Bacteroidia > Cytophagales > Cyclobacteriaceae > Algoriphagus. Next base: position 38,022 of record NZ_JABXIN010000011.1, read on the forward strand.
AACGAGGGAGTTGGTTGTGATTTCCAATATTTCGAAGGCATGTTCTGCCATGGTGTTTTCTGTATCCAATGTTGGGTTCACTTCCACAATTTCCCAGCAACAAACGCGCTTGTCCTTGATAAGTTCGGCATTTAATGAAATTGCCTCTTCCACAGTAAGTCCATTTGGCACGGGTGTACCTGTACCGACTGAGATGGAAGAATCCAGGCTATCTACATCGAAAGAAATGTAAATTTGATCGCAATCTTTGAGAATTTCTAGAGTTTCTTGTGCGACTTTTTGGATTCCAAGATTTCGGACTTCTTCTGTTTTGAAGTTTTTGATTCCATATTTATCTATCAGATAGTCTTCTGGTTTTTCCGTATCTCTAACGGAGATAAAGACTATATCTTTCGGGTCAATTTTAGGAAAGTCACCCCCAATTTTCTTGATTCTTTCCCAGTAGTGGATGGTTTCCTCAGTGGGTTCATTGACCTGACAATCCTTGTTGTCTAACTGAGCAGTCATGGCCAACGGCATCCCATGCATATTTCCTGAGGGAGTGGTATAGGGCGTATGTAGATCAGCATGTGCATCAATCCAAATAACTCCTAAGCGTTTTTCTGGATCTGCAGCTTTGATTCCCATGATAGTACCCGCTGCAGTACTGTGATCTCCCGCCAAAACAATCGGAAATTTTTTTTCTAATCGAAGGGATTCGATTGTGCTGTAAACGTTTTTCAAAACCTGATAAACCCCATCAATGTATTTTGCATGCGGAAACTTATTTCCTTTCCAGAGGTAATTGTTTGCATCCTGAACGTTGATGGGATCAAACTTGGTGAAAAAATCAGATTTTTTGTCAAGCGAAGCGATTTTCAATGCATCAATACCGAGGCTTGCACCTCGAGTACCTGCTGCGATTTCTGACCGAACTTCTACAAGCTTGATATTTCTCATGGTATTTTTGGGTCGGGTTTGTATTCAGCTTGCAAAAGTACTCAAATTGGGCTAGGAATCCACTCTAAGAAAAATCCTGATTCACATTTCAGTTCTATTTTTAAATATCTATCCCTTCCTTGCTTTTAATTCTAGAAATACTCCATTCAAATTAATTTCTTTCTAGATATTCCCATCAGTGATTTGAAAATCCATCTTATTATTCAAATTTTGTGACCTTAATCTTCTTAAAATATTGACCATGAACCGATACATCGATCTGATTCAACAAACTTTTGATTTTCCCACAAAAGAGTTCAATGTGGAGAATAATGAGCTTTTTTTCAATGGGGTCAATTTGATGGAGATTATTGAGACATACGGTACTCCTCTTAAGCTTACTTACCTTCCTAAGATTTCTGAAAACATTCAGAATGCGAAAACTTATTTTAATAACGCCATGAAGGCGCATGATTACCAGGGGAAATACACGTATTGCTATTGTACCAAATCATCGCATTTCAGTTTCGTATTAGATGAGGCATTGAAAAATGACATCCACATTGAAACTTCCTCGACTTTTGATATTCCTTTGGTGCGAACCCTTTTCGAAAAAGGAAAAATTACAAAAGATACTTACATCGTTTGTAATGGTTTTAAGCGGGAAAAATACCTTCAATACATTACCGAATTGCTCAATGATGGATTCAAAAATTGTATTCCGATTTTGGATAATTTGAGTGAGATCGATTATTACTTAGAGCATGTGAAGGTGCCTTTTCAGGTAGGGATTCGAATTGCTGCTGATGAGGAGCCAAAATTTGGGTTTTACACCTCCCGTTTAGGTGTACGGTATGCGGATATTATTAAGCTTTATGAAGAAAAAATAAAAAACAATCCGCAGGTAACTTTGAAGATGCTACATTTTTTCATCAATTCTGGGATTCGTGACACAGCCTATTATTGGTCAGAATTGACTCGTTTTATTCAGAAGTATGTGGATTTGAAAAAGATTGCCCCTTCTTTGGATACTATGGATATCGGTGGCGGATGGCCTATTAAAACCAACGTGTTTTTTGATTACGACTATCAGTACATGGCTGATCAAATCATCAAAAACATCAAGTGGATGTGTGCCAAGAATAACACGAAGGAACCTAATATTTTTACAGAATTTGGAAGTTATACTGTAGGGGAGAGCGGGGCAGTTTTATATTCTATTCTGGACCAAAAGCTTCAAAATGATAAGGAGCTTTGGTATATGATTGATGGTTCCTTTATCACGCAGCTTCCGGATAGCTGGGGACTCAATCAAAAATACATAATGCTTGCAGTCAATAATTGGGATGAAGAATATCACAATATCTCTTTGGGGGGATTGACATGCGATAGCATGGATTATTATAATTCAGAAGCTCACCAATTCAATATCTATCTTCCTAAAATCAAGGAAGGAAAACCTCAATACATCGGATTCTTTCACACGGGTGCCTACCAAGAATCATTGGGTGGATACGGTGGTATTCAGCATTGCCTCATTCCAGCTCCGAAACATGTGTTGATCGATCGGGATGAAAATGGAAAAGTGAGGCACAGATTATTCGCAGAGGATCAAACCGAAGAAAGTATGCTAAAGGTACTGGGTTATTAAAACCCAGTACCTTTTTGATTTTAGTAGGTGTATTTTACGAAAACTCTCTTGGTAATTTCTTGACCATCAGGTTTAAGCAAGGGTGCATCGGTACTTTCAGCAGTTACTCTAAATTTTGCTACAGGCATCAATCCTCCTTCAAAAGAAACATGATGAACCCTGATGGTTCGAATCCCCAAGGTTTCTGCGATCAATTGAGCTTGGTTTTGGGCATCTAATAGCGCTTCCGTGATAAGTGTTTTTTCAATGGCTTTTTGTTGATCCTGAGAAACCTCAAATTGGAGATTAAAAACCATATCCCCGGCCGATTGAATAGCTTCTACTATCTTTTGCAGTTCATCTGTTTGGCTTGTGGTTATTATCTGTAGGTTTTGGCGAGCGACATAGCCGCTGTCAATCCAGTTATTTCCTTTCTGAATTCGGTTGATATTTACAGAAAAATTATCAGCTATAAGTTTGTAATCCTTGATTTTGGCTTTTTTCAAAGCATTTGCAAGGTTTTCAGTTTTGGTGTTTAAAACGCTTGTTGCGGTTGACACATTTATAGCTTTTTCTGAGAGGTAAATATTGAACGAAGCTTGATCTGGAGCAATTTTTCTAGAGGCATTTCCTTGAACCTCAATAAGCGGAATAGAATTATTTTCTTGTCCCAGCGTGAGGACAGAAATACCGAAAATCAAAAATAAGGTGATGATAGATTTTTTCATGATTATAATGTTTTTACAAAGACTGAATTCACAAAATATATGCTACAATGATTAACAATTCTTTACAAATCAGATCGGAATCAGATTGGTTTTCTCTTTAGCAAAAGACTATTGCTGACGACAGAAACAGAGCTGAAGGCCATCGCTGCGCCAGCGATCATAGGATCTAACATGAAACCGTTGATAGGATACAAAATCCCAGCAGCGATTGGAATTCCAATGACATTGTAAATGAAAGCCCAGAATAAGTTCTGTTTGATTCCTTTGACGGTAAGCTTGGATAATCGAATAGCCTGAGGGATTTTTCTCAAATCAGATGTGATCAAGGTAATTTTAGCTACATCCATAGCCACATCTGATCCATGGCCCATAGCGATACTGACATCTGCTTTTGCCAATGCTTCCGAATCATTGATTCCGTCACCAACCATAGCTACAGTTTTTCCCTGCTTCTGCAAACTTGAAACATAATCCCCTTTTTGAGAAGGCAATACGCCGGCTTTCACGTGCTGAATTCCAGTTTCCTTTGCAATGTATTGGGCTGCTATTTCTTGATCTCCAGTGAGTATATGAACCTCGATTCCCAAATTTTTTAGGGTTTGGATGGCTTCTTTGGATCCTGCTTTTAGTTGGTCTGAGACTGAAAAAGCTGCGAGGGACTCTTCTTGGTTAGAAAAATAGATCAGCGTTTTACCTTCCAAGCTCTTTACATCTGCAAAGTTTCTCATGGAATTCGAGATATGGATACCATTTTCTGTAAGAAGGGATTCATTTCCTACAAAGAAGTTTGTTTTATCATAACTCGCTCTTATACCCTTTCCTGAAATATTCTCAAAATTTGAAACCGCTTTGATATCGACTTTTTCAGAACCAACAAATGAGCAGATTGCCTGGGCTAGGGGATGTTCTGATCTGGATTCCATCTCGTGTAAAATGCTGGAGAGCTCTTGAATAGCTGCTGGAGAAAGATCCTCTTTCCACAAGAAATCTTCCACTTTTGGTTTACCTTCTGTGATGGTTCCGGTCTTGTCCAAAATTATCGTATCAACCTTTTGTGCGAGTTCCAAACTTTCAGCATCACGAATTAAAATATTGTTCTCAGCGCCTTTACCCATCCCAACCATCACGGCAGTAGGAGTGGCTAAGCCCAAAGCGCAGGGACAGGCAATTACAAGCACTGCGATTGAAGCCAATAAAGCATGTGTAAGATTATTTTCGCCGCCAACGGTCATCCAAATTATAAAGGTTAATATGGAGAGGGTAATGACGGTTGGAACAAAAATCCCTGCTATTCGGTCTACTAATTTTTGTACGGGAGCTTTACTTCCTTGAGCCTCTTGGACTCGCTGAATGATTTGTGCTAAAATGGTAAATGCTCCAACTGCAGTGGCTTGTAATTGAAGACTTCCCTGTTGATTAATGGTACCTGCAAATAATTTATCATCTTTTTGTTTGTGAACTGGAATAGGTTCTCCGGAGATCATACTTTCGTCTACATAGGAAGAACCGCTAATGACTTTTCCGTCAACAGGGATTTTTTCTCCTGGTTTGACTAGGATTTTGTCACCAAGTAAAACGGCTTCTATGGGAATCTCTTCATTCCCCTTTTCTCCAATCCGGGTTAAAGTTTTTGGCTGAAGGCCGATTAATTTCTTGAGAGAGGAAGAAGTACTGGATTTTGCTTTTTCCTCCAGTAATTTCCCGAAGGAAATAAACGTAATAATCACTGTTGCAGCTTCAAAATAGACATGAGGCTGAATTCCGTGTTGGATTAAGAATTGTGGAAAAATGGTGTTGAATGCACTGAATAAAAAAGCAATTCCTGTCGATAAAGCCACTAGGGTGTCCATATTGGCTTTTCGATTTTTGGCTTGTTTCCAAGCATTGCTATAAAAATGCTTTCCAAAGTAAAATAAAACTGGAATGGTCAGAATCAGACTTATCCATCTACCGGGCATCCAATCCATAAAAAACATCCCCAAAACAAAGACAGGAATGGTGAAAAGGGCAGCGCCGATTGTTTGTCTCTTGATTTCTTGATAGTGACGGTTCTGTTCTTCTTCAACACTTTCTTGAATGGATTTTTCTGAGATGATCAACCCATATCCTACTTCCTCCAGGGCTTTATTTAGTATTTCTGGTGTGATGTCTTCTTCGTATTCTACCTGAACAGTATTATTTGCAAAATTCACAGAGGCAGCTTGAACGCCTTCAGTGTAAGAAAGGATGGTTTCGACACTCGAAGCACAGGCAGAACAAGTCATTCCTGTCACTGGAAAAATTTGAGTGTGCGTTGGTTTTTTAGTTTCGGTAGTATCCATCAATAGAGGAAATGCAATTAAAGATAACGTAATTTTAAAATAGGAAGTGAATTGAAATAGTTCACTTTTTGCTTGGAGTAATAGGTCAAAAAAAAGCCCTGAAATTTAATTCCAGGGCTTATAAATGGTGTTAATCATTAATTTTCTTTCGGGTTTTCCGGAGCCTTGGTGACCTCAATTTTATCACCATCCTTCAATTCCTTACTAACTGTGAAATAGGGTCCGGAGATTACTTCGTCTCCCTCTTTAAGTCCTTCCAATACTTCAATGTTTTGATAGTCAGAAATACCGGTTTTGATCTGGCGCATCACAGCGCTACCATTTTCAACCAAGAAGACTAATTCTTTCAATTGAGTGGTTGTCCCACCTTCTAGTGTATCAACTTCATTCTCCCGAGTTGTAACAGAGGAGAGGGGAATGGAAAGAACATCTGATTTTTCTGTGGTGATGATCTCAACAGAAGCGGTCATACCTGGACGGAAAGGATATCTATTTCCCTCTTTTACCAAGTCTTCATAAGATGAGTTAAGAATTCTAATCTTCACCTTAAATTCTGTCACAGCATCTGCAGAAGCTTTGGTATTGGCAGTATTGGCAATGCTCGTTACCACACCCTTGAATTTTTTACCAGAGTAGGAGTAGGCATCTACATCAATAATTGTAGTATCACCCTTACTGAGGCGAACTATATCGTTTTCGTTGACATCAACCCGAACCTCCATCAATGAAAGGTCCGCGATGGTCAACATTTCAGTACCAGCCATTTGCTGAGTTCCTACCACACGTTCTCCTTTTTCTACTAGAAGATTGGAGACGATACCGGAAACTGGTGAATAAACATTGGTTAGGCGAAGGTTTTCAGCTGCTTCGTTAACGGTTGCTTGTGAACTTTTTACGATAAATTCTGCAGCTACTACATTTTGCTTTGCGGCTTCTAAATCTTTTTGGGCTGAAATGTAAGAAGCTTCCGCTTGCTCAAAATCAGCATCGGAAATTGCCTTTTGATCGTAAAGTACCTTTTGACGTTTGTAATTCAATTCACTTTGTGTGAATTGCGCCTCAGCGCGCTGTAGACTAGCTCTGGCTTGTGCAAGGTTAGCTTCCTGCTGATTTAAGTTTGCACGGGCACGATCTAAAGCCGAAATAAAGTTGTCAGGACGAATCTTCACTAAGAGTTTTCCAACCTCAACAGAGTCACCTTCTTGAACATTAAGTTCAATAATTTCACCAGCAACATCTGGACTTAGGTTGACTTCGATCTCAGGTTGGATTTCTCCAGAAGCTGATACCTTTTCAATGATTTTGGTTTTCGAAACTTTTGCTGTTTGAACTTGGGTGACTTTTTCTCCTCCAATCCACCCCGCAGATTTACCAATAATTGCGAGCAGGATAATAAAGCCCACAACTCCTAGGAGGTAGTATAGTGATTTATTTGATTTCTTGTTTGCCATGGTTTAGTTAAGATTGATGGGGTTTCCTAAATAGAAATCGAGCACTTTTACTCGGAAAATATAGGTGTACTTTGCATTTAAAAGGTCTGATTGCGCATTGAAGTAGTTTGCTTGAGCAACTTGAAAATCGACAGAGTTGATAGCTCCTAAGTCAAATCGTTGCTGTGCAATTCGAAGCGATTCTTCTAGGCTTTCCACTCGGGTAAGAGATGCTTGATAGGAACGTTCTGCAGCCAAGGCCTGATTGTAAATGGTTTCAATATCTTGGCGAAGTTGGTTTTTAGCTTCTATTTCTGCTACTTCTGCCAATTGACGCTGAACCCTAGCTCGTTGCAAACTTGATTTATTATTAAACTGTGTGAAAATCGGGATATTCAATGAGAGGTTCACAGATTGAGAAAGGTTGTTCTCGATTTGTTCTCCAAAAGTTGGTCTATCTAATCCAAATACCCGATCCACATAGTTAGTGAAGATATTTGCTCCGATGCCTAATGAAGGATAAAATGCTCCTTTTGCCGATTTTACTCCATACTCAGCACTTTCAATATTTTTCTGGGCAGCCAAGATTTCCGGCATAATTTCCACCGCAGTGTTAAAAATTTCAACTGGGTTTTCAGTCGCCATCAACAATTGGTTAATTTCTAATTGCGGCTCAATGACATCAAATTCTTCAGTGAAGGGAATCTGCATGGCTTGTGCAAGGTTCAATTTGGAAATCCGAAGCGCATTTTGAGCATTGATGACTTCCAATTCATTGGTTGCATTTTGAGCCTGCAAGTCCAATTGATCTGAAATAGGAAGGGATCCTGCCTCAACCAATTTGGTTGTACGCTCTAATTGCTCCTGTGTGGTTTTTAATTGATTTTCAGCAATCTTTACCTGTTCACGGTTGAATACCACATTGATAAATAGATTGATGATATTTATCGTGATGGTGTTTTCAGTTGCCTCAATGTTAAACTGACCAGCCTCCAAGTCGGTCTTTGCTTGGTTCACGGAATTGTTGATTCTTCCCGCTGCAAAAAGCGTCAAATTGGAATTCATGGAAAGGTTGATGTTACCGATCCGTTGAGTTTCGAATAAGTTGGTTACCGGGTTAATCGAACGACCCCATCGGTAACCGCTACTTGCTCCGGTAGAAAGGGTGGGGAAGCGACTTCCTTGACGTTGCAAAAGATTCGCTTCATTTCCTACTTGGTTGAGTTGACTCCGTCTGAGCGTTAGATTGTTTTCAAGTGCAATTTCCACAGCAGTTTCCAAGTCATAAGGACCGGATACTTCTTGTGCTCGTGACTCAATTAACAATCCGCAGATCAAAGCGAAGCTTACAAAAAGCTTTTTCATTGTGGTGGCTTATAGATCTATATCTGGTATGTAAATTAATTCTTTAATCCAAGGTAAGGATTTTAAATAATCGATGGTAATCGGCTGTATGCCAGAATCCATCTCAATTACGTGGCAAGCTAGGTCATTTTTTCCCTTTCGAGAAACAGACATGGTTGCAATATTTGTTTTTTCTTGGGCAATTACAGAAGAAATAAAGGCAATTGCTCCAGAAACATCCTGAGCCTTAATAATCAGGGTGTGCATTTGGGCAGAGAAGTTAGCCACAAAGCCATCTACCTCGGCAATGTTGATTAAACCACCTCCCAAACTTTCTCCAAGAACTTCTACTTGCCTATCTCCTTTGGAAAGGGTGAGCTTGATCGTGTTTGGGTGATGCACTGAAGAATTGCCGATGGATTTAAAATTATAAATCAATCCTTTTTCTTTTGCAAGACTTAAAGAGTTCTTGATTCGTTCATCATCGGTTTTGAAGTCCATCAGGCCTCCTATAATGGCACGGTCGCTTCCATGTCCTTCATAGGTTCTGGCAAAGGAATTATAAAAGACAACCGTGGCTTTTTCTGGAATTCCTCCTAATATTCGAATGGCAGCTCGGGCAATGCGGACTACTCCTGCTGTATGAGAGGAGGAAGGTCCAATCATCACGGGTCCGATCATATCAAATACACTGCTTTTCCCAGACATGGCACCTAATACCCAATTATTATGCTAATGATTTCAGCTAACTTCTTTTCGGTCCAAAAATGAAAATATTTAAGGATTTTACAGAATTATTTTAAAGCTCCTTTCAAAATTATTTGAACTGTGGACAAATCAAACCCTAATACTGTACGTTTTCGGGCAATTTTTTGAACGGTTTTGATACAGTAGTCCTTGCGGAATATACCCTTTGAGTTTTCCGCTTTGAGGAAATGGGATCACATACTTTAGCATGATCAAAAATCACTGTCAATTGAATCCACTCAAAGGCCATTAAAAATCGATTGGGGTTTATCGGTGTAAAATTACATGCTGCCATGCAGGACTTTGTTCGAATGTTTTATATTTAGAGGCTAATTTAGCCATTAGTCTTTAACCCAAAACCTTATTAGTTAAGCTCAATAAACCTAAAATTTATGCTCTTAGAACCCTTAGACCTTGCAGTATTTATAGGATACTGTTTATTAATTGTTGGCATGGGAATTTTTGTTTCTCGAGAGAAAAAAGGCCATGTCAAAAATTCATCTGACTACTTTTTAGCATCAAAAGCGCTCCCTTGGTGGGCCGTAGGTGCATCCCTTATTGCTTCAAATATTTCTGCTGAACAGTTCATCGGAATGTCAGGTTCTGGTTTTGCCCTCGGTTTGGCCATTTCTACTTATGAATGGATGGCAGCAGCGACCTTACTCGTTGTCGCAATTTTCTTTTTGCCGGTATACATCAAAAAAGGGATTTACACGATGCCGGGATTCCTTTTGGATCGATATGATACACGGGTACGTACTACGATGGCCGTTTTCTGGCTCTTGTTATATGTGTTCGTAAATCTAACTTCTGTATTGTATTTGGGGGCCTTGAGTTTGAATACCATTCTTGATATCCCCTTAACCTATGGGATCATAGGTTTAGCTGTTTTTGCAATGGTTTACTCCATCTATGGAGGCCTCAAAGCAGTTGCATGGACTGATGTAGTCCAAGTTTTCTTCTTGATAGCCGGTGGTTTGGCAACTACTTACATTGCCCTTCAAATGGTAGGAGGAGGAGATGTTTGGGAAGGGATAAGTCTCCTTCGAAAAGAGGTGCCTAATCATTTTTCCATGATTCTCTCAAAAGGTGAAATGATGATTCCCGATGGAAAAGGAGGGACTTATGATGCCTATTTGGATTTACCAGGTTTGAGTGTATTGATTGGAGGGATGTGGATTGTGAATCTAAGTTATTGGGGTTTTAACCAATATATCACGCAGCGAGCCTTGGCGGCAAAGAGCTTGGATGAAGCACAGAAGGGGATGATTTTCGCCGGATTTTTGAAGATTTTGATGCCTTTGATTGTGGTCATTCCTGGTATTGCAGCTTTGGTGATTGTGAATAACGGAATGGATTCAAGCTTTATCTCTTCCATGCAGGATCCAATGACTGGCTTGGTAAAATCCGACCGTGCCTATCCTACCTTGCTTCAATTACTTCCTGTTGGTTTGAAAGGGCTTGCATTTGCTGCTTTAACTGCTGCCATTGTATCCTCCTTAGCGTCCATGGCTAATAGTACATCCACCATTTTCACCATGGATATTTATAATAAATACTTTGGAAAGAACTCCACAGAAACACAACAGGTACGCGTGGGTAGAATTACAGCAGTGGTTGCCTTTATTATCGCAGCTTTCGTTGCACCAGCATTGGGTCAACTTGATCAAGCCTTCCAGTTTATCCAGGAATACACTGGCTTTATTAGCCCAGGGGTATTTGCTATATTCTTCTTTGGGGTATTTTGGAAAAAAACAACTTCAAACGCAGCCTTAGTCGGTGCTGGTTTAAGTATCCCGCTTTCCGTTGTTCTAAAGTTTGCTTTTCCAGCCTTGCCATTCATTGATCGAATGGGAATTGTATTCTTAATTCTGGCGATACTAATGATCAGCATCAGCTTGATCGAAGGAAAAGGGAAAGATCATCCCAATAGCATTGAAATTAACCGAGATTTGTTTCGGACCAGTACAGGTTTTAAAGTGGGAGCCTTCTTGATTTCCGGAATTATTGCTGCATTGTACATTATTTTCTGGTAAATCATGCGAAGCTTATTATTAGGACTTGATATTGGAAGCTCCTCGGTCAAAGCTTCCTTATTGGATGCAGATTCTGGTTCAGCTTTGGTGTCTAAGGCTTTTCCAAGTCAGGAAATGCCAATAGCTTCACCCCAAACAGGTTGGGCAGAACAAGACCCAGAAATGTGGTGGGAATATGTTCAACAAGCTTCCCGTTACGTTCTTAACCAAGCCGGAGTCCAAAAGGGTGAACTGAAGGGTATTGGTATTGCTTACCAAATGCATGGTTTGGTCCTTGTGGATGAAAATCAACAGGTGCTTCGCTCTTCTATAATCTGGTGCGACAGTAGGGCAGTGGAGATCGGGGATAAGGCTTTTCAACGGTTAGGCGAGGAGTATTGTCTGAATAACCTGTTGAATTCTCCTGGAAATTTTACAGCTTCCAAATTGCGATGGGTGATTGAGAATGAGCCTGATTTGCTCTCAAGGATTCATAAAATAATGCTTCCGGGTGATTTCATCGCCATGAAGCTGACGGGTGAAATCTTTACTTCAGAAACAGGTCTTTCTGAAGGGATTTTCTGGGATTTTCAGAAAAACGGGATCAGCGAGCAGGTTTTGAACGATTATCAAATCCGAAAGGAATGGATTCCAGAAGTTGTTCCTTCCTTCTCTTTACAGGGAAAGGTAACTTCAGAAGCCTCTAAATTAACCGGAATTGAAGCTGGCGTTCCTGTTTCATATAGGGCGGGAGATCAACCGAATAATGCTTTCTCTTTGCAAGTTTTGAAGCCAGGTGAATTGGCAACTACTGCCGGTACATCAGGTACAGTTTACGGTGTTTGTGACACGCCACTTTTTGATCCCCTTTCCCGTGTAAACACCTTTGTTCATGTCAATCACCAAAAAAACGCTCCTTCTTACGGCGTATTACTTTGTGTGAATGGAACAGGAATTTTGAATAGTTGGATTAAGCGTCTCATGGGAGCAGCTCGTATTGAATATGATGAGATGAATAATTTTGCTGCCTCAGCAGGGATTGGAGCTGAGGGATTGCTTTTTATCCCCTTTGGAAATGGTGCTGAGCGAATCCTTCAAAACAAGCAAATAGGTGCTCACATGATTGGGTTGGATTTGCTTAAACATGACAAAGGCCATATGATTCGAGCCGCTCAAGAAGGAATAGTAGCAGCATTAACCTTTGGATTCAACATTATGAAAGATATGGGCTTAGACCTTCAGACGGTCAAAGCCGGTCATGCAAATATGTTTTTGAGCCCCATTTTCAGAAAAACCTTTATTCATATGAACAAAGTGGAATTGAAACTGTATGATACAGATGGCGCGCAAGGTGCCGCAAGAGGGGCAGGAATTGGAGCTGGAATATTTTCCAATGAATCTGAGGCTTTTGAAGGGTTGAAGTTGTTGGAAACCTATGAGCCCAATGAAAATTTCTTTGAACCCTATGCAGAATTATTCTCCCGTTGGAAAAATTGCCTTCAGGAAATTCAAAAAATGAACGTATAATTCGAAAATAAACTCAAACCTAAAATAACTCATATGTCTAAACGGTATTTCCCTGAAATTGGAAAAATTGGCTATGAAGGCCCTCAGAGTGATAATCCACTAGCTTTTCGGTATTATGATGAAAATCGGATAATTGGTGGAAAGACCATGAAGGAGCATTTCAAGTTTGCGATCGCATACTGGCATTCCTTCTGTGGTACTGGAGCCGATCCTTTCGGCCCAGGAACGATCATGCATCCTTGGGATGCTAATCCTGACCCCATCCAACGTGCCAAGGATAAGATGGACGCTGCTTTTGAATTTATCACCAAAATTGGCGCCCCTTACTATTGTTTCCATGATGTGGATTTAATTGATGAAGGATCATCTTTATCCGAATATGAAAAGCGGATGGAGATAATTACCGATTATGCTCTTGAAAAACAAAAAGAAACGGGAGTCAAATTACTTTGGGGTACAGCCAATGTGTTCAGTAACCCGCGCTATATGAATGGGGCTTCAACGAATCCGAATTTTGAAGTGGTTGCATGGGCAGGAGCTCAGGTAAAAAATGCCTTGGATGCGACGATTAAATTGTCAGGTGAAAATTATGTATTCTGGGGTGGGCGAGAAGGTTATATGTCTTTGCTCAATACCGATATGAATCGTGAAGTGGAGCATTTGGCACAGTTCCTTACAATGGCTCGGGATTATGCGCGTAAGAATGGATTTAAAGGAACATTCTTCATCGAACCCAAACCAATGGAGCCCACCAAGCACCAATACGATTATGATGCAGCTACAGTGATTGGTTTCTTGAGACACTATGGCTTGGATAAAGATTTTAAATTAAATATTGAGGTCAATCATGCCACCCTAGCCGGCCACACCTTCCAACATGAGTTGCAAGTAGCAGCAGATGCAGGTCTTCTCGGAAGTATTGATGCAAACCGTGGCGACTATCAAAATGGATGGGATACCGATCAATTCGCCATGAACCTGCAGGAGTTGACAGAGGCCATGTTGGTGCTTTTGACCTCTGGAGGTCTTCAAGGAGGAGGAGTTAACTTTGATGCAAAAATCAGAAGAAACTCAACCGATCCGGATGATCTTTTCTTGGCTCATATTGGAAGCATGGATGCTTTTGCAAGGGGGATGCTAATCGCCAGTGATATTTTGGAAAAGTCAGATTACCTCGAGCGAAGAAAGCAGCGTTATGCTAGTTTTGATGCAGGTAAAGGGAAAGATTTCGAGAGTGGCAAACTGAATTTGGAAGACTTGAGAAATTATGCAGCTGAAGTCGGAGAACCTGCTCAAATCAGTGGTAAGCAAGAATATTACGAAAACTTATTAAACCGGTTTATTTGATTTGGAACCTACCAAAAAAGCCAGCAGAATTATTTCTGCTGGCCTTTTTTATTTTCCTTGCATCAATGAATCTGCTTTAATCAATTCATCTACTTGCTGTTGGAATTTTGGACTTGGAGGAATACCTACCACATTTTCCAGAAAATCTATAGTTTCAAAAAGTACACCTTCCCAGTCATTTGATGTGATCGAACTAGCGATCACGTGGTCTCCGGAATTAGGAAATGCTTTTTCTCGTTTTAGTTGTTCGGGAGTGGCTATTTGTTGATACATCTCCAACATTTTTGGAACTGAAACGACCGGATCCTGTTCATTTTCATTTTTATAATAATAGCCCAAGAAAAAGGGTTGATTGATTTTTTGAAAGGTCTCTTTGTTCATCATACTGTAAAGAATCACCGCTAAGCTTTCATATCCATTCATATGGTAATCTTCTGACCAATAAGCTGCTTTATCTCCTTTTCTATCTTGGTGAATCACCTTGTTTTCCATCATGGCTTTTTCCATGATCCATTGGGTCCAAGGTTTAAAAAATCCTCCAAGTCGCTCTCCATTATCTCGAATAGCAGGAGAATACACAACCACTGCTTTGATATCTGGTTGCTGGGAAGCAAGGACAAGGGTTAAGGCTCCTCCCATGGAAGTTCCTACTACAATGACTTCATCTCCTAAGCTTTTTCCAATTTCATAGGCTTCTCCAGCAGCATCCACCAAAGCTTGGGCAGATAGGTATTCCATTCCATTGTCTCTTCGGATTCCATGTTCTGGGAGGCGGGTGACATACAGATTGGCCCCAAAATGTTCTGCTAGAAAACGATGAACAGGATCACCCTCCATGGGGCTTGCTCCAAAACCATGGATATATACAATTGAATAAGGGGTTTTTCGGGGATTCAATTCGTCAGCCCACTGAATGTATGCCTCATTTCCTTCTTTTAAGCCGATGACACTATCTTCTCTTGTGTTGACATAGTCTATCAATTCACTGACACGGGTAGGGACTTCTGGATAGTGGACTTGAAGGTCTTGTTTTTCAACCTGTGGGCCCAAAATGTAAACGATGGCTAAAACCATAGCCAAGGCGAAAAGCACAAGAAAGATTTTTCGAAGCATAGTCTAGTTTGTAGTAAGGACGGGGGAACTTGATTCAAAAATAAGCTGTCTTCCGTCTTTAAGAAATAAATAAGTCCGTGTATGTATCTGAGAATTATTCTCTAATTGACCAGAAAATTTTAAACTAAATAGGTTTTCAAATTTGCTAAAATCTCGAATTTCAGAAAGTGGAATTTGATCTCGATTTTCAAATAGGTAAGAAATATCCGAACCTGCCTGTAGGTTGCCCAAAGGTTTGGTCAAGGTCACGGCAATGTTTGAAATATTAGTGAAATTATAAAGAGGAAGGCAAGTGAGGGCATAAGCAGCACCCAAAGGGGAGAAAGCTGAAGAATTATCACTGAGTAACTCTAGATCCAATTCAACGACTAATTCAAATTCATTTAAGGGGACGGTATCTGCATCCGTAGAGAAGCGGTCATTTTTATAGGGAAGGTATTTAACCTGAATATCAGTGGCATTTGCCTCTCGAGCACCAGGACAGCGGCTATATAAATCAGGCAACTGTTCCTGTACACAAGATTGGCCTACTAGGAGTATAAAATAACCTCCGATTAGCAGAAGTAAGGAAAAGAATTTTTTATTCCTCATTTTCATTCACTTACTACTAAATTAAATGAATTATTCCCAGTTTTAGAGGAATTCTAAATCTTTAACAATTATTTGAATTTTTGTTAGTTGGAAGTATCCTTTCTATTCTAGTTTCCGTTTCGGCTAAAAAGTGTTTTATGAAAAAAATTATCTTCTTCGCTTTTTCTTTGTTCTTAGTTCATTCGCTGACTGCGCAGGATATTGAAAAATTGCCCACCCAATCTATTTTTGTCGAAATAGGTGGTCCCGGGCTTCCATATAGTTTTAATTATGATTTCCGATTTAATAAGGAAAAAATGGACTCTTGGGGACTTCGTCTTGGAGCGAGTGGATATGCAGTCTCCGGAGGAGAATCTTTTTTCTCAATACCTATCATGGCCAACCGACTCTATGGCAAAGGTCCACATTATTTTGAGATGGGTTTTGGGTTTACCTTTTTTGGATTCAATGATAGTAGCGAGGATTACTATTGCATAGATGGGTATTTTGATCAAAATACCGGTCAATATGTATGCAGCAATTATGGAGGTAATGACTACTCCTTTATTTTGGATGTAGATGGCTCTCCAAGTGTGATGGGGACGATGAATTTTGGCTATCGAAGAATACCCGTTGATGGTGGTTTTATGTGGAAAATCAGTTTGAATCCGATTTTCAACAATAATGGATTTTGGCCTTTATATGCCGGAGTTGGATTAGGGTATGCTTTTTAGGGAGAGTTTATGAAAAAGTATTTATTGTTTTTTTTGATTTTTCTGGGGTTCCAAGTTGCCATTCAAGCTCAATCACCAGAAAGAGAAAAAGGTCGGGGGGTATATGTGGAACTGTTTGGAAATGGTATAACCTATTCTTTCAACTATGATCAACGATTTGCAAATCGTTTTGATGGTTTAGGGTATAAAGCAGGGATTTCGTATTTCGCTATAGATGGAAGTTCATTGATGACCATTCCGGTAGGTTTGAATTACTTATTGGGAAAGGAAGGAAAATACTTTGAAATGGGTATGGGGGCAACTTATCTACGTGGAGCTGATAAGGCTAATAATTTTACAGTAGGAGACTCCCGAACCGTAGGGGATGGTTTTGTAGGAACCATGGTATTTGGCTATCGCCGTGAGCCTGTGGACGGTGGCTTTTTGTTTAGGGCTTCCTTAACTCCCGTATTTACGGGAGAGTTCTTTTGGCCTTTGGCTGTAGGAATAAGTTTTGGCTATGCTTTTTAATTCTACCGCTCAAAACCGTAGTCTTTTTCCACCAAACAAATCCGGGTTTTGAAAGATTGGTACCATGCATCTTTTCCTAGTTTTTGAGCGAGTTGATGTTCGCTTACTTCTTTCCATTTTTTAATTGATTCAAGATCTTTCCAATAGCTGATTGTAATTCCCATTTGGTTGCGGACGCTCTCATGGCCCAAGTATCCAGATTGCTTCTCAGCTAATTCTACCATCCGTTCTGCCATTTCATGGTATCCATCTTGATTTTCAGATAAATAATTCGTAAAAATTACTGCGTAGTAGGGTGGACTGGGAGTAGGAGCAATCATCACTGGCGAAAATTATTGGATACTTTCTAAGATTAAACGTATAAGTTCTGCTTTATCTCCATTAGGAATCCATCTTGCTACTACCACCAAATCGTTTTCCTGATCTACATAAATCATATTTGTACCAGCTCCAATATGTAAAAAGGCGGATTCTGGTGCAGCGGGTACTTGTTCTTTATCCTGATTCAAGAAATAATTCATAAATCCATAGCCGGGATTGGCAGGGGTAGGAGTTTTAGATTTTTTGATCCAATCCTCAGAAATGAGCTGCTTTCCATTCCAATTTCCATTGCGTAAAGTGAGGTAGCCAAATCGTGCTTGATCCCATGCAGACAGCATCATTCCTCCTCCCCAATGAGATCCCCCACTTACAGATTGAACAATTTGTCCATCCAATACCACAAAGGAGTTTTCATATCCGGTCCATCTCCAAGTATCACTAGCTCCGATGGGGTCCATGATTTTTTCCTTCAGTACAATGGGTAGGGGTTTACGCCAAATATTCAAAAGCGCAAGAGCTAATACATTGACTCTTGTATCGTTGTATTCATACTTGCTTCCGGGTTCATTTTGCGGTCTTGCTCTCTTTTGAGCAACTCCCTCCGCTGGACGGTCTGCCCAGTCAGGTTTTCCCCAAAGACTTCCTTCCCAATCGGAAGTTTGTCGTAATAAATGATCCCAAGTGATTTTTCGGTTATGCTCGGTCCCGAATAAATCAAACACATCATCTTGCTCAAAGTTATCTGCTTTATTCATCATCAACCTTTCAGGTTGATAAGGGTAAATTGGCGCCATGTAGGGATAAACCAAATCATGTTCGCTTTTAATTAATCCTTCCTGAACGGCAAGTCCTGCGGTAGTTGACAGAAAACTTTTAGCCACTGAAAAGGTCAAATCTACTCGATTAGGATCTCCCCATTGACCGACCACATATCCCTTGTAAATAATCAGTCCAGTCGCAGGTCCGCGTGTTTTCATAGGACCTACCGGATAACCAAAAGGCTCTCTACCAAATCCGCTTTCGTAATGGGCAATTTTTAAATTTGGATTCGCATTACTCTCATGAGCAATAGCAAAGTCTATGGCCTCCTGGATTTTTTCAGGATTTAGATTGAGTTCTTCAGGTGACTTTTGTTTCCAGTTTTCTTTTTCTGGGAAATAGGTTTGTGCAGAAACTTGCGTGAGGCTAAATGGCAAAAAGAAAGCCAGTATAATTCGTAAATTCATTTTTAATTTTTTTGTGATTTTAAGAAAATGATCCGGATTGGTTTTGACCATTGGTGGATTTATTGAATTTCTACAAACTCTTTACTTTCGCATAAGTTATCAAGATTGAAGATATCCTTTAAAGGAAAAAAGTTTTCAGCATTTTTACCCAGCAAATGATGAGAGAAGAAAAGATTTACATTATCGGAGCGGGCCTATCAGGTCTTATTGCTGCCCTGGAATTAGAAAAATCCGGATTTCGTCCAATTATTTTAGAGGCATCGGATCGAATAGGAGGCAGGATGAAAACTGATGAAGTGGATGGGTTTTCATTGGACCATGGCTTTCAAGTATTGAATACGGCTTATCCTGAGGCAAAAAAATATTTGGATTTCCAAGCCTTGCATTTGAAGACCTTTGATCCCGGAGCGGTGATTTTTGCAGGAAAGGAATCCTATATTATTTCCGATCCGATGCGTAACCCATTGAAGGTGGTGAGTATGGCATTTTCAAAAGTGGGGACTTTTATGGATAAGGTGAAGATGTTCACCCTGACACAAGATTTGAAGCAGAAAAGCTTTGAGGAGATATTTAGCGCTGAAAGTATTCCTACCCATCAATACCTGAAGAATTATGGTTTTTCAGATCAGGTAATTCATAATTTCTTCAAACCTTTCTTTCGTGGAATTTTCCTTGAGAAGCATTTAAATACATCATCCCGAATGTTTGAGTTTGTATTTAAGATGTTTGCCAAAGGTCATGCTGCAGTTCCGGAAAAAGGAATGGGTGAAATCCCTGCCATGATCCGGGAGCAATTGAGCTCAACCCAAATCTTTTTCAATCATCCAGTTGCTGAAGTTGAAGGAACAACAATTACGCTTGAAAGTGGGGAAAAGTTAGAAGCTGATCGAATCATTATCGCTGTACAACCTGATCGAGTGATGAGGCAACTTCAAGGGCAGTTTTCAGCGCCAAGGTCAGTGATAAACTTGTATTTTTCCCTTCAAAAATCCTTCCTGGCAAGGCCGATGATTGGATTGTTAGTGGGTGATCATTTGATTAATAATCTCGTCTTCATGGATGATGTATCCCCTGCCTACAGTAAAGATGGAAGAGCTTTGTTATCAGTAACGGTACTGGAGTCGGATTTGGATGAAAAAGACCTTGTAAAGGAAGTACAAAAGGAACTCAGTGAATTGTCTGGGATCAAACCGGATTACTTTAAATTCATTAAAAGTTATCCGATTCAGTATGCCTTACCTTATGTCGATGATTTGAAATATTCAATTCCAGCTACCGAATGCAAGGTTTCTGACCATGTCTTTCTTGCAGGAGATTATTTGTTAAACGGCTCAATCAATGCAGCAATGACATCAGGTAGACTCGCTGCAGAAGCTGTAAATCTCTCTTTCATGCCCACTCATTGATTTCCTAAAGGAGAATCATCGCAGGATACATCACCTATGACGTATTGTATTGCATCCAGAAAAAATTGAAGCAAGGCCGGATTTTCAAAACTTTGGGAATTGTGCGAAGGCGAGGCATAAAACACTTTTCCCTTTCCCTCTGATCTGATCCAAGCTGCATAGGTTTTGGGATGTATTCCAGTTCCTTTTCTTTTGCCTTGGATTTCCTCATTCTTGAAATACAATAAGGGCCTGAAGTTCAGTTTTTCATAGGCATTCATGTAAAAGTAAGGTTCATCAATATGCCGGAAACCTTCAGAAGGGAATGCTTTTGTAAGCGGGTGGTTCGGGTCTTCAACCCAAACCGTGAATTCTTGCTGCGGGGGATGGTAATCAAAACTTCCACCAACCAATTCGCTGAACGCATTGGATTTGTTTTGAGTAGTAATTCCTCCATGCAAGACCATCAATCCTCCTCCTGATTTTACATATTGAATAAGATTTTTTTCCAAAGACAAAGCTTTATTCATTAGCTCAACCGAGTCGGCTGATGAGGTAAGGCTCAATTGATCCCAAAATAGATTTCGGTGCTCTGGTTTTGAACAGGTATTATTGAGTACCACCGCATCAAACTTTTGGAGGTTTTCAAGTTCGAAATTTTGGATATCCTTGCTTCCCATAACTTCAAAGACCCCTGATTTTTCTCCTAAAATTCGGATCATTTCTTCAGTATGAGGGATCACCCAATGCTCAAAACCAGTATGGAGGGAAAAAACCAAAACCTTTTTCTTTTTAGAAAACGGGAATCTTGATTTCTCAGGAGCTAATTGTTGGATTTTTTCCAGCCAAGCTTGATCCAAGGTGATCTCAGGTAAGTCTTGTGAATAGGAGTTCTGAGTACTAACTAGAAGTGCTATCCCTAAAAAGCAGGGCCAAGCTGTTTTCTTTATAGTTCTGATTATTTTCAAAGTTTAATAGCTTAAGTTTCAGAGAATCTTTTTTACAATTTCTACAAAAACCCATGCGATTCAAAAAAATTAAAATCTTGATTCTTTTCAATTTGCTTCCATTCCTGGTAAAGGCTCAATCGGTTCGGTTAATTGAATTAGATTCTGCCGTTAATTTTTTTATCAATGAGCAACTGGTCTTGACTTATCAAAAAAGTAAAATGGCTGTTCCGGCAGGAGTTCCAGCTTCTTTCTCAAAATCAGGCTTTATTCATCCTTTAAAGACCATAAGCGGGGAGGTTTTGACTCGGGTTCAGCCTTCAGACCATTACCATCATTACGGAATTTGGGGACCTTGGACGAAGGTTAAGATTCAGGATAGAGAAGTTGATTTTTGGAATTTGGGTGATCAAAAAGGAAGAGTGGAGTTTGCTGAGGTATTGGGACAAAAAGCGGATGCTTCAGGTGCTGAATTTAGTGTGAGGCAACATCATTTTGATTTAACTGGATCTTTTCCCAAGCAACCTAGTTTAGTTGAGGATTTAAAGATTCGGGTAGAGCCAATATCAAAAAAGAGGTATTTAGTGGATTATCATTCAACTTTTACCAATCAATTAGAACATTTCATTCTTTTCGAGGCCTATCGCTATGGAGGAGGGATTGCATTTCGTGCTCGTCAAAATTGGAATCCAACGAATAGTGTGATTTTGTCTTCAGAAGGAAAAACGTGGGATGAAGTTGATGGGACAAGTGCCCGATGGATCATGGTTTCTGGATCTACAAATAGCCCCGAGGAAAAATCTGGAATATTGATTCTAAGTTATCCTGGAAACTTTTCGCATCCAGAGCCACTTCGGGTTTGGCCTTCAGATTCGAATGATGGTAGAGAAAACGTGTTTATAAATTTTACTCCAACCCGAAACCAATCTTGGCGAATTGAGTCTGGAAAAACCTATACTCTTTACTATCGACTCATTGTATTTGATGGAGAAATTAGTCTTGAAGAAGCAGAAGACTATTGGTCTACTTTTTCTTCAATTTCTATCCAGAAATAAACCTTTTGTATCGATTTTCATTAGTATTAAGAGGGCTATTGATTGACCTTTTGCGTTTGAATTGTTTATTTGAAGTAGTAAACCCCATAGTAATTATTATATGAAAAATGTAGTGTTTAGAAATGGTGATAAAATGCCAATTGTTGGCCTTGGTACTTGGAAAAGTAAACCCGGCGAGGTAAAACAAGCTGTTTACTGGGCCTTGGAAGCAGGCTACCGTCACATTGATTGTGCAGCAATTTATGGGAATGAAAAAGAAGTGGGGCAGGGATTGGCTGAAGCTATTGCAGGCGGAATCGTAAAGCGATCCGATGTTTTTTTGACTTCAAAACTTTGGAATGATTCACATAGGATGGAAGATGTGGGACCTGCTTTGGATAAATCATTGGAGGATTTGGGATTAGATTATTTGGATTTGTATCTCATCCATTGGCCTATTTCATTTAAGCATGGAGTTAGTTTTGCATCTCATCGAGAGGAGTTTTACACCTATGAAGATGTGCCTCTAACCCAAACTTGGTCTGCTATGCAGGAGCAAAAAGCCAATAAAAAAACCAAGCATATCGGGGTTTCCAATTTTAACAGCACCAAACTGATGGAGCTAATAAAAATGAAGGAAGAGGTTCCGGAAATGAATCAAATCGAAATGCATCCTTTTCTTCCCCAAGAGAAGTTGGTGGAGTTTTGTAGACATCATCAAATCCTGCTTACAGCCTACAGTCCTTTAGGTTCTCCAGATTCTCGCTCTGAAAAACATAGCCAGGATCCAAAACTTTTGACAAATCCTGTGGTATTGGAAATTGCCAAAAAACATGGTGTATCAGCAGGTCAGGTTTTGATTGCGTGGTCTGTTGCTCGGGAAGTTGTTGTAATTCCAAAATCAGTCAACCAAAGTCGAATACTTGATAATCTTAAGGCTGCTGATTTAGAATTAGATGCGCATGACCTGATGGAATTGCGGGACATTGGGATTAATCACCGATTTGTAGATGGTACTTTTTTCACACAAGGACATAGCCCATATGAATTAGGTGATCTTTGGGAGTAGAGCTTTGTTTACGTGGTCTTATTCATCTACCTCGAGCTCTTCCAGTATTTCGGCAAGTTCATCGTAGTCTTTAAGTCCAGGCTTGATTTCCTCGCCACCCTCTAAAGCAATTCCAAATAATTTCAAATCACTTAGTAAGCTTTTGACGTTAAATGGTGTAATTCCGCCGGCTAGGATGACTTTAGCTTTTTTGGCAAGTAGTGCTAAGGATTTCATCTGATCTCCATCGAGGGTTGAAGAATCTGTTGTAATTAGAAGATGGATATGATTCTCCTGAATTTTTTCTGCAACAGCTTCTTCGATGTGTTTGACTTCTTTTAAAGGAGCTTCGAATACAAGTTGATACCCTTTACCTGCAAAGTCTAAAAGCGTGTTCAAGTGGTTGTGCTGAATCCAGGTTACTGTAGGGTACTTTTCTAGTTTTTGAGAAACAATAGAAGTAGGATCATCTTTAAACTCAGCACAAAATTCGCAACCTGAAACCCATCCAGTGATTTCTAGGAACAAATTGGGAGATACAAACTTATCTGAATTTTCATCCAGATTGAATCCGATTACATCTACATACATACCGGAACTATAGCGTGCATCACTGAGATTGGTTACTCCACTTATTTTTACGAAAGTACTTAAAGCCATGTCAAGGAATTTTAAGCGAAGTTACTCATTCATTATTTTATAACCAGTGCTTTTAGGCTATCCATTTTTGGTAACTGTCTTTTTTTGTAGAAAAAGCGTAATTTTAAGCGTTTAGTATATATGAAGCGATTTCTAGCAGTTTTATTTTTCCTTTCGCCTATATTCTTTTCCTGTGACAGGGAAATAGAAGTTCCTAACTCTAATTCCGGATTTAGTTTTTTTCCTTTTTTGATAGGGAATTATTGGATCTATGAAGTTGATGAGCGGATTTATTTTGGAGAAAATGACTTTGAGGATCGTAGTTTCTATTACCGGGATTTGATTCGAACTGTCTATGTGGATGATGCTGGAGAGCAGGTGTTTATTGTGCAGCGAGATTGGTCTTCTGATCAGGAATCCTGGACTTTTGAAACAGAATATACCTTAGTTGTTCGGGGTCAAAATCTTATTATGAATCTAAATAATTCCCCGATCGTGGTTTTAGCTTTTCCTATTCAAGACGGACTTATGTGGGATGGAAACCGTTTTCGCGATGCTGTTCGGGATGATTTTCAGATCGAGCTAGAAACCCCAATTTCTTCAGAAAATGTAAGGCTGAAAGTGATTCAAGAAGAAGCTGATGATCTAATCACCTTCCGTGACAAGCGGTATGATGTATTTGAAGAAAATGTGGGTTTGATTGAACGTTATTACGAAGTATTAACCTATTGTTCAAGAAATGATTGTTTGGGAGATCAATTGATAGATTCCGGGAAATTTGTACATATGAGATTAATACGATCGGGAAATGAATAAATTCTACCTTACTTTTTTATTGTTTTTTTTATTTTGCAGCCATCTGGTGTTGGCTCAGGACCGATATGCGGTTTTTTATAAAAATAAAGCAGGAACAGAATTTAGCTTAGATAAGCCGGAGGATTTTTTAACTCAAAAAGCACTTCAACGCCGAATCAGGGAAGGTATATCTATAGACAGTACCGATTTGCCAGTTTCTCCAAAATATATTCAGGAAGTTGAAAAGCATACAGACTACCTATTGTATCATTCCAAATGGATGAATGCCTCTTTGATTGTTGCCGATTTGGAGACGATTTCCATTCTTGAGCAATTGCCATTTGTAGATCATATAGAAAAAGTAGCAAAGGGATTTATTCCTAGACCCAATGATCGGATGCAATCTCAGGGTTATGAAACCAAGATTCGAAAATTTTTACCCCTCGATAATGCACCTGCTCGAACCTTGGCTAATGAAGAGTTGCCCACGGACTTTCAGAATTCACTACTCGGAATTGACAAAATGCATGAAGAAGGTTTCAAAGGAGAGGGAATAATTATTGCGGTGTTTGATGTGGGATTTCCTGGAGTCAACACGATTAATGCTTTTTCACATTTGATAAGAAATGGTCAAATTATCGATCAGAAGGATTTTGTGAGACCATGGAGTTCCAATGTTTTTACTGATCATCCTCATGGAACCAATGTATTGTCTCTTATTGGCGCTTATGAGGAAGGAACCTTTGTTTCCGGCGCACCGAATGCCGAGTATTTTTTGGCGATCACAGAAGAATTAGCTACTGAATACCAAATTGAAGAATACAACTGGCTCCGGGCAGCCGAATATGCTGATTCTATAGGCGTGGATATCATCAATAGTTCCGTGGGATATTTTGATTTTGATGATCCTTCTATGAATTATTCATTTGGGGAATTGGACGGACAAACAACCATCATTACCCAAGCGGCAAATCTTGCATCAGCCAAAGGGATATTGGTTATAAGTAGCGTGGGAAATTATGGGCCAAATGAGCCAAGCTTAACAGCTCCTTCTGACTCTCCTGATGTTTTGGCCATTGGTTCGGTGAACCAAGATTTAACAGTTGTAAATTCAAGTTCCCGTGGCCCAACGGGAGATGGAAGATTAAAACCTGATCTGGTTGCATTTGGGAATGGACTCCCCATAATCCGAATTAATGGTAATGTTGGACTAGGATATGGAACATCCTTTACAGCTCCGCAAGTTGCAGCCTTGGCTGCTGGTCTTTGGCAAGCAAAACCCGAGTGGACTCGAGAAGAATTAATCGATGAATTGCTAAGAAGTGCTACGCAATTTGATAACCCTGATAACACCTTTGGGTACGGGATTCCCGATTTCTACAAAGCTTATTTTGGAGAAATCTTGAGTGTGGAGGAAAAAACAGAAGAACAACCATGGAATGTTTACCCTAATCCGCTTATTGGAAATGAATTAAAAATAAATTTTGGATCGGGATTAAAGTCTAATTTTACATTGATTGATCTAAGCGGAAGAGTTATTCGAACGAAAGAATTGGAACGATTTAACAATAAAAACCCCTTTGAAATTTCTTTGGAAGGGATTCCTTCAGGCTTATATTTGATTCAGCTTCAGGATCAAGTTGAATTAAAGTATCGCAAACTAATTCGCCATTAACTTATCAGAATTTTCATCCAATATTTTTGAATTTAAAAAACATGTCCATCCAAGTAGCTCCTTCTATTCTTGCCGCAGATTTTGCAAACCTTCAATCTGAAGTTGAAATGCTGAATCGTTCAGAGGCTGATTACATTCATGTGGACATTATGGATGGAGTATTCGTTCCCAATATTTCATTTGGTATTCCAGTTACCGAAGCTATTTACAGACATTCCAAAAAGCCTTTGGATGTTCATTTGATGGTGGTAAACCCTGACCTGTATTTGGAGGCTTTTCGAAATGCAGGTGCTTCTGTCATTTCAGTTCATTTGGAAGCTTGTTCTCATTTGCATCGTAGCCTGCAAACAATCAGATCTCTAGGTGCAAAAACGGGAGTGACCTTGAATCCACATACGCCTGTTTCAGGATTAGGAGATATTATTCAGGATATAGATATTGTTTGCCTCATGTCTGTTAATCCTGGATTTGGTGGTCAGAAATTCATTGAAAATACCTACCATAAGATTGCCAGGTTAAAAGACCTTATTTTGTCAAAAGGGTCAAAAACTCTAATCGAAGTAGATGGAGGGGTAAACCTTGAAAATGCGCCTCGATTAAAGGAAATGGGGGCTGATATTTTGGTGGCGGGAAGTTTTGTTTTTAATTCTATGGATCCGGTTAAAACCATCGCTGATTTAAAAGCCATCTGAATTTCAACCTTCTACCGCTTGTCATAAAATTTCCAAAATAAGCCTGAAATTCTTGATTTTTTAGCGTGGGTTCTATTTTTTGCAATCTTGTAAGGAACCAAACAAACTAATCATGATGAAAAAACTATTGCTCTCCGCCTTCTTTTTATCCTTTTTTGGGATGATTTCTTATGCTCAAGAAGCTACAGAAGGACCAGTTACCGATGAAGAATTGACTCAATATGCTACTGTAGAAGTAATGACTTCTCAGTATGTAGAACAAAAAACAGAGGAACTTCGAAATATGATTCTTAAT
Source organism: Algoriphagus sp. (assembly GCF_013373065.1). Classification (GTDB taxonomy): domain Bacteria; phylum Bacteroidota; class Bacteroidia; order Cytophagales; family Cyclobacteriaceae; genus Algoriphagus. Next base: position 65,013 of record NZ_JABXIN010000011.1, read on the forward strand.
AACGAGGTAATTGACGGAGGTGCTAGATATAATGAAATCAAAGCGGCTTGGGGAGATGATGCAAAAATGACAGAAGCAAATGTTACTGAAGAGGAAAAAACGGCTTACCAGGCTATTTTGGACTTTCAAGGAGGTCTTCAGCAAAGTGTTGTTGATTATAAAACTGGCTTGATTACAGATAGCGATGTGATTTCTGTTTCTGTTTATAACAAAGTGTTAGGCGCTTTGAAGGAAGATCCTTCTATGAAAGAGAAGCTTGATAATCTAATTGCAGAATTGAAAGAGAATGCCCAAGAAGACGGAGAGTCTGAAACTATTTCTGAAGACGGAAAATAAGCTGACGAAATTTTAGATTATAAAGCCTCCAATCGGAGGCTTTTTTTATATTTCCACACTAATTAAACTTCAATTCCGTTTTAAGAAATGATGATTTTCAAGAGACTTTTCCTTCTAACCTTTTCCTTTTGTATAGTTTCAACGTCTTTTTCACAAGAGGAAGATATTTTTGGGATTACCCGAAAGGCAAAGAATCCAAAAAGTGAATCTTCTATCGGAAATGCATATCGGAATATTTTGGAGCAGTTTTCTTTAGAAGTTTCTACAGGAGCTGGATATCAGGAATTCCGAACCAACTTTTTCTCACCCAATCCTGATTTATACCCTTTGTTTCAATATCAAAATTTTGACGAACCATTAGATATTTCTGAAGAGAATCCATTGACCATGAAAGGAGGGGACTGGGTTTTCCCTTTGTTTAATGCAGGTGTACGGATCAATTTATTTAATATTCTAACCATTGGAGGTGGGTATGGAATTGAATCCGGAAACATAAGCCCGATGCGTGGAGGAAACTTTGAGTTTCCTTTCGAAGGAGCTTCTTATCAAGCGAGTAAATTTTACGGGACTTTGGGCTTGATTCTTTGGGATTCTAGTAAACGTGCTAAATACTTGCAATGGAGATATAGGCGCTATGCTTCTGCAAACTTGTATATGCAGTCTGAACTCCGGCAGCGTGTCCGGCAAATTTATCCTTGGAGGGTAATTTTGGAAGCCGAATATGGAAATTTGACGCTTAAAAAATTTGTTGATCCGGCTTTAACTCAAAACGGTTCCTATACCCCTAGACTGGCTGTTGCGGATCCTTATTTGGGTTTTGGATTACGGCTTGAGCGAGATTTTTCTGAGTACACCAAGTTGTTTTTAAAAGGAAATGTGGATTTACGTTCCTTTACCTATTCTGCATCGGACTTTTCTGAATTTCAGGAGCTTGACCAACGCTTGTATTCAATGCAATTGGGACTTGCTATTCGAATTCCAGGAACAAAGCGCTGTAAAATCCAAGGATGCGGGGTTGTCATGAAGCACATGCACAATGGAATCGAATATCGAGGCAGTTCGATTTTCAAGCTTCAGGACCGAAAGATTGGACAGTGGTATTGATTCAGATTTAGTGCCGAGACTTTACATTTCTCTTTTCAAAAGCAGGGCCTTTTTACTATCTTGCGACCTTAAACTACCCTGTGAAATAGCTTTATATGGCCCAAGGAGAAAACGAGAATATTATTCCTATTAACATTGAGGAGGAAATGCGTGGAGCCTACATCGATTATTCGATGTCGGTTATTGTTTCAAGAGCACTTCCGGATGTCCGAGATGGACTAAAGCCCGTACACCGAAGAATCCTTTATGGAATGCAGGAGTTGGGTGTTTTGCATAATAAACCTTATAAAAAATCAGCCAGAATTGTCGGTGAAGTATTGGGTAAATATCACCCACATGGTGACTCCGCTGTTTACGACACCATGGTTAGAATGGCCCAGCCTTGGTCTCTTCGCTATCAGTTAGTTGACGGACAGGGTAACTTTGGATCCATTGATGGTGACAATCCGGCTGCCATGCGTTATACAGAAGCTAGGCTGAAGCGGATTGCGGAGGAGTTATTGGTAGACATCAATAAAGATACGGTTGATTTTCAATTTAACTTTGATGACTCCTTAAAGGAACCCGTTGTTTTACCGGCTAAAGTTCCGGCTTTATTGCTAAATGGTGCCTCAGGCATTGCAGTGGGTATGGCCACAAATATGGCACCTCACAATATAACTGAAGTCATCAATGGTATTGTTGCATACATTGACAACAGGGATATCACAATTCCTGAGTTGATGGAGCACATAACAGCTCCGGATTTTCCTACTGGTGGTATTATTTATGGTTACAACGGAGTCAAAGCAGCCTTTGAAACAGGACGAGGTCGAATCGTAGTAAGAGGGAAAGCCCATATAGAAACTAAGGATAATGGGAATAAGGAGATGATCGTTATCACCGAAATCCCATACATGGTCAATAAGGCAAGCATGGTCGAAAAGACTGCTTCCCTGATCAATGAGAAGAAAATTGATGGGATTGCAGCCATTCGAGATGAATCTGACCGTTCGGGAATGCGGATTGTTTATGAGCTGAAGCGAGATGCGATATCTAATGTAGTCCTTAATAACCTTTATAAGCATACTCAGCTACAGACCTCATTCTCAGTAAATAACGTAGCGCTTGTTAAAGGAAGACCTCAAACATTAAATTTAAAGGATCTTATTCTGCATTATGTCAATCATCGGCATGAAGTAGTTGTTCGCAGAACTCAATATGAATTAAAAGAAGCTGAAAAGCGTGCACACATCCTTCAAGGTTATTTGATTGCATTGGATAATCTTGATGAAGTTATTGAGTTGATAAGAAATTCTGCTGATCCTGAAACTGCAAGAAACGGTTTGATCGAGCGATTTGAGTTATCCGAAATTCAGGCACGAGCTATTTTGGATATGCGATTGCAGCGATTGACCGGAATGGAGCGGGAGAAAATCGTGCAGGAATACAAGGAGATTATGGCTTTGATTGAAGAGCTGAAGGAAATCCTTGCCAATGAAGACAAGCGGATGGATATCATCAAAACCGAGCTTTTGGAAATGAAGGAACGGTATGGGGATGATCGCCGCACAGAAATCGAGCATAACGCGGAGGACTTCAGCTATGAGGATATGATTCCGAACGAGGAAGTCATTATCACTGTTTCCCATCAAGGTTATGTAAAGCGAACTGCTTTAACAGAATATAGAACACAGGGCCGTGGAGGAGTAGGCTCGAGAGGAGTAAGCACCAAAGAGGATGATTTTACCGAATATTTATTCACTGCCTCTACTCATAATTACCTGTTGATTTTTACTGATCAAGGTAAATTATTCTGGTTGAAGACTTATGCCATTCCAGAAGGTAGTAAGACTTCCAAGGGAAGACCTATCCAAAACCTCATCAATATTGCATCTGATGATAAAATCAGAGCAATTATCCAGGTGAATGATTTGAATGATGAAGATTACATCAATAATCATTTCCTGGTAATGGTTACTAAGAATGGAATTATCAAAAAGACCACTCTAGAACAGTATAGTAGACCTCGATCCAACGGGATTATTGCTTTGAATATTCGGGAGGATGATCAGTTGGTAAATGTTGATATGACCAATGGTGACCAGCACATTGTAATTGCTGCTAAATCAGGTCGTGCGATTCATTTTCATGAGTCTGCTGTTCGTCCAATGGGTCGTACAGCAACAGGTGTTAAGGCCATAACCTTAAATAATGTGAATGACTATGTCGTTGGCATGGTATGTGCCTCTGAAGAAAATGCAACCTTGTTGGTGGTGTCTGAAAAAGGGTATGGAAAACGTTCCTACTTGGAAGAGTATCGAATTACTAATCGGGGTGGAAAAGGAGTAAAAGCCATGAACACTACGGATAAAACAGGTTCTTTGGTAGCGATCAAAGAAGTCGTCGATTCAGATGACTTGATGATTATAAATAAGTCAGGCATTACGATTCGGATTTCTGTTTCCGACCTGAGAATTATGGGAAGAGCAACTCAAGGAGTTAGACTGATCAAAATCTCAGAAGGAGATGAAATTTCTTCAGTAGAAAAAATCTCCGTTGAAGAGGAAGAAGAAAATCCAGAATCTTCACAAATTGCGGAAAATAATGCGGAGGGGGATGAAAACGCCTCTGATAATCAAGAATAATCAACCTTAATAAGATAAACGCTAATAATGAAAAAGCTAATTCTATCAATGGTCTTGGTTGGTGCGACAACCTTAGCCTTTGGACAAAAAAAAGTAGTTAGATCTGCTGAGAAAAACCTCAAAAGTGGAGATTATGCTACTGCCCTTAGTGAAATCGAAGCTGCATTGCAAGATCCAGAGACTGGGTCTGATCCTGAAACCACACTATTGAAGGCTCAGATTTATTTGGGAATGTTTTCTTCAGATTCTTCCAATACCATGGAGACCCTAGAAAAAGGAAATTCTTCATTCGACACCTTCATGGAAGCTTTCAAAATGGGTGGAGAAGATAAAGAAAATGGCGTTGGAAAGGATATCTGGGAGGAAGATATCCCAGGTGCTCCTGATAACTTGAGACCTAACTCTATTAACAAATTGAAAAATGTGTCTTTTGACAAAGCCATTGCTCAGTATAATGTAGACGATTTTGAAATGGCATATGAGTTTTTCAACTTGGCCGGAATGGTAGACCCAAAGGATACAACTATCCATTACAACGCTGGTTTCTTGGCTAATGATCTGGGAAGATTTGAAGATGCTAAGAAACATTTCATGACTTTGTTGGATGTTCCTGGATATAATAAGTTGAATGCTTATTACTTCCTAGTGCAGATTCTTTCTACGGAGCAAAAGAACCCAGAAGGTGCTTATGATATCGTAATGAGAGCTAAAGAAGAATATCCTTCTGATAAAGTATTGGCAGAGTATGAAATTCAATTGTTACTTCAGTTGAATAAGATGGATGAAGCAATGGCCCAAATTAAAGAGGCTTTGGCAAATGATCCTGAAAACACTTCCTTGCTATTGAGATCAGGTTATTTGAAAGAGCAATCTGGTGATATAGACGGTGCTTTGGCGGACTACAAAAAATCTGTCGAAATCGATCCGAATTTCTATGAAGGAAACTATTATACTGCCGCGCTTTTGATTGAAAGAGCTCGTGAGGTTTTGAGTGAGTTGAACAGTCTTTCTGATGAAGAGTGGGAGAAAAGATCTCAGTCCATGGGTGAAGAGGCAAATGGATACTATGCAGATGCTGTAAAGTATTTTGAAAAAGCTCTTGAAATTCGCCCTGACGATACAGGAATCATGGAGATTCTTTATCAGATTCACACCCGTTTGAAAAATGATGCAGAAGCTGAGAAATACAATAAAAAACTAATTGAACTTCTTGGTCCAAATTGGATGGATCGTTAAGATCATATTTGAAGATATAAAAGCTGCCGAAAGGCAGCTTTTTTTATTTAAGGAATTAATTTTTCATTTAGGTAAGCAGAATAATTGCCTAAATACCAGAAAATGAATTCCTTTACTTTGTTATTTCCAAGCGTGATTGTTTAAAATCATGAAGAAAGCAAGCCATATTTTTACTTTCTGCCTTATTCTTTTTTTGTCCTTTGGTCAAGCTTTTTGCCAAAAGGAATACAGGAAGGTTGTGGAGTTTTCTTTAGAATCGGGGCCCTTAATTAGCAATGGTCAACCTTGGGCTGATCAAATCAAAAACCTTGTTTCCTATCATGCGGTAGACCTGCGCTTTGGTTGGCGAATGAATCCAAATTCTTTCTATAGTCAGCTTTACCGATATCCGGTTTTTGGAGTAGGTATCTCCACCACTCTTCCTTATCAATCAGAAATAGGAAGGCCTCAAGGGGTATATTGGTTTTTTGATATTCCTTTCAAAGTTTTTGAGGAGGATAAAAAGTTGAATTTTTCGTATTTCGGACACCTTGGTCTAGGGTTTAATCTCAACCCCTATGATTCCATTGAGAATCCTTTGAATAGATATATAGGATCAGAATTAAATAGTTACATCCATTTTGGTTTGAAAGCAAACTATTCCCTTTCCAAGCAAATGAAGATTTTTTCAATGATTGGATTAAAACATTTTTCAAATGGATCTACCAAGAAACCTAATGCAGGAATCAACCTTTTACCGGTGTCTGTTGGGTTGAGATATAATTTTGATAAAGGAGACACCAAAACAATTCAAATTACTGAAAATCCAAAAGCTTGGGAAACGGGATATTGGAATACTGCTCTTTATTTGGGTAAAAAGAATTATGAGGTAGGGGGAGCTTCTTATTTCAGAGGAGGGGCAGGAATAAGTTACTTATGGGATAAATCCTATAAATATCGTTATGGAGTTGGAATGGATGTGTTTTTTGCTCCGGGACTTACTGATCGTTCGGATATATCTCAGGCAACCCTTTGGGACCAATTAAGTATAGCCGCAGTTGGAGCTTGGGAATGGAAGCTTACCGAACGGTTATTTGTACCAATAGGGTTGGGCTTTTACTTGCACCGGAATCCTGAGAATCAGGAATTCACGTGGTTTTATGAACGAGTTGGTCTCCGATATCATTTGACACAACAATTTTATAGTGGTATTCAAATCAAAGCTCATAAACTTAAGGCTGATTTTTTTGAATTTACAGTTGGGTATTCTTTCAGAAAGTAATGGTGGAGTTCAGGATAGAATGATTCCACTGATCAAAAATTATTTTTTATTGCCAGGGCCTCATGTTAGTTTGCTTCTTGGTTGAAAAGCCTACTTTATGAATAAAAGCCAACTATTCTTTCCAATGATTTTAACCCTATGCTTGGGGTTTTATTCGTCGATCTTTGCACAATCGCTTCCGTCTTCTTCTTTATTTCATGAACTTCTGAAGTTGCGGGAGACGAATCGCGTCTTGTATGTAGCAGCTCATCCTGATGATGAAAATACGCGATTGATAGCCTATCTAGCTAATGAAACGAAGGCTCAAGTGGCCTATTTGAGCTTAACTCGTGGAGATGGGGGACAGAATCTAATCGGGCCAGAATTGGGCATTGGACTTGGTCAAATTCGAACCCAAGAACTTTTAAAAGCAAGAGAGACTGATGGCGGTAGACAGTTCTTTACTCGAGCAAAAGATTTTGGGTACAGTAAAAATCCGAGCGAAACCCTTCAGAATTGGGACAAAGAGACGATTCTTTCAGATGTGGTATGGGTGGTACGGAACTTCCGTCCCGACATTATAATAACTCGATTTAATACCATTCCAGGAGTTACACATGGACATCATACAACGTCAGCCATTTTAGCAGAGGAGGCCTTTTCTTTAGCCGGAGACCCCAACGCTTTTCCTGAACAATTAGCTTTTGTAGACCCTTGGAGTCCAAAGCGGATTTTTTGGAATGCCTATAATTTCCGTGGAGAGTTTGAACCTGAAGAAGACCAAATCTATTTTGAATTTCCTTCAGGAGATTTCAATCCTATATTAGGTGAATCTTATAGTCAGATCGCTGCGGATAGTAGAACTATGCATAAGTCGCAAGGTTTTGGGTCGACAGCAGGAATCGGAAATGCATCGGATCATATTCAGTTCATAAAAGGAGAGATGTTTGATCAGTCTCCTTTTGATGGGGTGCCGAGTCGTTGGGAGATTTCAGACTCTGGTGAAAAAGCCAAAGCACTTATCGATGCCTTGATAGATGAGTTCGATTTTAAAGATCCTGCGGCCAATCTTTCCTCCTTATTGGATATTAAGAATAGCATTGATCAGCTTCCCAATGAATTGGTGTGGGTCCAAGAGAAAAAGGCCCATGTCAATAAGTTGATTTTGGATGTCATGGGAGTTGAGATTGAGTTTAATACCGGTCAGGAAACTGTTTTTCCAGGAGCAACCTTACAAGGAGAGTTAGTTGTAAATAATCCTTCCATCGCTCCTTTAACCATTGAAAAAGTTGAAGCTTTTGATATTGAACATTTGGAAGCTCCCGCATCCTGTTTAGATAATGATCCGTTCCGAAAATCAATTTCTATTTCACTTCCAGAGGAGTTTCCATATTCACAGCCTTATTGGTTGTTAGGGGATGTGGAAAGCCCTATGTATTCAATTTCAGATCAGGAGTTAATTGGCAAGCCATTTAATGACCCAAGTCTATTCCTGGACTTATCGTTGGATGTAAACGGTGCCAAAATTGATTTTCAAGTTCCCCTTTATCACAAATTCAATGACCCTGTAGATGGTGAAGTTAAGCAACCTGTAGCAGTGGTTCCTTCTGTGGATCTTGAGCTTTCAAAACAAGTTGTTTTTGGAGTTGGAGAAAAAAGACCTCAACTCACGGTTTGGGTCAATTTCCGAGATAGAATTGAAGATGGAGTTTTGTATTTCGATGGATTGGATATCGATGAATTCAGGATTTTAGAATCTGAAGATTTGCCGGGACAAAAACGGAGGCGTTACAAGGTTGAGTTTTTTTCGGATGAAATAGGCAAACGCAAAACAAAAGCCATTTATAAGACCAACTCTGGCATCTTTGATTTAATTACTAATCGTATTAGTTATAAACACATCCCGCATCTTACCTACTTTACATCCGCCACAATTGACTGGATACAGGAAGATTGGAAGGTTTCTAGAAAACCAATCGGATACATTCCAGGTGCTGGAGATGAAATTCCTGAAGTATTAGAATCTCTAGGGTATCCTGTTACAGTAATTGGAGACGGTGATTATGATTTAACTTATTTGTCTCAATTTCAGGCTATTATTGTTGGAATACGAGCATACAATACTCAAGAAGAATTGGCATCGAACCAGCAAGCTTTAATGGGCTATGTCAGAGCAGGTGGGAATTTGATTGTCCAGTACAATACAACTGCAAGATTATTGACCAACCAATTAGGACCTTATCCATTTTCAATTACCCGAAATCGGGTCTCTGTGGAGAATGCGCCTGTTACGGCTGATTTCAAGCGTCCACTACTTTCTTCTCCAAATCAAATGAATGCTCAGGATTTTGATGGGTGGGTTCAGGAAAGAGGACTCTATTTTGCGGGAGATTTGGACCCTGCTTATATGACCCCTTTGGTTATGAATGATCCCGGTGAAGATCCTACCAACGGCTCTTTGATTCATGCTCGTTATGGAGAAGGGAATTTTATTTATACGGGTCTTTCATTCTTTAGACAATTGCCGGCAGGAGTTCCAGGAGCAGTGAAATTATTTATTAACCTAATCGAACAATAGGCAACAAGATGGAAGAAAAACCCTTGAAGTGGAACCGTCTTTATTGGGCTTTGATGATAAGTCTGATTGTATTGATTGGCTTATTTTACCTCTTGATGACTAGTTATTCATGAGCATACTGGATTGGATCGTTTTGTTTGGGACTTTAGGTGCAATCGCTGCCTATGGTATGTATCAAACCCGGGGACAAAAAAATCTTGACTCCTATTTGCGGGGAAGAAATTCTATGAATTGGTGGACCATAGGACTTTCCATCATGGCTACACAGGCTTCCGCCATTACTTTTTTGAGTACACCCGGTCAGGCATATGAAAGTGGAATGGGATTTATTCAATTCTATTTTGGCTTACCCTTAGCGATGATCATTATCTCCGTAGCCTTTATACCCATATATTATCGATTAAAGGTATACACTGCGTATGAATATTTGGAAAGCCGATTTGATTTAAAGACCAGAACCTTAGCGGCTTTATTGTTTATTATTCAACGTGGGCTTGCAGCTGGTATTACTATTTATGCTCCTGCCATTATTCTTTCGACACTCTTGGGATGGAATTTGACTTGGACGGTTGTTTTCATTGGAGCCGTCGTGATTCTATACACTGTTTCAGGAGGTACTGCTGCAGTATCCATTACCCAAAAACAGCAAATGGCTGTCATGATGGGAGGGATGATATTAGCAGGAATCATCGTAGTTCAATTGCTGCCGGTTTCCTTTGGAGATGCTCTGCATATTGCAGGGAAGATGGAGAAATTAAATTTGGTTGATTTTGAATTTGACCCTTCAGATCGTTACAATGTCTGGTCAGGGATGACAGCAGCAGTATTTCTGTTTTTATCCTATTTTGGAACAGATCAAAGTCAAGTACAGCGTTACCTTTCCGGCCAGACATTAAGTCAGAGTAGGATGGGTTTGATTATGAATGGCTTTTTAAAAGTCCCTATGCAGTTTATAATTCTGTTCATTGGGGTGATGGTTTTTGTTTTTTACCAATTTTATCAACCACCTGTAGTATTCAACACTGTTCAAATAGAGAAACTTCAACAAAGTAATCTCGCTTCAGAATTTGAGGAACTACAATCTAATTTTGGTGAGAACTTTGAAAAAAGTAAGCAAGCCTATCAGGACTTGATTGTGGCAATTGATGCCGAAGATTCCGAAAAAGAATCCCAGATTAAGGCTGGAATCTTCCAATTAAAGGCGGAACAGGAAAAAATTCGGGAAGAGGTGAAAGAACTTATTGTCCGAAATGATCCAGTGGCTGAAACGAGGGATACGGATTATGTTTTCATGCGTTTTGTAATGGATCATTTGCCGACAGGGATTGTGGGGCTGTTGTTTGCGGTAATCTTCTCCGCTGCGATGTCTTCCAGTGCTTCTGAGCTTAATTCTTTGGGATCCACAACCACTATTGATTTGTATAAACGATCCATAAGACCGCAGGAAAAGGACCATCATTATGTGTTGTCTTCAAAATTGTTTACAGCATTTTGGGGTGGTTCGGCGATAATATTCGCGCTCTACGCATCCTTATTCGAAAACCTGATCCAAGCGGTAAACCTTTTGGGATCTCTTTTTTATGGGACAATCCTAGGAATTTTCTTGGTGGGTTTCTTTATGAAATGGATCAAAGGATCGGCTGTTTTTCTCGGTGCTTTACTTTCCCAGTTATTGATTTTGCTAGTTCACTTTAAAAATGGAGAGGGCGTTGGTGGATTTTCCTGGGACATTGGTTTCCTTTGGTATAATGCGATTGGCTGCCTCTCAGTGATGCTTTTTGCAGCAATTATTCAACTTTTCAAAAAGAGCTCTTAAATAAAAATAAGGCTATCTCATAATATCATCTAGTTCTTCAGAACTGGCTTAGTCTTGATTTTATGAAAACTTGCTACCAGAATTTTAGATGGTAGTTTGTTTCATCGACCGATTATGAGATAGCCTTTTGGGAAAATTATTTGAGGGATTTGATCAATCGCTCATTTAATCCTACGTAATCAGGGTTTTTTGCTTCTTCAGCCATTTTCATGGATTGCTGAGCAGATTCGATTGCTTCTGCATTTTTGCCCAAGGCAGCTTCAATTTTTGCCCGAAGGTGCATGGTCCAGTATTTTGGATCAGAATCAGTAGACGTTTTGATCCATTCATAAGCTTGATTCAGGTCCTTTTGCGAAGTGAAATAATAGTTAGCCGCAGCATAGAGCAAACTTGGGTCTTTGGTGTTGGTATCAATTACCATCTCTTTGATTTGGGACATTACGACAGGATCTACCTCGGTAGATATTCTGACATCTACCCTTGTGTTTTCCCATTTCAAAGAAAGGTCGGCTCCATTATCAGTCATGTTATTAAAGCTGATCTCAAAAGTTTCGTATTTGCGACTTAACTTTTTGGGCTCAACCTGAAATCTCAGCAAATCGTCATCAGCACTATAGCCAATAGATCCCCAAAGTTGGGTGTTTTTTGAAAGGACGATTGTCCAAGTAGTTTTGCCTGGGATGGAATAAAGCGCATACTTTCCGGCAGGTACTTTGTTGCCTTCCAGCATGACTTCTGTTGAAAATTCCAAGGTTGTGGCTGCATTTGCGCCGGTTCTCCAAACTTGACCATATGGAACCAACTCCCCGAAAATCTTTCTGCCTCTCGTGCTTGGACGAGAATAGTCAACGGTTACATCGGTTAAGCCGATCTTTTGGGAAATTTTGGCGGAAGGAGATGCTTGTGGCATTTGAAGCTGCTGGCTGAATGAAAATCCAGCCCAGCTCATGAATGCAATCAAAAGGATAAATTTTAGCTTATTCATGTAAATTGGATGTTTAATGACTTTGAATTTGTACCAAATTTAAGAGGTAATTGTTTCTTTTTTTGATTAATGGATATATCCTTTTTTCCATAGGCCTATTCTTGATGATGCTTTTCTGAAATTTGTAATATGAGTTTGGTTATTATAAGCCCTGGGAGAAATCCAGAACCTTGGATTAATGCTTTAAAAAAGTCAGATCCCAATTTGGAAATAGAAGTTTTTCCGGATGTGAAAAACCCTGAAAAGATAGAGTTTGCTTTGCTTTGGCAGCACCCCGAGGGAGTTCTATCTGAATATCCCAATTTGAAACTGGCAAGTTCCATGGGTGCTGGAGTGGATCATATCTTGAGTGATTCCACTATTGCTGAAAATTTACCCATTGTTCGAATTGTAGACGATCGTCTCACTTGGTCTATGACCAATTATGTGGTGATGGGAGTTTTGAATTTCCACAGACAAATCCAGCGCTACCAAGCGGATAAAAAGCGGAAAGTATGGGATATGTCCAATCCAGAGATTCCAGTTAGTATTGGTGTGATGGGGACAGGAGCTTTGGGGTTTGATGTTTTGGAAAAATTGAATTTTATGGGATTTCCAGTTTTCGGCTTAGGCTTTTCTGAAAAGTCAGATTTTCCTTTTCCTTATTTTTCAAAAGAACACATGGAAGAATTCCTTCAAAAGGTTAATGTAATTGTGTGTCTTTTGCCATTGACCCCAGATACTGAAAACATTCTCAATCTGGAGTTATTCGAAAAATGTAATCCTGGAACCTATTTGATTAATGTGGCACGAGGTAGACATCTAGTTGAAGAAGATTTGCCAGTGGCTATTGAAAAAGCCTATCTTTCAGGTGCTTTTTTAGATGTGTATCGGGAAGAACCCTTACCGGGGAATCATCCGTTTTGGGAAAATGAAGCGATTACTATGACTCCACATATTGCGAGTGTAACCAATCCGGATGCTGCTGCGCCTCAGGTCATTGAAAATATTCGTAGAATTCAATGTAACGAACCTTTGCTTAATCCCGTCAATCGTAAAAGAGGTTACTAATTCATGAACTTACCTAATATCATTCTTTGCCCAACTGATTTTTCCGAATGTTCACTCAATGCGATTGAATATGCTTCCCGAATTGGAGAGCGTTATGGATCAACCCTGATTTTAATTCATGTGGCTAATCGGGATGATTATTTTAAGTTGAATCCTTTGAGTACGGAAACTGATTATCAACTTTCATTTCTAAAAGAAAAGTTGAGAAATCTTCAGGAAACCGTTCAGAATGAATCTGTTCCAAAGGGATTGAAAGGGTGCCAAGTGATGATCTGTGAAGGGGATATTGTGAAAGAACTTTTAAAAGCTTGTGAGGAAACCAAAGCCCAGCTTCTGGTGATGGGAACCGAAGGGATGAATGAATTACGAAAGAATATCATTGGGAGTAGGACGAGCCAAATTGTGGACAAATCCAAGGTGGATGTATTGGTTGTTCCGCGGAAGGTTTTCTACAAAAAGCCTAGAAAGTTGGTTTTTGGAACGGATTACAGGGAGGAGGATAAGTTAGCGATTCAAAAAATCGTCGAATTTGCAAAGTTTTTTGATGCAGAAATTGACATTGTTCATGCTTCAGAGGGGAAAAATAAACTAGAAAAAGCCCTTCATCAGCTCTTGATTCAGGAATTGGAACCTTTTGTGAAATATGAACGGATCAACTTTGTGCTGAAAACTTTCAGGGATGATTTAGCCCTGGGCTTGGAAAATTATTTACAATCAGCTAAAGGCGATATGCTTATTACACTTAGTAAGCAACGGGACTTTTTTCACAAAATTTTCACCAAAAGCGTTTCCAAAAAGATGTCCTATTTCATTACTAAACCGCTTTGGGTAATTAAGAATTTTTAGGCCCTCCAAATGGTTTTTTAAGAAATTGAATAAATTCCTTTCGAGTAGTAGCATCCTTGAAAACCCCCTTTAGTGTTCTGAAAAAGAATTCAAAGGAAAGAGAGTTTGGCTGTTTATTTTCAATCTTAGGAAGGGGAGTGGGGGCTTCCGTTTGGGGAGCTTTTGTTTCTTTTGTTTCGGGTGCATTGTAGCCAACCAATTCATCTGCTTTCTCAAAGCTCTTTTTTGACTTTTGTTTGTACCCTAATTTTTCCTCAACCAGCCCTTTGTTATTGTAGGCGACAGCATCTTCGGGGTCGAGTTCGATCGCTTTTTCATAATCCTCAATGGCTCCCTGAAGGTCTCCGATGCGATCTTTGAAAAAAGCTCTACTGCTGTATCGATAGGGGTTGTTTGGGTCTAAATTTGCGGCACGGTCAAATTCAGCCAATGCTTCCTCATTCCGATTTAAAAGATGTAAAACCACAGCTCTGTCAGCTATGAAGTCTGTATTGTAAGGTTCAAGGGCGATGATTTGATCAAAATCTTCTAAGGCATTCTCGGTTTTTCCCATTCGAGAAAGAATACGGCCCCGATAGAGGAAGTAACTACTTTGGCTTTGGTCGTTTTTTATCAATTGGTTGAAAATGACTAGTGCATCCTCAAATTTTCCTGATTTATAATATTCAATACCTAGTTGAAAGCTCATGACATGATTTTAGAATAAATACAAAGTTAAGGCATGAATAGTTTTTCAAATAATCAAATTGCTTTTGGAGGCTTTTCAAGTGTCCTGTTATCTTTAAGCTTCAAACCGCTGATTTATGCCGAAGAATCCCAATGATGTCATCAAAGATTTGAAAGCCGGGAAATTTTCCCCAGTGTATTTTTTAGAAGGAGAGGAGCCTTATTACATCGATTTGATTACAAAAATCATTGAAGAAACGGCTATCCCTGAGCATGAGCGAAGCTTTAATCAATTGGCAATTTATGGAAAGGATGCCAACATGGGGATTGTTCTCAATAATGCCCGAAAGTTTCCTATGATGGCTGAGCGGCAATTGGTAGTAATCAAAGAGGCCCAAAGTCTTCCTGATTGGGGGAATGATGGAGTGTCTGAATTATTGGTTAAGTATCTTGAGAGCCCGCTTCCAAGTACCATTTTGGTTTTTGCTTACAAATACAAAAAGATTGATGGCAAAACACTTTTGGGGAAAGCGCTAAATAAACATGCGGTTTATGTCCGTTCTGAAAAAGTTGCGGATTACAAAATGAGGGAGTGGGTAGAAGCCTACATCAAGGAGACAGGCCATCAGATTGATGCCAAAGCAGCTACCTTATTGGCTGATTCCATTGGGAATAATTTGGAGGTGATGACGAATGAGATCAGTAAAATGCTGATCAATTTTAAAGAACCTACTCAGATTACAACGGATCATATTTCAAAGTATGTTGGTATCAATAAAGATTACAACAACTTTGAGTTATTAAAGGCGATTGGATATCGGAATGCATACAAGGCAAATCAAATCATCCAGTATTTTTCTCAAAACCCAAAAAATCATCCGATTATTCCGCTTTTCTCGCTGATCTATTTTTATTTCAGACAGTTAATTTTGATTCATGAGCATAAAGCTCAAACCGCTGACCAAGTGGCCAGCGTTTTAAAAATGAACCCTTTCATAGCCAGAGAATATTTGGCTGTATCCAGAAATTATAATTTGGGCAAGATAATTGAGGTGTTTAAACACATTCGGGAGGCAGATCTTCGTTACAAAGGAGTAGGATCCGGAAGTATGACAGATGCTGAAATCCTCCGGGATCTTGTGTATAAGATTTTACACTGAACCTCAATTACCAACTATGCGATACTACCTAGTGCTAGTGGCTAGTCTGGGTTTGACTTGGCAAGCTGCTGCTCAGTCTTCACTCTATCAGACCAGTTCACAGCGTTTGTTGGATGATCAGGCATCCTTTTTTCAAAAACAGCTTTTTTCTGCCTCCCTTTTGGAATCTCAAAAGGTAGATGCGGAAGGATTTTCTTCCGATCAGCTTCGATTTGGGAAGTTAAAAGCCGCTCAATCTGCCCTAGAACTAGAAAGTCCTGATGGGGTAGGGCTAATGAAATCCTACATTTTGGAAAACAGAGACCACCCTTCGGTAAACGATGCTGGACTTTATTTAGGAGATCACTTTTTCTACAAGCGTAATTATAAGGAAGCAGCGGATGGATATAGCTTGGTGAATGCTGACAATCTATCTCCGGAAAGCCAGGCTGACGTTCTTTTCAAGCAAGGCTATTCTTATTTCAAACTGGATCAATATGATTCCGCAGCCATTTATTTTGATCAGGCAAAGATTTTAGGACAGGCTGTAAGTTATGATGCCTATTATTACAGTGGATATATTGCCATGGAGTCCGGGAATTCATCTAAGGCTATTAATGATTTAGAAAAAGCTTCCCATTCCGCTTTCTATGCACTCAAAGTGCCTTATTTATTAGCGTCGCTTTATTATCAGGAAGGACGATATTCGGATCTGATTTCCTATGGTGAGAGCCAACTTGCCTCTGCTGGGAATTTGGAGCGAAAAGAAATGATTCATCTCTACTTGGCAGAGGCTTACTATGTGGAAAAAGATTTTGCCAAGGCTGCAGAAAATTATGATGCTTTCATTAATTCCAGAAAAGGTGAGCTTAGTCCAGAACAGGTTTTTAAAGGAGGGGTTGCTCAATTTGAGATTGAAAATTACCAGCGAGCAACAGATTATTTAAAAGTATCAGCTTCCGCTTCCAGTGAGATGGGACAGGCTTCATCGTATTATTTGGGGCATGCTTATCTCAAATTGGAAAATTATCAGTTTGCAAGTACTTCTTTTCAATCCGCATCTAATGCAGATTTTAATCCCCAAATCAAAGAAGAGTCTTTATTCAATTTTGCAAAGTCAAACCTTCAAAAAGGAAGTTTCCAGGCTGGAATTTCAGGCTTGGACCAATACCTAAATGAATATCCTAATGGAGAGTATCGCTCAGAAGCAGAAACACTGCTTTCAGAAGCCTTAATAAATACCAGTGATTATTTGCGCGCCATAGAGCAAATGGATCGGATTCAAAACAAATCTCCTCGAATCCGGGAAGCCTATCAGCGGGTGGCGTATTACCAAGCAATGGTTTATTTCCGAGATAAGCGCTATCCTGGTGCAATTGTATATCTGGATAAGTCCCTTGAATATCCTGTAAACCGAGATTTGGTTTTGGAGGCTCATTTCTGGAAAGGCGAGATTTATTCTGCAAGTGGAGAATTGGATCAGGCGATTCAATCTTACCAAAAAGCATTGCAGTTAGGAAGAACGACTTCAAGCGCTTATCTCAGTAAAAGTTTGTATGGACTAGGGTATGCTTACTTTAATTCCAAAAATTATCGGGAAGCAGAGTTTCAATTTAAAACTTATACAGACCGTCTTCGAAATAGGGATGACAAAGAAAATTACGATGATGCATTGCTTCGATTAGGTGATTGCTATTATGTTCAAAAACGCTTTTCTGAATCAGAAGCTACTTTTCAACAAGCAATTTCTGAACGAAACACCGGAATTGATTATGCTTATTTCCGATTAGGGGTGGTTCAAAACTTTCAATCAAAAAATTCGGAAGCACTTCGCAATCTCGATCAGTTAATTGCCAATTATCCCAATTCATTATATCTCGAAGATGCTTTGTTCCAGCGTGGTCAAATTTTAATGGAGGAGCTTCGGTATAGCGATGCCACCTTTGCTTTTTCGGATTTGATTTCTCGAAGACCCAATAGTCCGTTTGTGCCTTTTGCTCTAGAGGGAAGAGCCGTAGCGAATTTTTCACTTCAAAATTACAATGAATCCATTCGTGATTATCAATCCATTTTGAATGAGCATCCCAATTCTTCAAATTCTGAAACAGCCCTGAAGGGTCTGCAAGAATCTTTGGCTTTACAGGGAAGAGCTGGTGAATTTTCGGCTTATTTAGACAAATACAAGCAAGCTAATCCTGATGGAGGATCTGTTCAGTCTTTGGAATTTGAATCCGCAAAAAGTTTGTATTTCGAACGGAATTTCACGCAAGCTGCAAGAGCATTTGAGAATTACTTGAAAAGTTATCCTGAATCGGGTCAAAAAACCGATGCACTCTATTACATGGGAGATGCCTATTTACAAGCCGGAGATTCAGATAAAGCCTTGGCAAGTTTCCTTCAATTGGAAAAGGAACCGGCATCTCCACAACGATTACGTGCGATGCAAAAGATTGGAGAAATCCAATTGGATAAAGGAAATTATGATGCTGCAATTCCCTATTTGGAACTGGCGGTAAGCAATGCCAGAAGTAAGGTTGAAGAGGCAGAAGCGCTAATGGGCTTATTGAAAGCCTATAACGAAACCAAACGATATCGAGAAGTCATTGCAACCGCAGAAAAGCTAGAGGCGCAGGATGGGATTTTACCTGAATCGACGCCAACCGCTCTACTTGGAAAAGCGAAAGCCCAAATGGCACTAAATCAAGATCAAGCTGCAGAGGTCACCTTATCGGTATTAGTAGATGAATATAAAACCTTAGAAGGGGCGGAGGGATTGTATTTGTTGGCAAAATCCTATCAGGATAAGGGTCAAATTGAACAATCCAATGAGAGCATTTTCGAAATGTCAGGGCCATTTGCCGACTTTGATTTTTGGTATGGACAAATGTTTTTGCTTCTAGCTGAGAACTACGAAAAACTAGGGGAGGATTTCCAAGCTAAAGCGACATTGGAATCCATCGTGGAAAATGCCACGAATGAAGAGATAAGAAAGATTGCTCTAGAAAAACTCCAAAAACTGAATTAAGCCATGAGAAAAACATATTTAGTATTTGCAGTTGTTTTTTCCTTGTTTTCAGGCGATCTATTTGGGCAGATTCAATCTCGAGGAGAGGTTCAGGATCAGGAGTTTGTCATTCGAAAAGACCGCGTTTTGACCTTGCCTGTTCAACCAAGGATTTTTGAAAAGCTTCCTGTGTTGCCACAACCAAAAGGACTGAGCGATTTTAACTATCAGGTCAAGTTTTATGAATTAGATCTTCCTCCGGTTGCGCTGGAAGTAGAGCCTGCTCAGAAAGTATATCGAAGAGACTACAAGGATTTGTTTCCTGGATTTTTAAGGCTAGGATATGGGAATTTTGCCAGTCCGCTTCTTGAAGCTCGTTTTATGGCTACAGAAGTCTACGATTGGAATTATAGTTTGAATCTCAAGCATCAAAGTTTCGGAAAAGGACCTGTCTTTGACGAGGAGTCCAAAGAATCCCATGCCCAATTAGGAGGAATGGTTAGTTATTTTCTTGATCAGGCTGAAGTCTTTGGTGGCTTAAATTGGAATCAAGATTCTTATTCATTTTATGGAATCGACACTTCTATTTTGAGTAATCCCAATTTGGATTTTGCTGGAATTCAGGGTAATGTTTTGAGTACGATTAATGTTTCTGCAGGTATTCGGGATATTGAGAAATTGGGTCCCGTTTCCTATGAGGGTAAGCTTCATTTCAAGAATTTCAAAGACAGTTACTTGGCTCAGGAAAATGAAATTGGGCTACAGGCAAAGGGGAAATTTAGACCGATGGATGACTTGACTGCTGCTGTCCAAGTGGCTTATTTTCATACAAACCCTTCCGATGAAGGATATGATCTAACCCGAACGTACTTTGCAATCAGACCTTTAGTCAAATATCAATTGGCTGATTTTAATGTCTCAGCCGGATTGAATATAGTTTCGGAAAATGATTCTATCCAAGGTAAATCGAGTGATTTTCGAATTTTCCCGGTACTAAAAGCATCCTATCAATTTGCAGAAGAGTTTGGTTTTTATGGGGAGTTTTCTGGTGATGTCCAACGCAAAACTTACTATGATTTTGTGATGGAAAATCCATTTCTAGGCCCCTCAGCCCAACTTTTGAATACAATAAATAACTATAAGATTACCGGTGGAGTAGAAGGAACACTCCAAAGTAATTTCTATTATCGAGCGGGAATTGATGTGAGTCGCTATAATCAAATGCACTTTTTTGTAAATGCTGCAGACACTTCCCGTTTCCAATTGGTGTATGATGATAAGGTGTCGGTGTTCAATATCAATGCTGAATTGGGATTAAAAATCAATGATCTATATCAAGTTTCCTCTCAATTGAATCTGTATCAATACGATATGAATCTTCAGGAAGAGGCTTGGCATCGACCTACTTGGCAAGTGGGAATCAACAATCAATTTACTCCCATGGAAAGCCTATTGGTTCAAGCTAACTTGAATTTTATGGGAGGGATCAAAGCCCGTCAAGTTGATGCCAATACGGAGCAGGGATTTAGATCCTTTAATCTAAAAACAATCGCAGATTTGCAATTGAAGGCTGATTATCAGATTTCTGACCGAATCGGAATTTTTGTTGAAGGGAATAATCTGCTCAATGGTCAAAATGTTAGGTGGTTGAATTATCCGGTTCGAGGTGTACAATTGATCGGAGGAGCTTGGCTTAAATTTTAATTTTGGTTTGGCTTTCCCTTCAAATCGATTAGTTTCGTAACAAGCTATTTTTCAGAATCGCTGTGGAGAAAAAACAAAGTAAATCTTGGACCGATCCGAAGGATTTTGGTTTACCATACGTTGAGATTAAAACCTTGAAAGAGCAGGAGGAGGTCCAACGACAGGAGCCTGTTGAAAATCCCGAGGTATCTTCTGATTCCCCTTTGGAAGCTTCTGAATTGCGCAAAAAAATAAAGGCTCAAATCCCTGCTAAGCCTGTTGAATCAAATGCGATAGTTGAAGAAGAAACTGTTCCTGAAGCTATTGCTGAATCCAATTCAAGTCAAGACCAAAGATCCAAGGAACCTGTCTCTAAACCCGCTGAGCCAGTTATTGAAAAGAAAAATCCTTCCAGCTGGATAGTCTATGTAGTTATCATAGCGATACTTCTAGTCTCAGCAGTTGTTTGGCAATTGATGAAAGATGAACCGAAGCCACAGGCTACTCCAATAGCTTCCGTTGAGACCGAAGAAAAAGAGTCCACTCCTATAATTGAAGAAGTGGAAGAAGAACCAGAAATAAATACTGAAAATAGTTCTGCAGAAACTGCTGAAAATCAGGACTCTGTAGCGAATATTCCTCAAGTACAAAATCCAACAGTTCCCACAACTGAAACTGGTACAACAATTGATCGTAATGAAGCGAATTCTTTGATCCGAATTGATTCAAAAGAAGAACGAGCTCGCTATTTCATTGTGGTCGGAAGTTTACCCTCTGAACGGTTGGCAATTCGAAAGTCTGCCGACTACAGGGATCGTGTTTCGGAGCTTTATTTGATTTTGCCATACGAAGATTCCCCTAATTATCGTTTGGCTATTGGGAGATTTAATTCCTTCTCTCAGGCAAATCAAGCCCTTTCGGAAATCAAAGATGATTATTCCGAAGCATTGTGGATTTTGAAATATTAATATGATTTTACTACAAACTCTCTCAACAGACACGCTTTCTGCAGCGGATAGTCTGGGAATGAATGGTGGCGCCCAGGAAATAGGTTTGCTGGATTTGTTGATTAAAGGCGGATATATGATGATCCCCCTTTACTTACTCTTTATCCTGGCAATCTACATTTTTGTGGAGCGATTGATGACACTCAAAAAAGCTTCAAAAACGCCCGTACATTTATTGGATCAGGTGAAAGTCTTGGTTTCCAGTGGGCAAGTTGAAAAAGCCAAAATGCTTTGTGCCGATGAAAAAACTCCGATAGCCAATATGATCGCAAAAGGGATTGAGCGAATTGGATCTCCTTTGAAAAATATTGAAGTATCAATTGAAAATGTGGGCAAAATCGAGATTTACAAACTTGAGAAAAATTTGAGTTTGTTGGCAACGGTCTCAGGTGCTGCTCCTATGATTGGTTTTTTAGGTACCGTCGCAGGGATGATACAGGCTTTTATAGCAATTGCGCAAGAAGAGGGAATGGTTTCGCCGAAACTTCTATCGGAAGGGATTTATGAAGCGATGATTACGACTGCAACTGGCTTGGTGGTAGGTATTTTGGCTTACTTGGGATATAATTATTTGGTTACTCAAGTATCAAAATTGGTTCATCGAATGGAATATGCTTCGATTGAATTTATTGAACTTCTTCAAGAAAAATAATCATGGCACTCCAGTCCAAACATAAAGTAGATTCAGCTTTTAGCATGTCCTCCATGACGGACATCATTTTCTTATTGCTGATTTTCTTCATGCTTACATCTTCCTTTATTACTCCTTCAGGTTTGCCAGTGAATCTTCCTTCTAGTGAGACCTCGGATATTGCTATGCAGGAAGTGACGGTATCTGTGACCAAAGATCTTCGCTATGCTGTAAATGACAGGGTGGTTAGTAGGGAACAAATAAAGTCCGAGTTGACAACATTATTGAAGGATAAAAAGGGACAGGTTGTTCTTCATATTGATAAGGAAGTTCCTGTTGAATATTTAGTTGAAATAGGAGGGATAGCAGCGGGATTGGAGGCGAATGTTTCCATTGCCACAAAACCATATTAGGATGGAGTATTGGAATGCAGATAAAGTAGAGAGTCAAAATAAAAAGCGAGCAGGTATCATCACTCTGATCCTGAATATCTTGCTTTTGATTGCAATCTATTTTATTGTCGTTTGGAAACAACCCATTCCACCGCTTCCTACATTCGGTTTGGAGCTAAATCTTGGATTTACTCCTACAGGTTCGGGAAATACCAATAGTCCGAATCCGCCCTCAGAAAACCCAACTCCTGTAGTGGAAGCGGCGGCACCAGGCGAAATTGCGACGGAAGCTACTCCAGAAGCTACCCCAAATCCTTCACCCAAATCTACTCAAGCACAGCCCAAGTCAAATCCACAGCCAGCGGCCAATCAAGCTGTTTCGAAAAATCCTTCACCGATCAAAGGGGAAGAAAAGGCCAGTGAATCTGTCAAAAAGCCTGAGCCTAAACCTTTAGAAACAGCGAAAACTGTAACTGCACCTGCAGAATCAAAAGCTGAGGAAACTGTTCAAAAAGCTCCTGAGCAACCAAAAATTAATGAGCGGGCCTTGATGGGGGCGGGGGGTACTAAGGGAAAAAGTACCCAAGCCACTTCAGGCGGTGCGCAAGGGGATTCGAATCAAAAAGGAGATTCAGGAGATCCAAAAGGGACGGTGGATGGACGAGCAATCATGGGACAAGGAAGTGGTCAAGGAACGAATTCTGGATCCGGTTATAGTTTGGATTTAGCAGGATGGGATTTTGCTGCCCGTCCCAATATCAATGACCGGGTTTCTTCTCGAAATGGTCGAATTGTTTTTAAAATCACCGTGGATGACTCGGGTCGAGTAGTACAAGCTGTCCCATTGGAATACAATGTTTCCAATGAAGTATTGGCCTATTATCGTCAAGTCGTCAATCAAGTTTCATTTAAGCGCCAAGGAGGTCCTGTTGCTGATTTTTCTACGGGAAAAATTACCTTCATTATCAAGGTAGATTAATATGACGTATCAAGAAACGCTTGATTTCCTTTATCAAGCCCTTCCCATGTTTCAGCGCGTTGGGGCTTCTGCATTCAAAAAAGATCTTTCCAATACGATTGCCTTATGTAATCAGCTTGGAAATCCTCAAGAAAAATTTAAATCCGTCCATGTTGCTGGAACGAATGGGAAGGGAAGCTCCTCTCATTCTTTGGCTGCAGTTTTTCAAGAGGCTGGATATAAAACGGGTTTGTATACCTCACCTCACCTAAAGTCCTTTACCGAACGGATTAGAATAAATGGAATCGAAATTCCACAGGAAGAGGTCATTCTATTTGTGGAAGAGAACAAATCGTTTTTAGAAGAGCTCAAGCCTAGTTTTTTTGAAATGACCGTGGGGATGGCCTTTTGGTTTTTTGCTAAGGAGAAAGTTGATATTGCCATTATTGAAGTGGGAATGGGGGGGCGGTTGGATAGTACCAATGTGATCCATCCTGAGCTGTGTTTGATTACGAATATTGGTTGGGACCATATGCAGTATTTGGGCGATACTCTCCCTAAAATTGCTGCAGAAAAGGCAGGTATCATTAAAGAAAACACTCCCGTGGTCATTAGCCAGACACAAGATGAATGCAAGAGAGTTTTTATTGAATTAGCTGCTGAAAAGCATGCTCCAATTGTGTTTGCAGATGAATTTTGGAAGGTGGATCAAGTAAATAAAAATGAAAACCTAACTTCCACGGTAACTTATCAGATTACACACGAGGAGGAGACCTTTAAGTTGGAATTTGGTTTATTAGGGGATTATCAAAAAGGAAACATCCCCGGGATTTTAGAAGCTATTCATCAGCTTCAGCAAATGGGCTGGAAAATTTCAAAAGATGACATCGAAAGGGGACTAAGCCAACAGACATCTTTAACGGGATTGAAAGGGAGGTGGCAAGTCCTTGGAACTTCACCGCTTATCATCGCAGATACCGGGCATAATGAACCCGGAATTCAAGCAATCCTAAAGCAACTGGAGAAATATTCCTATGATCAATTGTGGATGGTTTTAGGAATGGTAAATGATAAAGATGTCTCAAAAATTTTAGCTCTTTTGCCTCAAAAAGCAAAGTATATCTTTTGTGAAGCAAAAATTCCTCGAGCTCTTTCGGCAGCAGAGCTAGCTGAAAAAGCAGGAAAATTTGGTCTGTATGGAGAAATTATTCCTTCCATTCCAAATGCGATCAATTGTGCTCGAAAAAATGCGCAATCCAATGACCTGATTTTTATTGGAGGCAGTACTTTTGTGGTCGCAGAAATCGAGGAACTATAAATGAGCAGAAAGAAATTAGTTCGCTTCAAGGCGAATGAGGAAAACCCTAATGTAATTCAAGCAGGAAAACCAATTTTTGAGGAAATAAAAGGAAATTGGAAGAATGGACAATTTTTGAATGAATACCCTTTGGTAGTTGAGTTGGCTTGTGGAAGGGGTGAATTTACGGTAGGGTTGGCTCGGGTATTTCCGGAACAAAATTTTATTGGAGTCGATATTAAAGGTAGTCGAATTTGGAAGGGAAGTTCAACAGCTACTGCTGAAGGCCTTCAAAATGTTGCTTTTCTCAGAACTCAAATTCAGCAACTTGATAAATTTTTTGCCCCGGGTGAAATAGATGAACTTTGGATTACCTTTCCAGACCCATTTCCAAGAGATGGTGATGAGAAACGACGCTTGACCTCTCCTCGGTTTTTGGATATGTACAAGCCATTATTAAAAGAGGGGGGTATAGTTCATTTCAAAACCGATAATACGGGATTGTTTGATTATACTTTGGAACTCGTCAAGTCAAGAAATGATATCGAATTGATAGGGTTCACCCATGATTTTTACCAAAGCGAATGGAAGGACGATCATTTTGGGATCAAAACCCGTTATGAGAAAATCTTTACCGAAAAGGGTGAAAAGATTAAATATCTAAAATTTCGATTTATTTGATGAAATCAGCTGCTTTATAAGCAGGGTTAGGGTAGGTATAAAACCCTTCTCCTGATTTTTCACCTAATTTCCCTGCGTCTAGATACTCTTTCAATAAAGCTGCAAATGCTTGTGAAGCTGAGTCCTTTCGGGTTTTGGTGACGTGCCAGGCCGTATCCAGTCCGATGGAATCTAAGATCCCGAAGGGTCCCATCGGCATGTGAAAGTTGACCATCCAAGAACGATCAATATCCTCGACGCTGCCTACTTCCCCGGTCAAAAGTTTTCCTGCTGCTCCAATCAATGCCAATAACATGGTATTGAAAATATATCCAGGATTCTCTTTTTTAACCAATACAGGTACTTGATTGAGTGATCTTCCTAATTGCTCTAAAATGGGAATTAAAGCGGGATCAGTTTCAGGATTGGGCATGATATCTACTACCCTCGAATAAAAAACATCATGAAAATGAAAGGCGCAGAATTTTTTTGGTCTTCCGGACTCTTCTGCAAACATCGAGGGAAGTAAGTAGGAGGTATTGGTGGTGAAAATAGTTTTTTCAGGGGCTATTTCACTAATTTGCTTCCATACTTTCTTTTTTAATTCCACATCTTCGGTGACACTTTCATTGACAAAATCCGCATCTTGGATAGCCTTTTTCGGATCTGTGGTAAAATAAATCCTTGCTAGAATTTTCTCCTGAGGTTCTTTCAGAAGTTGCCCTTTTTCGAGTTGATGAAGGATTTTCTTCATCGTTTTGAAACCGAAATCAAGCGCCTTTTCCTGAATATCATAAACGGAAACCTGGTAACCTGAAATAGCCGCTTGAAGTGCAACTCGGGAGCCGAGGGTTCCTGAACCCAAAATGCATATCTTGTGAATGTTCATACTTAAATTTTTTCAGATAGAATACTTTTTTCAGCTTTCATCGCTGCTGCTTTCACAACTTCAATCAAGGCCCCAAATTTGGGATCATTGGTCTGCCCCAATTTGAATCGTTTGTAAATCTGTTGCGCAATTACAGCTACCTTGAAAAGCCCAAAAACATAGTAAAACAAGATGTTTTGGAGATCAAGATTGGAATGTTTTGAATAATATTCAATCACCTCCTGCCTTGTAAAATTTCCTGGTAGGTGAGTCAGATTGAACATTTTCAGAATTTCGGGATCGTCTGCTTGTGCCCAGTAGGCTAAACTGGTGCCCAAGTCCATTAAGGGATCTCCAACTGTGGCCATTTCCCAATCCAATACTGCTTTGATTTCAGCTAAATCATCTGATTTCAAAACAAGGTTATCATACTTGAAATCATTGTGAATGAAGCCCTTGTTTTCTTTTGCCGGAATATTTTCCAATAGCCATTTCGCTGATTTTTCCATTGCTGGAATCTGATCCGTTTGAGCCCGTTGATACCGCTCTGTCCATCCGGAGACTTGCCGTTGAACATATCCCTCTGGTTTTCCCAAAAGTCCCAAGCCTGATTTTTCTAAATCCAACTGATGGAGCTCCAGTAAACAGTCAATTGATCTTTTGGATAACAATTGAAAGGTTTCTCCTGTGGGAATGATGCCGGAAGAAGGGAGTCGGTTTCGAAGGATGGTTCCTTCTACAAATTCCATGATAAAAAAAGGCGCACCTAGAATATCGTCTTCTTTATAAAAAAGTATTGGCTTAGGGGACTTTGTATAGGAGGCTCGTCGAAGTGCTTCCAATACTTTGCTTTCTCTCCCCATATCGTGTGCAGTACTTATTTTATATCCGAAAGGAGGTCTTCGAAGAGCAAATTTCTCAGATGGCGTTTTAATGAGATAGGTAAGATTTGAAAAACCTCCTGATAGAGGGCGGATTTCAATCTCCTGAGAATCTAGATCTAACTTATTTCCCAGAAAGGACTTTAATAGTTCAAAATCAATTTCCTTCATGATCTTGAAAAGTTTTTCAGAATAGATTTGGCTAGGGAGGCTTTGTGAACCTCGTCCGGTCCATCATAGATTCGTGCTCCACGTTCGTGTCTATACCAAAAGGATAAGAGAGTATCATCGGTTACCCCCAAAGCTCCATGTACTTGAATGGCTCGATCAATGACTTTCATCAAGACATCCGCAACAAAAAACTTGATTGTGGAAATTTCTTCTTTGACGGCTTTGGAACCATGAATTTGCATTCGTGAGGCGACATCCAAGACCATCAAACGACTAGCATTGATTTCTGCTCGGCTTTCTGCAATCCAATTTTGAACACTCTGCTTTTCTGCTAAAGGTTTTCCAGGGTAAAGTTCTCGACTAATGGCTCGTTTGCACATCAATTGGAAGACGCGTTCACAGATTCCAATCCACCGCATACAATGATGAATACGTCCTGGACCTAAACGTTCCTGGGCTAGTGCAAACCCTTGTCCTTCTTCTCCAATCAAATGATCCCTGGGAACCCTGCAATTAGTGAATCTAACTTCAGCATGCGATAGGTAATCTTCGCCTTCTTCTCCCATGATGGGGATATTTCGAATCAGTGAGAATCCGGGATTATCCAGTGGTACCAATATCATACTAGCTCGCTTGTAAGGAGACTCAGCTTCTGGATTGGTAACCGCCATTACAATTGTGAAGGTAGCTCCATCTGCAGCAGTGGTAAACCATTTATGGCCGTTAATGACGTATTCATCTCCCTCTAGTTTTGCAGTCGTACTTAGGATCACTGGATTGCTTCCTGCATTGTCGGGTTCTGTCATCGCAAAGCAACTTCGGATTTTACCTTCTTGGAGAGGTTTTAGAAATTTTTCCTTTTGCCATTCAGAACCGAATAGTTCAAGTAGTTCCATGTTCCCGATATCCGGAGCCTGACAGTTAAAAACGTAGTGGCCAATCGGACTTTGTCCAAGGATTTCAGACACTTTGGCAAAATCTTCCAAGCTAAGACCCAAACCTCCAGATTCCTTAGATAGGTGAGGTCCAAAAAGTCCAAGTTCTTTTGCTTTTATTCGTAATCCTTGGAGTGTAGGAAGGTGTTTTCGAAAAGGGCCTTGTACAACCTTAAGGTCTATTGGGAAAAGTTCTTGCTCAACGAATCCTCTGTATTTTTCAAGAAGATCCTCTAGATTTTGTTTTGGTAAATTTTGAGAATGACTCATTGTTATTAAATCGTAAATCCTCCATCAGCTGTAAATACTGCCCCTGTGGTATAGCTCGAAGCATTAGTTGCTAGAAAAAGGGCCATGGCCCCAATTTCTTCTGAAGTACCCGCCCGTTTAATGGATAATTGCTGCAAAACCATGTTCATGATTTTATCATTACTCCAAAGCGCTTCGGAAAATTTGGTTTGGATTAAACCTGGGCAGATGGCATTTACTCGAATTCCAGCACTTCCCCATTCTTTGGCGTAAACCTTGGTGAGGGAAATTAAGGCCGCTTTACTTACGGAATAAATTCCCAAACCGGCTTCCGGAGAAATCCCTCCTATAGAACTAATGTTGATAACGGATGCATTCGATGATTTTCGAAGATGAGGATAGCAAAGCCTGGATAATTCAAATGGGGCTTTGACATTTACATCCATTATTTTATCAAAAGCTTCCAAACTTGTTTCATGAACAGGTCCAAAAACCGGGTTGGAAGCTGCGTTATTCACAAGAATATCTATTTGCCCATATTTCTCAATCGTTTGGTCAACCAGGTTAGGAAGTTCTTCCATATTTCCGACATTACATGCGATTCCTGTCGCTTCGTACCCCTTGGATTTGAGTTGATTGGCCATTTCATCCAAGGTATCTTGCTTCCTGCTACTGATGACAACTTTAGCTCCTGCGGCAGCAAATATTTCGGCAATGCTAAACCCGATTCCTTTGCTGGCTCCTGTGATGAGCGCTACCTTGCCATCAAGGGAAAAAATCCTATATAAATCCATAAATCCTTCTTTGTTTTTCTTTTCAAGATATAAAAAAAATGACCTCTAGTAAGGCCAGTAGCCGAATATATCCCTAGTTTTATTGAAAATAAATCCTTACCTGAATTATATGAAAGAGATCATTTTTGAAAAAACCGGAAAGCCATTGGAGGTTCTTGAATTACGTGAATCTGAAATCCCTACACCCAAAGAAAATGAAGTTTTGATTCGTGTAACTGCCCGAAATATCAATCCTTCAGATTTGATGTTTATTCAAGGGATGTACGGTATTACGCCCAAGCTTCCTAGTAGTGCAGGTTTTGAAGGATCTGGGATCATTGAAAAAGGGGACGTATCGGGAAGATTTGCTAAGGGGATGCGTGTCATGTTTACAGCGATTGGCACTTGGAGGGAGTACGTTGCTGTTCCTGCAGGAGGGGTCATTCCTGTTCCCCAAAATATGCCTGATGAAATTGCATGTCAGGCCTTTGTAAATCCAATGACAGCCTATGGAATGTTAGAAAAATCCGGGCTTCAAGAAAATGATTGGCTTCTCATTACAGCAGGAGCTTCTGCTTTTGGAAAGTTTGCCCTACAACTTGCAAAAGAAAAGGGAATAAAGGTCGCAGCTACTGTGCGTCATGATGACCAAAAAGCTCTTTTGGAAAGTCTTGGGGCAGATTTGGTGATTAATTCTGAAAAAGAAAAAATTCAAAAACTGATTCCCGAGCTGACAGGAGGAGGGGTTCATGTTGTTTTTGATGCAGTTTCAGGTCTGTTGGGAGCTAAGGCATTAAGTTGCCTTCGAACCAATGGGAAAATGATGGTTTTTGGTGCATTGAGTTTGGAAAATATGCCAGTTAATAGTGGTTTGCTGATTTTTAAAAACCTTACCCTAGAAGGATTTTGGCTTAGTACTTGGATTGATAGCTTGGATCATAAGGCCCGAATCGAAGCTTTTGGAAAGGTCTTTCATTTTCTAGTTAGTGAGAGTTCTCAAGTAGACATTGCGGGAAAGTATCCTCTAGAGGAATTTAAAAAAGCGATTGAAGCCTATGAAACACCTGGGCGAAATGGCAAAATTTTATTGATGAGTTAATTTCTGGGAATTTCCCATGCTTTGCCAGCCATATTAGCCATCTTTGTAGCCTGAAATCAATTTTCGATATTAAAAGAAGTACGAATGAATTGGGAAAAGCTGGACCAAGAATTAACTGAGATTGTAGAGAAACGGATCCAACTTGCGGAAATGGATTATAGTCATGAAGATTATGACGATCTAGAAGAAGAACTTCATGATTTGGAGGATGATTTCAATGCTGATTATGAGGAGGTTTTGGAAAATGAATTGGAAAAAATCTATAGCTTCTTGAAATCGGATACGGACATCTTACTTCCTACCGCATATATCGCAAATAATTACAGGCCTCTTCAAGCAGATGCTAAAGGAATCGTGAGCTATGAAGTGGTGGGGCATGAAGGTGTACCCATTGAATCCGATCAGTTTGATAGGCAGGATGTGCGACTTGTTCTGATTCCTAATCCTGCTCGTTTTGTAATGTTAATCAATGGACGTCCTCTGAAAGACCTTTGGAGAAGTAGATAATCAAAACAGCCCGATTGAATTTTCAATCGGGCTGTTTTTTTATGCTCTAATTTTCTTCTTGAAGAATTAGAATCCTGCTTTTCGCATGCTCATTTTCAGGGTTCAGTTCCAATGATCTTTTATAGCCCAAGATGGCGTTTGTAGTATCTTCTACTGCTTCATAAGCTTCTCCAAGGCTGTCAAAGGCATTAAATGATCCCGGAAAATTTTGAGTATTGAGCAAGAAAAAATCCAATCCCTTCATTTTCTCATTCTCATCATTACTCCGGATAAAGGCATATCCGACTTGATTTACCAAAGTCTCAGGTGGATTAACTTTATATCCGAGCCGATCCGAAATTCCTTGAAAATGTCCGTTGAGCTGATCGATGGTTTTTATTTCTCTAAAGGAAATTCCATATCCTTCATAAATAGTCGTAATTCCCTGTAAAAAAGCGATAGGAGGGACCGATGCATGACTTTCATTTTCAAAATAGTCTAAGCGAGCCCGTAGTGTTCCCTCATAGAGCCGATTTAAGGATTCATAAAACCGAACATGTCTGTCACGATTTGTAAGGTTTTGTTTTCCCCAGTTTGCTGTTGCAAAATAGATATAGCGTTGAAAAGTTTGGGGAGAAATACTTTCTAATTTTTGATCCATGGTTTGGGCATCCCAGGTACCAAAACTCGGGTCTATTGCTAAAAATGAATTGAATAACGTGTTTTCTTTTAAATATGCGTGTGTAGCCAAAAGTCCACCCAATGAGTGTCCATATAATATTCGATAAGGTTCAGTTCTATACTTTTTATCGATCTCGGGAATTAATTCTTTCTCTAAAAAAGAAAGAAAACGATCACCTCCGCCTGTATTATTTTCTCTTACGGTGATAATTTTATCGGGTGTAAAATCCCTTCTACGATCCACATTTTGAATTCCTACGACAATCATCTCGGGAATCTTCAAGCTCCGGTTGCGATCTGCGCTGTGATATTGGACCATTCCCGCGATGAAGTTGAAATGAATATTTCCGTCTAGGAGTATCAACACCGGGTAAGTTTTATAATCAGATGCATTATTAGAATAGGATTCCGGTAAACTCACCCAATATGTCCGCTCTTCATTCAAGACCTCTGAATAGATATTGTGTTTTTCCCCAATTACGATCTCTTCTTGACTATAAGCCAGAAAGCTTAATTGAGCTAAAAAAATTAAAGTCAGGAAATATTTTCTCATGATAGTTGGGGTGAATAATTGATGGGTTTAATCTACTTTAATATCAAAAGAAGATTAATTTAAAATTTAGTTAAGCAATATTAAAAGAATTCATTTACTCACCAGTTTTGGTAAATGCAATAACTCTTTAGTGTCTAGAATTTTTTTATCTAAAACCTAGATTTTCTCGAACTCGGTCAAGGATTTTATCTCCTTCAACTTTAGCTTTTGCTTCTCCTTCTGCCAGTTTTGCTTCGATTTCTTTGGGATGACTCATAAAAAAGTCAAAAGCAGCCCTTTCTTTTTGAAATTTCTGAAGGATCAATTCAAACAATTCTTTCTTGGCGTGCCCATAACCATAATTTCCACCAAGATAGTTTTGTCTCATTTGAGAAATTTGGTCCGGATTAGCCAAAAGGCTGAAAATCTGGAATACAGTACACGTATCAGGATCCTTGGGTTCTTCGAGGGGAGTGCTATCTGTTATGATTTGATTGATATTTTTCTTCAGTTGTTTTTCAGGTAGAAAAATGTCAATCGTATTTTGATAGGACTTACTCATTTTCTGTCCATCGGTGCCAGGAATCGTTTTCACTGCTTCCGCTATTCGAGCTTCTGGCAAGGTGAAAATTTCTTCTTCTACAATCCGGTTGAATGCTGCGGCAATGTCTCTGGTCATTTCCAAGTGCTGCATTTGATCTTTCCCCACTGGTACCAAATCAGCCGAATAAAGGAGGATATCAGCTGCCATTAATACGGGATAAGTAAATAATCCAGCATTGACATCTGCCAAACGATCAGCTTTATCCTTAAAGCTATGGGCATTAGCAAGCATAGGAAATGGTGTAAAACAATTCAAATACCAAGTCAATTCGGTGACTTCTGGTCTCCGGGATTGTCGGTAAAAAACTGTTTTATTGATATCTAAACCAAAAGCCAACCAAGCAGCAGCCACAGCAAGGGTATTTTGCTTTCGAAGTTCCCCATCTTTAGTCGATGTTAAGGAATGAAAGTCTGCAATAAAAATGAAGGATTCCTCAGCATTTTGTGCTGCTAATTCAATAGCGGGTATTATAGCACCCAAAATATTACCCAAATGTGGTCTTCCACTACTTTGAATTCCTGTCAGTACTCTTGCCATTGGTTTAATTTTGGCGCAAAATACGTAAAAGAGCCTATAAATCGTTTGGATTTATACGTTATTTGCCCTTATGAAACGAATTCCTGTTGTATTGATTTTTCTGATTTTACTGGTGTTTTCTATCCAACCTCTTGCTGCTCAGGAGACTATCCCGTCACGACTGGTTTGGAAAGTGAATAAAGTAGACCTAGGTACTATTTTAGAGGAAGAGGGTGACCAATTAGCTGTTTTTGAATTCACACATTCTTTGGATTCTGGGGTATGGATAGAAAAGGTTTGGACGGATTGTGGCTGCACCACGGCTGAATATTCTCGGGATACCCTTGTGGCAGGGGAATCGGGGATGCTTCAAGTTGTTTTCGATCCTACTTCTGCTGTTGGAGATTTTTCTCGTATGGTAGTGGTAAAGGGAAATCTTCAAGGAATGCAGGACACACTTTTTATTGAAGGGAAATCCATTCCTTTGCCTACCAACCCTGTGATCGATTACCCATTTGTAAATGGGAGTATTGGCTTTCGATTGGAAAAAATCAATATGGGTGATGTATTTACCAATGAACCTAGCAAGCGAACCATAGAGTTTTTTAATTTTTCAGAATCAATCTTGTATGCTGATAGTTTGGAATATATCGGACCAGCCTATATACGGGTTCGTCAAGTTGAAGATTCCATTTTGAACGCAAAACGTGGCTTGTTGGAAATAAGCTATTTAGGTTCTGGAAAGGATGATTTAGGTTTTTTTGAAGACCCCATCCAACTGAAATGGTCTGATTCTTTGTGGGTGAATGCGGAGGTGATTGCCAATGTTTTTGAGTTTTATCCTAACCTTTCAAAAGACAAATTAGGGTTAGTCCCTTCTCTTAGAATTTCTCCTACAGAAATCGACTTAAAAGAAATAAGTGCTGATCAAATTCAAGAGGTGAGTTATACTTTTACCAATCGAGGAAGAGAGGTCTTAGAGATCAAAAAAGTTCAGGGAAATTGTGAATGCTTAACATTAACCCTTCCCAAGAAAGAGCTTGGTCCGGGTGAAAGTATGGATCTAATCGTACAATTTGATCCTTCGGGAAGACAAGGAATTGATCAGCGGAATATTTACATTTTCTCAAATGATCCACTGAATTCAATTCAGTCGGTCATCCTTAAATCTCGTATCAAATAATTTTGCATTTTTAGGTTTTGTTATTTTATTGATAACTAGCCAATTATGCAACTCATGAAACGCGCCTATTTTTCATTTCTTTTATTGCTCGTTTGTGGGCTCTTGGCTTTCCTTCCAAATTCAGATTCAGAATTTCGGGTAAATCCATATCTCCAAGTCTTTGGTAATGGTGACTATCAAATAACCTTTTGGTCTACAGGCACTTCGACTGCAGAATTTATACTGATAGATGAAAATCAAAGCCCTATTTTAACTGAAAATCTGAATGGAGAGGTAGTTCCTGAAATCTACTATACGCAAGTTGAGAAAACTGAAAACATCAACGGTTTGACTCAAGGAAGTTGGCTTTTTCCTGACGACACTTTCAAGTTTAAAATCGTACTAAGCGATTTGAAGCGGGACGCTGCCTATTCTTATCAGGTTAAGCTTGGAAATGAAACTTTTAAAAGTGGATTTACAACTGCACCTGATAAGAATAATTGGTCTTCAATCAGATTTATAGCTCTTTCAGATAGCGAAACAGAACCCTTAGGACGAGTCACTCGGAGAGCATGGTATCCTGCATCAATTAATTCTAGACCCGCCTCATTTTTCCAACCCTGGAAAGCGAAATTTGGGACTACCCTTGATCAAGGCTTTGAAATTTCCAATTATTCACTAACGGAAAAAGAAGGTTATGAATATAATCTTAGAGTAGTCAATGAACGGCTTCCCGATTTCATGTTGATGCCTGGGGACCTTGTCCAAGGAAGTGGATATCAACCCGCTTGGGATGAGTTTTGGAGACATAATGCTGGAGAATACGATCAAGGCCTTTCAAAGTACCCCCTGATTCCGGCTTTAGGTAATTGGGAAAACTTTGGAGCCAAAAATGGTGGATATGGTACAAATGAGCGGGGTGAGTTTCTTCCTAAACTCGGGAGGGAGCGATTTCACGCTTATTTTGAAACCCCTTCAAATGACCCCCTCCAAAAACATCGGCAAAGTTATTATCGCGTGGATTATGGGCCAATTACGGTTTTGACCCTTGATTCATCTAATGGAACGCCAGATCAAAAGCGCTCTGATTTTCCTGCGGATCAAAAGCTCAAGAATCAGGAATTAACTGCCTTAGGAACAGATACTCAAGAGAACTATACACTTTCCCAATACCAAGCTGCAGGAGGAAATGATTTAAGTGGGTTTGGTCAGGGTACTCCGCAATATGAATGGTTGGTTTCCAATTTACAGGATGCTCAAGAAAGTAAACAGCTAGTTTTTGTCCAATTCCACCATATTCCTTATAGCTCAGGGGAACATGGTGTGCCTATTAATCATGAATTGGCTACTGGACAAGGGGGGATTCCGATGCGGGTTTTAAACCCAATTTTTGAAGAATATGGGGTGATTGCAGTATTTGCTGGTCATGACGAACTCTTTGAGCGATCCTTTGTCGATGAAAATCAAGATGGAAGCGGTGTTCTGTATTATGATGTTGGAGTTGCTGGTGATGGTATGAGGGGTGAAAAACGGAATTACCTTAAGAATCCTTTGGAATTGCTGAATTACAATTCCTTTAAAAAATGGACTGCTGATCAGAACGAGCCTGAACAGTGGGTTGAATCAGGCGGTAATCCAGTTTTATCCGATGGAGGAAAGCATTATGGGCATTTGGAAGTGAATGTCCAAAAGGTTTCAGAGAATGGAAAAGAATATGCTAAAATTGATTTTAGCCCCGTTTATATTTTTCCGGTCTTGGATCAGAATTACAATCTGCAATCTGTCGAACGTAGGGTGTACAATGACGAGGTTTCTTTGAAAGTTTTGCTTGCTGAAGAAAAGTTTGAACCAGTACTGAAAGAAAATGTCAAACTTTTTCTGGATAAAGATGGAAAGGCTTCTTTGAGTCCTGAAAAAGTTTTGGTTGAAGTTCCTGATGAAGATTTTTCTTTTGAATATTCTTCGGGTGAACAACTTGATTGTAGTGATTTGGGTGAACAAGAATTAATTGTGACATCCACCCGTAAATCCGATGGAGAAATATTTAAAGATACCACAAGCTTAAGTGTAATAGATACAATTGCTCCTTCATTAGAATACAAATCTGTGGTATATGAATTTGATCTAACAAAAGGAGAACTGTTTTTTGATGTGGAAGACTTCATGGTTTCTCCTCCAACTGATAATTGCAATAGCGAGTCAATAGAAGTGAAGTTGGACAAAGAATCAATTTCCTGTTCAGATTTAGATTCAGGTTCAGAAAACATTTCCATTGAGCTAGTTCTTACAGTCTCTGATGCTTCTGGAAATTCAAAAACGTACACTACCTCTGCCCTTGTAAATCTTGTAGAATCCCAGAAAGTAAGTCTTTCACCTATAGGAAAGCTATATGAAGGTAGAAGTGTTGAACTGAAATTAGGGGAGGAGTTGGATTTCCAAGTGGTTGAATGGAGAAAAGGAACCAACCTAATTGAAGGAGAAAAAGGAAAGTTTATTTTGGTAGATTCTCCAGGTCAATATTTAGCAATTCTTGTTTTGGAAAATGGATGTTGGGTTGCTTCGGAGTCCATCTTGCTCGAATTGGAAGATTTACCTTTTCCAAGTGTGAAGGAATCTATTCAACTTAATTTAAACGCTGAAGGAATTGCTGTTTTAGATTATGAATCGGTTTTTGAAAGTTGGCCATTTGATAGTTCTGGATTGAATTTGGAGCTCTCAAAAACCCAATTTACCTGTTCTGACTTGGGAGAAAATATGGTCCAAATGATCATTTCTGATGGAAATGGTACACAGTGGTCTTTTGATGTGGCTGTTTTGGTAGAGGATAAGGAAGGGCCAATGTTGGAAGTTCAGGATATTGAAATAGACTTAGATGTCAATTTGGGAAGTAAGTCAATTTCTACAGATGATTTGATTCTGAATTTGAGTGACAATTGTTCTGTCAAGGAAGTAAGTCTTAGCAAAGAAGAATTTACATGCGAGGATATTGGAAAAGAAATTCCAGTGATTCTTCGCGCAATCGATCCATCTGGAAATGTTACAGAAGTGCAGGCTCTTGTAACTGTTAATAGATTTGAACAAACTCAAGTTACATTGACTGGGAATTTGGAGTTCTGTGAAGGGGAAGAATCCTCCCTTTCTGTTCAGGCATCAGGGGATTTTGAGGTAATTAGTTGGCTCAGAAATGGAAGTCCAATTCCGAATCAAAATGCTTCCAGTTTAGCATTGTCTGAAAGTGGAATTTATCAAGCCGTCATCAGGTATCAAGGAGGTTGCATATCTGAGTCGGATGTGGTTGAAGTTAAGGTAAATCAGCTTCCAAAAGGTGAAATTGAAGTAAATGGAGATATTTTAATCGCTCCTGCCGGAGTGTTTGAATATCAATGGTACCGAAATGGAGAAATCATTCCAAATGCTACCGAATCTTCCTATCAAGTCAATTTAATGGGAGAGTATTCGGTTTTTTTAACAAATCAAGCGGGATGTACTGCTTTTATCGAGCCTGTGACATTAACAATAGCAGGTTTGGGAAGTAGACCGACCTTTGAAATTAAAACTATCCAGATATATCCCAACCCGGCTAGTGAAACAGTAAAACTGGAGTTTCCAGATGATACTTCTCTGGAAGCAAATAACCTAACGATATATGGACCCGACGGTAAAAATCTTACTTCTCTGGTTCGAATCCTTAATTGGGGGGTAGGCAAGGCCGAATTGGAGATTAATTTATTGCCAGCTGGCCTATATTGGGTTCAACTTCCAAATGAAAACCAAACGATTTACCAAGGAAAGTTGATAAAGGCTCACTGAGAATGATTTTAGGAATTTAAGGCAATAAAAAAGGTTCATGATATTTTTCATGAACCTTTTTTATCACCGTCTCTCTTTTTCTATTTGAATGCAGGAATACCCGTGATTTCATTTCCCAAAATCAGCAAATGAATATCATGGGTGCCTTCGTAAGTAATTACGGATTCTAAGTTCATCATATGACGCATGATAGGATACTCTCCGGTAATTCCCATTCCACCGTGGATTTGACGAGCTTCTCGGGCAATAGTTAAGGCCATTTCAACATTGTTTCGTTTGGCCATGGAAATGTGGACTGTCTTTGCTTTTCCTTCATTCATCATTTTACCAACCTTCCAGGCGAGCAATTGTGCTTTTGTGATTTCAGTTAGCATTTCGGAAAGTTTCTTCTGCACCAACTGAAAGCTAGCAATCGGCTTGTCAAATTGGATTCGTTCTGCTGCATATTTACGTGCTGATTCATAGCAATCCATTGCTGCACCGATCACTCCCCAAGC
The DNA here is from genome assembly GCF_013373065.1 of Algoriphagus sp. GTDB lineage: Bacteria > Bacteroidota > Bacteroidia > Cytophagales > Cyclobacteriaceae > Algoriphagus. The sequence continues at coordinate 103,532 of NZ_JABXIN010000011.1, forward strand.
TATTCCATAGCGAGCAGAATCCAAGCACATCAAAGGAGCACCCAAACCGGACTTTCCTGGAAGGAGGTTTTCTTTTGGGACCTTGACATTATCAAATACCAATTCACCGGTACATGAAGCTCGTAAAGACCATTTGTTGTGAGTCTCAGGGGTAGAAAAGCCTTCCATGCCACGCTCGACAATCAGGCCGTGAATTCTGCCTTCCTCATTTTTGGCCCATACTACGGCAATATCAGCTTTTGGGGAATTGGAAATCCACATTTTAGCACCGTTCAATAAGTAGTGATCCCCCATGTCTTTGAAGTTGGTGACCATACCGGAAGGATTTGAACCGTGGTCAGGTTCGGTTAAGCCAAAGCATCCAAGCATTTCACCGGAGGCTAATTTTGGAAGGTATTTTTTGCGTTGTTCTTCAGAACCAAATTTATAAATCGGGTACATAACCAAAGAACCTTGCACTGAAGCTGTTGAGCGCATACCAGAATCTCCTCGCTCAATCTCTTGCATGATGAGGCCATAAGAAATGTAATCCAATCCACCTCCTCCATATTCTTCGGGGATTTGTGGACCGAATGCTCCCACTTCACCAAATTTTTTCACAATGGATTCAGGGAAATATGCGTTTTGTGCCCAAGATTCGATGTATGGGGATATTTCTTTTTTCACAAAGTCACGAATGGTACTTCGAATCAATAGGTGCTCCTCCGTCATTAGATCATCAATATTTAAAAAATCTACTCCCTCAAATGTATCCTGCTTTAGCGATTTTTGGATTTCTACAGCCTGCATGTGTTTTTTTGGTTTATTGAATTGAATCAGTGATTTTTGTTGCTAACAAATCCCAGCACCTTTCGAAATAAATAGATCGGGGGGTAAAAAACTATCATTTTTGATAAAATTTAGAGATGGAAAACCCCCAATTTGACCCCCGGATTCTTGAGAAAATTAAGCAGCTTGAAGAAAAGTTTAAAGCCTCTGGTCAAGACATGTTGTCTTATCTGGAAGGGCTTTTATATGCCGATTACTTAACCTATTGGGAGTATATCAATTTGGATGTATTGCTTTCCCTTCAACAGCCCAAAACAAGCTTTAAGGACGAAAGGATTTTTATCATCTATCATCAAATTACCGAACTCTATTTCAAATTGATAATTTCTGAGATGGAGCAGATTTCGGATGAAGAACCACTTTCAGAGGACTTTTTCAAGACCCGATTGGGACGAATTCTAATGTATTTCGATCATTTGATCAGTTCTTTTGCGATGATGTGGAAAGGAATGGAGCGAGAGCAATTTTTGAAATTCCGTATGTCTTTGTTGCCATCCTCAGGATTTCAAAGTGCACAGTATCGGGAAATAGAACTAATGGCCACAGATGCCTATCATTTAGTTACTCTGAATGATCGAAAAGACTTTGATTACCATTCTCCTGCTGATGATATTTTCGAGCATTTGTATTGGCAGCGCGGTGCAATTGAGTTGGCTTCAGGTCAAAAAACTTTAACCCTCAAAAACTTCAATTTGAAATACGGAAAGAGATTGAAGGAATTGATTGATGGATATAGACGTAAAAATATCTGGCGACGATATATGGAACTGGAAAATCCATCCGAAGAATTGACCGAATTGATGAAGCAATTTGATCTGAAGGCGAATGTTTTTTGGCCTTTGGCGCATTACAAATCTGCGGTGCGCTACCTTCAACGTGATCCGGTTGATATTGCGGCTACAGGCGGAACCAACTGGCAGAAGTACTTACCTCCACGTTTTCAGAAAGTAATTTTCTTTCCTGAGCTTTGGACGGAAAAGGAACAAGAAGAATGGGGCAAAGGCTGGGTCGTAAAGGAAATTTTTGGTGAAGAATAAGGAGTGTTCCCAATGCAATTATTTTGGGTAATTCTCTTTTACAAAATCTGATGCATTGTTAAAACAAAAATCTTCCACTGCTTTTTGTACCTCTTCGTGTGAATTCAGATGAGCTAAGTGGGCCTTTCCACCATCCAATCTTGCCCTTTCTATTTCAGCTATTAGTTGATTACTAAATGAATTAAATTCCAGTGCAGTAGGGAAGGGGTCTATTGGATCAATGAGCCCTTCAAAATCTGTCCCAATGGTAATGGATTTCCAGATTTGCCCTTTTTCAGACTCAGATAAATTGGGATTGGTATACGCACTATTGAGTACTGCCTCAATATTTTCCCAAATAAGCTGAATTCCATTGCGTTTGGAATTGTTTTTCAAATCATCCTTGGTAATCCCAAGGATTCGTTGATCAAAGGACAGACCAAACATTCCTTTGGTTTTAACAATCAGTTCGATATCCTCATCACACATATTGATATTCCAGGCATTGAATTTCCCGCTAGGATCGGTGTAATCGTCTTTTTCTTTTTCCTGCAACTCAATATGCTGATCAAGTGTAGCAATTCCGGAATAACCACAATGGGAAGCGATTACTGGAATACGATCCCCTTTTTCAAGACATTTTCTGATTAAGTTATAATACTCCTTTCGGGATCGAGCGCTCATGTGCTTTACATCAATCAAAATTCGGTAGCCGAGTGAATCATCTCGGTTTAAGTCCCGATCCAGAGCCAGTAATTCCTTAAGTATTCTTCTTCCGTCATTATTAAATCCTGCATTCATCCGTTTGGACTGGTCCATCAGAATTTTACCCATTCCTGGGATGGAATGAGCATGACCGCAAAGATGATTGTCAAAATGGTGGGCAAAGGTGATAAAGAAGATTGGTGCCTCCCAGTTCTGTTTGATTTCCTGTACACGATCGGAAATTTCCTCGATGGACTGTACTCGATCCGTTCCCAAAGCATGAGCGCCTTCAATCGTTAAAATCATCGTGATTTCTGAATCATCTTCTATCGATTGATTTAATTCCGATTTGTTTTTGGGGACGCGGTAACAGGCATCTTTGGCCTGATAGGAGCGGGGATGCTGGCTGGCAAATTTTCGAGCCAAACGTTCTTCTCGGAGAAATGCTTTGGGAACGTGAATTTCATTTTTTCGAATCCGCTTGCCGGAATCCATCAAGACAAAATCCCGCTCTCGCTGTAAAGATTCCCAGTAATCGTAATCTTCAGATTGGAAATAATCCACGACTTTGTCCGGGATTCGCATATAAGCTGTTTGTAATAAATCCCTTCGAAGGCCCTTGGACCCCAAGATGGCTGATGTCAAAAAACGAAACCATTTGTCTTTTCCGATTTTTGGGTCTATCCCTTGGACAAATTGTCTTTCGAGGGGATATAAAGAATTAAAGGTTAGTCTGAGATTGGAGTTCCAGCATTTTACCAAATCAATTTGGCTATAGCTCGCGCCCATTTTTCCCATTTGGTGATTTCGATGATTAGAAGCTATGACCGTCCAGGGGCTAAACTCTTCTTTCCTTCGAAATTTTTTTTCCTTCTCCTGCATGTGGAAATGAGCTCGCATATGATTGTGACAATGCAAGTCAGAAAATTTGCGCTTTCCCATAATTACATGCTAAAAATTGAATTACCACCTTTCATGACTTCAATGATATCATCCACAACCGTTGGGGAATTGTAGTAATACCAATGATGAACTGTGTCGTTTAAAATACCTTTATCATCCTCGATATCGGTCACATTGCATTGGTAGATATCATCAGCCAAACTCACGGAGTTTTTAGCTCCCCATCTTCCCAAGCGATTAAAGGCATTTTTGGTTAATTCGGAGATTCCAAGCGCTTGGTCTTTGTTGTGATAATAAACATGTACTCGCTCTCCGAAATCAATCAATCGATAAAGTGGGTTGGGTCGCTCTAAGGCATAGTAATCGATATCTGCACCTACAAGGAGTATTTCACCGAAAATGGAGTTGATTTCTAAGCCAACATCCTGAACGCCTTTGACCATATTCTCCAATACTCGATTCCCCATACTATGACACATGAGATGGATTTTTTGGTCACAGAGTGGCTTTCGTTCTTCGACAAATTTCTTTTTGAAAAATTCTCGTAATGAAGCCATGGATCTTGCCAAAGCAAAACCAGACTGCATGGCATCATAAGCATCCGATCGATATTTAAGCAATTTCTTTTTGGCAGGCCAAGTGAATAATACCAAATGCTTGATGGTAGAATCCTCTGGCTCCACGTATTTTCTATGGAGTTCACAAAGGGTTTGCATGGCAGTCTCCAAATCGGATTTAAAGCCATGTACAAAAACCATAATGTCTTCTGATATTCTGATATGATCTCCACCTGGGGTCTTTTTGCTGGCTTTTATTCCTGACTCATAAAGCTCATTGAATATGTGTGTAGATGGGAATTTAGCCTTATTGACATCCTTGTCATCCGCATAGTTGGCAAGAAGGGCTTCATCTACCTCAGGGATGATTTGAATGGAAAAGTCTTGGAGCTTTTTGGCTTTTTTAGGTTCAAAACTTACGGTTCCATAGCGGAGATTATGACGAGCTTCCTCATCGCCATCTTTTCGCATGAATTCCGTTTCATTCACAGATATGTAGTTTTTACTTTTTCTGGAAGTGACTTCCCTGTTAGTAATGATGTAGTGGGTAACCATGATGAAAGAGATTTTAAGGGTTAAAAATGATTCAATTTTCAGTTGCTCTTGAATGGACTGAAATAAAAATCCTACTTAATTTTAAAAATAATTGCCTGATTTACAAATGTTTTGACTTCAGATGTATTTGCAGTTATGGCAACTCATCAAGCAAAAAAGAAAAAGGCCTTGGGTTTTACCAAGGCCTTTAATGTTTAAAATCCGGCTGCTTCATTTTCCCTTCTAGGGTCAGCTCCACCTTCCAACTTTCCATCTGGTAACACCATTATGGCATCCACAGAACCGATAATTGGCGTGCGTCCTTCGTTGATGAGATAATTCTTAGCGGTTAAGATTTTTAATAAGGTACTGTCAAGGGAATTTTCCTCAAATAAAATTTGATCTGGTAGCCATTGATGGTGAAAACGAGGAGCTTCCACTGCCTCTTGCATGGTCATATCAAATTCATAGGCATTCAGAATTGTTTGCGCAACGGCTGTAATAATGGTAGAACCTCCTGGTGTCCCAACGATCATCCAAAGTTTTCCGTCTCGTTCCACCAATGTAGGAGTCATAGAGCTCAACATTCTTTTTCCAGGAGCAATGCTGTTGGCTTCAGCACCAATTAGTCCAAACATATTTGGTACTCCAGCTTTGCTACTAAAGTCATCCATTTCATTATTCATAAAAAAGCCCAATTCATCCAAATAGACTTTTGACCCATAGGCACCATTTAAGGTAGTGGTAACAGCAAGCGCATTTCCTTCTGTATCCATAATGGAGTAATGGGTTGTCTCCATACTTTCAGCAAAAAGCACTGACCCTTCTGAAATGTCGGAGGAAAGGGTAGCTTTTTCAGGATCAAAGCTTTCCATTCGACTTCTCAAATATTCATCATCCAACAGCTCCGTAATAGGAATCTCCACAAAGTCTGGATCTCCCAAATAATAATTCCGATCGGCATAGGCCCTTCGCATAGCTTCTGTTAAAACCTGAACATAGTCAGCCGAATTATGCCCCATACTTTTCAGATCAAAGGGTTCAATCATTTTCAAAATCTGACCAATAGTTACACCCCCCGAACTTGGCGGTGCCATGGAGATAATCCGAAGTTCTTTAAAGTCAAAAACGATCGGTTCACGCCAAGCGGCCTCATAAGCAGCAAGATCTTCTTCTGTTATGATTCCCCCCATTCTTTGCATATGATCTACGAGAATTTTGGCGGTTTCACCCTTATAAAATTCATCTCGGCCATTGTTGGCAATTCGTTCTAGGGTTTCAGCCAAAGCAATATTTTTGATCGTGTCGCCAGCATTCCATTCTTTTCCAAAGAATGTATCATCTCCATTAACTTCTCTAACAACATCTCGAATCCCCTGAAGTCTGCCGGCTTGTTGGGTGCTCACCACAAATCCATTTCTTGCCAAATCAATTACTGGCTGTAAAATATCCTTTGGCTCGAGTTTTCCGAATTTGGCCTGGGCTTCAAAAATTCCTGCTATGGTTCCCGGTACTCCAGAAGCCAAAGCTCCTTTTGTACTTAACCCTGGAATTACCTCTCCATTCTCATCCAAATACATATCTCTATCGGCGGCAAGTGGAGCTTTTTCCCGGTAATCAATGGATCCTATATCTCCATTTGCCATTCGGTAAACGGCAAAGCCTCCACCACCCAAGTTTCCAGCAAAAGGAAAAGTGACAGCGAGTGCCATTTCAGTGGCCATCATTGCGTCGAAGGCATTTCCTCCTTTTTGCATGATTTCTACACCTATTCTTGAAGCTTCTCCACGGGCTGAGACAACCATCGCATTCTCAGCTATTAAACCTCTTTTTTGTTCTTTATATTCATTTGGTGTTTTGCAGGAAAATACCAGAAAGGGGATGCTCAATAGAAGAGCAGCAAAGCGGATGTAGGCGGTTCTATTCATTCAATAAAGTGCTGTTGAAGAGTTTAAGGATACGCTTATATTCATCTGTCCAGGAACTGGGTTCTACAAATCCGTGGTCTTCCACCGGATAAATAGCCATTTCCCAATTATCTTTTTCCAATTCAATCAATCGTTGCGAAAGACGAACAACATCCTGAAAATGCACATTAACGTCCAACATTCCATGGGCCATTAGTAAATTTCCTTTCAGGCCTTCTGCAAAATAAATAGGAGAGGATCTTCGGTAGGCAATCGGATCTTCTTCAGGAGTATTCAATATGTTGGATGTGTAGCCGTGATTGTAATGTGCCCAATCTGTTACTGATCGAAGTGCTGCTCCTGATTTGAAAACTTCAGGCTCGGTAAATAATGCCATCAGGGTGATAAATCCCCCATAACTTCCACCATATATTCCTATTCTTTCGGAATCAATTCCATAGGCTTCTACCAAATGCTTTGCGCCATCTACTTGGTCAGAAAGGTCTTTTCCGCCCATATGTCGATAAATTCCAGTTCGCCAATCCCGACCATATCCGGCAGAAGCTCGGTAATCAATATCTAAAACGGTATATCCTAAATCGGCCAAAAGGTTATGAAACATGTACTCACGGAAATAACTGCTCCACCATTTGTGGACGTTTTGTAGGTAGCCTGCACCATGGACAAAAATGACCGCCGCTCCATTTTTCTTGGAGGGTTCAGGTTCGTAAATTCTTGCAGGTACTTTGGCTCCATCACGTGCTGTGAATCGGATAATTTCCGGATCTCGCCAGTTGTAGAATTTAAATTCTTCGCTTTGACCATCGGTTAGTTTGCTAGGTTTTGCACCTACCTTGTTTTCCTGCAAGTAAAGCTCCGCTGGTGAATTACTGTATGAATGAAGGATTGCAAGAAATTTTTCGTCTGGAGATAAAGTCACCTGATTGTTTCCTGTCATATCGGTGAGTTTTTCCATTTTTCCACCATGAACAGGCATTCTGTAGAAATGCCTTTCTCCTGGATCTACCTCCGATGTGGTCAAGTACCAATAGGTTCCATCTTTTGAAAGAAAAGGATCAAAAACCTCAAATTCTCCTTTGGTTAATGCTTTCTTAGTTTGCTTTTCTATATCATATAGGTAAAGGTGGGAATAGCCACTTTCTTCAGATTGGAAATAGATGTGCTTGTTATCGGGAAGCCATCCCAGCGTTCCTCCGGAAAAGGTCCAACCAATACCTGGACCTGCTATCCAGGCTTCATCACGCTGTCTATCCAAGGTTGTTAATTCTCCAGTTTCCAGATCAACTAGTGTAATCCATCGATCCTTATTATCTAAAGAGCGGGCTTGAACAATGGCTTTTGATCCATCTGGTGAAAACACGGGTCCAAATAAAGCTAAGTCTCGATCTTTTTGAGGCCATTCTTTATCAGGATAGTCTTTGACATAATCGGGAAGATCTGTTAACCCTGGAAGGGAAGACGTATTGATGAAATAGACGGTATCTCTTTCCAAATTGTAAATCCCGATTTCGGATGTAGTTGGGTTTGTTCCAACTTTTGGGCGTGCATTCAAATCTTCCGTGTAGCCTGAGGCATCTACATAATTTGGAACTTTGGTGTTTTTATTGTTTGCTGTTTTATAAAATGTAAACGTAGAGAATTTCCCATCTGGGGAAAGTTGAAGGTTGGATGGATTTTTTCCTTCTGTGTAAAAGGTAAATTCTTCTTCTGGTTCTAGCTGAGTTCCTTCTCTATAAGCTTGGCTTTGATTTCGTTTTTCTTCTCGTTGGCGGACAACTTCCAAAAGTTTGAGATTTTCCTCCTCTAAGAATGGCTTTGATTTGTCGGAATTTGAATCTCTCTTTTCGGGTCTTCCCGGTTTATTTCCTGTTGAAATATTTGTAACCCGCTCTAAAGCTCCTGTTTGGAGATGAAAGGTGTAGATATTCTGTTCGCTGACAAAATAGATCAGGTTTTCATCGGCCATGAAAGTTGGATTGCTGACCCTAGCATGCCAGTTTAGGATTTCTTTTTGTTCTCCACTCGGAAAACTTTCCAAATAGATCCGATCATTCGGCATTAAAAATAGTCTCTTGCTTTTGTCTTTATTGTATGCAGCCTGATTTCGACGCATAGCCCGTTCCTCTCTCCAATCCACCTTGCTGTATTCCGTAAGTTTATTTAGTTGGATTTGGTAAAGGGAATCGGAAGGATTTCCTTCTGGATTGTAATCAAAATAGATGGTTTGACTATCGTCACTCCATCGGATATCCGAAGGGAAATAGCCTATCCAATTGGGATCCCGCATGATATACTCTACGCTTAGTGTGCTTTGAGCATAAAGGAAACCTTGGACTAAAATCAAAAGTCCTATCAGTGAAAATTTACGCATGAAGTATGGTTTTATTTGCTTTTAGTTTCCAGAAAATCGCCAAGCTCTTGTTTGATTCCTTCTAAATGAGCTTGAAGTGTCTCATTCAAAGCTTGGGAAGATTCTAGGTTTTCCTCAATATCTTCCAGAAGTTTTCTGGTCTTTACTGCCCCAATATAGCTCATGGATGGTTTGGCCTTATGACATCTTTTTTTAATGGTCAAAAAGTCATTTTCTTGATAGTATTGGGGGAGTTCTTGAAGGTCTTTTATATTCGTGTCCAGTATAATTTGGATCATTTCACGAATCATATCAGGATCATCTTCTCCAAAATATTGGTAAATGGAAGACTCACTAATGAATTGATACATATTGCTGGTGAAAAAGCCGAAAACGAGTAATTACCCTTGAAAGAGTTTTCTAAAATTATAAACAATTTTCAAAAAGCATTATTTCTATAATGAAAGAATTGGACTCAGGGAATCTTCTTTTTCCTAATTGGGTTTAATTTTGTTTTCTATCTAAGCTTCGTCACCTTTATGAGCAAGGGAAAAAAAATATTCTTGATCCTTTTCTTCATTTTCATGGCTATTATGCTTTGGATTGGCTATGATATTTCTCAAAAAACAACCTTCCCTGGTTCAAAAGGGAATTTAAAAGAACGGATCTCTACCGGACAAGAATAAAATGAGCGGTAAGAAAATAAATATAGAAGAGCTTGATTTGGAGCGTATGAAGGAAAAAGTTTCTGAAAATCCGGCAACTTTACCTTATGCGCATCATTCGGGGAGTGCAATCATCAAACCTGAGGATCAAGGGAAAATCACAGGGCGTGCTGTGGCTGCCATGCATTCACAGACGGATATGCAAATGGCACAGATTTATCAGCAGATGAAATTGCTGGCTGAGCAGGCTGAAAAGATCAAAGCCCGAGTTGAAGTTTCTGAACGGATTTATCAAGCCGCAATCGGATTTGAACCCCTGATTAATCACGTCTACTTTTTATATCAAAAAGCTGATGGAACAGATTTTTTGAGTTTAATCGCCCCAGAAGAATGGGGAAGAAAAAAAGATTGGGCAAATTTTGTAGCGGAAGTAAGGCTGTTGGCTGATCATACTTGGGAAATCATTCGCGAAAACGTCTGATTCATGATGCATTTGATGACCCGCCAGCTTGACTTGATTCTGAAAGATGGAGGTGCCGGTTACGAAGCGGAGTTTGAGCTGCCGGTTGTTTCTCATTATTTGGATGAAAAAGGAAAAAGCTTTTTAACTGAGATATTTTCTGATTTAGGAGGAGAGGGTTCAATTCCGCTTTTTGAAAAAATAAAGCTGGATTTTCGAATCAATCGTCAATTAATCCTCTGGGATACCGAGGTACATTTCAATCGGTATAGACTTGCTTCTCTTCGGTCTGAACTCTACTCTGAGTTTAATTTTTCTTTTGTAGATTCTTACAAAAGACTTTGCAGAACGTACGAAAAAGATGCTATTAAGGCAGGTTTACAAGTAAGGGTTTGGAATGGTCCCCCTTTTGCAGAACGCCTTTTTGGAAAGGCCAATGAGCCAGGAGATTTCTCCGGGAATGGAGCTGCAGGTTGGAAGTTGCAAGCCTACAATGACAGCCAAATAGATTTATTGACTCGGATTCATGGATACAAAATAATACGACTTTGTCCCTATGAAACACTAATGATTGGGGGATCTTTAAAACGTTTAGATCAAGTTCTAATAAATCCTAAAGAAGAACAACGGGAAATGATTTTCAATTGGTTAATGAGAAAAATTCAATGAAGATCTCCTATAAATCCATAAGAGTTTTCTATGTGCTCTTTTTGGGGCTTCTTATCTTTTATATTCTATATGTTTTTGAAGCATTTAGGATAGACCAGGGAATATCTTATTCGGGACATGATTTTTTGACCCGTTCTATATTATTTGGGTTTGTAAACCTGATCGTTTTTTTCGGAATTGAATTTGGCTTGTCCAAGAAAATACAAGCTAAAAACCTTCTTCAAAAAATAGCCTGGATATTCACACAAATTCTAATCGGAGGGACTTCTATTTTTCTATTGTTTAATTACTTCTGGGATTGGCAGGAATGGACTTTAAATGCTTACGTTCTGATGATTATGGAATATTTTTCCATAATGATTATTCCGGTTGTACTCTTTCAATTTTTGATAAAGGATAGATTTACACTAAGTATACAAAAACCTGAAGTCTTGATTTTTCAGTCTGAGAATGGTAAAGATGGAATTCAAATAAAACCTGAATTTTTTTTGTTCATCAGATCAGATAAAAACTATCTGGAGATTTACTTTTTAGAAGGAGAAAATGTGAAAACGCATTTGATTCGAAATCGACTGAAAGTTATTGAAGACAGCTATGAGAATTCACCTTTTTTGACTCGTTGTCATCGGAGTTACTTGGTTAACCCTATTCAAATAGATAAAATCTTCAAAAACAAAGGAAAATCGGAAATACATATTCAAAACCATATCATTCCGATTTCAGATTCTTTTCTTGGGAATTTCATGAATTAATTTCATTCAGTTGGAATTCATCCCACATATCTGATTTTCGTCCCAAAACCTGTTTTTCAGACTTGATTTATAGATTATTCTCATTTGATTTGAGCAAACGAATCAAAAATGATGAACGTAATAATCTTAATTCTTTTGGGATTGAACCTTCTCCAAGTTCATGTAAATGACTCTTTAAATTTATCTATTCAAGATTATTCGGAAATCGAAAAATTAATCGATGATGAATATAAAAAAGGGAATTTTAGTGGAAGTCTTGTTATAGGAAATACGGAAGGTGTTCTTTTTCAAAAGCATGCTGGAATTGCAAATAGAGTTTGGAATGTCCCAGTTGAATCGACAACTCGATTTGATATAGCGTCGATCAATAAATCTTTTATCGCAGCATTGATTTTGAAAGCTGTTGAGGAAAAAAAGTTGGGCCTTGATACTAAGCTTGTAGACTTTTTGGAAGATGTTTCCTACTCTGGAACTTTTCACTCATCTATTACAATCCATCATATGTTGAGCCATACCTCAGGTATTCCAGACTATGATGGGGTTTCTGATTCTTTAAAAGAAGAAGGTTTTCTAAGACTAAAACGACAGCATTTTGATCCAGTATCCTACATTGATTTCATTAGTCAGCTACCTCCTGTTTTTAATCCTGGCGAGGGATTTTATTATAGCAATTTCAGCTACCATCTTTTGGCCATAATTCTCGAAAGAATTTATGACATGCCTTTTGATAACCTTTTGAAGGAAAAAATTACTATTCCATACGGGATGGCTCAAACGTTTTCTACTACGAATAATGAACAGGTTTTTCCTCGGCTCGCAGAAGCTTATAATTATGATGAGGGAAAGATGGAATGGTACAGGAACGGATTTATTGATTTGACATTAGGAAGAAGAATTTTTTCTACAGCGGGTGATCTTTTTAGATGGGGTCAAATCACAGCGAACAATGAATTACTAGATGTGGGTCTTTATAAATTAATGACAACCAATCACTTGAAATCCATTACTGATGAAATTTCTTATGGCTATGGTTGGGTAGTTTTTCAGCCTGGAGATCACTTCCGGATGGGTGATTTGGGGATTGATATGCCGTATTTAATTCATGGAGGAAATACAGAAGGATACCGATCAATGCTGATCATTTTGGATGGAGGAAAGCACATTTTAGCTATGACCACCAATTCTGGAAGTCGGTCAAATGAAATGGAATTAAGCAAACGAATTATTCAATTATTGATAGAAAAGAAATGATAAATCAAATTCTAAAACTTTCGCTTTTTCTGGTTTTATGTATCGGGAATGTCTCGTTTTCACTCGGCCAAAACTTGGTTGGACTGTGGGAGTTCGAGCATGTCAGGGTAGGGGATCAAGAGCTTACGCCGATTGCGCGGTGGACAGAAATAACAGAAGATGGGACTTATTATTCTGGAAATGGCTGGTCGCGTCATTCCGAAGGAACCTGGAGTTTTGATGCTTCCACCAACGAATTTCTGCCTGTAGACCGATATGGGCCAGAGGACCCTTCAGGACCATTTAAAGTCGTTTTTGAGAGTAATGATAAAATGATTTGGACCCGTATGGAGGAAGGGGAAAATGTGGTGGTCTCCATAAAAAGAATTGAAAAAAAGCCTACAGCTCATTGGGATTTAGTAGTTGGTTTGTGGGAATTATCGGATGTAGCTGATAAGGGAGGATCTGAAACAGAGCAGCAGAATTTCTATGTAAATAGTTTTCTTTATTTCGGATGGGATCGAAGATATAGGCAAATGTCTACCGAAGAAGGGAGGCAAACGGGTTATTGGCATGCACATGCCCATCGTCCAGAGGTCACCCTACTAAGTCATAATCCAAATAAACCCGTAGAAAGCTGGAAAATTCTGTTTAGAGGTGAAGATGAACTTGAATTAGAAGGTGTTTCTGATAGTAACAAAGGAGTTAAAATTGTTTTCCAACGAAAGAAACAATTCCCTGGTTAAAAAAACACCCCTTCAATTTTGAAGGGGTGTTTTGTTTTAGTGTGGTGAGTGATTGGACTTTTTCTAAGCAAAAAGCCCAAACATTTCCCGCTCGATTTTTTCAACAATGAAGGAAAAATCCTCTGGTCTTTCTACAAAGTCCAAATCATTGACATCTATGATCAGTAATTTTCCTTCTTTATACCCTGCAATCCAATCCTCATAATGTTGATTGAGGTTTTTTAGGTAGTCAATTCGCATGGCAGTTTCATAAGTTCTGCCACGTTTTTCAATCTGCCCTACCAGCTTGGGAATGTCAGCCTTCAGATAAATCAACAAATCCGGAGCATTGACGTGTTGAATCATGGAGTCGAATAGGCTCCTGTAGTTCCAATAATCTCGTTCAGTTAATAACTTACTCTTATAAAGGTTTGCAGCGAAAATATAGGCGTCTTCATAAATCGTGCGGTCCTGAATAGTATTCTCCTTGCTTTCCTGAATCTTCCGGATTTGATTGTAGCGGGAGTTAAGAAAATATACTTGAAGGTGAAAGGCCCATCGCTTCATGTCTTCATAAAAATCGGGGAGGTAAGGATTATTGTCCACCGCTTCAAACTCAGCTTTCCAACCGTAATGTTTGGCAAGCTTTTCTGTAAGCGTAGTTTTCCCACTTCCGATATTTCCGGATACTGCTAAATGCATACTTATTAACTTCTATTTATTTGATGAATCTTGGTGAAACCACCAATTCCTTGCTCCCTGGGTTGTATTTGTAAAATCCTTCTCCTGTTTTTACACCTTTGTACCCTGCTTCAACCATATTGATCAGCAAAGGACATGGGGCGTATTTTGGGTTACCGAAGCCATCATGGAGCACTCTTAATATGGAAAGACAAACATCCAATCCAATGAAATCTGCCAATTGTAGTGGGCCCATCGGATGTGCCATTCCCAATTTCATCACGGTGTCGATTTCTTCCACACCAGCTACACCTTCATACAAACTGTAAATGGCCTCATTGATCATTGGCATCAAAATTCGATTGGCGACAAATCCAGGGTAGTCATTTACCTCAACAGGAACTTTGCCCAAATCTTTTGATAATTCCATGATCGTTTTTGTGACTTCATCTGAAGTTGCATAACCACGGATGACCTCTACCAACTTCATCACAGGAACCGGGTTCATGAAGTGCATCCCAATTACTTGAGCCGGACGCTTTGTAGCTGCTGCGATTTTTGTAATGGATATGGAAGAGGTATTGGTAGCAAGAATGGCAGCAGGTGGAGTCAATTCATCCAACTGACGGAAAAGGTCCAATTTGATGGCCATGTTTTCGGTAGCTGCTTCCACAACCAAATCGGCAGTCTGAACGCCTGCATTTAAATCGGTGAAGGTTTGGATTCGGGCCAAAGCAGCTTCTTTTTCACTTTCAGAAATGACACCTTTGGAAACCTGTCGATCCAAGTTTTTGCCTATCGTAGCCAAAGCCTTTTGCAAAAACTCTTCTTTAAGATCAACCAAAGATACTTTATATCCTCGCTGTGCAAACACATGGGCAATGCCATTTCCCATGGTTCCAGAACCGATTACTGTAATATTTTTCATAAAAGAAAGTTGTTTAAAATGATTTATTTGGGTTTAATATTCTTTCCTAATTAGAGTTTCAAAACTACCCCTGAAAAGGAGTTTTTCCAATTTTTAACTGGAGCATCTCTGACTTTGTTTGTCTCAAATTTCGGAGAGTGGATGAATTATCCCTTACCTTTGGGATATGGAAGAACTCGGTCAAATTAGTTTACTACCCATCAATAGGTTTACAGACTTTGGGGCTTATCTGGCTACTAAATCCGGTGAGGAAGTTTTATTACCTAAGCGTTATCTGACTGGAACTGAGCGTGAAGGTGATGTCCTTTCCGTTTTTATTTACACAGATAGTGAAGATCGGCCTGTCGCTGTTACAGATACTCCAAAGGCTATTTTAGATCAGTGGGCAGTGCTTGAAGTAAAAGAAGTAACACCTATTGGTGCTTTTTTGGATTGGGGATTACCGAAAGATCTTTTTGTCCCTAAAGCAGAAATGGGGAAGTCCATGCAAGTCGGCCAAAAGTATCTAGTAAAGGTTTGTATGGATTACCGAACCAACCGATTGATTGGATCCGGCAAATACCGAGATTTCTTTTATCCCGCGCCAAAAGACTATGAGCCTGGAAATGAAGTTGAGGGATTGATTTTTGAAAAAACAGATTTGGGCTACAAGGTTTTACTTGAAGATCGCTATGAAGGTTTGATTTATGCCAATGAGGTTTTTCAACCAATTAAGATTGGAGAGCGAAAGCATCTGTTTGTGAAAAAAAGAAGAGATGATGGGAAAATAGATTTACAACTTTTACCCACCGGGCGAGCCAAATATGAAGAAGGAGCAGAGAAGATTCTTGAAATTTTGAACGAAAAAGGCTTTTTGCCTTTACATGATAAATCTGATCCTGAGGAGATCAAGGCCATGCTCGGAATGAGTAAAAAACACTTTAAGCAGTGTATTGGCCAACTTTACAAAGCTCGCGAAATACAGATATTGGATGATGGAATACACCTTTCCAAAAAATAGATTAGGAGTTTACTATTGATCCAAAGTTCTAAAATGGATTTAGAAAGTTTCAAAAAAGAAAGTCAATCTGACTTCCCCGGAAACAAAAAATTGCGGGATAGGCTAAAGCGCTTAAAGCCTAAAGAGTTGGATCAAAAATTCGAAGAATACCATGAGGAGGTGTTTGAAAATTTGGATTGTTTGGATTGCGCAAATTGCTGTAAAACCACAAGTCCGATTTTCTTGCTAACAGATATCGATCGTTTAGCCAGAGTTTTTAAGCTAAAGCAGGCTGTTTTTATTGAAGAATATTTGGAACGCGATGAGGAGGGAGATTACGTGCTAAAATCCTCGCCTTGTCCTTTCTTGGGATTGGATAATAAATGTTTGGTTTATGAGGATCGACCGAAAGCTTGTCGAGAATACCCTCATACCAATCGGAAAAATATAAGAGGGATTCTTAACTTGACCCTGAAAAACACATTGGTCTGTCCGGCGGTACACAAAATTTTCCGCCAGTTAGACAAAGAATATAGGAAGTAAGCCGAATTTTTGGCTTTTTTGAGAATCAAACCTATAAATAACTCTATGGAACAAGCGGAAACACACTTTTTGGGAGTGGATGTGGGCGGAACCCATTTGAAGATTGGATTAGTTAATAAAAACGGTGAAATCCTTGATTTTGAGAAGGAAGACACAACTCCTTTTCGTGATCACCCGAAGGGTTTTGGCTACGCATTTACCGAAGGTCTTTCAAAATATCTTCGAAAATATCCCCAAGTTGAGAAAATTGGAATTGGGCTTCCGGGCTTGATTTCTAAGGATCGGACCACTCCACTTGAAATCCCTGCAATTCCTAGCTTAAATAATTTTAACCTAAAAGAAATTCTGGAGGCTAGTTATCCTGACAAAGATTTTTTCTTGGAAAATGATGCTGCTGCTGCAGCTATTGGAGAGTTCTATTTTGGAAAAGACGATCCATCTGATAATTTCCTTTTTATTACCCTAGGTACTGGAATTGGAAGTGCCTTGGTTTTAGACGGGAATGTCTTCAAAGGTTCTAGAGGAAATGCTATGGAAATGGGACATATGCTTTCCAAAGGAAGTGCTAGGCTAGAAACCTTGATTGGAAGAAAGGGGATTCTGGATATTTTGGAGCGCATGATTGCTGCTTTTCCAGATAAGGCAGGTAGGTTACAAGGGGCAACCTTGGGTGCTCATTTGCTTGTCGAAACAGCTCGGGAAGGAAATCCAGTTTCCTTGATGGTTTTCGAAGAGGTAGGAGAAATTTTAGGCCAGGCAATTGTATCCACCGTGAGAATTCTGGACGTAACAGAAGTTTATTTTGGTGGTGGAATATCTGCCGGTTTGGAATTTATGATGCCAGCATTGGAGCGTACCATTCGTCAGTACCTTACCAATTACTACAACAAAGACTTGAAATTGAAGAAAGCAACACTAGAAAATGATGCTGGAACACTTGGAGCGGCTGCGCTCTGTTTTATGGGTTCAGGTCTGTAATTGTTACTTCAGAAACTTTGGATAATGCATTCATTCGGAAAAGAACCTTTAGGGGTTCTTTTTCGCTTTCTACCCCTTCACAATCTGAGCTTGGTTCCAAGTAGTAGAAAAAGAAGCTTTGGCTTTTGTCTACTAATTCCACTCGATCCGGCCTTCCGAAAGTTTTAATCAAAGCCTGATTGCTAGCTCCCAAAAAGTTATTTTTAATTTTTTCAAGCTCATCTAAGTCTTGAAGCCGAAGGCCCTTGCAGCCATCTCGATCAGCCTTCCAATTTTCTAAATTGACAGCACCTGCATCCAATTTTGAATCACAGGCAAAAAGGAGTAAGGAAAGAATTCCTAAAATGAGGAATTGCGAAAGTTGGTTTCGAAGTTTTTTCATTCTAATGGCAAAGGTAATGTCCATTTTTTTGACATCAAGTCGAATTTGAAATCGAGTACTTTTTATTTGATCAAATTTGTTTCGTTAAAATTCTGATTTGACTTAGGGTAAAAGGAATTTGAAAACGAAGGACAGTATTTGAGACAATATTTGTCACAATCCTAAACCCGATAAATCACATTCTGTTTGGCCAAATCCTGTATATTAGCGCAACTAAATTCAAGCATATGTATTATCGATTTGGGAAAGCTTTCTATTTCCTGAGCATCTTGTTTTTCCTCTTTTTCTTATTGTATTTCTACTCGGCTCTTCCTGAGCAAGTTTCACTACGCCCTTCGTCTGAAGGAGAAGAAACCTTCCGTTGGAGTAGGGGTAATTTCTTCTATGGAATGGTTGCGCTTTTTGTTTTATTTAATGCCATCGCTCTACTTCCTCCAAAAATGTTGGAAACTAAAACTTCCATGAAACTGCATCGGATTTTCCCAAAAGGTGATCCCTTTAGAGATTATATTTTGACTTGGTTTTATTCCTTTGGAGGAATTTTAAATTTAAGTTTGGGTATGATGGTCTTTTACACTCATTCCATCAATAATCAGCAAGAAATAGGCTCCGATCAGTTCAGTTTCTTCTTTTATTTAATCCCAATTCTCCTTGCAGTTTGGGTCCTCGCACTTTTTTTGCTATTTGTTGGAAAAACCAAGCAACTCCAAAATCAATCTGAGTAAAAGTAATGGCAAACAATCCTGTAAATTACACAGAAGACAGTATTAAATCCCTTGACTGGCGCGAGCATATTCGCTTACGTCCTGGTATGTACATTGGGAAATTAGGAGATGGAAGTGCCCAAGATGATGGGATTTATGTCCTTGTAAAAGAGGTTGTAGACAATTCCATTGACGAACACATGATGGGATATGGCAGGACCATCGATATAAAGATTTCCGAGCATCGGGTGGAAGTGCGGGATTATGGAAGAGGAATTCCTTTGGGTAAAGTCATTGATTGTGTTTCTAAAATCAATACTGGAGGAAAGTATGATTCCGGAGCCTTTCAAAAGTCTGTGGGTTTAAATGGAGTTGGTACCAAAGCTGTAAACGCACTTTCGGAGTATTTCAAAGTGCAATCCTTTCGGGATGGGGAAAGCAAGGTGGCTGAGTTTGAAAAAGGGGTTTTGATTCAGGATAAAAAGATTGAAAAAACATCCGAGCGAAACGGAACGAAAGTAATTTTTTCACCTGATTCTACCGTTTTCAAAAACTACCATTTCATTCCAGAATACCTTGAAAATCAAATCTGGAATTATGCTTACCTCAATGCTGGTTTAACAATCAATTACAATGGCAAGAAGTATTTTTCCGACAAAGGCTTGTATGACTTGCTTTCCAATAAAGTAGATGAAGAGTCTATCCGATACCCTATTATTCATTTGAAAGGGAATGATATCGAAATGGCTTTGACTCACTCCAATCAGTATGGTGAGGAATATTATTCCTTCGTAAATGGTCAATTCACTACTCAAGGAGGTACACACTTAGCTGCTTTCCGTGAAGCCATAGTCAAAACTGTTAGAGAATTTTACAAAAAAGATTTTGATGCTTCTGATATTCGTCAGAGCGTTGTTGGAGCTATAGCTGTAAGAGTTCAGGAGCCAGTCTTTGAATCTCAAACAAAAACCAAGCTTGGTTCTCAAAATGTAGGCCCTGAAGGTCCAACCCTTCGAACTTTCGTCAATGATTTTGTTAAGACTGAACTGGATAATTACCTGCATAAGAATCCAGCAACTGCAGATGCACTCTTAAAAAGAATTCTTCAGTCTGAGCGGGAGCGTAAGGAAATTTCCGGAATCAAGAAATTAGCGAATGAACGAGCTAAAAAGGCTAATCTCCACAATAAAAAATTAAGAGATTGTCGAGTTCATTACGATGATAACAAGGCAGATGAAGATTTGAAAAACAATACCATGCTCTTCATCACGGAAGGTGACTCTGCCTCGGGCTCCATTACCAAATCCCGTGATGTACAGACCCAAGCGGTTTTTTCACTGCGTGGTAAGCCGTTGAATTGTTATGGAATGACCAAAAAGGTGGTCTATGAAAATGAAGAATTTAACCTTCTTCAGCATGCTTTGAATATTGAGGACGGGATAGAGGGTCTTCGGTATAGAAAGATTGTTATTGCGACTGATGCTGATGTGGATGGAATGCACATTCGTCTTTTGATTATGACCTATTTCTTACAGTTTTTTCCGGACTTGGTGAAAAATGGTCATTTATTTATTCTGGATACTCCTCTCTTCCGAGTTCGAAATAAAAAGGAGACCATCTACTGTTATTCGGATGAAGAGCGGCAACGAGCGATTCATAAGCTTGGAAACAAGCCAGAGATTACCCGATTCAAAGGGTTAGGAGAGATTTCTCCAGAGGAGTTTGGCAAATTTATCGGAGAAGACATTCGCTTGGAGCCAATTATCCTTAGAAAAGACACCAAGATTGCTGACTTGCTTGGATTCTACATGGGTAAAAATACTCCAGACCGTCAAAACTTTATCATTAAAAACCTGAAGGTCGAAAAGGACTTGGCTTTGGATGATCCAAAGAATGAGCCTGAGGCTGAAGAGGAAGAAGCTGCATAAGTTTTATTATGCCTTGAATTTGCGGTATAAGGGTGTTTTCATTGGTTAAAGCTTAAGAAAAAACTGTCAAAATGAGTGACAACGAAAATATAATCAATCCCGGAGACGAGAACCTGCACGATTCGGTTCCTGTGACGGGGATGTATAAAGACTGGTTCTTGGATTATGCTTCCTATGTAATTTTGGAGCGAGCAGTTCCGGCAATTGAAGATGGGTTGAAGCCAGTTCAGAGAAGAATTTTGCATGCCATGAAGGAAATGGACGATGGCAGATTCAACAAAGTGGCTAATATCATCGGTCAATCCATGCAATACCATCCCCATGGAGATGCTTCAATTGGTGATGCCATTGTCAATTTGGGACAAAAGGATTTATTGATTGAGACGCAGGGTAACTGGGGTGATATCCGAACAGGTGATTCAGCTGCCGCTGCTCGTTATATTGAAGCTCGCCTTTCTAAGTTTGCGCTTGAGGTTGTTTTTAATCCGCAAACGACTGATTGGCAACTTTCTTACGATGGTCGAAAACGAGAACCAGTTACGCTGCCTGTAAAATTCCCGCTTTTGCTTGCCCAAGGGGTAGAGGGGATTGCAGTTGGGCTTTCGACGAAAATCCTTCCTCATAATTTCTGTGAACTCATTGAAGGCTCCATTGAAATTCTAAAAGGGAATAAAACCAATATACTTCCTGATTTCCTTACTGGGGGCTTGGCTGATTTTAGTGAATACAATGGAGGTCTGAGAGGTGGGAAAGTAAAGGTTCGTGCGAGAATTGAAGAGGAGGATACCAAGATTTTGGTTATCAAAGAAATACCTTATGGGACAACTACCGATTCTCTTATTGATTCGATTTTGAAAGCCAATGATAAAGGCAAAATCAAAATCAAGAAAGTTGTAGATAATACGGCAAAGAATGTTGAAATACAGGTTCATTTGGCCTCTGGTGTTTCACCGGATGTAACCATTGATGCGCTTTATGCATTTACGGATTGTGAGGTTTCTATCTCACCAAATGCCTGCGTGATCATCAATGAGAAACCGGTATTCCTTTCTGTCAATGACATTCTAGAATACAATACCAAGCAAACCAAAAAGCTCCTTAAGCAGGAATTAGAGATCCGAAAAGGGGAGTTAATGGAGAAGCTTTTGTTTTCTTCCTTAGAAAAAATCTTTATTGAGAATCGAATCTATAGAGACATTGAAGAATGTACGACTTGGGAAGAAGTTCTTCAGGCCATTGACAAAGGATTGGATCCTTATAAACCTGATTTTTATAGAGAGATTACCCAGGATGACTTGGTTCGTTTGACGGAAATCAAGATCAAGCGGATTTCCAAGTATGACTCTTTCAAAGCTGATGAATTGATGCGTCGATTGGAAGAAGAACTGAAGGAAGTAAATTACAATCTTCGACATCTTACTGAATACTCCATTAAGTATTATGAAAGGCTTTTGGAGAAATATGGTAAAGGACGAGAGCGAAAAACTGAGATTCGTGCTTTTGATACCATTCAAGCTACTGTTGTAGCTGCTAACAATGCAAAGTTGTATGTAAACCGAAAAGATGGTTTTGTTGGCTTTGGTCTTAAGAAGGACGAGTTTGTTTGTGATTGTTCTGATTTGGATGACATCATTGCGATCCGGAAAGATGGGAAAATGATGGTGTCTAAGATCCAGGATAAGCTTTTCATGGGGAAAGACATTCTTCATGTAGGTATTTTCCGAAAGAATGATGACCGCCTGACTTTTAATTTGATTTATCTGGATGGAGCCAGTGGTCGTGCAATGGTCAAGCGCTTCCAACCTGGAGGTGTTACTCGGGATCGTGAGTATGATCTCACCAAAGGCACGAAAGGGTCTAAAGTTTTGTATTTGACTGCCAATCCTAACGGAGAAGCTGAAATTGTAACGGTTTATCTCACACAAGGAGCGAAGGCTAGGGTGAAAGTTTTTGATTTTGATTTTGCCACCTTGGATATCAAAGGACGGGGTGCTGGAGGAAATATTTTGACTAAGTATCCTGTAAGAAAGGTTCAGCTGAAGATGGAAGGCGTTTCCACCTTGGGAGGCTTGGATATTTATTATGACCCAGTTGTCGGTAGATTGAATACCGATGAGCGAGGGCAGTTGATTGGTAATTTCTTAGGTGAGGACAAGATTTTGGTCTGCTACAAATCTGGAGATTATGAATTGACAGGATTTGAATTGACCAATAGATATGAGCCCAATGAGGTTCTTTTGATCGAAAAATTTGATCCTGAGAAAGTCTTGTCTGCAGTTTACTATGATGGTGGTAGCAAAACCTATTATGTAAAACGCTTCCAGATTGAGACTACTACCATGAACAAGAAGTTCAACTTCATTACAGATCATCGATCTTCTTACCTCAAATTGATTTCTACTGAAAAACAGCCGCAAGTCAAGGTTCTTGTTCTAAAAGGAAAAACCGAAGAAGAGCAGGAATATGATTTGGATATGCTGATAGATGTGAAGGGTTGGAAGGCTATGGGCAATAAGTTAAGTTCTCATCCTGTGAAGGAGGTGAATCTGATTTCTTCTCAAAAGGCTGAAAATAAAGTGAAAGAGGGACAAGATGATGATAGTTCAGATGAATTGGAAATTGGAAGCACTATCGATTTGAGTCCCAAAAAGGATAGCGACGAGGAGCAATTGGGCTTGTTTTAAATTCGATTCATGAGTCAAAAACAACCGGAAATAGCATTCGATCAGGGACTTTTAGAGTATTTGGGCCAATATATTACAGACCATAAGAAGAAACTGATTGATGACGTTCTTGAAAAAAGAACTCGTTTTATTACGGTTGTTTTAGAGAATATTCATAAACCCCACAATGCAAGTGCAGTCATCCGTACCTGTGATTGTTTCGGTGTTCAGGATATGCATGTCATCGAAAAGACAAATGCTTATAAAGTAAATCCCTATGTAACGAGAGGAGCAGCTCAGTGGGTGGATTTACATAAATACTACCGAAAAGAGGGTTCTTCAGTCGATGCTTGCTTTGATGATTTACGGGGAAAAGGATATAAAATTTATGGAACGAGTCCTGATCCGACCTCTTTAACTCTTGATGAGCTTGAACCAAAAGAAAAAATAGCCTTAGTCTTTGGAAACGAGCATGAAGGAATTTCTGAAGAAGTAAAAGAAAAGGCCGATGGTTTGGTTCACATTCCAATGTTAGGTTTTACGGAAAGTTTCAATATATCAGTATCAGCCTCTATTTTTCTGTATGAGTTGATCAAAAAGGCTGAGAGTTTCCATCATCCTGATTTTTACTTATCTGAAAGCGAAAAGGACATTCTTCGAATGAAATGGTATCGATCGATAGTTAAGCGATCTGACCTGCATGAAAAGCATTACTGGAAAAGTAAGGAAGCATAAAAAAATCCCCAGTCGGGGATTTTTTCTTTATTCTTCGTGGATGATGATTTTTTCAATTTTATCACCGGCTCGGATATCATCAATGACCTCAAGCCCTTCATATACTTTTCCAAAACAGGTGTGATTTCTGTCTAAGTGACTGGTATTTTGTCTGCTATGGCAAATGAAAAATTGAGACCCCCCGGTATTTCTTCCAGCGTGAGCCATGGAAAGTACCCCTCGATCGTGGTATTGATTTTCTCCAGTCAACTCACAATCGATCATGTAACCTGGTCCCCCTCTGCCTGTTCCTTCAGGACATCCTCCTTGAATTACAAAGTTTGGTATGACACGGTGAAAAGTAAGTCCATCATAAAATCCTTTTTTAGAAAGATCAATAAAGTTTTTCACTGTATTGGGAGCATCCTTTTCATAAAATTCCACTTTCATGGTTCCCTTTTCAGTGATGATTTCAGCTGTTTTCATGGATTTGGTTGGTGTTAAGAATATTAAAGTTGCCAAAAATAAGCCTAGAATCTGAAATATCTACTCAAATCAGATTTTGGATTAAAAAAAGCCCACTTCAAAAGAAGTGGGCTAAGGGTTACACTTGGGTTATTGAATGGTTTAAATAGAAGGTGCCCCTTTTAAGATGTCCTCAGAAGCAAATTCTTCAAACTGTTTGAAATTATTGATGAAGGATTCCGCAAGAATCCATGCTTGTTTATCATAATCCTCTGGATTGTTCCAGGTATTTCTTGGATTAAGGACATCACTTGGAACCCCAGGACAACTTTGAGGAACTTCAAAGCCGAAAATCGGGTGTTTCTTATAG
Organism: Algoriphagus sp.; assembly: GCF_013373065.1. Taxonomy (GTDB): domain Bacteria; phylum Bacteroidota; class Bacteroidia; order Cytophagales; family Cyclobacteriaceae; genus Algoriphagus. Next base: position 128,189 of record NZ_JABXIN010000011.1, read on the forward strand.
TTTACATCTTCAAGTTTTCCTTCCAAAGCTGCTGAAATCATCCCACGAGTATGTGATAACTTCATTCTGGTACCGACTCCATAATGTCCTCCAGTCCATCCTGTATTTACCAACCAAACATTGGTTTGATATTCTTCCATTTTTTCCCCAAAAAGAGTCGCATAAGCGGTTGGGTGGAGCGGAAGAAATGCTGCGCCAAAACAGGCTGAGAAGGTGAGTTTCGGTTCAGTAATTCCCATTTCTGTACCAGCGACTTTTGCAGTGTATCCAGAAATAAAATGATACATTGCCTGACTCTTGTTCAATTTTGAGATTGGGGGAATTACTCCAAATGCATCTGCGGTGAGGAAGAAAATATTTTTAGGAATACCTGCAATAGAAGGATTTTTTGAATTGTGAATGAAATGGATAGGGTAGGCTGTTCGGGTATTTTCAGTGACAGACTTGTTCTTGAAATCCACTTCCCTACTATTTGGCTTGAACCGCGTGTTTTCTACAATCGCCCCAAACTTTATGGCGTCATAAATCTCCGGTTCTTTCTCCCGATTAAGATCAATAACCTTTGCATAACAACCACCTTCAAAATTGAAAACGCCATTTTCTGCCCATCCATGTTCATCATCTCCAATCAAAGCCCGTTTTGGATCGGCAGAAAGGGTAGTTTTTCCAGTCCCAGATAGACCAAAGAAAATAGCCGTATCTCCTTCTTCTCCTACATTGGCCGAGCAATGCATCGAAAGCGTATTTCGTTCTTCTGGAAGAATGTAATTCAAAACGGAGAAGATTCCTTTCTTCATTTCTCCGGCATACCCCGTACCTCCAATAAGAATCATTCTTCTGGAGAGGTTTAAAATTGCAAAGTTTGGATTTTTTGTGCCGTCTGTAAAAGGATCGGCTTCAAAGCCAGGTGCGCAAATAATAGTGAAATCATGTTCAAAGTTTTCCAATTCTTCCGAAGTGGGCCTTAAGAACATGTTATTGCAGAATAGGTTATGCCAAGCCCAAGTATTGATCACTCGGATGTTTAATCGATAATTTGGGTCAGCACCTGCAAAAGCGTCTCTAACATACAGGTCCTTATCCTGTAAGTAGTTTTTCATCTTTTCCAGAAGACTATCAAACTTTCCTTCATCAAAGGGAATGTTGATGTCTCCCCACCAAACCGTATGCTCGGTTTTGGAATCTAAAACGATGTAGCGGTCTTTTGGCGATCTTCCCGTAAATTTTCCGGTATCGGCCATTAAGGCACCGGTAGAAGTTAAAGAACCTTCTTTTCGAGCCAAGGAATGCTCAATTAACTCGGCTGGGGTTAGATTGTAATGGATTTTTCCACTCGTTATAAGACCAAGGAAATCCAAGGGAGAGGTTTTTAAATCCATAGCTAAATCCTGCATAAATATTGGGTTTATATACTGAAAATTGTCTGTTCAAAATTAAGTAAATACCTTTTACTAATTACCAAAAAATCTTCATTTTTTGCTCATTCAATCGATTACGAAGAAAATTCAGAAAATTATTTGGTGTATTCTAAAATTCTGTTTTTTCCATTAATCATAAACTGACTATTGTCATATCTATAATTGAATAATCTTAGGATGTAGGTAGGCTTTTTTTGGAAGTAAGTACCAAATTGCTTTATCATTGTAAAATCTATACACCCAAAAAATCTTGATCCTTGGAAACACCAAATAATCCTGAATTTGAAGGGCCTACCATTTTTGGCCATCCAAAAGGTCTGATGACCTTGTTTTTTACCGAAATGTGGGAACGCTTTAGCTATTATGGAATGCGTGCCCTCCTTATTCTATTTATGACCGCTGCTATTGCAGATGGAGGTCTAGGTTTTGATGATAAAACCTCAGGTGCCATCTATGGACTTTATACCATGGGGGTTTATCTCTTAGCCTTGCCAGGTGGTTGGTTAGCGGATCGACTTTTTGGTTTGAAAAAATCTGTATGGTATGGTGGAATTATTATTGCTATGGGTCACTTTACAATGGCCTTACCAGGTATTTTTTCTGCTGGAGATTATGCCTCTAAAACTGAATTGAGTTCACTGGACATTAATTCATTCTTCTTGGGATTGATTTTAATTGTTTTTGGTACTGGTCTGTTAAAACCTAATATCAGCTCTATTGTAGGTCAATTATATCCTGCAGGAAGTGCCAAACGCGATGCTGGTTTTTCCATTTTCTATATGGGAATCAATCTAGGAGCCTTAATTGCACCAATAGCATGTAGTACACTGGCAGAGTATGATTGGCACCTGGGCTTTGGTTTAGCAGGCTTTGGAATGGTATTAGGCTTGATCCAGTATAAATTGACTGGAAGTTCTTTAGATGGATACGGCGAAGCACCAATTCCAGTAAACGATGTTGAAAAGTCTCAGCAAAGTCGTCTTAAGAAATCTGTTAGTTGGATAGGGCTGGTAGTTTTAGGAATTATAGCTGTTTTGTTTACAGGAGTTGTCCCGGTTAATGCTGCCGCTATTGCGAGTCTTTCGGGTACAATTATCGCTTTGGTGGCTTTTGGATACTTAGGCTATGTGATTCTTTTTGGAGGTCTCGATAAGTCCGATAGAAATAAGGTGGGTGTTATTGCCATTCTTTTCTTGTTCTCAGCGATGTTCTGGTCCGGATTCGAGCAAGCAGGTTCTACGCTGAACTTATTTGCTGATCGATTTACAGATCGCACCGTTTTAGGGTTTGAAATCCCAACAGGTTATTTCCAGTCGATCAACTCCATGTTCATTATCATTTTTGCTCCAATTTTTGGTGGAATGTGGGTTTGGTTGGGTAGAAAAAATTTAGAACCTAGTTCTCCATTGAAGTTTACTTTTGGTCTTTTCCTTCTTGGCTTAGGCTTCTTAGTAATGTATTTCGCAGCTAAAATTGCGGCATCTGGTGAATTGGCAGCTCCCACTTGGTTGATCATGACTTATATGCTACACACCTTTGGAGAGTTGGCGCTTTCTCCGGTAGGATTGAGTTTGGTGACCAAATTGGCTCCTAAAGGATATGGAGGTCAGATGATGGGTATTTGGTTCCTTTCTGTTTCTTTGGGTAACCTATTTGCAGGTTTGATTGCAGGAGAAGCAAGTGGGGGTACGGAAGAAGCCTTGGCTCAAATGCCTGATCAGTATATGTTGATTGTTTATACAGTGATAGGTTCAGCTGCAGTACTCTTCTTGTTGAAACCAATCATTCGAAAAATGATGGGAGAAGTTCATTAAAGTTCATCAACGATAAAAAAGAAGGCTATCCAATTTAGGATAGCCTTTTGTTTTTAAAACAAACTTGTTTGAACTGTTGAAGGTCGGCTGGCTTGTATTGTACCTTTTAGCATGTCCTGTAATAATTTCAAAAACCCATGCTGCCAGTTTTCGGGGTTTATTTTTACCTCTTTTCCCTCATAACCAATCGGCCCGAGCATTTTTTCGAAACCGATAATCATGCTCCATACGGTGTAAAAAGTGATTTCAGGCTGCAATTCAGGGCGAATACTTCCATCTTTGATTCCTTGGCTAACCATCATTACTCCAAACTTGGCCGGTTCATGATGGATTTCTAAAAGCTTCTGGAAATGCTGACTCTCCAAAATTAAAGGATCAATCGTTTTACGGGATTCTTCATCATTGAACTTTTTGACAAGGTCCATAAAGCCAATTATTGAATCATATAAAATCTGGTTTTTCTTAGCGAATTCAACCACTCGAATAACGAGCTCATTGAGCTTTTCTAATCCATTTATTCCTTTCAGGAGATAAACTTCCCGGAATTCATCCTTAAATAGATCAAATGCTTTTTTGGTCAGGGCCATGAACAAATCTTCTTTGTTCTTATAATAAAAATAGGTAAGCCCCTTACTGATACCAGCAGATTTGGCAATATCATCCATTCGCGTGGCTTGATAACCTTTTGTTGTGAACAGGAAGATTGCAGTATCTAGAATTAACTTTTCTTTATTCTTCTCCTTAGGCATCGTAACAAATCAAATTTCTTTCGCTCTGTGAAAATATTAAACCTTGGTCAAAAAAATGAATTAGCCCTCAGTCAATTTTAAGAAAATGGCCGAAATAAAAATCCCGGCCATTATTTCAATCTTTTTTAAGCTGTAACCTCTACGATGAAATAATTCTTCTTTCCTTTTTGAACAAGAAGGTATTTTCCTTGTAAAAGTTGGGAAGTGAATGCTCCGTTTGGATCCGTTTGTTTTTCCTTATTAATACTTAGACCACCTCCTTGAATCAACTTTCTAGCCTCTCCTTTAGAGGAAAAGATGACTCCTTGAGTCATTTCGCCAAATAGGTCTAAGACAGTTTCAATTTCTTCGAATTGAGTTTTGTTAATTTTCACCTGTGGAACTCCATCAAATACTTGCAGGAAGGTTCGTTCGTCCAGGGTCGCCAAGTCTTCTGTAGAAGATTTTCCAAAGAGAATCTGTGAAGCTTTTTGAGCTATCAAATAATCCGCTTCACTGTGAACCATAGTCGTTACCTGTTTTGCAATTTCATGCTGCAAAAGCCGCAAATGTGGAGCTTCTTGGTGAGACATTTCCAAGTTTTCGATAGTTTCTCGATCCAGGGTTGTGAAGATCCGGATATATTTAGAAGCGTCTTCGTCTGATACGTTTAGCCAGAATTGATAGAAGGCGTAAGGAGAAGTTTTTTCGGGATCCAACCATACGGAGCCACTTTCTGTTTTTCCGAATTTGCTTCCATCAGCTTTGGTAATCAAAGGAACGGTCAACGCATAGGCAGAACCTCCACCCATTCTTCGGATTAATTCGGTACCTGTGACGATGTTTCCCCACTGATCAGAACCACCCAATTGGACGGTACAGTTTTTATTTTTCCAAAGATGGTAAAAGTCATATCCTTGGATCAATTGATAGGAGAACTCTGTAAAGGAAAGACCGCTACCTTCTTCCAATCTTCGTTTGACACTGTCCTTCGCCATCATGTAATTGACGGTAATATGCTTTCCTACATCCCGAATAAAATCAAGGAATGAGAATTGGGACATCCAATCGTAATTATTGACCAGTTCGGCTTTATTGGATGAGTCCGTCGAAAAATCTAAGAATTTGGAAAGTTGGTTTTGAATACAAGATACGTTATGGTCTAGCGTAGCTTTATCCAAGAGGTTTCGCTCTGCAGATTTAAAAGAGGGGTCTCCGATCATTCCTGTCGCTCCACCCACCAAAGCATAAGGTTTGTGTCCCGCTCGTTGAAAATGCAAAAGTGTCATAACCCCAACCAAATGGCCGATATGCAAGGAGTCTGCCGTTGGATCAAATCCCAAATATGCAGCAGCCATGCCTTTATTAAGGTGATCATCAATTTCAGGAGTCATGTCTTGGAGCATTCCTCTCCAACGTAGTTCTTCTATAAATGAATTCATTTTTGCCTTTTGGTATTTAGCCTGCAAATATAGGATGCTTGTTTTAGGGATGGAAAGAAAATAGGATGCTTTACCATCTTAAATTGAATTCTTATCTATAAAATAAGATTGCTGGTTAAGAATTTGGTTTTTTCTTACTTTGGGTCCGCATTTTACAGATAATAAGAAATGAAAAAAATCAGCCTTTTAGGAGTTCTTTCGGTATTGCTTAGCCAATTAGTTTTTGGTCAAATAAACCCGCAGTGGATTAGGTACCCAGCAATTTCACCAGATGGTAGTCAGATTGTCTTTACGTATAGAGGAGATCTGTTTACTGTTCCCAGTGGCGGTGGAGAAGCCAAACAGTTGACCTTTCATGAAGGCCATGATTTCAAGGCCATTTGGAGTAATGATGGTCAAAAGATTGCCTTTGCTTCAGATCGATATGGTAATTTTGACATTTTTATTATGGATGCCGCCGGTGGTCCTGCTGAGCGTTTGACCTTCCATTCCAATGATGAAATGCCTTATGACTTTTCTGCGGATGGAGCTCATGTGATTTTTGGTGCGCAACGAATGGACATTGCTGCTCATCGTCAATACCCAACCGGATCCCAGCCTGAATTGTATAAAGTTCCGGTAAATGGTGGTCGGGTTGATCAAATATGGACCATTCCTGCCGAATATGTTCAAAGCAGTTCAGATGGATCCAAAATGATATACCATGACAAAAAAGGAGGGGAGAACGAATGGAGAAAACATCATGAATCAGGAATCGCAAGGGATATATGGCTCTATGATGCAGCTACCAATTCACATCAAATGTTGTCCACTTTTTATGGTGAAGATCGTAACCCTGTTTTTTCACCGGATGAATCTGAAATTTATTACCTAAGCGAGCAGAATGGGAGTTTCAACGTATTTGCTATGCCATTGGAAAATCCTTCTCAGGTCAGATCCTTGACGCAATTTGAAAATTTCCCGATCAGATTTTTATCTGCCTCCGAGGATGGCTTGATGAGTTTCAGCTATGATGGGGAATTGTATACACTAAGAGATGGTGAAGCACCTCAAAAAGTATCTGTGAATCTTTTAACCCAGGCTATTTCAAATCCTGACAATTTTATTTCTATCAATGGAGGTGTCAGTGAAATGAGTCTTTCTCCGGATGGGAAAGAAATTGCATTTATCGCAAGAGGAGAGGTGTTTGTTACATCTGTGGATGGAAGTCTTACTAAGAGAATTACAGAAACTCCAGAACAGGAACGGTTTGTCGAGTTTTCTCCAGATGGCAAATACATTCTTTATTCCAGTGAACGAGATGGAAGATGGCAGATTTTCAAGGCGGAGAGGGAACGGGAGGAAGAGAAATTCTTTTTCGCTTCTACCTTAATTAAGGAAAGTCCTATGTTGGAATTGGATGTGGATGTCTACCTACCAAAACTTTCTCCTGATGGAAAAAAACTAGCATATGTAGAAAACCGAAGATCTATTGTTGTTTTGGATTTGGATACAAAGGAAAAAGTAACGCTTCTTTCTCCAGATGAATTGTTTCATATGCGTGATGGAGACCAGTATTTTACCTGGAGTCCAGATAGTAAGTGGTTATTGGCAACCTACAATCCGACGATGGTTAATGGAGAAGTTGTTCTTCTGGATGCATCTGGGAAGGAGCCATTCCGAAATTTAACCAAAAACGGGTATGACGACGGTCAGGCTATTTGGGTAAATAAAGGAAAACAAATGATGTGGTTTTCAAACCGAGACGGTCTCCGGAGTTATGCAACTTCTGGACGAAGTGAACGTGATGTTTATACCTTGTTTTTTGACAAAGAGGCTTGGGATCTCTTTAATTTGGATGAAGATGACTACAAACTCTGGAAAGAGCTTCAAAAGTCAAAAGAAGATGAGAAAGATTCTGAAAAATCCGAATCAAAAGAGGAAAAGGCTGTAGCGGCATTAACATTTGATTGGGATGGAATTGAGGACCGAAAAGCTCGTCTGACTATTCACAGCAGCATGCTTGGTGATGCTGTTCTGAGCAAAGATGGAGAAAAGTTATTTTACCTTTCTCGTTTTGAAAAAGGTTACGATCTCTGGTCAACTAACCTTCGAACTAAAGAAACCAAAAAGGAGATTTCTTTAGATGCAAGTTTTGGAAGCTTGGCTTGGGATAAAGACCAAAAAAGTCTTTTCCTATTAAGTAATGGATCGATCAGTAAGATTAATCCTGAATCTATGAAGCGTGAATCGATCAAGATAAGGGGTGAAATGACTTACGATCGACAAGCTGAATGGGCACATCTTTTTGACCATGTATGGCAACGTACCAAGGGGATTTTCTACACTCCTGAAATGCATGGTGTAAATTGGGAAAAGGCTCGAATTGATTATGAGAAATATATTCCGCATGTTGGGAATAATTATGAATTCGCGGAAGTGCTTTCTGAAATGCTCGGTGAGTTGAATGTATCCCATTCCGGCGCTAGATATTCAAGAAGTATTCCGTTACCTGATCAGACAGCTGCTTTGGGGATTTTCTGGGATTATAATCATCAAGGAAATGGAATTAAAATTACCGAAATCATTCCAGGTGGGCCTTTGGATAAAGCTGATTTAAACATCAAAGCAGGTATGATTATCCAAAAAATCGATGGAATTCCTGTTACTGAAACAGTTGACTTTGCAAAACTTCTTAATAGAAAAGAAGACAAATTCACTTTATTGGAAGTAACCGATGCACAGGGTCAAAATCAGCAGCAAATCACGATCAAACCGATTTCCCTTCGGGAAGAAGGAAGTTTGTTATACAAGCGATGGGTGAAAAAGAACCAAGAAGAAGTTTCTCGATTAAGTAATGGAAAGCTGGGATACGTTCATATTCCTGGCATGAGTGATGGGCCTTATCGAAATGTGTATGAGGAAATGATGGGGAAATATCATGATACAGACGGTGTCATTGTTGATACTCGATTTAATGGAGGAGGAGATTTAGTTGCAGACTTGGCGATGTTCTTTACAGGTGAGCGATTCTTGACCTATGCAACTACAGCGAAAGAGGTTGGTTATGAACCAACTGCAAGATGGACGAAACCAACTTTAGCAATGTTTAATGAGGCAAATTATTCAGATGGACATTGTTTTGCTTGTGGGTATACAGATTTGAATATTGGTAAGACAGTAGGGATGCCAACTCCTGGTACTTGTTCGTTTGCCGGATGGGAAGGATTACCAAACGGAGTCCGTTGGGGAGCTGTTCCAATTTCCGCTAAAAACAAAGCAGGTGAGTGGTTAGAAAATAACGAAACAAGACCTCAATTTGAGGTTAAGAATATGCCAGGAAAAATCGATCAAGGCGTCGATCAGCAATTGGAAAAAGCTGTGGAAGAATTACTCAAAGACGTAAATAAGTAAAACGTTTAAAATGAAAAAGGCTGCTGGTAAAAACTAGCAGCCTTTTTTAGTGCTTATCCCAAAATTACGTCCGTACTTATTGATAGTTCTTATTGTTCAAGGTTTCTTCTTCCTTGAAGAACTGAGTCATTTTAGCAAATGAACTATCGAAGTATCCTTCAAGCATTCGTTTGATGATGAAGGTTCGGTATTCATCTTTTGAAACGATTGGAAAATACTCGTGGCTTTTGCCATAAGATTTGTGACTTACAAAGCCTTTGCGTTCCAAAATCCGTACGATAGTCGAAACGGTATTGTAAGCTGGCTTTGGTTCTGGCATAGGGACAAGAATATCTTTAACGAATCCCCGCTCGATATCCCAGAGGATTTGCATGATTTCCTCTTCTGCTCTGGTTAATGGTTTCATATGGGTGTGTGTTAAGTTTTAAGATGTTTGAAAATTATTGGTTTAGTTCCATAAATCCAAGAATTATCCAAAAAATCGGTGTATTTTTTAGTTCAAATACAATAACTATCTAAAAATCAGTAAAATAAAAAAGGAGCTTGAAAAAGCTCCTTCTTAAATTTTTTACGTTGTACGTAGTCGAATAATCCCCGATGCATGTAAAAGCTTTACAATAGGATAGGTTGGATCAAATTCATACCATTTCACAGCGAAATTTGGCCGATTTGGTAGCTTATGATGATTGTTTTGGAAAAGTTCACCAAGCATCAAAACATCCAACAAAAGGCTGTTTTTAGATTTATCATTATTGTCAAAATTTGCATAGCCATATTTATGACCGCTCCAATTCACGATAGCTCCATGAACTGGTCCCATTAAGAAATGAATGGGCAATAAGAAATACATCCACCAATGGGTGCCAGGAAGTTCAAATACTGAAATACAAAGGATGTAAATAAGTACGTAGAAAAGCCCCCAAGCAACACGTACCCCCATGTTGTCAGCGAATCGATCAAAAGCTTGCCAATCCGGTATATCTTTTGAAAAACGATCTTCAGGTTTTAGTCTAAATGAGAAGTAATCATTGTAGATGTTTTTTGTCTTCCACATCATTGTGAAAAGGTTCTCAGTATGATGAGGAGAATGGGGATCTTTTGGTGTGTCACTGTAGGCATGATGCATTCTGTGTAGAATAGCATAAGCTCTTGGAGAAAGGTAGGAGCTTCCTTGCCAAATCCAGGTGAAAAAATAGAAGAATTTTTCCCAATATTTATTCATGACGAACATTTGATGGGCAGCATAGCGATGGAGAAAGAAACTCTGGCAGAATAAAGAGAAATACCAGTGTAGGAGAAAGAAAATAATAATAATCACTCGTAATTGATAATTTGGTTTTCAACAAATATAGAGGTTCACTATGGAAAAATGAGAAAGGAATTTGAACAGTGGTAAAAAAAAATTGAAATTGAATAGATTAAAAAAAGAAAAGTAAACATCATGGCGACAGAAAATAAAGGATCTTCGATTTTAATTAAAATAATTTTAGGTGGCATTGCAGTTTTGATTGCAGAGTTTTTCTTATCAGGGGTTCACATTGATGGCTGGTTGACAGGATTTCTTTTAGCTGCTGTATTAATTTTAATCAATATGACAATAAAGCCTTTGATGATCATTTTCACGCTTCCCTTAACGCTACTTACTTTAGGGCTATTTTTACTTGTTATCAATGCACTCACGATAATGATCGCTGATTATTTTATTCCTGGCTTTGTTGTAGACAGTTTTTGGTGGGCACTTCTTTTTGCAGTTGTTCTAAGTATTATCAACTCTTTATTTGGCAATAGCTTAAGTTCCACTGATTGAAATCGTCCGATCTCCCTTTCTTTCGAAATATTTTTTTTCTCCACTTTTACCAATCCAGAATGTACCTGGATTTTTAGTGATCGAAACAATCAGAAAGTATTTATCGATGGGTTGGAATTGGTTTGTGTCAAAATCTCTGAAGTGAATGGTTCGGGATTTTATTTGAGTAGGAGGATGGCAATAGGTTTCATTTGCGGATTGGATCATATACAGTTCTTCCTCAGGGTCAATGCCGGTAATTTCTCCTTTATCCGAAATTCCTACTAACAATACACCTCCTTCTGTATTAGCCATCGCCGCTATAGTTTTGGCAATTTTTTCTCGGGAAGTAATTTTTTGCTTTCGATCCAATTGCGTTCCTTCTTTTGATTTTAGTAGGTTATCGAAGCTTTCTGGATCAAAGTTTTCAAATTTATCTTTATTCATTGTTGATTTACTTTCAAAATTCTTTGTTATTAGTTGTAGAAAGTTAAATTACTAGTCTGATACAAAAACGCTCAGCAATGAATTCGTTGGAAAACCCAGGATTTGACCCAAAAGAGGTCAACAAACTCAGGAGTTCACTTGAAGCTTCTGGTAAAACTTATTACCTAGTCCCTGAAGCAGAGAATTCAGATGAATATGTCAATTTCTATTTTATAGGAATGTATGAAGGTAGAGAAGTAATTTACGATGCTGCTCTGTATACGTTGCGTTTGCATCATGCCAGTGAAGTTTACGAACTGGCGGAGCATGAAGCTGCCAAAAAGTTTTCGGATTTTAATGGTATTCGTTACGAAGAGGATGAGAATGGTAATTTGTTACCTCTAACTAGTGAAGAAGAGGAAATAGGTTGGTTTATTACTGAAATGATAATGGAAATTGAGGAGGAAGAATCCGTTAAAGTTCAAGAGTTTTTAGATATTGATACGCATCATGACTACGGAATTGGTTTGGATGCTGCTTTGAATGTAGAGCACATCGACGATGCCGTAATTAAAAAATTTATAGTAGAGTTTAATGATGACACCATTCAATTGGACGAGACACTTTATTCTTTCCAATCTGAAGAAGAGGATGCCTAAATAAAGGTTTTAACAATTTTAGCTAACGCTTGTTAATTTACAAGCGTTTTTTTTATGCTTAAAATTGCTTGGTCACCCGAATATGTACACCCGCTACCAAAGGGACATCGCTTTCCTATGGAAAAATATGAATTGCTACCAGAGCAACTCATTTATGAGGGCACAGTTCATTCCTCAAACTTCTTTAAACCCCAACCACTTCCTGAAGAAGAAATCATTGCAATTCATAATTTGGCCTACTGGGAAAAATTAAAAAACCTACAACTCAGTCGTTCGGAAGAACGAGCAACTGGTTTTCCGCTTAGTGAGGAATTGGTAAAAAGAGAAGTTTTAATTGTTGGGGGATCGATTGAGGCAGCGAATTATGCTTTAACCCATGGCATCGCCATGAATATAGCAGGTGGAACACATCATGCGTTTTCTGATCGGGGTGAAGGTTTTTGTTTGCTCAATGATATTGCCCTGGCCTCAAATTTTCTCTTATCTCAGGGCTTAGCTCAAAAAGTTTTGGTTGTGGATTTGGATGTTCATCAGGGAAATGGGACTGCTTCAATTTTTAGAAATAGACCTGAGGTTTTTACATTTAGCATGCATGGACAAAAAAACTATCCTCACCGAAAAGAGCGTTCAGATCTTGATGTTGAACTGCCAGATGGGATAGAGGATGACTCTTACTTGAAATTATTGTCCTCCCATTTTCCTCGATTGATTGAAAGTTTTGAACCTGACTTTATAATATACCAATCTGGTGTAGATGTATTGAAAACTGATAAACTTGGCCGGTTGGGAATGACACTAGAAGGAGTTCAGAAACGGGATTATAAGGTGTTGTCTATTGCCAAAAAGAACAACATCCCCATTATGTGTTGTATGGGAGGAGGCTATAGTCCACAAATCCGCCATATTATCGAAGCACATGCCCAGGTTTATCGCTTGGCTCAGGAGTTATTTTTCTGATTTGGATAATTTAAGAAAGGAGAGTCAAAAGCGACCTTGGAAAATCAATTCTTTCTTTATATTTGCGCCCTTGTCAACCATAATGAATTTATCGTGAAAAAAGTATTACCCATCTTTGTTTCTTTTGGAATCCTGTTGATTGCTTTTGCCTGTCAGCCAAAAGCTTCTGAAACTGCAGAGACTCCTACTCAGCCTGAATCCAATGCTTCATTTTCTGATTTAAAAGTAGCTTACGTCTACACAGATAGCGTTATCAGTAAGTATGAATACTTTAAGGCTAAGTCGGAGGAATTGACCGAAAAGGGAAAGAAATTTGAAGGTGATCTTCAGAGTAGAGCTCGCGGATTTGAGCAGGAAGTTTCCAATTTCCAGCAAACTGGTGGTAACATGACTCCTAATCAACAACGGGCAAAACAAGAGGAGCTTTTGAAGAAGGAACAAAACTTGATGACCTATCGAGACAACTTAATGCAGGAACTGGCTTCTGATGAGTCAAATCTATATAGTGAAGTTTATGATAAAGTTCAAGCTTATTTAAAGAAGTATGCTGAAGAAGAAGGATTGGATTTGATCCTGAGCTATACTCGAGGAGGAGCTGTTTGGTATGGTAAAGGAGCTCTAGATTTGACTGAAGAAGTAGTAGCTGGATTGAATGAAGAATACGCGGCTTCATCAGAGCCGGCGAAATAATCAACATAAACCAAATATAAACCCGGTAAATCCGGGTTTTTTTATGCCTTATTTTAGGTATTTTTGGCCTGAATTTAAAAAAACAGAAATCATGAAGATCACGGAATTTTTGAAACATCATTACCGACACTTCAATGCGGCAGCTTTGATTGATGCAGCTGATGCTTATAAAAAACATTTGGATGAAGGGGGGAAGATGATGATTACCTTGGCGGGTGCCATGTCCACAGCTGAATTGGGTATTTCTTTGGCTGAAATGATTCGCCAAGATAAAGTTCAAATAATCACTTGTACCGGGGCTAACTTGGAAGAAGATGTATTCAACTTGGTGGCGCATGATTATTATGAGCGCATTCCTAACTACCGTGATTTATCTCCGGAGGAGGAACAAGATCTCTTAGACCGACACATGAATCGGGTGACAGATACTTGTATTCCTGAGATGGAGGCTATGAGAAGAATTGAGGATGTCATTTTGGAAGAGTGGGTAAAAGCAGACCAAGCAGGTGAAGCTTATTTTCCGCATGAGTTTTTCTACAAGATTCTATTGTCTGGAAAATTGGATGATTCATTCCAAATTGATCCTAAAAACTCCTGGCTCTTGGAAGCAGCCAAAAAAAATCTTCCAATCATCGTTCCGGGATGGGAAGACTCTACGCTTGGCAATATGTTTGCAGGACATGTTATAGCAGGAGATGTGAAAAATGTGCACACTGTTCGTTCAGGAATTGAATACATGATGTTCTTGGCAGATTGGTACACCAATAATGCTACCGAAGAAAGTAAAGTAGGATTCTTTCAAATTGGAGGTGGTATTGCTGGTGATTTCCCGATTTGTGTGGTTCCAATGCTTCATCAGGATTTGCAGAGAGATAATGTTCCACTTTGGGGATATTTCTGCCAGATTTCGGATTCAACTACCTCTTATGGTTCTTATTCCGGTGCAGTTCCAAATGAAAAAATCACTTGGGGTAAGCTTGGCCTAGAAACACCGAAATTCATTATTGAATCAGATGCCACGATCGTAGCTCCTCTGGTGTTTGCCATAGTTTTGGATCAATAAAATGAGAAAAATTAAATCGTATATACTTCAGGCAGGCAGAATTTCTCTGCTTGCTTTTTTTATTTCAGTAGGCGTAAAAGCACAGGAAATTCAAAACCTATCCGGTGCGAATAGTGCTCAAGATGACCAAAATCCCGTTTGGATTGGGGATGGAGTTCTTTTGTTCACAAGAGCCAACCATTTTCAAAATGTAGGCGGAATTACTGATCCTGGAGACATTTGGATGACCAAAAAAGATTCAGATGGGAATTGGTCAGATGCGATTCACCGACCCGACCTAAGTACAGATGGTTATGATGTGGCTTTAGGCTTGGAGGATTTACTAACCTTATTGGTGTATCATCGAGGTCAAGATAAAACAGGTGTTTTTCAGTATTCCAAGTTTGGAAGTGAATGGAATTTTTTGCGTCAAGTTTCTATTGAAGGAATTTTTGAGTTGGAAGGAAATGTAACTGGAAGAGTTACAAAAGGAGGGAAGTATATTTTTCTTTCTGGTAAAAATTCGGATAGCAGAGGAAATGAGGATATCTATGTGAGTGAAAAAATTGGTCCTATTCAGTGGTCTCAACTCTCCAATTTGGGAAATGTCATCAATACTCCAGGACAAGAGATTAGTCCATTTTTTGACCCAGAAACTGATTTGTTGTATTTCTCTTCTAATATGCAAATTGGCGCAGAAGGGAAGGATATTTTTGTTGCAAAGCGAATGTCAGATTCATTTGATCAATGGAGTGCACCAAAAAAATGGATTCAATTAAATAGTCCCGGCTCTGAAAGTTCAGTAACCTTTGTTTCGGATCAGGAAATTGTATGGACTACTACTCAGAATAGTGATGGGTTTGCTGACCTTGTGACTTTTAAAAGTCCCGTCCCATTAGAAATTCCAACTGATTTCAATAGCCCCACTATCGTAGCAGTAGTTCAATCTGAGCAAAGTAACGCCTCAGCAAAGGTGTCTGAATTGAAACCAATTTTCCCTTCCAGTTCCGTTGGAATTCCTGAAGTTAAATGGGAAGAAAAAGAAGTGGAAATTAAAGAGGAGCCCCTTCGCTGGTTGGTCATTGATCAAAAAAATAAAACTAGGGTTGAAGAATTTGAGGTATTTCTAGGAGATTCCAATTTAGGGGAACCATTAGACTCAAAAAATTTAAGACTTTCTGAGCTTCAAGGATCAACCAATTTCCTTCGATTTGAAGCCCCTCAATTTTTTCCAGTGACTATTTCTCTAAGTACTGTAAGAACCAATGAGCCAAACGTTGTTTTAATGACTCGGGCTGAAGCTGGAAATAGTTTGCTATTAGATCAGGTTAATTTTAAACGTGGTACGGCTGAATTAGAAGATGATTCTACCAAGGCTTTTTTGGATCAACTAGCAGGATTTTTAAATGATAATCCAGAAGTAATTATCCGAGTCAGCGGACATACGGATAACGCAGGAGATCCAGGTCTTAACAAAGCCTTATCTCTCGATCGTGCGGGAGCAGTTCGGGATTATTTGGTTGAAAAAGGAGTAGCATTTGAGCGTCTTCGTATCGCTGGTTGGGGTGGGACACGACCGATTGCATCCAATGCTACGGAGACTGGAAGAAGTAAAAATAGAAGAGTAGAAATCACTGTTGAAAATTAAAAAAGCCCGTATTCGGGCTTTTTTTCCTACAGGCTATAACCTTCTCGATAGGTCCTTTTTACAAATTGATTGGCTGGTTCGAAATTCGTAATCTTCATGTTTGGACCATCCCAAACAAGTTTTATTCCTCGACCAGGATAATCAAATTGGTTTTGATTTCCGCCCTCTCTTGGAACTCGGTAATCATAACTTCTGATTGCTAAATTACCCATGAGGACAGATTCTGTCAAAGGACCTGCTACACTAAATGGAGAGCTTAGACGCTTATATTCTTCGGAACCATATCCGGCAATACAAGCTTCCACCCAGTTATTGTAATGGCCTCTATCCCCTCCTGGTACTCGGTATTCTGTCTCCGGAACTTGAATGTATTGGTTTTTAGAGGTAGGCAATAGTTTTGGGTTTATACCATAAGTGGAACACATCATTTTGCCAGCGGTTCCTTCGATAATAACGCCATTTCCACCATCTCCCATTACTTCATTAGGTTCCAATTCTTCTGGTCTTGTAGGCTGAATTCCTCCATCCATCCAATGGAATTCCAATTCTTTGCCACCTGGCATATCAAATCGTAGCGTGATGTGAGAAGATGGGGGACAACTATCCGGAAAATATCCTCTTTGAAATTCTCCGACATACACAGAGCCAACAGAACACTCAGCCGACTTGGGATAACCAAGGCCTAAAACCCGGAATGGTGGCTCCATGATATGACAGGCCATATCACCCAATGCACCGGTTCCGTAATCCCACCATCCTCTCCAGTTGAATGGAACTAGGTTGCCCACGTAATCTCGATAAGGGGCAGTTCCCAACCAAAGGTCCCAATCTAAATCTGAAGGAGGAGTTTGTGGCTCTGAAGGCCATGGAATTCCTTGGGGCCAAACAGGCCGGTTTGTCCAAGAATATACTTTTGTTGCTTCACCAATAAGGCCTGCATTATACCATTCAACCATCTTTCGAACGCCGTCCCCCGAAGAGCCTTGGTTCCCCATTTGTGAGACGATTTTATACTTTTCAGCAGCTTCGGTTAGCATGCGGGCCTCATAAATATCATGGGAAAGTGGTTTTTGAACATAAACATGCTTACCCATTTTCATGGCCATCATCGCCTGCACAGCATGCATATGATCTGGTGTCGAAACGGTAACAGCATCTATATTATCGGCCTCCTTTTCTAACATTATTCGGAAGTCCTTATAATAGGCAGCCTTTGGATGCTCTTCTCGACTCCGTTTTGCTCGGGTGTCATCTACATCACAAAGTGCAACGAAATCAGCTTTTCCGCTTCTATAAACTCCACTTACATCATTGTAACCCATACCCCCAACTCCAATGCCTGCAACTCGCAGTTTATCACTTGGAGCAATATACCCTTGGCCTCCAAGGACATGCCTGGGGACTATATAAAATCCAGTTAAGGCCAAAGCAGACCCTTTGATAAAATTTCTTCTTGAATTTTCTGGTTTGTTTGGGTTTTGTTTCATATCTGACTTCTTCGATTTAAAGTATTCTAAACTATTCAAAATCAATAAATAAATCTTTTGATTTTGGGATTAAATACCAAATGATTAGGATGAATGGATATTCATTTTTAAGATTTTAGTAGATATCCTTTTACATCTGTAATTAGGTAAGAAATTCAGCAAAGAGCTAAGCATTTACAAAAAAATTAAAGTAAGTTTAGGGTCATTTCCATTATAATTATGAAAAAGCACAATTTAATCATCACCCTCCTGTTTATCTCTATATTCTATGCTTGTCAGTCCTCTGGTCCCTCATTTGAGGAACGGGGATTAATTCCTGTCCCAAGCCAAATAAATTCATCCCGAGGCGCATTTGAGTTGACAGGTTCTGCTGCAATCCAATTGGTAGGAGATGCTTCTAGTCTTTCTTCTGTTGCCACTTATTTGGCCGATCAAATTCGCCCTTCCACAGGTTTTGATCTCCAACAAAGTGAATCAGGCAACATTATCCTTGAACTTACAGGCAATGATTTATCAGATGAATCATACCGACTTGAAATTCAACAAGATCAGGTGAAAATTCAGGGGAATTCACCTGCCGGTGTTTTTTATGGTGTTCAGACATTTTTACAATCTTTTCCGCCCGAGTTATTCTCAAGTGAAAAGCAAGCTGTCAAATGGTTAGCTCCAACAGGTACGATCGAAGATGCTCCTGAATATGAATACAGAGGAGCGATGCTTGATGTTGCGAGACACTTCATTGGAATGGAAGATGTGAAACACTTTATCGACCAAATGGCCCACCTAAAGTTGAATTATTTTCATCTTCATTTGACCGATGATCAAGGATGGAGAATTGAAATCAAATCCTGGCCTAAGCTCACGGAGATTGGTGGAAGCACAGAAGTTGGGGGAGGTGAAAGTGGATTCTTTACCCAAGAGGATTATCAAGAGATTATTAGATATGCAGCAGAACGCTTTATTACGATTGTTCCAGAAATCGACATGCCCGGTCATACCAATGCAGCTTTGGCTTCTTATGGCGAATTAAATCCTGGTATTAATTTACCAGATGGTGATTTGAGTACGGTTAATAAGCCAGTTCATGGTTCTGAAATAGACTTTTCTTCTAATTTGATTATTCGAGAACCAGCTGAATTGTACACGGGTACAGAAGTTGGGTTTAGCACATTTGACACGGATTTGGACTTAACCTATCAGTTTATCGATGATGTGGTGCGTGAACTTTCAGCAATTACTCCGGGCGACTACATTCATATTGGTGGGGATGAATCCCATGTAACCCGAAAAGACGATTATGTGGTCTTTGTTGAGAAGGTTCAGGAAATTGTTCAAAAGTATGGAAAGACTAGTATTGGTTGGGATGAGATTGCTACAGCCAAGTTGCTATCAGGAAATATTGCTCAATTCTGGGCGGATGAAGAAAATGCTGGCTTAGCTGTGGAGCAAGGAAATAGAATTTTAATGTCTCCGGCGAAAAAAGCTTATTTGGACATGCAGTATGATTCTACCAGTAGAATTGGTCTCCATTGGGCTGCCTATATAGAATTGGATTCCGCTTATCTGTGGGATCCAGCACAATATGCTTCAGGAATTTCCAAGGAAGATATTTTCGGTATTGAGGCTCCTCTTTGGACTGAGACTGTAGAAAACCGTGCTGATATTGAATATCTGGTTTTCCCAAGGTTAGCGGCGATAGCAGAAGTTGCCTGGGCTCCAGCTAATACAAGAGATTGGACAGATTTTCAAGCTCGAATCAAGGAGCTTGGAAAAGATTGGGAAGCTCAGGGAATAGAATTCTACCGATCGCCAAAAGTTAATTGGTAATCAAATTTTTCAAATAAAACCCGGAAATGAGTTCCGGGTTTTTTATTTCTAAATACCCTTTAAAAAATTGGTTTTTGGATATTTTGGGGCTATTATGGAAGCTTATTTTGAATTTATAATTAAAGAAGATTAGGAAGTTTATGGGAGAAATTATCATATCGTTTGCGAATTGGATTTGGGGCATGCCGATGCTGATTTTATTGATGGGAGGAGGGATGATATTGTTGATTCATTCGGGATTCGTTCCATTTCGAAAAATAGGTCATGCCATTGGTCTTCTTCGCGGAAAATACGATGATGATTTAGCTCCTGGACAAATCACTTCTTTTCAAGCTTTATCGGCCGCAATTGCTGCTACCGTTGGTTTAGGAAATATTAGTGGTGTTGCAATTGCGATAAATATGGGAGGCCCGGGTGCGATTTTTTGGATGTGGATGTCCGCCTTCGTGGGAATGGCTACTAAATATTACAGTTGTAGCTTGGCAATTATGTTTCGTGGAACGGATTCAGCAGGTGTAGTGCAAGGTGGTCCTATGTATGTAATTGAAGAGGGGATGGGGAAAAAGTATAAGTTCTTATCAATTATATTTTCTGTTGCTGGGGTACTGGGACTTTTAGCCATTTTTCAAGCCAATCAATTGTCGGCAGTATTTCGGGCTGTCATGTTGGAACCTGTCGGGATAGAATCCACTGAAACTGTTCGATGGATTATTGGAATTACCATGATGGTATTAGTGGCTTTTGTCATTTTAGGGGGGATTAAACGAATTGCAGCTGTAGCTTCCAAATTGGTTCCTTTTATGGTGGTCTTATATTTCATTACAGTTCTAATTATTGTTGGAAAGAATTTTACAGTAGTACCTGAAATGCTTTGGCTAATAATTTCTGATGCTTTTACAGGAAAAGCAGCGGCAGGTGGAATTGTAGGTGCAGTCATTATCACAGGTGCAAGACGGGCAGCTTTTTCAAATGAAGCAGGAATTGGTACAGCTCCTATGGTTCATGGTGCTTCTAAAAACCGAGAACCTATCCGGGAAGGTTTGATTGCGATGCTTGGACCGTTTATTGACACTATTGTGGTTTGTACACTTACTGCCTTGGTGATTATGGTAACAGGTGTATGGCAATCAACCGAAGCCGATGGAGTTCGATTGACTCTAAATGCTTTTGAGTCGGCCTTGCCTGGAATTGGTAAATACCTCTTAATGACAGCTGTTTTGATTTTTGCTTTGTCTACTATGTTTACCTACTCCTATTATGGACATAAATGTTTCAATTACTTATTTGGAGCAAAAAGAGCTGATTATTACAATTATTTCTACTTGATCACCATTGTAGCAGGTGCTGTTGCTTCTTTAGAGGTGGTTGTAAGTCTGGTTGATGGGATGTATGCGGTCATGGCGATTCCAACCATGATTTCTACCATCTATTTGGCCCCAAGAGTTAAGGCGGCCTACAAAGACTATTTTCATAGAATGGAAATGAAAAAATGAAAATTCTCCTTGCTCCAAATGCGTTTAAAGGGACTCTTTCTGCATTCGAAGCAACGCAGATTCTTTCAGATTTTTTTAGAGATCGATATCCAGAGGCAATTCTTCAATCGATTCCTATCGGGGATGGAGGGGACGGTACCTGTCAGCTGTTAACTGATCATTTGGGGCTTCAACAAGTTGGATGTTGGTCTTTAGATGCGCTGGGAAGGCCTATATATGCTTATTATGGACTAGATAAGGATTCTTCTACCATTTATTTAGATGTATCCTCTGCCAGTGGGATAGCAGTATTGAAAAAGGAAGAACTAAACCCACATGTTGCCTCTACCTATGGGACTGGACTTCTGATAAATGATGCCTTGAAATTTGGAATCAATCGAGTTATTCTTGGATTAGGAGGGAGCGCCAGCATTGATTTAGGTTTAGGGATTCTTCAAGGATTAGGATTTGTGTTTTTGGATCGGATGGGAAAAGAAATCATTCCTTTTTCAGACCGTTTGCTGAGTTCTATTGCTCATATTCAGCGTAGCCCAAAAATCCCTTCTTTGACTTTTGATTTTTTATGTGATGTAGATAATCGATTTTTTGGAGAGGATGGCGCCATCCCGGTTTTTGGTCCTCAAAAAGGCCTAGATATTCAAAATGTGAATGAATTTGAAAGGAATGCTAAAAATGCTGTCGATTTAATTTATTCGAAAAGCAAAAGGACATTTCTGGATAATCCCGGTTTTGGAGCGGCAGGAGGGATTGCTTTAGGAATCAGCTCGTTTTTTCCGGCTCAAATAAATTATGGCGCAAGATTTTTCTTCGAACAGGTAGATATGGAAGAATCTGTAGCAGAAGCTGATCTCATTATTACTGGTGAGGGGAGGTTTGATGGACAATCGCTTTCTGGAAAAGGATGTTTTGAATTGCTCAAACTAGCCCAAAAATATTCCAAATCAGTATTTATTATAACTTCTGGAAAAGAGGCTGAAAAATTTGATTTCCAGAAAGTTATAAGGTTGCCTGACCTGGATTTTTCTCAACCTGATTTCAAAAAAATTGCTAAAAAGAAATTTATTGAAACAATAGAAAAAGAGATTGAAATTTAAACTCTTCGATAATCTCCTCTCCAGTTTTTGATCTTCATTTTAATTTCCTTGCTGGATAAATTATTAGAAATACTTTCTTCTACTAAGGGAATTAGCTCCTCGTCAGATGCAAACCTTAGAGCAATAATTTGTCCACCAGAAAGCTTGGATTCCACTTCCGAAAAAGACCTTCCTCTGAGCTCAGCATATCGAGCCCGCATCTCGGCAAAGATGATCCGATTTTGATTTTTAAGTGCGTAAATACGCGCTAATAGTGGAAGGCAAACAATAATGAAGGCTAAAATCAGAGACTTTATACTTTCTGAAGTGGCTGAACCCGAAGAAAAATCCAAATCTACGATAGTCCAAATGAAGTAGACTAAGGTAAGCGGGGTCAAAATAAAATGGTGAAAGGGAAAGTACCTTGTATGATTCTTGAAGTTCTGTGTTTGTTCCATGGCAAAAAAAAAGGAGGCGAGCCTCCTTTATATTTTTAATGATTCTTTTTTCCTTTTGAGAATGTTTTTCTCGCATCCATTGCTGATAGACCTGCGCCAAGTCCAATCAAAATAACCACAATCAATAAGAATAGTTGTGCACCAGAAGCAATAGGGGAACTGAAGATATCAAGCAAGATCATGAGTTTGAATTATTAAATTTTCAATGCCCGAAGATAAAACCAAAGGTTGATATTCACAACATTCGGGTTTAGGCTTTGATTTTTTTAAAAGTCGTCCTCAAAATCGTCTTCTAGATCCTCATCGTCGTCTTCGTCGAAGTCTAGAATATTGTCATCAATAAATTCGGAGTCTTCTTCTAGATCATACTCATCTTCAAATTCAGTGTCGAAATCGTTCTCGGTATCGAAGTCGTCCATTTCGTCAAAGTCATCTTCGAAATCTTCCATAGCTAATTTGGTTTAGGTTGATATGGTGCGAATTAAATTAAAAATTCAATTCACTCAATACACTGAAATTATATTTTTTTTCTCCTCTTCAATATTTAGTGCTGGCTGTTGTTTTTCCCATCTCTCTCTGAGCACCTTAGCCCAGGTTTCAAGGTAAAAAATCACGTCTTCTTTTTTATTCTGCGATAATCCATTTCTTCTTTCCTGCGGCATGTTTGATAATACTTCTGGAGAGGAAAGACGTTCTAAATGTCCCAAATCATCAAGAGTCAAACCATAAGAAAGCATGCGCTCTATTATCAAATCAATTGGATATCCACTACTTGGACAAAATTCTAAAATCTGATCATTCCAATCGCCAGATCGTTCCATAGCAAAACGATGAATTTCAGCTTTAGTAAATGGGGTTAATTCTTGGGCTAAATTCCCACAATTACATGCTCCCATGTGGCCCCATTGATATGCAGCCCCTTCTTTTAATCGCTTGGCTGTTCTTTCGATTGCGACAATAAGTTCAGGATGTATTGGTTTCATGGTCAAGTTTTTTCTTTAAAACGAAAATTTAACCAAGTTGTTAATGCAAAAAAAATGACCCTTCTCTGGGTCAACTGAAAATGCTTTGAATGTATTTTTTTATCAGTGGTTTAGAAAGATAATCCTTTACTACCTGATAATGGCTGGCCTTATTTATATCACGTTCATCGACCGAACTGCTGAGGATATAAATTTCGGCTTCATTTTTCTCCGTGTCAAAATTGTCTAAAAAATCCCATCCCGTCATTTCAGGCATGTTAAGATCTAAAAAGAGGTAGTTTGGCTTGATATCATAAATTTCATTTAATGCTTTTTTGGCACTTTGATACTTGAAAAACTTACAAGGCTCCTTCACATTTTTGGAGATAAGTTTTTCAGTCACAAAAGTGCTGATTGGGTCATCATCTATGAGAACAATGGTTAGCATTAAATGCAAATATTTGCGATTGAAATACAATTAAGCTTATACAAAAGTACTACTCTTTTGTATCCTTACAAATAATTTGCCAAATAAGTTTTTGATTCTCCTTTAAAACTGGAAGTAAACCCATATTTTTCAATGAAATGGGAAGGATTTAGACAAAAAGACCGAATAATAGTTCTTTTGAAACTACATGTTGTCTTTTTATAAATCCAAAGACTTTCTAATTTAAGAGGAAATTCAGGAGTGGTAGGGGAAGGGTTTGGAAATTAGATTTTCGTAAAATCTTCAGTTACTTACCTTTTTTCAACTACTTCTTCTCGGCTCTCTTGTAGAAATCGTTCAATAACCTTATTGGTGGTTTTTAGGACTTTTTTTTCCTTGCTCTGAGGACTATTTACTTCTGTGACTCCTGTTAGTGTCATTAAAAATTTATCCTCTTTTGCATCAATAAAATCTACAATGACCTGGACCAGTTCATAGTTATCAGTTCGTGGTCGATTATCATAAAAGGAATAGGGATTATACATCCAAGGATCCCAAACTCGACTACCCCAAAATGGGTAAGGATTGTTAAAACTATTAATCTCCCGTTGCCTTGGATCTTCGTTTGAAGTATATCGAATGACTAAATCAGGATTTATCCGGTCATAAACCAACCCCTCGGCTTCTAGTGCCTGCAGTAATAAGTCTTGAACTTTTGCATCTAAAAATTGAGCTGAAAATCCGCTCATGTTTACCTCTTTATTTACTAAAACAAAGGAGTTGTAGGAGTGCCTAATTGGAATCTCTGAATTTTCTTTAAAGACCTCAATACTACTACAAGCTGTGGAGCCTGAAATTAGGAGAACTAATAGGAGTAGCCGTGAAATTTTAGAATTCATATCTGAAAATATCTTGTTTATAATTTCCCTGCAAGTCAGACTTAATCATAAACATTTTTTTGAAGCTTTTAGTGTTCTTTTTCTTTGGGTACAAAGCAAATACTATTTTTGAACAAAATTCGCGACATGATTCGACCTGATTTTGACGATATTTTTATGGAGTTGGCTCTTAATTTGGCCAAAAGGTCTCACTGCATCAAAAAACATGTAGGGGCTGTTCTGACAAAAGACACACGCATAATTTCTATAGGTTACAATGGACCTCCTGCAGGAACGCATAATTGTGATGTAGAATTCCCGGATAAAGGTTGCGCAAGAGACAGTAAAGGGAGTTGTTCTCTAGCTTTACATGCAGAGCAAAATGCCATCTTGTATGCAGTCAAAAATAATACTTCTGTAGAAGGTTCTACCCTTTATGTCACCCTTGCACCTTGTTTGGCCTGCGCGAGGATCATCTTCTCCATGGGTATTTCAAAGGTTGTGTATTTGTTTTCTTATGCAGAATACAAAGGAATCGGCAGTGATGAAGGAGTAGATTTTTTAAGAAAATTTGGAGTTAATGTGGAACGGTATGCGAAGGAGTTGGATGTTCAAGATCCTTTGATTTAAAGGAAGTTCACCTCGGGACTTAGTTTTATTCCAAACCTTTCTTCAACTGAGGATTGAATTTCTGAAGCTAGCTTGGCGATTTCGGCCCCATCTCCATCTCCAAAATTCACCAAAACAAGTGCTTGTTTGTCGTGAACTCCGACTTTCCCTCTTTTGAAGCCCTTCCATCCCGCTCGCTCGATTAGCCATCCTGCAGGAACTTTTATTCCATTGGGTTGAGGATATCCAGGTACTTCAGGAAACCGTTCTTTTAGTTTCTCGAATTCTTCAAAAGAAATGGTAGGGTTCTTAAAAAATGATCCTGCATTTCCAATCATTGAAGGATCAGGAAGCTTGGATTGACGAATCTTTATGACAGCTTCGGATATTGTTTGAATGCTGGTCTCTGAGACATTCATCTCTGAAAGAGTCTCTTGAATAGCTCCATATTCAGTATGAAAGGTGGGTTTTTTCGAAAGTTTAAAAACTACAGAACAGATTACAAATTGATCTTTAAGCTTGTGTTTGAATACACTTTCACGATAGCCAAACTCACATTTATCTTTAGTGAAGATTTCTAGTTCTAGAGTATTCCTGTTTATTGCTTTTAAACTGTGAAATACGTCCTGAATTTCTACACCATAGGCTCCTATATTTTGCATAGGAGATGCCCCAACAGTTCCCGGAATCAATGAAAGGTTTTCTAATCCAGCCCAATTCTTATGGATAGCAAATTGAACCCATTCATGCCACACCTCACCGGCACCAACTTCTACAAAAACCTCTTCCTCATTTTCTTCTAATATTTGGATTCCAGTTAATTTGATTTTTATGACTAGGCAATCCAAATCCTGTGTAAGAAGGATATTACTGCCACCTCCTAAAATGATGATGGAAAGGTTCTTTTGCTTTCCAAAGGTTAATGCTTCTTGAAGTTCTTTAATCGTAGTGACTGCAGTAAAAAATCTTGCTTTCTTATCAATCCCAAAAGTATTGAAAGGTTTTAGAGAAATGTTTTCTTGTATATTCATGGACAATTTTGCTGCATTGCAAAGGAAAGAAGTTTTGAATGAAATTGAAATTTTAGGCTTAGTCAAACTATGAGGGAAATTAATATCAATGGAACTAAAATCAGGCCTGGCCAAAAAGTGAACATTGAAATTCCTATTGCAAAGCTACCAAGTCATACCCTTATAGATCTTCCTATTTTTATTCGTTCTTCCAAAGTGGATGGGCCGGTTGTTTTAATCAGTGGCGGAGTTCATGGTGATGAAATCAATGGGATTGTTACCGCTCGTCGAATCTTAGAGGAAATTGATGCTGGTTTGAAGCTGCTGAAGGGGACAGTAATCATTATTCCATTGGTGAATATTTATGGTTTTTTGTCGAATAGTCGCACTTTTCCAGATGGCCGTGATTTAAATCGAAGCTTTCCAGGTAGTAAAAAAGGCTCACTTGCTGGTCGGATTGCACATATTTTAAGCGAGGAAATAATTCCCCTGATTGATTATGGAATTGATTTTCATACCGGAGGTAGAATGCTGAGTAACCAACCACAAGTTCGGGTGGATTTCAAGGATAAAACCTCAAAAGAATTAGCGGAAGTATTTGGAACTTATTATGTCGTTAACTCCAAAGTAATTGATAAATCTTTTCGAAAAGCTGCCAAATCTGCAGGAAAATATATCTTGGTTTTTGAAGGAGGGGAGTCGATGCGAATTGATGAAACTTCCATTGAAGAAGGAGTTTTGGGGACGAAAAGAATTCTTCACCATTTTGGAATGATTGACATTGCGCCTGAGCGGAGAGATAGCATCATTTTAAAGGAATCAAGTTGGATTCGTGCTAGGTCTTCGGGGATTTTCAATGCTTCAGTAAAGCTGGGTGATCATGTAAAAAAGGGACAGGTTTTGGCTCGAATTTCAGATCCTTACGGTGCAGTAAAAATACCTGTAAAATCTCCCTCAAATGGCTATGTCATTGGAATCAATAATCTTCCCGTCATTAATGCAGGAGAAGCTTTGATTCATTTGGGAAAAGAAGAATAGGGCGATATTTAAAAAAGAAAAAGAGCAGCTTCTAGGCTGCTCTTTCTTTTTTTAAGAAAAGTAACGCTTCAAGTCTTCCAGTCTTTTACTTAACTCACCTTCCACCTTGCGGTAGTCTTTCAAATTATCAAGTGGAGCATGGACTGAGAAGTAGTATTTGATTTTTGGTTCTGTTCCTGAAGGTCTGGCAGAAATTTTACTTCCATCGGCTAAATAAAACTGCATGACATTCGATGAATCCAAATCAAGAACTTCTTTCTTACCACTGGCAACATCAAGAATTTTGCCTTCTTTCACGTCAACAATTTTTTCCACAGGAATTCCATTCATCGACTTTGGTGGATTTTGCCTAAAATCCATCATCAAGGCTTGAATTTGCTCTGCCCCATCTTTCCCTTTTTTGGTAATTGAGATAAGTGATTCCTTGTAGAAACCAAACTGCTGATAAACTTCAGCTAAAACATCAAAGACAGATTTTCCTTGGGTTTTATAATAGGCAACAACTTCTGCAACCATGGCACAAGCGCTGACCCCGTCTTTGTCCCGTACAAAATCTCCTACCAAGTAGCCGTAAGATTCTTCTCCACCACCAATGAATTTCTCTTTTCCTTCTAAATCCCGAATGATGGCAGCGATATTTTTAAAGCCGGTCAATACGTTAAAACATTTTACCCCAAATCCTTCTGCAATACAATTAATCAGTTCTGTGGTAACAATGGTATTGACCATAAACTGCTTTCCATTGAGTTTCCCTGCTTCCTTCCATTTGGTCAATAAATAATATGAAAGGAGGGTGCCGGTTTGGTTTCCATTGAGAAGTTCAAATTCTCCAAATTCATTGGGTACAACTGCAGCATATCGATCGCCATCCGGATCACAGGCCAAAATCAAATCAGCATTGACTTTCTTGCCTAGGTCGATGGACATGGAAAGTGCCTCAGCTTCTTCTGGATTAGGATATATGACAGTAGGGAAATTGCCGTCAGGTTCTGCTTGTTCTTTGACAACGTGAATATTCTCGAAACCAAAGGTCTTGAGTGCGGCAGGAACCATTTTTCCTGAAGCACCATGAATTGGAGAAAAGACAATAGAAATGTCTTTTTGATCCTGAATTGCAGAAGGTTCCAGACTTAGACTTTTTACTTGGTCAAGGTAGATTTGATCAAAATCGTCCTCAATGTATTCAATCAAGTCATCGTTTTTATCCCAATTCACAAGGTCAAAGGAGGTGATTTTCTTTACCTCGTCGATAATGTTTTTATCATGTGGAGCCACTACTTGCGCGCCATCTTCCCAATATGCTTTGTACCCGTTGTACTCTTTTGGGTTATGAGAGGCCGTGATCATCACACCGCTTTTGCAGCCAAAATGTCGAACGGCAAATGAAAGCATTGGAGTGGGGCGCATTTCCCGGAAATAATAGACTTTTATTCCGTTTGCGGTTAACACATCTGCAGTGGTTTTCGCGAAAAGTGTATTGTTGATCCGGCTATCATGTGTAATGGCTACAGCTATTTCTTCTTTTGGAAAACATTGAAGGAGATAGTTTGCCAATCCTTGAGTAGCCATACCAACCGTATAAACGTTCATTCGGTTGGTACCAACTCCCATCAAACCTCTTAATCCCCCAGTTCCAAATTCCAGATCCTGGTAAAAGGAATCAATTAGTTCTGTCGGGTTTTCATCAATAAGCTTTTGGATGGCTTTTTTGGTATTATCATCCACATTTCCTTCGAGCCATGATTGAGCTCGGACCATGATTTTTGGATCTATTGCAGTCATTTGATTAAAAATTATTTCAAAATCTAAGTTATATAAAAAGTAAAAAAATGCTAGCCTCAAATCAGCAATGAGGTGGGGAAATAATCGAAAGGTTAAAGACTCAGCATAGAGGTTTAATACTTACAATAAATTAAGTATTTTCGTAACAAATTCACCCTTATTTAATGTTTGTCTTTCTCTCTCGAATCCTAAGTTTTTTATTTCTTCTAGTTATTCCTTTCGGGTTGGTTCCGAATGAATTGAAAATTACGAATTCTGAGGAGGTTGTTGGTGCTGTAGTCATTCGAGAATCTACCATTGATATTCAGGTTCGTGCAAACGAGCATCTTTTTGTTTTTTCGAAATCGGCAGGAATTCTGGAAAAGGTGAAAATCGGTATGGAGGTTATTTATTTTTCCCAAGAAAAACTTTCTAATGAGGGTTCTGCTGCATGGAAACGATTAAAAAATGGGGATGTACAGATTTTAACCTCCAATCAAAGTAAGCATCAAGTTTGGACTATACATGACAATGGAAGGCTTAAAATGGAATCTTTGCTTCATGAAAATAAAGATGAGGCTTCTTTGTCTTTTGAATTTTTAAATTCTCAAGTAAACCAACTTAGTTGGTTAGGTGGAAAAAATATAGAAAAATCAATTAAGTACCCTCTCAATGAAAGTTTTAGCCCAATTGAAACGAATAATATTCAATTTGTGATGGTGGAATTTACAAACGTTACCTTGAAGGTAACACCTGAATTCAAACCAGTTGGTTTCCGTTTTTTGGGTGGAACGGATGGGGCGCTAACATTCGAGAGAAATACTATAAAAACATCAACTTCTCAATCTGAGTCCCCTGATGGAATATCAGGCAAAGACCAGGGGGATGGGGTTGATGAAAAAGCGCTTGTACTTTGGTTTGATTTTAAATAATAGGAGCCTAGAGCTCGATTTTTCCTTTAAGGATTTTAAGCGAATCAATCCCTAGCGTTCTATTGATTTTTACCAAATCCGATTTTTGTAAAGTGGTGCTTTTCAATTGATTTTTTTTAAAAATCACCAAATTCCCACTCCAGCTTTCAGGAGATGAAGGAACAAATACGAGTACATTTTTTTCATCTAGATGTTCTACCAATAAACCAAACATCCAGCCATCAATAGGAGCTAAAACAACAGGGAAGTTGTCACTATTTTCAAGTCCTAATTTTGTTTCATAAGTGGTTTTGATCAATTGATACCCCGGGAAAAGTGTGAGAATATTGTTTTCAATCCAAGAAATAGTCCGCCTTCCAAGGCCAATTTTGGCGATGACACCTGCTAAAAAGAACAGAAATAAAATTAGGATTATGGTTAATAAATAGGGGGCTTTCAAGATGTGAAAGTTTATGTTTAAAAAATCTCCGATTTGAATGCTTATGGGCTTTATGATTGAAACTAATTTTTCGAACAGAATAATCACTAATGCCAGTGGAAGTAGAAAAAATAAGCCTCCTTTTATTGAATTGGTGATGAAATTTTTCATATGTCAAGGTGATTCTTTGTGAATGTTGCTTTGTATAATTCATAAAAAAAAGCTGGCCTTTCGACCAGCTTTGGAAATTAAATCAATATTAAAGATTTCCCCGTAAAGCCTGCTCTCGTTCTATGGCTTCAAAAAGGGCCTTGAAATTTCCTTTTCCGAAGGATGTTGCTCCTTTTCGCTGAATAATTTCAATGAATAAAGTTGGGCGGTCCTGAAGTGGTTTGGTGAAGATTTGAAGTAAATAGCCTTCATCATCTCGATCCACAAGGATATTTAAATCTTTCAAAGGTTGAATGTCTTCATCAATTTCACCAACTCGCTCAAACAAATCATCATAATACGTAGAAGGAACTTCCAAGAATTCCACTCCTCGACGTCGAAGTTCTCCTACTGTATGAATGATATCATCCGTAGCAATCGCCATGTGTTGTACGCCGGCTCCATTGTAAAAATCCAAATACTCTTCGATTTGAGATTTTTTCTTTCCTTCTGCAGGCTCATTAATAGGGAATTTGATGTAGCCATTTCCATTTGAAACCACCTTTGACATCAATGCAGAGTATTCTGTGGAAATATCTTGGTCATCGAATGTTATCAAGAGCTTGAATCCCATCACATTTTCATAGAATTCCACCCATTTGTTCATTTCACCCAATTCTACATTTCCTACGCAATGGTCAATATATTTCAGACCGATTGAAGTAGACTGATAGGTGCTTGCACGTGTAATAAATCCTGGTAGGAATACGCCTTGATAATTTTTGCGTTCTACAAATGTATGGATTGTATCTCCATAGGTTTTGATGGAAGCTACTTTCACCTCTCCATGCTCATCAGAAATGACCTTTGGTTCACCTGCAGATTCAGCTCCACGTGAGGTGGTTTCTTTCCAAGATTTTTCTGCATCATCAACCCAAAGCGCCAATACTTTTACACCGTCACCATGTTTTTGGATATGGTCTGCGATTGGATGGTTAGATTGAAGAGGAGAGGTAAGCACCAAACGGATTTTTCCTTGTTTCAAGACATAGGAAGCACGGTCTCGAATACCTGTTTCTGGCCCCGAATAGGCTATAAGTTCAAAACCAAATGCATATTGATAGAACAAAGCGGACTGCTTGGCATTGCCCACATAGAGTTCGATGTAGTCTGTGCCGTTTATTGGCAGAAAATCTTCACTCATGATAAGTATATTTTGGGTTACTATTCGTTTGTTCAAAGTTAAGGAATATGTCCAAATAATATTTGGCTTGGCAGTCTTATTCTTGAGGCGTTTTATTCCAAAAAAGACTGATTATCCCCATGATCAAAAAAGTTAAAGCCCAAGTGCCCCAATTCCCTCCAAATACTGCAGTCCAAAGTAAAAAGTACCAAAGCGGCCCAAGGAAAAAACCAATTAAAAACTTGAATGTAGAATAGAAAACATGGTCTTCAATTTTTGGTTTGATGACTAGCCAAATCCAGTATAAGGGAAGATGAAATAGCTTCATTAATTTATTTGGAAGACTGGAAGGAGTATTAACCGTGTAGAGAACTTGGTGATTAAGAAGGTATGCGTCTACCGCTTCTTTTGAAGTTAAGTCAACTTCAGCATCAAGTAGTTTTTGCAATGTTTCTGGGTAGTTTTCATTGGGGATTTCAACAACCAAGCCCTTCAAATCTTTTTCCACTTTTTTGGTGAGTTTTCCAGATTGTGCTGGGGGCATATCCACTGGAATTGGTTTCCCAAAAGTTATTCTAACCAATGAACCCGAATGTTTATGAGCACTAAATTCAAGGGCTGTTGGAAGAATAACTGGCTCTAGTTCAGGATATTTTTCCTTCAAGCCAAAAGCCATTCGGGTAAAGCCTTTACTTAATGGCCGTACATTTCGGACATGACTATGACTTCCTTCAGCAAAAATGACAACCGTTCCATTTTTTTTTAAGACATCAAAAGTGGCCTCAAAAGTCTTTTGATTTTGAGTAATGGTTGAGAATCCATCGCGTACCCGATAAACAGGTAGCATTCGGATAAAGTGTAGGATTTTTGCAATGATCGGATTTTTAAAAACGGAAGCCCTTGTAAGAAACCAAGGGTTAAGTCTCGTATGCGTGGCAATCAGTAAGGGATCGATTAAAGCATTTTGATGATTAGCCACCAAAATGATAGGAACTCCTTTTGGGATATTCTCTTTTCCAGAGACATAAATTCTTCGATAGAAAAGGTGAAGAGCAATTTTTACTAAGATCCGTAAAATTCCATTAAATAAGTTTTTCATCGGTAATTTCTCCAAAAGGCGGCGATCGCCATTCCAGAAATCAAATGCCAAATACCCCAAAGGGCAGTAATAATGGCCATTCCTCCTAAACCTTCAAAATACGTGAAAATTAGAACCAAGCCCAAGCCTGAATTTTGAATACCAGTTTCAATACTCAGTGTTTTTGTATCAGGCAAAGGTAATTTAGCCAGCTTTGCGGTTAGGAAACCTGTTGCCAAAGCAACTGAATTATGGGCCAATACCCATCCAAAAATAAGGGTGATGTATTGTAGAAAGAGATCAAAATTCCCAGCAAAGGCCACCACAACGAATCCCGCAAAGATCAAAATACTCAATGGTTGAAGTACCTTTTTTGCTTGATCAGCAAAATTTGAAAAAAAGGTTCTGGTAAGAATTCCCAAAAAAAGTGGAATTCCAAGGATCAAAATAATGGTCAAGAGGACATCCGAAATATCCAGGCTTATCGTACGTAGGAGTTGTTTACTCGCAGGATACTGACTTGCCCAAAAAGTAAAATTTAAGGGGGTAAGTAAGATAGATCCAATGGAAGAAAAACCTGTCAAACTTACGGATAAAGCAGTATTTCCCCTAGCTAAATTTGAGAGGAAGTTCGAAACGTTTCCTCCCGGACAGGCTGCCACTAAAAACATTCCCAAGGCTACAGAAGGGGGAGGATTCATTATCAAAATCAGGATCCAGGTAAAAAAAGGAAGCAATAAAAATTGGGCGAGAACTCCAAGAAGAAATGGTTTTGGATTTTTGAAAAGATAGGAGAAGTCTTTTAATCGTAAATCAAGTGCCACCCCATACATAATAAGCACCAAAGCCAAATTAAGTAAGAGTAAATCATCCGGTGAAAAATTTAATCGGACTTGGTCCAGTTCATGGGGAGATGTCATCGGTCCAAAATTCAAGGGATTTTGGAAATTTCCAAAATAAAATCAAAAGTGTTTCGAAAATGCAAAGCCTTAATAAAAAAAAGACCCTCTGAGTGAGAGTCTTGGATGTTTATTTTAAAGTTTTTCGACTTTTACGGCAGTGCCGCTTGCGGTAACCATCAGCATGCCATCTCGAATAGTTTCGTAATCTAAATCAATTCCTACAATTGCATTTGCTCCAAAACTTCTAGCCTGCATTTCCATTTCGGTCATCGCAGTTGCTTTTGCTTCGCGAAGTACTCGCTCATATGCAGCAGATCGCCCGCCAACAATATCTGTAATGCTTGCAAAGAAATCCTTAAAAACATTTGCACCGATGATTGTTTCTCCTGAAACTACCCCTAAATAGTCGTTGATTTTGTATCCTTCTAAAGAGTTTGTTGTGGTAATTAACATGGTGTTTAAGTTAAGATTAGTGATAGGTGATAAGACGCCACTCCACTATAATTTGTTTCCAAAAGTGAAAATTTTAAGTCCGATTTGAAAAAACAAAGGGAATTAGTCTCATAAGCTGTTGAAATTAATAAAATGAATTATCTTGAATTATGGATTTGGGAAATATTGTTTACATCATAGCCATTCTGGCATATTTTATCTATCAGGTAACGCGTAGTAAAAGTAAAATGGAAGGTCCAGAGGTTCCTTCCGAGAATGATGCTCCTAGGCCTGAGCGGGGAGTAAGTTTTGAAGATCTATTGCGAGAAATTCGTGATGCTCAACAGGGCAAAAGGACTTCTGCTCCTGTAGAAAAACCCAAGCCCAAGCCACAATTTGAACCTATCAGAGCACAAAAAGTCGAGCGTACTGTTTATAAGCCCCTCGAGGAAAATGATGATGAGATCAAATATTACCAAGGAGCCTTTGAAAATGTAGATCCTAGAAAGGCGAAAACTTCTGAAGGAATTCCAGAAATCCCAAAAACAGAAATAGAACGATTTGAGCAATATTCTGCTAAATCCAAGAAAAACCCTTATGCACAGTTGCTAAAGGATAAAAGCTCCATAAAACAAGCCATCGTTTTAAAAGAGATTTTGGATAGAAAGCACTTTTAAAAACTGGGATTTATCTCAATTATTTCTTTTCAAACTTTCGAATCCAAATTTGACCCAGATCCATCTCCTCGACTTTCCTATAATTTTCTTTTAACCAAGTTTCAATTTTTTCTACATCTTCTTCTTCTTTCGGATAAGCATGGTGATAGTATCGATAAATAAATACTTTCAGATGTTTCGGATTGGTTTGTTTAAGAACCTCTATCTCTTCGATAGGAGTTAAGCGGTTTTGAGCTTCTTTTTGATCTGCTAACACTATTTCCCGGCTAAATACCAAAAAGTTGTTTGTTAGAATAGGAGTTTGATTGGAAGTATTTTTAGCCTCCTCGTTCAGCTTTTGGACCAATAAGGGATATTCTTTCAGCTGTTTTTGGTATTGAATTACATAAATGGCTGGAACTATTAGTAAAATCACCAAAAGCGCCTGTTTCCAAAAAGATGCCTTGATCCAAATTACGAGCACGAATCCAAAATGAAAAAAAGACATTTTTAAATCCCCTTGGTAAATACTGACGATAGCTCCAAAAATTAACAAAAAAGTTAAAAGGCGCTTCCAAAACAAGGAGGCCACCCATAGCTTCCAACTACTTCCTATTAAGAAGGAGAGGAGAGGAATTAAAATAATTAAATGTCTGGGGTTCAAATAAATAGGGTTGTATACTTCAAGTGTAGAAGTCATAAACCAAAAACCTAATAAAAGACATAAAAAGGCAAGGGAAAACTCCTGTAGTCCTCTTCTAGAGTCTTGGAGTCCAGCAACTATTCCCGGTAAGGCAAAAACAATCCAAGGCCAGTAAGCCCGTTCTATAAATGTTAAAATGGGGAGGTAAGTAATCCGCTGAACTATACGTGCCCAACCCTTGTCGGCATAAGTGAACTCCGAAATATAATGACCTGCATTAATGGATTGGATGCGGTAAAGTGGATCTCCAAATTTTAACCAAAAATACCCTAGGTAAGCCGATAGTAGGATTATCCCTGTGAGAATTAAGGAAAAGTAAAAATTTTGATTTAGGTCTTTTCTTTTTAGATCCATGAAAAATAGGATCAATGGAAATAATGCTAATAAAACCATGGTTTCTTTTGTGACCATTCCTATAAAGAATGCCAGGCTCATCAAAATCCCAC
This sequence comes from Algoriphagus sp., assembly GCF_013373065.1. Lineage (GTDB taxonomy): Bacteria > Bacteroidota > Bacteroidia > Cytophagales > Cyclobacteriaceae > Algoriphagus. Next base: position 164,115 of record NZ_JABXIN010000011.1, read on the forward strand.
TGCTAATTCCTTGTTTTTTACGCCTAACACTTGCCCAAGCCACTAGGGAAACACATAATACCAATAAGGTGTCGGGATATACTTTTGTGATGAAATGAAGGAAATAGACCGGAGTTATAAACCAAAGTGAAAAAATCCAAGATTCCTTTCTATCCGTAATTAGCGAAATAATTAATAGATAAGATGATAGGATATATAGAAGTGAACTTAAAGAGGCTAATTGCGGATTCATTCCGAACAAATTGATGAGTAATCCAGCAGGAATATATGCTCCCCAGCGACTTGAAAAATGATAGTCATTAACTTCCATTTCTCCATTCCAAAAATCCCTTCCAGCCAATAAGTAATAAACGTCATCGCTAAAGGTGATTCCATCAAATCCAAACAACCAATAGAGGAATAAAAAAAGAAGGCTAGCAAGCGCTATTCTATTTTTTGAAATAATTGTCGAAGGAGGTAATGATAAATCCGCCATTGAAAACAAAAATAAAGGATTTAATTCCTGGAGGGATTTTGGATCACTTTTTTATTTTGACAGTTTATGACAAAAACCTTTAGATTTTGGGTCAAAAATTTACCTTTGGTTTCCTTTAACCTTTTCAAAAATGGCACAATCCGGAAAAATCGAACAACAGAAAATCCTTCGTGTTTTTAAATTAATAAATCTTTTACGTGGAAATGTGGGAAAGACTGTTCATCGTTTAGCTGAACTTTTAGAAACGGATGCTAGAACGATTTATCGTTATTTCAAATTGTTGGAAGCTTTAGGTTTTCGAGTTGAAAAGGAATTTAGTAAATACAAACTTGCGGAATATCCGGGCTCTTTAGATACACTCAACTATGCTACTTTTTCACCTGAAGAAAGCCAATGGCTAAAGGAGATTATTGAATCGAAAGGGAAGAAAAACTTACTCAAGGACTCGGTTTTGCAAAAACTTAAGTTGCGGTCAGAACTTCGGGAGGGTACGGATGAGTTGTTTAAAGCCAATATGGGGCGCTTTATAGATGAAATTGGAAAAGCGATTGAAGATCAAAAGCAGGTTTGGCTCAAAGAATATTACTCCTTGCATAGTGACTCTGTAAGTGACCGTCTTATAGAGCCGGTAGCATTTTCTAAGAATTATGAATTGATTCATGGATTCGAGCCAGAGAGTAATTCCATGAAGGTCTTTAAAATCGAGCGGATAGGAGAGGTTGTCATTTCCAAAGAAGATTGGAAGTTTTCCAAAAAACACCAGGTACCGGAAGAGTCATTTTTCGGCTATACAGGTAAGAAACGTTTTCATGTACGGCTGAAACTTAGCAAAAAGGCCTATCAATTGATGCTTGAAGAACATCCCAATGCACGTCCCTTTATGAAAGTAGAAAATAGAAATCACTATTACTTTGAAGGGGATATTCCTCAGCTTCCCGGCCTGGGAAGGTTTATTCTTGGGCTTCCTGGTGAAATTCGGGTTGAACAGGGGGAAGAAATGAAGGAATATTTAGCAGCGCAATTAGCTAAGGCAGCCTATTAATTAAAAAAAAACCGGTGATCATTCACCGGCTTTTCTGTTTAAAACATTTTTTGGATTTCATCAATCTTGGAAGACAAGTCTAAAATTGCTTCCGCATAACGTTCATCCCATTCTTCCAGTTTTTCTGTCCGATTTATAGCGACCTCATATTGTATACCAGGTAAAATCCAGGATGCGTAACCAGAGAAGGGATCATTACACACGTACAGTGATTTGTACCAATCCCCATAATACATCCCTTTTGGATCAATCCAACTTTTTTCCAAATTGATCAATTGCTGGTTAATTATTTTGATTTTATCATCGGATAGATTTCCGGAAGACAAAGCCTTATCAATCGATTCTTTATAGGCAGTGGAGCTTTGTTCTAATTTTACTAATGCCTGATTTACTTGGTCAAATTCTTTAAAGTCAGGAGAAATAGTTTGTACGTTTTTTACTGCCTGCTCAAAATGACCTTTTAAATCTTGGGCATACCGAGGCACATCGTAGGGAATTATCTCAGCATTAGCCATTCGAAGTGTTACAAGCCCAAATAATTGAGCGACTGCACCACCCATTTTAAAACTTGGATCTACAAATCGGCTATAGTAATTAAAATTATCATAATTGGAATGATAAGCCGTAGTACCTCCTGCGCCACCGCTTAAGCTCGGCACGCCAACATGCATGTAAAATGCGATGTGGTCTGATCCTCCTCCTAAATTTCCAATTCCTGGTTCTTCATTGTTTCCAGCCCAAACCTCAAAAACGGTTTTTGCAGAATCTGGATACATGACTTCTTGGGATGCATCAATGATCAATTTTTTAAGGGTAGGAGCTGCTGAAGCACCAAAATTTCTTCCAGAAACTCCACCATCAAAATTCATGTAAGCAACCGCTTTGGCGCTTAGTTCATCCCGAAGATGTTCAACCCATTCTGTAGAGCCAATCACTCCTTGTTCCTCCGCATCCCAATGTCCAATGAGGATGGATCGTTCAGGTTGAATTCCTTCCTTTACTAATTTTCCCAATGCTTCAGCCAATGTCAAAAGCATCGCTGTACCTGAGTTTGGATCAGTCGCCCCAAAACTCCAGGCATCAAAATGAGATCCTAGAATAATCCATTCATCTGGATATTTTGATCCTTTAAATGTCCCAATGACATTATTCGCACGGATAAAGTTCACAGGCTGATCAACCATCACACGAACTTTGAGATCCTTGCCTCCCTCAATTTTATAATCAAAAGGTAATCCTCCTTGCCACTCTTCAGGAACAGGTTGTCCTTCCATTCTTGACAAAATTTCTTCAGCTGCTCCGTAACCAATAGGGGTTACAGGTATGCTGTGAAATGCCACGTCCGATGGATCCAATCTTTCGACTTGAGTTGGACCATCTAAAGGAAGCGCAGGCTCATAAGGAGTAAGAGGATCTCCTGTCCAATCCAGGGTGAGCATAGAACCTCGCTGTATCGTTGTCTCATTATAATATGGTCCATTCGGGTAAACTTCTCCTTTGGTATAGCCATTGTCTTTAGGATCTGTGTAGACTACCAAACCAATAGCACCATGTTGTTCAGCAAATTTTGCCTTAAAACCCCGGAAATTACCTCCATAACGGGCAATAACTACTTTCCCTTTTAGATCTATGCCCATTTCCTCCAGTTTCTGGAAGTCTTCTCTTCTTCCGTAATTGGCATAAACTACCTCTGCGGTGACATCACCACTACCAGAGTAGGCATTAAAACCTAAATGAAGACGATCGTCTGCACTGAAGGGATCTTCTTCCAAGACTTTTTCCTGCTGGGAAAGCTTCATTTGAATGGGAGAAACGATTTCCAATTCGGATTTCCCTGGGTCATTTGGCAAATAAACATCATAGGGGTACAGTTTGACGTCCATTCCTGCATCCTCCATGATTTTTTTCATGTATTGCTGAACCAGTTCGTTTTCAGGCGTTCCTGCTATGTGTGGATTTTTGGTTAACTCTTGCAAATGAACCTTGAATCGGTCATAATCAACAGATTCAAGGAATCGGGTTTCAATAGATTTTTCTTTGTCTTGATTTTTTTGGAAAAATCCATCTTGTGCGAATACTGGCTGTAGGACGGATCCCAAACAAAAAGTAAAAAGCACGAAAGCTCTAATAATTTTCTTCATAGGGTTACCAATAAGAGGGCTGATATTTTCAATAGTGTATAAATAAAAAACCACAAGCCAATTTACATTAGCTTGTGGTTTAATTAACGATTAGATCAATTCGTTTTTAAACCTGGGCTTCGATCCAAGAACTCTTGATACAATCGAATATGTCTGTTGCTAAGTGGAATTCGGAATCCATTGATAAATACATGCATAATTTGTGCACGTGTTTCAAATGGGTCGTCAGTAGCAACAATCAAGTTTGCAATTTTACCTTCTTCAATTGATCCTAATTGATCCTGCAAACCAAAGATTTCAGCTGGATTGATCGTAACTGCCTTCCAAGCTTCCTCTTTTCCCATGCCATATGCAGCTGCGAATGCCGCATGGAATGGAAGATTTCTTACGTTCTCAGACTCGTTTGTTCTCAAGGCTACTTTCACTCCGGCTTTTGCCATTTTTCCTGCATTTGAATAGGCCGCATCATAACGATCTGACTCTCGGGAAGGCAAATCCTGAACCGGTCCAGTGATTACAGGGATTTTGGATTTTGCTATTTCATCAGCTACTCTCCAACCTTCTTTTACTCCAGAGAAAATGAAGCGAGCATTTTTTCCTTCCGTCCATTTGATGGCATTTTGGATATCAGAAGCTGCGTTGACCTCAATAATTAAAGCCAATTCACCTGAAACAACTTTTGCCAGCTGCGCGATCTCAGGGTAATATTCCAATTCCGCACCTTTGCTAATTAACTCATTGTAGGAAATTGCTTTTTCCCAAAGTTCGTTAGCATCCTTTAAGGCTTTTTCATTGTCCTTTTTGATATCATCATCAGAACGTCTGTCCCATCTACCTCTTCGGGCAGAACTTGGGAAATTCATGACTACACCTTTAAAACCAGCAAACATTTGATCTGGGGTATAGCCAACCAAATTGATCAATGCGGCAGTACCCGAAAACAATCCTCCCTGCGGAACCGCCAAAGTGGTTGTAACCCCTGAAACACGAGTTACAGGGATTGCCTCTGAATTCGGATTAACAGCAGTAAGAGCTTGCATATTCGGTGTGACATTTCCAATTTCTTGATAATCTACAGTCTCAGGCACAGAATTTACTTCTACCAAACCGAGTGTAGTACCACTATCAATCATCCCAGGATAGATCACCAATCCGGAACAATCTATTTCTTCCGCACCATCAGCAGTAAGGTTAGAACCCATTTTGGCAATTTTTCCATCTTCAATTAAGATAGATGTATTGGCCATAACGCCTTTTGTGATAGTATGGACTGTTGCATTTTTCAACAGAAATTTTCCTCCTTGGGGCTTAATGAATTCCCCATCGATTTGCGCCCACGAAAGGATAGGTAGGAGCGCAATTAGGAAGGTTAAAAAGGTTTTATTGAATCTTTTCATAACTTCTTTTTTTGGGGATTATTGGTTCATTTGGAATAAGGCACTAGCTGTTTCAAACAAGTGCTCTGTATCCTGCATGCAACGATGATTTTCTTCACTCAAAAGAATTGGCTCTACTGTTTCAGTAGGACTAATTCGCTGGCGTTGATCATCTGAATCCTCTTTAATATCAAAATACTTGATACCGTCTACAAAGGTCATTTGTGGAATAGCATAAGAAGAGAGCGGATGTCCTTCAAAGATGACAACATCTCCTTGCTTACCTTCTTCTAGCGAACCAACTTTGTCCTCTATACCCAATTGTTTAGCAGGGTTAATAGTAATCATCGCAAGAGCCTCATCATCTGTTAAGCCACCATATCGTTGAGTTTTGGCTGCCTCATGATATAAATGACGAATCAATTCTGCAGAGTCGGAATTAATAGAAGTGATCGCTCCATTTTGGTGAAGAATAGCAGCATTAAATGCCGTAGAGTAGTAAACTTCAAACTTATAAGCCCACCAGTCAGCAAAAACGGAGGCTCCCATTGTGTACTCTGCGATTTCTGGAGCTACTTTGAACCCTTCATTGGTATGTTGGAATACCAGTTTTTTAATTCCAAAATCTCTTGCAACATTGATTAGCATGTAGATTTCATCTGCTCGGTAAGAATGGCAGTGAATAATGATTTTACCATCTAGAATATCCGCTAATGTTTGCAATCGCTCATTGTATTCAGGTGCTACTGCTGTATTTCCTTTTTGAGACTTCGCTTGGTTATAATCTGCCCAAGCTTTTTTGTATTGTATAGCCTCATTGAAACCATTTCTTAAGATGGCTTCCACACCCATTCGGGTACGAGGTTGTTGACCATTTCCTCTTCCATGAACTCGGGTTGGGTTTTCACCCAAGGCAAATTTGATAGTTCGAGGAGCATCCTGCATGATGATATCAGTAGGGTTATTCATTCCCCATCTATGCTTCAAGGTTGCATTTTGACCACCTACTACGTTCGCAGATCCATGCATGGCATGGGAAATGGTAACTCCACCAGCCAATGCTCGGTAAATTCCAATTTCATAAGGATTCACCACGTCTTTCATTCGAACTTCTGCAACGATAGGAGAAGTAGCTTCATTCACTACATCTAACGCAATATGAGAGTGGGCATCAATTATTCCTGGCATCACGTATTTGCCAGTTGCATCTACAGTCATTACCCCAGATGGTGCACTTAGATTTTGACCAATTTGCTTTATAATCCCATTTTCAACGAGGACATCCGTGTTTTCTAAGGTTCCATTGGTCACCGTTAATACGGTCCCGTTTTTAATGAGGACACTTCCTTTTGGAGCTTGAGCCCAGGAAAAATTCAAACTCAAACTCAATAGCAGTGCTATAAATATATATTTCGTATTCATCTTCATACTTTTTCGAATTTTAGTTTGGATTTCGGGTAGCTGAAATTGGGAAGGATCCAAACTGAGCAATATTCATACTCCCATCCATGGTATTCCCTGATACATCCCCGGAAACATCTACAGAAATTGACATTCCGCCAGCATTTACTTCAAATGCAAAACTTAAAGATGAACCGGAAACGCTGATCTCTGATAGGGAAGAAGTTGCCTTCCCGGATCCAGAGGGATCATCATAAGTGATGGTGCCCTCGTATCCATTTCCATTCTTTTGAATGCTAATGGTACCACCTGAGCTTCCTGCTGGAGTTTCAGAAGTGTAGTCCCAGTTACCTGTAACTTCTGCTGAAGCAGTTTCCCCATTACCATTCTTTTTCTTGGCTTTAACTTCGTAATCGAAGATTTTACCGTCAACTACCACATGCTTGATTTGGCTTTCTGAATCGAAAATTGGTCCGGTAGACAGTACTAAGTTGGCTAATTTTCCATTCTCGATGGTTCCAGCCATTCTTCCAATACCCAAAGCATTTGCGGCATTTGTTGTCAAGGCAGCTAAAGCATCTTTTTCACTAAGACCAGCTTCAATCATTGTTTGTAAGGCTTTCATGCTATCATTAGCCTTTGCTCCAATGGTGGAGAAAGAGAAAGGAACACCAGCTGCTGCAAGTTTTCCAGCTTGTGCGATAGTTTTGTCATAAGCCTCTTTTACACGCTGATACTGTGCTTTTACGGATTCACTGACATCTTCCTTTTGATTTTTAATTGCCTTGTCATCTGGGATTTGCAATTTGAGGATCACTCCAGCTCCACTTTCCTTCAACAAATCAATGATTGATTCATATTCTTCGAGGCCATAAAGGACCAATTGGAATCCTAATTCTTTTTGTAGGCTGATGGCTCGACGAGCTTCCAAATCATCTTCAACTTCGAAAAATACCGGAATGGCACTATCAACTACTTCACTCATGGCCATAAACGTAGGATTGATCTCCGGACGAGTGATACCATTAGCTGATGCAAATAAGGCCATTCTGTCTTTAGTTAATTTCGTATTTTGATATACATCACGAAATTTCGCCATTACGCCGACAGTAGTGCCTGGGTACATTCCTCTTGCACCGTTCAAGTTTGCCGATAGGGATGTGTTTTCCTTTAAAACATTGGTAGACTCCTTTTCTCCAAAAAGCACCAAAGCACCTTTCCCAGCAATCATACCTCCATCTGGAAGAATATGTGCTAAAGTAAAACCTGCTTTTCGTAGATCATTTACTTGAGAAGACTCAATGTCAAATTGGTCTACCGCAGATCTCCATGGCGTAATTCCTGCTATTTCATCGGGGGGGCTGGAATAAACAAAATCCTTAGGTCTTTCTGGATCTTCTGGTTTGGTAATACCGCCTCTAGAAGCAGCATCAATAAACCCTGCGTAGGCATGCAAAGAATCACCTTCAATAATTTGTGCCTCGGCAGGTATACTTAGGTTTTCACCTACTCCTAATATTACTCCGTTTTTAATCAGAATACTTGCCTTTTTACCTTCCATGCCCGGCGATGTATGGACAGTAGCATTGGTAATGGCGTAGGTATTTGTAATGGATTTTTTTCCGGTAGGATCACTCTGTGCATGAACAGTAATCCCACTAGACAAACCCATCAAAAACAGCCCGAAAAGGCTTGCCTTCCAAAGTGTTTTTCTCATATGGATTGATGGTTTAATTTAAGCTTTCTAAGCTAACAAAAGGTTTGAGGCTTTCCTTGTTGAATTATTTAATGTTCGATTTTTTTTGATTAGTGGCAGTTAATTGCTACCAGTTAATCTAGACTAAACAACTGTAATGCTTGCAGTCCAAATTTCACTTAATCCTACCGGCAAAACATGATTATTAAAAACCAATGCCAATTCGGTCCCGCGAAAAATTATCATCAAGGCAATGAATATCAGAGACATGCCCCAAAAATTCCGGAGAAGGAGACGTATTATTTGGAAGAGTGGATTTAATCGAAGCCTTTTGAGCCATTAATAAGCGAGAGAATAGGGTAATGAATGGGAAAATATAGGGTAAAAACGAGTATCTTCAAGAATTCAATTTAAAATAATGAGTAAATCAAACCTTCTTCTTGAGCTTTATAGCAATTTAAGTACCACAGGAGCATTGACTTTTAGCTCCAAAGCCCTCGTCAAAAAAATGGTTTCCCAAGTTGATTTGAAAGGGGCAAAGCTTATCGTTGAATTGGGAGGCGGTGACGGAAGTATCACGCAAGGGATTGTAGATGAAATGGATTCAGATGCAGAGTTGTTTGTTTTTGAAATCAATGAATCGTTTTGCGAGGTAATGAAAAAACAATTTGATCAAAAAAATGTCCATATCATTAATGCTTCTGCCGACGAAATGGGAAACTTCCTAGATGGTCGTAAAGTAGACTTCATATTTTCATCCCTACCATTCTCTTTTATTCCAAAAGACGTCACCGATTCTATTTTAACCCAGTCTAATAAATCCCTCACGATAAAGGGAGCATTTATTCAGATTTGCTATTCTTATTTGTTGAAAAACTTGTTTAAAAAATACTTTGACCAGGTAAGTGTTTCTTTCACTTTGAAAAATCTTCCACCTGCCTTTGTAATGGTTTGCCAGCCATAATGATCAGCCTGTAAAATTGCAGCTTAATTTTCATGGATATTCTCCGAATTGCCATTTTAGAATTTTGTCGACAACGCCCTGATCGTTCCTTTTGCCCATCAGAAGTAGTGAGGAGGCTTTATCCAGAATCTTGGAGGGAATTCTTACCTGATGTTCGGGAAAAGGCCTTAGAAATGTATCGAGCCGGAGAAATCGTAATTACTCAAAAAGGGAAAACGATTGATCCAAAAATAGAACCTCGTGGGCCCATACGTATTTCGAAACCAAAAAGTGATAAATCCAGTTAGTCCTTAAATTGTAGACTTATGAATTCTAATCCTTCACTTCCTCAAACTCCAGTAACTATCCCCACCGGCCAAAAAGTGATTACACTGGGTGCAGGATGCTTTTGGTGTACAGAAGCCGTTTTTCAGCGTTTGGAAGGGGTTGACAAAGTTATTTCAGGATATGCTGGAGGGTTTGTAGAAAATCCATCTTATCGAGAAGTTTGTTCGGGTACAACAGGACATGCCGAAGTGATTCAGGTCTTTTTTGATCCTGAGAAAATTTCATTGGAAGAATTGTTAAAAGTATTCTGGGCAACCCATGACCCCACTACACTCAATCGACAGGGAGCAGATGTAGGACCTCAATATCGATCAGCTATTTTTTATCATGATGAAGTCCAAAAAGAAACTGCTGAACGAATTAAAGATGAAATGAATCAGCAGGAAGTTTTTTCAAAACCAATTGTCACGGAAATTACAGCTTTCAGTAATTTTTACCCTGCTGAATCCATGCATCAAAACTACTTTAATGACAATGGTTTCCAACCTTATTGTCAGTTTGTGATCAAACCAAAAGTGGATAAATTGGAAAAATATTTTTCTGATCTATTGCAAAAATAATCTTAATGGGGAATTTTCGCACCCCAATTATTAACGCCTTTTTCAGCCGTAGTTTTAAGACCCAAAAAGTATGAAGCGAACCAGAGCACAAGAATCCCGATCAGCAATCGAAAGATTGTATATCACCATGCGTCACTTGTTTACAAGAGGGACTTACAAGCCAATGGGAGTTTCAGGTGAAAGTCTTGTGAATGCACTGCGGATTTTGAGCCCTGAGATTTATGGAACTATCAATGACCCTGAGAAAGTAGAATTAGATGGTTTGCTTTATGTCATGGAGCGTTTACCGAAAGGCATTGAGGAATGTCGATTTATTCGACTCATTAGCCGGGAAGGATACGAGACATCCCACTTAGAAGCTATTATACCTCCAAAACGGAGAAGGAACTGTTACCGGCTTGATGAGCATGTGATGTACGTCGAAATGACTCGGGGTCGATCTGATATTTATGATATTCTGACCCACCTCACATTTTTATACATTGAGAGCAATAAGATTTACAACAACAGCACAGATCCAAAGGGCCATATATCCATTAACTGGCGAATGCTGGAAGAAATTATCGAAAAAGAGCAAGCGGGTAAGAGTTTCGATAAAGAAGCCGCTTCGGCCTATCTCAGTCATTTGATAGGAAGAACCTATGAAGAGACTGTTCGTGCGGTTGAAAAATTCGAAAAAAGTAGCAATTCCAACAGCCTGTATTCCATAGTTTATAGTTTGGGGAAATTGGCTATGGAGGAAATAAGGGAAGATAAAGACAGGGAAATCTCTTTTTCGGCCACGTTGCGGGAACGAATTGGGCATCACGTATATGGAGAGCGTTGGGCTAAGAAAATTATGCGACGATTGGATGAATTAAACCTTTTGGAACGGCCAATTCATATCATCTCTGCAAATCTTCATTCAGTTCTGAACACTATTTATGCTCCACAGATATTGGACTTAAAAACTTTTGAAGATATCGAGAAAGTTGCAAGTTCGATTGCCATGAACCAAAAAGGGAATCCCGGTAAGAAGATCTATGATTATGCCCTGAAACATGGGTTTGTCGATATTCCTGATGATTCCGGAACCAATATTGGTACGCAGATTATTGATACAGCCAAGTTGGCTAAAGATTACGTGATTCCTGGAGTTGATCTACCTAAAGAGGGAGAAAGTTGTCCTGTGTTTTTGGTTATGGATTATGCATTTGGGGAACAAGCCTATGAATGCATGGATGAGTTATTAAAGCCTTATAAAAAAGATGGGAAAGAACTTCCTCTAAATATTGTTTCTGTTTCCATTATGGGTAAAGCAGGAATTTTATATGGAGGCAAAGGGGATTTGATGATTCCAGACGCTCATGTTTTTGAAGGAACAGCGGATAATTACCCTTTCCACAACGAATTAAGTAAGTCGGATTTTGAAGGATATGGTTTAGGAGTCTATGCGGGAAGCATGGTGACTGTGCTTGGTACATCACTCCAAAATAAGGATATCCTCCGCTATTTTATGGAATCTTCTTGGAATGCAATAGGTCTAGAAATGGAAGGAGCCCATTATCAAAAGGCCATTCAATCGGCCTCAAAAATCAGAAAAAGCATTCGATCCAATGTAAAAGTATTATACGCATACTATGCTTCAGATAATCCTTTGGAAACTGGTAGCACCCTGGCCTCTGGAGCCCTTGGAATGGAAGGTGTTCGACCTACCTATTTGATTACTTACAAAATTTTGGAAAAACTCTTTAGCTAAAAAAATCCCACTATCGTCTCTAAGTGTAGGATTGAAAAATCAAAAAATCCCCAAAGCATGTGTCTTTGGGGATTTTTTTTTATTTTTCTCTTCGGCGGATTTCCTTTTTAATTGATTTCACTCGCGTGCCTATCATGGAAATAAAAGCACCTAGCATTGCAATCATTCCACCTGCAACTACATTTTGATTAGACCAACTATCGAAGATGATCTTATAGGCGAAATAGATTAAGTATAAAATTATTAAAGCTCCAAGAATATAAATAATAGTCTGAAGCGTCTTGATGCTACTTTTTAACTTCTCTGTTGATTTATCTTCCATATTTTGATTCATAAAGACTGCATCAAAAGCTTGGATAAATTATTGCAAATTTGAATTGATAGGAGGAGGGCCGTCAGGAATAAAACCCTTATAGACATAATCCCCTTTTTTCTCTTTAAACTCTGCTTTTACTGCCTCAATCAATTCTGGGTTTTGAAATAAATCCACCATAGTCATGGACAAAGCTTTTGCAGCGTAGGCCATTCCTTTATGTCCAATTGACATACCACTTGAGGCAACGACAGCCCAAGAATGCCAAGGAGTACCATTTGGAGCGGTAGTAGCAGAAAGTCTGATCGTTGGCACCACCCAACTGACATCTCCTACATCAGTACTTCCTCCCATGCTATGCTCTGCAGTTTCTTCCATAGGTTCGATCTTCGAAACCAATCCAATTTGAGGTTTATCGGTGGCTTCTTGGATTTTCTTTGCAAATTCCTGTTCCTCCTCTGTATAGATGATGGGACCTAAGGATTCTAAATTTTTCTGTAAGGCAGCAGACCCGGTACGATTTACCAAAATTTCATGCACTCCTGAGATGAGGCTTACCTTATATTCCACATTAGCCATAATAGCCGCACCTTCAGCCATCTCTTCTACACGTTTCCAAACCGGGATTAATCCTTCCCGACTGCTATCGCGGACACGGACCCATATTCTGGAATAGTCTGGCACCACATTGACTACTTTTCCTGCGTCTTGAATATGGTAATGGATCCGAACAGTGGGTTTGATATGTTCCCGGTAATAATTAATTCCTGTGGTGTATAGCTCCAAAGCATCACCCGAACTTCGACCATTCCAAGGGTCTGAGGAGGCATGGGCTGCTTGTCCAAAAAATTCAACTTGAAAATCTACCAGAGCTAATCCTTTTTGAACCGCTGTTTTGGTTTCTGCAGCCGGATGCCAATCCATCACTACATCTACATCATCAAATAATCCTGCCCGGACCATCCATAGTTTTCCAAAAAACTTTTCTTCAGCTGGCGTTCCATAAAATCGAACTGTTCCCTTGAGTTCTCCTTTTTCTATCAGGTCTTTGATAGCTGCGGCTGCACCTAAAGAGGCTGTCCCAAATAAATTATGCCCACAGCCATGACCAGGAGCACCTTCATTTAGGGGGCTTTTGTAAGGAACTTTATTTTGAGAAAGTCCCGGTAAAGCATCAAACTCACCCAAAACTCCAATGATAGGCTTTCCTGATCCATATTCTGCTACAAAGGCAGTTGGAATTTCAGCCACACCTCGTGTCACTTTAAATCCTAATGATTCTGCATAATCAGAAAGCGCCGCCGCGGACTGGGTTTCTTGAAATGCTATTTCTTCAAAGGACCATATACGGTCAGAGACATCAGTTAATTCCTCAAATCGGTTATCTACTGAAGCAATCACAGCTTCTTTTTGAGGATTTGGTTTTTGTTTTTTCTGTGCTGAAACCGATAGGGAAGTTCCCGAAAGGATGATCAGCAAACCAACTCGATAAGTAATTTTATTCATAGTAAGGTGATGGTTTAATTTATGTTTGGATTACCAGCCAATGCCATAATCTTCTCCGTAATTAGAACTTCCTCCCCAGAAACTTCCATGCTTCCAGTCAAACCAAATGGCATTGATAGGACCGGATGTTCGGGTCCAAAATTCCATGTTGTATCCTTTTTTCATTAATTCGGCACGAATCCAATTGGGCGTATCCTCGCGTAGAATCATATGTCCCGGCTTAATTTCATGAGCTCCAAAAGAGCTTTGCATTTGGAGGGAATTCATATTTGCTGCTTCAACAGCTTCCTGCACATTCATTCCAAACTCTACCACATTCAAGAAAAATTGAAGAAGATTTTGATCCTGCGAATCACCGCCTTGTACTGCAAAAGACAAGAAAGGTTTTCCATCTTTTAAAGCCATGCTGGGAGTAAGTGTTACTCGCGGTCTTTTTCCAGGTTCGGGTAGATTGTAAGGATTTAACTTTTCATCTAATACAAAACTTTGCATTCGTTGACTTAATCCAACTCCGGTTTTTCCTGCGATGACAGCTGGAACCCATCCTCCGCTTGGAGTAACAGAAACGACCCAACCATCTTTATCAGCCGCCTGAATGGAGGTTGTTCCACTGAAAAACTCATCAAAAAAAGGATCTTGGGGACCTTGGAGCTCATCTTCGTGAATGTAAGAGGCAAGGGGATTTTCTTGCTTTGACAAAAGGTTTTGGAAAGGATTCGTCCCTCCTTGGAAGGGATAGGGATCACCTGCTCCCATGGTTGGATCATTTTTATCTTTAATCAACTTTGCACGTTCCTTGGCATATTCTTTTGAAAGTAATCCTTGGATGGGGCTTTTGGGTTCAAAAGCTGGATCTGAATAATAGAAATCTCTGTCTGCAAATGCTAAATTCATTGCCTGATAAACAGTGTGAAGGTATTCCGAACTGTTGTAACCCATTTTTTGCAGGTCAAAATTCTCCAGGATATTTAAGGATTGAAGCAAAGCAGGCCCTTGCGTCCACTCTTGTAATTTGTAAACATCAATTCCCCTATAATTGACCATCAAAGGTTCTTCAATTTTTACCCTCCATTTGGCCAAGTCTTCCATGGTGAACAACCCACCCTGCTCACGAGTCCCTCTCACAATTTCCTCCGCAATATCTCCTTTATAAAACCGATCATAAGCTGCATAAATGGCCTCTTTTCTAGTTTTTCCATTACGTAGAGCCTCCTTCTCGGTTTGTACCAATTTCTGCAACGTTTGAAATAAATCTTCTTGTACAAAAATTTCTCCCGGTTCTGGAGCTTCACGTTCCTCGCCTAAATGGGTAAGAAAAACTTCTTTGGAATAAGGCCACTCTTTGATTCGGGCTTTGCCATTCTCAATTGAATTAGCGGTTTGGGCTTCAATAGGATAACCTTTGGCCAATTGCATTGCCGGTGCAAGTACTTCTTCCAAACTCATTGTTCCATATTCTGCAAGCATAGTCAGAAGGCCTCCAGGCGTACCTGGAGTAGTAGCTGCCAACGGTCCAAATGCTGGAGGGTAATCCATCCCTTGAGATTTGTAGAATTCAACTGTAGCACCCGTAGGAGCAATGCCCATCGCATTTATAGCAATCACTTTCTTCAGTTCTGGATGATAAATCAAAGCTTGGGTTTCTCCTCCCCAAGACAAAACATCCCACATTGTAGCCGTCGCCGCAAGCATGGCACAAGCTGCATCAACCGCGTTCCCACCTTTTTGAAAAATGGACGCTCCTGCAGTTGCTGCCAATGGTTTTCCGGTAATAGCCATCCAGTTTTTACCATGGAGGATTGGTTTTTGAGTAGAATTTTGACCAGGTGCAAGGCCTGGAAGGCTTTGACCAATAGTCAATAATGGAGTTAAGAAGAGGAGAATTAGAAGTTTTAAAGATTTCATAGGGTGAATTGGTTAATCAATTTCATCAAGGAGTTGGTCAATCAAGGGACTGAACCCAGGAAACATGGAATTATAGTGCGTGAATAATTGAAAGATAGCACTCGGATCTTTGACTGAAAAGCTATTTTCGGTAGCAAATGCTTCCATTTCAGACGCTTTTTCCCCAAATAATTCAAAGAACTTCTTTCTCTTTCGAGGTATTTCGATGACGTTTTTCCCTTTCAAATAATAGTAGGTATTACGTTTCACAATTTGGTCATTTCGTTCTCCAACCATCAATGCTTGGTTGTAATTTGACTCTTTGAGCACAGCTAGAGTCCTTCGCATTAGTGGTAATTCTCCATCTACCAAAACCTCGAAAAATCCGGAAATAGGAACTCCTTCATCTAAAAAATCCATTCCATTAACAAAATATCGGGGGACTTGATAAGTTGAATCAATCCAGACGATATTTTGAATTCGGAGTCCAGGCATCACTGAAACAAGATTGTTTTCAGGCTCCATCAATTCGAACATATTGGAGACAATATTATACCGCACTCTAAAACTTTCTAATACCTGTTGGTCACGGTACATAAGAATGGAAGCTCGATTCCATTTTGAGTCTAAGTAATTATGGCCTTCCAGCTTCTTAGGCTCGGGAGCAATTCCATAGACCATATTGCCTCCGATAAAATTTGGCCGTTCATTAATTAACCGAATGATATTATCCGATCGAATTGTTTTTTGAAGCGCCTGTCCACTTCCTGAAGCTCCAAATTTGACAAGCGGAATACTTCCCAAATTAGTGTCTTTGCTAAGTTTGACGACTTGCTCAAGACGATTGTATCCTTCCAAGGTGAATGATAAAATGTAGCGATCTTCAGGAATATTGGTGAATTCAAAATTACCACCTGCGACACTGACCGTTCCGTAAGCAGTTCCCCGTAAAGTCACACTGACACCATCGATATATTCACCCGATTCAGAATCAATTACCTTTCCGCTTAATCGATAGGTTTGTGACCAGCCATCTAGGGCAAAAACCATGTAGAATAAAAGGCAAATGGAATATTTTAGGCTAGTTTTTAAATGCATTCAATCAATTACTTAAAGCATGGGAAGATAGCTAAAAGCGCACGGTAATTCAATGAAGTATTTTTCAATGGAGCTATTTTTCGGAAATTGGCTTTCCCCATTTATTCACACTATATTTGATTACTACATAAAGTTTTTTATCACCTAATTACCCCCAAATTGGATTTCTCAGGATTTAATTTTGAACCAAGTTTACAGGAAGGCTTGGATGCAATGGGATTTGAACAACCTACGCCGATTCAAGAAAAAGCAATTCCTGTCATTTTAAAGAATAAGGACCTGATTGCATGTGCTCAAACAGGTACTGGAAAAACAGCTGCATTTATTCTTCCCATTTTGAACAAGATTTCAAAATCAGGAAAAACTACCCTAAATACATTGATTTTAGCACCAACCCGGGAGTTGGCGATTCAAATTGATCAACAGATACAAGGTTTCGCTTATTTTTTAGGAATTAGTTCAATTCCGATCTATGGGGGAGGAGATGGAATCGTTTGGGAGCAGCAGAAAAAAGCGCTTGAACTAGGGGCAGAAATCGTAGTTGCGACGCCCGGACGATTGATCGCCCTTTTAGCTGGAGGAAAAATGGATTTGAGTTCTTTAGAACACTTAATTCTCGATGAGGCGGACCGGATGTTGGACATGGGTTTTTCTGACGATATCCTTAAAATTGTCAATTACCTTCCCAAGAATCGACAAACAATACTTTTCTCTGCAACCATGCCTCCCAAAATCAGGCAATTCAGTTTGAAATTATTGCAGGAGCCAGAAGAAATTACAATAGCTATTGGTAAAACTGCCGAAGGTGTAACTCAGTCCTTTTACTCGGTCTATGATGATCAAAAAGAGGCATTGGTGAAGCATATACTTTCCCAGAAAAACTATGAGGCGGTTATCATTTTTGCCTCTACGAAGGAGAAAGTGAAATCCATCTACAAGATATTGAGAAAGAGCTTTGATGTTGAGGCTTTTCACTCTGATTTAGAGCAGGTTGAACGGGAAAAAATTATGTCCAACTTCAAGAATAAAATGGTGAAGATCTTGGTTGGAACAGATATTATTTCTCGAGGAATTGATGTGGTAGGTATTGAATTGGTTATCAACTATGATACTCCCAATGACCCTGAAGACTATGTTCATCGAGTGGGGCGAACTGCTCGTGCAGATATGGAGGGAGAAGCGATCACCTTTGTAAATCCAAAGGACCAATATAAATTTCAGCGTATAGAGGATTTGATTGGGATGGAAGTAAGCTTGTTGCCTCTTCCTGAAGGCTTTGAGAAAGGCCCGGAGTATGTGCGAGGTGGTTCAAAGAAAAAGGGTCATAAATCCTTTAACAGTAAGAATAAAAAACCTTCAAAATTCAAGAAAAAGTACCCAAAGTCCGCTGAAAAAAGAGCTGGAAATCAAACGAAAACATCACAGGGAGATACTAATCAATCAAAAAGAAGCAATAAGTTTTCAAATCGAAAAAATGTGATTGATTAATCTTTTTGAAGGAGCCTCCCTAATTTTTAATTCAAGATTAAAATGATAGAATCTTTTAAAATACTGTTTGATAGAGAATTGGATAAACTCGAGCAAGAGTTAAAACTTTTTCGATCTACAAAAAATCTATGGCGAGTTGAGGGAGAAATAAGCAATAGTGCTGGAAATTTAGCCATTCATTTGATCGGGAATTTAAGGACTTTTATTGCTCATGAAATGGGTGGTTTTGATTATACAAGGAACCGGGATCATGAATTTTCTGCTAAAAATATTCCTCTAGAAGAGATGTTGAATGAGATTCAATTGCTGAAAAGGCAAGTCATAGAAACCTTCCAAAGGATGGATGACTTTGTCTTGAATGAGCGATATCCCATAGAGAAATTTGGGAAGCCAATGACCTACGGCTACTTTTTACTTCATCTTTATGGCCATTTTGATTATCATTTGGGGCAGATAAATTATGCCCGGCGATTATTGGATAAGGCATAAAAAAAGCCGTCTCCAATGAAACGGCTTTAAAATTCAGACTATTCTGAATCAATATAGAATTCGGAATCTGATCGTTCCAGGAATATTTTTTAATGCCTGAATAGCCTCCTCAGTATAAGCCTTATCGATATCGGTAATCACATAACCAATCTTCTCATTGGTTTTCAAATATTGTCCAACAATATTGATTTCAAAGTCAGCTAGAATCTTATTGATTTTTGCCAAAATACCTGGCTCATTGTGGTGAATATGAATGAGTCTATGGGCATCTTGAAGGAAAGGAAGCTGAAGATTGGGGAAGTTTACAGAGTTAAATGTATTTCCCGTGTTGATGTATTCCATGATTTTTCCAGGCACAAATCGGGCTATATTTTGTTGTGCTTCGAGCGTACTTCCACCGATGTGAGGAGTCAAAATCGTATTAGGCAAACCGATAAGTTCGGAAACAAACGGTTCATTGTTGTTTTTAGGTTCTTCAGGGAAAACATCAACTGCGCATCCAGCCAAATGGCCACTTAAAATCGCTTCTTTCAAAGCCGGAATATCTACCACATGCCCTCGACTCAGGTTTACCAAAATGGCTCCCTTTTTCATCATTTTGATCTTCTTGGCATCTATCAGGCATTTATTTTCCTTTCTACCATCCACATGAAGTGAAATAATGTCACAGGTCTGAAGTAATTCCTCCAAAGAATCCAATTTGGTCGCATTTCCCAATGCCAGCTTCTCAACGATGTCGTAATAAAAGACATTGAGCCCCATGTTTTCTGCCAAAACGGATAGTTGAGCTCCGATATTTCCATATCCTATGATTCCCAGTTTTTTGCCACGAACCTCAAATGAACCGTTAGCAGATTTATCCCATTTACCTTCATGCATGGCGACGGACTTGTTATAGAAATTCCGCATTAGGAAAATAATCTCCGCTATCGCCATTTCTACTACGGAGCGGGTATTACTGAATGGAGCATTGAATACAACAATTCCTTTTTCCTGACAGGTTTCGAGGTCAATTTGATTGGTACCTATACAAAACGCTCCGATAGCTAACAGTCGATTGGCGTGATCCAAAACCTTTTTGGTTACATTCGTTTTAGATCGAATCCCCAAAATGGATACATTCTTAATTTTTTCGCAAAGCTCTTCCTCGCTTAGTGCTGTACTGGCTATCTCAACCTGATAGCCTTCCTCACTTAATAAATCCACAGCAATGGGGTGGATATTTTCTAAGAGCAGAACCTTGATTCTGCTTTTGGGATATGAAAATTTCGTATTCAACTTATTGATGTATAAAATTTCGTCAAAACTTGGCGCAATATGATCAGCCTTGGAAGTTACTCGTGGACGATGAACATTCTCTGTGAAGGCATAAAACTTATTTGCCAATCCAGAGGCTTTGATTTCATAGTCCGTATATCCATCGCCAATTACATAAATATCTCCCTCCAGATTCAAATTTTTGATGGTATGAGCCTTACCATTGTTTTCGGAAAGTGGGTTTTCTCGATTGAAATCAACAATTTTTCCTTCGGAGTCATAGACAAACTCATTGGCAAAGACATTCTGTTCTTTGATCCCATAATCGGCCACGATGGGGATGATGAAATCTTTAAATCCGTTAGAAATAATGAAGATATCATGGGCATTTTCCTGAAGAAATTCCCGATTCCGTTCGAAGGATTTGGATACTTTCTGTTTTAATGCTTCGATCAATCCAAAAATCTGCTCCCGGTCTGCCTTTAAAATTTCGAGTCGTTTTTCAAGACTTTCCCGAAAGGTCAAGGTACCTTCCATGCCTTGGTCGGTAATATCTTTAATCGCCTGTAGTTTTTGAGAAGAATCTGGATCATTTCGAAGTGAAATTTCGCCAAGGATATCCAAAGCTTCTACTTGCGTGAAGGTACTATCAAAATCAATGATGAATTTTTTGCTTTGAGGCATGTGCAGGGTTAGTTAAAGATTGGATGTAAAATTAAGAGATTGCTAAAAAAATGGAAGGTTTATTAGCATAAATGTTTTAAATCAAATTTTTGTCAATAATTATTGCAATGAGACAGAAAACTAATCGAAATCAGTTTTTTGATTGGTGATAATTCACACGTTAAATGTTTTAGGACTTCGAGAATTGCATTTATTTTTGAGGAAACTAAATAATCATGTTGAAAAGATATTTTACGGTCGGGCTATTCGCAGCTTCGTTATCATTTTATTCCTGTCAAAAATCAGAGCAAGAATCAACGTCTCATGAAGGTGAAATGCACCATCATGGAGGAGAAATGCACCATGAAGAAAGTTCTGCAGAAGCAGTGATTGGTGTTGCTGAAGTTGTTCCTGGAAACTATGGGGAAGAAATCATGGCCGAAGGTGCCATTTCTTTGGCAGATTTGGTTCAGGAAGTTGAGGCCAATGGAAGTTATGAAGGAAAAATCCAAGGTGAAATATTGGACGTTTGTACTTCAAAAGGATGTTGGCTAACCATGCAGCTTCCTGATGGTGAATCCATTCGAGTGACTTTTAAGGATTATGGCTTTTTTGTTCCAACCAATTCCAAAGGATTTCCGATTGTATTAGAAGGCGTAGCTAATTTTTCGGAAACTGATGTCGAAACGCTTCGACATTATGCAAAAGATGCAGGAAAGGGTCAGGAAGAAATCGATGCTATTGTATCGCCAAAGAGAGAAATTACTTTTGAAGCTACCGGGGTAGTTATTCAAGAAAAAGCCTAATGCCCATTGCTTTAGATAACCTTCGGGTAGGAAGAAAGTACCTTTTCATCAATCAAGGAGAAGTCCGTCAGCTGGAAATTATGGCGCGGTTGAGCGGCGATAATTTTAAGGTGAAGGATTTAGAAACCTTGGAATATTACACTATTGAAGAACTTCTTCGTTGGGGTAAGGGAAAGGATTATGAATTAGAAGAGCTCAGATAGGATTCGTCACCTGCGAATCCTGTCTATCGTGCTCTATGTCACAAAACAAAGTAGGCTGATTGCTACTTTTGCGAAAAATATCGAATAATCAATGGCAAAAGGATTAGGACAAGCGATGCTAGGAGGGAAATGCCCAAAATGTAGGGAAGGAAATATGTTTCCCGTCCCCATAGTAAGCTTTCGAAAGTTAACTGAGGTGAATAAAACTTGCTCGGTATGTAATGCTAGTTTTCAGCCAGAACCAAGTTTTTACGATGGGGCCATGTATATCAGTTATGCTTTCTCGGTTGCGTTGTTTATAACCGTTTTTGTAGCTATCAATATTTTAATAGAAAAACCGGAATTATGGATGTATCTCTCGACCATCATTTCGCTCAACTTGTTGCTCGTCCCTGTTATGCTGCGATATTCTAAAGTCCTGTATTTGTATGGCTTAGGAAAATTAAAATACCGAGGGTACTAAATATTATCTTAACTTTAGATAGGAGCTTGCTAGTTAGCAGGCTCTTTTTTTTGAATTTGATGCAATCTTCAATTTTAGTACTTTCTTGAAAGTAACTAGTAAACAATCACTCAAATGAAAATGAAGCTTATTCGAATGGGGTTGTACCTAATGGCAGGTTTTTATCTAATAGGAGGGCTCAATCATTTTTTAAATCCATCATTTTACCTCCCACTGATTCCAGAATATTTTCCGGAAAAGGAATTTATTAATTACTTGGCTGGAATTTTTGAAATCAGTTTTTCAATCTGTTTACTGCTGAAAAGATTTCGAAAAATTGCATCCTATGGCATAATAGCCATGCTAATTGCTTTTATTCCCAGTCACATCTACTTTATACAAATTAATGCCTGCGTACCTGATGGTCTCTGTACTCCTTTATGGGTTGCATGGGTTCGATTACTGATTATTCACCCATTATTGATGATGTGGGCTTGGATTTATAGAGATCTAGAATAGTAAAGGTCTACCTTTTGTAAATATTACTAACAAAATTGTAAATATTACTAAACTTAATCGAAGTAATACCCGTTATAGCCTCTGAACCTAGAAGAAAATGGAGGCAATTCTTAGTAAAATGAAGGTAGAGGTGAACCCAAATCTCTACCAAAAAGAGCCCTTTAGTTCAAGTTTGGGGATTTCGATTGTTCAAGAAGGAACTCGAATGATCAAGGAACTTGGATTGGAGAACTTTACCTTTAAAAAGCTTTCTCAAGAGATTGGTAGTACAGAAGCGGCTATTTATAGGTATTTTGAGAACAAACACAAATTATTGCTTTATTTGACCGCGTGGTATTGGGGTTGGATGGAGCACAATTTGGTTTTCGGAACAGCTAATTTGGAGGATCCAGCCATGCGATTAGAGTTGGCTATTCGCTTATTGTCAGATGGTCCTATTTTCCAAAAAAATGAATACCTCGACCCGATTCAATTACGGGAAATCGTGATCAATGAATCATTAAAAGGTTTTCTAACCAAAGAAGTTGATTACGAGCACGAAGCAGGTGTATTTGCGCAGGTATACAAATTTGGAGCGCGGATCGCAGCTATTATTTCTGAGTTGAATCCTAATTACAAATACCCGAAAACACTGGTCTATACCGTGTTAGAATCCAGCTTATTACAATCTTTCAATTCCCAGCATTTACCGGGAATGACTGAAAATTCTATCAATGCAGCTGAACGATTTAAGTTTTTCTATCAACTGGTGATCAAAACCATTCAACATGACAACTAATTCTGGTATTACACCCATGGCCCGTTTATTCCGTCTATTGAAGGAAGAAAAGAGCCAGGTTTATTCAATTTATTTCTATGCCGTACTGAATGGCCTTATCACGCTAACCTTGCCTTTGGGTATTCAGGCCATTTTGAATTTTATCCTTGGGGGAAGGATTTCTACTTCTTGGGTAATCTTGGTCATTATTGTGGCCGCTGGGGTTGCTTTTGGAGGATTTCTACAAATCTCCCAATTGCAAATCATGGAAAAACTCCAACAGCGAGTTTTTGCAAAGGCTGGTCTTTCATTGGCCTATCGGCTACCTAGAGTCAAGCCGGAATTGATGCATGGTAATCATGCACCGGAGGTAGTCAATCGTTTTTTCGATACTGTAAACCTTCAAAAAGGCCTTGCGAAAATTCTGATTGACTTCTCAACAGCCTTGTTACAGGTAATATTCGGTTTATTGCTTCTCTCTGTTTATCACTTTACATTCATCATTTTCGGGCTCGTACTAATCAGTATTCTAGCACTGATTTTCTATTTCTCAGGCCCTAGGGGTATGGAGACAGCGTTGAAGGAGTCAACTTATAAGTATAAGACTGCTTATTGGCTGGAAGAGATAGCCCGAACGATGAATTCTTTCAAGCTGGTAGGACAAACACGTTTACCGATTCTGCGTGCTGACAAGCTTCTTCAACACTATGTAGATTTTCGATCCAAGCACTTTGGAGTCTTGATTTTCCAATACAAAATCATGATTGCATTTAAAGTGCTAATCGTTGCAAGTTTGTTGATCGCAGGAAGTTTGCTTTTAATGGAAGAGCAAATCAGTATCGGCCAATTTGTAGCAGCGGAAGTAATCATCATCTTGGTTGTTAACTCCGTAGAAAAGCTGATTCTTTCATTAGAAACTGTTTATGATACGCTTGTAGCAACTGAGAAACTCGGGCATGTGATGGATTTGGAATTAGAGGATGCCGAGGGAAATGAAAAGGTAATCACCAGTACTTCTTCTGGATTGAAATTCGCGATGGAAAATGTCACTTTTCAACCCAAAGACAATTATTCCCCCATTCTCAATAACATCAATATGGTGATTGAGCCTGGGAAAAAGGTAGCCGTCACCGGAAGGAGCGGTTCAGGAAAAAGTGCCATGTTGATGCTTTTTTCTGGTCTTTATGAAGAGTATAAAGGAAAGGTGTCTATCAATGATCTTTCCTTGGATATGATTCAAAAGGAAAAATATAGATCCATGGTCGGCGATTTTCTCGAAATGCAACAAGTTTTTCACGGAAGCATTCTGGAAAATATAACGGTTGGTAGAGAATACGATCAGGCTCAATTAGAAGAAATTTTAGAGCTTACTGGATTAAAAGATCAGGTTTATCAGATGCCAAAAGACTTGGATACGGAGGTACAACCTGAAGGAAAAGGATTCTCAAAAAGAATTATTCAAAGTATTCTATTG
Source organism: Algoriphagus sp. (assembly GCF_013373065.1). GTDB lineage: Bacteria > Bacteroidota > Bacteroidia > Cytophagales > Cyclobacteriaceae > Algoriphagus. The sequence continues at coordinate 188,734 of NZ_JABXIN010000011.1, forward strand.
TGTAGAGCGTTGCTTGGCCAACCGAAAGCCATGGTGATGGAAAATGCACTGGATCATCTTTTTGAAGATGAAAAGCAACGAGTCATTCAATATCTGATTAGTGGGGATTGGACCTTGTTATTGGTTACTCAAGATGAACAGGCAATCTCCCAGATGGATGAAGTTGTTCTGCTTGATAATGGAAGCTTGGTATACCAAGGTGACCATTCTGGATATGTTAAAATGAAAAAGGGATTGTAAGATGCTGAATATATCACGAATCAAAATCAAGGAATCTATTCCGTTTAGTGGTGCAAAGAGTTTGGTTATGACTTTGCCTCTTCGTGAAAGCCAAAAAAGGGTTCGAATCCTTCTTTCCATCATGTTGGTGTTCTTCATAATTCTTTTTGTGCCTTGGACTCAGAATATCCGAAGTAAAGGATATGTGACTGCTTTACGCCCTGACCAAAGACCACAAACCATTCATTCAGTCATTGCAGGTAGGATCGAAAAATGGTATGTCAGTGAAGGTTCCTATGTTCAAAAAGGAGATACCATCCTTACTATTTCCGAAATCAAAGATGAATACTTCGATTCATTGCTTTTGCCTAGAACACAGCTTCAAGTAGAAGCAAAAGCGCAATCTGTACAATCCTACCAGGAAAAAGTTCAGGCTTTGGAAAATCAAATCCAGGCTTTGCAAAGAAATAATATCCTGAAGCTGCAGCAAGCTGAAAACAAACTTCGTATGTCTGAATTAAAAGTTCAGTCTGATAGTATTAAGTTTCAGCAAGCGAAAGTCAATTTTGAAATCGGGAAACAGCAGTTGGAAAGATGGGAGGCATTGTATGAAGAGGGAATCCGTTCTCTGACGGACTTGGAAAGTAGAAGACTTAAATTTCAGGATGTTCAGGCTAAATTAATTGCAGCTGAAAACCAATATTTAAGCAGTCAAAATGAACTAATCACGGCTAGAATTGACTTAGACGCGATTGATAATGAATTTAAAGACAAGCTAGCGAAAGCCGAATCAGAAATGTATACGGCAATGTCTGCTCAATTTGATGCCGAAGCAACCGTTACTAAATTGGAAAATCAGTATTCAAATTACCAGGCTCGCTCTGGCTTTCGTCATATTCTTGCCCCTCAAAATGGATATTTGGCTAAAGCTATACAAGTGGGTATTGGTGAGACTATTAAAGAAGGGGACGCTATTTTGAATATTGTTCCGGCAGATGCAGATCTAGCTGTTGAAATGTATGTACAGCCAGTAGACTTGCCATTGATTAAGGTGGGGAATAAGGTCCGATTTATCTTTGATGGTTGGCCTGCTATTGTCTTTTCGGGATGGCCTCAAATTTCAAATGGTACTTTCGGAGGAGTTGTGGTGGCCATTGATCAATTTGCAGGTCCAAATAATCAATATCGTGTTTTAGTGGTAGAAGATCTAGAAGAAGAGTCGTGGCCGGATATGTTACGAATTGGTTCTGGTGCAGATGGAATTGCACTTCTGAACGATGTTCCGGTTTGGTATGAAATCTGGCGACAGTTGAACGGTTTCCCTGCGGATTACTATACCCAAGAACAAAAAGACGCAATCGAGAAAGAGAAAAAATGAGAAAGCTAGCTCTTTTAATTCTTCTGTTTTTTTCCTTTCACGGAAGCTTTGCCCAAAGCCCAGGCCTAGATACCCTGCGTTTTCAGGATTTTCTAGAGTGGGTGAGGGCTTTCCATCCGGTTTCTCGTCAAGCAGATATTACGCTTGAGATGGGACAGATGGAAGTCCGAACAGCGCGAGGTGGTTTCGATCCCTTGCTTTTTGGGAATTTGGATCAAAAGACCTACAAATCGACAGACTATTACGATCGCCGCGAGGCAGGCGTCACCATCCCTACCATGGCAGGGATTGAATTAATGGGTACATATGAGCAAAATTCTGGTCAATTCTTGGACCCGGAAAACAGCGTGCCATCGGGCGGTTTGTTTGCTGCTGGTGCTGCTGTCAATGTAGGACAGGGATTGATTTTGGATGAGCGTCGGGCTGCATTGCGACAAGCTAAAATCTATCAACAGTCTACTGAGGCAGAGCGTCAGGTCTTACTGAATGAACTTTATCTAAAAGGTGCTGAAACCTATTGGAAATGGTCTGAAAGCTTTTTCAATATGAAAGCGTTTGAAGAAGCAGTTCGATTGACAAAAATCAGGTATGAGGCAGTAAAAAGAAGCTTTGAGCAAGGGGATGTAGCGGCAATTGATACCGTGGAAGCTTATACACAACTTTTAAGCCGGCAGTACAGATTGCAGGGTTTGCAGAACCAATATTTCGTCCAAACTCAAATGCTGAGTTCTTTTCTTTGGAATGAAGAGGAAGAGCCCATGATGCTCAATTCATATGTATTTCCTCAATCCTTGGATCCGGAAGATGATTTTATGATAAATAATGAAGAACTACGAGTTTTAGTAGGGAATCATCCTCAGCTTCAAATGGCTGACTTTGAGCTGGCTAGTCTTGATGTGGAACGAAGGCTCAAAAGTCAATCTTTGCTACCTGTTGTTAAGTTGAAGTACAACTTTTTGGTGGAGTCTCTCGATGGGTTTGAGCAAGCTCCCTTTTTCGAGAACAATTATAAGTTTGGAGTCTCTTTTTATACTCCCATTTTATGGAGAAAAGCTCGAGGTTCCGTAGGTTTGGCAAAAGCGAAAATTGACTTCAAACAGAATTCCAGGGATTTAAAAGAATTGGAGCTTCGGAATAAACTGGAAGCTGAAATAGATACCTGGTCTACCTACAACTTACAAGTTCAAACTGTTCGGGAGAATGTCAATAATTTAGAGCGCCTGCTATATGCAGAAATGCGAAAGTTTGAAATGGGTGAAAGTAGTTTGTTTTTGGTTAATGCACGGGAGGTTTCAGTCTTTGATGCCCGAATTACATTAAATGGATTGGCTGCAAAACGGAAAATTTCCTTTGCAAAAGTTCGCTACGCTTCAGGGATAGGATTTGAACAATAATAAAAGATAAATGGCTGCATATGTGATCGTTCAGGTCGATATATTCGACAATAAGGTTTACGATGAATACAAAAAATTAAGTGGAGAATCGGTAAAAGCTTATGGGGGTAAGTTTGTGCTGAGGGGGAATCCCGTAGAGGTTTTAGAAGGGGAATGGGACCACGACCGTTTGGTAATGTTGGAGTTCCCGGATAAAGAAAGTGCAAGGAATTGGTACTATTCTAAGGAGTATCAAAAAGCAAAGGAAATCCGTAGTTCAGGCTCGGCTGCAAAATTTATTTTAATTGAAGGTTGAAAAATTGGCATTTTTATTGGTGTATACTTCAAAAAATGGAATATGAAATACAAAATTTCGATTCCATGATTCTTTAGAGTAAATTCTAACACCTTAAAATGTTCAATCGACCTAAAAAAAATTAAAATGAAAAAGAATTACTTCTTAGGAAAGAATCTCCTGATTCTTTTAACTGGATCCCTGATTGCTACTTCTTGTATGACTGATACTGAAAGCCCGGTTATTCAAGATGATCAGGTTGAAATTGCACTAGAGGAAACCGGAGGAACCGGTGATGAAAATCTTCGAAAAGGTGGATTTATGCCTTATGAGGATACTTTTTATAATTCTATTACCCCAACGTTTGGAATAGATGGCTTGTACTTTCCAGGGACCGGAACGGGTAAAGCAAGAGGTTTGGGCAAATCTTACTCCTTTTTAAATCAGCGATTAAGTGAAGATGGTACTCTTCTTTTAGGAGCGCCGGTTAAAGATTATTATACCCAAGAATTAAATGATTTTGGGATAGATAGTGAAACATTAGACGATAAAGTATCCACTGTTGTTATTAATGAAAGAGGCCATGCATTATTCATCGAATCTGAAGAAAACGAATTAATACGTGATATCGTAAATCCCGATATAATTTATTTTAATGCAAAAATTAATATTGTTGGAGGGACAAAAATTTATAAAGATGCAGCAGGTTCGGGTACAGTAAATGGTTGGTTTGATGAAAGTTCAAATGAAGGCGTTTCAAAAGTTTCTGCAACAATAAAATTAAAATAATTCATCACCCTCTATTCAATTAAGGAGCAACCTTCGGGTTGCTTTTTTTATTGGAATGGGTTTCATACTTTTTTATTTCCACCATTGGAATTGGGGCTAGGAAGCTGTAATTTCCATTTCTTAGTTTAGACAAATGAAATCAGTACTTACCCTCGGTGAAGTAATGCTTCGCCTTTCTCCCCCCAATCACTTTCGTTTTGAACAAGCCACTTCTCTGGAGATGGAATTTGGCGGTTCCGAGGCCAATGTGGGAGCTGCATTGTCCAATTGGGGAATTCACGTAAGACATGTTACTGCATTTCCCGATAATGAACTTGGCCATTCTGCAGCAGCTCATCTCAGAAAGAATGGAATCGATGATTCGCTGATTCAATTTAGTGAAGGAAGAATAGGCCTTTATTTTTTAGAACATGGAGCAGCCCAACGAGGATCTAAAATCATTTATGATCGCGCGGGAAGTAGTTTTTCCAATTATGATGGATCCGAGGTTGATTGGAAAGAAGTGCTGAGAAATATTCATTGGGTTCATTGGTCAGGCATTTCTCCTGCTATTTCCCGGAAGTCAGCGGATTTGACGCTTCGTATTTTAGAAGCAGCACATGAATTAGGGATTCGAGTATCAGGTGACCTGAATTACCGTTCAAACCTTTGGAATTACGGGAAACAGCCTCATGAGATTATGCCTAAATTAATGACTTTGACTCAGGTCATGATTGCAGGTAAACGGGATTTTAATCAATGCTTGGGAAAAGATTTTGAATCATTTGATCAGGCGAAATCATTCGCGTTTGATACCTTCCACAAGCTGCAAATGATTGTCCGAACAAAGAGAGAAGTTCACTCTGCTTCATTTAATAGCTTATCAGCCCATCTTTACACTAAAGATCAAGATGTTAGTACCGAAACATTTGAAGTTCAGCCTATTATTGATCGTGTTGGCACAGGGGATGCTTTTGCAGGCGGTTTGATTTATGGGTTATTAATGGATCAAAGTCTGGAGCATTCATTGAATTTTGCAATTGCATGCAGCGTATTTAAGCACAGTATACCAGGAGATATTTTAAACGGAACGGTAGAAGAAATAAATGAGATTCTTCAAGGAAACAGTGGAGCAATCAAACGATAACATGAGAAATCCAGAGAGTAAATTCATTCAAAAGATGGGAGCAGCAGGAATGATGCCCATATTTTTTAATCCTGATTTAGAAACCAGCCTTCGACTAATTGAAGTTTCCTACGAAGCTGGAATTCGCGTTATTGAAATGGTAAATAGAGGGAAGGAAGCTTCTACCATTTTTCCTGAATTAAGAAAATTAGCTGATCAAATGCCGGGCTTGTCGCTCGGAGTCGGTACGATTTACCAGCCTTGGCAGGCTGAAGAATTTGTAGATCAAGGGGCAGAATTTGTGGTAGCCCCGGTGATGAATCCAGCTTTGGGAAAGTGGTGCAAGGCAAATGATATTCCCTGGGTTCCAGGTTGCGGAACGGTTACAGAAGTTTGGGAAGCTCAGGAGCTAGGTGCAGAACTAGTCAAAGTCTATCCAGCCAATGTACTTACTCCAAGTTTTGTTAGTTCGGTTCATGCTGTTTTGCCTACCATTGAAATTATTCCTACCGGAGGAATTGAACCTACTGCTGAGTCCGTAAAGCCTTGGTTTGATGAAGGGGTTCTCTTAGTGGGAATGGGATCCCAACTTTTTGATAAAAAACTAATTAAGGAAAAGAATTGGCAAGAACTGAAAAACCGAATCCAGGTAGCTGCTGCACTTGTTGAAAGTTTCAAAGGGACTTAATGCGTTAAAAATCCTTCGATTACCAAAATTTCCTATTCAAACTCGCATTCAGTTAAAATATCATTTACTTTTTTCGGCACATGGAAAAAGAAGCAATCATCATTTTTCAAAAAAATCCTGAAAAAGGAAAGGTGAAAACCAGGCTTTCTGCCGAAATAGGAGAAGAAAAAGCGTTAGAAGTTTATAAATCACTTTGTAACCTCACATACAAAGCCTGTAATGCTTGGGAAGGCACGAAGTTTCTTTTTTTTGATTCCTATTTACCTCAGAATAAAATTCTCGGCACTGAAAATTACAACTATCAAGTTCAAGGAAAAGGGGATTTGGGTTACCGGATGGAAGAAGCTTTCCAGAGGATTTTTAAGCAGGGATTTGAAAAAGTGATTCTTATCGGTACTGATTGCCCTGAATTGACCTCCGATCATTTGAAAGAAGCCTTTCTACAGCTGGAAAATTATAGGATCGTGATTGGGCCTGCTAAAGATGGTGGGTATTATCTCATTGGTGCAAAAAGAGAAACTCCGCCCGTATTTAAGGGAATTCCATGGAGCACGGATCAAGTACTAAAATTAACCAGGAAAAAGTTGGAAACGCTTGGGCTATCCTATGGAGAACTTGAAACCCTATCGGACATTGATACCAAAAAGGATTGGGATCACTTTAAGGAGTTTTTGACAAATAAATGACTGAAATTCAGTCTTATTCTAGTTTTCTAACTTTTTTAAAAGCTCGATCAAATCAACTAATCGATTGGAATAACCAGCCTCATTATCATACCAGCCAACTAGCTTAATTAAATTCCCTTTGCTCGAAGTAAGGGCTGCATCGATGATGCATGAATGAGGATTTCCAATGATATCCATGGAGACGATGGGATCATAGGTGACTTCCAATACCCCTTTTAATCTTCCTTTCGCAGCTTCCTCAAAAGCTTGATTAATTTCTTCTACATTGGCTTCTCGCTTTAGTTCAATGATCAAATCGGTCAAAGAACCATCTGGGACAGGAACTCGCATAGCTGAAGCTTCTATTTTCCCAGCTAAATAAGGTAAAACCCTGTCCAGAGCTTTTCCGGCATTGGTGGTTGTAGGGATAATTGAGTAGGCAGCTGCTCTCGCTCTCCTTAAATCCCGATGGGGAGCATCATGGAGGTTCTGATCGTTTGTGTAAGAGTGAACCGTAGAAGCATATCCTTTTTCAACCCCGAAGGCTTCTTCCAAAACCTGAACCATTGGAGCTAGACAATTTGTAGTGCAGGAGGCATTGCTTATGATTTTTTCCTCACCAGTCAAAATGGCGTCATTTACGCCTAATACTACCATTTTGATGGAGGAATCGCTTGCTGGAGCGGAGATAATCACCTTTTTAGCACCCGCCTTTAAATGCAAACTGGCTGCTTCCCGGCTTGTAAACCTTCCAGTTGATTCGATTACAAGGTCTACATCCATATCTTTCCAGGGCAGCAGCTCTGGATTGGATTGGGTAAGAAGTTTAGTTTTTTTCAAACCAACTTTTAAATAGCCATCCTCTAGTTTCAATTCCTGATCAAATTTTCCGTGGATGGAGTCGTATTTGAGGAGGTGAACTAGAGAGTTGTTATCTGCTAGGTCATTGATAGCGACTAATTCAACATTAGGATGTTGAAGGAGTAATTTACTTGTATATCTTCCTATTCTTCCGAAACCATTGATAGCTATTCGGATAGGTCTTTCTAAGCTCATTTGGTTCTTATATTTGAATCAAAATTAGAAATAATTCCAGGCTTTTTGGGCTAAAAATTTTTATTGCTTTGAATCAATCACTTAGACCTAAAATCAAGAAATTTTTTAAGGGGCTTTGTTATTCTTAAAACAGACCTCTATATTTGCACAACCTTTCGGAAAAGGCAGTTTTTCTGACTAAAATGGTCCGTTCGTCTAGGGGTTAGGACGCATCCCTTTCACGGATGAAACACGGGTTCGATTCCCGTACGGACTACAATCTCCAACTCAATCACCCGGAGAAAAATTATTTTTATTTATGGTTGTTAGTGGTTAAAGAGAACAGTTCCCGGCCTTTGGTCGGGAACTTGTTTTTTAACCCTATCTAGAATAGTTGCAGCTTCGGATAAATGAAATCCGTTTCTCTTTGTGAAAAAATATTTTTCATTCTAACTCTTATTTTTTGATAGAAATAGGCGGGTAAGGCTTATAACTATTTGCTTTTTTACAAGTGGATAAGGGTATAATTTGATTTTCATTATTTTAGATTCAAATACCAGTAAACCCGAACTATGCCTAATCTCAAATTCCTTCCTAAAGCTCTAAGCTATAGCTTTTGTATTTCAATTTTGGTCTTTTCATGCAAGCCCAAAGAGCCCGTAGATCTCCACATTAAAAAACTAGCGAAGGAAGAAATCCTTGCCCAAGTTGAAGCTGCAAAATCCACGGTAAGCCCCGTCATCAAAGAAGGTCTTGAATTATCTGTTTGGGCAGTTGATTCCTTGGTATATGATCCCATTTCTATTCACATGACGGATGATGGGGATATTTATTATTCTCGCACGAATAGGCAAAAAAACTCTGAGTTTGACATTCGTGGCCACCAAGACTGGGAAATCCGATCTATTAGCCTACAAACCATTGAAGACAAGCGGAAATTCCTCCATGAGGAATTGTCTCCCGAACGTAGTGAAATCAATTCCTGGCTGGACGATTTGAATGGAGATGGTTCTCATGATTGGCGGGATATGACCGTTGAAAAAGAGGAAATCTATCGTCTTTCGGATACAGATGGGGATGGATTTGCAGATGAGTCGCAATTGGTAGTGGAAGACTTTAATGATGAAGTTACCGATGTCGCAGGAGCCGTCATGAAAGGGGAGGATGCGCTATTTGTTGGAGTAGGTCCAGACCTATGGAGACTGATTGATAAAAATGGGGACGGAATCATGGATGAAAAGGAGTCCTTATCGCATGGGTATGGAATTCACATCGGATTTGGGGCCCATGGAATGTCAGGTTTGGAAATGGGGCCTGATGGCCGAATTTATTGGGGAATAGGAGATATTGGGTTTAACGGAAAAGGACCTGATGGAAAAGAATGGAAATACCCAAATCGGGGTGTAATTGCTCGAGCAAATCCAGATGGTTCCGACTTTGAAATTTATGCGATGGGGGTTCGAAATACCCACGAATTCGTATTTGATGCTCATACCAATTTGATTTCAGTCGATAATGATGGGGATCATGCTGGTGAAAAAGAACGATTGGTATACCTAACGAATGGATCTGATACAGGATGGCGAATCAACTGGCAGTTTGGCAAATATCGGGACCCCGATAATAATACTTATAAAGTTTGGATGGATGAACGTCTATTCACTCCTCGTTGGGATAAGCAAGCAGCTTTTATTACACCCCCTATTCAAAATTATGTTTCGGGACCCACCGGAATGGTTTTTAATCCGGGAGCAGGCTTAGGTCCAAGATGGAAAGATCATTTTTTTGTTGTGGAGTTTGTGGGTAATGCCGCTAATTCCGGAATTCATGCATTTACCCTAGAACCGAAAGGGGCCACTTTTGAACTGAAAACAACGGAACGAATCTTATCAGGAGTATTGCCTACAGGGATGGATTTCGGGCCTGATGGAGCCTTATATTTTGCTGATTGGATTACCGGCTGGGGCACAAAAAATTATGGACGGATTTGGAAGTTGGAAGATGATTCTGCTAAGGGATGGGAATTTCAGTCAGATACTCAAAAAGAACTTCAAGCAGACTATAAAAAGGTATCTGAGCAGGATTTAAAAGAAAAACTTTTCCATGCGGATTTAAGGGTTCGTCGCAAGGCCCAATTCGAATTGGCAAAACGAGGACAAAAAGGAGCTGATGTATTTGAAGAAGTGCTTTCAGATCCATCAAATCAATACGCGCGTATTCATGCCATCGTAGGTTTGAGTCAATTGGCTCGTCTTGAAAACATGGACTATGCTGATCTGATTGTTCCTTATCTAACTGATGCTGATGCAGAAATTCGCGCCCAATCCGCAAAATGGTTGGGGGATATTCGGTATCCGAAAGCTGCTTCTCAATTAATTCAAAACCTTCAAGATGAGAATGCAAGAGCTCAGTTTTTTGCTGCTGAGGCACTGGGTAGGACATCCAATCAAAATGCATTTGATGGATTAGTTAATCTATTAGAACGAAACAACGATGAAGATGCCTATATCCGACATGCAGCTAGTCTAGCACTTGCCAGAATTGGACAGGAAGAAAAACTTATTAGTCTCCACGATCATGCATCTCCCGCTGTTCGGATGGGGGCTGTAATAGCACTCAGAAGATTGGAAAGCCCTGGTCTATCCAATTTTTTGAAGGATTCAGAGGAATTAATTGTCACTGAAGCAGCACGTGCGATCCATGACGATTTTTCGGTTGAAGAATCCCTCCCAGATTTAGCTGCATTGATCCAGACCACACCATTTCAAAATGAACCATTAATTCGCAGAGTTATCAGCGCGAATCAACGGGTAGGAGGTGAGCAACAATTGACTGATCTATTGGCATATATCAGCCGAAAGAATGTTCCTGAAGCTATGAAAACAGAAGCAATAGCAGCTATTGGGACTTGGGCAAAACCATCTGTCGTTGATCGTGTCGATGGTAGGTATCGCGGGGTCGTTGTTCGGAATTCAAGTTTGCTTCATGAAAAGGCCACGCCTGTATTGTTATCCCTTCTGAATGATAGCCAAGCAGAAGTTCGAATTGAGGCTGCAAAAGCTCTTGGAAAAGCTGAAATTTTAGAGGCTGGAAGTGCTTTGCTCACTGTAATAAATAATTCCTCTGATCCTGATTTAAAAGTTACGGCTATAGTAGCTTTGGACAGAATGGGCTCAGAAGATTTATCAGCGGCCATTCCTGTGGCTATGAATGATAAAAATCAAGCTGTCCGAGTAGCTGGTTTGTCCCTGCTTTCCCAGTCGGATTTAGATTCAAAACAAAAAGAAGATCTTCTTTTGAATATCATTCAAAATCAATCTAATGATGAAAAAAGACAAGCGCTGCTGACGCTTTCAACTCTTGAAGAGTCCAGTGCAGTCGATGGATGGAATATCATATTAGCTGATTTTAAATCAGGAAAATTAGATCCTGCAGTTTGGATTGAATTGGAAGAAGCGATTGATAAAACAGGGAACGAAGACTTGATTGCTCAATTTGATCAGGAGTTAGAGGCTAAATCCAATGATGAGGCTTGGAAGCTATATCAAGGAGCTTTGGCGGAAGGAAGTGTTCGAAATGGAAGAACTATATTTTTCCAAAACCAAGCAGCTCAATGTATACGATGTCATGCTTATGATGATATGGGAGGAAATGCAGGTCCACGGTTAAATGGAATTGCAAATAGACTCAGCAGGGAGGAATTATTGATTGCCTTGGTCGATCCAAGTGCAAGAATAGCTCCCAACTTTGGATTTGTGACCTTGGAACTATCGAATGGAGAAACTGTAAGTGGTACCTTACTCGCTGATGAAAAGGCTTCAGTAAGCTTGAGAACTGGAAGCGGGGAGGAAAATACTTATTCCATAGATCAAATTAAGTCCAAAAAATTAGCACCATCCAGTATGCCAGCAATGGGAGCAATCCTTAGCAAGCGGGAAATCCGGGATTTAGTTAGCTTTTTATCGACGCTGAATCAGGAGGAATGAAAAATCTCTTGAAATGGGGGATAGCAGGACTTTTGATGATACTCCTACTATCCCCTTTTATTTTGATCATAGCGGGAAATCAACTTCTTCATAACCGAGATATTCCAGAAAGGGATTCTTTAATTCCAGTTGAAGAGCCCAAGACAATAATGGCTTTTTTCCCACATCCCGATGACGAAATAACGGTTGCCGGTACGCTAATTTCCTTGATTGAAAAAGGTCATAAAGTCCATTTAGTATGTTTGACAAAAGGGGAAGCTGGAAGCTCCAAAGAAAATTTTTCTAAACAGGAATTAGGAGAAATTCGCTCGAAAGAGATGAAAAACGCCGCTGCTGCCCTAGGAGTGAAAGAGTTACATCTTTTGGATTATCCCGACAGTGGCTTGGCGGATTTAGGCTTGGACAGTATTAAGGGAATAGCGAGGTTTTGGATTGAAAAAATTCAACCGGAAATCCTTCTAAGTTACGATTCTAGGGTTGGGCTTTATGGCCATCCTGATCATCGTTTGAGCGGTTTAGCTGTGCAGGAAGTTTTTCTTGATAATAAGGGGCAATCCGACTTTTCTCCATCTCAGCTTTTTCAAGTTACGCTTTCACCCAAGCAGATTGCTTTTGCGCTTAAGGTTTCCGAAGGCTTTCAACGGAATTATCCAAAAGATCCTGAAAAGGGTCTACCGCTTCCGGATTTTTCCATCGATACGCATGAAAACTTCAAACAAGTCCTTAGCGCAATGCAGGCTCATGAGAGTCAACAAAAGGTTCTTAAGGATTTAATGCCCTATCATGATCAAATACCTGTTTGGATATATTCTCGGGTTTTTGGAAGAGAATATTTTCATGAAGTGAACTGATTGATCTGAAGAAGAAACATAAAAAAAGACCGCCATGCAGCGGTCTTTTTGTAGGGTTGGTGGTTGATTGTTTCTTTCTTAATTCAAGAACTCATCGAAAGTCAAGCTTACGAAATACATGGTTCCAACGGTAGGGTTACCCCAAGCCTGGCGATAGCCATTGCTAAATAGGTTGGATCCACCAATTTTCAAGATTGACTTCATGCTTTTCAACTTGTAGCTGATTTGTGCATCGAAAGTTCCAAAGGCCGGCATAACAGAAAGCTGACCTGCAGAGACAGCTGGTCCAACGAAGGAAGACTGCCATGCAAATTCACCTTGCCATCTGTAAGCCATAGCAAAACCAAAGTTTTTCCAAACTTCACGATTTGCAAAGTTTACGACATAACGGTACTCTGGAGTGTTGAATGAAGGTTGGAAACCAGTCTCTACTAATTCATCCAAGTTGGAAAGAGTATTGTAAGAAACGTTACCTCCTAAAGTATAACCTTTGTTAAATTTATAATCCAAGCCCAAAGCCCATCCCCAAGATTTGATAATCTCTGTTCTGTTAACTGGGATTGAGAATACATTTCTTCCTCCTGGACCAACTCCTATTAGGTTCAAGCCGGAAATAGCATTTGGACCTAGGCTACCAGTTGTAGGATCTCCATCCTGAACTAATACTTGACCTCCGATGAAGTTTTCAAATCGGTTGAAGTAAGCATAAGCATCTACTAACAATCTGTTACCCCAGATTCCTTTGTAACCTACTTCGAAAGACTTCACTCGCTCAGGCTTGAATTCTGTCAACTCAAATGGTTGAAGAGTATCCAAGTTGTTATCCGCTGCAATAACAGGGACTAGCTGTGGAGTCAAGGCTTGAATAGCTGCAGCAATAGCCGCTGGATCATTTGGAATCTGACCTGCTGCTACTTGCTGAAGTACAATTTGAGTCGCTTGAGAAATAGCTGCTTGGATAATTGCTGGATTAGAGACATCAGCAGCCACACCTGCACCAAAGTTTTGTACAGTGGTAAGGGTGTAAACCGGATTGGTATTGAAGTTATAGCGATCTCTGAATAGTGGAAGACCACCCAACAATCTTGCTTGAGGAGTTAACAGGTCAATGTATTGATCCTGTGTAGTTGGGATTCGGAAACCGGTCTGATAAGATGCTCGGAAATTGTGATTTCCTGTAGAATAAACACCAGAAACACGAGGAGACCACTGTCCTGCAAAGTTTTCATTCTTATCGTAACGTACAGAAGCTGTTAATTTGAACTTGTCATCAAATAGCGACTTGGATCCTTGTACATATCCACCGTATTCCTTGATATTAAACTCATTGCCATTTTCATCTGTAGCGAAAAGAGTCTTTTCTGAATTCAATTGATAAACCCGGTAGTTAGCACCTACTACAAATTCAGCAAACTTGATTTGGTCACTCAAATTGTAAGAACCTTCTACATGGTATAAGTTGGTCTTGTCTACAAATTGAGCACCTACGCCAGAGGCATTTCCTGGAATAGGTCGAGAAGTAACATCTGCCAAAGCTTGGTTGAATTCAGCAGTTCCAGGCAAAAATCTACCCTGATCCGCGAAAGCTCTAGCTGCTCCATGGGCTTGTTCAGGAGTCAAACCTCCTTGAATAGCTTGTGTATAAGCACCCACGTATTGAGGAAACCACAACGTACTTGGTTTCCATGCTTCGTTGATACCTTGAGCAGCGATTCCGACAGCATAAGCATCACCTGAACGCTCCTGAGTGGTATAGGCTCTTAAATACCAGTTTGAACCTCTAAGCTCTGCCTTGTATTGACCTAAGTTAAAGTTAGCAATGGAATAGCGGTCAGCACCAGTATATACAGTGGTACCGAAGCCGTAATTACCTTGTAGAATCGCTTCTACTCGGTCATTTAATCTCCAATGCAAAGCAGCATTTAATTTCAAAGACTTTGTTCCATAATCGGCAACATCACGCTCGAAGTAACCGGTTCTGGATACATTCACATTTGTTGGAATAATTCCCAACGCTGCCTCAGGAAGTACGCCTGCAGCAACCATTCCCTGTGCAACGGAGAACATATTGACATTTGTCTCATCTCCATAAACGTTTACACCATTATATCCAGGGTTGTTTTCTCTAGTACCATTAGCGATACCAAATCCATTTAACAATGATTGATCTCGGAAATCATTGGCTTGCCAGTCATCAGCTTTCAGGTATTGTAAGTTTACTTTAAAAGCTACTTTATCATTGAATGCTTTGGCATATCGAGCACTGAAATCATAGAATCCTGTGGAAGCTGTAGAACGTCCATCTTCACTCATGATACCAGTTCTCACATTTGCAGAAAGACCTTGATATTGGAATGGATTCTTTGAAGTCATCAACAAAATACCATTGATGGCATTCGGTCCATAAAGCGCAGAAGATGCTCCTGGCAACAATTCTACACTTTCCAAATCCAATTCAGAAATACCTACAATGTTACCTACAGAGAAGTTCAGGCCTGGAGCTTGGTTATCCATTCCATCGATCATCTGGACAGTTCGAACGTTTCCGTTAGCATTGAAACCACGGGTGTTGAAGGATTTAAAGGTGAGTGATTGCGTACTCATTTCTACACCCTTGAGATTGTTAAGGGCATCGTAGAAACTAGCCTGAGGAGCTTCACGAATCGCAATGATGTCCATTTTTTCAACAGACACTGGGGATTTCATTACGCTTTCTTCAACTCGGGATGCCGAAACTACCACTTCTTGTCCTAAAACTGTGGCTTCTGATAATTCAACATCCAAAGTGCTCATTCCACCCGTTACCTCAATTTCTTGGCTGGTATATCCAACCATTGAGAAAATCAAAGTGAATGGAGGAGCCTGATTTACATTAAGAGAGTACTTACCATCGAGGTCTGTAATTGTACCAATTACTTTTCCCTTCACGATAATGTTTACTCCGATTAATGTTTCTTTTGTTTCTGCATCCGTAACTGTACCGGAAATAGTCGTTTGGGCAAAAACTTTCCCCATTCCTAGGGAAACCAGAAGAAGACAAAGCATAATGATCTTCTGGAGATTTGAAGTAAAATTGCTCATAGGCTAATTTGGATTTTAGTGATTGAAAGCTTTCAGGCTTTGGGTGAAAGCTGAATTTTCATTCGAAATTTATATCAAAAAGTGAATAATCAATGAAATAAGGTAGAAAAACATTTTCCCTTTTTTTGGAAAATTTTTTGCTCTAAATGGAAACTTGAGGACTTTTTAAGAAAACAATTAAAGATTCCCCTTGAATATTAAGGATTTATAAGAAGGTTTCGTTGAATATTAAAAATTCATCAAAAAACAGGAATCTCTAAAAAAAAAGAAGTCTGGAATTTTCCAGACTCTTTTTTGACTTTATCACTTGTTTTTAGCGTTTTCTTCGTTGACATGCCGGACAAGACGATCGCAAAGATCCTTCATTTCTTCAGACATGAATTCATCTCCCGTACTATTAAGAATAGTCTGTGCCATCCCTCCAATAATGTCTATGTAGAAGCGTTTCATCTCCACCACCGACATTTCATTTGTCCATAGATCAATGCGAAGTGTACTTTGATTAAGATTATCCCAAACATTCACACTGATGCTCCGAGTGGATTCAGGGCCTTCGCCTTCTTTATCACTGGCATCCCACAGAATTTCTTTGGGAAGATTATCCTGATCCAGACCAATCTGGAAATTAATTTCTGATTTTTTCATGGCGCAAATTTGAAGCTCATCTGGTAATATTCCAAAAAGGTAGAATAAACAGACATTGATTAAAATTTCATTTCAGGAATTTCTCCCTCAATGATGAGTTTACCAGCAGTCTTTTGAGTAATTTCTTCCACACTTACTCCTGGAGCTCGCTCTTTTAAGATGAAACCACCTTCTTTATGGATTTCCAAAACTGCTAAATCGGTGACTATTTTTTTGACACAACGAATTCCGGTAATCGGAAGAGTACATTCTGGAAGTAATTTAGAATCTCCGCTTTTGGAACAATGCTGCATGGCGACAATGATATTTTCAGCAGATGCTACCAAGTCCATGGCACCTCCCATTCCCTTTACCATTTTTCCGGGTATTTTCCAATTTGCAATATCACCTCGCTCGGAGACTTCCATAGCACCTAATATGGTTAAGTGGACATGTCCACCACGAATCATGGCAAATGATTCTGCTGAATTGAAAATAGCTGATCCTTTTACCATCGTGATTGTTTGCTTTCCAGCATTTATCAAATCAGGGTCTATTTCTTCTTCAGTAGGGAAGGGGCCGATTCCCAATAAGCCATTTTCGGATTGAAGTACAATTTCCAAATCCTCAGGAATATAATTTGCGACCAAAGTAGGAATGCCAATTCCTAAATTGATGTATTGTCCATTTTTGACTTCTTTCGCTATTCGTTGTGCAATTTGTTGTTTGCTCAGCATATCTCTGGTTACTTGGGTTTATAAATCAATTGGAACTAACGGTTCGTTGTTCAATCCGCTTTTCATAATTTTCACCTTGGAAAATCCGTTGGACGTAAATTCCTGGTGTATGAATTAGGTTAGGATCCAATTCTCCTGCAGGAACAAGTTCTTCCACCTCCGCGATGGTAATTTTACCAGCCGCTGCCATCATAGGATTAAAATTTCTGGCTGTTCCTTTAAAAATCAAATTGCCTGCAGTATCACCTTTCCAAGCTTTTACCAAAGAAAAATCTGATCGCAGCCAGCGCTCCATGAGGTATACTTTACCATCAAACTCTCTTGTTTCTTTTCCTTCGGCTACTTCGGTTCCAACTCCTGCTGGAGTGAAAAAAGCAGGAATACCTGCACCTCCTGCCCGAACACGTTCTGCTAATGTTCCTTGGGGAATAAGATCTACTTCCAATTCTCCGCTAAGTAGCTGCCGTTCAAATTCTGCATTTTCTCCTACATAGCTAGAGATCATTTTTTTCACCATTCGCTTTTTGAGAAGGAGACCGATTCCAAAATCATCTACACCGGCATTGTTGGAGACAATGGTTAAATCTTTAATGTCACGCTCCAACAAAGCAGAAATGCAATTTTCAGGAATCCCACATAATCCAAAGCCGCCCATCATTAAAAAAGCTCCGCTAGGAATGTCTTTCACAGCTTCTCGGGCATCTTTTACTGTTTTGTTGATCATTATTTTTGGGTTTATAGTAACATTTTAGCTTGTTGCTGATCCTTTAGCAATTGGGCTTGTAAGGCTGCTAAACTCTCAAACTTCTGTTCCTCACGCAAGTAGGCTCTTAAGTATATGGTAATTTGCTTTCCATACAAATCTCCTTGAAAATCAAACAGATGTGTTTCTACACTCTTCTGTGTCCCATCCACTGTAGGTCTATTCCCAATATTCAGCATGGCTTTGTACAAATTACCATTTACTTCAGCCTCTACTGCATAAACACCATCTTTTGGAATGAGTTTGTAACTATTGGGGATATGTACATTAGCGGTTGGAAAGCCGATTGATCGGCCGATCTGCTGACCTTTAATAACTATTCCATTCAGCTCATATGACCTGCCTAAAAATGAATTGGCAGTTTGGATATCGCCAGATTCCAGTGCTTTTCGAATTTTCGTACTGGAAACACCAATGGCATCCACATCTTGCCGAGAAATTTCTTCTAATTCAAAACCAAAGTCTGAAGCATGTTCCTGTAAATATTCAAAGGAGCCTTCCCGGTTTTTGCCAAATCGATGGTCATATCCAATGACTAGTTTTCGAGTATGAATTTTATCAACAAGCATTTTTTGGATAAACTCCTTGGAAGACATCTGGGAAAATTCTTTTGTAAAAGGAATCGTAATCAGATGATCAATTCCAAATTGGCGTAGGAGTTTAGTTTTTTCTTCAAAAGTGCTCAGCAACCGTAAATTATGCTCCTCAGGGTATAGCACTAAGCGGGGATGCGGCCAAAAAGTCAAAAGAATGGTTTCTCCATGAATTGACCGTGCAATTTCCCGGATTCGCTGTAGAATTTTTTGATGCCCTAAATGGACCCCGTCAAAAGTTCCACTTGTTACGACAGGATTTGGAACAGGTTTGAATTCACTAAGTCCTTCATAGATTTTCATGGTTCCTTCGGGATTTTAGAGTTTCCACCAATTCAGAAAGGGAATGCGCATCTTTCAAATGAAATTTGCCGATTCGGGTTCTGCAAAGACTTTTCATATAAGCTCCCACATGAAGAATTTCGCCTAAATCCCGGGCTATACTACGGATATATGTGCCTTTAGAACAGGAAATCCGAAAATCCACCTCATCATTTTCGAATCGGGTAATTTCAAATTCCCGAATAGTCACCGGTCTTGGCTCTAATTTAACCGACTTCCCTGCACGTGCAGATTCATAGACACGCTTTCCATCCACCTTTACAGCTGAATGCATAGGAGGGACTTGAAGAATATCTCCTGTCAATTGACGAGCGGCATCTTCAACTTGCTCCAAGGTAATAGAACTTGGATCGGCTACTTCTACAACCGGCTTCTCAAGGTCGTATGATTCCGTTGTTTTACCGAGAACAAAGGTTCCTGTGTACTCCTTTTCCTGCCCCATGAAGCTTTCAATTTGTTTGGTCATTTTTCCGGCACAAACAATTAAAAGTCCTGTAGCTAAGGGGTCCAGGGTTCCAGCATGCCCAACTTTTTTGATTTTTAGGGCGTTTCGGATCTTTTTAACCACATCGAAAGAAGTCCACTCCAGAGGTTTGTCTACCAAAAAGACTTCTCCATAGGCTTCTTGTTGGTTATTCATCGTCATGAAATGGCTTTACTCTGACTTTGCCAGAATGGCATATATTTCAAATAAAAACCCACTCAGAGTCACAATTGGGCCAATTGTTAGCCCGAGAACGCCATTACCATGAGGTTCGGGATCCAGTCCTATTAGAACAAAGCCTAAAATGATAAGGCCGATACCGATAAACATCAGCTTGTAGTTTTTCTTTGAAAATGGAAATGAAGCTTTGCTCATAGATTAATATAATTCGTCTAAAGACATATTTAAATATTTATTCACCGCCCGAAGCGTACTTAGAACGGACAATATGCCACCAGCAATAATTAAAACCGCAAATAAGACAATTACCAATTCCTGATTTTGGAGCAGTGCAAACCCTTCAATGGTTGATTGGGTATAGGTGATCAATCCATACAAAATCAAAGAAGCCATTGCACCGGCCAGCATTCCGAAAATCCATGACCGGATTAAAAAAGGCTTTCGAATAAAGCCTCGGGTAGCTCCAACCAATTGCATGGATCGGATTAAAAAGCGCTGTGAAAATAGGGCTAATCGTATGGTATTGTTGATTAGCATTACGACAGTAATGACCAAAATCAAGATGAATCCACCCATGACCAAACTGATTTTTAATAGATTCTTATTGATGGAATCCACTAAATCGGTCATGTAGGATACCTCAAAAACCCCTGAGAGGGTCTGAATCTCGTTGCTGATTTCGGCTAGTTGTTCAGAGGTTTGAAATTCCTCTGCCACAGTAAAAACAAAACTATCCCGGAGCGGATTGTCTTCGAGGAATTTTGTAAAATCTTCTCCCGTACTTTCGATGAAGGTTTGGGCGGCCTCTTCATCAGAAATATATTTAAATGACACAGAATCGTCTTTTCTTAACACAAATGGACGGTTTTTTAGGTCATTTTCAAGTTTGGCCAATTCCTGTTCTGATAAATTCTTATCAAGAAAAACCTGAATTTCCACATTCTCACGTATCATTGTTGTAAGCCCTTTGGCTTGGATTAAAATCGCTCCAAAAAGCCCTACAATGAATAGGGAAAGGGTGGTGCTAAAAAGTACACTTCCAAATTTGAAATGACCGAGTCTTTTCTTTTTGCGAGGATAAGTTGCCATTTAGAGATGAAATTCAAACCAAAGCTAAACATCCCCAAGGATTTTGCCAATCATTTTAAGAAACGATAGGAAATACCTTGGATGGAGTGATTCCGAAAACGGTGGCTTCTTGGCTTAATTGAAGAAGTGCTAATCCAGTGAACTGTCCAAAAGCAGGAAGGATTAGATGGTGCTTTGTTTTGTAAAAACAAGGAATCCGAAGGGATTGTCTTCCTCTACCTTTCATTCGAATTCCAGGGTGAATATGTCCACAAAGATTCAAAACTCCATCTTCAACTTGCTCCAAAGGTTCATGGGATAGAACTAAATTATCGATGTAAACAGGTTGGGACAAAAGCTCGAAAGGAGCCTTCTCATAATTGTAAGCCGGTAAAATATCATGATTTCCTCTCACGAGAAAGAATTCAATTTCTAAGTATTGATCTAAAAAACTCATTAATTGATCCCATGATTCATTCCAATCACTATGGAACAAATCACCTAAAAAATAAACCTGGCTCGGAAGATAATTTTCAAAGAGAAAAGAAAGGTTTTCTAAGTCTTTGTCGTGTATAGGTTCGGGAATTGGAATACCAGATTTCCGAAAGTGGGAGGCTTTTCCAAAATGAAGATCAGAAATAAACAATATCTCTCTTTGTTTCCACCAAATTGCTTTTTCTTTTAATAACTCTAGTTCTACCTCCTCGTGATTTAATAGCATTATTCGACTTCTTTCACTAAAATGGACCTTGATTTATTTTAGCTTGTTCAATTGAGAATACAACAGTGTACAAAACAATTTCAAAGCTAAAATGATTTTAAATCTAAAATTGAACCCGTCTATGAAAATACGTCAATTGGCTTCGCTTTTCGCTGTCTTATTTTTAATCACCATGCACGGAGTAATTGCCCAAGAACAGGATGATATTCTTGGTGTTTGGTATAACACAGAAAAAACCGCAAAAGTCCAGATAACTAAATCAGGCAAGGAATTTATGGGTAAAATCGTTTGGTTATTGGAACCGGAACGAAATGGTGTTCCTGCCATGGATGACCAAAATGACGATGAAAATCTTCGAAAAAGACCTTTGATGGGTTTGACTATTTTGGAAGGATTGCAATACAAAAACGGTACTTGGAAAGGAGGGAAGATCTACGACCCTAAATCTGGCAATACCTATTCCTGTGAAATCAAATTACTTAGTGAAGATGTATTGGAAGTGACTGGATATTTAGGTTTTTCTTGGATAGGACGCACGGTAGAGTGGGAGAAAGCTGAAGATTGACCAAAAGTCAATTTCTGCTTTCAGTGCTAACATAGAAAGATTTTAGGATGTAATGTAATTGTTCAAATTCTATCAAAAACGCATCGTGCCCAGCGGTAGATTGAATTTCTCTGTAACTTCCTTTGGGGACAAATCGGGAAATTTCCAGAGACTCTTCAGGTAAAAACAATAAATCAGAGTTTACACCAACAGCCAAGGTTCTAGCTTTGATCTTTTTTAAAGCATCCTGGTAACTATCCCTATTCCTTCCCAAATCATGATTATCCATAGCCTTACTTAGAATCCAATAGGAAAAAGCAGTAAAACGTTTGGCTAATTTTTGACCTTGATAACGTAAATAAGAAGCTGCACGAAAATTATCCAACATTCCCGAAGGGCTTTCTTGTTTCCTAGCAAAATCAGAAGGATGCCGATAACTAAGCATTGCAATTGCCCGAGCGGTTTCAAGACCTTTTTTTCCAGCATCCGGATTTTCCTCACCCCAGGTACAATCAGACTCTATCGCCATTCGCTGGCTTTCATTGAATCCTATAACCCACGGGGAAGATTTAGCTGTAGATGCCAGTATGACCAATTTTTCTAAGGAATCACCCAATTGATAAGCCCATTCCAAAGCAACTTGACCTCCCAATGACCCGCCCAAAAGCGTGTGAATTTTTTTGATGCCAATGGATTCCCTTACCAAATCCAGGGACTTAGCCATATCCCTTGTTGTCAGTAAGGGAAAATCATAGAAGTATGGTTTACCGGTTTTGGGATTTTGAGAAAGTGGGCTGGTCGATCCATAGCAGGACCCCAGCAAATTGACACAAATGATGAAATAATCTGCTGGGTCAAAAAACTTATCCTCACCCACCATACCATTCCACCAATCACCAACTCGTGAATCTCCTGTTAGGGCATGGATTATCCAAATGACATTATCCTGAGCTGCATTTATCCGCCCGTAGGTAGTATAAGTCAATTCGATTTCAGGTAATTCTTGTCCTGATTCCAAGGTAAATGGGACGTTCGAATGGAAATTTTTGGTCTGCATTTCGGAAGGAGCAATAGGGTAGGTGAGGTTAATCATTAGATTTTATTAAAAGCTTGTTCCAAATCTTCCTTGATATCATCTATGTGTTCGATACCAACAGAAAGCCGAAGTAAGTTTGGAGTTACACCTGAGGCGAGTTGTTCTTCCTCTGTCAATTGCTGATGTGTGGTGGCTGAAGGTTGAATTATCAAAGTTTTCGCATCACCAACATTCGCTAAATGGGAAATCAGCTGGAGACTATCAATGAATTTGGTTGCTTTTTCCTTATCGCCTGCTATTTCAAAGCTTAATACACCACCAAAGCCATTCTTTAGGTATTTCGTTGCCAAATGATGATAAGGAGAAGAGGAAAGGCCGGGATAGTTTACTTTACTTACTTTCGGATGTTGCTCTAGCCAATTCGCTAAATTGAGGGCATTATCTACAGTTCGTTGAACTCGAAGCGCTAGCGTTTCTAGCCCTTGAAGAAGGAGAAATGAATTAAAAGGACTTTGTGAAGGTCCAAAATCCCGTAAGCCTTCTACTCTTGCTCTTATTGCAAAAGCTATATTAGGAAGGCCAAGAGGGTTGTTTTCTCCGAAAACCTCCCAAAAATTCAATCCGTGATATCCTTCTGATGGTTCAGAGAATTGTGGAAACTTTCCATTTCCCCAATCGAAATTTCCTCCATCGACTATGACCCCTCCGACGGAAGTTCCATGACCACCTATCCATTTGGTTGCTGATGCGGTAACAACATTTGCCCCATGATCCAATGGCCTGAATAAATAACCTCCTGCACCAAACGTATTATCTACGACCAAAGGGATACCATATTTTAGGGCCAAAGCTGCTATGGCCTCAAAATCAGGAATATTAAATTCTGGATTACCGATGGTCTCTAAATACAAAGCCTTTGTGTTTTCATCAATTAATTTTTCAAATGCTTCAGGCTGATCACCCTTTGCAAAACGAGCTTCAATTCCTAGCCTTTTGAACGCGACTTTAAATTGATTGTAGGAACCTCCGTATAGAAAGGAAGTGGAAACGAAATTTTCTCCTGCTTGTAGAATGTTGTTTAAAGCCAAAAACTGAGCTGCTTGGCCAGATGATGTAGCAACAGCAGCTACTCCTCCTTCCAATGCAGCTACTCGCTTTTCGAAAACATCGGTGGTGGGATTCATAATTCGGGTATAGATATTCCCAAATTCTTTCAAGCCGAAGAGGTTCGCACCATGTTCTGCAGAATTAAAGGTGTAGGAAGTTGTTTGGTAAATAGGAACTGCCCGAGAATTAGTTGTTGGATCCGGTTCCTGTCCAGCATGAAGCTGTAGCGTCTCAAAACGATAGGTAGTTGACATAATCAATACGGTTTAAAGGGTTGTGAAAAGATTTTGAATAAATAAGTCCTACGATGGATTCCAGAAAGAACCATCACATGAATAAAATCCGTGAAGTAGTAGGGGTAATAAAAGGGGTATAAATTATCATACTGTGAAGAATTTATAGCTCCAATTGAGACCTTCTCAATTGGCAGGATTTGGCACCTTTCCAAGATGGAAGGTTGCCAGAGGGTCACAGAGCCTGTCTCTCACCTCTTCTTTATAAATCCTCACACTCAAAAAGTATAAGGATACTCAAAGTAAAGTTCCTTAATCCATATATCAAAGCTTTGAAGTCAAGAATTTTTTTAATGAGGAACTTTTAACTGTTCTTCACTATATCGAAAAATGGGGTCGATATTTTCAAAATCAGCTGGAATAGATACCAATTCATTCACCAGACCATCCTTGATCCCATACACCCATCCATGAATATGAGGGGCTTTTCGCTCCATCCAGGCTTTTTGTATTATGGAAGTTTTGATCAAATCCTGACATTGTTCAATGACATTGAATTCTATTAGTTTATCCAACTTCCCGTTTTTATCTTCAATCATATCAATTTTATCCCGGTATAAACGGTACACTTCTTTGATATTTCGAAGCCATTTATTGATAAGTCCGAGATGTTTATTGGATAAAGCCGCTTCGACACCCCCGCATCCATAATGCCCACATACAATGATATGCTCAACTTTTAGGACCTCAACCGCATATTGCAATACAGAAAGGAGATTCAAATCAGTATGGACCACCATGTTGGCGATGTTCCGGTGAACAAATATTTCACCTGGATCTGTGCCAGTGATTTCATTTGCAGGAACTCGGCTATCAGAACATCCGATCCAAAGGAATTTTGGCTTTTGTTGTTTTGCTAAACGTTCGAAAAAATTCTCATCTATGCCTGTTTTTTCTTCAGACCAGGCTTTGTTCTGTAACAAGAGCTTTTCATAATCATTCATAGTATTTCCTCTAGGTTGTATTTTAATCCCTCTGTCTCAACTTCAATATTCTTCTCAGGTGCGGCATTAATAAAATCATTCAAAACCTCCTGAATATCATGGTCGATAAATTGGGCTTTAGTGGCATTTATGATGACTTCACTTCCTTCAGGAATAGTTTCTAAGGCTTTTCGAAGAGGAGCCTTATTGAGAAAGGAAACATCTTTTTGAAGTTTTACCAAATATTTTCCTTTGAGCTCAGTCACAATGATGGATTTGCGATAGTTGGTCCGCATTACAAAAAAGACACCAGCGACAAGTCCAATTCCTATTCCGATCAACAAGTCTGTAAAAAGAATGGCAAAAACAGTGATGATGAAGGGCAAAAACTGATTGGGACCTTTTTCATATTCTCCCACAAAAATCGATGGTTTGGCAAGTTTAAAGCCAACCATAAATAAAACAGCTGCTAAACAACTCAAAGGAATTTGATTCAGGAGATTCGCGATTCCTACGACTAAAACCAACAACAAAACACCATGTAAAATGGCTGAAAGCTTGGTTTTTGCACCTGATGCAATGTTAGCTGATGTCCGAACAATGACCGCTGTAATTGGAAGGCCTCCAATCAGACCTGACACTGAATTTCCAATTCCTTGCGCGACCAATTCTTTTGAAGCAGGGGTGATCCTTTTCTTTGGATCCATTTTATCTCCAGCCTCAATACTCAGTAATGTTTCAATACTTGCTATAATGGCTATCGTGAAGGCAATTAGCCAAAATTCGCTACTTGCAATTTTAGAAAAGTTAGGGAAAGTGACTAAGTCGGCTAAGTCTTCTACTCTTTCAACAACAGGGATATTTACCAAATGCTCTCCAGACAAGGTCCATTCAGGGATATAGGAGGCATAAAATTGATTCGAAAGAATTCCGAAAAGAACTGCCCATAAAGCTCCCGGAACCAAGCCTAAAATCGGGTTATTTTTAATGACAGGTCTTTCAAAAAAGTAAATGATAAATAAGGAAATGAGGGTAATAGGAATAGCACCAGGACTAAAATATTGGATAGCATACCAGATTTCAGAAAAGGTATTAGCATTGTCCAGTTGGAGAAAGGCCATATCACCCATGGCATCCTTATCCCAACCCAAGGCATGAGGGATTTGCTTTAGAATTAAGATCAGGCCTATGGCTGTTAGCATTCCTTTGATCACGGAATGCGGGAAATAATAACCCAAGACGCCACCTTTTAAAAGGCCAAAGGCCAATTGAATAATCCCAGCAATTACTACCGCACCTAGGAAAAGTTCAAAACCTCCCAAAGTGGCTATAGAATCCAAAACAATAACTGTCAAGCCTGCAGCAGGCCCGCTGACACTTACATGAGATCCAGAAAGGGAACCAATAATGACACCTCCAATAATCCCCGCAATTAATCCAGACATAGGAGGCGCACCGCTAGCAACGGCAATACCTAAGCAGAGCGGTAAGGCTACTAAAAATACAACTAATGAGGATTTTAGATCATATTTCAAAGAATTGATCAGCAAAGGCTGGGACATATATTGGACTACAGGATCAAGGGTTGTTTTACCTAATTTAAGATAAAACTAATGGCAATTCAACTCTTTGGACTATAATCATTTGCCTAATAAAGCACTGATAGCCTCATCTATAGATTCAAAATTGAATGAGTTCACTGCCAATTGTACCTTTTGGTTGATTTCTTCCAAATTTAAATTCCCAATACTGCCTTCATGGGTATGAGCAACTTGGCTTTGATCTGGTTTAAATGTCCCTGCCTCAATATCCAATCCCACTTTCTTATAAGCATCTCTAAAGGGCATTCCTTTTAAGACGAGGTCATTCACAACTTCAACAGAAAACACATGTTGATAAAAGGAATCAGATAGGATGTTTTTGCGAATTTTAATCGATTGAAGCATAAACGTACTCATTCGCAAACAATCTTTTAAACTTTCTATTGCTGGGAAAATTTCTTCTTTCAACAATTGTAAATCCCGATGATATCCTGTCGTGGAATTGGTTAGTAAGAGAGAAATCGTTTGAGGAACTGCCTGAATTTGGTTTGTTTTTGCTCGGATCAATTCAAATACATCCGGGTTTTTCTTATGCGGCATGATGCTCGATCCTGTCGTCAGTTCATCCGGAAAAGAGACAAAGGCAAAATGTTGATTCATGAACAAACAAATATCATCCGCCAGTCTATTTAAGGTAGCTGCAATTCCAGACATAGCAAAAGCTAATGTACGTTCAGTTTTCCCCCGGCTATTTTGAGCATTAATTACGTTATGGTGTAAATCCCCAAAACCAAGCAATTGAGTAGTTAAAGTTCGGTCTAACGGAAAACTTGACCCGTACCCAGCCGCAGAACCTAGAGGATTTTTGTTTGATAAATCAAAGGCTGTTTTCAAAAGCTGTAGATCTTCAGAAAGCCCCTCTAAAAAAGACGCAAACCACAAACCAAAACTAGAAGGCATGGCCAATTGAGTATGCGTATATCCTGGCATGAGATCTTGACGATGTTTCTCAGAAAGCTGAGCCAAGAGATTGGCTAGCGATGAGATTTCCATAACCAGTTCTCGAATAGCTTCCCGATAAAAAAGCTTTAGGTCTACAAGCACTTGGTCGTTTCGACTGCGGCCAGAGTGAAGTTTTTTCCCAACAGGACCCAAGCGCTGAGTCAATAAGAACTCAACTTGAGAATGAACATCTTCTACGCCTTCACCTATTTCAAATTTTCCCGCTTCAATTTCCTCAAAAATAGTTTTTAGACCTTGTTGCAGGGCTAGATTTTCTTTTTGGGTCAATAAGCCTATTTTCTCGAGCATGGTGGCATGCGCCATCGAACCCAAAACATCATATGGAGCTAAAACCAGATCAAATTCAGGATCCCGTCCAATTGTGAATTGTTCAACTTCTTTTTTATTACCACTGGCTTTTTGCCAAATTTTCATAATTCTAGTCTAGTTTGATTTGAGCGTATTTTTCAAGCAAAAGGACGTAATCCACAATTGCCTTTTCAATTTCGCTGATATAAATAAACTCATCGGCACTATGGGAGCGGGCCGAATCACCTGGTCCAATTTTAACCGAAGGATAAGGAATCAAAGCTTGGTCCGAAAGGGTAGGGCTTCCAAAGGTTTCCATCCCACATTTTGCAGAAGCTTTGATGATGGGGTGATTTTCAGGAGTTTTGGAACTTCGAAGTCGCATGGATCGAGGAGTGAGTTTTGCAGTAAGTGACTCTTTTAATTCTTCCAAAGCTTCTTCCAAGGTATAGACATCTGTCACCCGTACATCCAAAGTGTAAGTACATCGGTCCGGGACCACATTGTGCTGGCTTCCTGCCTGAATGATAGTTGCTGATACCTTGGATTTTCCTAAATAAGGAGATACTTTCTTGAATTCGAAGTTTGTGATCTTTTGAAGGTCATCCAAGGCTAGATAGATCGCATTAATCCCTTCATTTCTTGCAGCATGGCCAGGCTTCCCAACTACTTCTGCATCCAATACCATCAAGCCTTTTTCTGCAAGGGCCATTTTCATTTGAGTAGGCTCTCCAACAAGTACCAATTCTGGTTCGGGTAAATGCTCAAGTACCAATGCAATTCCCTTTTTTCCCGATATCTCTTCCTCTGCTGAGGCAATGAAAATCAAGTTAAAGGGGAGAGGCTTGTCTTTTAAAACAAGAAAAGCCCCAAGCAGGCTAACTAATGGTCCTCCTGCATCATTTGAACCCAAACCATAGAGTTTTCCATCTTCTATATCCGGTGAAAAGGGATCTCGAGTATAGGCTTTATTGGGCTTGACCGTATCATGATGCGAATTCAGCCAAACACTTGGTTTTGTTGAATCGTAAGGCTTTGCAAAGGCGACAATATTATTCCCGTACCGTTCAAAATCAACCTCATTTGTTACTAAGAATCGACTGATGGTGGTTGCGGTTTCTTCTTCTTTTTTGGAAAAAGAGGGAATCTTGATCAATTCACGCAAAAGTTGGATACAAGCTCCCGTGATTTCTTCGTAATTAACCATCAGTATAAGTCGTATCGGTGACGTTCAATTACAGTTCCGGAGATTTTTCCTTTGGTAGATAGTAAAAGATTTTCCGCTTTTCCAATCCAAACATGATGCACTCCTTTTTCCAGGGCTACAAAGGCATTATCCAATTTGGGAATCATCCCGGAGTGGATAACATTTTCTTTTCTTAGTTCGGCGTAAATATCCTCATTAATCAAAGGAATAATGGAATTTTCATTTCGCTCATCAACCAATACCCCGCTTTTATTGAAGCAAAAGTAAAGATTAACCTCATGCTTGGTAGCCAAACTTGTAGCCAAAGCAGAAGCAATACTATCGGCATTTGTATTCAAAAGTTGTCCATGGGCGTCATGGGTGATCGCATTGAAAACCGGTACCAAATCAGCGTCTAATAACTGCTTGATAAGTGTGGTATTAATTTCCTTGACATCCCCAACAAATCCATAGTCAATTTCCTTAAAAGGGCGTTTTTCTGACCGAATTGCATTGCCATCTGCCCCTGTCATTCCGATAGCGTTCACTCCTAAAGCCTGAAGGGAAGCAACCAGGTTTTTATTGATCAATCCTGCATAAACCATGGTAACAATATCCAAGGTTTCCTTGTCGGTTATTCTTCTTCCATCCACCATCTCAGGCATAACACCCAAGGATTCACCAAAGCGTGATGCCATCACACCACCTCCATGAACAAGAATCTTAAAACCCGGAAATTTTGCGAATTGATGAAGAAATTCTTCCAACTTTTCAGGGTCGTCAATTACATTTCCTCCGATTTTTATTATAGATATTTTCATAGGACAGGGGGCAGCAGGGTTATTCAATTATTTTGCTCAAGACAGCCTGAGCCGCGAAAATTCTATTTTTAGCCTGAATCTGTACCAAGGACCGATCACTATCCAATATTTCATCCGATAATTCCAGATTTCTTCGAACAGGCAAACAGTGCATTACTTTGGCATTAGGACCATGCTGAAGGTGCTTTTGAGTCAACATCCAATTGGGATCGGTGGATAGAATTTTTCCATACTCGTTAAAAGATGACCAATTCTTAACGTACACAAAATCAGCACCTTCTAGCGCCTTACTTTGATCATATTCTAATCTAGCTCCATTTGTAAAACGCTCATCCAATTCATATCCTTCTGGATGTGTGATGGTTAAATCATACCCCATGCCAAGGGACCATTCTGCAAAGCTATTGGCTACTGCATGAGGAATTGCTTTGATATGAGGAGCCCATGTTAATACCACTTTGGGCTTATAATCTTCAGGTTGATGTTCTTGGATACTAATCATATCCGCCAAACTTTGGAGAGGATGGCGTATGGCTGATTCCAAACTTACCACAGGGATCCCCGCGTATTTTATAAATTGGTTAATTACAAAATCACTGAGATCTTCTTGCTGCTGGGTAAGGGTAGGGAAAGCACGGATTGCCAAAACATCAAAAAAACTTCCCAAAACGCCTGCTGCATCTTTAATATGCTCCACCGTTCCTTTATTCATGATGGCTCCGTCCTGCATTTCCAAGGCCCATCCTTCCTTGTCCATATTCAAGACTATGGCATCCATTCCAAGGTTTTGGGCAGCTATTTGCGTACTTACTCGAGTTCGGAGGGATGGATTGAGAAATACACAGCCTATTCGCTTTCCACTCCCTTTTTGACCATCTATCCGTGGATTAAACTTATACTGAAGTGCTAAATCAATAAGCTCTTGTCCTAATTCACGGGATTCAAATTGAGTAAATTGTTTCATCGTTGCTATAGCCAATCAGGCTAAAATTTCTTTAATGGCGGTTAAAAACGAATTTAATTGATTCCATTCAACAGACAAGGGCGGAAGCAAACGAATCGTTTGTTTTTTTGATGCAGAGCCAGTAAAAATTTTGTATTTGGATACCAATTCAGAACGAACAGAAGCGGCTTCTCGATCCAAATCTATTCCTATCATGAGTCCTTTTCCTCTTACTTCTTGAACCTGGGGAATGGTCTTTATTTCCTCAATCAGTTGCTCTCCTAGATCTAGGGCTTTTTGCTGTAGATTTTCAGCTTCCAACACTTCTAAAACAGCTATTCCAGCAGCACATGCCAAATGATTTCCGCCAAAAGTAGTGCCCAATAGTCCATAACTAGCTTCAAATTCTGGAGAAATCAGCAAGCCTCCAATTGGAAAACCATTTCCCATTCCTTTGGCCATGGTAATCAAATCGGGTTTCAATCCTTCAGCCCATTGAAAGGCAAAAAAACGTCCCGTTCGTCCAAAGCCTGACTGTACTTCATCAAGAATTAATTTGGCTCCATATTTTTTGCAAAGACTGGAAAGACCATGAAGAAATTCTGGATCTGGAACTTGAATTCCTCCAACCCCTTGAATTCCTTCAATAATCACACCTCCGATAGACTCGGTTTTCAATACTTTTTCAACCTGCTCTAGATCTCCAAATGGAAGAATTTGAAAATCTTCTCTTGCGTTGCAGGGAGCTACAATTTTGGGGTTATCGGTCAATGCTACAGCTCCGGAAGTCCGACCGTGGAATGAGCCACTAAATGCGATCATTCCGGGCTTTCCACTTGCAAAAGAGGCTAATTTGATAGCATTTTCATTAGCTTCTGCACCCGAATTACATAGAAATAGTTGATAATCGGGTAAACCGCAGAGCTCCCCCAATTTGGACGCATAGGCTTTCTGAATAGGAATTTGGACTGAATTAGAGTAAAAAGCGATAGCATCTAATTGATCCTTGATCCTCTTCACATAATGAGGGTGCGTATGTCCAATCGAAATAACCGCATGACCACCATATAAGTCCAAATACTCCTGCCCCTTATCATCCCAGAGTTTTGCGCCTAAGGCTTTTTCAATGGTGACAGGGATCAAGGGATATACATCAAATAAATTCATTTCTTCTGTTTTAATGGAAGCTTTCCAGTGACGGGAAGATTCAAGAGTAAGCTTTTTTAAGGATTCAATACCAATTCTACTGCTTAAAAAGCAATGCTTTTCAAATTTAAACCTGTTCGTTCATCCAATCCGAAAGCAAGGTTGAAATTTTGGACAGCTTGACCAGATGCGCCTTTCAAGAGGTTGTCAATAGCTGAATAAATGACGAGTTGTCCTCCTTCTTTTTGAACTTGAATCAAGCACTTGTTGGTATTGACAGCCTGCTTTAAATCTAGATTTTCAGTGGTAACATGTGTAAATGGAGTATTTTGATAGAACTCCCTGTAAATCTTCTCGGCCTCCTCCAAGTTTCCTTCAAAAGGGAAATAAGCAGTAATCCAGATCCCTCTTGTGAAATTCCCACGATAGGGGACAAATAATAATTTCTCATCAAACCCTGGCTGAATCTGTCCAAAAGTCTGTTTGATTTCTTTTAAATGCTGGTGTGTAAACAGCTTGTAAACAGAGATATTATTGTTTCTATAGCTAAAATGAGAGGTTTCCGCCAATTTTTTACCGGCACCTGTACTTCCGGTAATTCCTGAAATGTGAATAGAGTCTTTCACCCATCCTTTTGCTATTGCAGGAGCTAAAGCCAATTGTATTCCTGTGGCAAAACATCCTGGATTTGCGATCCGTCTTGAGGACTTAATTTTTGTCTTATTTACCTCCGGCAAGCCATAGACGAATCCATGAGATTCATCCCTAAAATCAGTCGATAAATCAATAATGACGGTTGATTCAGGAAAAGGATTTTCTTCCAAAAAGGCCTTCGTTTGACCATGTGGTAAACCTAAAAATACTGAATCCAATCCATCAGTCTCTACTTGGTCGGTAAATACAAGATCACAATCCCCGATCAAATCCGGGTGAACAGCGGTTACCGATTTTCCTTTTTGACTATTGGAATGAATATAAACTAATTCACAGTTGGGATGATGAACCAATAAACGAATCAATTCCCCACCTGTGTATCCTGCTGCTCCAATAATCGCCGTTTTTATTTTATTCATGATAATTGACTTGATGGAAAATGGAAGTTTGATTTCCTAGAATTCGGGTAAATCCTTTCACATCTTCAGCAGTATAACCTTTGTTCATTTCTCCATAGCTACCAAATTTGGAGGCCATTAAGTCATGTGAGGAAGAAATTCCCAACAAGGTGAATCGCTTCTCTTCCAAACGTACAAAAACATCTCCGCTGACAAATTCTTGAGTTGAAGCTAAAAATGCTTCTAGGTTTCGCATTACTGGGTCTAAATAATGTCCCTCATGCAAATGATTTCCATAAAATTCTCCCAATTGGTTTTTCCAGAAGGCTTGCCACTTCGTTAAAGTGTGCTTTTCAAGTAATTGGTGCCCTTTGATTATGATGATGGGAGCCGCTGCTTCAAAACCAACCCGCCCCTTGATTCCAATAATCGTATCTCCAACATGAATATCACGTCCAATCCCAAATGGAGCTGCTAAAGATTGAAGCTTTTGAATAGCATCAACTGGACTGGCATACATTTCTCCGTTAACCCCTTTCAACTCTCCTTGAACAAAAGTCAATTTTACTTCTTTTGGCTCTTTTTCAGTTACTTGAGTAGGCCATGCTTCTTCTGGAAGGTAATCGGAAGACGTCAATGTTTCCTTTCCTCCAACAGAAGTACCCCAAATTCCTTTGTTGATAGAATAGGCTGCCTTCTCAAAATTCATACTTACCCCATGTTTTTTGAGGTATTCAATTTCTTCCTGTCTTGACAATTTCAAATCCCGAATAGGAGTGATGATCTCAATATCCGGAATGATAGTTTGAAATATCATATCAAATCGAACCTGATCGTTACCAGCACCTGTAGAACCATGTGCTACAGCTTTTGCTCCTATGGATTTCGCATAATCGGCTAGGGATTTGGCTTGTAAAATCCGCTCTGCGGAAACAGAAAGGGGGTAGGTTGCATTTTTTAGGACATTCCCAAAAATCAAATACTTAATGACTTCCTGATAATAGGTCTCAACCACATCCAAGATTGTAAATGAGGCAATTCCAAGACTTTTAGCCCGACTCTCGATGTTTTTTAATTCATCATCAGAAAAGCCTCCGGTATTCACGAGGACAGCATGTACTTCATAACCTAGATCTTTGGATAGATGCAAGGCACAAAAGGTAGTGTCCAAACCACCACTATAGGCTAAAACGACTTTTTTCATGATAGGGGATTCTTTATTGATTAAATAAATATACTCTGTACAGATTTCTTAGACTTCGAAAGCTTCAAAAAGACATACTTTTTCAGGCGTACCCAACGATCAAATAACTTGATTCTCTTCTCAAAATCTTTACGCAAGGCCATTTCTGCTAGCTTATTTTTGGGCGCATTGGGATCATACAGCATAGCAGTACACAAGCAGTTTTGTCTGTTTTTTGACATCAGAATTTCATAATTCACACAACTCTGACATCCTTTCCAGAATTCATTGTCATCCGTTAAATCGGCATAAGAAACCGGGATATAGCCTAATTCTGAATTGATTTTCATGACTGCCGGTCCAGTTGTCAATCCAAAGATTTTGGAATCTGGATACTTCGCTCGACTTAGTTTGAAAATCTCCTGTTTGATCTTTCGAGCTAGGCCATACTTACGGAATTCAGGAGACACAATTAATCCTGAATTGGCAACATACTTTCCATGCCCCCAAGCTTCGATATAGCAGAAGCCCGCCCAACGACCATCACCGGTCAAAGCAATTACTGCTTTGCCTTCTTCCATTTTGGTTTCGACATATTCAATGCTTCGCTTTGCAATACCAGTTCCTCTGGCCTTGGCGGAATTAGCCATTTCCTCTGTCACTTCCTGAGCGAATGATTTGTGACTTGCATCAGCCACGATGATTTTAAAGGTGATTTCTTCCATATGAGTTGGAGAAATTAACTGCCAATTGGCAAGGATTGAATTAAAGAAAGGGAATTAATAGATGGATTTCCCGCATGGGGAAATGAAATAAAGTACAGGGTCAAACCCTGAAAAAATACCTTCGCCTCCTTACTGGGGAAAAATCAACAATAACTTTTGCTACCTCAACCAGCATACCAGTTGGGCGGTTAGAAAGTGTTATGTTGTTAAAGGTTTTCATTTGAGGTCATAAAGTTGTGGTCTTGGAAATCATTATCCAAGATAATTTTTATAAAAATCTTGAAATAAAGGCCAATACTTGATTTAGACTCAAGCTAAAGGTTTTTTATTCTGTAATTTAAAGTTTGATAGAATTAAATATTGTTTCAGTTAGGCGTTTCCAGACAACTTTTTGAGTGCTAAGACGAATTGGTCCAATTCTTCAATGCTCGTGTAAATATTTGGTGTAATCCGGCATCCTTGAACTCCTGCGCCATCGATGGCAACCGTATAAACTTTAAATTCACCCATCAACCGCTTAGCCAATTCAGCTGGTTTCATAGAAGGTATCCCTACATTGGCAATAGCACAGGATCGATGAGGCTCTACAGGGGTGTTTATTTGAATATTTTCCAGATTCCTCACCTGATCTGACCAATAGCGTTGAATAAATCGAAGCCGATCTTCTTTTCGTTTTGATCCTATCTTTTCCTGAAATTCTATGGCATTCAGCACTGCCAAGTCAGTGGCAACAGGGTGAGTCCCTGTGTGATTAAGATTCAATATTCCCGGACGATCTAATTGATAGGGGGCAAGTAAAGGTCTTATTTTGTCAGCTTTCCCCTTCTTTACAAATAAGAGCCCTGCCCCTAAGGGTACGCTTAACCATTTATGTAGGCTGGATCCATAATAGTCGCAATCCAGATCCTTCATAGAAAAGGTAAAATGTCCTACAGCATGTGCACCATCTACCATGACTTCCACACCATGACGATGAGCCATGTCACATATTTTTCGAATTGGAAGAATATGCCCAGTAATATTTACAATATGCGGAACCATTATCAGCTTTGTTTTACTGGAAATGGCCTTTTCATACACCTTAACAATTTCCTCATCTGATTGCGGATGCATCGGAATATCAATCCTTTTGAGATGGACTCCATATCGACGATGAGCTAATTCAAACATCGTCAACATACTACCATAGTCCTGATTGGACATAATGGCCTCATCACCACGCTCCCAGGGAAATCCTGAAATGATCAAATCCAGGGATTCTGTAGTATTTCTTGTAATTGCCACTTCCTCTGGATCGGCTCCTACCAATTCCGCCAACTTAGCGGCGGATTTTGCCTTATTATCCCATTGAACCGTTCGCATATAATAGGATCCTTGGTAATTCACCTCCCGAATATGTTCTATGTATTTTTCCAGCGTTTCTTGTGGAAGAAAGCAATAATAGCCGTTCTCGAGATTGATATAATCTGGCTTGAGTTTATAGCCTTTTCGGATTTGCTCCCAAATGTCTGGAGCTTCAAAATCCAATTGATCAAAAGAAAAGGCGGGGCTTTGGGCTCCAAAAGAGGCTAGTGAACCTAAGCCTAATCCGGCCAATGATTTTAAGAAAGATCGTTTTTTCATAGGGGTTGGGTCAGAGAATATAGGTCAAAATCCAAATGATAAGTAGAAGAATAGCCAACCAAGTTATCCAAGGGGATCGTTTGGGAAATTCGTATTTGCAAATGGGGCAAATCTGTGCTTTTGCATCGATTTCCATGGCACAGGAAGGGCATTCTTTAGTTTTC
Source organism: Algoriphagus sp. (assembly GCF_013373065.1). Taxonomy (GTDB): domain Bacteria; phylum Bacteroidota; class Bacteroidia; order Cytophagales; family Cyclobacteriaceae; genus Algoriphagus. The sequence goes on from NZ_JABXIN010000011.1 coordinate 225,309, forward strand.
AAACTTTGAGTGAACTCTTTTGATGGTCTTGGGTTTTCTCCCTTAAGTAAAGCAAAAGTCTATGAAAATCGAAATCTGGTCAGATGTAGTTTGTCCTTTTTGTTACATCGGAAAACGAAAATTGGAGAAAGCTTTGGAAAAAGTTCCATTTAAGCATCAAATTGAAATTGAGTGGAAAAGCTTTCAACTCAATCCAGATGAAAAAACGAATCCGGAAATCAACAGCTTGGAGCATTTAGCGAATTCCAAAGGATGGACCTTTGAACAAGCCCAAGGAATAAGTGCACAGGTAGCTTCGATGGGAAAGGAGCAAGGATTAGATTTTAATTTTGAAAAAGCCAAAGTAGCCAACACCTTTCGAGCCCATCAATTGATTCATTTAGCCAAAGCACTTGGAAAAGGAAGTGAAATGAAAGAACGGCTTTTGAAAGCCTATTTTTCGGATGGATTGAATGTGGATGATACCGAAACTTTGAAAAAGCTAGGTCAAGAAATAGGTTTGGATTCAGAATCCATAGAAAATGCCTTGACTTCTGAGCAATTTACTAATGAGGTTGAACAAGATATTTATGAAGCTCGATTGATTGGGGTTCGGGGTGTTCCTTTTTTTGTTTTTGATAGGAAATATGCCATTTCTGGCGCCCAACCAGATGAAGTTTTTGATGAAACCTTGAATAAGGCCTGGTTGGATTTTTCAGCAAGTCAACCTACTCATCTTATCCAAGAAGGGGAAGATGGGGATACCTGCGATTTTGAGGGAGAAAATTGCTAAAATAAAAAGAGACTGTCTCTTAAATACCCTTAGTTACGTTGAGCGGAGTCGAAACGTTAATAAATCAACCTAAAATAGGCTTTAATTTACTTTCCTTGCGGGAAAGCAGGTGCTCAGCCTGACAAAAACTGACTTTTGAGACAGCCTCTTTTTAAGATCGTTTTTTACCAAACACCTCGAACCTTCATTTGCAAAGTATATACCGCGTCCATAGCGGTAATGAATAGTGTTTTTCGGTCTAGTGAAGCAAATGTCACATTTGCGGTCCATTTGGCCGGAACAGGGATATGAGCGATTTTTTCTCCTTTGGAGCTGAAAACCGTTACTCCATCACCAGTTAAGTAGACATTGCCTCGGTTGTCAATGGTCATTCCATCAGATCCCATTTCACAAAACAATTCCTTGTTGATTAAGTAGCCATCATCTCGTATTTCATAACGATAGGTTTTGCTATCTCCGATATCAGCAACATAGAGGTATTTACCATCAGGTGTTCCGACAAGTCCATTGGGCTTTACAAAATCCTCAGCAACCCGGAAAAATTCGGAACCATCTTCGGAGAGAAAATAGACATGTTCTCCATCTTGCTCCATCTCTGAGCTTCGAATTCCTTCCCAATAGGGACGAGCGTAAAGCGGATCGGTAAAGTACATTCCTCCTTTAGGTCTGACCCACACATCATTGGGTCCATTTAACTTATTTCCGCGAAAATTCTTCACCAAAACGGTTTCATTTCCTTTTGTATCAATTGCCCACAATTGATTTTCTTCATCTGCACAGGAAATTAAGGTTCCATCCAGTTTAAAATACATCCCATTAGATCTTCCTGCATTTTCCTTAAATACAGATATTTCTCCTGAGATTGCATTCCAATGTAAAATCCGATTATTAGGCTGGTCTGTAAAATACACGTCTCCAACCCGACTGACCGCAGGGCCTTCAGTAAATGAAAAACCATCCTGAACCTTCACTAATTCAGCACCTTTTTCAACAATTCCTTTTTTATCTTCAATCTGAGCCATCAACTGATTTGTCATTAACAGACCTGCTGCAATAAGCAGGCTTACTTTATTCTTTATCATTCTTAATTATTGTTTTTTCTTTCCATAACAGCCACTAAAACATTTAAATCCGCACTGTATGCCATTCGGGATATATTTTTATGGGAAGGGATGGTCAATTCTCCAATTTCGATCCAAGAGTCTTCATTCCATTTTCTGCTGAAAACTTTATTTCCTTTACCCATTAACAACACTTGTTTATCCAACCAAATAAAATCCATAGCACCAGGAAGTCCAAATCCCAAATCAATTTGATTGTCATCTTTAAAATCAAACCCTCTAAGACTATAGGCGGAACCACCAGGAAAATCCTGTTTTTGATCCATGGAAAGGTAGGTGATTTGATCCGTTTTTGGTCTTCTTTTAATCGATCGTCCTACATTTTGATCAATTTTGAGAATGTCGCCTCGGGATTTCGCATAAATTAATTCATTGGGTTCACCCAAGACAAACATGGCCGCTTTGTTATCATACCAATCATAATAACCCACCGGTTCGATGTCATCATAAAGAAGCTCAGGCTCTCCAAAATTAGTAGGATATAACCAAAGCCGTTGGCGATTATCTGGCTCGACTACAACTGAAGCTATGAATTGACCACATTCGGTAATTGCTGGTGAATATTCACTACGATCCACCGTTTTTGTAAGATTGGTGAATTTCTGATTTTCGAAATTATAGACGATGATATCATGGTTCCCATTCTCATCTGAAGCCGAAAACACGAGTTGAAATTCATTGATAAAATTAGGCTGATTATCATAGGCATCTCGGTCAGTCAAAAGTCTTTCAGTTCCAGGTATCAATTTTAAATTTTTACCTTTTCCTTGTGTATCGACAACCACTAGATCAAAAGTACCTTGGCCATGAGATTTTATAATCAGAATAACTAGGAATAGGTTGACTAGGAAGAATTTCGTTCGCATTGATCAATCAAATTATGTAACCAAATTACAAAATCAAGGTTAGAATGCTGTGGAAAAATTAAAGCTTTACACTTGGGAGCATCTCGATGCCCTTCGAAAAAGAAAAGATCCGCTTGCAGATGCTGCAGTGGCTACGCTTATAAAAAATCCCAGCTTAGCTGAGGAGATAAATACTTGGACTCAGATTCCCGATGCCTTTCCTAAGAATTACCCACAGCCATTAGTGGAATACCTTTCCTTTTTTAACGTGGCGAAAGAATTTGCAAATCCTGAAATTCTAAAAGTTGGGCAGCAATTTTTTAATAAGGAAGGAGATATTTATTTGGGACTTCTTGGATTCTATTCCTTGCCTTATTGCTATGCTTTTGGAGATGGGGCGGAGGTTTTGGTTCGTTCCAAACGTATCGTTAATGAAATTGGAAGTCGCTTAGGGGAAACGGGGCTTTTTGTCTTGGATTTATTTAAACCGGGAGGTTTTATTTCAGATTCCTCGCCCTATCTAACTTGTGCAAAGGTTCGATTGATACATGCTTTCAGCCGCTATTTCATCCTCAATTTTTCCAATGATTGGTCAGATGAATTTGGAGCCCCAATCAATCAAGAAGACATGTTGGGTACCAATTTAGCATTCAGCATGATTGTACTTCGTGGCATGACAAAAATGGGAACTGCCATCGATTCCGAAACATATAATACGATTTTAGAATATTGGAAATGGATTGGATACCTTCTTGGAGTTGATCTTAAATTTTGGCCAAGCAATGCAAAAGAAGCTTTCGAATTGGATCGATTAATTCGGAAAAGGCATTTAAAGCCCACCCTGGCAGGTAAGGCTTTGATTACTGCACTTGCAGCCTTCTACAAGGAAAATATTCCAGATCCATTAATTCGGGATCAAGTGGATTTGCTTTTGGGATTTTTCCTTGGAAAAGAGGCTGGTGAAGCTCTTGGGCTTCCCTCTTCAACAAAACTTCCCGGAAGTCTTGTCGAATTGATGTTTAAATTATCTGGTTGGAGAAATTACGGTTCTAAGAAAAATTATTCCCTCATTCGGAAAATGATGGAATTACAACATCAAGAGCAATTCGGGAAACAGTTTGAAATTCAAATTCCAGTCATCAATCGTTCATAAACGGACACATTTTTGTACGTTTATCTAGCATTTTTTCAAGAAAATGTCGGAAAAACCTTCATAATTAAGCATTTTCGGTACTGGCACTCTTTTCGTATCACTCATTCACATGAAAGCATTCATCCATAGACTTCAAAAGTTTCCATTGGAACTTGTCTTTTGGATTGGGAGCATTCTGGCGATTCTTACGATTGACCCTTGGGCTACGCAACATCTGACACTATGCCCTTTGGAAAATTTAGGATTCGACTGGTGCCCCGGATGTGGATTGGGAAGGTCCATGAACCTACTCGCAAGAGGTGAGTTTCAAGCTTCCTGGGACATGCATCCATTAGCAGCTTTAGCCTATGTGGTGATTCTTTCACGAATTTGGAATTTAATAAACAACCTTAAAGCAACACACAATTATGGCTAATGTATTAAGACACTTGCCCGAACTGGAAGGAATGGAATTAGGCTACATCCAGGGCTTACTTAAAAACATGGACGATGAACAAGCGTCTTTATTTGCTCAAGTTTATCGAGCAAGACGAAAGGATGCTCAAATGATTCTAATCCTAACGCTCTTGGGCTTCTTTGGATTTGCAGGGCTTCATCGCTTTATTCTAGGCCAAATTGGCTTAGGGATCTTATATATCTTGACAGTAGGACTTTGTTTCATTGGTACGATTGTCGATTTGGTCAACTATAAGAGTTTGGCTTATGAGTACAACATTAAAATGGCGCACGAAACACTTGCGATGCTATCCACTCAGTTTCCTACAAATTTCGAAGGCTCTGAAGAATCAAATAGCTAAGCGAAAAAACCACTAACCGAAAAACTCCAGAAATCTGGAGTTTTTTTTATTTACCAATTTTCATCATCCTCGGGCTCGGAATTAGTCGTCGATATTTCTTGAAAAAAATCTTTCCCCTCAGCTGATAGAAATAAATGGAAATTTAACAGTGCCGAATAACTGCTTTGAAGTTCCTCAAATGAAGCTTGATGATAATGAAAAGGAAGTGAAAGTACATTTTCCTGCTTTGGAGAAAATGGGGGAGAAACTTCAGCATTGAAAAAATAGGGCCAAAGGGTTTTGCTACAAGAAATTCCCCACCTGCTAATTGGAAACTTTTCAGAATAATCTTGAAGCCTTTCATTTATTTCATTAAAAAATCTAGCGGTCTCTGCTAGTCGAATACGCGATCCGGCGCGGGATTTACCCTTAGTCTTCAGATGCTTAATTTGAGATTTTCCCTGTTTTTGCCGTACCATGTAAGCCCGAAAGACTTTGTGGTCTTCTAATTGGTCTTGGTGAAAATACCCAGCAAAAGCTTGACCGGCACGAATAGCCAACAAGGCTAAATGAAAATCTTCAATTTTTTGGAGTTCATTTTTTATCCAATCATGGTCCCAAGGAAGATAAAGTTTTGCCAGCAGTTGGTGATTTTTAGAAATTTCCAATTGGTGTTTTTCGGGGACATATTCGATACCCAATCCTTCTTTTTGTATTCTTTGGTCGATTATTACCCACTGTTCAAAATGAATGGGCTGGTAATTGGGTATTTTCATGAGAGGACTCAAGGGTATAGGCTATATTTGCAAAAAAAGAAAAAATGAACGAGGAACTTGAAAAGCTTTTTCAAAAAATGCTGGACCCCGAAGAGTCGGAGGCCTATTTTTTTGCTGATAAATTGGGAAAAAAGGCAGATGAACAAGCCAAAGACCGATTGATCCAATTGGTGGCAGATGACGATTGGGAAAAGGCCTATTTAGCTTGTCGGGCACTTTCCAAAACACCTTGGAATGAAGAGGCTTTGGACGCCATTTTCAAAGCCATTCAGGACCGGAAGAACAAACTACATCAAGGGGCATTTGTCCAAATCTTAGAAGAGTTTGATTTGAGTCAGCGTTTTGTTGACATTTTCCGTATTTATCTTTTCGGAAATTTTAAAGCATCAAACCTCGCAAAGGATTATTTGGATCAGATTGAATTCGAAATTTCACCTCGGACTATTCGAAAAGCTGAAAAACACTGGAACCATTATTTGCATAATCCGGAGGATGAGGGAAGTCTGGAAATAAAAAAATCTGAAGTTGAACCTATGTTGCTGGAAATGAAAGAATTATTTTCTTGACAGGATACAACAATTAGATTCGGATGGAGTTTAATAAAAGTATGAGGGAATTAGATGTACTTGAGCTTCATAGTCAGTTTTTGGGGGAATTCGGATTTGATTTTCACCCTAGTCACTTGATGTTTTTCAAGGATTTCCCTCATGGCAAACAAGTTATTTTTATTCATTATAGTGAGTATCCAGAAGTAAGCTATTTAGAGTATAATTTGGGAGTACGGATTGACCGAGTCGAAGAGATAATTCATCGTTTTTTGCCCACACTCAGTGATTATGCCGAACGATCAATTACATTGATTCAGAAAGCCAATAAAATCGGAAATCAAATCCCTTCAAGGTTTGAGTTGCATACAAACTCGGAATTGGGGGATGCACTAATGGCTTCGGAGAGTTTCTTTGTAACTCATGGATTTCATTGGTTAGATGAAATGATAAATCCCAAAAAGTTAGAGCAGGCTTTTGCAGCAAGAAAAGATCGGGTTTTCCAAACTCAAAACTTTGTATACTTTGCCTTTCGGGGAGTAACATTGGCAAAATTGTATAAACCTGAAGATTATCCTGAATTAAGGAAGATATACCTCAAAGAAATCAAGGAGCAGGGAATGACTCCATTTACAATTGCTTCGTTCCTTCAGCTTTTGAATTACCTTGACCATTTATCTGTTTAAGGATTTCGCTTTTTTACTCCACGGGTCGCTTCAGCTTCCAAAGGATTTTCTGGCCAATAATGTTTAGGATAACGCCTTTTCAATTCTTTTTTGACTTCGAAATAGCCATTCGACCAGAAGCTTGCCAAGTCTTGAGTAACCTGAACCGGCTTAAATCCTGGAGATAGCATTTCAATAAGTAAAGGGATTTTCCCCTGATTAATTTTGGGAGTATCTAATAATCCAAACAATTCCTGCAATCGAACTGATAGGATAGGGGCTTCTCCTTCCGGCCGGTACTTAATTTTAACCGTTCCTCCCGATGGAACAGAAATCCGTTCTGGTGCCAATTGAGCGAGCAATTGTTGTTGCTCAAAGTCCAGGTGATGAGTTAAAATTTGAACCAGGTCCAACTTCTTCAAATCTTCATTTTTAGACACATTAATGACATAAGGAGCTAACCAAGTCTTGGCATTTTGATACAAAGAATTAATTGACCAATCGGGCCAATTTTGTGAAGGATTCCATTTTCTCAAGGATTGAATCCGGAAAATCAATTGCTGAACATCTTCATTCCAATCCAATAAAATTTCTCCCTCGTTTTGAATGGCTTCCAAAATCACATCCGCTGCTTTTTCCTTTGGAATAGAGGAAAGCGGGCGAGAACCCAATAAAATTGCTCCTATTCTTATTTCTGAATGAGCAAGTAGTCCGCCTTTCTTTCGATCCCATGTCAACACTTCTTTAGTTTGAAGTAATGGCATTAAATCTTTGGGGTTAAGAGGTGCCGCCAACCAAATTTTACCCATTCCCTCACGAGCATCCACATGAGCAACTGCTAGCCACGATTCATGCGCCAACTCATCTCTATGACTGATTTGAGCTATTTTCCCATTAGACAACTGAAATTGAGCATTATTTCCAGGTCTTGCAGCAGCTATTCGTTCTGGATATGCAAAAGCTAATAAAAGGCCTGTAATCCAAGGATCTACAGCTTGATTTTCAGCCTTAATTCCAAAAAGTTTTCGGTATTGATTGGCCACTTTTTCTATTTTCTTGATTCGGGGAATACCGACTCCACGATCTCGAAATTTCCGAAGTGCTTCAATGCGTAAATTTAAATCAACACCTGCATCTGAGCCTAAGGGATCCCGTTCTTCTAAAATTGCAGCAATATCTGTTGCCAATGCCAGTTGATCTTCTTTTTTGGCATACAGAAGCATATGGGCGATACGAGGATGCACAGGAAGTTGATGCATTTCTTTTCCATGCGAGGTAAGTATTCCTTCCTCTAATGCGCCCAATTCTTCCAGAGACTTTTCGGATAGTTTTAAAGTCCCCACAGGAGGAGGAGTAAACCACAGCATGCTCCGAATATCATCCTTACCCCAAACCTTCATATCCAATACCATTGAAGTTAAGTCTGCCTCTAGAATTTCAGGATTTCGGAAGGGGGATAGCTTTGCTTGGGTAGCTTTGGTCCATAAACGGTAGGAATTTCCTGCCGTCAACCGCCCTGCTCGTCCACTACGCTGATCTGCCGAATCTTGACTGATTCGATGTAAAACTAAGCGTGAAAGCCCTGTTCTTGGATCAAATCGATTTGATTTTGCAAATCCCGAATCAACTACCACACGTACCCCTTCAATGGTGAGGGACGTTTCTGCAATGTCTGTGGCTAGGACGATTTTTCGTTTTCCTGATGGATGAGGAAAAATCGCTCGTTGCTGTTCTGAGGGGGAAAGCTGTCCGTAAAGCGGAAGTACCACATCTTCTGGAAGAGTCCTTCGCAAGATTTCTAGTGCCTTTTTTATTTCATTTTGCCCCGGTAAAAAAACCAAAAAATCACCTTCATGCTTTTTGGTGAGTGGAATTACCTGTCTTGCTGTATCCTCTCCAATGGAAAATTCATCAGCTTCTTGCAAATAGTGAACTTCGACTGGATATTGCTTCCCCTGACTTTGAATAATCGGTGCATTCATCAATTCTCCCAATTGCTCGGTATCCAAGGTAGCGGACATGATCAGGATCCGTAGATCAAATCTTAAGATATCTTGAACTTCTCTAGAAAGGGCTAATGCAACCTCGGAAAATAGGTTTCGCTCGTGGAATTCATCAAAGATTACCAAACCAATATCCTCTAATGCATTGTCCTGGTGAAGCATTCGTGTTAGAATGCCTTCCGTAAGAACTTCCAATCGAGTTTTTTCAGAAATGGCAGATTCGAAACGAATTCGATAGCCAACAGTTTGCCCCAATTCTTCCCCAAGCATGCTGGCCATTCGCTGTGCAATACTTTTGGTAGCGAGGCGTCTCGGCTCCAATAAAATGATTTTCTTACTGGCGAGCCAAGGTTCAGAAAGTAATGCGAGCGGCAAAAGCGTACTTTTCCCTGCACCAGGAGGTGCCTGAATAATCAAGGAGTTTGTTCGGGATAGTGTTTCTCTTACTTCGGGAATTATTTCAGAAACTGGAAGGTCAAAAGCCTGGAAATCGAAAGCAGTCATGTGGGTACAAAAATAAAAAGCCATCAGGATTTTCCCGATGGCTCTCAAGTCATTTAATAACTATTTATTGGGCTGGTCCTAATTTAGCTTCTGCTTTTCCATATTCCCAGCGAATCTCAAATCGATCCTGTTTCACTTCATAAACCAAGCGTTCCTCCAATGAGGATGTTTGTTGAGAAGGAACATTGACGCGCAAAACGTCTTCAGCAGAATCATAATTGAAAGCTCCCCACTGTTTGGCTACTTTATTGAATATAAAGGTAGACTCATATTCTCCTGGGATAATAAAAAAGCTGTAAGTACCTGCAGGAAGTTTTTGACCTTCAACCAAAATATCCTTGTCCGTAGTAAAGGTGGTTGCTTCATTGGCACCAGCTCTCCAAACCTGTCCTAGCGGAACCAAATCTCCCCAAATCATTCTGCCTTTTACAGCAGGTGAGGAATAACTGATCGTAATAGTTGCATCGCCAATAGAACCTTCAGCGGTTCGGGCTGGGCTTGCTTTTTCCTGAGCTAAAGCAGAGAAACCAAAGACACCAAGGGTGAATGCAAGAAAAAAGAGTGTTTTTAATTTTTTCATGATGTTTAAGTTGGGGAATGAAAAGGGTTAATAATTAGAATATTTATTCAAACTGAAAAATAATAGAAAAGGTTAGCGGGAAGCAATCTCCATTTACTTCCCGCTCACCTAGAACTTAGACTTTAACCCAAGCTTGTTTCTTATTGCTTTCAATGATCCGCTCACCGATAATCAACTCACGAAGGCCATCTGCAAAGGTTGGGAAAGTAGGTTTTTCAGGTTGTTTACCTTCTCTGACAGCTGCATATACTTCTTTAAACATTTGTTTAGAAGTATCCGGAAATCCTTCATTGTGGCCACCTGGGAAACTAATCAGTGCAGAAGCCTCCGCATGAAACAAAGATGGGTCTTTCATCAATTGACCGTTTGCAGTTTCACGCTTTCCAATCCAAAGTTCATTAGGCTTTTCTGAATTGAATTCAAAATTTGATTTGGATCCGGCAATCTCAATATTCAAGCGATTTTTTCGGCCTGCATTTACCTGAGAAACTGTTATTGATCCTTTGGAGCCATTATCAAATCGAAGCATTACAGTAGCATGGTCTTCTGTATTAATCGGAACCTCTTCGTAATCATCCATGGTCAACATTTTTCCAGAATAGGTTTCTATGGCTTTCAAAGGCTTCAATCGCGTCTTGTGCACTGTTGAAAAATCTGCCATCACCTCAGTAATCTTAAGGCCTGTGACATATTCTGTAATATCTAATAAGTGAGAACCAATATCGGCAATGGCTCTTGAGTCACCTGATTTATCCGGTTCCAATCTCCAATTGTAATCAGTCTTCAAAAACAACCAATCTTGCAAATAAGACCCCATCACATTGTAAACTTCTCCTAATTCTCCTTTTTCACGCATGGTCTTCATTTGGCGAATCATGGGATAATAGCGCAAGTTGAAATGAACAGCGTTAACCAGTCCTTTTTCTTTTGCAATAGCAACCAATTCTTCTGCCTCTTCGATTTTTACAGCCAGCGGTTTTTCGCAAATCACATGTTTTCCGGCTTCCAAAGCTGCTTTTGTCTGTGGATAATGCAAAAAGTTAGGGGTACAAATATGGACCACATCAATATCTGAGTCCTTCAACATCTCATCGAAAGTATAAGCTTTGGGAATTCCTAATAAAGCCGCTTTTTCATCAGCAAGTTCTTGGGTGACTTCTACCAGTCCGACCACTTCGATATTTGGTATTCTTCGGAGTGCTTCTAAGTGTGCAGGACCAATAAATCCAGTTCCGACAATAGCCGCATTGATTTTCTTTGACATAGGTTATTAGGTTTTAATGACAATGATTAAAGTTTCAAATTAGAAAAAATGCTTAAAACTCTCGCAAGGATAATGGGTGATTTTGTCTGATTGCTAGCTAGTTTGAATTTATGATCACTGACTATCAAATAATTATATTTTAATTGTTTCAGTTAATTTTCAATGATGCGGATTTATCCACCACTTGAAATTTTCTACTTGGTCAGACTCCAATGGAATAAATGATCCGATAAGAGGAGTCCGAACAAGCACATCCAATTCCTCCGCTTTTGGTAAGAGACGATCTACAGGATCAGTCCAAGAATGCATCGCTAATCGAAAAGCCCCCCAATGAATGGGCATGACTTGTTTTGCACGGAGATCAAGACCTGCTTGCGCAGTCTCTTCGGGCATCATATGTATTTCTTTCCAGTTTTCATTGTATTGTCCGCATTCTAAAAGCGCTAAATCAAAAGGACCGTACTTGGCACCGATTTCTTGAAAATGAGGTCCATAGCCGCTGTCCCCACTAAAATAAATCCGTTCAGAATCGCTTCGAATCACCCATGATCCCCAGAGGGTACTAAAGCGATTCGTTAATCCTCTACCTGAAAAATGTCGGCTAGGGGTAAAAGCATACGAAATCCCATCGAATGTTCTTTCTTCCCACCAATCCAATTCCTCAATATTCTCAAATGGAACATCCCAATTTTCCAAATGGGATCCTACGCCTAGAGGAACCAAGAATTTCCTTGTCTTGGATTTCAATCGCTGTACAGATTCATAATCCAAGTGGTCATAATGATCATGTGAAAATAAAACCAAGTCAATTTCGGGTAGCTGTTCAATCTCTATGGGGAGTTCGTCAAAAAAGCGTTTGTTACCTAACCAAGGATGGGGTGCAGGGACATCTCCAAACATGGGATCCAGCAAAATATTTTTACCATCCATCTGAATCAAAAAAGCAGAGTGTCCAAACCAAATCAACCTTGTTTTTTCTGATTTAATTAAATCAATTGAATCTATCTTTTCGACAGGAATTTCAAAATCAGGGCGTCGGGAGGGATCATTTTTGAAAAACTCTGGCATCAGCTTCATTGCTTTTGCAAAACCCATCGTCATCTCAGTGGGAGTAAGATTTTGGAATTTACCATCTCTGAAGTGATCAAGCTTTTCAAATTCAGCTACTTGCTCTGAGCTAGGGTTTCCACCAAATTGTGGGTTGAGATTTACAAAAAGTACAATTGCTAGGATCAATACACCGATCAGCCCCACAGGAAGTGCAATAATTTTTCGAATCACTTTAAAATTGGTCAGTCTTTTCTGTCAATAATCATCCAAACGTATTTCAATAAAAATAAATCCCTTATTGTTCTTCTAAACCTGATTTTTTTAAAATTCCCTATGAAAAATCCTTTTAGGATGGAATTCTTTGTACAATTCCATCAATGGCATGTTCATAGTTTTGATTTTTTGTAACTTACCTAAAAAAAAGAACCATGGCTAGTTTCAATCTTAAAGTAAACGGAAAGAGTCACCAGGTCGAAGTAGAGGACGATACGCCATTGCTATGGGTTCTTCGCGATCATTTGGGACTCGTTGGCACCAAGTTTTCATGTGGAATTGCCCAATGTGGGGCCTGCACAGTTCATTTAAATGGTAACCCAACCTTCTCCTGCGTCACCCCGATTTCCAGTGTTGGAAATGCAGAAGTGACCACTATAGAAGGACTTTCAGAAAATGGGGATCATCCTGTTCAAAAGGCTTGGGAAGAAGTGGACGTAGCCCAGTGCGGTTACTGTCAAGGAGGTCAAATTATGCAGGCAGCTGCATTTTTGAAGCAAAACCCAAATCCAAGTATGGAGGAAATTGACAATGCGATGAATCGAAATATTTGTCGCTGCGGTACCTATCACAAGATTCGAGAAGCAGTAGCACAAGCAGCCAAAAACATGTAATCATGAAAACTGTCACTAGAGAAAGTAGAAGAGATTTTCTAAAAATAGCCGGAACCACTGCCGGCAGTTTGTTTATTGGTTTCAATTGGTTCAGTTGTGATTCACCTAAAGTTGAGGTACTAAGTACTGAAGAGGTTTTGGCACAGGCTAAATCCTTCAACGCATATTTATCTATTTCCCCGTCTGGTGATGTAGTTATTTACTCTCCAAATCCAGAATTAGGACAAAATATCAAAACATCCTTCCCAATGGTAGTTGCCGAGGAATTGGATGCTGATTGGGGAAAAGTTCGAGTCCTCCAAGCCAATTTGGATACAGAAAAATATGATCGGCAATTGACAGGAGGTTCCGGAGCTATGCCACATAGCTGGGAAAGACTTCGCAAAGCCGGTGCAACTGCTCGCTATGTGTTAGTAGCGGCGGCTGCTAAAATGTGGAATGTCCCTGCTGAAGAAATTACTGTGGAAAATGGAATCATTTCACATTCCGGAAGTAAGAAATCTGGACATTTTGGGGAATTTGTTGCCGAGGCTGCACAAATGAAAGCTCCAGAAGAGGTAAAATTGAAAGACAAGAAGGATTTCAAAATCATTGGCACCCCAGTAAAGAATGTGGATTCCCGTGAAATTTACACTGGTAAGCCTCTTTTTGGATTAGATTTTTATCGCGAAGGCATGATGCATGCCATGGTACAGCGAGCTCCTTTTGGGATGAAAATCAAATCCCTGGATGATGCTGCTGCTAAAGCAGTGTCAGGAGTTACAGATGTGGTAACCTTCGGAACATCTGTTGCGGTAGTTGGAAATTCTACCTGGCCCTTGATGAAGGCCAAAAAGCTATTAAAAATCGAATATGAGGCTGATGGATCCGTTGAGAGTTCTGCTGACCATGATCGGATTTTCAAGGAACTAATGGCTAATGGAAAAGCTGATGTAAGAAGGCAGGATGGAAATGTTAATTCTGCTTTTCAAAATGCTGCCAAAGTTGTTTCGGCTGAATATCAATGTCCTTTCTTGGCACATTCACCAATGGAGCCTGAAAACTTCTTTGCTCATGTCAAAGGAGATCGATGTGAACTGATAGGACCAACGCAAACACCTGACCGAGCGAGACAAACAGCAGCAGCAATTCTTGGAATTCCTGCTGATAACGTAACTGTAGAAATTACCCGATTAGGTGGGGGATTTGGTAGACGACTTCGAGCTGATTACGTGGAAGAAGCCGTTCATATCTCCAAAGCAATAAATGCTCCTGTAAAAGTTACTTGGAGTAGGGAAGATGAACTTACTGGAGGAGCCTACAGACCAGCAGTACGCTATCGATTTGAAGCTGCCTTGGATGCCAATGGAACTATGATAGGCTACAAACTTCGAGGAGTGGGAATGAATGCAGGGAATACTACCCGTGAAAATAATTTCCCATCAGGAGCTGTAGATAACCTATTGATCGAATCAGTCAATTATGAATCAAGCATCACCACAAATGCATGGAGAGCTCCAATTACGAACTTCCTGGCCTATGCTGAGCAAAGCTTCTTGGATGAAGTAGCTCTAGAAGCTGGGAAAGATCCTGTTGCGTTCCGCTTGGAATTACTGGATCGAGCTAAAAATAATCCTGTAGGTCAACTCGGATACGATGTGGATCGAATGATTGGAGTTGTAAAAACAGCTGCAGAAAAAGGTAATTGGGGCAAAAACCCAAATATCAAACAAGGCTTCAGCGTTTATTTCTCTCATCGATCCTACGTAGCTCAAGTTGCAGACATCGAAATGCAGGGAGGAACTCCAGTATTGAAGAAAATTACTGCTGCCACTGATTGTGGAATGGTGGTAAATCCAACCGGAGCTAATCACCAAGTCCGAGGTGGAATTGTGGATGGAATGGGACATGCTATGTATACCAACCTCACCTTCGAAAATGGAGTACCAAAACAACGGAATTACGATACTTATCGATTAATTCGTTTGAAGGAAGTTCCGGAAATTGAGCCACACTTCATTGACTCTGGCTATGATCCTACAGGATTGGGAGAACCAGCACTACCACCAACAGGAGGCGCTATTGCCAATGCCATTTTTGCCGCAACAGGAAGGAGATTACGAAGTCAGCCTTTCATTGAGCAAAAGGAATTTTCGGATATCAAACTAGAGATCCGAAGGTCATAAGGTGAATGATTCGAAAGTGTTATTCAGCCTAATGAATTCATAAAAACAAAAATCCTCTGAGAATTGCTCAGAGGATTTTTTTATGGTTATTCTTCAACGATTTTTCATTTCAACTTTTCAGCTTCAGTTCTTAATAGCTCATTTTCATCGCTCAACCCAGATTGGATATAGTCCAAAATAGCTTGATTCTTTTCTTGTCCACTATTCAATAAAACACCCAGCGTAATCATCACACCGATGCGCGTTCCTACTTTTTTTGCTGCTGTATTAAACAATGGTTCTAGCTCTTCATAAGAAACTTCACCAGCTAATTCTTTAATAGAAGAAATAGCATTTTCCAGTTTTTCCCCTGAGAAATTGGTTAGCTTTTTACTGATTTGTTGAATTTCATTCAAGGCTTTTCTTTTCCCTTGAGGAGAAGGATTTGGTGTAGATGCTTTTTGCGATTGTACAGGTTTTTCAACCTGCTTTGCCCAAGTATCCTTTAAACCAACGGTCTTGTTGAATATTAAATTTCCTTCAGAGGAATCTGTATCTAGGGTAAAATATCCCAGGCGCTGGAATTGAAATTTATCTTCAAGAGTTGCCTTGGCTAAATATGGTTCTAGATAAGCCTCTTTGATAACCCGAAGAGATTCTGGATTTATAAAGTCCATGAAATTTTTATCCTCATGGGCATCTGGCGCCTCATCCAAAAACAAGCGATCGTATTCGCGAACTTCGGCTTTAATCGCATGAGCGATGGAAACCCAGTGAAGTGTTCCTTTCACCTTTCGCATACTAGCTTCCGTACCACTTCCAGATTTCGATTCCGGATCATAGGAACAGTGAATTTCTACGATATTTCCAGCCTCATCTTTTACAACGGACTCCGCTTTGATGATATAAGCACTTTTTAGACGAACTTCATTTCCGAGCGAAAGCCTGAAAAACTTCTTTCCACCATCTTCTTTAAAATCCTCTCGTTCGATATATAATTCTCGGGAAAAAGGCACCTCATGGGTTCCTGAATTAGGATCCTCAGGATTATTTTCCATAGATAAAATCTCCGTTTTATCGACAGGATAATTGGTAATTACCAATTTGATTGGGTTTAAAACAGCCATTACCCGGGTAGCTGTTTTGTTCAAATCCTCCCGTATACAATATTCCAAAAGGGAAACATCGGTCACGTTATCCCGCTTTGAAATTCCAGCCAAATCACTGAATTTCCGAATGGAATCTGGCGTGTAACCTCTTCGTCTTAAACCGGAAATAGTTGGCATTCGTGGATCATCCCATCCTGCTACTACTTTCTTCTGTACCAATTCAAGAAGCTTTCGCTTACTCATCACTGTATAACTCAAATTACGACGCGCAAACTCCCGCTGCTTGGGTCTTAAACGACTCGAATCGTAAATCTGATCCAAATACCAATCATACAACTCCCGGTGAGATTTGAATTCCAAGGTACAAAGGGAATGAGATACCTGCTCGATGTAATCTGATTGACCATGCGCCCAATCATACATTGGATAAATACACCATTTGGTTCCAGTACGATGGTGTGCTGCGTTGACGATCCGATATAAAATGGGATCCCGCATGTGCATATTTGGAGAAGCCATATCAATTTTGGCCCGCAAAAGATAAGAGCCTGCAGGAAATTCTCCATTTTTCATTTTTTCAAAAAGCTCCAAATTCTCAGCAACGGGTCGATCCCTGAAGGGGCTTGGAGTTCCAGCTGTAGTAGGAGATCCTTTTTGAGCTGCGATTTCTTCAGACGATTGCTGATCGACATAAGCTTTCCCTTCTTTGATCAACAGAACAGCCCAGTCATACAATTGCTGAAAGTAATCAGAAGAGTAACACTCGTTTGCCCACTGAAAACCTAACCAAGCAATATCACGCTTGATAGCGTCTACATATTCCTGCTCTTCTTTTGCGGGATTAGTATCATCAAATCGAAGATTTACCGGAGCATTGTATTTTTCCCCTAACCCAAAGTTCAAGCAGATTGAAGCTGCATGTCCAATATGCAGGTATCCATTAGGTTCAGGGGGGAATCGGAATCGAAGTAGATCTTTTGGAAAACCATTTGCCAAATCTTCCTCGACGATATGTTCTATAAAATTGAGTGCGTTTACTGGTTCTTTCATTTTTGAAAAATTGAAAAGCAAAATTACTTCAAATGATAGGATTTACAACTTCAACCCAGAATTGCTTTTGGAAACAACAGGTTAGAAAAATAATCAGTTCAACAAATGATTTTTGTAAAATTATCCTAGACAAAAACAGGTTAGTAGGGAGTACTCAAAGGCAAAAAAATCCTTGAACGGCCAAAAATTTGAACCGTTAAGAATAAGGTGAAAAAAAGCTCTTCAAAATTTAGTGATTCGAAGAGCTTATATTGAACGTGTCAAATAAATAGTTTCCCTATAAAATAAATAGCTGGGAAAAAAGCCATGTAAGCAATGCATTTACATGGAAATAAAACCTTCATAAACCATGTCGGATGTTCTCCATTAGCCAGTTTTGAGATTAGTTTCATAGTGCTTAAAATATTGGGTAAAACAAAAATTACCTTATAAAAATCTATTATTTTAAAAATAAACGAAATAACATTTGTTAATTAATTATTGAGCTTTGCTTTTCTACTCCTAATTCGAGAAAGAGAAACAGTAGTAATACCGATGTAAGAGGCTAAATATTTTTGAGGTACTCTTAAAATAATTTCAGGGTTTTGATCTAGCAAAGCCTGATAACGTTCCTCAGGAGTCATTACAACAAAAAAGAGTATCCTATTTGTGCTCTCTTTTAAAACATGGCTAATATTATCACTCCAAAATCTTAATAGACGAATATTATTTTTTGTAAGCTCTTTAAATTTTTTCGTATTGATTTGAATTACTAAACAATCTTCGATTGCTTCTAAATATTCATTGGATTTCCCATCATTCAAAAAGCAATTTGAACAAGCTGTAAAGTCCTTTTCCAAGGCAATCCTCACTGTTCTCTCTTCACCGTTGGTTTTTGTGACATAGGTTCTAATTACCCCTTTTAGAATGCCCAAAGCAAAATCAAATTGATCACCTTCCTTCGCTATTTTTTCACCTGCTTTGTAGGATTTGAAACTAGAAATTTTGTAAATCTCAACCATATCACTCAGATTGAGTTGGTTGAATTTTTTAAAAAATTCGATGAAGGATGTTTCCAACGTTAAGCTCTAATTTGGTGGCTGAATCTTCTTGTATATTAATAAATTATGAAGTCAATAAAAAGAAGTTACGTTGCTATCTTTCCCTGCCTTCTCTACAGAGTAGTGTTTGGGTCAGCTTAAAAAAGTATTTAAACTTGAAGGAAAAAAAGCAGTTTTATTAGCATGAACTATCCGATCTACCTGGATTACAACGCAACTACTCCTTGTGCCCGCGAAGTAATCGAAGAGATGCTCCCATTCTTTGGAACACACTTTGGAAACGCAGCCAGTAAGAGCCATCCTTATGGTTGGATTGCGGAGAATGCAGTGGAAACAGCCAGAGAACAGATAGCAAATTTAATTGGGGCCAGGCCAAAGGAAATCATTTTTACCTCCGGGGCTACCGAATCAATCAACCTAGCGATTAAAGGAACATTTGAGGCCTATGGAAATGTCAAACAGCATTTCATTACGGCACAATCGGAGCATAAGGCTGTATTAGATACATTTTTAGAATTAGAAAAAAAGGGTGCTGAAGTCACCTATTTGCCTGTGGATTCTGAGGGAAAAATATGTTTGGACTCTTTAGAAAATGCTATCCTTCCTCATACAAAAATGATTTGTTTGATGTGGGCGAATAATGAAACAGGTGTTATTCATCCTATACAGGAAATTGCTGAAATTGCTGAAAAACATGATATTATCTTTTTTACAGATGCTGTTCAGGCAACTGGCAAAATACCTGTCTCCACAAAAGGAATCCACCTGATAGCCTTATCTTCCCATAAGTTTTATGGTCCCAAAGGAGTAGGAGTGTTGTATGTAAGACATAATCATGATTTGCCCAAGCCCTTGGCTCAAATACATGGAGGTGGGCATGAAAAGAGTTTTAGAAGTGGGACTTTAAACGTTCCGGGTATTGTGGGATTAGGAAAAGCTGCTGAGATCCAAAACTCCTCGCTTGAGCAAGAGGGTCTAAGGCTGGAAAAACTGAGAAATCAATTGGAAATGGGGCTTTTACAGATCCCAAACACAAAATTGAATGGAAGTCAAACCTCGCGATTACCGCATGTGACCAATATTTCTTTTGATGGAGTAGAAGGAGAGGAGTTACTTAAAAAAATCAATCAAAAGGTAGCTGTAAGTTCAGGCTCAGCGTGTACATCCATATCACCCAAACCAAGTCATGTGTTAAAAGCCATGGGATTAAACCCGGATTTGGGTAGGGCTTCTATAAGGTTCAGTATTGGTAAATATACAACCGAGAAAGACATTGAGTTTACAATTTCCTGGGTTTCGGAAGTCGTAGAGAAGCTTAGAAAATCATCTTAACCGTTCAACTTTGAGAGATCTTCTTCGGTATCCAAATCAAGCGCACCCAAAGGAAAATCAACAATTTGGACATCATCTAGATATTCTAAAATCAGTTTTTTAGCAGGGACCTTTTTATCCAAGCCCAACAAGTCTTCAAAATATTTTTCATCGAATATTGCTGGAACACCTAATGTGTCCGAATAACGACAAGCAATAATACCTTTTCCCGACTTCTCTTTTTCTTTGATCAATGAATCAAGCAAGTCTGTGTCAACCTTGAATTGATCACAGGTCATAATTAAAATCTGATTTGGAGAAACTACTTTATCCTCCGAAACCATGTACCAAGCAAGACCAGCCTGCATGCTAGAGGTCATTCCATCTTCCCAACTTTCATTCTCTACAAAATAAACTCCATCGGACTGTATCCCTTTTTTGATCAAATTAGGTTGCCAACCCAAAACCACAAGGACAGAATCTGCTTCACTTTTGGATGCAACATCAATAGATCGCTGAATAAGCGTTTTTCCTTGATATTCAACCAGCTGTTTGGGACTTCCCAAGCGGGATGAAGAACCTGCTGCCAAAAGAATTATTCCTGTATTCATGCGCCTTTCTCATGAATCGGCCCTTGCTTATCCCGAAGAAAAATGGGTTGCTTTTTATTTAAGACTGCTTTGATCTCAGCAAAAATAGATAGCGCTATTTCTTCAGAAGTTTCCGCCCCAATCTCCAAACCAATAGGGGCGTAAATGTTTTCCTGATTTACTTGAATCCCTTTACTTTCCAAGCGCTCAATCAATTTTTCGGTTTTTCTCTTTGGGCCTAAAACTCCAATGTAAGGAATCATTGCCTCCTGAAGTTTTTCCAAAACAATTGCCTCATATTCAAAATTATGAGTCATTAAAAGTGCTACCGTATGTAAATCAGTTTGGATCTTTTCTACTACTTCCTCAGCAGGCCCAACCCAAATTTCCTGACTCTTTGGGAAGCGACCCGGAGTCGCTAAATTTTTTCTTCCATCGATGAGAATCAGTTCAAACCCTAACAAATCTGCCATCTGAGCAACCGGAATAGTATCGTTTCCCGCTCCAAATAATAAAACCCGTACAGCAGGCTTTATTACTTCAAAGAAAACAGATAATTCTCCAAACTCAGGATAGGTTCTAATTTCATTTTGGGCTTGATCAAATGATTGAATTTCATGCTTGAGATGAAGCCAAACTTGGGGATTCAAGCTTTCTACCTTTCCAAATTCGTGGATTCCTTTTTTTAGAAAGATAGTTCCAATTTGAGCTGAACGTGAATTTGGAATAGAAAATATTGTTAATAACAAGCCCAGATTCCTGTCTTTCAAGGCTTCTTGAATCAAGGCTATGGGATTTTTAGGATCGTTAAAATCAATAGGTTCAATCAATACATGGATAATCCCATTACAGCCCAAGCCAATTCCAAATTTTTGATCGTCCTCATCCGTCGTGTCATAGGTTACCAGCATGGATTGTTGCTGAAAAATAACGGACTGAGCTTTCCGTAAAGCATCACCTTCCAAACAGCCACCACTAATTGCCCCAGTCAATTGCCCTTCCATATCCACTAGCATCCGAGCACCGGGTCTTCGATAAGCAGAACCAATTACTTGAACGACGGTTGCTAAAGCAACTTGCCTGTCAGCTTCTTTTGCCTGTTCGTATGCCTTAACAATTTGTTTCAGTTCCTTCATCCTAGATTAGTTAGCAAGTTGTACTTGATCTTTTCGAAATGAGAACCAAATGGCTAAAATGACTGATACCGCCAGGTAAATGATGAGTGCTTGGAGTGCTCCCGGGAATGTGGCATTCAATCCAAACCAATCTCCTCTAATAAAAATGAAGTAAAATGCATAAGCCGCTTTCAATAATTCCCAAGCCCAAGCATTCGGGTTCCGGTCCATTAATTCTGTGTAGGCGTAAATCGTTAAGAAAACAAATCCTCCGTAAAAGAAGATGTCCGGAGCACCAATAGTGGCAATGTTTCCAAACAAATAACTGATTAACAACAAGAGAACAATCATCTGTCCAAAACTCCAAATCAGCATTCCTTTCGTCAAGTAGGGATTATACTTTTCGAAATGATAGACATCCTTAATTTTATTTACCGGGTATTTAGCTGCTACATCTGCAGGTCGCCAACCTAAAGGCATAAACCAGATTTTGAACTTATCAGACCATTTTTTTGCTCGCCAAGCATCTTTAATAAGTAGCCACAGGTGCATAAAATTGATCTTTATGGGATTCCAGGTTTGAACCGGTCTCGTGACTCCATACACCGCAGGAATATCATCCTGTTCTTCCTGATAAGTCCCAAACCATTTATCCCAAAAAATAAAAATCTGTCCGTAATTCTTATCCAAATATTCTGGGTTGATTGCGTGATGAACTCGGTGATGGGAGGGGGTTACAATGATTTTTTCTAGAAATCCCATTTTCCCGATATGACGCGTATGGTACCAAAACTGGGCAAACAAGTGCAAAGGTGCCACTATAGCAATTACTTGAGGAGGTACACCGAACAGGGCGGCAGGAATTAAGAAAACGGCAAAAATCTTTACTATGGAAGAAATACTTTGTCGCAGTGCACAAGCTAAATTAAACTCCTCACTGCTGTGATGAATAATGTGATTGTTCCAAAAGATATTGTATTCATGAGCAATTCGGTGTGTCCAGTAACCTGCGAAATCTAAAGCAAGAAAGGCAATCACATAGATCAACCATGATGTTTTAATTTCAAATAGGGCGAAATGAGTATATAACCATTCATAGGAAATCACTACAATGCTTAAACCCAATACATCTTTGGTAACATTGGTTATTCCAGAGCTAAGGCTCGAAATCATATCATTGACAGGAACGGTATCGTTTCCCTTCCACAATCCCCAAAACTTTTCGAACAATACCAACGCAAAAAAAGCCGGCATCGCAATGAGGAGTATCTTTCCGTAAGTTTCCATTTTGAGCTTATTTCTCGTTAAACTTAACCAATTAGAAAAGTTCCGTCAATAAAAATTGTTTGGCTTGTCTTACAAATTGATCTAAAACAATTTTCAAGGAGGTGCACTACTCATCATGAGCATAGAATTCCTATATTCCATGAAGTATTGTGCCTCATGAAAAAAACAATCCTTTTAGGAATTCTTACATCAACTATTTTCTTTCAAGCCTTTGCGCAGCTAGAAAAGGAACAAATCCAAAAACTAGCCGAAGAGGAATTGCTTCATTCTTTGGAACGCTTTTCTGAACTTTTAAAAATCCCAAACAATGGAAGAATACCGGAACAGATTCAAGCAAACCTTGAATGGACAAAAGCCTACTTTGAAGAATTGGGGTATACCACTCAAACCTTAAGTGCAAATGGGGTTCCCCATCTTTTTGCTTCACGGGAACAAAACCCCAATAAAAAGACTATTCTGGTTTACATGCAGCTTGATGGACAACCAGTTGATTCTACAGCTTGGTTACAGGAAAGCCCTTATTTACTGGTCCTCAAGCATGAAGTTGATCAGCAATGGGAAGAAATCCCTTGGCAAAGTTTGTATCATGGGATTGATGTGGATTGGAAGCTTTTTGCGCGATCCGCTTCGGATTCTAAGGGACCTGCTATGGCATTTTTCACAGCCTTGGAAATCTTAAAAAAGGAAGGAATTAAAC
This sequence comes from Algoriphagus sp., assembly GCF_013373065.1. Classification (GTDB taxonomy): domain Bacteria; phylum Bacteroidota; class Bacteroidia; order Cytophagales; family Cyclobacteriaceae; genus Algoriphagus. The sequence continues at coordinate 248,593 of NZ_JABXIN010000011.1, forward strand.
CAGCTGTGAATTTAAAATTCATCCTTGATTTTCAAGAGGAATTATCTTCCCCTCAATTAGCAGGAATTGTCCAAAAGAATAAAGGGCTATTTGCTGCTGATGGTATCTTAATCATGGATGGAACCCGACATGTATCCAATCTTCCGAATTTGGCTTTTGGGGCCCGTGGGATTGCAACGGTTACCTTAAAGATATTTGGTGCTGACAGAGACCTTCATAGTGGTCAATATGGAAATTTTGCACCAAATCCCGTTTTTGCAGCTTCTAGATTGATTTCTTCTTTGAAAGACAGTAGTGGTAAAGTACTTATTCCTGGTTTTTATGAGGGGGTTGAATTAACTGAAAAAGACTTTGAGGCAATGGCTCAGGTTCCCGAGTCCAACGAGGAAATTTTAGCTGACTTGGGATTGGCAGAATCTGATCAAGTAGGAAAATCATATCAAGAGGCGATGCAATATCCATCTCTGAACATTCGGGGAATTCGCGCCGCCTGGGTGGGAGAAGAAGTTCGGACCATTATTCCCTCTGAAGTGATCGTTGAAATTGATATGCGAACCGTTCAGGAAACACCCGGAGAAAGACAAGTGGGCTTGCTGAGAAAGTATATCGAAAATCAAGGTTTTTATATTATTTCTGGTGATGAACCAAGCAAAGAAGAACGCTCAACATACAGCGAGTTGGTTTCATTTTCTTCACGTGTAGGTTCCCAGCCTTTTCGTGCTGCTATGGATTCAGATTTTGGCAAATGGCTTGAAAAAGGAATGCAAAAGGTTTTTGGAGACAAGTATATCAAAACCCGGCAAACTGGAGGATCTCAACCCATGGCCCCTTTTATCAATATTTTGGGAGTGCCAGCTGTGTCCGTACGAATCCCCAATCCTGATAACAGCATTCATGCGCCAAACGAGAATATTCGAATTGGAAATTATTTGGAAGGAATAGAGACTGTTTTAGGCATCATTACCGAAGACTTCTAATATGGATACAGCTAATTCTATAGCTTTTGTATTGGTTTTAGTGACGGTTTTTTTTGTGTTAAAAATCAGCACATTAAAGCATCCAATTATTAAGGGTGTATTAAATTGGTTCCCCGCTATTTTATTCGCTTATGTAATCCCAGCAGCCTTCACACATATTTTTCGGTGGGACTTATCACAGGTCAACTTACATGACTGGAGTAGGAATATCATCATTCCGATCACCTTGCTTGCCGTCATGTCATCCCTTCCTTTGAAACAATGAATAATGGTGGGATGGCGACCCTTAGTCTTATTCATTGGTGGAAGCTTTTTCATAGCCGTTCTTCCAGTAATTTTAGTAGGGATAGTTAGTTCCTTTTCGCTGCAATCGAATACCTTGTTTATAGCCGATGGTTATTGGAAGGGATTAGTTCCGATTGTAGGTGGTTGGATAGGTGGAAGTACTTCTCAATTGATTTTAAAAGAACTGGCTGAAACTCCGGAAAACCTTTTTTTATCGGTATTGGTCTTGGATAATATTTTGGTGAATATTTGGACCATCCTCATGTTTCAGTTTATCAAAAAAGGAGAGGAGCTCAGTTTAATTTTTAGAATAAAGGACCAATTATCTGATCAACTTCAATCCAAGACTGAAGAGCAATCAGGAAAAAAGATTCGTCCGATCGTAATTGTTTTATGTTTTTTGGCAATTGATTTCTTGATGGCGATAGGACAGTTTTCTTTTTTAAGCACAGTAGTAATTTTGTCCATCGCAGGCCTTTTATTAGGTAATTTGATACCAATTTGGAATACACAATTTTCGCTAAAACTGGGGGGAATCGGAATTATTTTGGTCATGGCAATTTTAGGATTAAAACTGGATTTCAGCAATTTGACCTTGCCTTGGGCCTTTGTAGGTGTTGTATTGATTTGGTTAATCCTTCACTTTATAGGGATGATTCTCGTATCCAAAATCCTCAATCTCAATTTAATTTGGGTTCCTATTGCATCCATGGCTAATTTGGGAGGTATTTCCACAGCTCCTGCTGTAACTGCAGCCTATCGAAAAGATTTAATGCCTCACGCAGTCTTGCTGGCGATTTTGAGTATGGTTACCGGGACAGGCTGGGGGATGCTGACCATCTTTTTATTTCAATTAATTTGAAAAAACCTTAATGCAGTTTCCAAGCTTAGCACAAATAAAAAAGGAGTTAACGCTCTTGAATGAAAAGGAATTGGTTGATCTGATCACAGACTTGAGCAAATTCTCAAGAGACAATAAAGCATACTTATTTTTTAAACTTCAGGAAAAAGAAAACCCTCATCTTTTTGTGGAAATGGCTACAGAAGATTTGGAATTAGAATTTCAGAAAGCAAGGCCTCAACATAGTTATTATGCAAAAAAATCAGCCCAAGTCATTCGAAGAAAAATGAATAAACTGCTCAAACTCAGTAAGCGGAAAGAAGATCAGGTGGAAGTCATTTTATTTTTTTGCGAGCGGCTAAAAGCATATGGATATCTCAAACACCGCCATCCTGTTATTCAAAACCTTTTTGAAATCCAGATTCGAAAGGCAGAAAAATTGATTGCCGGACTTCATGAGGATTTGCAATATGATTATGAAATTAAGCTGGAAGAATTGGGATTAAAGTAACCTTAACCATAAAAAAATCCAGAAACCTAATTCCTTTCACTGCTGAAATGAATGATTAGGCTTCCGGATTTTAAAATTGAGTAGGTGAATTTTCTTATTCTTCCCCTCAATAAAAGTTTGAATTTCAATATTTCAACTTCTCATCCTTTTCCCAAATTCCCCAATAAGCTCCCACGTCACCTTCTGCACCGACTTTCCAAGACTCATCAAAAGAGGAAAAATAAAAGACAGGGATATCATCCAGTTTAGACCAGGTTTGGATATTGATAAAGTATTTCATGAAGTTCTCATCTGAAGGGACGGCTCCATAAAGTGGTGTTCCTTGACTTGGCCAACCTGTTTCTGTGATGATGACCTTTTTACCGTTTCCGGCTTTTACCGCACGATTGTACATATCCTTGATGTACAACAAAGAATAATCTAAGGCACAACCCTCCCAATAAGGATAACAATTAGCGAGAATCACATCGCAAGCCTCTGTAATTCGAGGTCGATGCTCAAACTCATAATATGCATCCACGTAGCCAACCACAGTTTTAGGAAGCGCTTGCTTTACTCTTTGAATAAACTCCAAAAGCTGCTCTTCCGTGAGGTCTTTTCGATACATAACCTCATTGCCGACTGCAGCGATGTCTACATACCCTTCATTAGCCAAACGGATAAGCCCCTCAACTTCTTCCTGATTGATTTGGTCATCTTTTCCTAACCAAGCACCAACCAAAGTTTTCATTCCCATTTCCTTCGCAATCATGGGAATCAACTCATTTCCTTCGGTACAGGAAAAAGAACGGACCCACTTGGTATAAGGACGAATGATTTCTAGTCTTCGTCGTACTTGTTCTTCGGAAAGGGTATCTCCAGGTTGCTGCCCTTCAACATAGGGGCTAAAGCATAGGCCATGCATGCCCTCTTGAAGCAGCGCTTGATATAAATCGGTTAATTCTTCTTTGGAAATTCCTTGCAGGTTTCTTCCCGCAAGAGCTAAAATTTTGTCAGGATTAAATGACATAGTGATCAGTATTTTAAGATTTCTTTTTTATTCCAAATTCCCCAGCTTTGACCCACTTCTCCTTCATGGTGCACTTTCCAAGGTTCATCAAATGATGAAAAAGTGAATAAAGCTATTTTTTCATTTTGCGACCATTCATTGGATGCAATAAGGTACTTCATTGAATTTTCGGGTGAAGGTATTGCGGCTTGCATTTTTTCTCCTGAATCCGGCCAACCTGTTTCAGTGATAATAACCTCTTTGCCGGCAGCTGACTTTTTAATTGTTTCGTACATTTTTTGTAGATACACAGGCGCCTGATCGATATTACATCCTTCCCAGAATGGATAACAGTTGGCAAGTACTAAATCACAGTTTGCAACTATTTCCGGTTGTTGTGAGAGCAGGAAGTATGTGTCCACATAGCTTACTGGAACATTTGGTAAAGCCTGCTTCACTTCTTTTAAATAGTCGAGAACTTCATTCTTTGTGAGTTCATTACGGAGTAATACCTCATTACCCACCACGGCAATATCAACCAATCCATCCTTGGCAAGACTTATGAGTTGTGCTATTTCAGCCTCATTTTTAGCTTTATCGGTACCTAACCAAGCACCCACCATGGTTTTTAAGCCTTTTTCACGAGCAATTTTTGGAATCAGTTCGTTTCCATCTGTACATGAAAAAGAGCGTACCCATCGAGTATGTGGAGCAATGATTTCCATCCTTCGTTTGATCTGTTCCTCAGACAGGGTATCTCCAATGTTTTGCCCTTCGAGATAAGGGCTAAAACATAAGCCATGAAATCCGTCTTGGAGAATTTGGGAAAACATAGCTTTTATTTCAGAGGTCGATTTGTTTGCAAATTTGTTTTGAAGTTTTGCAATTGCGGGTTCATCCTCCTGAGTTAAAGAAATTGGGTTTTCAACTTGATAGGGGGTATAAGGAGTTTCAATCGTATTCTTCTTTTCTTTACGCTTTTTAAGCTCTTCTCGGATTTGATTTGCTCTATCTTCATCAACATCATAGTCATGCATGAGATACATTGCCGCTATGGTTCCTAACATAGGCAGCCCTGAAAAGAACATTCTCAAACCGTCAATTGCCCCTTCCGGCTGCACGGCTGCATTCCCATCAAAACCTACGACAGTCAAAATCACACCACTCAATCCTCCTGCGATAGCAAATCCAAACTTCACCATGTACCAATAAATGGCTCCAAATACACCTTCTCTCCGAACCCCGTAATTCAATTCATCCAGATCAATCACGTCTGCTGTCATAGACATCATCAGGACAAAAAGGCTACCGATCCCAAATGAGTGAAATGGAAGTGAAAATATGAACATCCAAGGTTTACCCGGTACAAATAAGAACCATAGAGAAGTATAACCAATTAATGCGATGCCTTGTGAAACCATAAAGGCGTTTTTCTTTCCAATTTTTCGGGACATCCATGCCACGATTGGAATCACAATAAAGGTGGTTACCAAGGCACCAACACTCCCAAAAATAGGTGTCCAATAACCAGCTGCACCAGCATCGCCGCTAAACAAATACCATACAACGATGAAAAAGACGAAGCCTGCTACGGTATTAAAAGCATTGAAAATAAAGAATGTGGAAATACACAGTTTTCGAAAAGGTCTTGATGAGAATGCCTCTTTGAAACCTCTTAGTATTTGGGAAAGACTATCCCCAATGGCATTAAACGTAAGCGGGGAGAAGTTTTCATTTTTTGTGGATTTGCTGGGAATAAAAATAGCAGGGACCATCGCACAAAGTGAAAAAATGACTGCTACCCAAACTGCCAACTCACGGGTAGCTGCTTCTGGACTGGAAAACCAACTTGGTTCGTACATGATTACCCAAAACCAAGGAGCGATTACCCAAGCCCATTGACCAATCCACTGAGCAATAGCCATAATTTGAGTGCGCTCATGGAAATCCTCACTCATCTCATAGCCCATTGCCACGTAGGGCACACTAAAAATGGTTAACCCAATGTAAAAGGCAAAGGAGCCCAAAAGAAAATAGATGAAATTATAATTTACACTGTTATCTCCATAAAGCTGCCACATCACTGAAAAAGCGAGCCCCATGACAATGGCGCCGAGAAACACATATTGTCTCCGCCTTCCCCATACCGATTTGGTGTTATCTGAAATGAAGCCCATAATGGGGTCAGTCACAGCATCAAGGACTCGGGGAAGAAAGTAGACGATGCCCCACATCCATCCAGGGAATCCCAAGTTTTGGACCAAAACCACCATAAATATCCCTAGCGAAGCAGGGAACATTTGGTTGGCTAACATCCCCACACCAAAAGCTATTTTCTGGCCCATCGGGACTGTTTTCGCGGCAGTTGACATTTTATTAAGGGTTAAGTGGTTAATTGATTAGATATAATTTTTATAAGCTTAAAATTTATTTTGCCGGTGGCGCCATTACATCTTTTAAAAGCGCTTCCTTATCTCCATTGTAAGTTTTCACAATTGGATTTCCGTCTCGGGTCATATTTTCAAAAATTCCTTGATCAACCAAATCCCACATCACAAACTTGGCTTGACCTGTTTCTGTGAATAACCCAAAATGATTTTCAGAACCAATCGGATTTCCAGCATCTTTCCAAGGTTCATTGAACCCTTCAAAAAAGAAACAAGAAATACCTGCTTCATTTGTCCATTCCCGCATCAGCTGGTAATAGCGCGCTTGCTTATATTCATCAGTCGCGTGCGAACCATCAGGCCCGTATAAGCCATCTGAAATTGTGGCCCAGCCTGTTTCTCCGATATGAACAGGTTTATCGACTCCTAGGCTTTTCATATAATTGGTGACAGAATCATATTGAGCTTTTGCAAAATCAAGCGAACGAAACATCGCTGCATCAACTTTTTCAATTTCTGACAGTTTGGATTCTTCAAGAGGAACCCTCCAAAAATCCGGGTTATAATGGGTATTGTGGTATGGATAGGTATGCATTGATATATAATCCACTGCCTTTACTAATTCAGCAAGATCTTCAGTATGGTACATAGGATCTCCACCTCCCCATGAAGAAAAATCATCTGAGCTAGTAATCCAAAGATCTTTTGGAAGGTCTCCCTTGGCCTTCAAATCTTGCAGGTAGTTAACCCATTTTAAAATAACAGATGGTTGGACATAATAACTTGTAGCCCATTTTACCATCGCTTCATTGCCCACTGCTAGGACTTTTACAATATCAGGGTATTGGTTTGCCAGAGCCACAGCTCGATTGATTTCTCCTTCATTTTGCTCACTTTCTACGTCATGATCCGGTTCTTGGTCCGTCCAAGCATTTTTACAATCAATCCATGCTCCTAACATTACATACATTTCAAAATCAGGATTCTCACTTTTCATCTCACTAATAGCTTTCAGTAGATTGGAAGCATGTGCATACTGAACATTGTAAGTCCGGAGTATTTTAATTCCCATGGTAGATAGTATTCGCATATCTTCCTTGAGCTGATCTATGCTTGGTTGAATATCCCTGGATTTTGCCCGGTATCCTTCATATGAAATCGCCTGATAAGCTGGGTTTCCTAGAATTTCTTTTGCAGTCACTATTTTTTGATTTGTTGAGTTAATGGTTTCTTTTTCTGTTGTTTTGTTACCGCATGAAAAAGCCGCTAATAAAGCCATTCCTATGCATACTGATTTCATGTTCGTCAAATTCATGACAATGTTATTTTAAGTTTATCCTAATTAATGTGCTTTTGCTTTTTTGATAATTTAGCCCATAACCAATTGGAAATAGGGGTTGAATAGAATCATCCCAAAAATTAGGACCATATTTTCCTTGAAAATCCTCTATTGATTTCGGCCAAGAATGAGGAAGCTTTCCTTTAAAGTCAAAAAGACCAAATAGCATCTCAGCAACTCCATCTCCTTCGGAACCTGGCAACCAAGCTGCTACAAAAGCATCACTCTGTTCGATTTGATTGGTTACTACCAAAGGCCTTCCGGAAATAAGGACAACCACCGTTTTAATTCCCTTTTCTGTGTAGGCATTTATATATTGTTGATGAGTTTCGGAAAGAGTCAACTGAAACAAGTTCATTTCACCTCCTATATCCCCAAAAAATTCCGCATAGGGTTCCTCTCCAACCACAATGATTGCCACATCCACATCTTCTACTTCTGCTTGGCCATCAGGATCAAATTTCACTTCATGGTTTGAAAACTTCCTTATGCCTTCCAAAATGGTTGTTGCACCTTGGTAATTTTCTTTAGTTCCTTGCCAGTTTACCGTCCAACCACCGGATTGCAGTCCAGAGCTATCCGCAAAAGGTCCTACAACTACAATTTTTGAATCCTTCTTCAAGGGCAAGGCCTGATTCTCATTTTTTAAGAGTACCAAAGATTCCCGAACGGCTTGTCTAGCGACGGAACGGTGCTCAGGTATGCCTATTTTGGCGATAAGGCTTTTGTCAGGAAAGGGATTTTCAAATAATCCAAAACGAAACTTCTGTTTTAAAATCCTTCTTACGGCATCATTGATTCGTTCCTCAGGAATGGTTCCTTCTAAAACACCAGTACGAACTCCTTCTTGAAAAGCATCCAAATCCCCATCCACAGCCATAACCATGTCAATCCCTGCATTGATAATATCATTTTGACCAAACCGGGAATAAGCTTTCCAATCTGAGACTACGATCCCATCAAACTCTAATCTCACTTTCAAAAGGTCTGTAATCATGGCTTTATGGGCATGCATAGGAATCCCATCTAGCGTATTAAAAGAAGTCATGATCGAGGCAACCCCAGCCTCAATAGCTGCCTGATAGGGTGGGAGAAGACGCTCCAAGACTTCTTCTTGACTTAAAGTCGTATTTCCTCCTTCTACCCCAGAATCTGTTGCCCCATCACCTATAAAATGTTTGGCAGTTGCCAATACACCAGGATTGCTCTGAGAACCTTGATGTCCCAAAACTGATGCTCGTGTTAGTTTTGCTGTCAAATCGGTATTCTCAGAAAAAGCCTCGTACACACGACCCCATTTTTCATTCATAGGAATGGCAACACAGGGTGAAAATACCCAATTGAATCCTGTAGCTTTGGACTCCTGGGCAGTAATCATTGCCGCTTTTTCCACCAATTCTGGATTTCCACTAGCGCCTAAACCAACATTATGGGGAAAAATGGTTGCACCTTCATAAGTATTTTGCCCATGTACTGCGTCTACACCAAAAAGTAGCGGAATTCGCAATCTCGTAGACAAAGCATGTTTTTGTAATTCTGAGAATTTCGCTTGCCATTCAGCCGCATCTTCACCAGGAAGGGGACCTTGCGTATGAATTACTGAACCAATAAACTTTGTCTTTATATCCTCCGGACTGATGTCGTCGAAATGCCTTACTTGACTCATTTGACCAATTTTTTCTTCAAGGGTCATTTGAGCAAGTAGCTTCTCAACCTTTTCATCCAGCTTTGAATTTGTATTTCTCTTATTTACCATCCGGAAAAAAGTCTTGCTTATCGTAAAATATTAGAGTTTAGATGAACAATCACATGGCTTATTTCTCCACTTCGATGGAATATTTTATCACTAGAAGCTTTATCTAAATTCAACCCGTCTTCATGCAGAGATTTAGAGCCATCCTTAAAAATAACTTCAAGGCTATTTTTTCCATCCTTATTATATATAACAGGAACTTGGCAATAGGTAAAGGCTAGTGAATTTTCAGGTAGTGGAATTTGATTCATATTCCCTTTGACATCAACGACTTTCATGGTTTGACTTTGAGTCAAAAACTCCTCTTTCTGCAATAAAAAAGGATTGAAAGAAAGTTGGCCATCTTTAATAGATACCCCAAACTCCCCAAATCGGCATAGAATGTCTTCTTTCACTTGACCTGTCATTCCAGGTTGCTGAGCACCTTTACCTGCAGGAGTATGAGAATAAGGATCAGTGGGGAAGGCTCCGTAAACTTCCGGTGATTTATGGACTCCAATTCCTTCATTGATGGCATAATAATGTTCAATCAGCTTATCCAGTATAGGTTGAGCAGTTTTATCTTCATAAGCTTTATAACAGCATTCTAGGACAGCTAACTGAAGCTTGGATACCATGTGCCAGTAAATAGAACCCAAGCCTTCGTATCCATAGAATGTTCCGGATCGTCCAGTAAAAGCTTTGTGGTTAAATACTTTTTCAAAAATTCGAAGGACTTCTTTTTTTTCAGACTCAGAGACGGTAACAGCATTTCTTTGCAAATTCTTTAAAGCAGCTTCCAAATCAGCAGCGTTTTTGAAGTTTCCGTTGAAATGGTAGTCTCCATTTACGTCCTGCTCCAAAATACTTTTATTTCCCTCCTTAATTAATCGCGTCAAAAGAGCCGAATTGGTCACATCGGCTTTCGGGATAATATTCTTTTCGAGGAATCCCGGCAAATCCTTGTTAGGGTAGAGGAGGTAGCTGTTTTGATCTTCTCTATATAAATCACTAGCTCTAAGACTATCCAACGTAGAAAGAGCTTCTTCAGAAGTCAAATATCCCGAACTCAACACGGCAACTTGTCCTTCCAACATTTCACTGAGGTAGGAAATAGAGACTTCATCTTCATTTTCTACCGTCATCAAATTGTATGCGTGGTACAAGTTATCGTCCCGTTTATTCGCTCGAATCGTATGTTCGAGATAGCGCTGACAAAGGCTGGAGAATTCAATCAGCTCTTGAATTCTTAGAGCTTTTCGCTGATTAGTAAAAGAGGATTTATAAATTTTTTCCCTGTAATTGCTACCAGCCTGACCTAAAGCATCTAATACCGACTTCCGATTTTTATCTGAGAATTGTCCAGAAAGTAAATGCTCATTGGATTCCAAGGCTGAATGAATTTCTTTAAAAAATTCAAACAATTCCTCTGATAGCTGAACATCTTTGACAGGGCTATTTTCAAGAGCTTCGATGAAGAAAGTCAAAAACCTTCTAAGGTAGTAAAGCGTCACCATGGAAACCCCATTTCCTACCAAAGCATTATTGGCATCATTCCATTCCGGTCGTTGCGTATTCATCCAAATACCACCTTCTGGGATGAAATTAGAAACTTTTGAAAGTATGGATGCAAGGATTTTCTCGATGAAATTGACATGATGGATTGCTCCACCTTGATTTTGAATCAAAGCCGCATCTGAACCCAACACTACCCATCTTTTTTGAATGGCATGGTCTAGCTGATGATCAAAATCAATGGTGTCTTTAGGATTCTGAAGAATGTCCTGGTAGGGTTTTATTTTGTAAGGAACATTTGCGTAGACGAAGATGTCTTCATTGAAATAACTGCCCAATTTACCCGGAGCATAGTTTTCAGAAAATTCTAAAAATTTCAAGAGGTAAATGATCTGATGATCCCCCCAATACCCAATGTAAGACCAAGGGTCATCGGCTTCAATTTTTTCCCAATCGATCCCGTTTTTTGTAATTCTGTATGGATTATAACCATCAAAGGTTGAGGCATTTAAGAACTTAAATATCATTCCTTCAATGAAGTCTGGATAGGAGAGGGCTAATGCTTCCCAGTTTTGAAAAATATCTCTCCAGTTTCCGGCATAATCCAAGATTTTGGAACCATCCAATTCATTTCGTGTATTTATAGAAAAATGATTCCAAGGTCTACTAGGGTCCCCATGACGCCGACTGAATTTGAGGGGTAAATATTCCAAACAAAGTCGCTTGAGATCCGGATCTTCTGAACTAGCAGCGAATTCCTTTAAATGGGAAACTGAGAATTCATCTGGTAAAGAATTCAATTCCTTTTCAAACTTGGCAAAAACCTCTTGATTCGCAATTGACAAATTGTTTTTAAGATCCTCCTTTTCTATTTGGTAATTATTGTCAAAAATCCCACCTCTCATGATGTTAAACATCGAATTGGCAAAATGGCGGGTATCTTTAAAGGAGTCTGCGGTCAACTGAATTCCATCCGCAGCAGCGTTAAGTTTCACCAGTTCTTGGGTACCCAATTTGATGTCATCTTTTACTTGTGCTAATAAGGTTTTATCCTGCTTGATTGCCTTCGACAAAGCTTGGATTTGAGAGGCATTTTGATTGACATCTGCGAGGATAATCCATTCCTTTGTTTGTCCTTGATCTAAGTTTAAATCAGCTTGAACGAAATAAGCACCTCTTTTAGCCTTAACATCTAATTCTTCTTGAATAGTAAGCCCCTTTCTGAAAGCATTTAATTGAGAAGAGGAGAGGAGTCGCTTGGAATTTTCCAAACCCAAAGACCAAACAATGCTCGCTTTTAGGGCCTCACTCGGCTCAGCTTTATCTACGATGATGGCACTCAAAGCGAAGATGCCGATTCCACTTTCTTTTTCCAGTTCATTTCGCTTGTAGGCGTCCACCAAATTGCTTCGCATGCCTTGAAGGGCACTTCCGACACCGTAAGGCATGATATTTTGAATTCCATCCAGGATCGAAATATCTATTTTGGATGAGGAGTTATTTATGATTTTGCTGGATTTTACAAAACCAAATCGATCACTCGTACTCCATTCATATTGGAATGTCAGGTTTAAGTCTAGATTTTCTTCCTCAAAAAGAATTCTATTCCCGTAGATGTTCTTGTATAAATTCCGTTGGAGTCGGTAGAGATTAGCATAATGAATTGAAAAAGGCTCCCAAATAAAAAGCTGCCCATCTTTCTGTACTCTTAGTATTGTTTTTGACCCTGTAGTTTCCGAAGATTCAAGAATCTTGTCATCTGTATAATAGGGGAATAAGGCATTTTCCGGATCTTTTCTCCCCGCACTCAGCCCCCCGTTACTTCCAATAAACAGCCAATGATTGAAAGGGCTGATGATACTCATAAAAAATGGGGGTATTTGATCACTATTAGAAATTTTCTGAAATAGTTCGGAATCTATTATCTTGATTTCAAGATTAACTTCTTGATTTTCAGCGTATTCACTAATGCTATTCTGCATATAATTATTTTTTTAGACTAAAATGAAGAGTTAATAATATACCCAGATTATCAACCGAAGAATAAAATCGGGTTAATTTCTTGGGAATATTGATGCGATAAAATTTCAATCTCCTTTTTCTCTATAGACTTCAATTACTGTTTTGCTTGAGCTTCTAAATTATTTGATTTTGCTTTTCTTTCTGAATCGTCTAAGTCTATCACAACAAAGTGGTTTTCGATTTTTTCAAGAGAGATTCCTGGTGAAAAGGGATTGATTTGATGTACTTCTTGCAATGCATAGTATGCCGCCCTTGGATATAGTTTGTAATGGCCTGTAGAAGAGGTTTCTCCTTTTGCAGTAATCCCAAACCACTCCTCATTCATATTATTTTCTCCCTTTTTATAATCAAAACTGTACCCTCCATTTGCCCAGGAGGCATCAGTGTTATGGATTTCCAAGTCTACAGTTTGACCAGTCTTCCACCATCCATCACTGAATTGAAAGGTAAATCCGCCTAATGAATTTCCTGATTTCCCTAAACCTGCGGCATTTTCATAGATTTCCTTCCAATTTTCCACCATATAAAAAGCCTGCGATTTTTGATCTTCGGTATTTTCAACAGCATTGAAGGCATCGGATCCAAACTCTGTGAATAGAATCGGTTTATTCAGCTCATTTTTTACCCGTTCGAAAGCATCGCCAAAAGAAGCTCCACGATACATATTTGTTCCAAAAATGTCTATGTCTTTACACTCTTCTTTTATTATATCTAAAAATAGTAGGTCGCCATTGCAAATTGCTATGGGAATGCTGGTATTTATATCTTTCATCGCTAGGGTTGCCTCATTGAATAATTTGTACATGGCAGTTGCCCTGATTATAGATTCTTTATTTTCTTCTGGAATATCCTCGGTTTCAGCACCTTCCCAAAATAATCCATAGTTGTTTTCATTTCCCAATAAATAGAGTAGGAGGCCAGGCGTATCACGGTATTCTTTAACCATTTGAGTCACTTCATCAAGGAGTAAGGTTTTTACTCTTGGATCAGAATAATCTGTAATCGCAACCCATTCCTCATCCAATGTTAGCCCATATCGACCAAAAGAATGGTTGAGCATGGTGTAAATACCATAATTTTCATAGATGTAAGTGATCCATTTTGCAGGAATTCCCGTGTAGATTCGGACGGAATTTACTCCCATATTTTGTAGGAGGGACATTTCATCATGAAGTGCTTCAATGATAAATTCATCGCTTTGTTCCCAAAGTTTATAGTCAAAATTCGTCCCGATTGGAAAATAATCCCAATTCATACCATTGATCATGAAATCTTTTCCATTGACTTGCAACTTCATTCCACTTTCGTTTTCAACAATAGTAACGAGCGTGTTTTGTGCTAGAACGTTGATGGTTGAAGAAATATAAAATGCAAGGGATAGTAAGCTGAAATACTTCATTGGGTTTTATTGAAAAAGAAATTGCTGGTTTAAAATCAGTGGTTCATCTCAAAACTTCGTGTAATTACCCGATTTAAGTCAAAAAGTACAAGGATATACACTACGTCATTTCTTTCATCATACTACTACAAAACTTCAAAAATTAGATCTGGAGCTTGTATTTGATCTATTTTATGAAATTCCGGATACTACAAGTTGACATTAGGGAAGAATTCCAACTTGCATTAACTCTATAAATAAGATAAACCCTTTGAAGGATTTTTAAGACACAGGCTATTTTTAAATTTATCCATTCCTTTATTCTTTTCTTCGTGATTCATTTCTATTTGTTACATAATTTATATTATGTTAAGTAAAAGATTTTAACCCTACCATTCCCCAATTATTTATAAATTCAAATTCCAGTTAGTTACTACTCCTATCACCCACATGAAAATATCGTTACCTAGCTTTGGTTTATTTCTTGGTCCGCTTTCATTTGTTCTGATTTTATTTTTTGTGGAATATCCGGATTTAAACCAAGAAGCACTTTCTATGCTTGCCTTAGCAACTTGGATGGCTATTTGGTGGATTACAGAAGCTTTACCGATCGCTGCAACAGCTTTTCTTCCTTTAATCATTATGCCCACCTTAAAGATTCTTCCTATCAGTAATGTGTCTGCAAACTATATGCATCCTACTGTTATGTTATATATGGGTGGTTTTTTGATGGCAACTGGTATAGAAAAATGGAATTTACATCGAAGAATCGCTCTATCCATTATTAACCTAATTGGAACAGATTTAAGAACGATTGTTTTAGGATTTATTCTGGCCACAGGGTTTCTATCCATGTGGATATCCAATTCTGCCACTTCGTTGATGATGTTACCTATTGGATTAGCTGTGGTCAAACAGTTCCAGGAGCAATTATCCGGTCAAAAAGCAGGCTTATCAGATAGATTAAGTAAAAATATCATGTTGGGAATTGCCTACAGTGCATCCATAGGCGGAGTCGCTACCCTTATCGGAACCCCTACTAATACTATTTTAGCGGCCGTAGTGAAGGAATTATACGGATATTCTATCGGATTTAATGAATGGCTTCTCTTTGGCTTTCCTCTATCCGTATTTCTAATCGGTATCTGTTGGTGGTATCTGGTCAACTTTGCCAATCCCCTTCCTAAAAATTATCGCCTTGAAGAAGGAAAATCAATTGTAAAAGATCAATTGAAAAAGTTGGGAAAGATGAAATTTGAAGAGAAAACAGTACTAGTGGTCTTTGCTCTTGTCTGTTTTTCCTGGATTTCTAGAAGCTTCCTCCTGGTAAAATTTATTCCCGGAATTGATGACACCATCATCGTTTTAAGTGGTGTTGTAATTCTATTTCTCCTACCCGATTCAACTAAAACTAAAAGAATCTTAGATTGGAAAACGGCCGAATCCATTCCTTGGGGAATTTTAATCCTATTCGGAGGCGGCTTGGCTTTGGCCGAAGGGTTTAAAGAAACTGGTTTAGCAGAATGGATTGGACAGCGTTTTACCTTAATCGAAGGAATCTCTTTCTTCTTATTGCTACTCATCATTGTAGCAGCGGTAAATTTCTTAACTGAAGTAACTTCAAATGTTGCTACAGCTTCCATGTTGTTGCCGATTTTAGCATCTGTAGCCTTAAAATTGGACCTCCACCCTTTCGGTTTAATGGTCGGCGCTACCCTTGCCGCAAGCTGTGCTTTTATGCTTCCGGTTGCTACACCACCCAATGCGGTGGTCTTTGGCTCAGGCTATTTAAAAATGAATGACATGGTCAAAGCCGGCTTTTGGTTGAATATTTTGTCGATTCTAATCGTCACAGTACTTGTCTATTTCTTGCTTCCTTCGCTTTGGAATATTGATCTGCAAGCCAATCCATTTTAAGAAAATCCGTCCCTCAGCCATTTCTTACACATTCTGTCCCAAAATCCTCGCTTTTCATCCCTAGAAGTTGGGTATGAAGTTGCACTGCTTTAATGTTGTCAAAAATCAAATAGGCAGATGAAACGAAACCCTTCTATCCCCAAACAGCATAAAGGCTTTTATTTTCTTCTTCTTATTGCACTGATTTATCACCTAATTTCCATTTTGACTCTCATTTAAAAAGATGAAAACGAAAAGTTTTGATTTCCGGCAAATTGAATGGTGGATTACCACTTTATTATTTGTCAGCATTGTACTCTTTAACCTCACCTCCATCAATTCTTACAGGTGGTTGTCAAGCGGTTCCCCTTCTTATGCCAAAATATTCATTCCCACAGCCCTGTATGTAACGTTTTACATCTTCCACATGCGCCTGATTCCTAATTATCTTAAAACGAAAAAAATCTGGCCAATTTTGGGATATGGATCCTTAACCCTGGGATTAAGCTTTCTCTTTTCATCCATACTGACTATTTCTCTTAAAGCTTCCGGTTTTGAAAACCTTTTTCAGCTTTATCTAGGCGTAATTTTTCTTTACATCAGTCATCAGATAGGAAGCTTAGTTCTCAAAGGGATGTTCACTCCTCCCCGATTTCCAAATTATTTTTTCTACAACCTAACCCGACTGATTTTGACCTTTATCGTCATGATTTTCTTCCTGATTTTGGGGCAGAAAACGATCATCGATGAAACAGTATTAATCTTATTTTTAATCTTTCTTCCTATCCTATTGGGTATCGTTACCTACAATTTCTTTTTGGTGTATGGAAAGCGAAAAGCAGGGAAAACAAAGCAAGCAAACTGGTACATGGCCCTTTTGCTGATTGCTGTTTTTATGACCTTTATGATTATTGGAGCATCGAACAATAAGGAGGAGTTGGTTTTAATTGGATTTTTGATAAATGGAATTATCCTATTGATAATCATGCCTTTATCAAATTTGATCTTCAAGAAATATGAAGTCATGGCGGGGCAAATTCTGAACCTGACTACGGAGGTAAATCAGGGAAATGCCAACTTGGATTTCTTACGATCTCAAATCAACCCCCATTTTCTTTTTAATGCATTGAATACCCTTTATGCCAGTGCGCTGATGGAAAATGCGGAAAAGACTTCGGATGGAATTCAGAAGCTAGGTGATATGATGCGCTTCATGCTTCATGAAAATCAACAAGCCAAAATTCCTCTTTCCCGGGAAATTGATTACTTAAGAAATTATATCGACTTGCAAATGCTCCGATTTGGAGCTCAATCAAACTTAGAAGTAGATTTTCAGATCAATGATGACTCCTGCCAAGGTATGATTGCTCCAATGCTTTTGATTCCTTTCTTGGAGAATGCTTTCAAGCATGGAATTTCCTCAAAAGAAAAATCCTGGATAAGAATGAATTTGCGATGCATTTCCGGTTCGGTTCATTTGGATTTGGTAAATAGTGTTCATCAATCGAAATCTAAGGAAAAATCCGAAGAATCCTCAGGAATCGGTTTGGATAATGTCAAAAAGCGTTTGAATTTGGTCTATCCAAATCGGCATCAATTGAATATCATTTCCAACGATACCGATTTCTTTGTTCACTTTTCAGTTCAAATTCAATAGTCCATGATCCAAGCCATCGCTATAGATGACGAGTCCTTTGCCCTTGAAGTAATCAAATCCCATGCAGCCAAAGTCCCTTTTTTGGAACTTCAGGCTACTTTTACCAATGCAATTGAAGGTCTGGAATATTTGAAAGCGAATTCCATACCCCTTCTATTTTTGGATATCAACATGCCTGATATTTCAGGGATAGATTTGGTGCAGTTACTTCCAAAAGGAACTGAGGTGATTTTTACCACAGCTTATTCGGACTATGCCGTCAAAGGCTTCGATTTGGATGCCATGGATTACTTGTTGAAACCATTCAGTTTTCCTCGCTTTTTGAAGGCCTGTCAAAAAGCACGAGACTGGTTTTCATCAAATGCTGAAGAGGAACTTTGGATATTTATCAAAACCAACGAAGGACAGGTACGTGTTGATTTTACCGATTTGCTTTTTTGCGAATCCAAAGGGAATTATGTGAATTTTCAGACTTTGGAAGCTTGTCACCAAAGCCGGATGACCCTTCAAGAGGCTGAAAAATTACTCCCATCCCATTTTATCCGTACTCATCGCTCATTTCTGGCGAATAAAAACCATATTAGAATTGCAGAAAAACATCAGTTGCGAATAGGTAAATTCTCGGTTCCTGTTAGCTCTTCTTATTCAGATGAGGTTTTTGAAAAAATCAATCTCGATTAAGAAACCGTGGCAAAAGCATTCAAAAATTCTTTTCGGTATTCATGGGGTGTTTGATTCATTCGTTCCTTAAAAAGCCGATTAAAATTAGAAAGGGTAAAGAATCCACATTCATAAGCTACCTCACTGATATTCAGATCCGTCTCGTGCAATAATTTGCAGGCATGCGAAATTCGAACTTCGGTCAAAAATTCTGAAAATGTCTTATTCACCCGTGATTTAAAATACCTGCTAAAGGCTGATTGAGAAAGATTAGAAAGCTTGGCTGCTTCTTCTAGACTGACTTTTCCCTGAAAATTTTGCATGACATATTCATATACCAGCCCCATTCTATCCTTTTCAGATTCTTTATTGGAATTGATATATCCTGCATTCGTAATCAATTTGCAGTCCGGTGAATCAGCTAATAGATCAAGTATTTTTAGTAGTTGAATGATCCGCTGCGTCCCCTTCAAATCCAGCATTTCTTTCATCATTGAGGTAATTTTTTCATTTGTCCTGCCGGTAACCTCAATGCCTCTCTCCGATCTTTTTAACATTTGAGAAATTCCTTCAAACTCTTCCAAAGAAAAAACCGATTCATTCAGAAAATTATCAGGAAGGTAAATCACGATTCCATGAGTAATTAATCCATTTTTCGGATCGTGATACTCTTTATCATTTTTCCATAGATGGGGCAAATTAGGTCCTGTAAATACCATATCCCCTTCCCGAAAAGCTTGCATATGATCCCCAATAAAACGGGTACCTCTCCCCTTCAAAACAACAAATAATTGGTACTCGGAATGAAAATGCCAGTTCACATCAAAAAATGGAGCGATCAATTCTTGTATCACAAAGGCTTTATGCTCTGGAATACGTGTCTTTTTAACTGGATTTTTCACTGTATCCTTTTGTTTTCGTATTTAAAACTTTACCAAAATGATAAAATTCAGTCAAATTTCAAATAGATACAGTGAGCATTGTACCCGATTTATTTTGAATATAGCTATCCCAAAAAGTATATCAGAATGATGACCCAACTTAACCTAAAATCACCCCTTTATTTCTCCATATTAATGCTGCTGGTATTGACTTTGTCTTGCGGCAAAAAAAAGGAGTCTTTCTTATCCATGACCGAACCTCGAAGAGTGGAGATTTTGGTCCTTGGACATGAAAGTGAGCATCACAATTCCGAAAAATTGATGCTCCATCTAGGGATTCCTTTATTTCAAAAAGGAATTAATTTAACCTATACAACTGACCCCAACGACCTGAATGAGGATGTTTTGTACAATTATGATGGCTTAATGATTTATGCCAATCATGATGAAATAACTTCTGCACAGGAAAAAGCTCTGAAAGATTACATTCAAAGCGGAAAGGCATTCATTCCTGTTCACAGTGCCTCTTGGTGCTTCCGTAACTCCGATTGGTATGTGGAAACTGTAGGTGGTCAATTTAAATCCCATGGTGATGGAAATTTCACAGCTGAAATCGTAGATCCTTCCCATCCTATTATGCAGGGAATAGAGGAGTTTGAAACTTGGGATGAAACATACGTTCATTCCCAACTCAATCCTAATATGCATGTACTCATGGAGCGTGTGGAAGGAGATCATCGGGAACCTTATGCTTGGACTTTAGAAGAAGGAAAAGGACGCGTATTCTACACTGCTTATGGACACAATGAAGAAACCTGGAAGCAATCTGAATTTCAAGAACTCATTGCAAACGGAATCTTATGGGCTGTAGGTGATCAAGTGAATCAGCTTTTAGCGGCTTACCAAATACCTACACCTGAATTTCGGGATGCAGAAATCCCCAATTATGAGCGAAGAGATCCAGCTCCTCGTTATCAAATGCCACTTTCTCCTGAGGAAAGCATGAAGCTTGTACAACTTCCTGTTGGTTTTGAAATGGAATTATTTGCCAGCGAACCGATGATCATCAACCCAATGGCAATGGCATGGGATGAAAGAGGAAGATTGTATGTCATCGAGACGGTTGATTACCCTAACGAGGTAAGAACTGAAGGTGGAAATGATAAAATCAAAATCTTAGAAGATACCGACGGAGATGGAAAAGCAGATAAGGCCACCGTTTTTGCCGATAATTTAAATATCCCCACTTCCATTATGGCAGTTAATGGAGGAGTTTTGATTTCCATGGCCCCTGATTTTGTCTTTTTGAAAGATACGGATGGAGATGATGTTGCTGATGTGCGAGAAGTAGTCATGACAGGATGGGGAAAAAGTGATACCCATGCAGGACCTTCCAATTTAAAATATGGCTTTGATAATAAAATATGGGGTGTTTTGGGGTATTCCGGATTTCGTGGAACCGTCAGTGGAAAAGAGCACTCCTTCGGACAAGGGGTGTACCGTTTTGAACCTAATGGAGAAAATCTGGAATACTTAGGGAACACTTCCAACAATACCTGGGGATTAGGATTTACAGAGGATTTCGAGACTTTCATCTCTACTGCCAATGGACAACACAGCGTTTATTTCTCCATGGCGAATAATTATGTAAGAAGACCCATTTTCCAAGGTTCTGCGAATACAGTTCATGGAATTGACAGTCATTACGACATGCCTCACCTTACCCCTTTCCTTCGCCAAGTTGATTGGCATGGAGGGTATACCGCAGCCGCGGGGCATAACTTCTACACAGCCAGAAGCTTTCCTGAAAATTATTGGAACCGGATTGCTTTCGTATCTGAACCAACCGGCAGAGTCTTGCATCATGCGATTATTAATCCCGATGGATCAGGATTTACTGAAAAGAATGGGTTCAATATTTTGGCCAGTTCGGATGAGTGGTTTTCACCCGTACATGCAGAAGTTGGACCGGATGGGGCTCTATGGGTAGCAGATTGGTATAACTTTATCATTCAGCACAATCCAACCCCAAGAGGTTTTGAAAATGGTGCAGGTAATGCATATATCAATCCACTTCGGGATAGTCAGCACGGTCGAATTTACCGGATCAGCTATAAAGGTGGCGAAGATTCAAAAACCTTTGATTTAAAAGATGCGGATAGTGCAACTCTTATTGAAGCATTACAAAGTGACAATCTTTTCTGGAGAATGACCGCTCAGCGATTGATTGTCGAAAAGCAGGATCATTCTGTTGTTGAAGACTTGTATAGCATCATTCAGAATCAGGAAGTAGACAAAATTGGGCTGAATGGACCTGCCGTTAATGCACTTTGGACGCTTCAGGGTTTGGGTGAATTAGAAGGAAATAATGAGATTGCAATCCGGGTAGTTGAAAGAGCTCTCAACCACCCATCAGCTGCAGTTCGTAAAAATGCCCTTCGGGTTTTACCAAGAACAGCATCTTCATTAAAAGCAATTTTAGCTTCCAATGTTATCCAAGATACTGACCTAACTACCCGTAAAGAAGCATTCTTAGCTGTTTCAGACATGCCTTTTTCTGAGGATGCCGCAAAAATGCTAGTAGAAGTTGCCCAAAATGAAGAAAATGGACAGGATGCTTATTTACCGCAAGCAATTTTTGCGGCAGTAATATCGCATCCAACTGAATTTGCCAAGCGGGATAACACCACTGCAATTCAGGCTTCAGGGGACTCTGAGTTGTCTTTGGCAGATCGAATCAGTAGAAGCTTGGTGGCCGAGCAGTATCCATTGGATTCAAGAAACTCCATCCTCTTTCCTCCGGACATAGCTGGAAAAGAGATTTCAATTCGGATGATCGTTTCCAAAGGCAATAATCCAATGGATGGAATTTTGGTAGCTTCTGGCAACAACACGAATGGGTACAGTTTGTACATCTTTGAGGATGCTCTTCACTTTGCAGTAGCACAGGATGAAAAATTGACAATCATCAGTACCAATAAACCACTTCCTGATGAGCAATTCATCATTGATGCCACCTTGGTGGAAGATGGAAGCATGAGTTTGAAAATTAACGGTGAAGAAATTGGCAAGGCCAAAACCAAAGGTCTATTCACGGCAGAACTTTCTCCTAGAAGAGTTCGTGTAGGCCAAAATGATTCTAGAAATCAAGTTGGAAAATATATGGGAGGCTGGATGTTCTCAGGAAGAATAAGCAACAAATCTTCCTTGGCCTTGAAAAAGCCAGGAACGGATCTCTCTGAAGATTCAGATAACGTTGCCACCGTTTCAGCCAATGGAAGTTCGATTGTCAAGCTAGCTGTCATCCCACACGAGATGAAATATGACAAGACCACCTTTACGGTAAAGGCTGGTTCACAGGTAACCATCGACTTTGAAAACCCTGATTTCATGCAGCACAATCTAGTTATCGGTCAAAAAGGCTCGATGGAAATTATTGGAGAAGCTGCAGATGCCTTGGCCAGAGATCCGAAAGGAGCTGAGCAAAATTATGTACCTAAAATACCGCAAGTCATAGCCGCCACTAGGTTGGTCGATCCTGAAGGAAGGGAATCCCTGGTATTTGTTGCTCCAAGCGAGCCAGGAGAATATCCTTTTGTATGTACAGTTCCGGGACACTGGAGAATGATGAATGGAATTATGAAGGTTGAATAGGTATGGCTTTGGATGTAACATTTGGAGTCAGTACCTGGCTTTGGACCTCGCCTTTCAATAAGGAAACTGTTTCACTATTTCCAAAAATCAAGTCATTTGGCTATGATGCAGTAGAAATTCCTGTTGAAGATCCTGCGCTTATTGATTTGAAATTGGTGAAGGATGCGTTGGAAACCAATGGGCTTAAGCCTGTCATTTGTGGTGCTTTTGGTCCTACCAGGGATTTTACCCATGAGGATCCCTCCTACCATCAAACTTGCTTTGAGTATTTAGATTCTTGCTTTGAAATCGCGACTGAATTAGGTGCTGGTTTTGTAGCAGGTCCTATGTATTCCGCTGTCGGAAAAGCTCGTTTAGTTTCTCCCGAGCAACGAAAAATAGAATGGGATCGAGCAGTTCAAAATCTCCGAAAAGTCTGCCATCGAGCTGGCGAATTTGGTTTGGATATAGCATTAGAAACCCTCAATCGATTTGAGACAGACTTGATTAATACCGCGGAGGAACTGATACAATTGATTAAAGATATCAATGAACCTCAGGCAAAAGCTCTATTGGATGGATTTCATGTGAGCATCGAAGAACCAAGCATTGAAGAAGCAATTCGTAAAGTTGGAGATAAATTAATCCACGTGCAGGTATCTGAAAATTATCGAGGTACCCCTGGTACTGGGCAAACTAACTGGGCTGCTTGGAAAAAAGGCCTTGAAGATATTGATTATAGAGGTACCATTTCTATTGAAAGTTTCACACCCAATGTAAAGGAATTGGCAGGTGCAGTTTGTATTTGGAAGCCTTTAGTTCCTAGCCAGGATGGCTTTGCCCAAGAGGGCTTACAGTTTCTAAAAAAATGGGCTGGAGAATAAATAAAGGATAAAAAAATCTTGTCATTTCGAGGGGAGTAAAGAAGGATTTTACTTAGCTCAAGTTGACGACTTATAAAATTTTAAAACCCAAAATATTTCATAAATATGAGTAAGAAACCTATTAACATAGCAATCATCGGTTTAGGATTTGGTGCTGAATTTATCCCTATTTATCAGAAGCATCCTTTGGCAAATATGTATGCCGTGTGCCAACGAAATAAGGAAAAGGCAGAAGCCATTGGAAAAGCCTTTGGCATTGAAAAGGTCTATACCGATTATGACGAGTTGCTAAAGGATCCTAACATCGATGCGGTCCATATCAATACTCCGATTCAAAATCATGCTGAACAATCCATAAAGGCACTTAAAGCTGGCAAACATGTAGCCTGTACGGTTCCTATGGCCACAACGGTTGATGAATGTAGGCAAATCGTTGAGCTAACCGAGCAAACGGGACTTACCTACATGATGATGGAAACTGTGATTTACAGCCGGGAATTTCTCTTTGTAAAAGAGCTTTATGATAAAGGAGAGTTGGGTAAAATCCAATTCCTTCGGGCTTCCCATCAGCAAGAAATGGCTGGCTGGCCGGGTTATTGGGAAGGCCTCCCTCCAATGCATTATGCTACACACTGCGTAGGACCAGTTTTAGCCTTACCAAAAGGAGAAGCAGAATATGTCTCATGTTTAGGTTCAGGACGCATTGATGAAAATCTAATTCCGAAATACGGGTCTCCTTTTGCGATCGAGACCTGCCATATCAAATTGAAAGACTCTGATTTGGCAGCGGAAGTAACTCGTTCACTATTTAATACAGCAAGACAATATCGGGAAAGCTTCGATGTGTATGGTTCTAAGAAATCTTTTGAATGGACACTCATCGAACATGAAGATTCTGTTATCCATACGGGTGAAGTTCCAGAGCGGGTCAAAATTCCTGATTATGCCCACCTCCTTCCAGAAGGAATTCAGAAGTTTACTACACAGGGAGTATATGATTCTGATGAAAATCAGCATCTCTCCTTTATTCAAGGTTCCGGACACGGAGGCTCCCACCCACATTTGGTACACGAATTCCTTACAGCGCTTGCTGAAGGTAAAGATCCCTATCCAAATGCGAGACAATCAGCAAATATTACCTGCGTGGGGATACTGGCCCATGAATCCGCAATGGAAGGTGGAAAAATCAAGTACCTGCCAGAATTTACGCTTAGCAAAAAATAAACCTGTTTGCCTATTGTTTCTAAAGCCGATCTTTATGGATCGGCTTTTTTATTGAATACTTTTTTAAGAATAACCCCACTTGAGCGGTATTTCCCAGGAGAAGAACATCTCTAGAGGCTATACTTGTTAAAGAATTATTTGCGGATAAATTGGAACTTCTATCACACAAGAGCCTAATAAATACAAGTAACTTCCAACGTAAAATTTGTAAATGAATAATTTTCCGAAATCAGAATGAGAAGAAAAGATCGCTTAACAACCCAGTTAGCCATCCTCTTATCAATCATTATGAGCCTTTCCTATTCAGTAGCAGAGGCTCGTAAAATCAATACACAATTTTGGTTTAATTATGCCTTAAAAGCCCCTATCAGCGAAAAATTTTTTCTGGGAGGTGATATGGGTTCGAGGGGTTTGATCTCTAATCCTGATTGGAATCAGTTCCTCGTAAGACCTACCCTTACTTACAAATTGTCTGACAAATTAAGCCTATCAGGAGCTGTTGCTTGGTTTGGAACTTACTTTAAAAATCAAAATAGCCTCAATGAATACCGTTTGCATCAAGGGGTAACCTTCAAAACTCCTGATCTTGGTATAATTGGATTCTTTTATCGCTTGCGAATTGAGGAACGGTTTTTCTACCTTCAGGAGAACATGGGAAATACATTTAATGTCCGCGTTCGCGGATTAATTGGAGTTAATACAAAAGATATAACCTGGCTGGGCTCCAAAAGACCTATTTTTCTTCAGTCTATGGTCGAGGGCTTTCAAACATTAGATAAAAATTCTGCCAATGAATTGTTTGTTAATCAAACCCGAGTTCATCTGGCAATTGGTCATAAAATTTCAAGCCAGTTTCGATACGAATTTCATTACATCGCCCAACGGTCCCGGGTATTTAATGAAGACGGTTTTAGAGCAGCTCAGAATGTATTGCGTCTCCGATTATTTCATCGCTTGAATTAATTACCGAAAACCCCAAAAATAAAAAAACCACCCATTTCTGAGTGGTTTTTGAGCCCCTTGCCGGGATCGAACCAGCGACCTACTGATTACAAGTCAGTTGCTCTACCAGCTGAG
>NZ_JABXIN010000006.1 GCF_013373065.1 Algoriphagus sp.
GTAGGAATCGCTCTTGGATGTAGATCGCATCGCCACTGTATTCCCCTCGATAACCGCATCGGTTAAATACTGAAAAAATACCCCGTACGCATACGGCCCCGTAACCTCATTGTCCCGAAACTCAAAACCCGGCGCGCGGTAATTTACATCTGTACCGCCTTTATAATACATCCCTATTGAACCTCCTAAAATCGTGTTACTCAAAAATTTTACAGAAGATGAGGTGGTGGGTTGAAAAACTATATTCCCTCGTTCCCAATTGGAAACCCCTGTATCTGGAGCCTCCAGTATACACTGCTCAATTGTAATATTTTGAATAGCTCCTTGAGCATGAAGAGTCCTGGCATAAGCAGTTCCTAAAGCTTGAATCTTTAAATTATTCAACACAATATGCTCGGATCCTTCAAAACGAATCACATAATTATCCGCAGTTCCAGTCGCTGGGTATTGGAGGACAACATCCTCCGCATTCCCTGATTGACTCTGAAAAGTGATAGTATTGGTTTCTGATGCTCCTGCTATGGCACCTAGGACCACTTGTTCGGTGAAGGTTCCACTTTGAACATCAAAAATTACAGGACCGGAAATCCCGTTGGTTGTCAAAGCAGAAACGGCATCGGAAAAAGTAGAATAATCACCCGAAGCACCGATGCTGTAAGACCCAGATAGCTGCTGGGCAACTGAAAAACTTAAAGAAACATGAAAAAAGAGAAGTAAAAAAGTCACCCCTTTTTGAAGGCTGAATCGCTTTTTTTCTGGCTGTAAAACTGATTCCATATGAATTTGAATTTTTTGCTTGGCTTTTACCAACTAAAAATCCAAATCCTCGCTCATTCAGAGTGTCACGTATGTATCAGATGATAGCAATGAGGTAACATCATAAAAAAACAGCCCAAAATTCACTGAATAGAGATATCCATTACAAATTTTTCCAATGGAAAACGGTGTACAAAATCTATCACCTCTTCCTTTGCAAGATTTTGAGCCTGAATCTTAATCAAAAACCGTTTTGAATGAATAAACTCTAAATAAGTCCTAGGCAGATTGGTCCATTCTTTTTCCAAAACTCGAAATTCTTGATGCTCACTTATTTCAGTTCTTTCTGGCAAAGATTGTTCTTGAAAATCATCCTTCAATTTTTCTTGGCTTTTTTCAATTAATAGAGCCCCCATTTCACCCGCTCCATCCATTATCTCAAGCAAAATCAATTTCTCAGACTCTTGCTCATGCTGAAATTTTGTACTGATCGAACTAATCCCTAGTTCTTCCTGCAAGCCATTTGACAAACTGATTCGTTTAAAATCACCTACTATAGGAGGAACCCAGCTTTGCAACTCTTCACCAGTCAAAGGGACTTTCTCCAATAAATACCGTTGTTTATTTTTTTTCGAAACTCCGATATCACCAGCACCACGGGTAATGGATTTTTGGCTTTCCAATTTGGACTTTTGGCAGGATAATAAAACCAACAATAAAAACAAGCTAATTACCTGATTCACAACATTCAACCTATAATTGATATTCGATAAAGGTATGTCTATCTAATGTCAACGGATAAAAAAAATGTAACAGGTAATAGAAGCCCTGTAACATCAAAAGTGGAAAGGATGAAAAAATTAAAAACCTAAAAATTCAGGGGTAAAAAAGCCTCATTATCAAATTCTTATTATTTTCAGGATTGAATAGTTCAAATTCTCTTTTCAGAAATTTGATGAGTATAAATTACAAACTTCTTTTAGCTGGTTTATCTACCATTTTTTTTATTCTGAAGGGAACTGTTTCTCTTGCCCAACGAGACATTTCCTTTAGACAGCTGTCTGTTAACGACGGGCTTTCTCAGAACAGTGCTGTTTCTGTTACACAAGACCAAGATGGCTTTTTATGGATTGCCACTCAGGAAGGTCTCAATCGCTATGATGGTGAGGAATTTATTCAGTATCCCAAAAAATTCAATGACATCACCCAGCCTACACAATTAATATTGGGGACTGTTTTTGCGGATTCAAAAAATCGAATTTGGATCATACCAGATTCAGCCATTCCTGAATTATTGGATAAGGAATCGAATACCTTTATTCCCATTGAAGGAGTCAATGCTGCGAATCAAATCTTTGAAGACTCAGAAGGTTCCATTTGGATAGGCACTCTCTCCGGTCAATTATTCAAATGGAATGATGAACTACTTCTAGCCGAACTCATTTGGAATGACCCTACCAAGGAAATTAATCATATAGCAGATTTCAATAATCAAATCTTACTAACCTTTCAGGATGAAATAGCTCTTTTTGACCCAAAATCAAAGACCATTACGACGCTAATCGAGGGAGATGAAGATTCTATTTTTTCAGTAGCTCTTCCAATTCGCAAAGACCAGATTCTTTATGGCACCTTGACAAGTGGTTTGTGGGTTGTCTCTGAAAACAAGCCAATCCCAGAGTCCATTTCAAGCTATTTGGACTTGGATTCAAATCTTTTGGAAAGCAGTATGATCTTGGATCTTTGGATGGACAAGAATGGAGCGGTTTGGGTTGCTTCCTATGGTCAAGGAGTTTTCTTGATTGATTTGAAAGAAAAACAAATCCAAAATTTCACCTATTCAAAGCAAAATCCACGATCCATTCATTACAATGATATTTTATGTCTTTTTGAAGACTATACAGGTACTATTTGGATGGGATCTGATGGGGCTGGCTTGAGTTTTTACGATCCTTTTTTAGAAAAATTTAATTTCTTCCACAATCAACAACTTCCAGAAAACATCAACATAGATGTAATTCGATCTATTTATGTAGACCAAAATGGAAAAATCTGGGCAGGAACCTCAGGGAAAGGATTGACCTGCTATAATCCCATTTCACAGGAATGGAAAACCTATCAGGCAGCATCAAAAAGCCCCAATACCATTCGAAGCAACCGGGTGATGAGCTTGATGGGAATTGACGAACAACTTTGGATAGGGTATCAGGATGGGGGATTGAGTATCCTCGATCAAAAAACCGGGATCTTTACTCATTATGATGAATCCTCAACACCTGCTCTTCCGAGTAATACCGTCTGGAAAATTCTGAAAGACGATCAAAACCGCATGTGGTTATGCACCCGTAATGACGGTTTAATTCAATTTGATCCTAAAAAAGGGCTTGTAGAACAATTCATTCATGATGCAGGGAATCCGCTAAGTATTCCTGACAATAATATTCGAACTATTCTCCAATCGGGAAAAAATGAATTTTGGATAGGGACTGAAAATCATGGTATTGCCAAGCTCAATCTCATTACTCGGACTTTTGAACGTTATCAATACGAGAATGGAAATCCAAATTCATTAAGTAATAATTCAATAAAATCCCTTTACCTGGCTCCAGATGAAAAATTATGGATAGGAACGAATGGATCAGGTATTAATATTTTGGATTTAAAGACCAAAAAATTTGACTACATAACCTCAGAAGACGGGCTTTCCAATGATGTGATTTATGGAATTCTCCCGGACGATAAAGGAGACCTATGGCTCAGCTCCAACAAAGGAATCACGCAAATTCAAATATCAGGTTCTGATTACGAAATCACCAATTATTCCAACTACGATGGATTAGCCACCGAATTCAACACCGGTGCCTACTTCCGTCATCCTTCCGGAACGCTGTATTTTGGAAGTTTAGAAGGCTTATATTGGTTTGATGCTGAAGACATCTCCTTTAATCCGATTAGGCCTAAAACCGCAATCACCCATCTACGAGCTTTTGATCAAGATTTACCATTGGTTGAAAACTTAGAATTGAGGAATAATCAGAGTACCCTAACATTTCATATTGCCAGTTTAGTTTTTTCTTCTCCAGAGAAAAATCAGTTCCAATATTATCTAGAAGGGTATGATGATTCTTGGATAAACAGCGGCCCATTAAATGTTGCCAGATATACCAATCTTCCACCTGGAGATTATACCTTTTTTGCCAGGTCTAGTAATTATGATGGAATTTGGAGTGAAGAAACCGTCGAATTCAGCT
This sequence comes from Algoriphagus sp., assembly GCF_013373065.1. GTDB lineage: Bacteria > Bacteroidota > Bacteroidia > Cytophagales > Cyclobacteriaceae > Algoriphagus. The sequence continues at coordinate 4,008 of NZ_JABXIN010000006.1, forward strand.
TTTCTATACTTCCCCCTTGGTATCTAACTTGGATAGCAAAAACAGTTTATGTAATCCTCCTGATTTTAGGGATTTGGTGGATTATCAACTATTTCAAATGGAAATGGAAAATGCAGTATGAATTGCGGCTGAAAGAAGCTGAATCACATAGACTCCATGAAATTGATCAATTCAAGAATAACTTTTTCACAAATATCTCCCATGAATTCAGAACTCCGTTGACTTTGATTATGGGTACAATCCAACGATTGTTACAGGAATCAGAAAACCCGGTTTTTAAGTCACAATTAAATCTTTTAAAACAAAATTCATCCCGTCTTCTCAATCTGGTTGACCAATTATTGGAAGCTTCCAAAATCAAAACAGGAAGATTAAATCTTAAAATTCAAAAAGGAAATTTGGGTCTTTTACTTCAAACAGTGGCCATGAATTTCTTTTATTCGGCTTCTGAAAAAGGAATGCAATTGACCACTCAAATTCCTTTGTTAAGTGAAATTTGGTTTGATGCAGACAAGGTTGAAAAAATCATCGGAAACCTTCTTCAGAATGCAATCAAATACGGAAAGCCAAATACTGAAATCCTTCTCAAGGCAGAGTTAAATGGAAATCAAGTTTCTTTTTTAGTTAGGAATTCCTCCTCTAGAGCCTACAGTGAGAAAGAAAAAGCCCATTTATTTGACAAGTTTTTTAAAGCGGATCAAGACTCTGATGGTTTTGGCATTGGACTTCCCATGATCAAGGACTTGGTTGAACTTCATAAAGGAACCATTCAATTGAACTTGGACAAACCTGAATTTTTTGAGGTTCAGATTAAATTACCTGTTGATAAATATTCCTTTTCACCGGAAGATGTTTGGGAAGAAAATATAGAAGACATTCCGGAGCAACTTTCACTAAACAAAAAGCAGGTAAATGAAAAATCTGCCTTAATCCTTGTTGTGGAAGATAACGATGACCTGAGAAAATTTTTAATTGATAACCTATCTGCGTATTTCAATGTAATCGATGCGAAAAATGGTAAGGAAGGCCTGTTCTTGGCCTTAAAAAAAGTACCTGATTTAATTATTTCGGATGTAATGATGCCAGAAATGGACGGTATGGAATTATGCCATTCGGTGAAAATGGATGAGAAAACCTCACATATTCCAGTTATCCTTTTGACAGCAAAGTCCGAGGAAGAAAATATGCTCAAAGGGTTACGAGAAGGAGCAGATGATTACATAACCAAGCCTTTCTCTATCCAAAAACTGCTCGTTAGGATTGAAAAATTGATCGAACTAAGAAGAAATCTTAGAATCCGTTATTCAGGCAAACCAGAAATTTCTCCAAGCGAAATAGCAGTGACTTCCACTGATGAACGTTTCCTTCAAAAGGTCCAGGAAATCGTTGATTCTGATCTGATGGATGCCAACTTTTCAGTCGATGAATTTAGCAAGAAATTGGGAATGAGTCGAATGCAACTTCACCGAAAATTAACAGCGTTAACAGGACTTTCGACCTCAGCATTTATCCGGGATCAAAGACTTCGTAAATCTTTGCAAAGACTAGAAAAAACTGATGAAACCGTAGCAGAAACAGCTTATTCGGTAGGTTTTTCCTCTCCTTCCTACTTTATCAAGTGTTTTAAGGAAATCTATCAAATGACGCCTGCTGAATATCAGCAAAGCAGTCAAAAAAATTAAGGTCAGCAATCGCTGACCTTAAAATTAGGATTCATAATGCTCTTTGTAATAATCCTGATAGGAACCGGAAGTCACATGGTCCAGCCAATCCTGATTTTCCAGATACCAATCGATTGTCAGATCAATCCCTTCTTCAAATTGTAAACTTGGCTCCCATCCCAATTCTTGTTGGATCTTAGTTGCGTCAATTGCATAACGAAGATCATGTCCTGCACGGTCTTTTACAAAAGTGATCAGTTTCTCGGATGTACCCGGTTCACGGCCTAGTTTTTCATCCATTTTCTTACATAGCAAGCGCACGATATCAATGTTCTTCCACTCATTAAAGCCTCCAATATTGTAGGTTTCTCCTTGCTTTCCTCTGTGAAATACCGTATCGATCGCTCTTGCATGATCTTTTACAAAGAGCCAATCCCGAACATTCTCCCCTTTTCCATAAACTGGAAGCGGCTTCATGTTTTTGATGTTATTGATACAGAGCGGAATCAATTTTTCAGGAAAATGATTGGGACCGTAATTATTAGAGCAATTCGAAACCACGGTTTTCATTTTATACGTATTGGCATAAGCACGAACAAAATGATCTGAAGCTGCTTTAGATGCGGAATAGGGCGATTGGGGATCGTAGGGAGTTGTTTCCAAAAAGAACCCGCCATCATGCAAGGAACCATATACTTCATCCGTGGAAACATGATAGAAAAGGTGCTGATCCAAATCTTCTCCCCATGCTTTTTTGGCAGCATTCAAAAGATTTACCGTTCCAATCACATTGGTCTTCACAAATGCTAAAGGATCAGTAATCGAGCGGTCCACATGAGATTCAGCAGCCAAATGAATGACATCTGTAATTTGATGCTTTGAAAAAACCTGATCCAAAGCGTCTGAATCTTGAATATCTACTTTTTCAAAACGGTAATTTCCAGCACCTTCTATTTCTTTCAGGTTTTCCAAATTCCCCGCATAGGTTAAAGCATCCAGATTCACGATCAAATAGTCTGGATATTTTTCGACAAAAAGTTTTACCACATGTGAGCCAATAAAGCCAGCTCCTCCGGTAATCAAGATTCTTTTTTTCATTTACTAGCTTTCTTATAATAATCTAAATACCAATCAGTAAAGGCTTTCACTCCCTCCTCTATGGAAGTATTTGGTTTGTATCCTGTATCCCTGATCAAATCTTCTACATCCGCATGGGAGGCCGGAACATCTCCGGGTTGTAATGGGAGTAAATCCATTTTAGCTTCTTTTCCGAGTCCTTTTTCAATGGCATGGATATAATCCATCAAAAGTACAGGAGAGGAATTTCCAATATTGTAGATTTTAAATGGATCCCGACTACTTCCTGGATCCGGATGCTGAGGGTCAAAATCAGGATTTGGTTTGGCAGGTCGATCGGCTACTTTCAAAACCCCCTCTACGATATCATCGATATAGGTAAAATCCCGCTTCATTTTTCCATAATTGAAAACCTGGATGGGTTTTCCTTCCAGAATTGCCTCTGTAAAAAGAAACAAAGCCATATCCGGTCTTCCCCAAGGCCCATATACGGTAAAGAATCGAAGCCCAGTCGTAGGAATTCCAAACAAATGGCTGTAGGTATGCGCCATCAATTCATTGGACTTCTTCGACGCGGCATAGAGAGAAATTGGATGATCTACCGAATCCGAAGTCGAAAATGGCATTTTCTCATTAGATCCATATACAGAACTTGAAGAAGCATACACCAGATGTTTCACCGGATGGAAGCGGCAACATTCCAGAATATTTAAAAACGCAATGATATTACTTTCGATATATACTTCCGGGTGAGTCAAGGAATATCTTACACCAGCTTGAGCTGCCAGATGAATAACCACATCGAATTTTTCTTCCTCAAACAACTTCATTAATTGGTCCTTTTCAACCAAATCAAGACGAATGAACTTGAAATTGGAATGTTTGGTAGAAGATGCTAATTCCCCAAATTCAATTTGATCCCGATCTACCCCCAGATGGGCTAATCTGTCAAACTTCAAATTCACATCGTAATAATCATTGATTACATCCAAGCCTACTACCTCGTCACCCCGTTCAATCAACCGCTTCGAGACATGGAATCCAATAAATCCGGCAGTACCGGTAACCAAATATTTCATAGAGGAAGGTAAAAAGATCTATTTGGGTCAAATATAAACTATTCAGATTTTTCAGCGGCACTCAATAGCCGGTTATAGTTGGAAAATAATTCCTCCTGAATTTTTTCTCTACTGTAATGCTCTTTAATTCCTTCCAAAAGCCTTGCAGCCATCTGTGCCATTTTATCTCTTTTCACGAACGCAAACTCAATTGCCTCTTTCAAAATTTCAACATTTTGAACTGGAAAAATAAGACCTGTTTTTTGTTGGGTAATGATATCCTTATTGCCTATAATATCCGAACAGATAATCGGTAGCTGCATAGCTCCCGCTTCCAACAATACATTGGGGAAACCTTCCCGATGAGAAGCATGAACCAACACATCCGCTAAAGCCATGTAATGGGCTACATGATCCGTCCAGTCAATTTGAACGATGCGAGGATGATCGGTTATTTGCTGGATTGTTTCTGTACTTAAAGGATTCAAATCCTGCTCAAATGCACCTAATAGCACCAATTTGGCTCGATTCACAATTTTGGAGGCCAGGAATGCTTGAACCAATTCTTCGATCCCTTTATCCTTCACTAATCGACCAACCGCTAAAATGATAAAATCATCTTCACCCGGCATGATTCGCATGGTAGCAGCTACCAAATGATTTTCCTTGAGGGCATTACGATTAAATTTCTTCAAATCCACTCCATTCGAAGAGCCTTTTCCGATTATTTGTACTTTTTCTAAAGGACAAAATCCTTGCTCCAAAACATAATTTTTGAGTCCTTCAGAATTGGGCCAAATATGAGTGGCATTTGCATAGGTCCACTTTTCAGCATTTTCAAGCACTCCTTTTTTGGCTCCTTTAGCTGCCATTGCCGGCATACCTGCCAAGGTATGAATTCGGATTTTGACCCCAGCCATATTTGCAGCGATCATTCCTAATAAACCCGCCTTAGGTGTGTGCGTATGAACAATATCCGGCTGTTCTTTTTTGAATAATTTGTACAACTTCCAGATGCAGGAAATATCTTTTATTGGAGTGATTTTCCTTGTAAAAGGAATGACGTGATGAGGAACCCCTTCGGCCTTTTCGATTTTTGGGATTTCCTTGCCATCAGCACTTACCATTAGTACTTCCCAACCTTTTTCTTTTGCATAGGCCATTTGGCCTTGAAGTAATAGTTGTAAGGAGATCGGAACAGTAGTGATTCGTATCAGCTTAGGCATTTGCAAAAGATTAGTAAAAGTGCAAAAGTAAAGGATTCAATCCATATTGCCCGAACAAATCGGAAATGGATGAATCCTTTCAATAACGGTATTTATCACGCTCTATTTTCGCGTGATAGACTAATCAGTAGGTTCTAATTCAAAGACTTCTTCTAGGGGAACACCAAACACCTGCGCGATTTTTAATGCTAGGACAGTAGAGGGAACATATTTTCCCGCCTCGATGGAATTGATGGTTTGCCTAGATACCTGGACTTTATCAGCGAGATCCTGCTGGGTCAAATTATGGCGGGCTCGTTCTATTTTAATGCTATTTTTCATAGGCTATACCCCAAATTCCGAACTTGTCTAAACATCAACCATCGAAACCTTCCAATAAACAGCACTGGAATAGAAAACATATTAAAGAAGATGAAGGATAGGTAATCTACACCATAAAAAACAAGCGTTCCAACCACGTTCAGCAAGAAATAACCATAGCAGGCTATTAAAATGGAATCAAGCCGTAGTTTTTGAATGTATTCATCTTCTTCTTTCTCTTTGGAGAATGAAATAAGAAACAAGGAAAGTAACAATCCAATGATTGCCAATTCGTTAGTGAAATTCCGATCCTCGAAATTAAATGCATTTGTCAGTGTGCCAGGACTCATATCCAACCAAGAAAATTGGAATTCATAGAAAGCCGCAAAAAAGGTTAGCAGAGCAAAAGGAAGCAACAAAATCCAACCTATTTTCTGATAGGAATGGGGAAGTAAGATTTTCGATAAGTTCATGATAGTGGAGGTTTAGTTTTCGTTTTTTGATGCCTGATATTTCTGTAATTGAAAGGCTGCAAAAATGTAGAGATTCAAAAGAAACAGGGCCAGATAAAGCGTAAACATCTCAGAAGTGAGACGATCGTAGCGGACGTAGTTTATTACCATAATTGCCGCAAGCCCCCAAATCATCCAATAAAAACCCGTTTGGAAAGCTTGTAGACGAAAGGTACAAATCATCTCATCCTCCACTTTTTCTCTACTAAGATTCAAAATCCCAAATCCAATCGCCCAAAAACCGTAAAGGATTTGAGCCGCCTCATTTGGGTCCATAGTAGGATTGGCAAACGCCAAGCCTATCACCAACAGTACTGGAAGTGGAAAAAATATATATGCAATTTTTTTCCACCCAGTTGAAAGTAACGGAACATTGAATAGTGATTTGTTTTCCATAAGTAAGGTATTTTTTACCAAATGTAAACTTTGTTTTACATTATGTCAAATATTCTTACCACGAAAATTTTCAAGCAGCTTAAGGGCATTTAAATCTGAGTAGAATTAAATTTCAATATTTTCAAAAGGGAGATGCTTTTGTTTACCTTTATTCAATCAACCAGTTAGAAACTTGCCATTTTTATGATTTTGGAGTCAAAAATAACCATCGTTGGCTGTGGCAATTTAGGGACAGCCATTGCTAGGGGACTATTATCTATCGAAGGATTTAAAAGCAGCAATCTCACCCTAACAAAAAGAAACACGGGTTCATTAAAAGAATTTGCGGATATCGGAGTCAAAATCAGCAACAACAACCTGGAGGCAACAAAAGAGGCTGACATTATCATTCTAGGTGTTAAGCCTTACAACGTCTCCCCCATCTTACGGGAAATCAAAGACGGAATTAATTTTCAGAAACAAATTATTGTTTCACTGGCGACGGGAATTACTATTGAAGAAATTTTGGCAAACAGCAGTCCGGGAGCCATCGCCTTCCGTGCCATGCCGAACATTGCAGCCGATATCCAAGAATCCATCACCTGCATATGTGCAAAAAATGCCAGCTCTGAACAGATAACACTAATAACCCAACTTTTTGACTCCATTGGGCAAACCGTTGAAATTGATGAAGGATTAATGGAAGCAGCCACGGTATTAGGCGCTTGTGGAATTGCTTATGTGCTCCGCTTTATGAGAGCTATGATTCAAGGAGGAATACAAATCGGGTTTGATGCAGTTACTGCTAGCCGAATTGTGAATCAAACGGTAAAAGGTGCTGCAGAATTAATGATTCAGAAAGATATGCATCCTGAAGAAGCCATTGACAAAGTGACTACACCAAAAGGCTGCACAATTGTCGGCCTAAATGAAATGGAGCATCAGGGTTTTAGCTCCGCAATGGTTAAAGGAGTTTTGGCTAGCTACGAGAAAATCGAAAAGTAAATCCCTGATCTTTTTCCCGCTTTTAAAATTTTAAAGATTTAATAACCTGTGCAATAATCTGCCCTCAGGCTTCTCGCAATCGTATTCGAAATAAAATAATCCTATAAATTATTAGAAAATCAATAATTATCTCATAAACAATTATTTATGGATTGTTTTTCTTTTAAATCTTTTTACTAGATTTGTCTTGGGTGATAAACAACTTTTACTATTCCTTTTTGAAAGACACAATTTTTAAGGAAGGGTTGTTTGGTATTTTTTCTCCTTCCTTTCTTTCTTAGAATCTTCTGCTCTATCTAGCTCCGGTTCAATGACCGGAGTTAGTATTTGAGCCCTACCCATAAATTATTTAATCCAAAACTGTGAATCGAATTCCCAAAAAGCCTCTTATTCCCTGATTGGAGGCAAACATGTAGGATGGATCAAATGTGAGCGCAAAAGGATTATCCGGAGTGGATACGACAGTACCATCTGGAGCAAATTCAACTCCCCGGTCAAATGGATCAAAAGCTCTTGCGATGCTATTCGCTGGTGGAACAAAATTTAGCAGGTTTTTTACCCCCCCATATACTTCCCATCGCTTTCCTAGAGATTTTGTAAGTTGGATATTCTGAATGCTAAACCATGGAGAATATTCAGGCCTAGGATCCAATTCACCCAACAATGGCAATCGCATAGGACCATATACGTTTCCCGTATAATCTATTTTCAAGCCAATGCTAGGAACCCGATAAGCAATATTCCAAACACCCGAAAAGCGTTCTGCAAGTAGTTGTCGTTCGGTAATTCCTTCCTCCGTCAAAGTAACATCAAGAAGCGTTGCGCCTACATTTCCTTCCAATCCATTTGGCAAAGCAAAATTCGTGGACAGAGATACACCTCGAGAAACAGAAAAACCATCTAAGTTGGCATAAATGATCTGGTTGGGATTTGTCTCATAATCCGGGACAATCCGATTACTGAAATAGGTATAAAATGCCGAGGCATCAAAGCTTAAAAAAGTCCCTGATTGGGTATAAAATTTTTTAACAAGATTGACATTACCGTTCCAAGACCGCTCAGGAAGTAATTCTTCAGCAAAAATGACATCGCGAGCACCGGTCAATGCAGCATGATCCTCAGTAAAGACATTGGCTACACGGAAACCATTTCCAACCGAAAGCCTGAAAATTAAGCTCTGATCTGCTGAGCTTACTTTAAAGTTGGCTCTTGGTGAAAAGATGGTTCCATGTACCGAATTGTAATCCGCACGAGCCCCCAAAAGAAGCGTCTGATACTTTCCGAGTTGAATCTCATTTTGAATAAAAACCCCTGGCAAATGAATTTGAGAAGGCTCGTTTTGATCCAAGTCACTTCCTGCCGTAGCTGGAGTATTGTCGTCATAGAAAGTGTATCGGTATGCCAGCCCCGACAAAAATTGATGCTTACCAATCGGCTTTAACCAGGTAAGTTGACCAAAAGCGATTTTTTGATCTCCTAAATACACCATGTCTCCATAGACGGAATTTTGATTATGCCCATTGGCAGAAAACTGAAAATTCAACTTTTCAGAGGTAGGCAATTCATAATTTCCGAACATTTCCCATCTACTGGTGTAGATACTTTCCCCATAAAGTTGATCTCCTCCTCGGAATGCAGGCGTCCAATTCATTTGACCACCCCATCGATCTTCATACAAATACCTAAAAGCCATGTTGAACTCCTTTCTGGAATTTCGGTCAACTCTGACTTTCTGAAAAACAGAGATTCGCTGAGCTAATGAGATATCTGTCAGACCGTCCTGATTATCATCGCGAGGATTCCCGTATAAAAATCCGTTGATCCCCGTTAGCGAATGAATCTTATCTCCAATTTGGGTTTTCACACCTAAATCAACATTAAATTCTCCCCATCCAGTACCAAAAGCATCCAGGGATACAACAGGAGCTAGCTCGGACTTTTTGGTAATAATATTAATCAGACCACCAACAGCCTCCGAACCATACAAAGTTGAAGCTGGACCTTTTACAACTTCAATTCGATCAATGAGTGACTGAGGAATTCCTGTGAGTCCATAAACAGTTGCCAAACCACTAACTATAGGCATACCATCGAGTAGTATCATGGAATAAGGCCCTTCCAAGCCGTTGATATGGATATCTCCTGTATTACAGATATTACAATTTATCTGTGGTCGGACCCCATTAATAGTCTGTAAAGATTCAAAAAGCGAGGGATTGGGATTTGCTTTAAAAAATCCATCTTTGAAAACCTGTATCGGTACGGGACTAGCGGATCGCGAGACTTCTTGAAGTGTCCCACTGACAACAACCTCCTCAAGCGATTCATCCAATAAAACCAACTCTATTTCTATATTCGATTCTGAGGGAATGGCTACCTCCACAGATTCTTTTCGATAGCCCAAAAATGAAACTTCCAATAAGTAAGCACCCTTGGGAATGTTCTCAAAAACAAAATTTCCAAGAGAATCACTTGTCGTACCCTTCGATAATTCAGGCAAAAAAACAGTGGCAAATTCAACTCCTTGGCCTTTTGACAGAACTTTACCTTTCAATTTTTCCTGAGCTTGGCTTTCTGTCAATGAAAACCCAAAAAGCGTGAGAAAAAAAGAAAAAACAAGATACTTGATGGACTTGCTATTCAAAACTACCACTTCTTACCTGATTCTAAATGAATAATTAGAAAACAAAAATAAATAATGTTAGACTATTCTAACAAAATTATTTTTAATTAATTTTTCTAATATTTGAATAATCTTAATGCGGTATGGCTTCTCAGACAGAAGAAAACTATCTCAAGGCCCTATTTAACCTCGCGAATGAGGAGGGGGAAATTAATATTTCAGAGTTGGCTAATCAGCTCACAGTCAGCATGCCTACTGCCAATTCCATGGTAAAAAATCTTCAGAAAAGAGGATTAGTACAATATGAGAAGTACAAGCCGGTTAAACTTACAGCTTCCGGCAAACAAGAAGCTGCATTAATTATTCGCAAACACCGATTAACAGAAATGTTTTTGGTAAATAAAATGGGCTTTGGTTGGGAAGAAGTCCATGAAATTGCCGAACAGGTAGAGCATATTCATGCACCAAAATTTTTCGAACGAATGGATGAAATGATGGGACATCCAACGGTTGACCCACATGGTTCCCCAATTCCGGACCGCCAAGGTCGAATTCAACACCTTCAATTAAAAAGCTTAAGTGAAGCCAAACCGGGACAGGAAGTGATTTTATCAGCCCTCGCTGATTCCTCTACGGAATTTTTACAATATCTCAATAGCAGAAATTTAAGCCTCGGAACAGAATTGAAAATCCTTTCCAAAGAACCATTCGATGAAAGCATCATCGTACAGTATGAGGAAAATGTAAAAGAAACACTCAGTCAAAAGGTTTGCGAAAAACTCTTGGTCAAAATTTTTGACTCTGAATAAAGCTTAAACCAAGACGCCTGAACTTGGCCCAAACTCTCCTTCACCTATCCTAAATTTCAACCATTCAATAATTTTTTTAGGGAATAATTAAAATTTAAAGAAGAAAATTTCCTTTTTCCCTAGCTATTCTTTTAAATTGAAACAATAGAATCAGCAATTTTCCCTAATCCATAAATTCATGAAAACTAGAAGAGAATTCTTAATCAAATCTGTGCTTGGTACCACAGCCCTTTCTGTTTCACCCCTTGTCCTGAAAGGAGCTCCTACTATCATCAAAAGATATAACAAACCAGACAGTTTGATTAATGGAGTTCAACTAGGTTGTATTACTTATTCCTTCCGATCCTTGCCAGATCAAAGTGCTGAAGCTACCCTTCAATATGTTAAGGATTGTGGAATTTCTGCAATTGAATTGATGGGAGATCCAGCCGAAAGTTTTGCAGGAATTCCACAGGCAAATTTCGATAGAAGAAGAATGTTTCAACTTGGAAGAAAAATGCGAGGAGGAGAAGAGTTGACAGCAGATGAGCAGAAAGAAATGACAGAAATTCGTGCTCAAGCGGATGCTTATTCCAAGGAAGTTGCTGATTGGAGGGCAAAAGTGGACATGAAGCCATTTGAAACCATCCGTAAAATGTACAATGATGCGGGAGTAAGTATTTATGCTTTTAAACCAAGCGCTTTTGGCATCAATAACACCGACGCTGAAATCGCCTATGGAATGAAGGCTGCAAAAGCTTTAGGAGCTTCTCATGTTACTTTGGAACACCCCTCAAATGATGTCCATACGCTCAAATTAGGGAAAATGGGAGAACAATACGGCATGTCTGTAGCCTACCATGGACATGAGCAGCAAACCTTTGATTTTTGGGATACTGCTCTAGAACAAAGTCCAAAAAATGCAATGAATCTTGATATGGGGCATTACATTGCAGCAGGGCATACAGACCTATTTTCCTTGATCGAAAAGCAGCATAATCGAATCCTCAGCATGCATACCAAAGACAGACAAACGCCTGCGAACGGGAAGGGCAACGTCGTTTGGGGAACGGGAGACACTCCAATCGGAGATGTTCTACGAATGATGCAAAAAAATAATTATAAATTCCCGGCAACTATTGAACTTGAATATCAAATTCCAGAAGGATCTGATCCTATTTCGGAAGTTCAGAAATGCTTTGAATTTTGTAGAAAAATTTTGGCCTGATTCCTTGGATAGCAAGGAACTTAACACAGCCGGCAGTGGAAACGTTGCCGGTTTTTTTATAAAATTTTACTTAGCCCCTGAAGGCGATTGAGGGCTTCCTCCAATTCATCTTCTTCTTTCGCAAAACAAAACCGAATGAACTTCGGATCTTGTTTATCATGGTAGAAGGAGGAAACAGGTATGCAGGCTACTTTTAATTGTTGAGTCATCCGTTCTGCAAGTTCACGATCAGAAATTTTCGATAAGTGACCAAAATATGCCATTTGAAAAAAACTCCCCTGGGCAGGAATTATTTCCAATCCGGTCTTTTTTAATCCCTCAAAGAAAAAGTCCCGTTTCTTTTCATAGAAACTAGACACCCCTTCGTAATGAGCGGCATCTTTTAAATATTCCGCAAGCGCATATTGGATGGGGGTTACTGTACTAAACGTGACAAACTGGTGGACTTTTCGGAATTCTGCCATTAAATCTTTGGGAGCTATGCAATAACCAATTTTCCATCCAGTCACATGGAAAGTCTTCCCAAACGATCCGCAGACAAAGGTTTTTTCCCGAAGTTCTTCATGGCCCACAAGTGAGAAATGAGTTCGCCCATCAAAAGTGATATGCTCATATACCTCATCGCTGATGACATAGATATCTCGATCTCTGACCAAACTAGCCAATTGTTTCAAATCCTCCTCGGTCCATACATATCCTGAGGGATTATGGGGAGTATTTATTACCAATGCCTTGGTTTTGAAGTTAACTGCATGCCGAACTTTCTCCCAATCGATAGAAAATTCACCAGGCTTCAAATCCACATGGATCGGAATCCCTCCTGAAAGGATTACTGCTGGTTCATAGGAATCATAGGCAGGCTCCAATAAAATCACTTCATCTCCAGGATCAACTACCGCAGTGATTGCACAAAAAATGGCCTCAGTAGCTCCGGAAACAATGGTAATCTCCTCCACAGGATCGGGCAAGAAACCATAACATCGCATCGTCTTTTCTGCCATAATTTCACGCAATTCCGGAATCCCACTCATCGGTGCATATTGATTGAAACCCTTCGTGGTAAAGTGTGCCACTAATTCCAAAAGTTTGGGGTCCGCATCAAAACCAGGAAAACCCTGAGATAAATTAATGGCTCCAAAATCCTTTGCCATTTGAGACATTACCGTAAAAATGGTTGTTCCTATTCGAGGTAATTTTGAATGCATATCGCTGGAATTAAATTAAAAGTGAGGTACAGGAGTTTGCTAAATACCTCCTCAATTCTTCCTTAAGTTCTTAAAAAATATTGAAAACAAAATTTGAGATTGGAAGTGATGCGAAAAAGAAAGGTCCTATTGCAAAATCGATTATGAAAAAAGGGGCCGAAGCCCCTTGAAATGATCAATCCTTACTTTTTGTCCAAACCCAATTTTGCTTTTCTCGTCTTACGATTGGCTTCTTTTTTGGGTCTACTTGCTCCGAAAGTTCCTCGATTGATTTTTCCTCGTTTGGATTTCAAATCTCCTTTTCCCATAAGAATTTAGGTTTAGTTAACGATAAGCGAAATTAAAAAAATATGGCTTTGAAGTCAATTTGAGGCGCTTTTGATATTTATCAGAAAAATAATCAATCGAATTTTTAATTTCGGGTATGAAGCAACGAGCCTTGGAAATAAATTCTGATTTAGGTGAAGGAGTCCTTCATGAGGAAAAGATCATTCCGTATATCGATACAGCCAGCATAGCTTGTGGTGGCCATTTTGGAAATCGGGAAAGTATCTACCAAACACTAAACTCCTGCTTGAAATCAGGAAAGAAAGGTGGGGCTCACCCCTCCTATCCGGACAAGGAAAATTTCGGCAGAAGATCCCTTTCAATAACTACCGAGGCATTGATCGATTCCATCCACGAGCAAATTGGTTTATTCTTGGAGGTTGCAAAAGAATTGGATATGCCTATGGACCACATCAAATTCCATGGAGCCTTATACAACGATGCCGCTTCCCAACCAGACCTTGCTTCTAGCCTTTGCGAATATTTATCAAATGAATTCCCCAGCACCACGATCTTTGTCCCTCCATTTTCTGCTATGGAAAATGCTGCAAAAGAAAATGAATTAATCATACGTCGGGAAGTCTTTGGGGATCGCGCCTATACGGACGACCTACAACTTTTATCTCGAAAAGAAAAAGGTGCAGTTCTGACTGATTTTGAATCAGTGTCCGAACATCTACAACTTATTATCGAAGAGTCTAAAATTAGGACCATAAGCGGTAAATTAATTTCTGTTCAGGCAGATACAATTTGTTTTCATGGAGACAATGCAGGAATTCTTGACTTTTTACCCCAAATCCGGAAAAAATGGTGGACATAATCCCGGAAATAAAAAAAATCACCCCAACCTGGTGGGAATTCAAGTGGAAAGAAGAACCTTCCAAATCTTTATTGCAAAAAAGAGTATTGATCAAAAATTGGTTAGTAGCACATTATCAAGATGAGCTAGCCGAAATCCGGCAAGGGTATCAATGCATTTCCGTGATTTGGAAAAATCCCCCTGGAAAAGACTTTGAAGTAATCTTTCCTACAAACCTACCTTCTCAGCGAGTGGATGAAAAAACCTGGCAAATTCCTGTCTGCTATGGCGGTGAATTTGGGAAAGACTTAGATAGAATTTGTGAAATCAAAGGAATAAGTCCAACAGAATTAATTGAATTGCATTCAAACCCAATCTATCGACTTGAGTTTTATGGGTTTTTACCTGGTTTCATGTATTTATCTGGACTTCAAAATTCTTTAAAAACTCCCCGAAAAGAATTCCCTGACCGGACTGTCAAAGCAGGTTCAGTAGGAATTGGAGGAAATCAAACCGGCATCTATCCTTTTGAAAGCCCTGGAGGATGGCATCTGATAGGAAGGACACCGATTACCGTTTTTTCTCCAGAGGAAAATCCTCCCGCCAACCCACAAATAGGAGACCGAATTCAATTTGTCCCAATTTCAAAAGAAGAATTCGAGTTTATTCTACAAAACTCACCAAAACTTAAACCTTTATGACTAAGCCACAAGCATTCATAGAGGTTATCAAAACGGGACCGGGAACTAAAATTCGGGATATAGGAAGAAAAAACTATGCAGAGTTTGGAGTCCCTCCAAGCGGCCCCTTAGATCCCAAAGCAGTTTTTTGGATCAATCACCTATTGAAAAATAAGGAGGAAGATGCCGTTTTAGAAATCAATCAACCTGGTTTGAAACTCCAATTTCATGATTCGGCTATTATTTGTTTAGCAGGAGCCAAAGCTGAAATCACTATAAATGGAAAGACTACTTATTCTTCAGGACTTCAAATAATTCCAGAAGGCTCCTTATTGGAAGTGGGAAAGTTTGAATTGGGATCAATTTTATATCTAGGAATTCAAAATGGATTCCAAACGCCCATTCGCTTAGGTTCTAGGAGTTATTCCTTAGGAATTACGGAAAAAGAATTTGTGAAGGCCGGCGACACGCTTCCTTTTATCAAACAGCCTACAATCATAGACTACCTATCAAATAGTAGGGTGAAATGGAATCAAGATTATTTAAAGCAGGAAAAAATAAGAGCTTACCCTGGACCTGAATTTGACCTATTGAGGGAAAGCCAACAAGAACAACTCAGGACTAGCTATTTTTCCATTTCAAATTTAAAAAACGGGATGGCCGTACAGTTAGAAGAGTTAGTCCCCAACGAACTGGGAAGTATATATACGGCTCCGGTATTTCCAGGAACAGTACAGCTGACGCATGGAGGAAAACTCATTTGCCTTCTTTCAGACGCACAAGTCACTGGAGGATACCCAAGAGTATTACAAATTCATGAAGACGATTTGGGAGTGTTAGCCCAAAAAAAACCGAAGGAAAAAATCCAATTTCAACTCATAGAGGATTTTTTATGAGCTAGGAGAAAATATGAACTGAATTTATTGAAAAAAGAAGCCTTGGACTTGAGCAAAGCAAGATAGACTGCTATCTTGAAACGAACTTTTGAAACCCTAATTTCCATGAATACTGAATTACTGAAAAAAATCAAAAACCAGGGGATGAATCCCGAGACGGTTGAACAGCAAATCGAAAATTTCAAAAATGGATTTCCATTTCTAGAAATCACCGCTCCTGCTACTCCGGGAAATGGCATCCGAATTATGGATGAAAAGGATTTGGCGCATTTTCAGAGTACGTATCCTTCTAGAGCTTCACAAATTGAAGTAGTAAAATTTGTTCCGGCTTCGGGCGCGGCTTCCAGAATGTTTAAAGACCTCTTTGCTTTTTTAGATGGAGATGGGGACCTCAGCAAAAGTAAGTTTGTCCAGAAATTCATGGATCAAATTGAGAAGTTTGCCTTTTTTGATGACTTAAATGAAGTTTTGAAAAATAGAGGAACTAGTATTCCCGATTGTCTGGATCGAAAAGATTACAAAGAAATCTTAGCAGCCCTATTGTTAGAAGATGGATTGGGATATGGAAGTTTACCCAAGGGACTCCTCAAGTTTCATCGCTATGAAAATGACACCCGAACTCCAGCTCATGAGCATCTTATCGAGGGAATGCAATATGCTGTTGGAACGGGTCAGCTGGTAAAAATCCACTTTACCGTTTCACCCGAACATGAGGAAAAGTTCAAAGCCGAAATCGAAGGAATCATCCCGATCCTTGAGGAAGAATCAGAATTGACCTTTGATATCAGCTATTCACAACAGAAAAAGTCAACGGATACCATTGCGGTAACGATGGACAATGAACCCTTCCTCGAAGAGGATGGAAGTATTTTGTTTAGACCTGCCGGACATGGGGCGCTTTTGGAAAATCTCAATGATATCGATGCCGATCTGATCTTTATAAAAAATATCGATAATGTCGTTCCGGATCGATTGAAGGAGCCGACCCGCCAATACAAACAGGCGATTGGTGGATTACTCTTGGAGATTCAGGAAAAAGTCTTCGACGCCCTCCGTCGGCTTGATCAGGAAAGCTCCTCCGAAAATGTTGCAAATGCTAAAAGTGTATTCACAGAAGCTTTAGGTGGAAAGCTCCCTATCCATTTCGACAGCCTGCCCTTGGAAGAGCAATTTCAAACCATAAAAGAGAAATTAGATCGACCTATCCGAGTATGTGGAATGGTGAAAAATACCGGCGAACCAGGCGGAGGTCCCTTCTGGATTTTGGAAAAAGATGGATCACAATCCCTTCAAATCCTGGAAACAGCTCAAATCAATTTGGCTGACCCAGATTCAGAACGTCATCTACAAGCGGCAACACATTTTAACCCAGTGGATTTGGTTTGTGGAACCCGAAATTACAAAGGAGAGAAATTTGACCTACTTCAATTCCGGGATATGAATACTGGATTTATCACTGAGAAATCAAAAAGCGGACGTGAATTAAAAGCTCTAGAACTCCCAGGACTATGGAATGGATCCATGGCTGGGTGGAACACCCTATTTGTAGAAGTTCCTTTGATTACCTTCAATCCTGTTAAAACAGTCAATGACCTCTTACGGGATGAGCATCAATAAGAAAAAAGCCGGGTAAATCCGGCTTTTTTTTTGCTCATTTTTTTCCTTCATAGAGATCATATTTCAAGAGACGGCAATCAATGGTTCCGTTCCAAAATTCAATTCTCCGACTGGCACGAAGGCCTACCTTTTTGGCTAGCTCCAAATTTCCGGTAAAAATATATCCTCGGTATCCAGCACACTTTTGTTTTAAAAAGTCTCCTATCCGTTTATAGGTCTCCTCCAATTCCTCCACTTCACCCAATCGTTCTCCATATTCTGGATTAAACATAATTACGCCTTTGGGTCTTTCGGGAACTTCTGTCTCAGCAAAATCACAAACCTGAAAATCGATTAAATCTTCTACACCTGCGATGGCTGCATTTTCTCTTGCAAAGGTGATGGCCTGCAAAGAAATATCTGATGCTATGATTTTTACTCCTGGATCATCGATAATCTTGTTTCTTAGTTTTTTCATCTTGGCTTCATAAGCTTCGGGTGAATAGCCCAAGATATTCATAAAGGCGTAATGATCTCTGTATAATCCCGGATATCGCTTGGATGCCATAAGGGCTGCTTCAATGGCCAAAGTACCCGAACCACACATGGGGTTGACAAATGGAACGCGAGTATTCCATTCCGTTGCATAAATGGTAGCAGCTGCCAAATCTTCCATCATGGGTGCCTTCCCTGGAATTTTCCGGTAACCGTGTTTGGCAAGCGTCTCACCTGCTGTATTCAAGTAGATCTGAGCTTGTGTTCCTTTCCAGTAAATCTGAATCACCAAACCACTAAACTCGGAGCCAGAATCAGGTCTTCGGCCAAATTTATCCCGAAAACGATCTACAATAGCATCTTTAACTTTTACATTGACAATCAAAGGAGTGCTAACTGAATCATTCTCAACGACCGAATTGACCGAGAAATATCCATCCACATCCAAGTATTCTTCCCAAGGAAGGGCTTTGATTCTTCGATAGATATCGGAAGCGTTTCTTAGATAAATGGAACGGATTTCAAACAAAACCTGTGAAGCAGTTCGCAGATGCAAGTTCAAATCCATACAATCCTCCAGAGAAGCTCGAAGCTCTACTCCAGTACGATGAATTTTTTCAGGAAAAAAGCCAAGTTCACGGATTTCCTGCTCCAGATAAGTAACAGAGCGGTCTTTACAGGTTATAAAAACCGTTCTTCGTTCATTGAAATCAAGCATGCGCAAAAGTATCGAATTCGGAAGAATTAATTTTTTAAAGCTTAAGATTTCAAGGTTTTTATAGTGGAAAGATCCCAAACGATTGCGTATCTTGAGCCTAACTGCAATTGTAGCAATCCATCGAAATTTTGATTTTCGATTTACATTCAAACAACCCTATTCATGAAAAGTATACCATCTTTCATCCTATTACTTAGTTCTCTAGCCTTCATTGCCTCTTGCAATCAATCCCAAGAAACTCAATCCGAAGAGTGGCGGGATTTGTTCAATGGAAAAGACCTATCAGGTTGGAAAGCTGTGGCTGGCGATGCTGAATTTTCTGTTGAAAATGGAGAAATTATTGGTTCGGCTGTAGCTGGATCACCCAATACCTTTTTAATTACAGAAGAGATGTTTGGCGACTTCATCTTGGAGCTAGAGCTAAAAGTCGAAGATCTTTCCTCCAATTCCGGGATAATGGCAAGAGGACAGTTCGATCCACAAGCTCGAGACGGAAAAGGCTTAGTATATGGTTATCAAATTGAGGCTGACCCAACGGAAAGAGCATGGTCTGGAGGAGTTTATGATGAAGCTCGGAGAGGCTGGCTTTACCCCCTAGACCTTAATCCAGCTGCAAAATCAGCCTTTAAATTAGGTGAATACAATCGCTACCGGATTGAGGTAATTGGTGATGAAATTAAAACCTGGGTAAATGGTCAAGAAGTAGCCTATGTCGTAGATGATACTGACAAAAAAGGATTTATTGGCTTGCAAGTCCATAGCATTCAAAATCCTGAAGATGCAGGACGAAAGACCTATTTCCGGAACATCCGAATTAAAACCAAAAACCTTGACCCTCAGCCATTCGAAAAAGAGATTTTCGTAGTCAATAACCGCAAAAATGAGCTAATAGACTTTGAAGTAGCTTCTGGCTGGAGATTGCTATTCAATGGCGAAAATTCTGATGGATGGATTGGGGCCTATAAGGAATCCTTTCCTGATTTCGGCTGGACTATTTCAGATGGAATTTTGACGATTGAATCATCTGGAGGAGGAGAATCCACAAATGCAGGTGATATTGTTACCACTGAACTGTTCAGCGCCTTTGATTTAGCATTTGAATTCAATCTTTCCGAAGGTGCCAATAGTGGCGTTAAATACTTTGTCACCCTTTCAGAAAACAATTCTGGATCAGCAATTGGACTTGAATATCAAATTTTGGACGATGAAAAGCACCCTGATGCCAAAATGGGACGAGATGGAAACCGCACGCTCGCTTCTTTGTATGATTTAATCACTGCTGAAAAACAAAGTCGATTTGTGAAACCTCCCGGTGAGTGGAATAAAGGCCGAATTGTAGTTTATCCAGACAACCGGGTAGAACACTACCTAAATGGTGTGAAGGTATTGGAGTATGTGAGAGGTTCTCAAGAATTTCGAGGTCTTGTAGCTATCTCTAAATATAAAATTTGGGAAAATTTCGGCGAGGCCCCTGAAGGACATATTCTACTCCAGGATCATGGCGATAAAGTCAGCTTTAAAAACATCAAAATCAAAACCTTAAACTAACCGGGCATTATTATGAACAAGCAATCCAGAAGAACTTTTATCAAAAAAAGCACAGCGGCAGGAATTGGTGTTTCAACCTTAGGGGCAATGGGCTTTTCAGCAAAATCCTACGGAAGGATACTTGGCGCCAATGATCGATTGACGGTAGCCATCGCAGGTTTAGGCAGAAGACTGGGGGCTTTTTATGAACCAATAGCACTGAAGTCCAGCAATGTGGAATTACTCTATCTCTGTGATGTCATGGATAAACAATTGACTAGGGCTGCTGAAAATTTTTCAAATCACATTGATTACCAACCAAAACTAGAGAAAAGCATTTTAAAGGTACTGGAAGATAAAAATCTAGATGTTCTTATCAACGCGACACCAGACCATTGGCATGCACCGGGAACTTGGATCGCGATGGAGCATGGAAAACATGTTTATGTAGAAAAACCCTGCTCCCATAACCCTCGAGAAGGTGAATTACTGATTGCTCTTCAGAAAAAATATGGAAAAGTTGTCCAGATGGGAAATCAACAACGCTCCGCTCCTGCAAGCCAGGAAATCATCAAAGCCATTCATGATGGAGCTATCGGCAAAGCATACAAGGCTGTAGCCTTTTATAGCAATGCCAGAGGAAGAGTTGTCAACCCTTCTCCTGCCCCAGTTCCGGAAGGACTCGATTGGGAGCTCTTTCAGGGACCAGCTCCTCGAAAACCATACATGCATGATACATGGGACTACAACTGGCATTGGTACGGATGGGATTATGGAACGGCTGAGACCGGAAATAATGCAACTCATGAATTAGACGTTGCGCGCTGGGCTTTGGAAGTCTCATACCCAAGCCATGTCAGTGTCGATGCAGGAAAGTATCACTTCGAGGATGATGGTTGGACCATGTACGATACCATGGAAGCAACATTCAAATTTAAAAATGGCGCGACCATCGTATGGGATGGAAAAAGCAGAAACAATTACAATACCTATGGTGCTGATCGGGGTACCATTATATTCGGAAGCGAAGGCAGTGTATTTGTAAATAGAAATGGCTACAAGCATTACGATCGAAGTGGAAAATTGGTGAAGGACAGTTCTTCAACTAGCAATGAAGCCGGTACGCAACTAGGAGGCGGAGGAGATATGAGTACCCGTCATGTGGTCAATTTCTTCAATGCGGTAAGAGGATTAGAAAAACAAAACTCCAATATTGAAGAAGGAGCAGTCAGTACCTTACTTTGTCACTTGGCAAATATCTCTTATCGCACTAGTGAGACACTTCAATGTGATAGTTCTAGCGGTCGAATTACAAATTCCAAAAAAGCCATGGACCTTTGGTCGAGGGAATATGAAAAAGGATGGGAACCACCAAAAGTTTAATTTCAATGAGGCCGTATTCGAAAAAGAAAACGGCCTTTTTTAAGTCTAAATAATTTTCATCCTCTTATAAATAAATTGAATTAACCGAACCAAAAGTATTAGCAATGGGTCATTTCTCATCCAAAAATTCATTCATTACCGATGATTTTTTGCTTCAGTCTGAGTTTTCAAAAATACTCTATCATGACTATGCAAAAGACCTTCCCATTATAGATTACCACAACCATCTACCTCCTCATCAGATTCGATCCAACCAACAATTTGAAACTATTTCAGAAGTTTGGTTAGCCGGAGACCACTACAAATGGCGCGCGATGCGAACGCTTGGGATTTCTGAGAAATTTATCACTGGAAATGGAAGTGACAGGGAGAAATTTGAAAAATGGGCTTCTACTGTTCCATATACTGTTCGTAACCCGCTGTATCATTGGACTCACTTAGAACTGCTCCGCTATTTTGGGATAGAGGAAAGCCTTTCAGAAAAAAGTGCTTCCCCAATTTATGAGGCTTGCAACTACCAACTTTCTCAAGAAGAATTTCGAACCCAAGGCCTTCTGAAAAAAATGAAGGTGGAAGTGGTTTGCACGACCGATGACCCTATTGATTCCTTGGAAAACCACCGAAAAATGAGCGAATCAAAGGCTGAATTATTGATGTTCCCTGCATTCCGGCCCGATAAAGCCTATGCTGTAGAAAATCCTCAAAACTACCTGGATTACCTCGGAAAGTTGGAAAATGTGACAGGGCTTTCTATCAACAGCTATGAGGATTTGAAATCAGCTCTTCAAAATCGAATTGAATTTTTCCACCAAAACGGATGTAGACTTGCCGACCATGGATTAGAGCAACTTTATTTTTTTGAAAAAGAAGCATTCAACCTGGAGAAGCTATTCCAACAACTTCGATCAAAAAATGAACTAACTGTCCACGAAATTCAATACTTCAAATTCAAAACCCTTGAATTCCTTTGTAAGGAGTATCATAAAAAAGGCTGGGTACAACAATTCCATCTCGGAGCTCTTCGAAACACCAATTCCAGGCAATTAAGTACTCTGGGACCAGACACCGGCTACGATTCTATTGGAGATTTTGAACAGGCAAAAGCCCTTGCCGGATTTTTAAATTCCTTAGACAAAACAAACCAACTTTCTAAAACCATTCTCTACAATCTCAACCCAAGAGATAATGAGGTTTTTGCAACCATGACTGGAAACTTTAACGATGGAAGCGTGAAAGGAAAGATGCAATTCGGTTCAGGTTGGTGGTATTTAGATCAACTAGATGGAATGGAAAAACAATTAAATGCACTTTCGAACATGAGCTTACTTTCATGTTTTATCGGAATGTTGACTGATTCCAGAAGCTTTTTATCCTTTCCAAGACATGAGTATTTCCGTCGAATTCTGTGTAATTTGATTGGAAATGATGTTGAAAAAGGACTTTTGCCGGCTGATGAAAAATGGTTGGGTAAAATCGTAGCAGATATCTGCTATTTCAATGCAAAAAATTACTTTGACTTTTCAGCTGATAATTTTCAAGTTTAATCATGGCAATCAATCTATTCGACCTCTCTAACAAAAAAATTGTATTCTCTGGAGCCACAGGAGTTTTGGGAAAAGCCATGAGTCTTCACCTAGCTTCTCAAGGAGCCGAGCTACTCATTTTAGGAAGAAATGCTACCAAAATCAATGAGCTTCTCCATGAAATCAAAAAGCAAGGAGGAACAGCTTCGGGCTATACCTGCGATGTCACAGATTGGAATAATGTCTGCCAAGCAACTGAAAAAATCAAAAGCCAACATCAATCCATTGATGTGTTAATCAATGCAGCCGGAGGGAATATGCCGGGAGCCGTTGTTAGACCCGACCAAAACTTTCTAGACCTTGATTTAGCATCCCTTCGACAAGTAATGGATTTGAACTATATGGGAACAGTACTTCCCATCAAGGCTTTCCTTCCATTAATGCTTGAAAACAAAAAAGGTAATATACTCAACATCAGCTCAATGGCTGCAACCAGACCCATGACACGAGTCATGGGATACGCTTCAGCAAAAGCCGCAATTGACAACATGACCAAATGGCTTGCTGTAGAACTTGCAACCAAGCATGGACCACAATTTCGGGTGAACGCCATCGCGCCAGGATTCTTCCTAACGGAGCAAAACAGAACCTTACTCACAGAAGAAGATGGTTCCTTAACGAAGAGAGGAAATCAAATCATTACACATACCCCCATGAGTCGGTTTGGAAAACCAGAAGACCTGCTGGGAACCTTACAATGGCTTTGTTCAGATGCATCCAATTTTGTAACGGGAACAATTGTAGAAGTGGATGGTGGGTTTAGT
This sequence comes from Algoriphagus sp., assembly GCF_013373065.1. Taxonomy (GTDB): domain Bacteria; phylum Bacteroidota; class Bacteroidia; order Cytophagales; family Cyclobacteriaceae; genus Algoriphagus. The sequence continues at coordinate 27,834 of NZ_JABXIN010000006.1, forward strand.
GCCTATTCAGGAGTTTAAAATGTCAAATCAAATAAATATGACCCCAAGAATGGAACAAACCATGCGCTGGTATGGTCCCAATGATCCAGTCAGCCTCCGAGATATTCGTCAAGCAGGTGCTACAGGTATCGTCACAGCCCTTCATCACATTCCAAATGGTGAAGTTTGGCCTATTGAAGAAATCAAAAAACGAAAAAAGCTTATCGAAGATGCTGGCTTGACTTGGTATGTGGTCGAATCAGTCCCTGTCCATGAGGAAATCAAAATAAGGTCTGGGCGCTACGAGGAGTTTATAGAGAACTACCAACAAACCCTTCGAAACTTAGCATCTGAGGGTATTTTTACGGTTTGCTATAACTTCATGCCCATCTTGGATTGGACACGCACAGAACTGTATAAAGAATTGCCGAATGGCGCTAAAGCACTGTTTTATGAGAAAAAAGCAGTGGAAGCTTTTGACCTTTTTATCTTAGAAAGACCTGAAGCTTTTCAAGAATACAGTCAGGAAGAAATCCAAGAAATCAAAACTTATTATGAAGCACTAAGTCCTGAAAAAAAACAGCTAATCATCGATAATATTCTAAAGGGACTTCCCGGTTCTGAGATTGGATATACCTTGGATGAATTCCGTCAAATGCTTGAAACTTATAATGGAATTGATGAGAAAAAACTTCAAGAGCATTTACGATTATTCCTGGAAGCCATCGTACCAGTAGCTGAAGAAGTTGGAGTATTTCTCACCATTCACCCAGATGATCCCCCATTTTCCCTCTATGGATTACCTCGGATTGTTTCAACTGCAGCGGATGCTCGCCGAATTATTCAAGATAATCCAAGTCCTCACAATGGACTTTGTTTTTGTACCGGAAGCTATGGAGTCCGACCTGACAATGACCTATTAGCCATGATTCAAGAATTTGGGAATCATATCAATTTCATTCATTTACGAAGTACCAAACGAGATCAGGCCGGGAATTTTATCGAAGAGAATCATTTGGATGGAGATGTACCGATGGCAGCAGTCGTTCAGGAGCTTTTAAAAGTACAGGAACGAAGAGGAAAGCGAATTCCGATGCGCCCTGATCATGGTCATCAAATGCTGGATGATTTAAGTAAAAAGACCAATCCCGGTTATTCTGCAATCGGTCGATTAAAAGGTTTGGCAGAAATAAGAGGAATTGAAGAAGCCTTGGTATTCCTAAGAAATCATGACTGAAAAGGAAAAAATGCTTGCAGGGGAATTGTATCAAGCAGGTGATCCACAGCTTGAAGCAGAACGCCTTCACGCACGAAAACTTTTGAAATCATTCAATGAATCTGATCCCGAAGACAAAGAAACCCGGATAGAAATTCTTCGAAGCCTTTTCGGAAAAATTGGAAAAAACCTTTGGATTGACCCCCCATTTTTTTGCGACTACGGCTACAATATAAGCATTGGTGACAATGTCTTTTTCAACTTTAATTGCGTGATTTTAGATGTCGTTCCTGTAAGTTTTGGAGACCGCGTAATGGTAGGTCCAAACGTTCAGTTTTATCCCGCTTCCCATCCACTTGATGCCAAGACCCGGGGTGAACTTTGGGAATATGGAAAAGAAATCCATGTTGGATCCGATGTATGGATCGGAGGAGGAAGTATCATTTGTCCTGGAGTCAGCATCGGAGATCGATCCATCATTGCAGCGGGTACCGTTGTGACCAAGGATGTTCCATCTGATGTCATTGTAGCAGGAAATCCAGCAAAAATCATTCGAAAGCTTTAACCCCAAAACCAATGAGTAGTTTCTATTCTAAAAAAGATCTGTTTTTTCAACTTTTCGAGCATTTAGAGGTAGAAAACCTAAATCGCTACCCCTATTTCAAAGACCATCATCAAGAAAACTTCGAGATGGTGTTGGATGCTGCCGAACAGATTGCTCAGAAATCCCTGTATCCCCTCTTAACGGAGATGGATAGAAAAGAACCCATTCTTGAAAATGGAAAAATAAAAATCCATCCTAGGATGAAGGCAATCATACGGCAATTTGGAAAAGATGGATGGATTAATGCCACCTTCCCCTATGAAGAAGGCGGACAACAATTACCTTGGTCTATTCACTTGGCAGCTGGATATATCCTTCAAGCAGCAAATTACTCCGCATCGGTTTTCCCATTTCTTACCACAGGTGCAGCAAATCTGATTCGAACTTTTGGAAATGATGAGCTTATCAAACGCTTTACCCCTTCCATGTACAGCGGTGAATGGCAGGGAACCATGGCCCTAACCGAACCTGATGCGGGCAGCTCCTTGTCGGATATCACCACCACAGCCTATCCAACCTCTACTAAAGGTGAGTACCGAATCAAGGGCCAAAAGATATATATTTCATGTGGAGATCATGATGCTTGTGAAAATGTTATTCACCTCATGCTTGCGAGAATTGAAGGGGCTCCAGCAGGGACAAAAGGAATTTCTTTATTTGTTGTACCAAAAATCATCCCTGAAACCAGCCTACCAAACGATGTCCTGACAGAAGGGCTCTATCATAAAATGGGCTACAAAGGTGCCCCAATTGCTCACTTGATGATTGGATCAAATGAAGGAGCTTTAGGATATCTTGTGGGGGAAGAAAATCACGGGCTCAGATATATGTTTCAAATGATGAATGAGGCTCGAATCGGTGTGGGGATGAATGCAGTAGCCATTGCTCAGGCCGCATTTCAAGCATCTTTAGCTTATGCCAAGGAGCGGCCCCAAGGGAGAAAACTTACAGAAAAAGACCTTTCCAAGCCACAAGTCCCCATTATCCAACACGCCGATGTGAAAAGGATGCTTTTACTCCAAAAATGCGTCACAGAAGGCTCTCTTGCATTATTGCTTTACTGCTCCAAATTAATGGACGAGTCTACACATGAATCAGAAGAAATCAACAAAAAACAAAAGCACGCTCTATTAGAGTTGTTAACTCCCATTGCAAAAAGCTATCCCTCTGAAATGGGGCTTCAAAGTACTTCGGCAGCAGTTCAAATCTTAGGAGGCGCAGGATATACACAGGATTTTCCTGTAGAACAGTATTACCGAGAGGCACGAATCCATCCGATACATGAAGGTACAACGGGAATTCATGGATTGGATTTATTAGGAAGAAAAATATTTCTTAACGATGGATTGGGATGGAAAATGTTACATCAACACATCGAGGATGATCTTTCCACTTATCAAGGTCCAGAGGATATTCGAAATCAATTTGAAAAGGGATGGAATTTGGCTCAAAATGCAGCAGCCTCCCTTTTACAAAAAGCACAGGAAGGACCCGAAATTTTCCTAGCAGACGCAACTCTATTTTTAGAATTATGCGGGATTATTTCCGTTGGATGGATGTGGATCAGGCAGGCAAGTCTCTCATCTATGAATATGAAAAAAGAAAATGCAGATACTGCTTTCTATTATGGAAAAATCGAAACAGCACGCTATTTTATGGAATATGAAATTCCTAAAATAAGTGCATTATCTCAACGACTTCATAGCACCAGTTATCCAACACTTGATATGCGGGACTATTGGTTTTGAGCTATTCCCAAATACTTTTCCTTTAATTGAAAAACATTTGTTTAATTTGGCTGTGTAAATTTTGAATATAAAATTTTAAATGAAGCGAATTTTAGTAAGTGGTGGCGGAGGTTTTCTAGGAAGTCACCTATGTGAGCGATTGCTCAAAGAAGGAAACGAAGTACTTTGTGTGGACAACTTTTTCACCGGAAACCGAAGAAATATCCACCATTTATTAGACAATAAGAACTTCGAGTTATTACGACATGATATCACCCACCCGCTGTATGTGGAAGTGGATGAGATTTACAATTTAGCATGTCCTGCCTCCCCTATTCATTATCAATTTGACCCTGTTCAAACAACGAAAACATCGGTCATTGGTGCCATGAATATGTTGGGATTAGCAAAGCGTTTAAAAATAAAAGTACTTCAGGCGAGTACTTCAGAGGTCTACGGTGATCCTGAAATCCATCCTCAACCTGAATCCTATCGTGGAAATGTAAATACCTTAGGACCACGAGCCTGCTATGATGAGGGAAAACGCTGTGCGGAAACCCTATTCTTCGACTACCATCGACAGCATGAGGTTCCGATTAAGGTGATGCGAATTTTCAACACCTATGGACCAAGAATGCATCCAAATGATGGCCGCGTAGTAAGTAATTTTATTGTGCAGGCTTTAAAGGGTCAAGACATCACCATTTATGGAGATGGAAAACAAACACGTTCTTTCTGCTACGTTGACGACCTCATTGAAGGAATGTATCGTCTGATGAATTCAAGAGATGGTTTTACAGGTCCAGTAAATATTGGAAACCCAGGGGAATTCACCATGTTGGAGTTGGCGAACTTAGTTTTAGAATTGACTGAAAGTAAAAGCCAACTGAAATTTCTTCCCCTACCGCAGGATGACCCAATGCAGCGAAAACCTGTTATAGATTTGGCCAAGAAAGAATTGGGTTGGGAACCTACCATTCCACTTCGAGAAGGATTACTGAAAACAATAGAATATTTCAGGGAAGTAATTTAATTTACTTCGCCCCTACTTCAATCCTGCTTCCTCTCGAGGCAGGATTTTTTGTTGGATGAAATTCTTGGAATAATTCAACTTGTCCTTGGTTTCGATTTTTTCTAATTTCCAAAAAATTAACAGCCATGAAAAAATTGATTTTCCTCCTTTTGATTTCCTTTTCCACTTTGGGATATTCTCAAACACAACCCACAAAAGCTGTTTTGGAATCCTGGACGGATGATTACTGGCAACATGGATTAAACCTCCTGACAGAAATAGTCCAAATGCCTAATGATGCGGTTTATCCGGAACAAATCGAAACAAATATTCAATGGTGTGAAACTCAATTTTCAGAAAGAAACTGGAGCCATGAGCGATTGGAAACGGGAGGAATACCAATTCTGCTAGCGCATAAAGAAAATCCAACGGCCAATAAGACAATCTTATTTTATTTTCATATCGATGGACAAGCTGTAGACAAAAGCAAGTGGAACCAACCAGATCCCTATCAAGCAGTTTTGAAAGAAAGAAATTCAAATGGAGACTGGGCGATTATTGATTTCGACCGATTGAAAAACGAATACAATCCGGATTGGAGAATATTTGCCCGTTCAACCTCAGATGACAAAGGACCATTTGCCATGTTTTTGACAGCTTGGGATGCACTTGTAGATAATAAATCCTTACCTGATTATTCCATTAAAATCATTTTGGATTTTGAAGAAGAGCAAGGTTCTCCACGACTTCCTAAAGCAGTACTTGATTACAAAGATAAGCTCGCGGCAGACCTTATGCTGATCATGGATGGACCGCGGCATATTTCTAATTTGCCAACACTGAGTTATGGCGCAAGAGGTATTTCAGAAATGACCCTAACTACTTATGGTCCCAAATTACCTCAACATAGCGGGCATTTTGGAAACTATGCACCCAATCCTGCTTTTTTACTTTCTCAGCTTTTGGCAAGCATGAAAGATGAAAATGGACGGGTCAGCATACCCGGTTATTATGACGGAATCCAATTCTCCGAACAAGAACGAAAAATCTTAGAGGCAGTACCGGATGATGAAGCAACCATTCAATCCCGCCTAGGAATCGGACGGACGGATGAAGTCGGAAAAACCTACCAAGAAAGCATTCAATATCCATCTTTAAATATTAGAGGAATGTCTTCCGCATGGGTTGGCCCTGAAGCGAGGACCATAGTACCTGCTACCGCGTTGGCAGAATTAGATATCCGCTTGGTACCCGAATCAGATCCAAAACGACTTTTTTCATTAATCAGAAAGCATATTGAAGATCAAGGGTTCCATATTTTGGACCATGAGCCAAGTGATGAGGAAAGGATGAAATATCCAAAAATCGTAAAAATGGAAAGCAAAATTTCCTACCAAGCGTTTCGAACCCCAATGGATTCACCAGCAGGAGAATGGCTTCGTTCTGCCATGTACCGAGCCTTTGAACAAAATCCGGTTCAAATTCGCATTTCAGGCGGAAGTATTCCGATTTCACCTTTCGTCGATGCATTAAACATTCCAGCAGTGACTATCCCTACCGTCAATTCAGATAACAACCAACACAGTCCCAATGAGAATATACGGCTTGGAAACTACAAGGAGGGAATTCAGACGATTTTGAGTGTATTGACGCAGCCTTTGCAATAAAAAATCACTTCTTGAAGCTATATAAATATGGAGCTTTGTGTGAACCTCCAGAAAACAGCTTCTCATGACGTTGCAAAATCCCCAAACTCAGCATTTTCCGTTGGAAATTAGCCCGATTCAAATTCTCACCTAAAATAGCTTCATATACTTGTTGCAGCTCTTTCATGGTAAACCTTTCGGGTAACAAATTGACCGATAGTAACTTTTGATCTAAATGTGTTCGAAGGTGCTCTAGGGCTTTTTGAACGATAAAGTTATGATCAAAAAGTAAGTCAGGAATGGAGTCAACATCGTACCAGTTAATCGAATCTGATAGTGCATCCGGCATAGGCTCTACCTTTTCATAGTCGATCAAAGCATAATATCCTACAGAAATAAACCGATCAAGCAACCAATGATTTTCAGGAAGATTAGCGTCCTGAGCTTCCAATATTTTCTGCATAATTTCAGGACGAACTCGTTCTAAACTTCCAAAGGTGTAAAATTGCTCTAAGTAAACTTGGTCTAAGCCGGTCCGTTCTCTGAGCCCTCGAATCACTGCTTCGTCTAAAGGTTCATTTTTTTTGACAAAACCTCCTGGTAAGGCAAGCCAACCTGTATTATGATACTCAATAAGTAAAATTTTAAGCTTTTCACCGGAGAAGCCAAAAATAACTGAGTCGTATGCAATGTGCGGAAGGTATTCCGAGTTGTTCAAAGCGGATCTAGTTTTAAAATTTCCTCAAATAAATAGGAATTCAGACAAAATGCAATTACTATTGTTTCAAACAGATACAATAAATAAAAACTAAGATGAAAAAACCAATCTTGGTGTTTTTATTCGCGCTTTCGCAAATGACACTTCAAGCTCAAGATTTTAGCGTAAAAAACAATGGATTTCCTGTGAAACGAAGCATTCAGAATGGAGTAATAGAAGGCATTTATGATACGCAAACAGGTATTCAAAAATATTTTGGAATTCCTTATGCGCAACCGCCTTTAGGACCATTGCGATGGAAAGCACCAGTCCCCCCAAAAGATTGGGACGGGGTAAAAGAAACCAAAAGTTTTGGTCCTAGAGCAATCCAAGCTCCTGTTTTTGGAGATATGAATTTTAGATCTGATGGAATAAGCGAAGACTGCCTGTATTTAAATGTTTGGTCACCAGCGAAGCAAAATGAAAAGAACTTACCTGTACTCGTTTATTTCTACGGAGGAGGATTTGTAGCTGGAGATGGCAGCGAGCCTCGATATGATGGAGAAAGCATGGCCCAAAAAGGGATCGTTGTAGTAACTGTTAATTACCGCTTAGAACTTTTTGGTTTCTTTTCCCATCCTGAATTGTCAGCCGAAACTACCTACAAAGGATCAGGGAATTACGGATTAATGGATCAAAATCTTGCCTTGCAGTGGGTGAAAAACAACATCCAAGCTTTTGGAGGAGACCCCAATAAAGTCACCATTGCAGGAGAGTCAGCAGGTTCCATTTCCGTCAGTTACCAAATGGCCTCTCCCCTTTCCAAAAATCTAATTGCTAGAGCTATTGGCGAAAGTGGGGCTGGAATAAACCCAACTCTTGCTCCCGTTCCACTTCAGGATGCCGAACAAATCGGGAAAGAATTTGCGGAAGCTGCAGGCATTCCTTCTATTGAAGAAATGCGGAAGCTTTCCACTCAAGAGCTTTATGAAATTTATCAAGCTTCGGGACGCTTTGGATTCCCTGTTGTCATTGACGGATATTTCCTACCAAAGACACTTCCTGAAATATTTGAAGCGAAGGAACAAGCGCAAGTTCCGCTTTTGGCTGGATGGAATTCTGCTGAAATTCCCGGTATGGCTTTTATGCAAGGAAAACCCTACACTCCTGAAAATTTCATCGAAAAAGTAAAAGAAACCTATCCGGAAAAATGGGAGGAAGTTTTAGCATTACACCCACATGCCACTACAGAGGAAGTGGAGCAATCAGCTACTGATTTGGCATCCGACCGTTTTATCGCCTATAGTACATGGAAATGGTTGGACCTTCATTCAAAAAATTCCAATCAACCTGTCTATCGATACCTCTATAGTAAACATCGTCCTCCCTTACGAGATTCTAATCTCATGTCAGGGCTTGCTGGTGGAACGATGGAGCGAAATGGACAAGAACCTCCAAAGGCAATAGGTGCCCCCCATGCTTGTGAAATTGAATATGCCATGGGAAATCTGCATTTAGTGCATGACTATGCTTGGGAGAAAGAGGATTATCAAGTTTCAGAAGTTTTTCAAAACTATTTTGCCAATTTCATTAAAACAGGAAATCCAAATGGAGAAAACCTTCCGAATTGGGAAGCAATAGAAAAAGGATCTTCTAATCCTGCTTATCTAATTATTGATACCAAAACCAAACTGGAAAAATCGAAAGTTGAATTGCGATATCAATTTCATGATAAGTTTTATGGAAACCAACCATAAATGAATAAGGAGCTTTTCAGCTCCTTTTTTTTTATGTATTTCTGTTTCCGGCAAAAACCATCTTCAGCGTTCCATAGTCATATTTCCCTTTAAAATGCTCCCGGAGTTCCTTAATTCCTGAATATTTCTCTGCACTCCCCAAAATCTCAAGAATCACCTCACTGGGCAAGCAGTCCTCCAAATCAATCCTGCCTGCAGCAATACCTTCTGCTAGGTGCGACTTAATCGTGGATTCTGCGAGACCTCGAAGTAAGGAAATTTCAGAAATGGATTTCCCCGATTCAAAAAGCTGCAAAGTGCTTTCCAAGGAGTCTCCTTTCTGTCTTTTCGGGCTTGGGACTCCAACCTTTTTTCGCCCAGTCTTAGACTTAATTTCTTGAAGGATTTCGGTTGCATCAATCTTCGCAAAGTCAAAAAATTGACGTCTAAGTTGCAAAAGACCTTTATCCACAGATCCCATTTTTGAAGAAATTTGGCCTGTAAACAACTCTTCCAATAAAACCTTAACTTTTTTGATTTGGGAGATTTTTCGAAATGTAAGTTGCTCGAGGGATTCCAATCCTTGAAGGTATTTCTTGGTTTTTGAAAAGTTGGAAACCAATGTCATCTGTTTGATGAGGCGTTTCCATATTTCCAAAAGAAAATTTTCATAATAATCCGAGCCCTTTTGTATTCGATCAAAAAAAGCCTCTCGGTCATTTTTTTGCAAGAGCTGTAAAAGTTGATTTTGGAAACGGCTAGAATTCACCAATTCAGATTGAATTTGGTCTTTAATCCAAGGAATGGCGCCTTTCATGCTTTCTTCTTCAAACTCTAAACTAGATTCCTGATCCTTTTGGAAACTTCTTAATTCCTTCATAAAAGCTCCAAAGTCGAAGGTATCTTGAATCACCTTTTGAAGATATCTACCCCTGTGAAAATCAAGCAATTCTTTAAATCTCTTTTGGCCTTTTGCCGAAACCGAAAAATCAACAACTGCTTTATCCGAAAACAAAAGTTGGGATTGAATCCGACTTCGTAAATGCAAACCAGCCAGGCTTTTCAACCTACTCAAGGCTACATAGACTTGTCCGGGAGCAAATGCCTCGCCCACATCGATAATCGCTTTCTCAAAGGTCAATCCCTGACTTTTATGAACAGTAACTGCCCAAGCCAACTTGATTGGAAAATGACAAAAAGTTCCAACCACCTCTTCATCCAGTTCGTTGGTCTGCGGATTTACTACATATTTCTTATTTTCCCATATTTCTTTCCGAAGTCTGAACTCTCCACGATCTCCATCCATTTTAACAGAAACCGAATCCTCATCTAAGGAAGTAACTGTAGCCAGTTTTCCATTGAAATACAATCCCATCCCGGAACTGTCATTTTTTATAAACATGATCCGGGCTCCCACTCGAAGTTCCAGTCTTTCAGGAATCGGATACAAAGATTCTGTGAAATCCCCCCAAATCTCAGCGAGATAGAACCAGGAGGGTTCTGCAAGATTTTGAAGTTCCCGCTGGTTGATCTGATGTGCTTTGTAATTATGGGTTGTGATTGTAATACAATCCGAAACAGAAGCTAATTCTTCCTGACTTTTATAATGTTGGTTGAGAAGTTGAATATCTGCTGAGGTAACTTGATTATCCCTAAGATGATTTAGGACCTGAATAAATTCCTCATCACTTTGTCTAAAAATCTTATCCAATTCCAAATAAACCAATCCAGATTGTTGTAGGGCTTTAGCTTCAAAAAAATGCATGGAAGCATAGAACTTTCGCAAAACTTCCCATTCCTGGTCTTTAACTATCGGAGGTAATTGATATAGATCTCCAATCAGTAAAACCTGTACTCCGCCAAAAGGATCTTGAAAATTTCCTTTGACACTTTTCAACCGGAAATCAACCGCATCTAAGACATCCGCGCGGAGCATACTCACTTCATCGATCACCAATAAATCCAATGCTCGAAGCACATCCTTACGAACCAAATTCAGGGGATGTTTTCTGGCCAAAGTACTTTGGGTGAAGAACCCATATTGATCAGAAAAGGAAAATTCTGAATCTCTCACAGGCAAAAAACTTCCCAAAGGCAATAAAAACTGAGAGTGAATCGTGACCCCTTTTGCATGCAAAGCCGCAATTCCAGTGGGGGCTACCACTATGTAATTTTTATAGGTATGTTCTGCCAATTCCCTCAAAAAAGTGGTTTTTCCCGTGCCTGCTTTTCCGGTAAGAAAAATTGGAGCTGCAGTTTGATTAATGAAATTTGCTGCCAGCTTTAATTTATCTGTAGAAAAATCCTCATTCATAGATTTCAAAGAAAATGTAGATAAAAATACAATCCCAATTTAATCCGATCTGATTTGCATTAGATAAGCTATATAAAAGCTGAATTCTCCGGCTTTACCCTTTCTTTTTCGACTTTTTATTTTCAGGATTTTTCAAAAACATTCGGCCAACTTCTGAAGGCATGATCTCCGTAATTCCAGTTTTACTGGTTTCCCAGATAAAATTAAATGGCCCTCGATAAACATTTCGAGATGATTGAAACCTGGCTTTTCTATAGCTTTTTTGATTGGGAAGATTTGTTTTCCGAAGAGCAGCATTACCGGCAAAGGAGGCTAATTTGTTAACATTTTGCGAATCTCCCTTCTGCTCTATTTCGATGTGAAAATCTTCAAAATCAAAAGTCAACTCATTTTGGGCTGAATACTCATTTGCATTCATTTGCAATTCCAAACGATGTAATTTTCCAGATTTGATTCTCACTCCGGCTAATTCTTCTGTAATGGAATTAAGAGATGTCAAATCCATTGGAGAGAGAGACATGTTTAAATGAAATGATTCTTGCTTATAAGGTACTGCAATTACAGCATTCAAGGGAGTATGCCCCATGAAATCGCTTTGAAGAGAAATCTTCATTTCTCGATCTTTACGCAAAGAATCAACCGTGACAAAACCCTCAATCTGAGCATTTAAATTATCAAAGCGAATCAATCCAGGCTTTTCTTTACCATTTCCTATTTCTTGGTAGTCGAAGCGACTATTCTTTAAAATCACTGTATCGAGATCTAATGGAAAAGGAATACTCTCCAACAATCCTAAAAACAGTTTTTTGGGAGATTCGAAAGGCCTTGGTTTATTTTTATTTCGTAAATCAACCATTACCAAGCTATCTAAAGTCAACTTATTGGCAATGGCAGACCATTTTCCATAAAGATCACTTCCTGCATCTATTCCTTCAAGACTGATCCTTTTTAAATCAAAATTGATCAAATCTTCCTGATGAATGGATTGTTTTGAAGCCGTCACTAAATCCTCTGAAGTGTAGAAGGAAATGTCCTCCACATTTATCAATTGTCCCAATAAATCAAGGGTGATGGCCCTGATTTTAACAACCTTTCCTTCGTTCAATTCTAAGTGGAGATTTTTTAGGCTACTTTTTATCTCCTCCAATTCAAAAGGAATAATATGCCTCAAGATTTTTTTATCCGTTTGAATTCCACTTGCCTGAATCGTCAAGTCTGTAAATCCTCCAATTCTTTTTGTATGTTCTCCTTCTAAAAAGAGCTCCGCAGTTCCGTTTATTACTTTCAGGTTTTTTATTTCTCCCCTGCTAATGATATCCTCAAAAAACTTTTGAAAAGCATGCGATCCTTTTTTGCTCTCTGATTTCTCATTGGTCAAGGTTAGGCGAAATGCTGGTTTTTGCAGAATTAACTCATCAATAATTACCTGTTTATCAGTCAGAAAATCCCAGATATGGAGATTGTTTAAAATCATTTTCTCCAAACTTCCACTAAACGAATTTGATTCGTCTTTTTTCAGAGGAATAATCATGATCCGTTCAAGTTCCACCTTTTGGCTGAGCAGATTTACAGATAAGTCTTCAAACTTAAGATCATAGGACCGATTGGAATTGGTATTAATTTGATTTTGAATCAATTCTCCTATCATCGAAGACAAATACAGGATTGTCGCCATGATTAGGAGAAATAAAAAAGCCAAACCAAAAAGAATTTTTTTCATGGTTATAATTTAATCAGATATTTAAGAATTAAAGACATTCCGTTTCAAGATGAACCAAGCACTGAGTCACATAACTTTACCATTTATTCTTTTTCTCTTTTTTGGAATTACCTTACCGTCCATGGCCCAAGAAAGCACGCTTCGAATTTTATCCTACAATATCTATCATGGAGAAAACCCAAATGTCCCCGGGGAACCCAATTTGGATTCGATTGCGCAGCTCATTATCGAAATAAATCCAGATGTGGTGGCACTTCAAGAAGTCGATAGCATGACTGAACGAACGGCAAGAATTTATGGTAAAAAGCTCAATCTAATTGAGGAATTAGCTAAGAAAACAGGGTTAGAAGGGTATTTTTCGAAAGCCATGGATTATTCTGAAGGAGGCTATGGAGAAGGATTGCTAGTTAAAAAATCAGACGAATTTCTCAGTCAGAAATTGCCAATACCAGCTGGTGGTGAACCACGAGCTGCGGCTTGGGCTTTGTCCGATTTTGAAGGTAAATCCATTTGGATTGGAGGGACTCATCTCTGCCACCAGTTTCAAGAAAATAGAATTGCTCAAGTCCAAGCTCTTCAAAAGTTCGCATTGGAAAAATCTCATCCAATTATTTGGTTAGGCGATCTTAATTTCAGCCCTGAAGATAAGGAGTACAAATACATAAACGCTGCTTTCTTGGATGCTGCATTCATGAGCCAGGACAATTCACCCACCTACCAATCAACACCCCATGAAGGACGAATTGATTATGTTTGGTATACCGGTGATGACTTTGAGTTGATCCATTATGAAGTTATTCCTGTTTTTTACTCAGATCATTTCCCGGTTTTGGTCGAATTAAAATTGAAAAATTGATGAAAAATCTTTTCTCGCTAATCTTCCTCTTTGTTATTTCATTTTCCTGCACAAACCCAATCCAAGAGGAAGAATTGGTTTGGCGACAATTATTCAATGGAAAAGATCTTGACGAATGGGACATCAAAATAAAGAGCCACGATCTAAATGAAAATTTTGCCAATACCTTTCGGGTTGAAAATGGATTAATGAGTGTTCGATACGATGGATATGAGGCCTTCAATCAACAGTATGGCCATATTTTTTATAAAGAACCTTTCTCCTATTACCTTCTTCAAGTAGAATACCGCTTCATAGGTGAGCAGGCCCCGGGAGGGGAAGGTTGGGCCTGGAGAAATAGTGGGGCCATGCTACATTCCCAAGATCCCAAAACCATGCTTCAAGATCAGGACTTCCCAATTTCAATCGAAGGGCAGTTTTTGGGAGGAAATGGAAAAGACGAACGGAGTACCTCCAATTTATGCACTCCAGGTACAAATGTAGTTTTAGCTGATACTCTTTTTACTCCTCACTGCATTAATTCAAAATCAAAGACTTATCACGGAGATCAATGGGTTCAAGCGAATTTCATCGTTTTGGGAGGAGAAGAAGTTTATCATCTCATAGAACGAGACACGGTTTTCAGCTACTCCAAACCTCAAATTGGAGGAGGGATGGTTAATCCCGTAGATTCATTGGTAAAACTGGATGGAAAAATTTTGGAATCAGGATACATTGCTTTACAAAGCGAAAGTCATCCAATTGATTTCAGAAAAGTGGATCTTATAGACCTTGCCCCCTTCAAAAATGATCGGGAAAAATTGAATGAATTAGTCCATCGGGCATTATCAACAGAACCTATAAACTGATCCTACTTTTTAATACTTTTTTAGTAAATTCTAATTTGCGGTTATATTTTTCAAAGAATTGGGAGGCACATTTTAGAAAATTTGTTTTTACTGATTGAAAAGTTTTATCCCAAAAATTTCAATTTACCCAAAAATTAGCCTAGATTTTACTAGAATTTTTCTTGACACTAGCCTGATTATTAATGATTTTCAAAAAACTTTGGAAGGCTTTCCTTCGAATTTTTGGTAAGGAAGCATCCGTCACCTCCCATCCCCCCTCCCACGAGCCTCTGCTCAAAACTTCTAACAAGGAGATCCGGGGTACCTTAAAAGTTATAGAAGGCACACTTCCGACAGATATTTATGGGGTGTTCAATGTTTCACTTCCGGTAGGATCAGTTAATTCTGAAGGTTTACCTTTTCCAGAAAAAACCAAATACGGAAAACATAATGCTGAATATGGTTCTCCGATTATGAATGGAGATGGGATGGTCATTCAGGTGGACTTCAACCAGCCTGAACCAGCCATTCAAACGAAAATCATGAAAACTCCCTGTTACTATGCCGATTTGGCAACCAAGCAGGGAACACCTCACCATGGCTTAATGGGATTTCACAATATGGGAATTACCCGAATGAGTATGGTCTTCGGGGCAAGAAATGAACTGAATACCGCAACCCAGCCAGTAAAATTCAAAGGTCAAAAAAATGGAAGCTTAATGGCTACCTATGATGTGGGGCGTCCTTACCTTTTGGATTCTGAGTCATTGGAATTGGTCACACCAATGGGTAAATGCAGTGAATGGATGACTGCCGAACCTCCAATGGTTCCATGGCCCTTTGGGATTGTTCAAACATCAGCTCATCCTATTTTTGACCCAATTACACAGGAAGTTTTTACAGTCAACTATTCAAGAGACAAAGGCTCCTTCACCCATTTAGAACAGACGCTTCACCATATAAAGCATAACAGAGACTCCTTTAAGGAAAAACTTGAAAAATTGGCACATGAACTTGTTGACCATGAAGACGATAAACATGTGCATCATCAAGTCACAAACTTTTTTCAGGAATTGAATACCCATGTTGAAGGACATCCACATGATCCTGATAATCCTAAAGGAGATGTTTTTATGTATTTATTGGCTTGGAATGGGGATGGGCCCGTTGTCCATTGGGATCTTGAGGATCAATTTGGAGATAAACTTGCCATCTATGAATGCATGCATCAAATGGGTGTCACCGAGGATTTTATCATATTATCTGATTGTTCCTTCAAGTTTGCTCTGGATTTATTGTTTGACAACCCTTTTCCGGAAAGTAAAGTAATCGAGCGTTTAATCAGGCGATTGGGAACTGTAAAAATGGAACCTTTTACTACGGTCTATTTAGTAAAACGAGCAGATTTAGACCCTAAAAAAGAAAAAGTAACAGCTTATCGGCTTGAAAGCCCAATCCCTCTTGAAACGATTCATTACAGTTGTGACTACGCAAATCCAGATGGGATTATTACCCTTTATGGAGTACACAATGCCGCAACCTGTATAGCAGAATGGGTGCGAACATTTGATAAAAGAGCCTTAGACAAAAAGCCGGTTGACCCTGACTATTATTCACTTTTTGCAGTAGGAAGCATGGATATTAGCCGATTGGGAAAATGGAAAATTGATTCAAAATCACTTAAGGTTATAGAAGAGGAAAGCCAAGTCTATGAAGACCCTGGCAAATACAAAGAAGAGCATCTAGGCCCCAATACATGGACCATTGTCTTGTATACCTATCGAGATATTCTTTCTTCTGAAAAAGTAGTTCCAACCATCAAACAATTATGGTATGTAAGTGATGGAACAGACCCAAATCTATTAACTGAATTTGTGTATAAGTTGTACAAAAAATACCCACATCGTAAGCTTTCCTTAGATGAAATCAAAGATGCTACAAGAAGGGAGCTACCATTTAGCATTACACGGGTGAATTTAGAAACCATGCAACCTGAGGATTATTACCAATGTGATAAAAAAACCTACATACGAGGAATACATTTCATCCCTAAGAAATCCCCCACCCCATCTGTTCCTGAAGAGTTGGATGGATATCTTTTCTGCCCTGCTCAAGTGGGACATCAACAAGCAGATGGGGATTGGAAATATACTAGCGAATTTTGGGTTTTTGATGCCACATCTATTTCAAATGGACCGATCTGTAAATTGACTAATGAGGATGTCAAGTTTGCCTTTACCTTGCATACTTCCTGGATGCCAGCAAGTGGCCCCTCTGATCAAACTTTCAAAATTTCAACACGAGATGATTATCAGGAAGTAATCGATAACATTGGAATTAAAGCTGATCAAAAATTCCTGACAGAATTCTTTGAAGAAAATATTTACCCTCATTTCCAGTAAATGATAAGAGAAATTGGCGAAATCCATTCCCTAAAGTTGCTTTATGAAAGTAAGCGCAGCAAGCTCTTCACAGGAAGTAATGAAGGGGGTGAAAATGTATTGATTAAAGAAGACCTTACCGGGGATTTGGGGCGATTACATAATGAAGCCATGATCTCCAATCGGTCACCTCATGCCGGATTTAATCCCCAGGTGATTCTGTACAATAGTCGCGTGGTGATGGTTCGGGAATTTTTGAAAGGAAATTCTCTTAATGAGATTATTGACAAAAAACCGCTTTCCATTGATCGATTCCTTCATTTTGCAATCAAAATATGTCATCAATTACAGGAGATCCATACAACAGGAACACTGCATAATGACCTAAACCCAAGAAATATTATCATCGATGAGGAAGGCGATTCTGTGAGATTAATTGATTTTGAGTTTGGAACGTCCATTCAAAATCTTGAATTACAATTTGAACCATTAAGTACGATTTCCGGGACGATCGAATACATTTCCCCTGAACAAACGGGAAGGATGAATCGAAAGCTGGATCAGCGGAGCGATTATTATTCCCTAGGGGCTACTTTTTATGAAATGCTAACTGGACAACCTCCATTCGAAGGAGAGGATGTTTTAGCGATTATTCATTGTCATTTGGCCATTCAGCCAATTCCACCAAGTAAATTAAATCCGGAAGTTCCTCAGTTTATTGATAAAATTGTCCTGAAGCTTTTGGCAAAAAATGCTGAAGAGCGCTATCAATCCATCCCTGGTTTATTAGCTGACTTGAATCTTTGTCAGCATCAACTGAAAAAGGATGGCTCAATTAAGGATGCTCATCCTGGCTTAACGGATATCGCTTCCAAGCTTCATATCAGTCAGCATTTATACGGTAGAGATCAAGAAGTTGGGACTTTAAAAGCTCGCTTTGCCGATGCATGTCTTGGTAAAAAAATTCTCATGACAATCGGCGGCTTCAGTGGAGTGGGAAAAAGTGTCCTTTGCCAGGAACTCTACAAGGAAGTTTCAGTACAAAATGGCCTTTTCCTTTCAGGAGCATTTGACGTATTAGACCGTCAGACGCCCTACTTAGCCTTCATAAAAGCCTTCCGACAATTTGCCGAATGGTTGATGGTCGAATCTCAAGAAGTCCAACAGTATTGGGCTAAAAAGCTAAACAGGGATTTAAAGGGACTTGGGCAAATCATCGTAGACATGGCGCCGAAACTGCGATATATCCTCCCTCCGCAGCCCGAATTAGTCAGCCTCACAGGTTTCGAAAATCAACAACGGATTCAATTCACCATCAATGCCTTCCTTCAAAGTTTGGCTTCAGAAGACACACCGTTGGTGCTTTTTCTTGATGACTACCAATGGGCCAACGATGCCTCGATTGAATTGCTAAAGAGCTTATTCAATAACTATAATTTGACTCACTTGATGGTGTTGGTTGCCTATCGTGATAATGAAACCCCTGAGTTTCATCCTTTTTCCCAAGCCATTCGAACCATCAAATCAAATAATCTGGATGAGAACCATCTATTAATTGAAGAAATTCACCTGCAGCCTTTAAGTGAGCAGCATGTCGGAGTTTTGATTTCAGACACCTTGAAGTTGGAATCTTTGGAGGTTGCTGAATTGACAGAATTGATCTATTCCAAAACGAAAGGGAATCCATTTTCTATTAATAAGTTTCTGGAATCTTTGTACAAAAACAAACTCTTGGAGTTTGACTATACCAAAAACAAATGGACTTGGAGCATTAAGAAAATCCAATCGCAAAACTTGAGCGATGATATCGTTGAATTACTACTTCTTCGAATTCGAGAATTGCCGGAAAACGCCCTACAAGTCATTAAGGCAGCTTCCGTTTTTGGGATAGAATTTTCCTTGAATCAATTAGCCATTATTACGGGAAAACCTACAACAGAAATCCATTCATTCCTTTGGCCTTTAATTCAAGAAGGATCACTGATCCCCCTCGGAAACGACTATAAATTCATTCCGGAATATTACAGCGAAACCAATCGAGATATTCACTTTCGTTTTGCTCATGCCAGAATACAGCAAGCTGTTTATGCTTTGTTAGAATCTTCAGAGAAGTCTCAATTTCATTTTGAGGTAGGTCAAATTTACCTTCAAAAGTTAAGTGAACAGGAAATAGCAGAACGGCCAATTGAAATTGCCTTGCACTATTCTTTGGGCTATGATGAAATAGTAAAATCAACAAATAAAGAGGAAATCGGATGGCTTCTTCTAAAAGCAGGTAAAAAATCAGCTGAATCGGCCTCCTTTGAAGGAGCATTAAATTTCACTGAAATTGCTTTTGAACTCCTTGGAAAGAAACTGGATAAAGCTGAGAAATTTCAACTTCTCCTTGAAGGATTGGAATACTCCTATCTTTTGAAGGATACAGCAAAACAGGAAAAATTTGAAAAGTTAGCCTTTGGAGAAGCTGAATCCCTAGTGGATCGCGTTTTGGTTAATGAGGTAATTGTTAGATGTCTCGGCTTTGCGAATTTACCAAAGAAAGCGGTTGACATTGCCCAAAAAGCCTTAGAAGAGGTCGGGATTTCTATACCAGATAAAGCCACAAAACTACAGATCATGTACCACGCTATCATGATCCAAGTATTGATCCCGAGAAAGAAATTACTGACTATCAAAGATATCACTGAGACTGAAGACCCCTTGGCTTTAGCCACTTTCAAACTATTGCTAGCGGCACTTTCTTCCTACTTTTTCGTCAACATTTCGACCTACCCTATTTTGATTTTTCAAATGTTAAAACTGACTATCAAAAAAGGGATGGCACCTGAGTCGGTTGTTGGAATTGCTTCCTATGGATTAATCCTTACAACGGCGCTGAAAAAACCAGCTGATGGATATGAGGTTGTCAACAATTCGATGGAATTATTGAATAAGCCGGATCGAATGAAATATGCAGCCACCATCAATATGATGTATGTTTCATTTACATCCCATATCAAAAACAATATCGTTGACAGCATACCGCTTACATACGAAGGATATCTTAAAGGTCTCGAGTATGGGAATATGGAATATGCTTGCTGGAATTTGTTTTTCAGTACTGCAATTAAATTCCATGTAGGCACTGATTATAAAGCTCAACTTGAAGAGGCCAAAGAAACTGAAAAATTTTCCATTCAATATAATTTTTCAAATCAAGCTGCGATTACGCAAGTGATTGAGAAATGTCTAACTGTCCATCTTTCAGATCAGAAAGACATTGAGAAAGAATTAAAAGGTCTACCAAAAAAGCTAGAAGAAAATTATAAAACTGCTGTAAAAGAATCCAACCACATTTATCTTCTTTCATACTTTGGCTATATCGGCGCAACCCATTTGTTCTTCGGAAAATACAGTGATGCCTTCGAGTATTATGAAAACCTCCCTCTTCATATCAAGGATCAGCCGAATTCATTTTTCATTAATTATTACAAAATAAATCGAGCCATCAATGCGGTCTTTTTGATGAATCAAATTCGAGAAGAAAAATTCCGCGGAGTAAACCTGAAAGAAATTGTTAGCGAAACGATTTCAGAGCTTAAATACCTTTCAAAATTAAACCCCATCTCCTATGGTCCTTATATGTCCTTATTAAAGGCAGGAATGGACTACCAATCTCACCAAAAATTGGATGTAGAGACCATGGAGAATAGTATTTCCCAACTTAAGGAATTACAACACCCTAGATATTATATCCTCTTTGCCGAACTCCTGAGTATTCTATTCAAATATGAAAAAAATCCTCGCCATGAATTTTGGAGAAATCAGGCAGCTTCCGAATCACGAAAAATTGGTGTAGAAGCTAAATCAATTCGATTGCTACAGGAAGAAGATGAAGAAAATGATGAGCCATTGACCAAAAAACCCATAAAAAGGGGATCTATTTCTTCCAGTGAAATTGGTCAAATTGATACCAAAACCTTGGTTAAAACCATGGAAGCGCTTGTCAGTGAAATCAAGCTTGAGGCTTTGCTGGAAAAACTTATTACCTACGCAATGGAAAACACCGGAGCCCAAGAAGGTCATTTTCTTATCAACCGGGAGGGAAAATGGATTTTAGAGGTTTCGACAATTGCCAATCATCAATTGCATACTCACTTTCCAAAGGTAGAACTTGATAAAACAGAAGAAGTAAGTGCGTCCATCATAAATTATTCAAAGGCCAGTAAGGAACCGCTATTAATCGAGGACGCATTGTTATCGCAGCCATTTGATACGGATCCTATTGTGCGTGAAAAATCGCTTAGATCCGTATTGTGCATTCCATTTATTAATCAATCAAAGATTTCAGGGATTATTTATCTGACACATTCCCTAAATAAAAATGCCTTTTCAAAAGAACAGATTTCATTGATGAGATTAATGGCAGCTCAAATCGGCGGTGTTATCGAAAATGCCCTTCTCTATGAAAACATGGAAAGGCTAGTAACTGAGAGAACAAGAGAACTTGAAGAAGAAAAACGAAAAAGTGATGCCCTATTGCTCAATATTCTTCCGAAGGAAATAGCCTCAGAGCTGATTCAAACTGGAAAAGCTTCAGCGCGACTGTATGAGAAAGTTTCGGTGATGTTTGTGGATATAAAAGATTTTACCCGGATCGCTCAGCGGATGAATCCAGATGAGTTGGTTCAAAATCTACAGGTGTTCTTTACAAAGTTTGATGAAATCATGGACAAGTATGGAATCGAAAAAATAAAAACTATTGGAGATGCCTACATGGCTGCCGGTGGCATTCCAAGTCCAACTGATGACCATGCCTTCCAAATCACCAAGGCTGCACAGGAAATCCTTAGTTTTTCGGATGAATTCAATGAAAAAAGTGCCTTGGAAAACAAGCCTATTTTTAATGTTAGGATTGGAATACATATCGGCCCAGTAGTAGCAGGGGTTGTAGGACATCGAAAATTTGCCTACGATATCTGGGGAGATACAGTAAATATTGCCTCACGGATGGAAAGCAATTCGGAAACAGGAAAAATCAATGTGTCCGAAGATTTTTTCAAAGAAATAAAAGACGAATATAGCTGCGAATTCCGGGGTGAAATCGATGTGAAAAATAAAGGGATGATGAATATGTATTTTATTCAACATCCCAAAAACAAAGAACATATCGAAACTTAAACCCGTACGTTGGTAGTTCCTCCTCCCGCTAATGTAATCGGAACAGGTTGGTTAGTTTTCCAACTTCCTCCTGTAAAATCAGGCACATCAATAGAGTTGGATCGGTTGGCTACTGACCATTCGCTCAATGGACTAATACAACTCCACAAGGCCGCGTCATATACATCCTGATCCAACGGAAGTCCATTTCTCAAACAATCAATCAAGCGCCAGTCCATCATAAAATCCATTCCTCCATGCCCTCCGATTTGCTTGGCTAATTCCCCCACTTTCTGAACAATTTCAGGAGTATATTTTTTTTCAAGTTCTTTCATCTCCTCTTCTTTCATCCAACTGTGTCCCTTTGCCACTCTGGCTTGCGGATATTTCTGAGCATATCCTTCTGTGCCACTTACCACATGTAGTCGGCTATAAGGTCGTGGAGAAGTCACGTCATGTTGAATCATGATTGATTTACCCAGTTTAGTCTTCACCACAGTTGTATTCATATTTCCTCGATAAGATTTGGAAGCAAATTCTGTCCAAAAAATATCTTGCTCGGCTAATTCCTCAGCCTTTTTCTTCATTTGAAAATCATGAGAACTTAGGGAGGTCAAGTAATCCATTTGGTCCCCTCTGTTCACATTGAGTATTTGGCAAATGGGTCCCAAACCATGGGTGGGATACAAATTTCCATTTCGATAATTTTCCCGAAGTCGCCACATGTTTTGATACCCCGTATCCTTATCAAAATTCAACCAAAGCAAATCGTGGATATAAGCACCTTCTACATGAACAACATCTCCAAAAAACCCCTCGCGGGCCATTCTTAAAGTCATCAATTCAAAAAAATCATAACAGCAATTCTCTAACTGCATGCAGTGTTTTTTGGTGCGTTCGGAAGTCTCAACCAATTGCCAGCATTCATCCAATGTACGGGCTGCAGGTACTTCTACAGCAGCATGCTTTCCAGCCTCCATAGCATAAACAGCCATAGGAGTATGCCATTCCCAAGGAGTCGCGATGTATATTAAATCTAAATCAGGTCGCTCACACATTTTTTTCCAAGCATAGGTGCTCCCCGAGTAAAGTTCTGGCTGATGAACGGTGCCTGCTAGGGATTGCTTTGCTTTCTCAGCTCGTTCCGGAAGAAGGTCACATAAAGCTTTTATTTCTACACCTTCAATTTTACTCAAACGATCCACTGCTCCTGGGCCACGCATTCCCAAGCCAACAATTCCAACTTTAACTGTATCTAATTTTGGTGCAGCATACCCACACATGTTAAACAATTGCTCTCGATTATTTCCATATTGAGCTTCCCATGGTAAGGTAGAGGTAGAGCTTGCTGAGGCACTTCCTATTCCAAAAAGCCCCATCCCAGCTACACTAGCGGATTTTAAAAACTCCCTTCTTCGGTTGGATTTCATAGATATTTGGATTGGTTTTGAGGTATAGTTAAGAAAAAAAGCGTAAAAGTCTAAATGCTATTTGACTAAAGACCAAAACAAAAAAACCGGAGATTACTTATCTCCGGCCTTTCCCAAAACTATTACGCATTATCTAAGTCTATTCGCCTGTACGCTTACAAGTATTTAATCCAAAAGGAGAGTAAAGTGGACAAAAACCCACTAAACTGGTTAGGGTGAAAACAACTCCTACTATTAGTGCAATAATTCCAATTGTTCCAACTAGTACTTCTGAGAAGTATAAGCTGATTAAAATTGCCGCAACGACAAGCCGAATGGCTCTGTCCGTATTTCCCATGTTTTTTTTCATGACGTTTCGGATTAAATAATTGAGTATACAGGTCAAATTGACTTACTAAAAATCCTCAATTTTCTAAATTGATTCCATGACAAATGTCACAGAGTAAACTGACTTTCAGAATGCTATAGAAGTAAGATCTAGGAAAAAAGTTCGGTT
The DNA here is from genome assembly GCF_013373065.1 of Algoriphagus sp. Taxonomy (GTDB): domain Bacteria; phylum Bacteroidota; class Bacteroidia; order Cytophagales; family Cyclobacteriaceae; genus Algoriphagus. The sequence continues at coordinate 51,614 of NZ_JABXIN010000006.1, forward strand.
TTGATTAGGATATCTTCCTCTAATGTTCGGTGTACGGGACATCGATTTGCAATCTCAAGCAGACGTTGTCGCTGATCGGAATCCAAATCTCCCTCTAGTAAAATCCTTCTGGTAAATTGGCTTACCTTGGATTCGGATTTTTCAGAATGCTCTGAATCCTCCCGATGGACCCGTTCGTGATTAAGATAAACAGTCACTTCTTTCAAGGGCCATTTCTTTCGCTCAGAATACATTTTCAAAGTCATCGCTGTACAGCTCCCAAGAGAAGCCAATAAAAAATCATAAGGAGTAGGACCTAAATTTTTTCCTCCTACTTCTAGAGGCTCATCTCCTATCAAATGATGATGAGGAGTCTTTATTTCTGTGGTATAACCTGCACCCGCACTAAGTCTGACCATCACAGGATGTCCTTTGGTCTCGTTTTTCCTTTTTTCTGTGACAGTAATATACCGAGTACCCCATGATGAAATCAATTTCCCTATATAGATTGAATCTTCTTCATTGGATAGTAAATGATCTGCTCCATCCAGTGAAACAAAACTTTTGGGGTGAAAAGCTGCCTCGTAAATCTTTTGGGCATTTTCAATGCCTACTACTTTATCTTGAGGAGAATGCAAAATCAACAAGGATTTCCTTAAGCCTTTCAAGAAGTCTTTGAGTGGTTCATTTTCAAGATTTTTGACAAAATCATTTGCCAGTAAAAAGGGACTACCTCCTATTGATATTGGAGTTTTTCCAGATGAAAATTCTTCTTTTCCCTTGGCTGGAGCAAGGGCTCTCACATGCTCAGGATCCGCAGGGGCATTGATTGTCACCAATCCAAGAACAGAAGAAATAAAGCCTGCTGCATGCAACACAGCTGTACCTCCCAAAGAATGTCCTATAAGCAATTTTGGAGATTCATAATGCATTCCCAAATAGGAAGCAGCATCAATCAGATCTGAGATATTTGAACTAAAAGCAAGGTTTGAATCATTGCTTTCATGGGATCGCAAGCCTGTAAAGTCAAAACTAAATACGCCAATGCCTTCATTTGACAAGGCTCTTGAAATCAGACTTATCGCTTCATAATTTTTCGAACATGTAAAACAATGGGCGAAAATTGCAAAAAATAAAGGCTGACTATCCAAAGGACGATATAAATTACCTTTCAATGTAAACCCATCTCGGTTTTGAAAAATGATTTCCTTGGGATCCATAAAACTTACTTAACCATTTCTACTTGTATGTTTTCCAAGTTGATTTCTGAAAGAAGCTCCAATTTTCCTTGTTCGTATAAACTCTTCAGTTTTTCTACAGGAGTATCCTTGTTCTCAGGTTTGTAATTCAAATAATTCTGAAAACGGATTCCCTCTACAGTTTGGGCAGAACTTACTTCACGAAATCGCACCCCTCCTCCATCAGTATGATAGCTATAAGCCATATAGTCTACAAAATGAGTTTCCTTGTGAATCCAATACAAAAATTCATCATCAAAATCGTCACCACCTCCTTCTTGTTGGAAAGTTACCTTAATTAGATCATAGGGCTCCCCTTTTAACGTTGTCTCTCCTAGAAGATCTTTAATAACAGCTGCATCATTCAGGCCATAGGGCAATAATGCAAAATAAGCTACCGAATTAACAGACCGGGAAAAAGACCCAATTCGCTCTTCAGTTAAAGTATCAATTACTACCCCATTCACGGTTCTTTTAAACCCATCATTATTAAGAAGGTCTCGGACTTGCCCCGTTGAATCAGCAAACTCCCTGGAATATTCAAATCGGCTTGGGCTTTTGAAAATTTGGTAACGATAATCTCTGAAATCAAAATCAACTCTTGCTGATTCATAGCGTTTTCCACCATGCGCCTCAATTGCTTCATCTACGATTTTCTCTGCTTCTGTTCTTGGAGTACAGGCAATTAAAATGCTTAAAGAAAATACTACTAAATAATTGATTTTCATTTGTTTATAAATTTAACTTGAAAGTCATCATAGCGATAATCCGCTCGTAAATAGAGCTTTTCACCAAACTCATTGATCCGATAACTTTTTCGTATCCGATAAAACTTAAATGGACCTTGATCATTGAAATCTATATTTTCAACCAAGCTCCTATGATCACTTAACTGAACCTCATTTCCCAACATTTGCTTGGTGGTAGGATCAAAATAATACCACCATTTGTCATTTCCTAACCCATATTCTACTCGGACTACAGCTGCTTCTCCAAGGGGTGTTTTTCGAACTCCCTCCGAAATCAGCGTAGAGCCCTCCTCCTCTAACAATTTCCAAGGCTGTGCAAATGCATAATATGCAGCATCAAAATCCTTCTTTTTTGCAGCTAAAAAATCTGGATTCTCAATAGAATTACCTGCAATGGAATAATGAGTTTCGCCATTTGAATAAGATAATACATGTTCAACAGAATCCTGAATCCAAGTAATCGTTCCGGAAAATTCCGGTTTAAAAGAAAAACGAATGAATTGATCAGTTTCTTTTTCTATAGAACCATCCTCCAAAAGTAATTGAGTCCATTTCCTGAATGAAATTGACTCAAGATTATCCCAGCTTTCTTGACCACCATGCGTTTCAATGGATTCTTCAATCAATTGGAGAGCAGCTCGCTCTTCTTTAGGCTGACATGCCCAAAAAGCCACCAATGACAATAGTAAGACGGAATTGAGAATTTTTTTGAAATACATGCTTTCTAACAATTTTTCTTTGAAGATAGGAAGGTAATCCCAAGCAAGAGCAACCGCTAGCATTCCATATTCCAAGAAAAGCCAGAAAGGATTTTCTTCAACTGGAAGACGACCATATGCCTGATAGGAAAAAATCAATAAAAAACTCCAAACTAGAGGAGTGAGCCGATTTACAAATAGACTAAGTCCGAGCACTGGCAACACATACCAAGGGTGAACTACCGGCTGAAGCAAAAAGTAAAGTAAATAAACTCCTACCCAAAGATCGATTAGAGGAATCAAACGTTGCGGTTTGCGTTTCAAACTTGCATAGAGGATCAAGATAAAGGTGACGGCACCCAAAATTTTGGTCAGGTAGTAGATGGTGTTGTACCCCTCCAACCAATATCCAATTTCTCTACCCAGGTAATAAATGGAGGCATTGAACTCAAATTTCCCTTGGTAGAGCTGAAGGGTTTGAATAAAATTCCCCCATGCATCCTCCCAAATCAACGGCAGAAATGAAACACTTATTGCCAAAATAGCCCCAATCCAGAAAAATGCATGTGCTCTACTTCTTCTAAAAAGGAATAAAGAGGGGAGCAAGATTAAAGGGAGCAATTTAGAGCCTACCGCAAGTCCCCAAAAAGTACCTGAAAGAAGTTTTTTATGCCGGGTCAAAGCCCAAATACATGCCAAAAGAAAAAATAAAACCAGTCCTTCAAAATGAAGATTCCCGGTTATTTCCTGAATTACAAAAGGATTTAACCAATAAAGAATAACCTTCCGTGCAGAAATTGCTAAATGTCTAAAAATCCTCAAAAACAATAAAAAAACGCCTATTTCTATAGCTATTAAAATGAGGCGCAATACAATAATTCCTGTTTCAATTTCTCCTTTTGAGATGAAGGAAGCAGTTGCAAAAAGCAATTGATTTAGAGGAGGATAAACGGAGAAATAATCAGGAGAATTAAGTAAAGGAAGGTTATTTTCAAAAAAATTATCTGAATCTTTAAAATCTTCATTGAGCAACCACTGATTTGGAGTGTATTCATAAGGGTTCTCTCCAGTAAGCACCACCTCCCCATCCCAAAGAAATCGGGCATAATCCTCTGACCAAAGAGGCGTTGCGTTTAGAAGAATAAGTCTAATTAATAACCCAAGGATAAAAACACTCAGCCAATTATTAAGTCCTTTCGATCGCCAAAACAACCCAAGCATTCCCAGAAAACTGAAAAGGTAGACAGGTAATAAAATTGAAAAATTGGTTCTGGGAATATGATATCCTAATAGCAAATTCCCTCCAAGGAGGAGTAATACAAAAACAGCAATTTGAAGATGCTTATTCACTTTTTTCACAAACCTAATTGCTTTCGGATCCACTCATCTTCCACCCCGTTTTTCGTCCAATAATCAATCAGCATTTTTTCCTTTCGAGTAGCAATGGATCGTTCCTCTCGTCCGCTTGGACTTATTCGCACTTCTTCCCAACTCACAATCTCAAAAGGAAAGGTTTTAATAAATTGAATTTGAACCGTTCGGTTTAACTCCGGGTATTCAATCACAAATTGACTGGTTTGTTGGCCCAATTCTTCCAAAGTAACAGTTGCACGATAAGCTTTAAACGGAATATGGGCGAATCGCTGAAAAGTCAAAGATGGAATTAATCGAACATTTCCTTGCGGTACCAATTCAGGACTCAATCGAATTAAATTAAAAATCTCATCTTCTGAAGGGGCATCTACCTTTAGCTCTTGATCCCCATCCGATTCAAAATAAGAAAAGAGCTTTGCCTGATAGGCTGCATTTTTCCAATTCAATTGAGCGAAGGTTTGCCCGCACCATTCAGAAACCGAATGTGTGATTTTAAAAGAGGGAACATCATCTTTTACAGGGGTAAATACCGACAACATCGTATGGTAGGGATAAATGCCAGTAATAAAATCCCTAGTCATGTTCAGCTTCAACACTTTCCGAGCATCGCCTCCTGCACTTTCCGGATCATCCAATTTCACCTGCTTCCTTCTTGAAAAATCCTCTGTTACAAAAATCATCACTGCCTTACCTTCTCGTTCCTCCCCATACCGATTTTGCTTCAGGTCAAAAACATTAATCTCAGCCTTACCTTGATACCAATAAGCGCCAAATCGTTCTTCATCCACGCTCTCCCGATTAGCGGGACTACAAGAGCCTAAAATCAGAAGAAATAAAAAAGCTGGAATGGCAAATCGACATGCTTTCATAGATAAAAGTGCTTCAGGGTTTCCAATATTTAAAAATGGTCAAAATAATTTTATATCCTGCACCAATCACTCCTTTTACGGTACCACTTACCTTAGAGACTCCTATCCGTTTTCGGTAGTTTACAGGGACTTCCAAATATCTTAAGCCTTTTTGATGCGCCTTGATTTGCATTTCAATTGTCCAGCCGTAATTCTCATCAATCATCCCCAATTCAAGTAATCTTCCCCATCGAATAGATCGAAAAGGTCCTAAATCAGAAAAAGTAGCCCCCTGAATCCATCTCATTAAGGTGGTGGCTAACCAATTCCCAAAAACTTGAGGAAAGGTCATGGAGCCTTTTTCACGATTTCCCAAAGCCCTTGAACCAATTACCATGTCAGCTCTTCCTTCCTGGATAGGCTGAATGAGAAATTCCATTTCCTCTGGATAATCGCTGTAATCACCATCCAAAAAAACAACCACATCTGGTTGAATCGGCTGGCTTTTTATCCAATCCATAGCTGTAAGACAGGCTTTTCCGTAACCTTTTTGACCTTCAAACACGACAATTGCACCTTCCTTTTGGGCTACTTCATCAGTTGCATCTGTGGAATTGTTATTAGCGACAACCACATGCCTAACCCAGCTTGGAATATCACGGATAACTTTGGGAATCGATTTTTCTTCATTAAAGGCTGGGATGATAACATCCACAAGAAGTCCTGATGACATGAATTTTATTTTCCTAAACTATATGATCGAAATGAAGTGAGAAATACCAACCCATATCCAAAGGCAAGCATCGCGTGGAATGGAAGGAACAAAAAATAATCATAGTGAAAAGCCAATAATACCATCAAGAAAAAAATAAGAGATAGTCCTCCTTCAATCCAAGTCGTTATGGGCATGGAAAACTTCAGATAGCGGTTGGTTTTGAGATTTGATTTGCCGGACTCGAGGTTAAATTTCGGCGTACGTATAAATGGAGACTTTTTACCACTCAATCCTTCCCAAACAGCCTGGGCATTATGCAAAGCCATTCCCATTGAAACCGAAAGGAATAAGGGAAGAATTAAAATGGATTCTACCAAACTTTTCCAAAACCGTTTTCTAGTGTAGATATGAGAGATAAAATATACCAATGCGATGATCGCAAACCCAATTAAAAACAAACCTGCAATTCGAGTCCAAGAAGCTGAGAAACCGTTCCATCCCAGCCAAGCTACACCAATACTAGCCAAACTGACCATCAAAATCACTAGAAAAATACTGCTGTTGAATAAATGCGCAACTGCGTGAAGTTTAGTCTTGAAAGGAAATTCAGAAGAAAGGACAGATCGTGCATGTTTTTTAGCACATTCAGCTCCCCCCTTATTCCAACGAAATTGTTGAGACTTGATGGCTGACATTATGGGAGGTAGTTCCGCAGGAGAAGGGATTTCCGGTCTATAGACAAACTTCCATCCTTTTTTCTGGGCTCGATAACTCAAATCCAAATCTTCCGTCAAGGTATCATCTTCCCAATTACCTGCATCTAGAATACATGCTTTCCGCCATACTCCACCCGTACCATTGAAATTGATGAAAGCTCCCAGCGTATTCCTACCAACCTGTTCGATAGTAAAATGTGCATCTAAGGCAAAAGCTTGAAGACGTGTCAAGAGTGAATGTCCTTCATTCAAATGCGTCCATCGAGTCTGAACCATCCCTATTTGATCATTCTGGAAATAGGGAATCGTCTTTTTCAAAAAGTCAGTCGAAGGAAGGAAGTCTGCGTCGAATATGGCTATAAAATCTCCTTTAGAAAACGCTAGCCCTTCACGAAGAGCCCCGGCTTTAAAACCGCTTCGGTTGGTACGATGAAGATAAACAAATGGAAAAGAAGGATAGGATTTGATTTTATCTTGGATCAAGTCACTTGTTTCGTCCGTACTATCATCCAAAATTTGGACTTCAAGCTTCTCCAATGGATAGTCCATTTTTACAACCGCATCTATTAACCGCTCTGCCACATACATTTCATTGAAAATGGGCAACTGAATGGTGACCTTTGGCCATTCGGAAGGATTGGTCGGAGTTTTTTGGTTTTGTCTTTTGGATTTCCAAAATCCGAAAAGCAAATGCCCCAATGCAAGACTATACCCCAGAATGATAACCATCCCAAGGATATAAAGGACCAATAAACTATACGAAATTATTTCAGGCATTTAATTTAATAGAATCATTGCCAATGATAATTGGCATATCGTTGATTCGGCCTTCCTCAGGACCATTTTCCAGTTTCAATACTCCTCTTGGGCAAACCGATGCACAAACACCACAGCCAACACAGGAGGAGCGGACGATATTTTGGCCTCGCTGGGCATACCAGCGAACATCAATTCCCATTTCACAATAGGTGGAGCAATTTCCACAAGAGATGCATTGCCCTCCATTGGTTGAGATCCGAAAACGGGATTTGAACCGCTGTACCAATCCTAGATAAGCCGCCAAAGGACAACCAAATCGGCACCATACTCGGTTCCCCATAAATGGATAAAATCCAGTTCCTACAACACCAGCAAAGGCAGAACCTATAAAAAAGCCATAAAATGAATGAAGCTGGTTTGTGACATTACCTAATAAACCAAAGGAAGAAAAATAATTAACGATCGTCAAAACCGTCATCACGACAGCCAAAACCAAAACAGAATGGATTAAATACTGCTCAATTTTCCAAGATTTAAGGGATTTGTCTGAGAGCTGGCGATAAGGATCACCAACAGTTTCTGCCAAACCTCCACAGCCGCATACCCAAGAGCAGTACCAGCGTTTTCCATAGAAATAGGTAAACAAAGGCACTCCCAAAACAATCAATAAAATCCCCCAAATCAACATAAACATTCCGATAGCTCCAGAACTTGTCAGGGATTCGATTCGGTAATCATAAAAGAAGGAATAATCGAGAGGCCATATATTCTTAAAATCAAAATAGGGTTGATTCAGCAATACCAGAATTTCAGGAATCAAAAAGGCAAAGGCCGTTTGAAAGAACATCAGCGAAGCAGTCCGAACTTCTTGATAGCGATTTCCTCGGTATTTTCGGAACATCCGAATTCCCATTACCAAAATAGCCAATGTGTATATCAAACCATATAAAAACCATTGACTAGCTGGATTTCCAGATAAGGATAAACTAATAGGTTCTACCATCCAAACTAGATTCACTAGGTATGCTGGGAACCAATATAAAATCACATAAAATAAAATCAGGTAAGACCCTGTAATCATACCTAACCATCCCCTATTCTTCATTGAAGAATGAAAAATGCCATTGTTTTTTATTCCACTCGGTTCATCTCTGAATTTGGGTAAAATGTAAAAGAGCCCGCCTAAAATCACCAAACCGATACTACTGGCAAGAAATAAAAAGGGTAAATCTTGCACAGGACTATCTAAAGCCGCTTTTGCGAGAGGGAAACTGTAATCATCCCAAATCACCTGATCCCACTTGCTTTCAGCTTTTAATACGTCATTATAGCCGTTCATTAGGCTGTTGAATTCACCCAAAAACTCAAATGAATTGGAATAAACCTTCCCAAACATAGGCTGAAGGATATTCTTCATGTTATCTTGGTGAATGTCCTTTGTCAATGAAATCACTTGCTCCTCGGTAAGCATGTATTCTCCCAAAAAAGGAATTCCTGAAAAGATTAACAGTCCAGCTAGAAATAAGAAAACACCTATTCGTTGAATGAATGTCATAGCTTGGCTCCCAATAATTTTTGAATAAATGTCCTTTTTTTCAATTTGATTGCAATCCCACTTTTCTTCTGGAAAGCGCTTTGAATAGCTTGGATATAAGGTGCAAAAAACTCCGGAGCAAAATTCGCATCTTCTAATCTTTTGATAACTTCAACTACTTCCCATCTTTCTTTAATGGCTTTATCAAAAAAGGAATGAGAAAGCCGGAATCCAAAGTTATTAACACCCAGAACCTTGTTTTCATGATCTATGAAAAGGCGAATAGAAACTTTCCCAGATTCATGTTCCCAATAAAAACTGTTGAACGCTTCTTCTGACCAATCCGAAGGAACCCAGCCATACGTTTGATATTCGATGTCTAAAAATTTGGCTGAATTAAACCAAACCCCAGGCTGATAAGGAACCGGATCATGAAGTAAATTGTAAGCAAGGGTCTCGCCATGCATCCTTCCTGTATACCAGACCTGCTCGATTTTATTCCTCCCAACAGCAGGAGGTTCATGAAATTCTGCACAATCTCCAATCGCAAAGACATCAGGGATATTTGTTTTGAAAAATGAATCCACCAAGATTCCTCGATTGACTTTCAAATCAGTTTCTTTTAAAAAATCAATATTTGGAGTTACCCCAGCCGTTAAACCTACAAACTGACAGGGAAGCTCCTCTCCTTTATTGGTCCGCACTGCTTTCACTCTACCAAATTCATCGGGAATTATTTCGGCCAACTCAGTTTCTAATCTCAGATTCATGTGATGTTCGGAAACGTGTCTTCCTACCAAAGCTGACTCCTCCTTGGGAAGGACATTACGCCAAAATCCCGTTTCCCTAACCAAAAAAGTGACTGATATCCCCTTGTACGCAAGCATTTCAGCCATCTCAATACCGATCAAGCCTCCTCCTACAATCACTGCATGATTCACACCTTCAGAAGTATTTTGCTCCATCAACTCCAAGTCTTGCTTGGAATAAAGCCCTTGTACCCCTTGTAAATCCTGCCCTGGCCATCCAAACTTATTGGGTTTAGAACCTGTTGCGAGAACCAATTGATCGTAGCTAAATTTCCCTCCACTTTGGAAATGCAATTCCTTTTCAGCAAAATCAACTCGCTCTACCCACTTTTCTAATAATTCAATTCTATTTTTTTCCCAAAACCAATTTTCGTATGGCTGCGTATGCTCAAATTTCATATGCCCCATAAAGACATACATAAGAGCTGTCCTGGAGAAAAAATAAGTACTCTCTCCCGAGATTACGGTGATTTTTACCGAATCACTTTGCTTTCGCAGCTGCCTGGCACAAGTAATTCCTGCGATTCCATTGCCAAGGATGACGATGTGGTGGGTGTTGCTCATAAATGAAAGAGATTCTCAAAGATAATCTATTCATTTAGACTCCAATCATAATCCAAATGTCTGATCTTGGCATTCGGTGAAATGGAGATTTGGCTGTATTGATTTAAGAAATCGATCAATGTCCCATTTTTGGTAAAGTCGCCCTTGAACCACGAAAAAATTGAGGAAATCTCGATTTCATTTGCACTAATAAAATTTCGTTGAGAATCATTAATAAATAGTCGGGTTACCATTTCCAATTGAGTCTCTAATTTTTCAGGAACAAAAGCCTCATTCAGCAAAGGAGGACATGAAACCGATGCACAATTAATTGCGAAATGAATTCGGGGTTCCTCAAATTCTTTTCGCAGAATATTATGTTCAATTTCGTCCAGACTGGATTTTTCCCCATTGATTTCAAAAAACTCATAATGCCAGACATCATTTACCAAGGGAATTTTAAGTTTTGGACCCAAATCCCGAATACTTTTTACAGGATAATGGTCCACTATTAATTTGACCGTAAAGGCATTATAAGCGTTGATCCAGTAAGCCAACTGCTCCTCTTTTGTCCAGGATTCCCTGTCTGGAGCATTCTGACTCAGAATTTCCAAATAATTCTCTAGCTTTTCTTTTTCCTTTATAAAGCCCTTGTAATTGACTTTCCCATAGGGAGAGACATTATTTCGAAGTAGTTCTTCCCAAAGTCGATGATCGGGGACTTGGGTACCTTGTCCTCCTAAGGAAGACGGCCCACAGGACAAAAAACTTACCAATAAGAAAATGTAAGTTACTATGAGTTTCATAAATGAAAATTTGAGTCTTTTTTGATTTGTAAATTTCAAAAAACAATTTTGAGGTTTTCACTCAATAGACTATCTCTCCTTTTTCTAGCCAAATAGACCAAGCTAGATTATATGTATGAACTCGATTTGTGATTCCATTATCATCATATACTTGACGGCCGTCATTTACCCATTGGAATATCCCTCCATATAAATTGTATACAGTAAAGCCCTTTTCGGTTAATTTTTTTCCAATTTCCTGGGATCTGGCTCCAACCGTGCAATACACGAGAACGGGTCTTTTGGGATCTAACTGATCAAGTTGGGAAATAGAAAAATGATCAAAACCCACATTAATCGCGCCCTTTAAATGACTTACGGCATACTCCTCCACCTCACGTGTATCGAGGATTTGGTAATTATCTAAATTTTGGATTTCAGAGGGTCTTAAAACCGGAAAGTCTTCCTCATATAAAGTACCCAAAAGAGCTTTGTAGGCAAGAGATTGCGAAAATCCTCCAGTTACTGGAAGAAAAAAATAGACCAACAACCACAAGTACTTTACCTGTGAATTCAAGCTTTTATTCATAAATGGAAAAACCGGAAAATTAGCGAGAAGGTTCTAGGAAGCGTAAAAATCAGACAATCTCGCCAAAGCTCGTTTATCTTTAATAATGATTTTCTTTCCCTCAAACTCGATTAAATCGTCCTTCTTAAATTCTGAAAGTAAACGAATTACAGATTCAGTGGCCGTTCCGACGATACCTGCAATTTCCTCCCTACTCAAAACCAAGTCAATTTTTTGAGCATCATCTCCTTCAACACCATAGCTACTAGCCAAAAACAAAAGTGTGTAAGCTAATCGCTCCCGGATACTTTTTTGAGTTGCATCCGTTAACTTTTCTTCCATGACATTTAACTCATGGCTAAGCTGCTTAGTAACTCTTTTGAAAAAGGGTGTATTAGAAAAAAGAGTATTCAAAAAAGCTTCTCTAGGTATAAAACAGATTTTGGCATCTTCAACAATCATTGCTGAATTGGTGTAATTTTCTTCACCTAACAAAGCGGAATATCCTAAGAAGTCTCCACTTTTTGCGAGGTGAATAATCTGATCTTTCCCATTAGATGCGGTTTTATACACTTTTACTACCCCCGAATTGATACAAAAAATCCCCAAAGGTTTGGTTCCTTCATAATAGAGTATTTGGCCTTTTCGATGAGAAATTAAATTCTTATTGGTTGAGATTGTACAGATATGGGTTTCTGACAGATCCGATAACATAGAATGTTTGCGGCTCGCGCAAAGTTCACAGGGTAAATTTTTAACTGTACTCGACATAGTGGGGTATTTCTTAATGGCTAAAAGGTAAAAAAAGAATGAGATAAATCATAGAAATCAATCCCCTTTTGGAGGAGAAGGAATATTTTTTTCTTGGTGAAATTGATTCTGACCTGCTTCATATCTTAATATGATATGAGAGAAGCCATTAGATAAAATGAGGAAATTTGATTTCAATTGATAATGATACATACTCGCTTGTTCCAAGGTTTTTTGATTGATGGGGATATGGGGAGCTTTACACTCAACTAATACATATGGAACCCCTTCATGATTCCGAATTAAAATATCCGTCCGCTTCTGCAACCGATTGTAGATCAAGCCTTTTTCGGTAGAAATCAAACCTTTCGGGAAGCTATGATGATCAACCAAAAAATGAATCCAATGCTGTCTCACCCATTCTTCTGGAGTTAAAACCAAATCCTTTTTCCGTATTTGATCAAAAATCCAAAACTTACCTTCCCGTAGAGAAAGTCTGGGATTTATCTCAGGAAGGTTTAAAGAGGGAAACTTCTCTTGAAATTCTATTGGATTCATGCAGCAAAGATGGACGAATGACTTGACTTTAAAAAGTTAAATAGGGCTTCAGTTTTTCAACCCAATCTTCTTCAAATATTTTTATTTCTAATAAATCTTCAGCTGCAGAAAAATTACCATGTTGATTTCGGTACGCAATTAGCACTTTTGCTTGTCCATAACTCACATAGGGATGTTTTGCCAATTCTTCAATAGTCACAGTATTTATGGGTACTCTGTTTCTTATTTCCCCATCAAAATCAAAATACTCCCAAATCCTGTCCGCAACTTCTGGTTTTAAACCGAAGACATCTTTTATCTGACTTTTGGTATAAAATCCACCCAAAGCATGCTCATATTTAATAATTCTTCCAGCAAGACTTGGACCTATACCCGGCACAATTTGAAGGGTTACAGAATCAGCTTGGGAAAAGGGGATTTTTTTCAAACCTGAACCAGGAGAAACCAAAGTGTCTACAGGAACTTGAATGGGAAAAGGTGATTCCACCACCGTAAACCCGGCCTTTTCAAGACTGTCAATCACATAATCGAGATTCTCATCTGATTCAGTAGCATTCGAATTCCTCACCTTTTCAAAAGCAATCGGCGAAAAAGCAAGTATAGCCAATAATGGAACTACAACAACAAAGCCTTTGGATTCCTTCCTGGAAAACCCAAACTCCCGCTTTAAGTGATAAAAAAATCTCGAAAGCATCAAACAATATAGATTTATTCAATAACGTATAAGTTAAGAATATTGGATTCCAAATCAAAAATTGAAGAAATTTGCAATTAGATAATTTAGATTCCTTCTAAATTAAGTCTAAGATGACATAAATCACAATTTCAGGGAAGTTGTCTATTAATTTTGCATCGCAAGATACAATCCATGCAAATACCGTTTAACGCCTTTAGTTTATCACACAAGACCGCACCCGTTCAGATTCGTGAATTGATTGCTCTCGACGATCAGGCAATTCACGGTATTCTGGTCAAACTCAAAGAAATCTTTAATTTACAGGAGGTTTTAATCCTTTCTACCTGTAATCGTACCGAGGTTTATTATTCCCATGAGGAAAATATTAATGCCGAAATAATCAAGCTAATCGGCTTAGAAAAAGGAATCACTGATGTTTCCGATTACTTGGATTATTTTGAACTTTTTGAAAAGGATTCTGAAGCCATTGAACACTTGTTTAGAGTTTCTGTCGGTTTAGAGGCTCAAGTTGTCGGTGATATCCAAATTGCAAATCAGGTAAAAAGAGCCTACCAAACCTCTGTAGATTTGGATATGGCAGGTCCTTTTTTGCACCGGTTGATGCATACTATTTTCTTCACCAACAAGCGAGTAGTACAAGAGACTGCATTTAGGGATGGAGCTGCCTCACTTTCCTACGCGACCATCGAACTAATCGAAAGTATCACCGCTAATACCTATCAACCAAGAATTCTCCTGATAGGCCTAGGTGAAATCGGAGAGGATGTCGCCAAAAACATGATCTATCTTCCCGATTCGAAGGTGAAAATTTCAAATAGAACTCTTTCTAAATCAGAGGCGATCGCCCAAGAAATGGGATTCGAAGTTGTTCCTTTTGAAGACATTGAACAGGCCATAGATGAAGCAGACGTAATTGTCTCTTCTATTCAAGTTGCTGAACCTTTTTTGACGAAGCGTCTACTTAGTCAATATCAAATTCAGTCCTACAAGTTGTTGGTAGATCTATCTGTACCAAGATCGATTGAAACATCAGTAGAAGATATTCCGGGAATCATCCTTTATAATGTTGATAACATCCGAAGCAAAGCATCGGAAGCCCTAGATCAGCGTTTGGCAGCTATTCCTAAAGTAGAAGACATTATTCAAGAAGCGATCCGGGATTTTCAGGATTGGAAAAAGGAAATGATGGTATCTCCTACCATTAATAAGCTCAAGCAATCTCTAGAGCAAATTCGATTGGAAGAGCTTTCCCGATTCATGAAAAATGCGAGTGAAGAAGAATATGCAGTGATGGATAAACTTACCAAAAGCATGATGCAAAAAGTGCTTAAGGTCCCCGTTATCCAATTAAAAAATGCCTGCAAGCGAGATGAAGCAGAGGAGATGATTTCAATTATATCAGACCTTTTCAACTTGGAAGTTATTAAGTCAGAAAAAAAATAAAGAGCCTTAAATTTATGTATGGACCAAAGAAAAAGTTTTTCTTTGGTCTTTTTGTATCCAATCTGTTCAACTTCATGAGTATAAAAGAATACTTCCTCCGGACATTAGTCCTGTCTTTATTCCTTGTCCACTTTGGTGCATTTGGACAAACTTGGGAGGTGTATGATTCGGAATTGAATTTAAAAAACCGACTTATTTATAATGATATCCTCCTTTTAAGTGAAGCCGTACGAATAGCCAAAACAGATGAGGGCCTTTTTCTTTTAAAGGCTAATTATGAAAAATCTGTCCCTTTAAAAGGGGATGAAGTGTATCAATACCTCGCACCTTGGATTTTGGTGAAAAGCGAAACCGGAATTGGTGCTTACCATGAATATGGACAACTGGTTCTAGAACCTATATATGATGAAATAGAGGTCTTTTTTAATTTATTACTCGCACGAAAAGAGAATGAATATTGGGTTTATGACCGCGGAAAAGGAACAACTCGCAGTTTAGGAAGACTTGATTTTGCAACTATAGGAAGTAGAGGGCAAGTTATTACGCGGAGAAATGGATCCTATTTTTTACCCCTTTCACCTATTCCTCACCAAGCTTTTGATTTAATCCAAGACAATGACGGGGACTATTTACTTGTAAAGAATCAGCATGGTTTTGGATTGGTAAATATGGAAGGGAAAATCATCCTTGACCCTGTGATTGATACCCTAGTTCATACAAAAGGAAACTTCTATTATGGCTTTGATCAAGATCAATACCTTTTGATCGAAGGGGATCCAATCAAAGCAAATGTCCGATACAACAGTTTCCACCAGATCACCTTTAAGGATGATTTGATGCTTGAATATATACACGGGAAACTCCGACGCGTCATGAAAGAGGATGGCATTTTATTAGATGCTATTGGCATGACGGAAGTAAATCGATTGGGAGAGAAATTGTATTCTGTAAAATTCAGGGACAACAAACTCGGTTTGCTCGGAATAAATGGATGGTTAGTCACTCCCACTGACAGTATTCTAGAAATCAAAAATGGGTCAAAAAATATATTTCCGGCGCGTGCAATGAATGGAAACTGGGGATTCATTAACTCAAATGGAGACTGGATAATTGAAGCAAATTTCGAAGAGGTTTATCCTTTTGAAAATGGAAGAGCTACTATTCGAAGAAATGGGAAATTAGGTCTTATTGATCAAATAGGTAGCGAATCCATCGCCCCAGTTTGGGATGAAATCACTGTTTTGGATGGAGGCTGGTCTTTAGCTCAGCAATCAAACAAAGTGTATTTAATCAACCCTTCAGGGGAATATGATACGGAAGCAGGTTTTGAAAAAATCTGTAGACTTTCAAATGGCAGTTTTATTGCCAAAAAGGATCAAAAGCTTGGACTGCTAACTAGAGATGGTCAATGGAAAATGGAATTACTTTTTAACCAAATAACCCCGCTGGAAAATGACTGGTATCAAGCTAGAATTGATGACCGGGTTGGACTTTTTTCAAATACCGGAGAAAATAAACTTCCTGTTGCCTTTGAGGATATTCTTTATGATGAATCAACGAATATGATTTTGGCAAAAAGTCCCTATGAGCCCATTATATTGGTAGAAGAAGAACCGGAAAAAAAGAAGAAAAAAAAGGGGCAATAAGCCCCTTTTTTTATTTTTTGTCTGATTTACCTTTTCCTGAATCCTTATTTTCAGTATCTGAATTAGCAATTGATTCGCGCATCGAGGTGTCTGATTTGATATTTTCCATACGATAATAATCCATCACACCCAATTGACCAGATCTGAAAGCCTCTGCCAAGGCCAATGGAACTTCAGCTTCCGCCTCAATTACCTTTGCACGCATTTCTACGGTTTTAGCACGCATTTCTTGTTCCAATGCTACTGCCATTGCTCGTCTTTCTTCAGCCTTAGCTTCTGCAACCTTCAAATCGGCAGAAGCTTGATCTATTTGAAGTTTCGCTCCAATATTCGTTCCCACATCGATATCTGCAATATCAATAGAGAGTATTTCAAAGGCAGTTCCTGCATCCAATCCTCGCTGTAAAACCAATTTGGAGATTTTATCAGGGTTTTCCAATACACTTTTATGTGTATCAGCAGAACCAATAGAAGTTACAATACCTTCACCAACACGCGCTAAAATGGTATCTTCTCCGGCACCACCTACCAATTGAGCAATATTAGCACGGACCGTAACTCTTGCTTTTGCAATTAATTGAATCCCATCTGCAGCAACCGCGGCCACACTTGGGGTATTGATAACTTTGGGGTTTACACTGATCTGAACCGCTTCAAACACATCTCTACCCGCGAGATCAATGGCTGTTGCTTGTTTGAAAGACAAATTAATATTTGCCTTATCGGCAGAAATTAATGCTCGAATTACATTTGGAACATTCCCTCCCGCCAAATAGTGAGTTTCCAATTCGTTGGTAGTCAATTGAAGCCCTGCTTTTGTGGCCGTAATCAAGGAATTAACAATTACACTTGGGGGAACCTTTCGGATTCTCATCCCGATCAATTCGCCGATTCCAACACGAACATTTGCAAATTGAGCAGTAATCCAAAGGTTTACAGGAACGAAATACAAAAAGATAAAAAGAAGTACGATTCCGGCAAATGCCGCAACCAAAATGAACATTGAGCTACTTGGATCCATAATTATTTTACTAAAACACGATTATTTTCAATTCTCATTATCGTCACTTCAGAATCTACTTGGATAAATCCAGATTCTGACTTGACTTCATAAATTCCACCTTCAAACATTGCCTTGCCATAAGGTTTGATATCAGAAATAGCTTTCCCCATCATTCCAACTTGAAGACCTGCTACCCTATCATCATAGGTTCCTCCTTTAAGAGAAGACTTTAGGGAGAATTTTTCCCATACTCCTGATCGAAAACCATAAATTATGGCTGCAAGATTCAATACAACAGCACCAGAGGTAATCCACCATGCCAATTCTGAAGAAAAGGTAAAGAAAGCATACGCAATTCCTGCCAAACTGATTGCAAGTCCAAAAACACCAACTACGGTAGTTCCTGGAATAAACATAACTTCAGCCAGCAATAAGACTAGACCTATTCCTAGAAGACTTGCAAGAATCAATACTGACATATTCGAACGATTTACTAAAAACCTAAAATACAATAAAGAATGAAACTCCTTCAAGAAAAAGGAATAATTTAAAACAAAAATGCCCGGAGTTTCCGGGCATTGATTTAATAAGCTTTTGCGAATAGGACTCTTCCGCTCGATGGTTTCCCTGTTAAAACACAGGTTCCTTCTTCCAGTTTTTGATTTATCGGAATACAACGAATAGTTGCTTTGGTTAATTCTTTGATTTTTTCTTCAGTCTCGCCAGTTCCATCCCAATGAGCAGAAATAAAGCCTCCTTTGTTTTCAAGAACTTCTTTAAATTCTTCCCAGCTATTCACTTCTGTGGTATGTTCTTCTCTGAACTGAAACGCTTTTGAATAGATTGTTGATTGTATTTCATCCAACATATCCAACACCTTTTGTTCGATAGGTTGAGTACTTAGATCAAAAGTTTCTTTGCTGAGCGTGTCACGTCTAGCAATTTCAACGGTTCCATTCTCGAGATCTCTTGGACCAATTGCTATTCGAAGTGGCACACCTTTAAGCTCATATTCCGCAAATTTCCAGCCTGGCTTATGAGTATCGCGATCATCAAACCTCACAGAAACACCAACTCGTCTAAGCGCTTTGATAAATTCATTGGCTTTGGCACTAATAGCATTTAGTTCCTCTTCTCCTCGGTAAATCGGAACGATTACAACCTGAATAGGGGCCAGTTTTGGAGGCAGCACCAACCCATTATCATCAGAATGAGCCATTATTAAGGCTCCCATCAAACGGGTACTCACTCCCCAAGAAGTGCCCCAAACAAAATCTAGCTTACCATCTTTAGCTGCAAATTTAACATCGAAGGCTTTTGCAAAATTTTGACCGAGGAAATGTGAGGTCCCAGCCTGTAAAGCTTTTCCATCCTGCATCATCGCTTCGATACACAAGGTGTCTTCAGCTCCTGCAAAACGTTCATTTGCGGTTTTTCTCCCGCGAACTACAGGTAAAGCCATGAATTCTTCTGCAAACTGGGCATATACATTCATCATTTGCTCCGTTTCCTGAATGGCTTCTTCCCTTGTTGCATGAGCTGTATGACCTTCTTGCCATAAAAATTCAGCTGTTCTTAAAAATAGGCGGGTACGCATTTCCCAGCGAACCACATTCGCCCATTGATTGACCAATAACGGTAAGTCCCTGTATGATTGAATCCAATTTTTATAGGTACTCCAAATAACAGTTTCAGAGGTTGGGCGAACGATCAACTCCTCTTCCAACTTAGCTTCAGGATCTACGATTACTCCAGAACCATCATCTGCATTCTTCAAACGGTAATGTGTAACTACTGCGCATTCTTTGGCGAAGCCTTCGACATGAGAAGCTTCCTTGCTCAAAAATGACTTTGGGATAAATAATGGAAAATAAGCATTTGTATGACCGGTTTCTTTGAACATCCGGTCCAACTCAGCCTGCATTTTTTCCCAAATGGAGTATCCATAGGGCTTTATTACCATACAGCCACGAACGGCTGAATTCTCGGCTAAATCAGCCCTTTTTACCAATTCATTATACCATAAAGAGTAATCTTCACTTCGCTTTGGTAGTCCTTTACTCATGCCAGTTGATTTCGAAATATTTTGTGAATAATTTTGCTAAATTGAGCGAGGCAAATATAAGTCAAAAAAATAACCCTTCAGCCTTGAGCTCGTATATAAGGATAACAAACAACTTCAACCATGAAGAAAATTCAAATTATCATTTCATCTGTTGTTATTGGGTCAATTGCACTAAGCTCTTGCTCAACAACGCAGGTAGCCAGTACCAACAATACCGACAATTTATATTTCATGGCATCTGATGCCAGAATTGCGGACACCTATGCAGTCCCAAACAATAATCCGGAAACTTTTGATGAGATAGCCAATTTGGATGCTATTTCGGATGAAAGTTTCAGTAGCAGAAATGTAAATCCAGAGTACTTGGCAAGATATTCGGCAGAAAATACTGAGTCTGGGGATGAGGTTGTTTATTTTGACGACAATGCAGAACTAAATACAAGCCAAGGCAATATCAATGCATATGATAATTATCGTGTCAATGATAATTCTTCCTTTAATTCTGGATTCAATTCTGGACTATCCTTCAGCATGGGCTTTATGATGGGTACTGGTTTTAATCCTTGGATTCCAGGTTTTTATAATCCTTACTGGGGCTTTGGACCATCATGGGGTTATAGACCAGGCATTTCTGTAAATATCGGATTTGGATTAGGTTGGGGTTATGGAGGATTTTACAATCCATACTGGGGACCAAGACTTGGTTGGGGAGGATTTTATGATCCTTTCTGGGGTCCAGGATATGGTTGGGGCTACCCGGGTTGGGGTATGCCAATTTACGCAGGGAGACCAATTTATGTACTTCCAGGCGGAGAATATGGTGACAGACGAATCGTGAGAGGTGCACGACCTTCAAGAGGAGCTACCCTTGCTGGAGTTTCTAGTGATCGTGCCTCTGCAATTTTACCAAACACATCCAGGTCTCAAGCCAGAAATAGTGCTGTAAACAACAGAAGTTTAGTATCGTCTGATCGCTCTAGACAAACTGCTCGGGATTTCAGCTCAAGCCAGTCAGATTATTACAATTCTGGCAGATCTAGTAGATTGGGTAACTCCATAACTAATAGAAATACAGGTTCTGCTGCAATGGACAGATCTTCTTTTAACAGCAATAGAAGTGCTATGCCTTCTGCCAGACCTTCAAGAGGAACTATGAATACAAGGACCTATTCACAATCCCGAGGAGCAGCGAATGGGTATAGCCCAAGATCAGCCAGTCCATCTTATTCAAATAGAACTTCTCCAAGCTATAACAGAAGTTCAACACCAGGTAGAAGCTACAATTATAACGGAGGGTCTAATACAAGAACTTACTCTCCAAGCAGAAGTTCCTCTCCCCAAATGAGCATGCCTAGTAGAAGCTCTTCAGGAGGTGGTATCATGCGTTCTTCTGGAGGCGGAGGTGGAGTCTCCAGAAGTAGCGGTTCCTCATCATCAGGATCTAGAGGAGGTAGGGGAAATTAATTCCCCTTTTTTTTTGAATAAAACATCTTTCTAGTCCCTATTCTCGTTTTCATACTTGCACAATTGAAATCAATATGAGGTATTTATTTGCTGGTGTTCTCTTCTTAGTAGCAAATTTTACTTTTGCTCAAAGTGGTTATTTTGAAGATGCCCTTCGATTTAGTCAAAATTTTCCAGCTGGATCGGCGCGGGTAATGGCTCTTGGTGGGACGCAATGGTCGCTAGGAGGCGATGTTTCAAATATTGCAGGGAACCCTGCAGGGTTGGGTTTCTTTAGAAAGTCAGAAGCATCCATAAGTCTAGGTTATAGCGACTGGGGTGTCCAAACCCGGTTTTTAGGACAAAGTGCCAATTACAATACAAGTAATTTTTCTGTCCCCAACCTTTCTGTTGTTTTTGCGAGTCCAAAAGGTATCATGGAGCGCGGAGCCTTCAAAGGTGGTTCTTGGGGAATAAGTATTCAACGGATTGCAAACTTCAATACAGAATTTGGATACTTCTCTGATTTAATTGGAGAAACCTCCATTTTGGATTTCTACATACAGGATTCATTTGGTGTTCCGGAAAGCCGGATTGAATCTTTCGGCATTACAGGCCTCGCATACCAGACCTACCTTATCAATCCGATAGCTTTTGATGAAAACGGAAACCCTATTCCGAACCCTGATACTTATGACTCATTTATTTTAGGTTTTCCTTTCCAGGATGAAAATGTAATTCAAGAAGGATCCTCAAATCAAATTACCTTTAGCTATGGAGCTAATTTCTATCACAAAATATTTGTGGGAGGATCACTTGGAATTCGCTCACTCAGCTACTTTTCACAAAAAGTTTATAATGAAGAGTTCATTGATGAACCACTGTTCACTTCATCTCTTCGAGAAAGCCTTTTTATAAATGGAACTGGTTTAAATCTGAATATCGGTTTGATTTACAAGCCGATTGATTACGTCAATATTGGCTTCAATTTCCAATCCCCTACTTGGCATTCCCTTAGTGAGGAATACGAATCAAGCATCCGTGCTGAATATAATAATTATTACTACGAACCGGAGGATGTAACCTTAGGGAGCGAACAAGCTTTCTCAGACCTTTTCGTCAATAATTTTAGTTTAAACACTCCCTTAAAACTTGGTGCTGGCGGAACCGTTTTTCTAGGAAAAAACGGCTTTATTTCAGCAGATGTGGACTGGGTTGATTATAGTGCTGCGAGAATTAATTCAGGAACATTTAACGAAGGTCCAGATAACCAAGCAATCCAAAGTTTATACACAAGCACTATTAACTATCGCTTTGGAGCAGAAGGAAGAATCAATAACTTCTATGTACGAGGAGGTTATGCCTATTTTGGGGACCCATTTTCGGATACTTCCTTTGATAGAAGTACAAGTCAAATAAGTGGTGGCCTGGGCGTAAGAGTTAAAAATTTCAATATTGATTTTGCCTTAGTTAATCAAAAATACAATTCACTCTATCGATCCTATCAAGTTCTGGATCAAATTGATAACAATATTGGCCCAATAACCGAAATCGAAAACAGCATTATTAGCGGGGTATTAACTCTTGGGCTGAGTTTTTAATTGATGTATCAACTCTGACATAAAATACTCAGCGGAAAAATCAGTACCGCTGAGTTTTATTTTTGACTCCTCATAAAAAGGACTTCTTTGAGCGATCAGGTCTTTAAGTTTTAGAGTAATTACTCCTGCATCCATGCCTTCAAACATAGGACGAACAGAGGCTTTGGAATGAAAAAGGCGATTGGACACTTCTTCTAAAGGAACATCCAAATAGACGGAAATCGCGTGCTGATTTATCAGAGCCATATTATCGTTAAAGCATGGACACCCACCTCCAGAGGCTAAAACAAAAGCCCGATCGGAAGCCAAAACTTCATTTAAAGAATCCGTCTCCCACTCTCGAAACTTTCCTTCCCCATACTTTTCAAAAATAGAGGAAATCGTTTGCCCTCTTTTTTCTTCAATTAATTGATCCAAATCCAAAAAATCAACCTGGAGCTCCTTTGCCAATACTCGACCAAATGTACTCTTTCCAGATCCCGGTAATCCAATCAATACAACCTTTAGCTTACTCATTGAATAAACAAATCTAATACCTCGCTCGCATTGGGAGTGTTGTTATGGTGGTATTTAGCCAGCACTGTCCCATCTTTTACGATCATGATTCCAGGATTGGAGCGAATCATGGTTTTGACCACAGTTGCATCAGCCTGCAGCCCAACAATACTCCAGTTGTTAGAGGATATAAACGAATCAATCTCTTCCTGAGGAGCGGCAGCCATCAAAACCACATCTACCGGGGCATTTTCCATCGATTTGACCAAGGAATGAATTGACTCCAAGTTTTTATCGTTGAATTTGGCCATGCTTGGGCTCAAGATCAAGACTTTATTACCTGCAAATACAAATTCCGTTTGATCTCCAGATTCATTCCATGCTGAAAAATCTGAAATCTTAGGAAGCGCATCCGGATTTTTTAGATTCATTTCAACAAACTCATACCCTTCCTCTGTTGGATAACTATCTAGAGTAACCATTGCCCCATCTTTTTTCATGACATACGAATATTGTAAAGGGGCTGACGGTTGCATATTTGTTGGAATATTGACTCCTACTTTATACGCTCGAAAATCAATAAAAGGCAAATTGCGGATCGCTGTTAAACCAAGAACAAAACATAGAATTCCAACCCCTACAACAACTCGCTTAGCCAGTAATGAAGAACTAGACGGTAAATATTTTTGAAGAGCCAAGATCCCAAAAATCATGATCATCAAGATCACATCTTTATAAAATGATTCCCAAGGAGTCAACTTAATCGCATCCCCAAAGCAACCACAATCAGTCACTTTATTGAAGTAAGCTGAGAAAAAAGTCAGAAAGGTAAAGAAGATAATCATAGCCGTCAATGACCAAACAGTGAACTTGCTCCGAACTCCTAAAATGAGCATCACTCCTAAAACGACTTCCAGTACAACCAGGAATACAGCTAGATATAAAGCCAAGGGTTTTAGGTAATAGAAAAACCCTGCGATATCATTCGAAAAAACATCGAAATACTCCTCCAGTTTAATTGCGGTACCAACTGGGTCATTGACTTTAATTAATCCTGAAAAAATAAAAAGGCCTCCAACCAATAAGCGAAGCACCCAAAGAATCACTTTATTTAGCATGATGATAGCCTAATTTAATGAGACAAAAAACCGCATAATTAATCATATCCTGATAATTGGCCTCTATGCCTTCTGAAACCAATGTTTTCCCTTGATTATCCTCAATTTGCTTTAGCCTGAATAACTTCATCAAAATGATATCCGTCATGGAGCTTACTCGCATATCGCGCCAAGCCTCACCATAATCATGATTCTTATCCTCCAATAGACCTTTTGTTCGGGCAACCCATTCATCATAAATTGGCTCCAAGTCTTCAAATGGAATCTCCATTCGATCCTCATCTTTTAAGGAAATTTGAATGAGCGCAATCAGGGAGTAATTGATAATTCCCACAAAATCATCCTCCAAAGGATCACTGATTTTTTGATTTCCTTTTTCCTGAACTGATCGAATTCGCTGTGCTTTGATAAAAATCTGGTCTGTAATGGAAGATAATCTCATAATCCTCCAAGAAGTCCCGTAATCGATGGTTTTCTTCTGAAAGAGTTCTTTACAACGGTCGATTACTTGCTTATATTCGTTGCTGGTTTTGGTTTCCAATGGATTTTATTTAAATGATACTTTTCTCAGATCCAACTTCTATCGTCGAAGATAAATTATTTCCTCAAAAATATACACTTCAAATCAAGGGACGGCTTGTCATCTGGGATGAACCTCAAATCATAGGGATATTAAACCTAACACCTGACTCCTTTTTTGCAGGCAGTAGGGTGAAGCCCACCCGAGACGAAATCCTTAAAAAAGCGGAATCCATGATTTTGGAGGGAGCAGATATCTTGGATTTGGGTGGCTATAGTAGCAGACCAGGTGCTGAGCATATTAGCCTTGAGGAAGAATTGGACCGAATAATTAAGCCCATCCAATGGATATCCGAACAATTTCCTGAGATTTTAATATCCGTCGACACATTTCGTTCGCAAGTAGCAAAGGAGTCAATTGAGGCAGGTGCTCACTTAATCAATGATATTTCAGGAGGTTCACTTGATGAGAAGATGTACGAAGTTGTCGGCAAACTAAACGTACCCTACTTTTTGATGCATATGAAGGGTACGCCACAGAATATGCAGGAGAAAACGGACTATGGTAAACTTTTACCTGAAATCTTGAACTATTTCGCGAAAAAACTGCATATTATAAAAGAGTTTGGCATCAAAGATGTAATTATTGATCCGGGGTTTGGTTTTGCAAAATCTTTAGAGCAGAACTACCAAATCCTCAGAAATCTTGAGATTTTCAAAACATTGAGTCATCCGATTTTGGTTGGCCTTTCAAGGAAATCGATGATCTACAAACTACTGGGTTCTTCCCCGGAAGAATCATTAAATGGAACTACTGCCCTTCATATGTTTGCCCTATCGAAAGGTGCCAACATCCTAAGGGTGCATGACGTTAAAGAAGCAAACGAAACCAGAAAACTATTTAAACAACTTTACGCTTGATACTGCTTTTTAAAATAGGATTCCTCGATGTGTCCATCGTGAATATGATCGATATTGCGTTGGTTTCCTTTCTATTATATCAAGTATACAAGCTTCTAAAAGGAAGCGTAGCCATCAAAATTTTCCTAGGCTTCCTATCCATTTACTTGGTCTACCTATTGGTTCGGGCTCTCCAGATGGAATTGCTTTCCTCGATCCTAGGACAATTCATGGGAGTCGGTGTCTTGGCTGCGATTATCATCTTTGCTCCAGAGATTCGTAAATTCCTTCTGTTAATTGGGAGATCCTCCCTCCTTTCCCGAGACAATATTTGGAAAGACTTATTGTTCTTTTGGAGAAAAAAAGAGAATGCTTCTTTTAATATCAACCCTATCATTGAAGCGTCAAAAACCCTAGCAGGTAGTAATACAGGTGCTTTAATGGTTATTTCAAAAAGTACGGAATTAAAATTTTATGCAGAGAGCGGGGATATTTTGGACGCAGAACTATCAAAGCGACTACTCATTTCCATTTTCAATAAATACAGTCCTCTACATGATGGAGCCGTGATCATCCATAATGGAAAAATTAAAGCTGCCCGTTGTATTCTGCCTGTGACAGAACGAGAGGTTCCAGCCCAATTTGGCTTGCGCCACAGAGCAGGTATCGGAATGTCTGAAGCAACTGATGCAATTATTCTCATTATTTCGGAGGAAACCGGACAAATTTCTATGGCGAAAAATGGAAAGGTCCTTCACAATATGTCCTTTCAGGAAGTTCGAGAAATGCTCAATGATTACCTCAACAATTTGGATGTGGATAGTCAATTTGAGGATCTGGAGGAGTACGAAATGATGAAAAAGCGAAAAATGGCGATGACTAGTAAATCCTAATCTATTGTCTCCCCTAATATACCTGAACAAAAAAGCCCGATTTATTTACAAAACCGGGCTTTTTAAATGATAATGAATATTAGGAAATTACTCCCAACTCCTTCCCTACTTCTATAAATGCTTGGATCGCTTGATCCAAGTGATGTTTTTCATGACCCGCAGAAATCTGCACCCGAATTCTAGCTTGACCTTTAGGAACCACGGGATAGTAGAATCCGATCACATAAATTCCTTTTTCAAGGAGTTTTTCAGCCATTTTCTGGGATAAAACTGCATCGTACAACATGATCGGTACAATCGGATGCTCCCCTGGCTTTATATCAAAGCCTGCAGCTTCCATTTTCGCCCGAAAATATTTCGTATTGTCCTCTAATTTATCCCGAAGCTCTGTTGTTTCTGAAAGCAAATCAAATACGGCTATTGAAGCTCCTGTGATGGATGGTGCTAAGGTATTGGAGAAAAGATAAGGTCTAGACCGTTGACGGAGCAGTTCGACAATTTCCTTTCTTCCCGAAGTAAAACCGCCTGATGCCCCCCCAAGAGCTTTTCCCAGTGTACCGGTGATAATATCGATTTTCCCCATCACACCCCGAAATTCATGGACTCCTCTTCCAGTTTTACCCATAAATCCGGTGGAATGGCATTCATCAGACATTACCATTGCCTCATATTTTTCTGCTAGCTCAACGATTTTATCCAATTGCGCGATGGTCCCATCCATGGAGAAAACACCATCGGTAACAATTATTTTTTGCTTCGCACCAGCCTCATTTGCTTCTTTAAGTTTCGCTTCCAAATCTGCCATATCGTTATGCTCATACCGATACCGCATGGCTTTACAAAGGCGAACTCCATCAATAATAGAGGCATGATTCAAAGCATCTGAAATGATTGCATCTTCCGGTCCTAATAAAGGCTCAAATACGCCTCCATTGGCATCAAAAGCTGCTGCATATAGAATGGTGTCCTCTGTTCCTAGAAATTCAGAAATCTTCTTCTCTAATTCCTTATGAATATCCTGAGTTCCACAAATGAATCGGACGGAAGACATACCAAACCCATGCGAATCAATGCTCTTTTTGGCAGCATCAATCACTTTTGGATGGGACGAAAGTCCCAGATAATTATTGGCACAAAAATTTAAAACCTTTTTACCTCCTTCAATGGTGATTTCAGCGGCTTGAGGAGAAGTAATTATCCGCTCGTTTTTAAATAGTCCTGCTTCCTTGATTTCAGCAATCTCTTTTTCAAATTTGGGTTTGATCTGTTCGTACATGATTTGATAAACTTGATTTAATTTATTCTTATTTGCCTTTTTCCATTGATCAAAAAAACCTGCAAGAGGTTTGAATTTTATTACTTTTGCGCTGGTAAACCCAAATATAAACAAAAAGCCATGCACCATCAGATGGCTTTTGATAGAACGCAACAAATGGAAAAAATTCTTGTCATAGGAGCAGCTGGACAACTCGGTTCTGAACTAACGAAGGCACTAACAGACGTTTATTCTGGAGAACAAGTCATCGCGACGGATTTAAATCCAAACGCAAAAGAAAAATTTGATTTCTGCAAATTCCAAGTGTTGGATGTAATGGATCAGGAAGCCGTAAAAAGCCTGGTTCAGAACGAAAAGGTGACTCAAATTTACCATTTGGCAGCAGTGCTTTCTGCAACGGGAGAGAAACGACCACTGTTTGCTTGGCAATTGAATATGAACTCACTGCTATTCATCTTAGAATTAGCAAAAGAATTCAAACTCAACAAGGTCTATTGGCCTTCTTCCATTGCAGTTTTTGGCCCCAACACACCTGCAATCAATACCCCTCAATACTGCGTTAAGGAACCTAACACAGTATACGGCATCTCCAAACAAGCCGGAGAACGTTGGTGTGAGTATTATTTTGAGAAATATGGAGTGGATGTTCGAAGTCTCCGATACCCGGGCTTGATTGGGTATAAATCTTTACCGGGAGGTGGCACAACTGATTATGCAGTAGATATTTACCACAAAGCTTTAAAAGGCGAAAAATTTTCCTGCTTTTTAAAGGAAGACACCATGCTTCCAATGATGTATATGCCTGATGCGATTAAGGCTACCATCGATTTGATGGAATCTCCAAAGGAAAACGTGAAGATTCGCTCAAGCTATAATTTAGCTGGAATGAGCTTTACCCCTAAAGAGATTTATGAAAGCATCTTAAAGTATCATCCCAATTTTGAAATTGAATATCAACCTGACTTTAGACAGGCAATAGCGGATGGATGGCCTGACAGCATTGATGATCATTTTGCAAGGGAACACTGGGGTTGGAAACCAAGCCATGACCTTGATTCCATGACAGAGGATATTTTGAAAAATCTTCCTAAATACTTTGAGTTTTAAAAAGGAAAGCAGGGTTTCAGCCCTGCTTTTTTCTTTTACAGATTTGATGAAATTTCTTGTTCATCAAACCCTAAAGTCAAAACTCCATTTGGATAGACAATAATAGGTCGTTTGATCATGCTGGAATTTTCAATTAAAATAGAAATCGCAGTATCTGGCTTTTCAAGTGCCTTTCGCTGACTTTCATCCATTTTCCTGTAAGTCATTCCCTTTTTATTTATCACAGCCTCCAAGCCTGCTTTTTCAATAAATTCTTGCAATAATCCACTTGTGGGCTTTTGCTTTTTATAATCGATAAAATCATAAGAAATACCCCTTGACTCCAAAAAGTCAAAAGTCTTTTTCATCGTATTGCAATTCTTAATTCCGTATACTTTTAAACTCATAATCTCTAAAATTTTTATTTGTGAATCTCAATCATACTTTCCCGATGGACCTCTAATATTCGGTCAATCAAATCATCTGATAGCGCTGTAGATAAAAACAAACTTTCAAACTGAGATGGCGCCAAATAAACCCCTCGATGAAGCATTGCTTGAAAATACTTTCCAAATAACTCCGTATTAGATGTTTTGGCAGAGTCAAAATCAATCACGGGTTCGGAGGTAAAAAACAAGGAATACATGCTTCCGAGATGATTAACCGTGTAATCAAATCCTAATTCTAGATTTATCTTTTGAATTCCTTCAGCAATCTTTTTTCCAATTTGAAGTAATACTCCGTAGATCTCAGGCTGTGTTTTTAAATGTCGAAGCATTGTCAATCCAGCTGCCATAGCGATCGGATTCCCTGACAAAGTTCCAGCTTGATAAACCGGTCCCGCAGGAGAAACAAAGTCCATAATTTCCTTTTTACCACCATAGGCTCCAACTGGCATACCGCCACCTATAATCTTTCCCAAAGTGGTCATATCCGGAGTAACTCCAAATAACTCTTGCGCACCTCCTGGGGCCAAACGAAAACCTGTCATCACCTCGTCAAAAATCAATACAATGCATTCTCTGGTACAGATTTCTCGTAAGCCCTCTAGATAACCAGGCATAGGAACTACTAATCCCATATTACCAGGAACAGGTTCTAAAATCAATGCCGCGATTTCGTTCTTGTTAAGGCGAACAAGCTCTTCAATTGCTTCTAAATTATTGTAGGGAGCTAACAAAGTGTCTTTAGCCGTCCCTTGAGTTACACCGGGAGAATCAGGATGCCCCATCGTTACTGCTCCTGAACCTGCCGCAATGAGGAAGGAGTCTCCATGACCATGGTAATGACCTACCATTTTGATAATTTTATCCTTTCCGGTATAGCCTCTTGCCACCCGAATAGCAGACATGGTCGCTTCGGTACCAGAGTTTACCATCCGAACTTTCTCCACAGAAGGAACCATCTGGGTAATCAATTCGGCGATTTCTACTTCTCTAGAAGTTGGTGCACCAAAGGATGTTCCTTCATGCATCGCCTGAATGACAGCTTCCCGAATTTCGGGGTGGTTATGCCCCAAAATCATCGGTCCCCAGCTGTTAATTAACTCAATATAGGCGTTTCCGTCTTCGTCAAACAGAAATGCACCATCTGCTCTTTTTATGAAGATAGGATCTCCACCTACAGCACGAAAAGCCCGAACAGGAGAGTTTACTCCTCCGGGAATAAATTGTTGAGCATGGGCAAAAAGCCGCTTGCTTTCAGAAATATTCATTGATTAATTATCGGTTTCAATTCTCCTGACTCAAATTTGAAGACAGGAACATATCGATTAGAATTCGTATTCTGGAAATTAAATCCCCAAGTTAATTTACCTGGTTGAAACACTTGTTGATCCAAGCTAGTTCGAAAATCAGTCTCTGAATCAGGCCGGAAGTGTGTCGCTAGCCAATACACCATTTCATACCCTAGAACGGAATTGGAACTTGGAAAAAGTGAATACTCTTGGTAAAACCTATCTTTCAATTGAACCATGGATTCAGATTCAAAATTGGGAGTATTATTAGAGATGAAATAAAAATTATCATACGGAAGCATCTCATAATTCGCAAAGTTGAAGGTTAACCAAGAATCCATCACAAAAATGGGAACTTCTGTGGTAACAGATTCTACCAAAGACAAAATAGGGTCTGCAATATTCGGGTCATCCGAAAGAACGACCACTTGATCAACTAATACCTCCACGCTATCCAAAGTAGGACGAATGCCCAACTCTGTCAGAAAAGAAGCCGCATTTCTTGGAGATATTTCCTGATAATTAATCAAATCAGCTCCACTTCTCTCCAATTTCTCCCGAAGGAATCCTGCAACTTTTTGATCTCTGGAACTTCCACCAAATGCAATAGCAATTCGATTCCCTGTTGGTAAACTCCCAATAGTCTTCGCGATTCCCTCTGCAATATGTTTGGAAGATGGACGGAATAAATAACTGTAAGAACTACCTTCAAATCGATCTCCCAAATTGGATAAGGGATGGATAAACGGGATTTTAGCAGCATCTGCAAAAGCACTTACCAAATCCGTCTCCTCCGGATAGATTGGACCCATAATTACATCTGCATTTTTCACCTTTTCTTCGGATAAGATGGATCGCAATGTTTCAATTGAGCGTTTGGAATCAAAAGTACTCAGGCTCACACGTACCCCTTCATTCTCTAATTGATTTACTGCTAATTGGATTCCTTGAAAAAGCTCATAAACAAAGCCTTTGGGATCTATAGGCTGACTTCCTGTAGAAAAGGGTAAAATCACTACTAAATCAATTACTCCGTTATTGGACCCAGAAGAAGTCCAATCTTGATTTTGTCCCTGGAGCTCATAAAACAGCGATTTCTCATCTGAAGAAAGCACATTTTTTTGCTTTAGGACAGCACTCAATGCAGCTGTATAGTAGGAGCGATCTTGATAATCCTTCAGATTACTAATCAAAAAATCAGGACTTTCTTTTATCAAATAATTATAAGCCATATTAGCACCCTGGTTCTGGAATTTTTCACTTTCTAAATCTAGATTAGAAAGCACTTCCAATGCCCCTAAGGAATTCTTATTCAAAAAATAGCTTTCTGCCAATACTAATTTAGCTTCACTTTGATGCAACCAGCTTCTTTGTGACAAAGGCTTTAAATAATCAATAGCTGCTTGCGCTTGATTGGCTTTAAAGGCAGCTTCTCCGGCATGGAAGGTCGCATATAATGCCAAATTCCCATATTTTTCTTCATCAGTAAACTCACGGAAAGCATTCATAGCTTCCCAATAATTTCCATTTTGAAGATTAGTTTTTGCTGCTTGATAGCCAGCAGGAATTGACTGTGCAAAAGCAAAAGAGATTAGAAAAAAAAGAGGGAAAAAGAATATAGATTTCCGCATTGATTCAGTGACTATTTAGCTTGACAAGCAAATTTAACCCATTATTTCCAAACCCAAAGTTTGGTCTGCATGAACAAAAACAAAACCCGAACCAGTAGGCTCGGGTTTTAACAAGTATTGAGATTTTATTCCCATTCAATAGTTGCTGGCGGTTTGGACGAAATATCATAAACCACTCTATTTACACCCTTGACTCGGTTAATGATCTCATTGGACATTTTCCCTAGGAATTCATAAGGTAAATGGATCCAATCGGCAGTCATACCGTCGACTGAACCTACCGCACGTAAGGCGACTACCCGCTCGTAAGTTCGCTCATCTCCCATCACTCCTACTGATTGGATAGGTAGCAAAATAGCTCCTGCCTGCCAAACTTGATCATATAAACCGTGGTTTTTCAGGCCCTGAATAAAGATATGATCTACTTCCTGAAGTGTCTTCACTTTTTCCTCAGTAATATCTCCCAATATTCGAATAGCTAAACCTGGGCCTGGGAAAGGATGTCTTCCAATTATACTTTCTGGAATTTCCAGGGCACGTCCTACTTCCCGAACCTCATCTTTAAAAAGGGTATTAAGCGGCTCAACAACGGATAATTTCATAAAATCCGGTAAGCCACCTACGTTGTGGTGAGACTTAATGGTAGCAGAAGGTCCTTTAACAGAAACTGACTCGATCACGTCTGGATAAATGGTTCCTTGTCCAAGCCACTTTACTCCTTCGATTTTATGAGCTTCATCGTCAAATACCTCGATAAATACACGCCCAATAGCCTTTCGCTTTGCCTCAGGATCAGTCAATCCCGCCAATGCATCATAAAACCGCTGCTTAGTATCCACTCCAATCACATTCAAGCCCATGTGTTTGTAAGAATCCAAAACTTCTTCAAACTCATTTTTGCGAAGCAATCCATTGTCTACAAACACACAGGTCAACTGATCGCCGATTGCACGGTGAATCAAGGTAGCGGCCACAGAAGAGTCCACTCCTCCAGAAAGTCCCATTACTACCTTATCCGTTCCAATCTTTTCTTTTAATTCAGCAACTGTTGCATCGATAAAGGTATCTGAAGTCCAGTCCTGCTGGCATCCACAAATACCTACCACGAAGTTTCTAAGAAGATTTTTCCCTTCTAAAGAATGGGTCACTTCTGGGTGAAACTGAATGCCATATGTTTTTTCTCCCTCTACTTTGAATGCTGCAACCTCAACAGATGGTGTACTAGCGATCACCTCAAAACCTTCAGGAAGCTTTTTGATGGTATCCCCATGAGACATCCAAACTTGGGATCCATGGGTCATTTCTTTCAACAAATCATGATGCAAATCAATATGATCCAAGTTTGCCCGACCATATTCCCGAATCGTGGAAGGCAAGACTTCTCCCCCATACTTATGCGCCAACAATTGGGAACCGTAACATACCCCCAAAACAGGGAGCTTCCCCCTCAAACTATCCAAATCCAAGTCAGGTGCTCCTTCATCACGAACACTACAAGGAGAGCCAGAAAGAATCACTCCCTTAATATCAGAGGTGATTTCGGGCACTTTATTGAAGGGGTGAATTTCACAGTAAACGTTAAGCTCTCTTACTCTTCGGGCGATGAGTTGGGTGTATTGAGAGCCAAAATCGAGGATCAAAATTTGTTCTGCCATGCGCAAAGGTAAGCATGGCTTCCCGTTTGTTAAAGGTCGGCAACAGAAATTTGGTATAAGATTGAAAAATTCAAAAATTAGAAAATTGAAACATTCTGAAAACCAAAGATTTAAAGAGAAGAAAAAGCTGATTTAGGGTTTTCATTTAACAATAAACCCCAATCCTCCTTTGAAAAACCTCTTTCATTAAGAGTTGGAATCAGCTTTTCAAAAATATTGGTAAAGGGCTGGAAATCTCCTCCACCCACTTTAGCAGGGTCATACCATCCTGCGTCATGGGAAATCAATACATTTCCAAGTATTCCATTTTCCTTGGCGAAAACCAAGCGGTCCACATAGGGATCTATCGCCCAGCCTATTCCATCCAAGCTTATCCAAACACCCATTTCTGCTGCAACTTTATAATTTTCAAAATCCGGTTCATTTTGGGCATGAACCCACACAAATTCGGATGGGTTTACGCCCATTTCCTGAAGAATCCTAACTTCCTGCATCGCAGTCTTCCAGGTTCCAGTATGCGAAGCAATCGTCAGCCCTGTTTTTTGATGGGTAATCCCTGCTGCTTTGACGAGCTTTTGATCAATGAGCGAAAGGGTATCGGCTTCATTCACCGAAATTTTAATAAATCCTGGTTTAATGCCAGTCCCTTCAATTCCGTTTTCAAATTCAGCTATCCATCGATCTGCCAATTGTTGTGCAGTTTCTGTTTGTACAAAATCCGGCAAATACTTCCCTCCCACTGCACCATAAAATCCAGTATTGGTCAAGATTTGGATTCCAGATTTTTCGCTAAGAGATTTGAGCAACAAAGGATCTTTGGCCAAATAGCTAGGCGTACAATCAAGGATGCTTTTGACACCATATTGCTTTACCTCCAAAAGAAACGGGAGCACTTTCATTTCGACAGAATCTCGATTCCATCCATCAGGACTGATTGAGTCGGCCCCGATAAAGTCCACTAGCATATGCTCGTGAATTAAGGTCAAGCCCATGGAGTCAATAGAAATGGGGCCGGCGACAGTATTTATGTAATTATCAAAATTATTTGAAGGATGATTTTGACAGGAAATGAAAAGAATGTTTAGGAAGAAGGAAATCAAAAACTTGGACATGAGGGGAAAGTATGATTCTATGCTCAAGATATTGGTAGGAAGTCAATTTTACAATCTTCCAATTTTTTAATGCTGACTCAACTCCCTATTCAACTTCTTCCTCTCCAAAAAGTGTTTGAAGTTCAACTGCATTAATCCCTTTTTCTTCTTGGAGGAATTTCCCAAAAGCAGCCGTACTCCCATGAGTCAAATAGACCTTTTCAGCTTCAGTTGCTTCAATAGCGCTGATCAAACCTTCCCAATCGGCATGATCGGACAATACAAAACCTCTGTCTGCAGCTCTTCTCCTTCGCGTTCCCCGGATTGCCATCCAACCTGAACAGATCCCGGTTCGGTAGGGTGAAAATTTCCTCATCCAGGGAGTTCCCATCGCAGAAGGCGGAGCAATTATCAGACTTCCTTTGAATTCAGACTTGGGAATATCTTGTGTAACCTTTGGAACATCAGGCATAGCAATACCACTAGTCAGTAAAGCTTGATTAGTATTCCACACGGCTCCATGAGTGAATACTTTTCCGATTGAAAAATCTAGGTGTTTTAAGATTCGCTGAGCTTTACCTAATGAATAGGCGAAAAGAACAGAATTCCGACCTTCCGAAGCATTATCTCTCCACCAAGAATTGATTTGATTGAAGATCTCCTCCTGAGGTTCCCATTTGTAGATCGGCAAACCAAAGGTGCATTCAGAGACGAATTCATGACATTTTATTGGCTCAAAAGGAACGCTAAGCCCGTCATCTTCTACTTTATAGTCTCCGCTAACCACAGCTATTCGCCCTTTGTATTCCAGTCTGACCTGGGATGAGCCTGGAATATGTCCAGCTGGATGAAGTGAGATTTTAACTCCATTTACCATTTTCACTTCTCCATAATCAATCGTCTCGAGATTAATTTCAGACCCTAACCTTAGCTTCATTACTTCAGCAGAATGATGATGTGCTAAATAATTTTTCATTCCCCATCGAGCATGGTCAGAATGGGCATGGGTAATCACTGCCTTGTCCACAGATCGCCAGGGGTCAATAAAAATATCCGCAGGAGGACAATAGAGTCCGTAGTCAGTAAGTTCAAGTAAATTCAAAATAATCTTTGTTGGATCTGATGAAGCAGAATACCCTAATTACAAAAAAACTTCAAATGCTTTCTATGAAACAATAAGAAAAATTCTGAATTCAGGGCAATAGCCTAAATCTCACCTACCTCTTTCTCAGGCTTTGCGTAGCTAAGTCTTGCAAGCTTTTTACCCACATGGTATTCATCCAGCCCTGTTACGGTCACGGTTTCTAATACATTCAAATCCAGAGAACCATCCATCCGAAGACCTTTTTCCTCCACATAAATATGGTCTATGCTCCCTATCAATAAAACCGTTTCATTGATTTTGAGTGTATGCGTTTCAACCAAACTACAGCCTAATTGCAAGGGACTATTTTTGACAAAAGGAGCAAAAAAGTCATCTCGATAATCTTCTTCCAGCCCTGTTTTGTCAAACTCACTTCCTTCCCATCGCGCGGAAGTCCAATGTGCATTTTTATAGAAAGCAGGGGTTACATGGTTCAAAGTGAATGAACCTGTTTCTAATATGTTTTCCAAAGTATCCCGTTTAACCGTATGCGGTCGAAAAAGAACCCCGACTAGCGGAGGAGTGGCACCGATATGAAATACCTGAGAAAAAGGGGCCAGATTGGTAACTCCATCAGCGCTTTTCGTTCCAATCAAATTCAGACTCTTATATCCAGACAAACAATTGATCAGATTTCTTCTGAAGAACGAATCTGCCTCCAAAATATCCGCTTTGCTAAAATGCCGAATCATATTGCAATGGCTTCTTCGATGGAGTCACAATATTTGATATCCAACTGATCAATGATATTATCCGGATAGTTTTGGAGAATCTGGTCTTTTGCAATCTGAACCATCTTCTCAAACCATTTTTCATCAGGTAAAATCTTCCGATGGGTCTTTATTCCATATTGAAGCATTTCCTTTTTCCAATAAATAAAATACCATTCCATGGTCGGTTGATGAAAAGCTCGAAGGGATCTTTTATCGAAAATGAATTTTTCATAATCTCCTTCCTTAACTACTTCACCAATTTGCTGGAAAGCCTCCTTAAAATCTTCGATTGGAATGTAATCAGCTAGTAACTCGCAAAGAATTATTTTTAAATCTGGATTTTTCAGAACACGTACATATTGCTGTTCAAAAGCCAATTCAAAGTCTTGTATTTCAGATGGATGGACTGTATCGTTCATAGCAAAGGATTGGAATTAGTAAACGGATTTTTTTCGTTGCTCCTCGGAGCGACTTACTTCCTGTTTGAATTGCTCCAATCGAACTTCCAAATTGGATGCATATTCAAGCGTGGTACGCATCATTTCTTGCTGAGACTTAATTTGCTCTTTCAAGCGACCCAGTTCTTTATTGACTTCAGAAAGTTTATTCTCGTACTCTTTTTTAAGCCTTTCTTTTTCTAATTGGGCTTTCCTCAATTCTTCCTTGAAAATCAGGAATGATTCAGGTGGTGTCTTCATATTCACAATTCGTTCATCTCGGGACAATACCCTCATTAATGACAATTTTGAGCATAAAATGTTTTGAGATCACTTTAAATTCGACATCCCTCCATCTACATGCAAGACCTGACCCGTCATCCAAGAAGAATCTTCAGAGAGTAAGTAAGCTGCAGCTTGAGCAATATCTTCCGGCTTCCCAAAGCGTCCTAGAGGATGACGCTTGTTGCTAGCTTCTCTTTTTTCCTCCGAAGAAAGCAGTGCCGAGGCCAAGGGCGTATCTGTTAGCGAAGGTGAAATTGCATTGACTCGGATGTAAAAGGGAGCCCATTCAGCTGCTAGAGATCGGGTCAGTCCTTCGATAGCTCCTTTTGCAGAGGCGATGCCGGCATGAAAACTCATGCCAGTTTGAACAGCCACCGTGCTGAATAGAACCACTGATCCAGACTTGGATTTTTTCAATCCTTTCAGACATGCTTGAAGGACCCTAACGGCACCAAAAAAATTAACCTCCATTTCATTTTTGAAATCTTCTATTGAAAGGCGATGAAAAGGTTTCAAATTAATGGTTCCAGGTGTGTAAACCACTCCGTCAATTATCTCTGGTAATCCTGGAATTTCCCCGAATTCTGAACTTGCGTCTAAGGCCGTAGTGCCTTCTCCGCTTTTTGAAAAAAGGTACAGATTAGCTCCTTGTGATTCACACCATTCCGCAAGTGCTTTTCCAATCCCGGAATTCCCTCCAATAATGACGATATTTTTTCCTTTCATATACTTTTAAATTTCTACCTGTTAAATCAATTGAGGAAGATTTTGTTTTAAAATTGAAATAAAAAAGCCGGACAATCTGCCCGGCTTCCTTACTTGGTTTAGCTTAATTATTTTTCAAGATTGATATACTTCAAAAATTCATTTCGCGTTTGTTCATCCGCTTCAAATTTCCCGGAATAAAATGAAGTTACCGTTGAACTGTTGGTATCATTTATCCCTCTCGAACTTACACACATATGGTAGGCATCCATGATCACAGCGACATCTTCAGTTCCTAGCGCCTCTTTCAATTCATTACCAATTTGCATGGTAAGACGTTCCTGCACTTGAGGTCTTTTTGAAAAATATTGAACGATTCGATTAATTTTCGAAAGGCCAATCACATTGCCATTGGAAATATAAGCCACATGGGCTCTACCGTAAATTGGCACAAAATGATGCTCACAATGAGAAAAGAACGTGATGTCTTTCTCCACTAACATCTGGTTGTACTGAAACTTATTTTCAAATAGCTTCGCACTCGGTTTATTTTTAGGGTTTAATCCGGAGAAAACCTCTTTGACATACATCTTAGCCACTCGATGTGGTGTACCTTTCAAACTATCATCTGTCAGGTCCAGACCTAAGATATTCATGATTTCTTTGAAATGCTTTTCTATCAACTCGATCTTCAGATCGTCGTCCATTTTAAAAGCATCTTCGCGAAGCGGAGTCTCCAGAGAAGTCGCTACATGCTCTTCTCCCAATTCTTCAAATGAAGTGCGGGAAATATCAATTCCCATCGTATTCAACAAAGTTTCTTTCTGTTTCATAAAGCCGAATGCTTAAATCGTATTTCCGATCAATTTTATCCCTCAAAATATTCCAAATAACCACTGCAATGTTTTCTGCAGTTGGGTTGAGTGCTTTAAATTCATCGGTATCCAAGTTTAAATTTTTGTGATCAAATCTATTTAGTACATGCTCTTTGATTAAATCACTGAGCAATTTCATGTCGTAAACATATCCAGTTTCCGGATCAATTTCTCCTCGCAGCATCACATGCAGATCATAATTGTGACCATGGTAATTAGGATTATTGCACTTCCCGAAAACCTCTTGGTTCTTTTCTTCAGTCCAATTTGGATTGTGAAGCCGGTGAGCTGCGTTGAAATGTTCCTTACGAATAACTGTTACTTTCATTACTGCTTTGAACAGGGAAAATTTTCTTTTTGTTTAATATTTATTGAATTTCTTTAAACAAAGAAATTAACTCCCTGATTTCCATATTTTTAAATTTTCAGACAAAAATAGAATTTTATTTCTGTAGACTGCGTTCTTTATTTGAACACTAACCAAAAAACGCTGAAATAATTAAAAAAGGTTCAAAAAGAACTTAATCATCTTTCCTAAAGGTTTACTTAACGGAAACTGTGAAAAACAACCCAGAAAACAACCACTATGAATATCATACAAATCTTATTAGCAGGAATGTTGTCTTTAGGACATACTTCCAAAACTACTCCAACAAAGCCCAAGCATGAAAAGATAATCCATGTAAAGGATGCTTACACCCAACTAAGTGAGAAATCAAATAATTTACCAGAAAGAGAAATCTTCGAAAAAGCGCTGGCAGGATGGGCTTTACTCGAAAACGATCTTTCAAACCCCATGTTGACAATCATTGATTTTAGTCTACCATCAACTGAAAAAAGGATGTGGGTGATTGATCCAAATACGTTAGAGGTAAAACTTCATACTGTAGTTTCACACGGACGTAATTCTGGAAATTTATTCGCAGAGTCATTCTCAAATATTCCTAATTCTTATAAAAGTAGCTTGGGCTTTTATAAAACGGCAGAAACCTATCAGGGAAAGCATGGCTATTCCTTACGATTGGATGGTTTGGAGAAAGGCTTCAATGATAAAGCAAGAGATCGTGCCATCGTAATCCATGGAGCAGACTATGCACGGGAAGAAGTTGCAAAATCCTCAGGAAGGTTGGGAAGAAGTCTAGGTTGCCCTGCTTTACCTTCAGAAATTTCGAAAGAGGCTATCGACTTAATTAAAAATGGATCCCTGATCTTTATTTATGGCCAAGATTCTCAATACCTCAGTAATTCACCCATCCTATCTGAGGCCTTATTTACCCAGCCTACTTAATAGTTCAGGATCTCGACCATATATGTCTCTTCTAAACTGGGGATTCCCAAATTCATCTTCCCACAAGGTCATGTAAAGGACATAGACTGGGATAGCCGTTGTTAATTCTACTCTGACTTCATGATCCTGACTCATAGCTTCTTTGATTTTTTCCTCAGTCCATTCTTCTTGATCTTTCAATAGAAATTTTGCGAAATCAAGCGGTCTTGCCAGACGAATACAGCCATGACTCAAAGACCTATTTTCCCTGTCAAATAGGTGCTTAGCAGGCGTATCATGGATATACACGTTATAAGGATTGGGAAACATAAATTTCACCAAGCCTAGAGAGTTGGAAGGGCCTGGATTTTGACGAATGAGATAAGGGATGGAACGAGCTTTCCAATTTACGGTACTTGGATCAACCTTTTTCCCCGAATAAGAAAGTACTTCCATATTATTCCTCGCCAAATAATTGGGATTCCTTCTGATGGATGGAATTAGTTCTTTGTAGACAATGGACTCAGGAACATTCCAATAAGGACTAAAAATCAAATGGCTCATCGAAGCCTGAAAAACAGGTGTTTGGTTTTTATATTCTCCAACAATCACCTTAGAAGAAAAAACCGTTTCTCCTTTATCCCAAAACACTAATTCGTAGCCTGGGATATTTACGAGAATCGATTTTGATTTCATTTTTGAATCATCAAGCCATCGTAGTCGCTCCAAATTAACCGCTATCTGACTGATTAAATTTTGCGGGGACTGATTCAAAGCTGCAAAAGTGTTTTTACCAAGAACCCCATCGACAGCTAGGCCTTTATCTTCCTGATAATTAAGAACAGATTCAAGAAGCAAAGAATCATATTCTTTATTATCAAGATCCTCCCCTTTCCAATAATCCCAAAATGCCAAACGCCGACGGATTTCAGGGATAAGCGAATGACTGTCTCCTACCTTCAGGGATTTATTGCTCCGAAGTTCACTCCAGTCAAAATCAGCCTGATCCATTTTTTCTTCTAAATCCCGAATGACTTCCCTACCCTTTGTATAAATCGGAAACTCTGGATACAATTCGATTAAAAATGGTCTGAGCTCTTGGCTTTTCTCTACTTTGTTCAAAAAAATCAAGGGGTCAAAAGTTGAAACCTTTTTAGGAATGTTCCAGGATTGCTTCAACGTCCTAGGATTAATTCTTCCTTGATCCAAATGCAGAGCAAACTGAATGACAGCATCACTTAAAAACAGCTCCAGATCAGCCAAATCCTCCTCCGGTACCTCAAAACCAGATTTTTTATTGGCTTCAATTGATTCAAAAAACGCTTGAATTAAGAATAGATGATAATCCAAGGAATTCAACCCATCATACCGAGCTTGACCAATTTCATATCGTAACTCATATGCTAATTCTGAAAGATCTCCGTCATTTATCCAGAGGGGTTCGAAGGAGCGCTTTGAATAAAAATCCTTTATGAATTCAACTTCCCTAATTCCCCTTCCTCTTAGTTCCAATTTTCCAGTTTCCTGAACTCCTTCTAATCGAAGCTTTATTTGTTCACCAACATTTTGAGAAAATGAGAAATGGCTTAGAAAAAGAAAAACAAAAGGAAAAAAGGATTTCATGAGAACTTATTCTATGGGGAAGTCCTGATATTTTCTACCTAAATCCCAAACTTCTTTCAGCATGGTCAGAAAATCTCCCATTCGATGAAGCGGAATCAAATTCGGTCCATCACTTAAAGCTTTGGCAGGTTCAGGATGCGTTTCGATAAAAAAACCATCTATCCCTGTTGCTGCTGCAGCCCGAGCCAAAAACGGCGCAAATTCCCGTTGCCCGCCACTACTTCCTCCCTGTCCTCCCGGTTGTTGAACGGAGTGAGTAATATCAAATACCACAGGAGCAAATTGGCGCATCACAGGCAGCGCCCGCATATCAACCACCAAATTATGGTATCCAAGAGAATATCCTCTTTCAGTAAGACATACATTATCATTTCCTGCAGATCGTACTTTTTTTACAGCAAACTGCATATCCTCGGGAGCCATAAATTGTCCTCTCTTGATTTTGACAGCTTTTCCTGTTTCGGCAGCAGCAAGCAACAAATCCGTTTGACGGCATAAAAAGGCCGGAATTTGAAGCACATCCACCACTTCTGCAACTTCCTTGGCTTGATAGCTTTCGTGAATATCTGTTACCAAGGGCACATCAAGAGCTTTGCCTACACGCTGTAAAACCTCCAAGGACTTATTCATTCCAATGCTTCTGAAAGATGAGGCAGAAGTTCGGTTTGCTTTATCAAAAGAGGCTTTAAAAACATAAGAAAAGCCATGCTCATCGGCCCAAGCTTTTACTTTCGTGCCAATTTCCAGACAGATATCATAACTTTCAACTGCACAAGGACCAGCAAAAAGAACAGGTTTATCTTCTCCCAAAACCACCTTATCGGTGATCTTCATAATCTGATTGGTTCTATTCATCATTTTTTTCTGTAAGAGATTCAATTAAAGGAACCAGTTTTCCTCTCGCATGCAATAATAAATCTGCAACTTCCCGAAATGCTCCATTTCCTCCAGATTTAGAGGTTACAAAATCAACTTGATGCTTAATGTAGGAAATTGCATCAGCAGGACAAGCCGATAAGCCCACTCGCTTCATGATCGGAAGATCAATCAAATCATCTCCTATATAGGCTACCTCTTTTTCCTCCAATTCCAATGTTTCCAAAAGTTCCGATAGCTTTTTTCCTTTATCCTTAATGCCATGATAGTGAAAATCAAATCGGAGTTCTTCACATCGGTTTTCGACCACTTGGGATTTTCTTCCGGTAATTGCTCCTACCATAATGCGGTTTCTTCTAAGGAACTGGACGATATACCCATCTTTTACCTGAAATTTTTTCAATTCCAT
Source organism: Algoriphagus sp. (assembly GCF_013373065.1). GTDB lineage: Bacteria > Bacteroidota > Bacteroidia > Cytophagales > Cyclobacteriaceae > Algoriphagus. The sequence goes on from NZ_JABXIN010000006.1 coordinate 94,868, forward strand.
TCCCTCATTGTCATAAATGATTCCACCATCAGTCATGACGCCATCTATGTCTGTAATGAGCAATTTTACGTGTTCGGCTTTAGACCAAACAGCATCGGGTATGTGACTAAAATAGTCCTTGATTATTTCTTCTGTTTCCATTGAATCGAGTAAAGATCAAGTCTTCGTTGTTCTAGGTTTCGGACGCTACCTGCTTTCCGCTGCTTGGTCAATAAATCCAAGTCCACATCGGCAACGATAGTCGTTTCGGCATTTTCAGAGGCCTGAGCTACAATAGAATCATGCGGAAATGAAAAATCCGACGGACTGTAAATGGCAGCCTGAGAATATTGAATATCCATATTTTCAACCTTCGGCAAATTACCTACAGATCCTGTAATCGCAACGTAACATTCATTTTCTATTGCACGAGCGCGAGCACAGGTATTTACACGTAAAAAGGCATTTTTTGTATCAGTCCAAAATGGAACAAACAGGATATCCATTTCCTGTTCTGCTAAGATTCTTCCCAATTCAGGAAACTCCACATCGTAGCAAATCAAAATTCCTACCCTACCTGCATCTGAATCAAAAACCCGGATTCCATTTCCTCCTTGTAAGCCCCAATAGGAAGCTTCATCTGGCGTAATATGGAGTTTGTATTGCTTATCATGGGTACCATCACGGCGACAGAGGTAACTTACATTTCGAAGCTTCTTCCCGTCATATTCGGGCATGGATCCTGCGATAATATTCACGTTGTAAGACACCGCCAATTCACTCATTCTGCTGACGATTTCCTCCGTGTAATCAGCCAAATTTCGAATTGCCTCTGAGGCATCCATATCATTGAATTCAGCTAGAAGAGGCGCATTGAAAAACTCTGGGAAAAGACAAAAATCAGATTTATACCCTGAAATGGTATCCACAAAAAATTCCACCTGCTGCATCAAATCATCCACATTGGAAAAACGACGCATTTTCCATTGGACTAAACCCAAGCGAACAATCGACTTCTTGTTTCCAATAAGTTTTTCGTCCTTCTCATAATAAATATTAATCCATTCCAGAAGCGTAGCATAAGCGCGTGAATCCTTGTCCTCAGGAAGGTATTTGGTAATTACTTTTCGAACGTGGAATTCATTGGCGAGCTGAAAGGAAAGAACCGGGTCAAAAATCTCCTTATTCTTCACCAATTCAATGTACTTCCGGGGAGTCATTTCCTCGGCATATTTAGAATAGCCAGGAATTCGGCCACCTGCGATGATTGAGCGTAAATTCAAATTTTCACACAGCTCTTTCCTCGCATCATAGAGTCGCCTTCCCAAACGCATCCCTCGATACTCTTGATGCACAAACACATCGGTACCATAAAGTGTATCCCCTTCTTCATCATGCGTATCAAATTTTCCATACCCTGTGATTTGATCATAGGTATGGTTATCGCCGAATTGAGAATAATCCACAATAATACTTAAGGCTGCGGCTACAACTTTACCATTATCCTCGATACAGATCTGCCCTTCAGGAAAGACCTTAATCTGATTCTTGAGTTCTTGGCGAGACCAAGTCATTGCTTTATCACGATAGATAGAAGCCATGATTTCTTTAATATCCTCGTAATCAGCTATTTTAATATTCCGGAGTTTGAGCCGGTGTTCAAGTTCTTCTCGTTGCTTACTCATGATTCAAAATTAACCCTTTTCCATCAGAAATTTTTAATTGGTGGATATCATGTCTCAAAAACAAAATTTTATTTTGATTAGTAATATCATAGCACTGATACCACTCTTGGATCAATATTTATTAATATTTTGCCGTCAAAATATCAAAAATAGCATACGCTCATATGCAATCTGCATTAAACTCAGACACGAATACAAAAGGCTTTGATTTTTTATCCTGGTTTGAAGAAATGATGAATTTCAGTCTCTTTAACCTAGGGGAGTCCAAGTTAACGATAGGTTTATTACTCACATTAGCAATTTCATTTTTAGTCCTTTTTGTCGGTTCGGAATGGATTAGAAGGCTACTTGTCAATCGTATTCTTAAAAAATACCACATTACTGAAGGAACAAGGTTGTCCATTGGGACGATGGTTAAATATATCCTGATTTTAGCGGGTATTTTTTCCATTCTTCAAACTAATGGTATTGATCTTAGTGCATTTGGTGTATTAGCCGGAGCCATCGGTGTGGGTATCGGTTTTGGTCTTCAAAACATCACCAATAACTTCATCAGTGGACTGATTATCCTTTTTGAACAACCCATCAAAGTTGGTGATCGAATCGAAGTTGGGAATGTGAATGGGGATGTCATAAAGATTTCTGCCCGCTCCACAATGGTTGTTACAAATGACAACATTACCATCATAGTCCCAAACAGTCAATTTATTGATAATCAGGTTATTAACTGGTCTCATTCGGATCGAATGGTTCGATTCAATTTCCCTGTTGGAGTGGCTTATAGAGAGGATCCGGAAAAAATCCGAAAAATCTTATTGGAAGTAGCTTCAGACAACAAAGGGGTACTGGATAAACCGGAAACAGACGTTCTTTTTGAAGAATATGGTGATAACAGCATCAATTTCAATTTGAGGGTTTGGACTTCTGAATATGTCAACCGACCTAGAGTATTAAAGAGTCAGCTTTACTTTGAGATTTTTAAGCGATTTAGAGAAGAAGGGATTGAAATACCATTTCCTCAAAGAGATTTGCATCTACGCTCTGGATTTGAAAATTTAAAAAATTAGGGTAATTTTCGAAGATAAGTCCAAGCGGCTCCGTATGAGCCTGATAATGAGAAAGCTAGTAATATTTTTATTCTTTTTTTTCAGTTTTGCGTTGATTGGAACTTCGCAAAGTTTTTACCGCTATCGGTTTGAGGAGCCATGGTCCATTTCGGCAAGTATTGGACCTACGCAATACTTTGGCGAACTTTATTCCTTTTGGAAATACAACGAAGGTATTCAACCGGACTGGAATGCAAACTTTGCCTTCAATTATACCTTTGGTACGCACTTAAGAGCAAGAGGGGAATTCTCTTATATCAAAATGTCTGGTCAAGATCCTCCTTCTGACCCGAGAGCTTATCGTACACCGAGGGATCTTCATTTTAGGGCAAGAAATTTAGAATTGACTGGAATTATAGAATATTACTGGCATCCTGTCAGAGTACCCAATATTCACCGCCCTCTTTGGAATCCTTACATTTTCTTTGGTCTAGGAATGTCCACAAATAATCCACAGGCGCAATTGGATGGAGAATGGGTCGATCTTCGACCTTATCAACTCGAAAACAATCCATACAACAGATATATCATGGTATTCCCCATGGGTTTGGGATTTAAGTATAAGTTGAATGTATACATGGATTTGAAATTCGAAGGAAACTACCGGTTTACTTTGACGGATTACATGGACGACATTTCAGCTTACAATGTCAGTGAGTTTTACTTGGATTTGGTTGATGATTATGTATCCGGGAAAAATCCTGATAGACTTCGTTTGGCCATACGAAACCCTGATTTCTTGGATGATAATGGATTACCAGACATTGACAAAATTCTTCGAAATAATGGAAGAGTAAGAAGAGGCTCTGGTTTGAGACATCGATTTGACGGATATATGACGGTCAATGTTGGATTAGAAATTCACTGGTCTCAAGACATTTTTCAAAACTGGATATTCCGAAACAGGATCTACGAAAAGCGATTCCGTTTCTGGTAAATTTTTGCCCTGCCCCCTTTGCAGTTAGTTTTTTTTGTAATTTAAGTCTACTGCTTTGCAGCATCAGAAGATGTTTATTAACATAAAAATCCTACTGAAGTGAATTTAAATTTTTGGCAGTTTCTAGCCGGATTAGGAATCTTCCTTTTCGGAATGAATCAAATGGAATCGGGTCTCCGAGAGCTGACAGGTAAATCATTTCGCAACCTAATCCAGAAATTCACCAATAAGCCCCTGAAAGGGATACTGACAGGAACACTGATCACTTCTATACTTCAAAGTAGCTCCCTTGTCACATTAATGGTTTTGGCATTTTTGGGGGCTGGCGTTCTAAGTTTGAAGCATGCTTTGGGAGTAATTTTAGGTGCCAACCTGGGTACTACCGTTACAGCCTGGATCGTATTTCTTCTCGGATTCAAAGTCAGCATTGCGTCGTTTTCTTTACCCTTTATTGGGATTGGCGCCATGGTTACTATTCTCCTTGGGAGAAACCTATTCATTAAAAACTTTGGTTTTTTTTTAGTTGGATTTGGCTTTTTGTTTTTTGGTATGGATTTGATGAAAGTATCCATAGAAAGTCTTTCAGGTGCTATTGATTTTTCTGAATTTACCCAATATGGATTAATCGTGTTTTTATTAGTTGGGCTTGTTCTCACCGCATTGATCCAATCAAGTTCTGCCACCATGGTGATCCTCCTAAGTGCTATCAATTCCGGGATTTTAGCCTTAGATCAAGCGGCTGCCGCAGCAATTGGAGCCAATATCGGTACCACCATCACGGTGACCTTGGGTGCTATAGGAGGAACTCCTGATAAAAAACGATTAGCTCTCCTTCACTTTTTATTCAATGTAGTCACTGGGATGATTGTATTTTTCTTTGTCCCCCTCATTGTAAGGTGGATCAATTCGATGGAATTTGGACAGGACCCCTTATTTGATTTAGCCCTTTTCAATACGTTTTTAAATCTTTTTGGAATTATATTATTCTTCCCCTTCCTGAAGCCACTTACATTTTGGCTACAAAATCGCTTTGTTTCAAAACAGGTACCTCACACTCGATATATCCAAAACGTAGATGTAGCTATTCCCGAAGCTGCAATACAAGCATTGGAAAAAGAACTTTTGATTTTATACGCAAAGACAAAACGATTTATCAAGTTGACCATGAATTTGGACGATGAGCCTCATCATCAAAAAGGGATTTTTGAGCAAATTTTAAAGCATCCAGTGGAATATTTGGACCTATACCGACAACTGAAATACATCGAAGACGAAGTCACGGATTACCACTTAAAACTTCAAAAATCAAGCATCAATGAGCAAGAGGCAAAAAAACTACTCTCACTAATGCTTTCAACCCGATTGATGATTTTTGCTGCCAAAGACTTTAAAGACATTCAACACAATATTAAAGAACTTGAAAATTCCACTCGGAATCTTCCGAAAGACTTCCTGGAAAGATTGAAGATTAAAATCCAAGAACGAATTATTGAGGTCGATCAGATGGTGGAAACAGAAAATGGAAAAGTCATGATGCCTAATTGGATGCTAAAAAATGAGGAAGAGGCCGATAGTATGATTGAGGAATTGTTTGAGATGGCTAAAAACCATAAGACAGACATTCCTTTTTCCACGCTTTCAAATGTTGCTAAAGAGTTCTCGAGGGGCTTATATAATTTGGGTGCCGCCGTTGTCCACTGGCGACACCCAATTAATGTGGTACTCGACCCATCCGTTCTTTCTTCCAATCCCTCAAACCTTCAAGCTAAGAATTCCTAAATCTCCTTGGTACAAAACAGTCTCAGTTACACCGATCTGATAAGCCGGACTTCCGGAATGATCACCTGAAACCAAAACCACCAAGTGGATTCGCTCTTCTTCGCAAAATGCCACAATTCCCTTTTCTACTTCTCGGGCACTGTAGGTATGCTGATGAAAAACGATTTCTTCATTGCCTGCCTGGAATAAGTTCATTCCTTCTTTGATTTCCTCAGATGAAGCAAACTTTTCCGGGGTGTTGATAAATAACTGATGGACAGAAGCCTTAAAGGCTTTTACTAAGGGTTTGATCTCTGCAAATGCTTTTGGTGCATCTTCATGAAATGTCGATGCGAAAGCAATCTTTCTGAAATCATTCCCATCCATAGCCTTCTTAACAGCCAAAACGGGCATGGGGGCGAGCCTCAACATTTTTTGGAGATTAGAACCTATGAATTTTCCCTCTTCGAACCCTTTTCCGTAAGCTCCCATCACGATCATATCAGCCTGATTTGCTTGTGCCACTCGCAGAATTTGCTCATAAGGCACTCCTATTTTTACTATTTGTTCAATAGGAGCTTTCGCTGGTGCGACTTTTTGGATGTATTCTGGAAGGACTTCTTCCGCCTCCTCCTTTTGTTCGATCAATTCCGGATATCTTTTTTGAGCTTCTTCAGAGAGCTTTTCAAAATCAATCTCAGATGGAATGACTGTCACCAAAAGAATCTTAGCATCTGCTTTAGCCTGAATTTTCTGGGCTGTTTTCAATGCTTCTAAGGAGTAAAATGAAAAGTCAAAGGGAACAACGATGGTCTTCATAGTTTTTTCTCCGTTTTGGTTTATACCAAGGTCGAAAATACTTTAGAAGATTCCCTTGAGGGAAATCAAAGAAGAACCTGATAATTATCAGTTACAGGACAAATTTGGATTTTTCAAGACCATTTTCACATCACAGCGGGCATATTTCCCCGCTTCTGGCTCCTCTTCTTCAAACCCAAGTTTTTGATAAATTTTGATGGCAGGTCCCAGCTTGGAATGGGAATATAATTCTACTTTTTCAGCACCTAAAGACCAAGCCATTTCACATATTGCCTTTCCCAATTTCATCCCAACACCTTTACCCTGAGCTGACTTTCTGACTCCCATTTTTATCAATTCATAGGTCTTTTCATTGATTTTTGAAAGTCCTACAGTGCCTACAATTTGACCATCTAGTTCAGCAAATAAAATGGCTCCTCCCCGATCAATGATGGTTTCTTGGGGGTTTTCCAATTGCATCTTATCGAATTCCTCCAAGGAAAATAGCTCTTCAACCCATTCTTTATTGATAGATTCAAAATGCGATTGCAGTTTCTGTTCAAAAGGAAGAATATGAATTTCAGACATGATGAAGTTGCTTGGGTAGATGAATTCGAAAATTTCTGCTAGATTAGGTTTGATCAACCAATAATCCAATGAAAAAATACCTGATTTTATGCTTTCTGTCTTTTTCTTTTTTTCAATTTGCCAATGCGCAAAGCCCGGAACAACGCATCAAAGAATTAGGACTTGAACTCCCCGAAGTCAGTCAGCCCATGGCAAATTATGTCAAATGGAGACAAGTTGGCAACATGCTATACTTGGCTGGAAATGGACCGGATGTATTTGGAAAAGTTGGTGAAGATCTGACGCCTGAACAAGGATATCAAGCTGCCCAAGAAACCGGCTTGGAAATCATTGCTGTGTTAAAGGCTGCTACGGGAGACCTTAGCCGAATCAAGCAATTTGTCAAAGTTCTCGGGATGGTAAATTCCGCGCCTGATTTTACAGGACACCCTGCGGTGATCAACGGTTTTTCGGATTTGATGGTAGAAGTGTTTGGGGAAAAAGGAAAACATGCCCGATCGGCAGTAGGAGTAGCTGCTTTACCAAATAATATTGCGGTAGAAATTGAAGTGATTGTGGAGCTAGAAGACGAATGACCTGGGTTAACTTCACTTTCATTTTTTATTTACTATTCCCTTATTTTCAAGAAGTTAAGACTCTTGATGTGGAGTATGTTTTTATAGATGGCCTTCCTTTTCACCAGCAAGGAATCAAGAGTATTTTTGAAAAATACGGTCCGACCAAAAGGACTGACACGGACTACGAATGTGGCTTCCATTCTAATGAGGAACAGGGAAAAACGTATTACGAGCTCATCTATCCTTCAATCACATGGATTGGAAATGCTAAAGAGGGTTACATTGCAGAGTTGGTACTTTTCGACCCAGAAGGTGAAATCAAATGGACTTATTACCAAGAGGTTGAATTCAGTGGAAAAACCACTCAAAGTGAAGTAGAAAGTTTTTTCGGAAAGAAAGCCGAACCAATCCAAATCTACGGACGAGACGATGAAAACCTATTCAGCCTTGGGGGTAGATTTACCAATGCCGACGATGGCTTTTTCTTTCTGTTTAAGGAAGGAAAGCTGATTGAGTTTCATTATTGGAACCCTTGTTAAAAAGAGAAACCATGAAAATTTAAAATAAAAAAAGTATACTTATCCCTCATTATTATTGGGTTAAAACAACTAAAAGTAGATTGAAAAGCAAGTTGTGCTTCATTACCAGAAACTGCTAACCAATGATAAAATTCTTTAGAAAAATTAGACAAAATATACTTAGAGAAGGTAAAATTGGAAAATACCTGACTTATGCCATTGGAGAAATTATACTTGTTGTTATTGGAATTTTGATAGCATTGCAAATAAACAATAATAATCAAGATAAATTAAATAGAACCTATGAATTGACAATGCTAAATGAAATCAAAAACGCTATTGAAATTGATATTTATAACATTGAAGGAGGCTTAAAGGAACTTGAAAAGTTAAAGTATAGCGTAAATAAGTTAGCAACCATTCGAAATAATCCAAATTATCCCGAAGATTCATTAATGTATTATTTCACTAAAGTTAGAAGAGGTGGGATCGCTGTTGTTTTTAATTATAGCCCGTATGAATCTATCAAATCTACTGGACTAGACAGAATTTCAAATTCAGAACTTAGAAACAATATTACTAACCTATATGAGGTTAAATTAACTGGGGTTGAATTTTGGATAAATGATTTAATTAAAAGACAACTTTATAAAAAAAATGATTTAGTAGCCACACTATTTGACAAAGAAGTTATACCAGATTCGATAAACGGGATTAAAGTAAATTATTTAATCAATAATAAATCAATGAATGACCCACGCTTCAATGAATTTCTAGTTCTTTCAGGAGATTATATACCTATTGCATATAGAAATATGACTTATGCAATGAGTGAGTTGAAAACTCAATTAAAAGAAATAGAATCTGAATTAAATAAATAACGAATGCACAAAAACGGCTATAATTCATTGCTAGGATCAAACTTCAATCAAAAATTGTATTTTTAAACGGCTGATTTTAGTGCGGTTGAAAATCTATTGATTTTCTGCCCGCAACGAAATCATAGCCGAGCACATTAGCCACAATCAGGAAAAATGAGAATATATAGATCAATCATTATAGTAATTTTATTTTTGATCTCTTGCAAATCACAAGATGAAAGCAAAAAAGATTTCATCTCATATGACGGGACAAAAATTGCTTATACCGATAGTGGCGATGGGCAGGTCGTTCTGTTAATCCATGGTTTTATAGTCGATGGAGATTGGAATTGGGGAAAATCGGAATTAAAAAAACAACTTATTAATCAAGGTTATAGAGTAATTATACCAGATTTGAGAGGAAATGGTGATTCAGATAAACCTTTAGATGAAAATGCCTATAAAGATGGTGCTGAAATAAAAGATTTAATTGCACTGATAGACCATTTAGACATTAAAACCTATGCTGCTATTGGCTATTCAAGGGGTTCTATTGTACTAGCAAATTTACTTACTAAGGATAACCGAGTTACTAAAGCTGTTTTTGGGGGAATGGGTATTGGATTCACTGATCCTAATTGGTACAGAAGAATCCAATTTGGAGATGTTTTTTCTGGTAGGACTGAGCCAAATGAAATGACTAGAGAAGCTGTAGAATTCGCAAAAGATCTCGATGTGAACTTTAAAATAATGGGCTATTTACAGGACTATCAACCTGAAACATCAATTGCGGAACTCAATAATATAAATGTAAAGACTTTGGTAATTTGTGGAGATGTAGATTTAGACAATGGTAATCCAAAAGAATTACAAGAACAATTACCCAAAAGTAGATTGAGCATCGTTAGTGGAGACCATATGAGTACACCTTTTTCAAAGGAATTCGCGGAATCGATTATTGAATTTCTTAATGAAAAATAATAGTGGCTAACAATGGCTAAAAGCAATAGCTTGGGTTCTGGATTGAATGAGAAAGGTTTTTTGGGCTTATTTGCTATCTTAGTTGAATAAAAACAAGGCTGTTTTTCACGCTACTGCATATAGCCGAGCCGTTGGCAAACATTTTAAACAAAACGTATAAACTGTAAACATTGAAGAACATGAGAAATTTATCATTTTTCTTAATAGCCTTCCTTTCATTTACAATGGCTATGGCACAAAACAACAAAAAACCAAATATCCTTATCATTTGGGGTGATGACGTTGGGATGTGGAATATTAGTGCTTACCACCGCGGTATGATGGGAGGTACAACCCCAAATATCGACCGTATAGCCGATCAAGGTATGATTTTTATGGATCATTACGGACAAGCGTCTTGTACAGCTGGTCGTGCCGCTTTTATTACAGGGCAATATCCTATGAGAACGGGTTTAAGTACCGTCGGTTTACCAGGAGCACCACAAGGATTACAAGCAAAAGACCCAACAATTGCCGAATTGTTGAAGCCGATGGGATATGCTACAGGACAGTTTGGTAAAAACCACTTAGGAGATCGTGATGAATTTTTACCAACAGCTCACGGATTTGACGAATTTTTCGGGATTTTATATCACTTAAATGCTGGAGAATATCCTGAGCAATACGATTTTCCCAAAGATGAAAAATTTGTTATCGAGAATAATCTAGCAGAACGAGGTGTTATTCATTCCATCGCTAAAGCTAATGGTGAACAAGAAGTTGAAGACTTGGGACCTTGGGGAAAAGAGCGTCAAAGAAACTTAGACCAAGAAGTTCTAGAGCAATCAAAACGCTTTATAAAAGAAGCTGTAAATGATGATAAACCATTTTTTGTCTGGCATAATATGACGCGTATGCACTATCGTACCAACCTAAACGAGCATTACGATGGAATTACAGGATACGGTTTGTATGCCGATGGTATGAAAGAATTAGACGATGATGTTGGGGAATTATTGGATTTATTAGAAGAATTAGGAGTAGATGAAAATACAATTGTAATGTTCTCAACCGACAACGGAGCAGCCTCTAACAGCTGGCCAGATGGAGGTAACCAACCTTTCCATGGCGAAAAAGGTGTAGGTGGATGGGAAGGTGGTTTCAGAGTACCTATGGTTGTAAAATGGGATGGTCATATCCCTGCAGGTTCAACGACAGGAGAATTTATGACTATGGAAGATTGGATGCCTACCCTATTATCACTTCTTGGTGAGAAAACATTAGTTGAGGATTTGAAAAAGGGAAGATCTTTTGGTGGCAAAAACTACAAGGTACATTTAGATGGATATGACCAAAGTGACCTGATTTTAAATAATGGAAAAACAAAACGTAAAGAATTTTTCTATTTTACTGAAACGACCCTACATGGTATGCGTTATGGGGACTGGAAAGTGTTGTTTAGAGATCAGGAGAAATGGTTCCGTTCGCCACAAACCCTTTTAAGTACACCTATCATAATTAACCTAAAATTAGACCCGTTTGAGCGTTTTACTAAAGCGCGTGGTTACGATGAATGGGCTGAAAACAGAAGCTGGGTACTAGGACAAGTAGGAGGGCATATTAGTGAATTTCTTAAAACCTTTAAAGAATTCCCACCAAGCCAAGAAAGTTTCTCGGTTCAGTTAGATGATTTTGGAGCTTTATTGAAAAAAGTAAATAACTAGTAAGCAAACTAAAGAAGTTAAATATAAAGCAATCAATAAAAGAACTCCACAAGTTTGATTTAACTATCATCTTGTGGAGTTTTGATTTAATAGGATAAAAACGCTTGCCAACATTTTGTATGATTAATGGCAGGGCAAGTGCTAAATATCAAGATTTGTAGCCCGCTTTAACTGCATAGCGGTTTGATAGTAAAGTACCACACTTTGTGCCACTATTTATACAATTTACGGTTGGAGGTAATTAAGGGGAATGATTAAAACTGATAATTTCGATAAAGTTGAAGTTTCTTCTCAAGGAGAACTTAGGTCATGGCTGATGAAAAATTATCGTCAACCTGAAAGTGTTTGGCTAGTAACATATAAGAAAAGTGAACCAGGTAAGTACGTTTCGAGATGGGAAGTGCTGGATGAGTTGATATGCTTTGGATGGATTGATGGTATTAGGCGAAAGCTAGATGATAAAAGAACTATGCAATTAATATCAAAACGGAAAGTTGAACATTGGGCGAGAACATATAAAGAAAGAGCTTCAAAACTTATAGATGAAGGGAAAATGCACGAATCAGGTTTGAAAGCCATTGAAACCTCAAAATCAAATGGACTTTGGAACTTTATGGATGACGTAGATAATTTGATTATTCCTAAAGACTTATCTGATGAGCTCTCAAAATATGATGGTGCAGTAGATTATTTCGATTCTATAAATGACTCAAGCAAGAGATTTGTACTGCGATGGGTCAAACTTGCAAAGACAGAAAAAACAAGAAAAAATAGAATTAATAAACTGGCGCAGCTTTCTGCTAAAGGAGAAAAACTACCTGGAAGTTAATGATAAAAAACTACCGCCAACAAAGTGCTCATCGGCCAAAGCGGCTAAACGTCGCCAAGCCGCATGTGCCAAACGCTGGAGCAAATGGACCGATAAACTCCTGCCCTACCGTTAGCCTATGGAATCAAGCAAAAAAGAATAATCCTAATCAAAAAGATTCTGTTTTCGATCTCCTTTAAATTCACCTCCCACAAATCTCCTTGTAAGCACAGTACTTACATTTTTCCTCGTCCTCGGTTTGAGAGAAAGGAACTTCTGGATTTAGGATCTCCCCTAGCATAGCTGATAAGCCTGACACAAACTCTTCTTCCACTTCACGGTAGTCATGAATTTCCTGCCCATTCATCTGAAGGAATGGATTGAAGTTCGGATTGTAAATTTCCCGAATATTGAAAATCCCTGGTTTCAGGGGCTTTCGATTTTCCGGATGCTCAAATTGATAGAAATAAGCATACAAAAGGGTCTGCATGGCTGCCTTATTTCGCTTCTTCTTATCTCGGTCAAATAGAGAGGCGATGGACAGCACTTTCTTATCGTCTTTACCGGTCTTGTAGTCAATCAATCGCACAACTCCATCCTTCAGATCAACCCGGTCAATGACTCCCTGAAGGGCAAAATGGACTGTCCCATCTTTCGTTTCTACAGGAATACTTGCCGGGACATTCTTCTCAACCCCTAAAATCGTGAATTCCCCGTTCTCCTGATCGTACTCCAAAATTGCTTCCAGATATTTGACGAAAATCTCCCGCGCTATCTGCAACTGTCCGGAATAGTCCATCTTCTTCCCCTCCTCCAGTTGATAGAAATTACGAATCGCCTGATCCACAGCAGTCTGCACTTGAGGCATCAAGCGCTTGATTTCATGCGGATCAATTTTGCGAGCAATCTCGCTTTTACCCAATCCATAGATAATCTCCACGGCATTATGCAAGATAGTCCCAAAAGTAGAGGGGTCGATCTCTGTTACCACTTCTTCCCGCTCTTTTAAACCAGCCACATAGCGGAAATAAAATTTGAGCCTGCAATCCAAATACATATTGAGTGCAGAAGCGGAGAGTGGTCGGTTTTTTTCCTCTGGATTATTATTAGCTAGAAAAGCCTCCATTTCCTTCAGAACTTGTGGGCTTTTCTCTACCACAATGTCCTTGGCTGGAGTCAAGCCCACCGGAACCATGGAAATTTCCGGTGCAGCTACACGCAGCTCAGCTTGCATCTGTTGAAGAAAGCGGCTCATCTCCCCTGCTTTCCCTTGATCTGCCGCCGTCGTATAGATCAGATGGACTTCTTCTGCTCGATGCAAAAGCCGATAAAATGTATAGGCATAAATGGCATCATTCTGCTCCTGAACGGGTAGACCAAATGCTCTGCGAAGATTGAATGGGATCATCGAGTTAATACCTCCTCCGGGAGGAAAACTCCCTTCATTCAGATCGCAAATGATCACTCTTCGAAAGTCCAGGTTTCTGGACTCCAAAACCCCCATCATTTGAAGTCCCTGAAGTGGTTCACCCTCAAAAGGAAGTTTGAGTTCTCTGAAAATCTGCCGAAAGAGCTTGAGTACAAAATCAATTTTTAAGGCTTTGGAATGATTTCCTTGAAAAATCTCTTTGATTCGGTTCAGCTGCTTGAAAGCCTGAAATAGATAAGACCGCTGGACCTCATCCTCCTGTAGCATAAAGGCCAATTGGGTGATCAATTGTCCCAAATAATCAAAAATCTCCGAAAGGTCTACCTGCTTGAAAACTAGCGCAGCTAATTGGGATTGGCCGACCAAAAGATCAGCAGGGATTTCTAAAAGGTTTTCACCTTTGATTTTGTCCAACAAGGATTGGAAATGAGCTGGATCTTCCTGCAGCAGATAAGGAAATGACAATAAATCCGTCACTGGCTTGTGATAAAAGCTCACCCCTTCTTCCCGGATTTTTACATAGCGTTGTAAATCCAGAACAGCATCCAAAAAGGCATAGACAGGGGCATTCCTGACCGGATAGCCCATGGTCACATTCAGCTTATCAATCTGAGTAGGTAAGTAATGCAGTACCGGAAAAAGCAGCTGCTCATCCGGTAAAATGATCACCGTCTCTTCCAAGGCCTCTTCCGCTGGAATCTCTTCCAAAAGCTTACCTACCAAATTGGCTTGGTTGGTTTTCAATGGAATGGAATGAACATGAATATTTTCTCGCTGATGCCGGATTCGATCTGGTATTTCCTCCGGAAAAGTCTTTCCAAAAATAGAATCCCGATGATAATCTCTGAAAAACAAGCCCGCTTCCTGCAGTTTATCATTTAGGTAATATTGATCTAGATCCCAGAAAATCTCCGCATCAAACTCCTTGACAAAATGCCCAATCAATCGTTCCTCAGCCAATGTAAATGCATTGAAGCCAACAAAGACATGCTTTTTATCAGGCTTCGGGATCGTATCCAGATCCTCTGCTACTTTTCGATATAATTGGCCCGAATAGGCTAATCCAGCCGTTTTTAGCCGATGTTGAAAGTCCTCATACAAACGGCCCAAAATCTGCCAAAATCGAAGAAATTTTTGTTTTTCCTGATCATTTTGCTTGGCAAATGCTAACCAAAACTGAGATATCAAGTCACGTTGCTCCGGGGTGAGGAAACTTAAATCGGACTCGAAGGCCTTGATTTCAGCAAGGTTTTGATACAAGACTTTTGCCGGAGCCAGAAATTGGTCCAGATCATTGAAGTCTTTTAAAATCAACTCTCCCCAAAAATAAAAGCGATCAAAATCCTCTGGTTCCTCCTGAATTTGCCTGTAAAGCTCATACAACTCAAAGATCAAAGTCAGATCATCCGCGGGCGTATTTCCAGCCAAACCATAAAATACCTGCTCGATCGTTTTGACCTCAGGCATCCAAACGGGCTGATCAATCAACTCGCCCAGATATCGGGTAAAAAACAGACCTGCTCTTCGGTTAGGTAAGACCACCACCAATTCTTCCATGCTATGGTGCGAATCCAAAAGTTTTTGGGCGGTTTCTTTCAAAAATGGGATCATACTTCAATTATTTCTGTGGGTTCCAAATAGCATAAAAATCCTTTGACAGGTTTCTGACTCAGCTGATGAACCAAATCCATGTATTCTTTGACTTGCTTGGGATGAGAGGCATATTTTTCACCTGTTTTAAAATCTACCACAATGACTTCCTGATCGCCGATCAAGACCCGATCCGGTCGCTTTTGATTCCCTCCCGGCAATAGAATTCCCTGCTCTGCCAAAGTCAGATAATCCCCTCCAAACCAGCTTTGGAATTGGTGGATTTCGAATAGTTTCTTCAATTGGCCACTTACCTCTTGTGCTATTTCTCGATCGATTCTTCCCTCAAAAGTGTATTGCTGAAGGAGCAATTCTGCATCTTCTTGGGTTTGGGAAGCAGCCAAGAGTTCATGGACGATGACACCCAGTTTGCGCTGAGCACGAGCTTGCAAGCCATTTTCCGAAAAATCCCATGCAATGTTTTTTGTTTTGAGCTTGGATCGCCAGTCCTGAGTCTCCCATCGCAACTGTTTGGGAACAAAACTAGATTGGATTTCGCCTTTCTTCAAAGCTGCCCATTCACCAGCTTCAAAAACTAATTTTTCTTTGTCCCAATGCTGATTTGAACCAAATTCAGAAATCTGAAAATCTGAAGACAACATCTTATACAGGACATTTCCGGTGGATTTTTGGGAAACTCCACTAGATTTACTATTTGTAAAATTCGAATAACCCCAAACCACTTCCTCAGCTCGTGTGAAGGCCACATAGAGCATATTCAACGAATCCAAGTAAGCCAGCTTGACTTCATCCCTATATTCCTTGGCAAAATTGGAATCCTTCAAGTTGTTTTTATGAGACAATGGAACGACGGTTTTTAGCCCATTCTCGGCTTTAAATTCAGACCAAATCACAGGAGCTTGCTGTCCCGTAGCAACAATCTTCCAATCCAAGTAAAGCATAATCACCACCTTGAATTGCAGTCCTTTGGATTTATGAATCGTCAAAATCCGCATAGCATCATGATCCTCGGGAATTTTGACCGTCCGCTTCTTTTTGTTCAGTTCCCACCAATCCAGAAATCCGACTAAATCGGCACGGTTGTTTTTCACAAAATCAAAAACAGCCTCTTTGAAACCGGAGATATAGGCCAAGTCAGCCTGGATCTCCATCAAACCCAAAAAGGCAATGCTTTCCTCAATCAATTCCAACAAAGGCAACTGAAGAAATTCATTGGTTCGAGCCTGCAATTCCTCATCCTTGGATTTTAGTTCCGGCACTTGCTTGAATTTGTGAAAGAGTTCGTGAGAAAAAGGAATCTCATGCAGCAAAGCATAATAGTACCAGGCAGTTTTTAGAGCAACCCGGTCAGAAGGATTGCTGAGGTATTGCCAAAAAGCGAGTAAACATTTAACAGCGGCAGACTTATCCAAAAAGAGGGATTCCTCAGAAAGCACATCAAAGCGATAGGCAGAGTCAGGATTGTCTCGGTCATAAGCCATCAGGTAATCAGCTATTTCTACCCCTTGCGCATTTTTCCGAACCAGGAAGGCTATATCTTTTAATTGATAGCCTCTGTCCTGCAGGTCTTTGACGAGTTGTGGCAACTTTTCCAAAACTCCGTCCGATTCTTCTTCTTCTTCTTCGTCAGCTTGATAGCCTGACCGCGCCGGCTTTTCAGTAAACTCAATCCGTATTTTGCCCTGAAATTCTAATTGGAGCTTCTTTTCTGGAATTTTTTGGTGGGCTTCCTGGAAGGCACTACTGAGCAAGGCCTCGGAATCAATTCCATATTCCCTTTCGATGCCCTCTTCCATCAACGAAGGAAGCGATTGAAACAAGGCATTATTAAACTGAATAATCCCGGGTAGGCTTCGATAATTTGTATCCAGATTCTCTACCTGAATGTATGAGTTGGGAATTTGCTTTTGAACTTCAGTCAACAACAAATCAAGCTTCCCTCCTCTCCAGCGATAGATGGATTGCTTGACATCCCCCACCAATAAATTGGTATTGCCCGAAGCAAGTGAGTTTTCAAGCAAAGGCTTAAAGCTTGACCACTGAAACTCCGAAGTATCTTGAAACTCATCAATCAAGAAGTTGCGGTATTGATTGCCTATTTTTTCATAAATAAATGGCGCATCGTTGTCTTTGGTAATCTCCTGCAAAAAGTCATTCACATCCGAAATCAAAAGAATACTTTCTTCATCCTTCATCTCTCGCAGTTCCAAAATCAGGTCTCTAAAAACGCCAAAGGCATTGAGATTTCTGTGCAAGGCCTCAAACGTATTCCATTGCTTTGCTTTTTCAGGTAAGCTTAAAAGCAAATCTCTCAATCCTGCATCAGCAGCTGAACATATAGCAGAAGCATTTGGATTTTTCTTGCCCGTATACCATGTTTCAATACCTTGGATTTTTTCCCATTGTTTTTCTGTAGGTTGGGTAAATGGTTCACCCTCTTTTCCCAATTTTGAAAGTCGAATCACAAAATTGGATGTCCCTCCACCACCGGAAAAATCCGACCATTCCAAACCATGAGCCTGCCGGATTCCCTCTGCTTTTTGCTTCATGGACTCAGCTTCGACTTTCAATTTGGCCCGCTCAGATCGGATGTGTTGACGGAATTCTCCCAGAAAGCCTTCTTGGGCTACACTTTGTTGAAAAAGTAGTCTATAAGTCTTGAAACCTTCCTTAAATATTTCAGATCCCAAACTTTTGATCCCTGACCGGATATCCCAGGACTTTTCATTTTCAATCTGCTCCTTGGCATAGTCTACCAGCCAAGTTCTCAAGTTTTTATCTCGACTGACTTTTTCGACAAGTCTATCCACCAGTCGCTCCAAAACGGCATCCGTATCCATTTCGAGATCGAACTTTGCCTGCAGGTCCATTTCTCTGGCAAAGGACCGAATCACCCGCTGGAAAAATGAATCAATGGTGCTGACAGCAAAATACCCATAACCGTGAAGGATATGAAGGAGTGTTTGCTTAGCTCTGGATTGAAGTTCCTCGGGACTCAAACCCAAGGACTCCATCAGGACTTTTTCTAATTCTGAGCCAGAAATTTCCTTGCGACTTAATTGACCCAGAACCTTCAAAATCCGTTCCTTCATCTCCTGGGTAGCCTTATTGGTAAAGGTCACAGCCAAAATCTGTTTGAAGGCAGTTTGAGGTTGTTGAAGAGCAAGTTTCAGGTACTCTAAAGTCAGCGTATAGGTTTTGCCCGAACCCGCAGAGGATTTATAAATAATAAATGGTTTAATAGCGCTATCCATAGTTTAAAAATCGGAATTCTAAGATAGAAAAGACTAAAACTAAAACTCTTACTAATGACAGCAAATGTCACATTAAACCTCTTAAAAAATCACAACCACTCCTCCCATATCCCTTAGTAAATCCTGCCATTTTTTTGCATTTTCCAAGCAGAATCAATAAACCTATGAAAAATCGATTTGTACTATTCTTGTTACTCAACATTCTTGTCTCTCCAATTTTTGCCAAGGATGGGTATAAACTTTGGCTGGACTACCAACCAATCGAAAAACTCTCTGTCAAAGAAGAAGCTGAAAAACTTTTTGAAGGAATTTACTTCTTTGGTGAAAACTCCACCTACGACGTGATCCAACAAGAATTGGAATTAGCTAGCAAAGGGTTTTTTAATGAAGATCCTGAATTCAAAAATTTGAATCAACAGGGCCGTTTATGGATAGGAACACGGTCTGAACTTTCTCAGTTTTTAGGACTTGACCATCAGGCTAAAATCAAAGACTTAGGAGAGGAGGGGTATTGGCGGGGTTCATTAATTCATAATGGAGAATCTCATTATGCTATCATAGGAAATACCTCTAAAGGAGTTCTTTATGGTGTTTTTGATTTTTTAAGAAGTATCCAAACAGGAACATTTGATTCGAGTTCTGAGAAATCCGACAGCCCCAAAATCAGCCTTCGGATGTTAAATCATTGGGATAATTTGGACCGAACAGTAGAACGGGGTTATGCCGGGTTTTCAATCTGGGATTGGCATCGTTTACCGGGTTACATAGACCCGCGCTATATTGATTATGCTAGAGCCAATGCTAGTCTAGGGATCAATGCTGTATCCTTAACCAATGTCAATGCCAATGCGTGGGTTTTACGGGAAGATTTTATTGAAAAAGTAAAAGTCCTCGCGGATCTATTTAGGCCCTATGGGATACAGGTTTTCTTGACTGCACGATTTTCAGCACCCATCGAAATGGGGAATTTAGAGACTGCAGATCCGCTTGATCCGGAAGTCAAAAAATTCTGGAAAGAACGAGTAGATATGATCTACAAAGAAATCCCTGATTTTGGAGGATTCTTGGTAAAGGCGAATTCCGAAGGTCAGCCTGGCCCACATGAATATGGACGAAATCATGCGGAAGGGGCCAATATGCTAGCCCAAGCCCTTGCTCCTCATGGTGGGATTGTGATATGGAGAGCTTTTGTTTATTCACATGAAATCGATGAAGACCGGCATAAGCAAGCCAATTTGGAATTCGAACCTTTGGATGGAAAATTTATGGATAACGTCATTATCCAAGTAAAAAATGGAGCCATAGACTTTCAACCTCGGGAACCCTTCCACCCACTTTTTGGAGCGGTGGGAAAAACCAACTTGGGAATGGAATTTCAGATAACCCAAGAGTACCTAGGACAGGCTACCCAACTGGTCTTTTTGAGTCCCATGTGGGAGGAAATTTTGCAAAGCAAAACTTACAGACCTTCTTCCAATTCTACAGTGGCAGCAATTATAGACGGATCTGCAACCAATAAGAAACTTACCTTGATGGCTGGCGTCTCCAATATCGGAACGGATGGAAATTGGACGGGACATTTGTTTGGACAAGCCAATTGGTATGCCTTTGGGAAATTAGCTTGGGATCCTTACCTGAAATCATCCGAAATCGCTAAAGAATGGATTGACTTGACTTTCGGTCAACAATCAGAAGTTCAAAGAAAAATCTCTTCCATTATGCTTCAATCCCATGAAGCAGCCGTCAATTACATGACACCATTAGGACTTCATCATTTGATGGGAAGAAGCCATCACTATGGTCCTGGCCCTTGGGTAGAAGGAGGAAGAGCAGACTGGACATCTGTTTATTATCATAGAGCTGATTCGGAGGGTATTGGTTTTGATCGCACCACATCAGGAAGTAATGCTTTGGGTCAGTATGCTCCTGAAATTGCATCTGAATGGTCCGACCCTAATCAGATCCCCGAAAAATTCCTTTTATGGTTCCATCATGTTCCTTGGGATTTTAAACTCAAATCAGGAAGAACTTTATGGGAAGAAATCGGACTGCATTACGATTTAGGCGTTAAATCCGCTCGAAAAATAAAACAAGACTGGGATTCTCTAGAAGGTTTTATTGATGTAGAGCAGTTTTCCCAAGTCTCTCAATTACTCGCTATCCAAACCCAAGAAGCAGAATGGTGGAGAAATGCTTGCTTATTGTATTTCCAGACCTTTTCTAATCGGCCTTTCCCGGATGATATCGAAAAACCTACTGGTGACTTAGAATATTACAAGAGTCTACGATTTCCATTTGCACCCGGAATCAAACCAAACTGGTAATTGTTTCTAAGCCCATGGAAAACTATAAAATACCTTCGGCTACCAAAATTGGACATGTCCATTTAAAAGTCAGTGATTTAGAAAAAAGTCTTGAATTCTATTGTGGATTGTTAGGGTTTGAATTGACCATGCGGTACGGCCGAGATGCTGCTTTTATTTCTGCTGGAGGATATCATCATCATATTGGATTAAATACCTGGCAAAGTAAAGGAAGCAGCCCAGCCCCCAACCATTACCCAGGGCTCTTTCATACGGCTATTTTATTTCCTAGCCGAAAGGATTTAACAGCTATTACCAAGCGAATTCTTGAAAGCGGATATCCACTGACTGGAGCAGCTGATCATGGTGTTTCAGAAGCTATCTATTTGGATGATCCTGATCAAAATGGGGTTGAATTATATTGGGATAGATCCAAGGAGTTGTGGCCAAAAGACCCGAATGGAAATCTAAACATGTATACCAGAAGATTAAATATGGATTCACTTTTCTCTGAATTGGAATAAATGGAAGGTTACCTTTTTACCAGCGCAAGATTGGGCTTTAGAACTTGGACCGATTCGGATCTAGACACCTTTGCCAGGATAAATGCCGATCCCGAAATCATGCATTTTTTTGAAAAATTACTAGCAAGAGAAGAAAGCAAAGCCAAAATGGATCAGATGAATCAAGTCTTTGAAAAAGAAGGCTTTTGCTATTTTGCTGTGGACTATTTACAGACTGGAGAATTGGTTGGTACTCTTGGTCTGAATAGAAAGAACTTTCCTGCCAGTTTTACTCCTTGTGTGGATATCGGATGGAGGTTTGATAAAAAATTCTGGAATCAGGGATTGGCTTCCGAAGGTGCTGCTGCATGTCTTGATTATGCGAAAAAAATTGGACTACAAGAAGTATACTCTTATGCATCTTCTGCCAATACTGCCTCCCGACGTGTAATGGAGAAAATCGGAATGTGGTTTTTGGAGGAATTTGAGCATCAGGAGCTTCTTCATTGCCCCCAACTTCAACCCTTTAGTGTATATAAAATTCAGTTCTGAGAACTGACAGATTTTTGTTCTTGAAGAAATTATCGGATTTTGAATCTAAATCGTAAAAACCAATCCCTATGAAATCCTTTGCTCTATTCCTTTCATTCTTTTTGATTCTTTCATTAGTCCATGCACAGAACCCAAGTACCCGCGAAATGGATCGGATAAATTGGATGGAATTTGCAGAGTTTGTTCCTGAAAAAATCCAAACTGTTCTTTTGCCTACCGGAACTTTGGAACCTCACGGAGTCATCAACAATGGCGCCGACAACACCGCTCCTCATGCCATGGCGATGGACATCGCAGATGATTTGAATGCCATGATTGCACCAACCCTGAACTATGGAATTACCGGTTCCATGGCCAATTATCCCGGAGCTTTTCAAATCACGGAAGAAGTCTACGGACCCTTTATCCGTGACATTTTGAAGGGTCTTGCCCGAAATGGATTCAAAAATATCATCATTCTAAACGGACATGGAGGTGGACAAACTGCTGTCCTCCAAAAAATCGCCGGAGAAGTAGCCAATGATTTGGGAGTCAGAACATTAGTTATAAACTGGTGGAGTTATGCCTCGGATGTAACTTTAGAAGTTTTTAAAGAAGATGGAGGGCATGCCGGATTGAATGAAACCGCTTATATCCAAGCCATCGATCCAACTTTGGTTCATAAGGAACGCTATAACCCTAACCAAGCCACTGCCTACCCCAAGCAAGGCACTTGGTCTGCAGTACCCTTTCCGTCCTCCATTGGGTTGTATCAGGAAGGACAAGGCTACCCTAATTTTGATGAGGAGCAGGCAAAAGAATACTTTGAAAAAGTCAATGCGAAAGTTTTAAAATTAATACAGGACACCATTAAAAAGTGGGATTTGGCAGGACTCTAGGTCCTATTTCAACTATCCCAAAAAGAAATTTTAAATTGATTTATAACACCTCAGCAAGATGAAGAAAGCAGTAATTCTTGGAGCAAATGGAAACATTGCACAAATTGTTTCTAAGGAGTTGCATCAAAAAGGCTGGGAGATTGTCCAATTCAGCAGAAATCCAAAAAAAGTAAATGGTTCAGATCAACTGGTCAAAGGAAATTTGCTAGATCCCCTGAATGTAGAAAATGCCTGTGAAGGTGCAGATATAGTATTTCTTCTTGCAGGCGTGACATACAATACCAAATCGTGGCAGGAAGAATGGCCCAAAATTATGCGGAATACACTGGATGCCTGTATTACTCATAGCAGTAAATTGGTGTTTTTTGACAATATGTACGCCTGCGATCCTTCCTCAAGTAGTCACTTGACCGAGAATACACCGCTAAATCCCAGTAGTAAAAAAGGACGCGTTCGGATGGAAATTCTTCAGATGCTTTGGCGAGAAGTAGCAGAAGAGAATATCAAAGCAATCGTTACCCGGTCCGCAGACTTTTATGGTCCCAATGCAAAAAACAGCTTTCTTAATGAACTGGTAATAGAAAAAATGAAATCCGGAAAAAGCCCTCAATGGCTCTACAACGGCGCAAAACGTCATTCTT
This sequence comes from Algoriphagus sp., assembly GCF_013373065.1. Lineage (GTDB taxonomy): Bacteria > Bacteroidota > Bacteroidia > Cytophagales > Cyclobacteriaceae > Algoriphagus. The sequence continues at coordinate 118,317 of NZ_JABXIN010000006.1, forward strand.
TCACCTATATACCGGATGCCGCAAAAGCTACTGCTTTTCTTGCTTTGCAGGGCGATAGCTGGAATCAGACCTGGAATTTACCAACAGATTCTTCTTACCCGTCTGGAGAAGAAATAGTAGATATTCTAAACCGACAACTTTCTTTGGATAAAAAGCTAAAGGTACTTCCAGGCTGGACTATCTGGATCTTAGGCTTTTTTGTACCAGCTCTAAAAGAGATCAGAGAGTTACAGTACCAATTGGACCAAGATTATTGTCTGGACAGCAGCAAGTTTGAAAAGACCTTTAACTGGAAACCGACTTCGATTGAGGATGGAGTAAAAAGTTGCCTATAAACTTTTCTGCAAATCCCTATGCTACTTTTCAAGAATCTCCTTGACTTTCATTTGTAAGAAAGGAACTACCTCATCCTCAAACCAGGGATTTGTTTTCATCCATCTTCGATTGCGAGGAGAGGGATGAACCAAGGGTAGAAAATCCGGAAGGTATTCCTGAAAACTCTTCACCGTCGCTGTCAAATTCCGCTTTCTTTCTTTTCCCAAATAGTAAGTTTGTGCATAGGCTCCAATCAAAAGCACCAATTGAATATTTGGCATCCACTTATTTAATAATTCATGCCATTGGGGAGCACACTCCGGGCGAGGAGGCAAATCCCCACCCTTCCCCCTTCCGGGATAACAAAATCCCATAGGCATAATCCCAAAAAGACTTGGATCATAAAAAGTCTCCCGATCTACATCTAGCCATCGTCTTAATTCTTCACCTGAAGGATCATTCCATGGAATCCCTGTGGCATGTACTCTTGTCCCCGGAGCTTGGCCAACTACCAAGATTTTACTTTCGGGGTGAATTGAAAAGACAGGTCTGGGACCTAATGGAAGATGCTTTTCACAAAGCCGACAATTTTTTATTTCTGCAACCTGTTTTTCAAAAGAAATCATAAATGAATTTTGAGAATAGTGAAGCCTCCAGTCAGAAGAAGGAATTTATACCTTCAAAAATTCAATTTCAAAGAAAAGATTTCTAGATGTTCAAAAATTGAAAAGCCTTTTTTAACTTTTACCAAGCTCATCATCAGAAACTTAAACCTATAAGGTATTCTTATAGTTACTTCAAAAACCATCAAACTAACCTGAATTAAGTCATGCGAAACCACTCCTTGCTGTCTTTCTTCATTTTACTGACATTATCCTCCTGTTTCACTCAAAAGGATTATGTAACTGAATACGATTACAACTATCAAGGGAATTTCAAGCGGTATAAAACCTTTGCCTTTATAGAGCCTACAGAAACCGACACCATGTTAATTTCCCCTGTTTTAAACTCAACCATTGGCGCACGATTGGGATCTCAAGGTTTTCGCGAAAAAGAAGAAAAACCGGATATGCTAGTAAGCTATAAGCTATTCATGGACTCAGTTCGATACCGAGGCTATGTCCAGCCTGAATTTGACTATTGGCTCAAGCGTACTGGAGCAGGAGTAAGAGAAGATGAAGAGGATGAAACCGAAGAAGAAGAAGAACGAGAAAAAGGAGAAACTTATAATCAAATCAAATACAAAGAAAACAACGGCATGTTGGTGATTTATGTAATTGATTCAAAGCGTGGGAATACCATTTGGCAAGGATATACTGCGGCCAATTTTGATTTTAATTCTCCTAGCTTTCAGTCCGATATTACCAGAGCTGCCTATCGGGTCATGAATGAATTCAAAGTCATCAATCGATATCTGGAATAAAAAAATACCGGTCAACTTATTATTGACCGGTATACCTATTCAAGGTGCTGGTTTAGTTTATTTCTTGATGACTTTTGCGGAACCTGAGACGGCAACATTTTTATCTGGGTTCCCCTTGTAATACACATTTCCAGATCCAGAAGCCCCCACTTTCAAATCCTCCAGAGCAGTAATAAAAGTTTCACCTGATCCGGATTTTCCGACATCCACAGATTTTGCTTGTAGCTCCATTCCCTTAAAATCTCCTGATCCTGACTGACCTATTTTAAGGCGATCAACCTCTCCACCTTCTATTTGAATGTCTGCTGAGCCACTGATACCTGCAGAGATCATTTCTGCGTACACATTTTCAAAAATTATAGATCCAGATCCTGAAACTCCCAAACTCAATTGATCTGTTCGGACGTCTTCCTCAACTCGGACCGTCCCTGAACCGGAACAGCCGATACCCTGTAATTCTTGCATCGTAACATAAAACTTAAGCTTTACATTTCTATAGTTCCCTTTTTTAAGCTTAAGCTTCAAAGTCCCATTTTCTACTTCTGTAAGGACTTTATCCAAATCTACATTTTCAGCTTCAATTTCAACTTCATTTCGGTTTCCAAATGAAATATAGACATCCCAACTTCCACCAGACTCAACTTTCGTGAAAGTTCCAGGAGATCGAGTTTCTACTTCCTGCGCATTGGCGGATAGGCCAAGGAAAAACAGGAATAAAATCAGGGCGGAGATAGTGTTTCGTTTCATAGTGGGATTGTTTTTGTAAAATAGCTCATAGAATATGCCAAAGGCAAAAAGGAGGGTAAATCACTTTTAAAGGAAGTTTTTCATTTTAAAAGTGTCCGAAAAGAAACGTTTTTGTACAAAATCGGACATTTCCTTTCTAGACAATCAGAAGATGAAATCTATGGAGAAAAGGTTGCTTCGGGTTTTGATTTTTTTTAGCCCATTATTTCGAAAATCCCGATTTGAACTGTATGACTGATTTTTATGATCTTAAAAAGAATCGATAAGTTCTCTCTTATTTTTCTATCAATTTTCGTAGTAGAAATATGCTAATGAGAGTAAGCATTTTTTAGAAATACATCGTATCTTATATCATAAACCCAAAAAGCCATGGAAAAACCCAATAACCCTCATTATCAAAATGCTGCTAAAGAACTTGCAGGTTTGATTTATGGTGTCTCATTGGATGGAGTGATTACCCGAAATGAATTTGCTGCCATAAAATCCTGGTGTAGCAACTATGAACCCCTTTGCAGTTATGAACCCTTTCAACACCTACATGATCGAATCAAACCCATCATTTATGCAGGAAAAATGACTTCGGAAGAATTAGATGAAATAGAAAATTCTTTAAATCTATTTTTAGAAGAAATCGGGAGCGACGAACAAATCAACAGACCAGATCAAATATTCATTAATGGGATGTTTCAAGGAATCCTATCCAGTGGAGACATTAATGACCAAGAAGTATATAAACTCAAATCTTTCCTAGAAAAAGAAGGAAATGAAAAAATAATGAAAGAATATGCGGGACTTTATGACTTAATTCAAAAAATATGGTCGGACGGGAAAGTGGATGATGCTGAGTTTCGAATTTTAAAAGATTACCTCAACCTCTTGATTCAAAATCATTAACCATTATAAAACTCCTTTTTCAGGGTGTTTTGGAGTGACAGTTCTTCCAAAAGCTTTTAATTCTTCAATCTGTCCATCAATATCTCCATTGGGATAGATAACTGGGCCTATTCCTGCTTCTTTCTTTTTGTAATCCAAATAACCCACTACTACGGGCACCTCTGCTCCCATGGCAACATGGTAGAAACCTGTTTTCCATTTTTTCACAGCACTTCGGGTTCCTTCAGGTGTTACCATGATGACTAGGTCATCCGATTCTTTCAGCATGGTAGTCATCGCCTCGGTATAAGTTTGTTTTTTACCCCCCGGGATTCTTTTTCGATCAATGGCAATCCCACCCAATCCTTTTAGCAACCATCCTAATGGACCGACCATGATTTCTTTTTTAATGGTGTATTTGACAGGAATATCCATCAGAAAAAAAGCAGCTCTCGCATATAATAAATCCCAATTAGAAGTGTGGGGAATCGCGATCAAAACGGCCTTCTTCACACCTTTTGGCCAGTTTGCATTCAAACTCCAACCTGTTACCCAAAAGACAATTTTGGAAAGAAATTTCATCATGAGTTTAGGGATTTTTTGTTTGTATTCTTTAACTCCAAAATTGCAGGATTTTGATCAATATAGCGCATGGTTTCTTCGTATCCGGCTCGAAATAACTCTGAGGCTTTTTTAATATCGAAAACTCCATATTTGCCCAGACCGGGAGCTTCAATGAAAAAATCGCATTGAGATTTCCGACTGTAGACATTATAATTCATGGTCATAATGACCGAACGCTCAATTAGCCTACGCATATTTTTGATATCACTCTCCTCCGGCAAATGATTGCAATTGACCCCAATCACATAATCACAGGTCCCATCTAAAGGTTCGACGGGAAGATTATTTAAAACCCCTCCGTCTACCAAGTATTTATTTCCAAGAACAATCGGCTCAAACATTCCCGGAATACAACTGGAAGCCATCACAGGTCCAATCAACTCTCCTTCAGAAAAATAAACAGCTTTCCCTTTTTTGATATCCGTAGCCGTAACACTGAGTGGAATTTTTAATTGAGAGAAATCATTGTGAGGCAAATACGTCTTAAATAATCCCTCAATGCTGCTCATTTTCAAGATACCTTTCCAAGAAATTGCAGGCCGAAGAAATTTAAAGTAATTGGTATCTACGATTATTTTTAAAATTTCAGAAGGCGAATAGCCATGGCAATACATAGCTCCAGCAATCGCACCTGCAGAGGCTCCACTTACTTGCGTCGGGAAGATCCCAGCTTCATTTAAGCCTTGCAGAACTCCCAGATGTGAGATTCCTCTGACCCCGCCTCCCGAAAGAGCAATTCCTATTTTTAAATTAGATTTCATCCAAGCGGAATGTTTGATCTACCCGAACTCCCTTTTCTGTTCGCTTCAACGTGCAGCATTCATTCACCGGGTCATGCTCAAAGAAAAGGATATAATCATTATCCACGGCTTCCTCTAAGAATTTTGCTTTTTCATCCATCGTTAATAGCGGACGGGTATCATAGCCCATGACATAAGGAATCGGAATATGCGCAATCGAAGGCAACAAATCCGCTACAAAGACAATGGTTCTTCCTTTGTAGCTCAATTTGGGAAGCATTTGTTTGTCTGTATGCCCATCCACAGTAATGAAATCAAAACCTGGAAAGAGTTGCTTGCTTTCTAAATCCACATAATCCAACTGATTTAGCTCCTGCATAGGCAAGATGTTCTCTTCCAAAAAAGATGCTTTTTCCCGGGGATTGGGCTGAGTTGCCCATTTCCAATGATCCTGATTTGACCAATAAGTCGCTCGAGGAAAAGTCATCTCATACTGCCCATGAGAACCATATTTTACGCCCCCACCACAATGATCAAAATGAAGATGCGTCAGAAAATTATCGGTAATTTGATGATAAGGAACTCCGAGCTTTTTGAGTGACTTATCAAGCGAATCCTCTCCATGCAGATAATAATGAGAGAAGAATTTAGCGTCTTGCTTATCTCCAATCCCATTATCAATCAAAACTACTCGATTGCCCTCGACTACAAGCAAGGACCGCATTGCCCAAGTACAAAGATTGTTTTCATCTGCAGGATTTGTTCGTGACCAAAGTACTTTCGGCACCACTCCAAACATGGCACCTCCATCAAGTTTAAAAAATCCGGTATTGACTGTATATAATTCCATTTTTTGAATTGGGGTTTTTAGCTAAAAAAACCAAAAGCAACCTTCAATAAGATTGCTTTGGATTTTATAAATATCGATTCAGATTTAGGGATTTATTCCACCACTACACCCATCGAACAGAATTTATCGATTCGTTGCTCGATTCGCTTTTCAGGTTTGATTTTATCAAGTTCTTTCAGCGCGCCAAGAATTGATTCTTTTACGGTTTGAGCCATAGTTTTTAAATCTTTATGGGCGCCTCCCAGAGGTTCTGGAATAATTCCATCAATCAAGCCATTCTTTTTCATATCAGTAGCCGTAAGCTTTAGCGCTTCTGCTGCTTGCTCTTTGTAATCCCAAGATCTCCAAAGGATAGAAGAACAGGATTCAGGTGAGATCACTGAATACCAGGTATTCTCAAGCATGAAGACCCGATCACCAATAGCTATTCCCAATGCACCTCCTGAGGCACCTTCACCAATAATGATACAAATCACGGGAACCTTAAGCATAAACATCTCCTTGAGATTCCGTGCAATTGCCTCCCCTTGTCCACGCTCTTCTGCCTCTAGGCCTGGAAAGGCTCCCGGAGTATCAATCAGGGTTACTATGGGCTTACCAAATTTTTCAGCCATTTTCATCAATCGAAGGGCTTTTCTATAACCCTCCGGATTAGCCATGCCAAAATTTCGTTCTTGACGTTGTTTGGTATTTCGTCCTTTTTGCTGGCCAATAAACATCACCGTACGACCGTCAACATCCCCTAAGCCTCCAATCATAGCCTTATCATCTTTGACACTTCGGTCACCATGTAACTCAATGAAATCATTGGTGATTTCATAAATATAGTCGAGGGCGTAAGGACGATCGGCATGCCGAGAAAGTTGAACACGTTGCCAACGCGTCAAATTTTCGAAGGTTTCCTTTTTCAAATTTTGGATCTTTTCTTCCAAGGACTCAATATCGGAACTTAAATCGATATTTCTACCCTTAGCCAAGTCCTTCATTTCTTGCAATTTCTGCTCTAAGTCAGCAATGGGTTTTTCGAATTCTAATACCATTTTATTGGTTTTTGAAAGAAACAAAGATAAGGAATCTGAGCTAGAGAAAAACCCATTGGTAAAAATGTCAAAAAAAATGAATGCTAACATGTAATGAACCTTCGCTATAGCATTCCCAAACCAAAATAAAAAAGCCCCAGAATTTCTGAGGCTTTGCGGAACGGACGGGACTCGAACCCGCGACCTTCCCGATGAATCGGGACAGGCATGCTAACCAGCCGAACCGGGTGAAGAAATAAGACCCCTTATGAACACAGAAGATTTTTGGCGTTTGATTTCAAGCTCCCTCCTCAAGGCTTCTTTTTTTGTTGGATAGGCTTCTAAATAAACAATTTTCCAAGGCCTTTTTCCAGCCGTATATCCTTTATGAGGACGGTTGTGCTTAGCCAATCTATCCTCTGGATCGCTGGAAACACCCACATAAAAGGAGCCGTCAAGCTCGGATTGAAGAATATAAACGTAAAAATCCATAACTAAAGGCCTAAAA
>NZ_JABXIN010000034.1 GCF_013373065.1 Algoriphagus sp.
GAGGTATGGGTGAGCTTCACCTAGACATTATCATCGACCGTTTGAAGCGTGAATTCAAGGTTGAAATCAACCAAGGAGCTCCTCAGGTTGCTTATAAAGAAGCTTTGTTTGGTTCAGTAGAACATAAGGAAGTTTATAAGAAGCAGACTGGTGGTAAAGGTAAATTCGCTGATATCGTATTCGAACTTGGCCCAAGAGAAGCTGATCCTGAAACTGGTGAAGTGAAGCCTGGATTGGAGTTTGTGAATGGTATCGTAGGTGGTGTGATTCCAAAAGAATTTATTCCATCTATCCAGAAAGGATTTGCGGAAGCGATGAAAAATGGTCCTTTGGCTGGATATCCAGTTGAATCCATGAAGGTTCGTTTGTTCCATGGATCTTTCCACGATGTCGATTCTGATGCACTTTCATTTGAATTGGCTGCTAGAATTGGTTTCAAGGAAGCTGCTAGGAAATGTAAGCCACAGTTGCTTGAGCCGATTATGTCCGTAGACGTTGTGACTCCTGATGAATATACAGGTCCTATCACTGGTGACTTGAATAGAAGAAGAGGTTTGATGAAAGGAATGGATACTAAAGGTTCTTCTACTGTAGTTAAGGCTTCTGTTCCTTTGTCTGAATTGTTCGGTTACATTACTGACCTAAGAACGATTTCTTCTGGTAGAGCAACTGCTACCTTGACATTCTCTCATTACGAGCCTGTTCCTAATAACATTGCTGAGAGTGTAATTGCTAACGTAAAAGGTCAGAACGCCTAATCAATATTTGCGATGAATCAGAAAATTAGAATAAAACTAAAATCATACGATCACACTTTGGTGGATAAGTCATCAGAGAAGATTGTGAAAGCGGTAAAAGCTACCGGAGCTGTCGTAGTAGGTCCTATTCCATTGCCTACTAAGAAGGAGAAATTCACTGTGTTGAAATCTCCACACGTAAACAAAAAAGCAAGAGATCAATATCAGCTTTGTACGTACAAGCGTTTGGTAGATATTTATTCCAACTCTTCCAAAACTGTGGATGCTTTGATGAAAATCGAACTTCCAAGTGGGGTAGATGTTGAGATCAAAGTCTGACAGACTAGACCAAATTATATACAAAAAAGACCTGCAAATTCTTGCAGGTCTTTTGTTTTGCTCAGATTCTACAAAGATCCTCCTGATGCTTGGGGATTTTTCATCCTCTTTCGAGGCAAATATTTTGTAAATGTTTGAAAATATAAGAGTTGGGGTTTGTTGCAGAATTTTATTTCAGTAACTTTGCAGTCCTTAAAAAGGGCCCAAGCGCGTAAACGCTTGTGGATTATCAAATTATCTTCAAAAGATGTCTGGTATAATAGGTAAAAAAGTAGGAATGACTAGCATTTTTAGTGCCGATGGACGTAATGTCGCATGCACGCTAATAGAAGCTGGTCCTTGCGTAGTGACGCAAGTAAAAAACGTTGAAACAGACGGGTACAACGCAGTGCAGTTGGCGTATGGTGAGCGTAAGGAGAAAAACACTCCGAAGCCACTTATTGGTCACTTTAAAAAGGCCGGTACTACGCCAAAGCAGAAAGTTGTTGAGTTCCGTGATTTCCGGGTCGAGTTTGAAGGCCAGGTGGATCTCGGTGCTACAGTGAATGCCGGAGAAGTTTTCGTCGAAGGAGACTTCGTCGATGCGATCGGTACTTCTAAAGGTAAAGGCTTCCAGGGTGTGGTGAAGCGTCATGGTTTTGGTGGTGTGGGTGGACAAACTCACGGTCAGCACAACAGACAAAGACACCCAGGTTCTATTGGTGCATGTTCCTGGCCTTCCCGCGTATTCAAGGGAATGAGAATGGCTGGAAGAACTGGTGGTAACCGTGTGAAGGTGTTGAATCTCAGAATTTTGAAAGTATATCCTGAGAAGAATCTTCTATTGGTGTCCGGTTCAGTACCAGGTCACAAAAATTCTTATGTAATTCTAGAGAAGTAAGCCATGGAATTAGCAGTATTAAATCAAAAAGGCGAAGATACCGGAAGAAAGGTACAGTTGTCAGATGAGATTTTTGGCATCGAGCCAAATGACAACGCCATTTATCTGGATGTGAAGCAGTACCTGGCAAACCAAAGACAGGGAACGCATAAGTCTAAAGAAAGAAATGAAATTGCTGGATCTACCAAAAAGATCAAAAAGCAAAAAGGTACTGGTACAGCCCGTGCGGGTTCATTGAAGTCTCCAGTATTTAGAGGTGGAGGTAGAGTTTTTGGTCCTAAGCCAAGAAACTATTCTTTCAAACTCAATAAAAAAGTAAAACAACTAGCCAGAAAATCTGCCCTTGCTTATAAGGTGAAAGATAACAGCTTGTCAATTTTGGAAAACGTCGCTTTCGATGCTCCAAAGACAAAGAACTATCTGGCTTTGCTTAATGGATTGGCGCTATCCGATAAGAAGACGCTTTTGGTTCTCCCTGAAGACAACAAGAACGTTTACCTGTCCAGCAGAAATATCCCTAAGGCAAAAGTTGTGACTGTGAATGATGTGAATACTTACTCCCTTCTGAATGCAGACCACTTGGTTCTTTGTGAAGGTTCTGTAAGTAAGTTGGAAACCATTTTATCGAAATAAGACAATGGATATTCTAAAGCAGCCTTTAATTACAGAAAAGATTTCTGCTATGAATGAGCGAGGGATCTATGGATTTATCGTAGACAAAACCGCTAAAAAACCAGAAATCAAAAATGCTGTAGAACAAACCTATGGTGTAAAAGTGGTATCTGTAAGAACCATGCGTTACGCTGGGAAGCGTAAGACTCGTTACACCAAAACAGGTATCGTGTCAGGATTTACCAATGCTTTCAAAAAAGCAATCGTACAGGTAGCTGACGGAGAGGTAATTGACTTTTACGGAGAAATTTAATTGAATCGAAATCATGGCAATTAAAAAATTAAAGCCTGTAACTCCAGGGACAAGATTCAGAGTAGCTCCAGCTTTTGACGAGATTACCAAGTCAAAGCCAGAGAAATCTTTGCTTGCTCCTCTGAAGAAATCAGGTGGTAGAAATAATGATGGCAAGATGACTGCCCGCTACATTGGTGGTGGTCATAAGAGAAGACTCAGAGTCGTGGACTTCAAGCGTAACAAGTTTGGTGTTCCAGCTACCGTAAAGGCGATTGAGTACGATCCGAACAGAACAGCCCGCTTAGCCCTGCTTTATTATGCTGACGGTGCTAAAGCCTACATTATCGCTCCGGAAGGTTTGCAAGTAGGGCAAACAGTGATTTCCGGTGAGCAAGTTGCTCCAGAAGTTGGTAATGCAATGCCTTTGGCAAATATCCCAATGGGTACTATTGTACACTGTGTGGAATTGAAGCCAGGTAAAGGTGCTGCCATGGTACGAAGTGCCGGTGGCTATGCACAAATTGTTGCCCGTGAAGGTAAGTATGTTACCATCAAGCTTCCATCTGGAGAGATGAGACTTGTATTGGGTGCTTGTATGGCCACGGTCGGTACAGTATCCAATGGTGACCACATGAATGTGGTTCTTGGTAAAGCCGGTAGAAAGAGATGGTTAGGAAGAAGACCTCGAGTAAGAGGTGTGGCTATGAACCCGGTTGATCACCCAATGGGTGGTGGTGAAGGCCGTTCTTCTGGGGGTCATCCTAGATCCCGTACAGGACTTCTTGCGAAAGGTAAGAAAACCCGTAGCCCTAAGAAGTATTCAAACAAGTTCATCATCAGTAAAAGATCTAAATAAACATGGCACGTTCATTAAAAAAAGGTCCTTATATCGAGCATCACCTTCTGAAGAAAGTGGACGCGATGAACGAATCAGGAAAGAAATCTGTCATCAAGACTTGGTCTCGACGATCTATGATTTCTCCGGATTTCGTTGGTCATACCTTTGCTGTGCATAATGGAAATAAATTCATTCCAGTATTTGTAACAGACAATATGGTAGGTCACAAGCTAGGTGAATTTGCTCCAACCAGAAATTTCAGAGGCCACATTGCCAAAAAAGATAAAGGAAAGAGATAATCATGGAAGCAGTAGCAAGATTAAATAACGTTCCTACTTCTCCGCGCAAAATGCGCCTAGTCGCTGACCTAGTCAGAGGCAAACGAGTGGGATTGGCCTTGAGCATTCTGAAGTTCACTCCAAACCACGGAGCAATCCGTTTGGAAAAACTTCTTCTATCTGCTGTGGCCAACTGGCAAGCGAAAAACCCTGACGCTAAACTTGAAGAAGCAGATCTATATGTAAAAACCATCATGGTTGATGAAGGTAGATCCCTCAAGAGATTGAGACCAGCTCCTCAAGGTCGAGGTCACCGTATTCGCAAAAGATCAAATCATGTGACCCTTGTAGTTGATTCTTTCAACGACATGGATGTTACCGCTGATATAGTAGAAACTAACGAACAGGCAAATTAAGAACAGACTATGGGACAAAAGATTAACCCAATAGGATTGCGACTTGGTATAATCAAAGGCTGGGATTCCAACTGGTATGGTGGAAAGGACTTTGCTGACAAATTATACGAAGATCAAAAAATCCGAAAGTACGTCCTTGCCAGAATCCCTAAGGGGGGTATCTCGAAAGTAATCATTGAGCGTACGCTTAAGAGAATTACTTTGACGATCCATACCGCTCGTCCGGGAGTAGTGATTGGTAAAGGTGGTGCCGAAGTTGACAAGTTGAAAGAAGAACTGAAGAAGCTTACTAACAAAGACATCCAGATCAATATTTTCGAGATCAAAAGACCTGAATTGGATGCGAAATTAGTAGGTGAGTCTATCGCTCAACAGCTTCAGGCTAGAATCTCCTTCCGTCGTGCGATGAAGCAAGCTATTGCTGCTTCTATGCGAGTAGGAGCTGAAGGAATCAAGGTTAAGCTTTCTGGTCGTTTGGGTGGTGCTGAAATGGCACGATCTGAAATGTACAAGGAAGGTAGAATTCCTCTTCATACCCTGCGTGCAGACATTGATTATGCTGTTTCTGAAGCGCAGACCGTTTATGGTATCATCGGTATCAAAGTATGGATCTTCAAAGGTGAAGTTTATGGTAAGCGAGATCTTTCTCCTAACCAAGGTGCAGCCAACGAACCAAAAGGTAGAGGCCCAGCCAAGAATGACCGAGGTCCAAGACGTAGAAAAAGAAATAGCTAATTTTCACCGTTAAGTGAGAAATCATGTTACAGCCAAAAAGAACCAAATATAGAAAAATGCAGAAGGGCCGTGTCAAAGGCATTGCTCAAAGAGGGCATACGCTCGCTTTTGGCAACTTTGGCATTAAGTCTCTTGAAGCGGGATGGATTACTTCCCGTCAAATTGAGGCCGCCCGTATCGCGATGACCCGTGCAATGAAGCGTGAAGGTCAGGTTTGGATCAGAATTTTCCCTGACAAGCCTATTACTAAAAAACCTGCTGAGGTACGTATGGGTAAGGGTAAAGGTGCTCCTGAATATTGGGTAGCCGTGATCAAACCTGGAACGATCTTATTTGAAGCAACTGGAGTTCCTATCGAAACAGCGAAAGAAGCTCTTCGTCTTGCTCAACAAAAATTGCCAGTTAGCACGAAGTTTATTGTTCGTAGAGAATACGCAGAATAATCATCACTATGAAATATTCAGAAATCACTTCACTTTCCGCAAGTGAAATCGCTGAGAAAATCAGCGCTGAGAAAGCGAATCTGAGCAAATTGAAGTTTGCTCACTCAATTTCTCCTATTGAAAATCCTAACAGAATCCGGGAGTCCAAGCGTCTTATCGCGAGATTGAAGACTGCATTGGCCGCCAAATAATAGCTAACCGATAAGAAAATGGCTACGATCGAAAGAAATCTTCGTAAAGAAAGAATTGGTAAGGTCATTAGCAACAAAATGGACAAGTCCATTACTGTAGCTGTAGAAAGACGTGTAAAGCACGGAATCTATGGTAAGTTCGTTGCCAAGACTACCAAATTTATGGCTCATGACGAGAAGAACGAATGTAACCCAGGTGACATCGTTAAAATCAGTGAAACTCGTCCGCTGAGTAAGAACAAGCGTTGGAGATTAGTTGAAATTATTGAAAGGGCTAAATAATCATGATACAGCAAGAATCCAGACTAAGCGTTGCGGATAACTCCGGTGCCAAGGAGGTATTGGTCATCCGCGTTTTGGGAGGTACACGTAAGCGTTATGCCTCAATTGGAGACAAAGTAGTCGTGACTGTTAAATCTGCCCTGTCTTCCAGCAATATGAAAAAAGGTACCGTTTCTAAAGCGGTTATCGTACGTACCAAAAAAGAGGTAAGACGTAAGGACGGATCTTACATCCGTTTTGAAGACAATGCTGCTGTTCTGTTGAACAACAACGATGAACCTAGAGGTACCCGTATCTTTGGCCCTGTGGCGAGAGAACTTCGGGAGAAGCAGTATATGAAAATCGTTTCTTTGGCCCCTGAAGTATTGTAATCATGAAGAAAGTGATCAAAAAGCAGGCTAAACTGCACGTAAAAACCGGAGATACCGTGAAGGTGATCGCTGGTGATGATAAAGGTAAAACAGGGAAGATCCTTGCTGTAGATACTCAAAAACAGCGGGCTTTTGTAGAAGGAATCAACATTGTGACTAAGCATGTGAAACCTACTGCAGCGAAGCCTCAAGGTGGTATCGAAAAGAAAGAAGCTCCTGTACATATCAGTAATTTGATGTTGGTTGATCCAAAAACTGGAGAAGCTACTCGTACAGGACGTAAGCAAGGTGAAAACGGGAAACTAGTTAGATATTCAAAGAAAACAGGGGAGGTGATCAATGGCTAATCCCAGAATGAAAGAAAAATACCTGAACGATATCGTTCCGGCATTAAAGGAGAAATTCCAGTATAAATCTGTCATGCAGGTTCCCAAGTTGACGAAAATCGTGTTGAACAAAGGAATCGGTGCTGCTGTAGCTGATAAAAAATTGGTTGATCAGGGAGTGGAAGAGCTTTCTTTGATTACTGGTCAGCGTGCTGTATCAACTATCGCTAAGAAATCTGTATCCAACTTTAAGCTTCGTGAAGGAATGCCTATCGGAGCGAAAGTGACCCTACGTGGGGAAAGAATGTATGAATTCTTAGATCGATTGATGACTGTAGCTTTACCTCGTGTACGGGACTTCAAAGGAATTTCCGATAAGGGTTTCGATGGAAGAGGAAACTATACCTTGGGTGTAACCGAGCAAATTATTTTCCCAGAAATCTCCATCGATAAAGTAAACAGAATTTCCGGTATGGATATCACGTTTGTGACTTCTGCTCCTACCGATGAAGAAAGTTTTGCATTGCTAAAAGCTTTCGGTATGCCGTTCGTCAATAAAAATAATCCACAATAATATGGCTAGAGAGTCCATCAAAGCTCGTGAGAGAAAAAGAGAGCGCTTGGTAGCCAAGTATGCTAAGAAAAGAGCTGAGCTGAAAGCAGCCGGCGACTATGAAGCACTTGACAAGCTTCCTAAAAACGCCTCTCCGGTAAGACTTCACAATCGTTGCAAACTTACCGGTCGTCCAAAAGGCTACATGAGAAAGTTTGGTATCAATCGTGTTACTTTCAGGGAAATGGCCGCTGCAGGCAAGATTCCTGGAATCACTAAGTCAAGCTGGTAAAATCACGACAGTAGTTTTTATTTAAAAAATCAATTCGTAACTTTGCACGCCCAAATTGGGGCGGAGCTAGACTTATAAAATCATGACTGATCCAATAGCTGATTATCTAACTCGATTGAGAAATGCCATCAAGGCTTCTCATCGAATCGTTGAAATCCCTGCTTCTAATATTAAGAAGGAGATTACAAAAGTTTTGCATGACAAGGGCTATATCCAAAACTACAAGTTTGAGGATAATGGACCTCAGGGTACAATCAAAATCGCTTTGAAATATAACCCTGTAACCAAGCAAAATGCGATCGTTAGCCTGACTAGAGTAAGTAAGCCAGGTCTTCGTAAATATGCAAAACATGATGAGCTACCTCGTGTCATCAACGGACTAGGTGTAGCGATCATTTCTACCTCTAAAGGGGTAATGACTGATAAAGAAGCCCGCAATGAAGGTATTGGGGGTGAAGTACTTTGCTACGTATATTAATTTACTATCATGTCAAGAATAGGTAAAAAACCAATAAATCTACCCAGCGGTGTTACTGTAGACGTGTCTGCTCATGGAGTAGTCACTGTTAAAGGTCCAAAGGGTACGCTGGTTCAGGAGGTTAATCCTGATATCCAGGTGAAGGTAGAGGGAAATGAAATTGTCGTTTCTCGTCCTACTGATTCAAAGCGCCATAAATCCATGCACGGATTGTATCGTTCTTTGATCAACAACATGGTCATCGGGGTGTCCGAAGGCTATAAGAAAGAGCTAGAATTGGTAGGTGTAGGTTACAAAGCCTCCAATCAAGGTCAGGTGCTTGAACTCAACTTGGGTTACTCGCACAACATTTTCTTTGCATTGCCAGCTGATGTAGCTGTGAAAACAGAAACTGCCAAAGGTAAGAATCCAATTATTACCCTTGAGGCAATTGACAAAGAATTGATCGGACAAGTAGCTGCTAAGATTAGATCGCTTCGTAAGATCGAACCTTACAAAGGAAAAGGTGTCCGTTTTGTTGGTGAACAAATTAGACGTAAGGCTGGTAAAACTGCCGCTAAAAAATAATAGGTTATGGCATTTAATAAGAATTCCAGAAGACTTAGAATCAAGCAGGGTATTCGGAAGAAGCTTTCCGGTACTGATTCCAGACCTCGTTTGTCCGTATTCAAAAGTAATACGGGAATTTATGCGCAATTGGTGGATGACCTTAAAGGCCATACCCTTGCATCTGCTTCTTCCAAGGAGCTAGGAGCTAAGAAAAACGTGAATGTAGAAATCTCTAAGGAGGTTGGTAAAAAACTTGCCGAAAGAGCTGCTGCAAACGGTGTTGAATCTGTGGTATTTGACCGAAATGGTTACCTATATCATGGAAATGTGAAAGCTTTGGCAGATGGTGCTAGAGAGGGAGGCCTTAAATTTTAATCAGCTATGTCTCAACTAAGAAAAAAGCCTATCAGGGCTACAGATACAGAACTTAAAGAAAAGGTAGTTGCGATTAATCGTGTTGCCAAAGTAGTAAAAGGTGGTCGTCGTTTCTCTTTCTCAGCAATCGTTGTTGTAGGAGATGGTAACGGTGTCGTTGGTTACGGCTTAGGAAAAGCAAACGAAGTAACTGACGCAATTACCAAAGGCATTGAAGACGCAAAGAAAAACTTGGTAAAAGTACCTGTTTTGAAAGGTACAATTCCACACGAACAAATTGGAAAATTTGGTGGTGGTTTTGTTTTGATCAAGCCTGCTGCGGCTGGTACCGGTGTAATTGCAGGTGGTGCGATGCGTGCTGTATTGGAATCTGCTGGTGTAACCGACGTATTGGCGAAGTCAAAAGGTTCTTCAAATCCACATAACGTGGTAAAGGCAACTATCGATGCTTTGATGCAATTGAGAGATGCGATCGCAGTTTCTCAGCAGCGTGGTGTAAAAATGTCTAAAGTTTTTAACGGATAATCATCATGGCGAAGATCAAAATCACACAAATCAGGTCGACCATCAAAAGACCTAAAGATCAAAAAGCTACTATTGTGGCACTAGGTCTTGGTAAGATCAATAGAACTGTGGAAGTTGAAAACACTCCTCAGATCGCTGGGATGGTCCGAAAAGTTAATCATCTTGTAAAAGTAGAGGAAGCTTAATCATGAAACTGCATACATTAAAACCAGCGGAAGGTTCGACTAAGAACCGTAAGCGAATTGGTAGAGGACCAGGTTCCGGTAGAGGAGGGACTTCCACCAGAGGACATAAAGGTGCTAAATCTCGATCTGGCTATAAGCGTAAATTAGGATTTGAAGGTGGTCAAATGCCTCTTCAAAGACGAGTTCCTAAATTTGGCTTTAAAAGTCTTAACCGAGTTGAGTTCAAACCGGTAAATTTGGATACCTTGCAGCAGCTTGCTACGGAGTATAATCTAGAAACTATCGATTTTAATGCCATGGTATCTCATGGTATCGCTTCCAAGAATGACAAAGTAAAAGTTCTTGGTGGTGGAGAATTGACTTCTAAGGTTTCCGTATCAGCTCACAGCTTCTCAGCTAGTGCTGTTGAGTCTATCGAAAAAGCGGGTGGTTCCGTTAACAGAATTTAATTAAATGAAAAAGTTTATTTCGACAGTTAAGAATATTTTCTCTATTGAAGATCTTAGGGTAAGGATTCTCAATACCGTGGGATTTCTAATCATTTTCCGATTAGGTTCTTTCGTAGTTCTTCCTGGTGTAGATCCATCTAAATTAGGAGGTCCTCAAGAGGGTATTTTTGGCTTGATTGACACATTCCTTGGTGGTGCTTTCAGTAATGCCTCCATTTTCGGTTTGGGAATCATGCCATACATTTCTGCTTCCATTGTGTTGCAGTTGTTGACTGTCGGAGTTCCTTACTTCCAAAAAATGCAAAAGGAAGGGGAGTCTGGTCGTAAGCGAATCAACCAGATTACTCGTGTCCTTACAATTTTGATTACCATTGCGCAGGGTATTGGTTATGTCACAGCAACTATTTTACCTACAGGTGCAGTAATGGTAAGTACAGGCTTGTTTATGTTTAGCTCCTTGGTGCTTCTTTCCGCTGGAACCATGTTCTGTATGTGGTTGGGCGAGAAAATTACCGAAAAAGGAATTGGAAATGGTATCTCGATGTTAATCATGATCGGGATTATCTCCAGATTCCCTGGTGCTATCATTGCAGAAGTTTTGGAAAAAGGATCTTCAGGTTTACTCCTGTTATTAATAGAAGCTGGAGTTCTATTCTTCGTAGTTGTTGGGGTGGTTGCCTTGACGGAAGCTACTCGTAGAATTCCTGTTCAATATGCCAAGCAAGTTGTTGGTGGTAAAGTTTATGGCGGGCAGCGTCAGTATATTCCAATTAAAGTGAATGCTTCTGGTGTTATGCCTATCATCTTTGCTCAATCCTTGATGTTTGTACCAGCTTTGATTGCTCAAATTTGGGCTGGAGAGAGTGATATTGCTAACTACATCGGAACAACATTCTCTGACTTCACATCTTGGCAGTACAATTTGTTATTTGCTGTATTGATCATTGTATTCACCTTCTTCTACACTGCTATCACTGTTAATCCTGAGCAGATTGCAGAAGATATGAAGCGGAACGGAGGATTTGTTCCGGGTATTAAGCCTGGTGCACCTACCTCAGAGTTCATTGATGGGATTATCTCAAAGATCACACTTCCAGGTTCAATCCTATTGGCTGTGGTTGCTATTCTTCCTGCCCTAGCAATTATTGCTGGTGTTGGAGGTGAGTTTGCACAGTTTTACGGAGGTACTTCTCTTCTTATCATGGTAGGTGTAATCATGGATACGCTTCGACAAATTGAAAGCTATCTATTGATGCGTCATTATGAAGGGATGATGAAGAGCGGTAATATGAAGAATAATGCTTCAAATTACCAAGTAGCTTAAGATGATCCATTACAAAACTTCGGAAGAAGTTCAGAAGATTAAAGAAAGTGCTGATATTTTGGCGAAAGCCCACGGGGAGGTCGCCAAGAATATCAAGATAGGGGTAAAGACCTCTTATCTAGATAAAATTGCTGAAGAGTTTATCAGGGATCATGGAGCTGTTCCTTCCTTTAAAGGATATAATGGCTTTCCTGCTTCACTCTGTATTTCCGTGAATGAAGTAGTCGTTCATGGATTTCCCAGCGAATATGAATTGAAAGATGGCGATATAATCTCAGTAGATTGTGGAGTCTTTCACCAAGGTTTTCATAGCGATTCCGCTTATACGTATCCCGTAGGTGAAGTTTCATCCCCAGTCTTAGATTTATTACGCGCCACTAAAGATTCACTTTACCTGGGTGTTGAAAAAGCTGTTTTTGGAAATAGAATTGGGGATATCGGTCATGCGATTCAAAAATTCGTAGAAGCCAAAGGTTACACTGTTGTAAGAGAACTTGTTGGCCACGGATTGGGTAAAAATCTTCATGAATCACCGGAGGTTCCCAACTATGGAAAAAGAGGCAGTGGTCCCTTACTTAAAGAAGGGATGGTAATTGCCATTGAGCCCATGATTAATCTTGGTACACGAAATATTGTACAAGAGCGTGATGGTTGGACAATCCGTACTGCGGATCGAAAGCCCTCGGCACATTTTGAGCATACAGTGGCGATTTTCGAAGACCGAACTGAAGTATTGACTTCACATAAGTACATAGAAGAGAATTATAAATTCTAATATGGCTAAACAAACTTCTATTGAGCAAGACGGGACAATTATTGAAGCCCTGTCCAATGCGATGTTTAAAGTGGAACTGGAAAATGGACATCAACTGATTGCTCATATTTCCGGTAAAATGAGGATGAATTATATTAAAATCCTCCCTGGGGATCGGGTCAAATTGGAGCTTTCTCCTTACGACCTTTCAAAAGGCAGAATAGTATACAGATATAAATAAAGAGCAATGAAAGTAAGGGCATCTATCAAAAAAAGAAGCGCTGACTGTAAGGTGATCAGAAGAAAAGGAAAGCTTTACGTCATCAACAAAAAGAATCCTAAGTTTAAACAAAGACAAGGTTAAGATTATGGCTAGAATTGCAGGTGTAGATATACCAGACCATAAGCGTGGCGAAATCGGGCTTACCTATATCTTCGGTATCGGTAGAAGCTCCGCCAGAGCGATCCTGAACAAAGCCGGAATTTCCTTTGACAAGAAGGCCGGTGAGTGGGATGATGACGAGTCTACCAAGATCCGTAACATCATCGCTGAAGAGTACCGTACTGAGGGTGTTCTTAAGTCTGAAGTACAATTGAACATCAAGCGATTGATGGATATTGGTTGTTACAGAGGTTTGAGACACAGAAAAGGACTTCCTGTGCGTGGTCAGAAGACTAAGAATAACGCCAGAACAAGAAAGGGTAAGCGTAAAACTGTTGCTAATAAGAAAAAGGCAACTAAATAAAACCTGAATTAGATTATGGCTCAGAAAAGAAACGATAAATCAAAAGGTAAAAAGCGAGTTGTAAAAGTTGAAGCAGTAGGCCAAGCTCACATCAAAGCCTCTTTCAACAACATCATCATCTCTATTACCAACAATGCAGGACAAGTGATCTCTTGGGCTTCTGCTGGTAAAATGGGCTTTAGAGGCTCCAAGAAAAACACTCCCTATGCCGCTCAGATGGCTGCACAAAACTGTGGTCAGGTAGCCTACGATTTGGGATTGAGAAAAATCGAGGTGTTTGTAAAAGGACCTGGTGCAGGTCGTGAATCTGCAATCAGAACCTTGCAAAATGTAGGATTGGACGTAACTACCATCATTGATGTGACTCCACTTCCTCACAACGGTTGTAGACCTCCTAAGCGTAGACGAGTTTAATTTTAAAACAGAAAGAGAATGGCTAGATATACAGGTCCTAAATCCAAGATCGCTAGAAAATTTGGCGAGCCTATCGAAGGGCATAGCAAAGCACTTCAAAAGAAAAACTACCCTCCAGGACAACATGGAAGAGGTCGTAGAAAAAAGCAATCTGAATATGCTGTGCAGCTTGCTGAAAAGCAAAAAGCTAAATACATCTATGGTGTATTGGAGCGTCAGTTTGCAAAATTGTTTGATATTGCTTCCCGCAAGACTGGTATTACCGGTGAAAACTTATTGCAGCTTCTAGAAGCTCGTTTGGACAATACCGTATACCGTTTGGGAATCGCACCTACTCGTCGTGCTGCAAGACAGCTTGTTTCCCACAAGCATATCTTGGTTAACGGTGAAGTGGTGAATATTCCATCTTTCACCCTAAGACCAGGTGATATTGTATCTGTTCGTGAGCGTTCCAAGTCTTTGGAAGCTATTACAGATAGCTTGGCAGGTACTGGTGGAGCACACAAGTACTCTTGGTTAGAGTGGGACAAGCCTACCCTAACTGGAAAGTTCGTCAGCATTCCTTCTCGTGATGATATTCCTGAGAATATCAAAGAGCAGTTGATCGTCGAACTCTACTCTAAGTAATATTTTATATTTTCAGCAAAAAACAACGAACAATATATGTCCATACTAGCATTTCAAATGCCTGAAAAAGTGGTGATGGAGAAAGCTGATGACTTTCACGGCTTATTTACTTTCAAACCACTCGAAAAGGGCTATGGAGTTACTATCGGTAACGCTCTGAGAAGGATATTGCTTTCTTCGCTGGAGGGTTATGCCATCACTTCTATCAAAATTCCTGGAGTGGTGCATGAGTTTTCTACCATCGAAGGTGTAGTGGAGGATGTGACCGACATTATTTTGAACCTGAAACAAGTGCGTTTCAAGAAAGTCCATGAGGCTTTTGATGGAAAAATTACTGTTGAGGTAAAAAATCAGTCTGTCTTCACTGCAGGGGACATCGCCAAGTTCACCTCTTCTTTCGAAATTCTAAATCCTGAATTGGTGATTTGTCATATCGATGAGTCTAAGACCTTCGAAATAGAATTGACAGTAGAAAAAGGAAGAGGGTATCTACCTGCTGAAGAATCCAAACCAAAAGAACAAGTATTCGGTCAAATTGCGATCGATGCCATCTTCACACCTATCAAAAATGTGAAGTATAGTGTAGAAAATACACGGGTTGAGCAAAAGACTGACTTTGAAAAATTGATTTTGGAAGTGACTACTGATGGGTCTATTCACCCTGAAAAAGCGCTTCAGGAATCAGCAAAAATTCTGATTCAGCACTTTATGTTGTTCTCTGATCAGACAATGGTTCTTGATTCCACTGGAATCGCGGAGCCAGAGCCAATTGATGAAGAGTTCTTGCATATGCGTAAGCTGTTGAAGACTTCCTTGAGTGATCTTGACCTTTCCGTACGGGCATTCAACTGTCTGAAAGCGGCTGATGTTAAGACCTTGGGAGACTTGGCTAAGCTTGAAATCTCTGACATGATGAAATTCCGAAACTTCGGGAAGAAATCTCTTGCAGAGCTTGAGCAGCTGATTCAGGACAAAGGCTTGACCTTTGGAATGGATATTTCAAAGTATAAACTTGATGAAGAATAAATAAAATGAGACACGGCAAGAAATTCAACCACCTTGGAAGAAAGGCAGCCCACCGGAAAGCTATGCTTTCCAACATGGCCACGTCCTTGATTCTTCACAAGCGTATCTCTACCACGCTTGCAAAGGCTAAGGAGCTTAAGAAATATGTAGAGCCTCTGATCACCAGAGCTAAGGAAGATACAACTCACAACAGACGTGTAGCCTTCTCTTACTTGAAGAACAAAGAAGCTATCAAATCTTTGTTTGGTGAAGTAATCGAAAAAGTTGGAACTCGTCCAGGAGGATATACTCGAATCATCAAAACAGGATTCCGTTTAGGAGATAATGCAGAAATGTGTATCATCGAATTAGTGGATTTCAATGAATTGATGCTTAAAGAAAGCAAGCCAGCTAAGAAAACTACCAGAAGATCTCGAAGAGGTTCAGGTAAGGCTGCTGAAGCTGCTCCTGCTGTTGAAAAAGTTGAAGAAGCTCCACAGGCTGAAGCTGCTGCAGATGAAGCTCCAGAAGCTTCTGATGAAAACTCAGAGGAAAACGAGAAAAACTAATTGTGGTTCCCACAACTCATATAAAAAAGGATTGGACGTTGGTTCAATCCTTTTTTTTTGAATATTCGATATCTCTTAAAGGTTTTCTGGCCTTGAATTCCATCTCATTATGAGAAATATTTAACTTTGGACAATCCTTCCAAAAATGATAAAAAAGAAAGCTACTCTATTACTCGCCGATGGAACTGTTTTCCATGGCTCTTTGATTGGTAACCCTGGTACAAACGGTGGGGAAATCTGTTTTAACACTGGGATGACCGGTTACCAGGAAATTTACACCGACCCTTCCTATACAGGGCAAGTCATCGTTACCACCACTTCCCATATCGGGAATTATGGGGTGCATCATGAAGAAGTGGAATCTGATCATCCGACAATCGGAGGAATTGTAGTCAATAGTTTTTCGGAAACATATTCCCGTTTAGATGGTGACGGCTCTCTTCAAGATTACCTAGTGAAATACAAAATCACCGGAATTGCCGATATCGATACCCGAAAGCTCGTTCGACACATTCGTTCGCAAGGAGCCATGAATGCAATTATCAGTTCCGAATATGAGGGTGATTTGGAGGGCTTGAAGGCAGAACTCGATAAGTTGCCAGACATGAATGGCTTGGAGCTATCTTCTAAAGTGTGTACCCAAGAGCCTTATTTCTTTGGAGATGAAAACGCACCGATCCGAGTGGCTTGCCTGGATTTTGGTATTAAAAAGAATATCCTTCGAAATCTAGCATCAAGAGGAGTCTACTGTAAGATTTATCCAGCTAAGACTTCTTTGGAAGAGATGGAGGCATGGAAGCCTGATGCATATTTTCTATCGAATGGTCCCGGTGATCCTGCTGCTATGGATTATGCAGTGGACACAGTGAAAGATATCCTACAAACCGATAAACCAGTTTTTGGGATTTGCCTAGGACATCAATTACTGGCAGAAGCTGTAGGGATTTCTACCTTCAAAATGCATCATGGGCACCGAGGAATTAATCACCCTATCAAGAATTTGATGACTGGAAAGAGTGAAATTACTTCCCAAAATCATGGTTTTAATATTGTAAGAGAGGATACCGAAAAGCATCCTGATGTAGAAATCACACACGTGCACCTGAATGATAATACAGTAGCTGGAATTAAACTGACAAATAAGCCGGCATTCTCTGTACAATATCACCCAGAATCTTCTCCGGGACCTCATGATTCCCGTTATCTTTTCGATGATTTTATCGCATTAATCAATAAAAACTAATTTCAAACCTTTTAAACTATGACATTGATTCAATCAATTCACGCCAGACAAATCCTCGATTCCCGAGGAAATCCAACCATTGAGGTAGATGTTGTTACTGAAAATGGAGCTTTTGGACGTGCTGCAGTACCTAGTGGAGCTTCTACCGGCGCCAATGAGGCCGTTGAGCTTCGCGACGGTGATAAAAATGTATACTTGGGTAAAGGCGTCCTTAAAGCCGTTGCTAATGTCAATGATATCATTGCCTCTGAATTAGTAGGTTTTGATGTTTTTGAACAAAACCTGATCGATCAAATCATGATCGAATTGGATGGAACTCCCAATAAAGGCCGATTAGGTGCCAATGCTATTTTAGGTGTCTCCTTGGCAGTGGCTAAGGCAGCAGCAATGGAAGCTGGACAGCCTCTTTACCGTTATATCGGTGGTGTAAATGCAAATACCCTTCCTGTACCAATGATGAATATCATCAATGGTGGATCTCATTCCGATGCACCCATTGCTTTTCAGGAGTTTATGATTCGCCCTGTTGGTGCTGAGACCTTCTCTGAAGCCATCCGAATGGGAGCTGAAATTTTCCACCATTTGAAGAAAATCCTTCATGATAAAAACTTGGTGACTGCTGTAGGTGATGAGGGAGGTTTTGCTCCTAACTTCTCTGGAGGAACTGAGGAAGCTCTAGGAAGTATTTTGGATGCGATTGCGAAAGCTGGTTACAAAGCTGGAGAACAAGTGACAATCGCTTTGGATTGTGCTGCTTCTGAGTTTTTTGTGGATGGCAAGTACGATTATTCCAAGTTTGAAGGTCCTTCTGGCCAAATTCGATCTAGAGAAGAGCAAGTTGCTTATCTAGCTGAGTTGACCGAGAAATATCCAATTGATTCCATCGAAGATGGATGTGCAGAAGATGACTGGGAAGGTTGGGCGATGCTTACTGCTAAAATCGGCGATCGTGTACAATTGGTTGGAGATGACCTCTTCGTGACCAATGTGAAGTTTTTGGAGCGCGGTATCAAAGAAAAGTCCGCCAACTCTATCTTGATCAAGGTAAATCAGATCGGTACCTTAACTGAGACGATCAATGCGGTAAACATGGCGCATAAGGCTGGCTTTACAGCAGTAATGTCACACCGTTCTGGGGAGACAGAAGATTCTACTATTTCGGATTTGGCAGTGGCATTGAATACAGGACAAATTAAAACAGGTTCTGCATCACGCTCCGACCGAATGGCCAAGTACAATCAATTGCTAAGAATCGAAGAGCAATTAGGTGAATCGGCTGTATTTAAAGGACGATTGAAATAATTCTCAAAAACAATACGCCTCAGTATTTAGATAGAAGGCGAATTCTTAAGTATAAAAGACGGCTATTATGCCGTCTTTTTTTATGGATTAAGCTTGAAAGTATGGTTACTGCCTATTACTTGAAGTATAAAAAAACCCGAGCTTTTCGACTCGGGTTTTTAAGATTAATCTAAACCATCAATTGGTGGAGCACCCAATGCTTTGACTCGTGCGGCAAGAGCTGGTATGGTATTTCCTTTCATCTGTTCTAAATCCGCTTTAAGTGGAGCAAATTCTGTTTTACCAGCTGCAAGAGCTCCTTTTTGCATGCCTGTTGGTCCATAAGTTCCGGTTGCACCTCCGTATGCAGCATATAGTCTATCAGTAACTGTTGGGGCCATATTGTCCTGTAGTTCACGCTTAGCCAGGTTGCCATTCATTTTACTTTCCAGCATTTTCAAAGCCATCTCAGCTTCATGGAGGTCCTTGACCAAAGTTGCATCCATTTTTTCAGATCTGCTAACGGCCACTTGCATCGCCTGAACTTGTTTGAGAGCTTCCTCCAGATCGGACTCGGCCAAAGTCAATTCATTGGCAAATTCACTTAACT
The DNA here is from genome assembly GCF_013373065.1 of Algoriphagus sp. GTDB lineage: Bacteria > Bacteroidota > Bacteroidia > Cytophagales > Cyclobacteriaceae > Algoriphagus. The sequence continues at coordinate 18,723 of NZ_JABXIN010000034.1, forward strand.
CAGCTCGGAATGCCTTTATTTCAGCAAGACTCTTTCCTTCTAGTGCGCCTTCTCTAAGTGGTTTGACCTCAAATGAAACAGATTCTCCCATCGTAGTCATTTCCCCATCCTTGTAGGCTACTAATCTGGCAGAGTATGTGCCAGGCAAGGCCATCATACCACCAAAACCTCCTGCTCGAAGACGATCTGGATCAATAACTCCCTGACTTGCCATCGTCAGATCCCAGGTCATTCTGTGAATACCGGCGGCATTTTTTGCCTTTACCCGCTGTACAAAGTTTCCATCGGCATCATAAATCTCAAGATGGATTTCTGGAGTTTTTTCCATCATCTCTGCCTCAATGGCATCAAAACCTGGGAAAGGTATCGAGGCATCACCCATTTCTTTTTCGGCCTTCTGTCGATCGGCCTTTAGGGTACTCATACCTTCTTTGATAAAATAAGTGAAGGTGACCCCAAATTCAGGATTTGGAGCTGACCAATAGTCGTCGCCCATATATCTCACAGCGTTTTTGGGTACGTACCAATAGCCATCTCTAGGAGTGAAAAGTTGTGCTTCCTTATCCAGCATCTCCTCCGAAATTTCTCTCAAGGCACTGTAATCATCCAAAACGAAGAAGCCCCTTCCAAATGAAGCTCCCACCAAATCATTTTCTCTACGCTGTATGGTGATGTCTCTGAAAGAAATGGTCGGCAAGCCACCATTCAGCTCCATCCACTTTCCTCCTCCATTTATGGAAAAGTAAACACCAAATTCAGTAGCGAGGAATAGAAGTCCTTCTTCCTCGTGATCCTGTACAATTCTCCAGGTAAGTAGGGGAGTCGGAAGGCCAGTTGTAATCAAAGTCCAGCTAGCCCCATAATTAGTGCTCTTCGCGACATAAGGCTTGAAATCGCCTTCCTTATGATTGTCTAAGACCACGTAAACGGTTGCTTCATCAAAGAGGTCCGCTCGGATATCGTTTACAAATGCATTTTTAGGGACGCCAGGGATACTACTTACAGGTACTGCATTCCAGTTTTTCCCTCCATCTGTGGTGTATTGGATAAGTCCATCGTCTGTTCCAGCATAAAGGACGTCGGGATTGATTGGGGACTCACCAAGAGAGGAAATGGTGCTGAATTCAGACATGGCGTACATATCCCAAGCATGGTCCCAGCTTTGATTTTTACCCATAATTGGTTCAGTAATTCGGTCTCGACCGGTAGTAAGATCTCCGGAAATCGCCGTCCAGGAATCTCCGCGATCTGTGGATTTCCATACTCTTTGCGAAGCAAAATAAATGGTGCTTGGAACATGCTGACTTGGCAAAATCGGAGAGTCCCAGTTGAATCGCTCTTCTCCTTCATTGGGTCCAGGCTGTGGTTGGATATATACTGCTTCACCAGTGATTCGATCCAGTCTGTTTAAATACCCTTGTTGAGATTCGGCATATCCAATATTTGGATTTCCTGGTTCTACGGCAGACTGATGTCCGTCCCCACCCAGCACTCGTGACCAGTGGGCATTGCGAATTCCATTTTCATCGTCTGTTCTGGAAGGACCTCCATGGGATCCATTGTCTTGTGTTCCTCCATAGACATTGTAGAAAGGTGCCGCATCATCCACAGCCACTTTGTAGTACTGAGTAACTGGGAGGTTTTTAATGTACCTCCAAGTTTTAGTGCCGTCAAGAGTCTCGTAAATACCGCCATCAGTTCCCAATAACATAAAGCCGGGTTCGTCCTCGATAAAAGTCAGGGAATGACTATCCGAGTGGGTAGCATCGGTGTTCAATAGGGTAAAGGTTTTTCCGTGATCATAGGATACCTGCATCCGAACATCGATCAAGTAAATCGCGCCAAAACGATGCGGGTCAGCGATTAGCTCCTGATAGTAGTGAGGGCCAGTAGCTCCGGAAACCGTATCTGACATTTTCGTCCAAGAAGCGCCTTGATTGGAGCTCATAAATACTCCGCCGGTTCTTCGAATCAATTCAATCGCTGCATATACATAATCCGGGTTTTGAGGACTGATTGCTAAACCGATTTTGCCTTTGATTCCACCTGGAATACCGTTGGTCAATTCGGTCCAGGTTTTTCCTCCATCTGTGGATTTGTGAACCCCTGATTTAGTTCCTCCGCCGAGATACCCAGCCACCGTTCGGTGTCTTTGCCAAGTAGCAGCATATACGATATCCGGATTTCTTGGGTCGATCACTGCATCCGCTACTCCTGTCCATTCATCATCTCCAAGGGTTTTTTCCCATGTTTTACCCCCGTCTTCGGAGCGATAGAATCCACGGTCTCCTCCGCTATTCCAAAGCGGACCCTGAGAGGCAACCATCACCACATCTGAATTTTCAGGATGAACAATGATTTTACCAATGTGTTGGGAATCTTTCAGTCCCATATTTTTCCAAGTAGTCCCACCGTCTTCGCTGAGGTACACGCCATCCCCGAAAGAGATGTGTCGACCGCCATTATTTTCGCCTGTTCCTACCCAAACTCGGTTTGGGTTGAGGGGGTCAATAGTGACGCATCCAATGGCAAATACAGGCTGATCGTCGAAGATTGGAGTCCAGGTAGTACCTGCATTTTCGGTTTTCCAGACGCCACCCGAGGCTACGCCCACATACCAGACATTTCGATTTTTGGGGTGGATGGCAATGTCAGCAATTCGGCCTGAGGTAAATGCAGGCCCAATATTCCTCCAGGCAAAAGCTGAGAAGCTTTGGGAAGCCAAGTCTTTGGTGTTTTCCTCTGAACTTTTCTTCTGTGCAAAGGAAGAACTCCAAAAGAAAGTAATAGATAGGATAATTAGATAGAGTTTACGCATATGATTGGTCCTTGGTCAATGATTGTTATTTCTATAGCAATTAATATCGCGATTTTTTTTGAGCCTAAATAATCGAGTGTTAATCGCAGAGGTTTCCAAAAGTCAAACAGTAATGAATTTATTTCAAGTGTATGAGAATTGATACACTGAAAATTTAAACCCGTATAAATTGAAGGTTTCAAAAAATCTCGATTTTCCTTTTTAAAGAGCATAAGCCATATTTTGCATGAACTTTGCTAATCTTGTCTTAAATTGTGATGCAATGAAAAAGTTTTTCAAAATATCTACGAATTTTTATGTGTTGGCAGGATCCTTTTTCTTGTTTTGGATGATTTTTATTGATTCTAATAATTTGGTGAATCAATTTAAGCTCAGCCGTAAACTTCATGAATTGGAGGACCGAAAAGCCTTTTTCCAAGAAAGAAAGGCCAAAATCAAAGAGGAGCGGGAAGAATTGATGAATAATCCGGAACTTATGGAGAAGTTTGCCCGTGAAAAATACTTCATGAAGAAAGAAACCGAGGATCTCTATGTCATTGTCAAAAAATAAATTCAAAGCCCTTTTCCTTGGGCTTTTTTTGATCAGTTCAATAGCGTTTGCGCAGCGCCCAATCTATAGTGATAGCACTTCCTTCAAGGACCGTTTGTATTTCGGGGGCAACTTTGGGATGCAGTTTGGAACAGTCACTTTGATTGATGTTTCTCCTTTGGTAGGGGTGATGATTACCAACCAATATTCAGCAGGTCTGGGGATTACTTATCAATATTTTGATGATCGGCGCTATTTTGGAGGATCTTCTTCTACCTACGGAGGCCGCATTTTCAACAGATACAATGTGCTGCCCAATGTTTTCCTTCATGGGGAATTTGAGTCCATTAATTTTGACAATTACAACCTGTTAACGGATCGGTTTGAGCGCATATGGGCGAATGGCCTTTTTCTTGGGGGTGGATATTTTGCACCTTTTGGAGGAGGAAGAGGCGGCGCCAATTTTACTTTCCTGTACAATGTCCTCCATGACAATCTTCGATCCCCTTACGGTGAACCTTATGTGATTCGAGTCGGTTTTGTGATGTAAAGACATCTCAAGCGATTCTATGAAATCACTGATTCATAAACTCTTTCAAGCCCATCAGGAATGCTCTGACTGCCCTTCTCCAAAGGTAGTGCAGCATTTTTTTGAGAATTTATTAGGCTTATTGTTTCCGGAACATTCTGTTCAAAAAATAAAGGAGGCAAAAGAAATTCAATCCAAATTGGAGGAACAGGAACAGTTTCTTTCCAAGATTTTGGAACGGAATATTCACCTCCATCATCAGGATGGCCGACAACTGGCCCGCCAGTTTTTTGAAAATTTAGAAAGGATTTATGATTGGGTGAATCTCGATGTAGACGCCATGTTTGCAGGCGATCCCGCTGCCAAGTCAAGAACTGAGATTTTACGTTCTTATCCTGGGTTTTACGCCATCGCTGCGTATCGAATCGCTCATGAATTGCATCTTTTGGGTATCAAATTGATTCCTCGGATGATCACGGAACTTGCTCATAGCCGAACGGGGATTGATATTCACCCGGGAGCAAGCATCGGTCATCACTTTTGCATAGATCATGGGACAGGAGTGGTCATCGGCGAAACAACCATCATCGGAAATCATGTCAAGGTTTATCAGGGAGTTACCTTGGGCGCTCTGAGTGTGGAAAAAGCAGATGCAGATGTCAAGCGCCATCCAACGATCGAGGATGAGGTGGTGATTTATGCAGGGGCAACCATTTTGGGAGGGAAAACGGTCGTAGGAAAGGGGAGTACCATCGGAGGAAATGTTTGGATTACCAAATCCATTCCCCCAGGATCAAAAGTCTACTATCAGGCCAAGATGTACCATGCGGATTCGGAAGAAACAGACTTGTACATTTTTAAAAATGACCCTGACGAAATCAAATCTGAGGAATAAGCGTATCCTCAGGTAGGATAATCATCCGTTAGGGTTAAATAGTTAAGGCGAATAATTCAATAGAAAGTATGAAACTAGTCGATTTAATAGGAAATACCCCTTTGGTTGAGTTAGAGCATATTCCTGTCAATCCGAAGGTCAAGATTCTCTGTAAAATGGAGGGTCAAAATCCTGGGGGTAGTGTGAAAGACCGGGCTGCATACAATATGCTCAAAGCGGCTTTGGACCGGGGAGAAATTAAAAAAGGAGATCATTTGGTGGAGGCGACTAGTGGAAATACCGGAATTGCGTTGGCAATGGTAGCAAAGGTGTTGGGATTAGGTATGACCTTGATTATGCCAGATAACTCTACGCGGGAACGTGTCCTTTCGATGGAGGCTTATGGAGCGAAAGTGATTTTGACGCCAGCTGCCCAAACTATCGAATACTCTCGAGTCTTAGCAGAGAAAATGCGAGATGAAGAAGGATATTTCATGCTGAATCAATTTGCCAACCCGGATAATTATTTAGCCCATTACAAAAGTACTGGTCCTGAGATTTGGAGAGATACGGAAGGGAAGGTTACCCATTTTGTCTCAGCGATGGGGACTACAGGTACCATAATGGGAGTTTCTATGTTCTTGAAAGAAAAGAATCCAGCTATTCAGATCGTAGGAACACAACCCACCGAAGGATCCAGTATTCCTGGGATTCGACGTTGGTCTCCTGAGTTTTTACCTCAAATTTTTAATCCGTCTCGCGTCGATCGGGTGATTGATGTGAGTCAGGCTCAAGCCACGCAAATGACCCGCCGTATGGCAAAAGAAGAAGGAATCCTAGCGGGGATGAGTAGTGGAGGAGCTTTGCATGCCGCTATCGAGCTTTCAAAGGAATTGGAAGAAGGCCTAATAGTTTGCATTACCTGTGATCGGGGAGATCGGTATTTAAGTTCGGATTTGTTTGGGTAGGGAAGATTGAAAAATTGGAAGATTTGAAGATTGTTCCATTTCCGCAGTCGTATTCCTTTCAATTTCTACAAATCCCATCTGGTTCAAGTCTTCAGACCTTTCTTCCGTCAGGCAGGCTTGAACCTATTTTTTGGCAGTCTCTAGACTGCCTTGAAAGAGCAAAAGTCATGAGATTTGCGCTATGTGAGCCCTTGAATCATCGTTTGGAAAATGAATCCGAATGCCAGCGCAATGAAAATGATTTTTATCTCGTCCCTAACGGGACGACAAGGGTGGATTATTTTCGAGTTTCTACCCACATGCAGTTCCTACGGAACCTTTCAAGATACTACTAGTCTTTAGGAAAGTGAAAAAATTGAAAATCAATCGATATCCTCAGGTGTAAGCCTTTCAACTTCTAGAAACGATTCTTGAGCAAGTGCCGCTAGGCACTTCATCTGGGTAGCAATCGGGCACCAAGTATTTCTATCCGTGCCGTAGGTACGGAATTGTCCTGTGCTACTTGTAAGTAGTAAATAGTTAGCTGTCAACAGTACCACTCACTTTTTTACCACTCACTTTTTACAAAAAGCTTCCTTCAAGTAGCAAAGTGCCGCTAGGCCTTTATCTGGGTAGCAATCGGTTACCAGGTATTGCTATTCGTGCCGGAGGTACGGAATTGTCCCCTGCGACTTGTAAGTAGTAAAAGGTAAGTTGTAAGTAGTACAATTGACTTTTGACCACTTATTTTAACAAAAAATTAATCCCCTCGCGCTGGTTCGTGTCTTTACGAACCGCAAGATGACGAGTCCGCTGAGATAAACTGATTTTTTACTTTAGTTAGTTCAGCTCTTTGGTCAGCCTGAGCGGAGTTGAAGGCCATTTCATTACCTCTCTGAGTGATTTCATTTACAAAATTTTCCTGTCTGACCCGGTTTGTTTCTTCATTAGCAGGAATTAAAACTTGACTAAAGTCTGCTATCAATTAAGCAATTGTGAAATAAGTGATACAGAAAAAATAGTCAACATAAACCAACCTATAAAGCCTTGAATAATGGCCAAGTAGCGCGGAAGGCCTTTGATGGGAATCTCTCCAAAACCTAGCGTGGTAAAGGTGTTGATGGAGAGCATGAGTGCATTGAGGA
>NZ_JABXIN010000017.1 GCF_013373065.1 Algoriphagus sp.
ACTACCCTTACAGCTGCATTGACTCGCGTTTGTGCAGAAGTATTTGGTGGTACGGCAGTTGCGTTTGACGGTATCGACAACGCACCTGAAGAGCGTGAGCGTGGTATCACGATCGCGACGTCACACGTTGAGTATGACTCGAACATTCGTCACTACGCACACGTTGACTGCCCAGGGCACGCTGACTACGTTAAGAACATGATCACTGGTGCTGCACAGATGGACGGCGCTATCCTTGTATGTGGTGCGACCGACGGTCCAATGCCACAGACTCGTGAGCACATCCTTCTTGCTCGTCAGGTAGGTGTACCTGCTCTAGTTGTATTCTTGAACAAAGTCGACATGGTTGACGACGAGGAACTTCTTGAGCTAGTTGAAATGGAAGTTAGAGAACTGCTTTCTTTCTACGAATTTGACGGTGACAACATTCCTGTTATTAAAGGTTCTGCACTTGGTGCATTGAACGGTGAAGAGAAGTGGGTAAAAACTGTAATCGAATTGATGGATGCAGTTGATAACTACATTCCACTTCCTGAGCGTCTAATCGACAAAGATTTCTTGATGCCAGTAGAAGACGTATTCTCTATCACTGGTCGTGGTACTGTAGCTACCGGACGTATTGAAAGAGGTGTTGTTAACAGTGGTGATCCTGTAGATATCATTGGTATGGGAGCTGAGGGATTGAAGTCTACCGTAACTGGGGTAGAGATGTTCCGTAAGATCCTAGATAGAGGTGAAGCAGGTGACAACGTAGGTTTATTGTTGAGAGGTATTGAAAAGTCTCAGATCAAGCGTGGTATGATTATCTGTAAGCCAGGGTCTGTTACTCCTCACGCTCACTTCAAAGCTGAAGTTTACGTTCTTTCCAAAGAAGAGGGTGGACGTCACACTCCGTTTTTTAACAAGTATCGTCCTCAGTTCTACTTGAGAACCACAGACGTAACTGGTGAGATCAAGCTTCCTGAGAACGTTGAAATGGTTATGCCAGGTGATAACGTAACTATCGAAGTGAACTTGTTGAACTCAGTTGCATTGGAGAAGGGTCTCCGATTTGCGATCCGTGAAGGTGGTCGTACAGTTGGTGCCGGTCAGGTAACTGAGATCTTGGATTAATATCCGATATAATTAATACACAATGCGATCCTGAAGTTTTTCGGGATCGCATTTGTTTCTTAAGGCACTTATATCTAATTTTGCGTTCCCGTTTGGAGAGCGATCAAACACACGGGCATAGTTCAATGGCAGAATAGCGGTCTCCAAAACCGTTGATGGGAGTTCGAATCTCTCTGCCCGTGCTAGTAAGCTAATACATATGAATCTGAAAAACTTTGTCCTCGAATCCTACGACGAAATGAAAAATAAGGTCACTTGGCCTAAATTCTCATTTCTTCAAAACTCAGCGGTGCTGGTGTTGGTAGCTTCTTTGATCTTTGCTTTGTTTATCGGAGCAGTTGATTTAGGATTCGAAAACATCATGACATGGTTTTATGATTTATTCTAATTGAATTGAAATTACAGCATGGCCGAACATAAGTGGTACGTACTCAGAGTAGTAGCAGGACAGGAAAAAAAGACTAAGACTTATCTGGATAATGAAATTTTCAGACAAAAGTTGGAGGAATATATTCCTGAGGTGCTAATTCCATCTGAGAAAGTATATGAGATGCGCAATGGCAAAAAGCGTGTTCGAGAAAGAAATTTCTTTCCGGGCTACGTTTTAGTCAATGCTGATCTTTCCCACGGTGAAGCCAATCACGTAATAACGAGCATTCCGGGAGTTATCGGATTTCTTGGATCAAACCAGGGGGGAGCTTCCAAAACCCCTGAACCATTACGCCAGTCAGAAGTCAACCGTATCTTAGGAAAGGTTGAGGAGATTGATGAGTTTGCCGAGAAGCTGGATACACCATTTATAGTAGGAGAGTCCGTAAAAGTAATGGATGGACCCTTCAGTGGATTTACCGGGACGATTGAGGAGATATTTGATGACAAGAAGAAATTGAACGTAATGGTCAAAATCTTTGGTCGAAATACTCCTGTTGAATTAAACTTTATACAAGTAGAAAAACAAGACTAAGCAATGGCTAAGGAAATCACTGGTTATTTAAAACTGCAAGTGAAAGGTGGCCAGGCAAACCCGTCGCCTCCAGTTGGTCCGGCTCTTGGTTCCAAGGGTCTGAACATTATGGAGTTTTGTAAGCAATTCAATGCACGTACCCAAGATAAAATGGGTCAAACGTGTCCTGTTTTGATTACAATCTACTCGGATAAGTCTTTCGATTTCGTCGTAAAAACTCCTCCAGCAGCTAATCTGCTTTTGGAAGCGGCTAAAATCAAAGGCGGATCTGCAGAGCCTAACCGTAAAAAAGTGGGCTCTGTTACCTGGGATCAGGTAAAGGAAATCGCGGAGGTAAAGATGCCTGACTTGAATGCCTTTAAAGTGGAGTCTGCCATGCGAATGGTAGCTGGTACTGCACGTAGTATGGGTATCACGGTATCTGGTAAAGCCCCTTGGGAAGAATAAATAAACAACTATGGCTAAGTTAACAAAAAAGCAAAAAGAAGCTCTTTCTAAATACGACCCAAGCCAAGTGTACTCCCTTGAGGCGGCTTCTAGTCTCGTGAAAGAAATCACAAACGTAAAGTTTGATGCTTCAGTAGATGTGGACGTACGTCTTGGCGTTGATCCACGTAAAGCTGATCAAATGGTGCGTGGTGTGGTTGCTCTTCCACATGGTACAGGAAAAGACACCAAAGTATTGGTGCTTTGTACTCCAGACAAAGAAGAAGAAGCCAAAGAAGCGGGTGCAGACTACGTTGGATTGGACGACTACATTGCCAAAATCGAAGGTGGATGGACTGACATCGATGTCATCATCACTATGCCTAACGTTATGGCTAAGGTAGGTAGACTAGGTAGAGTATTGGGTCCAAGAGGCCTAATGCCAAACCCTAAAGCAGGTACGGTTACTTTGGAAGTTGGTAAAGCTGTCAAAGAGGTTAAAGCTGGTAAGATTGACTTCAAAGTTGATAAGTTTGGAATCATTCATGCAAGCGTTGGAAAGGTTTCATTTGCACCTGAAAAAATTCAGGAAAACGTAAACGAACTAATCCAAACAATCTCCAAGTTGAAGCCTGCTTCATCAAAAGGAACTTATTTCAAGAGTATTCATCTATCAAGCACGATGTCTCCAGGCATCAAGGTAGATAAGGGTAGTTTTCAAGGTATATAATCATGACTAGAGAAGAGAAAAAAGAAGTAATCGAAAGTCTTACCGAGAAATTCAGAGAAAACCCTTTCTTCTACATCACAGATGCTGCGGGATTTTCTGTAGCTGAGGTAAATGCTTTCCGACGAACATGCTTTGAAAGAGGAGTGGAGTACAAAGTGTACAAAAACACCTTGATCAAAAAAGCATTGGAAAATCTCGATGCAGATTTCTCTCAGTTGGATGGCGCTTTGAAAGGATTCTCCGGAATAATTTTCTCCAAAGAGACTAGTAATCTGCCAGCAAAAGTATTGCTGGATTTCAGAAAGAAAAATGGGAAAAAAGAAACCCGTCCAGTATTTAAAGGTGCTTCTATCGATGCGGATGTATTCGTAGGAGAAGAAAACCTTGAAATGCTGTCCAAACTTAAGTCTAAGCAAGAATTGATTGGAGACCTTATTGGTTTGCTACAATCTCCTGCTATGAACCTAATCTCTGCACTTCAAAGTGGACAAAACAACCTTACTGGTGTGTTGAAGGCTTTGGAAGAGCGAGGCGAACAATAATCAATTAAATCATTTATCAACGAAAAAATTAAACTTTAAATAAAATGGCAGATCTTACACAACTTGCAGATCAGTTGGTAAACTTGACTGTAAAAGAGGTTAAAGAATTGACAGATATCCTTAAGGATCAGTATGGTATCGAGCCTGCTGCAGCTGCAGTAGCTGTTGCTGGACCTGCTGCTGGTGGTGCTGAAGGTGGCGCTGCAGAAGAAGAGAAGACTTCTTTTGACGTTATCTTGAAAGCTGCTGGTGGTCAGAAACTAGCTGTAGTTAAGCTTGTAAAAGAATTGACTGGTCTAGGATTGAAAGATGCAAAGGAATTGGTTGACGCCGCTCCTAAAGCATTGAAAGAAGGTATCGCTAAAGACGAAGCTGAGGCTTTGAAAAAGTCTCTTGAAGAAGCTGGTGCTGAAGTAGAGATCAAATAATTTGGCGAACCAAAAACCACTGGTTTAGGTTTAGCCCTAAGACCTGACTATTAAAGTCAGGTCTTTTCCTGTTTATGCACAGGTTAAAAATTGCATTATTTTAAGCGGCAATTGTCGTATTCCGTTAATTAATTTCACCAAAACACACACTACCTTGGCTATCAAGAATCAAACCGAAAGGAAAAGTTTCTCCTCCATAAAGGTGGTCAAAGACTATCCGGATTTTCTCGATATCCAGCTACAGTCCTTTAAGGACTTTTTCCAGCTGGATACGCCTGCTGAAAAGAGAAGAGCTGACGGATTATTCAAGGTCTTTTCAGAAAATTTCCCCATCTCTGACTCTCGGGAAAATTTCACCTTGGAATTCATTGACTATGCAGTGGATCCCCCTAAATACAGCGTCGAGGAATGTATTGAAAGAGGGTTGACCTATTCTGTTCCTTTGAAAGCAAAGCTTCGATTGCTTTGTCACGATGAGGATAATGAGGATTTTGAAACAATTGAGCAGGAAGTATTCTTAGGAAACCTTCCTTATATGACCGAGAAAGGATCATTTGTGATCAATGGAGCCGAGCGTGTTATCGTGTCTCAATTGCACAGATCCCCAGGAGTATTTTTCGCACAGAGTAAGCATACCAATGGTACCAAGCTTTATTCTGCCAGAATTATTCCTTTCAAAGGTTCTTGGATCGAATTCGCAACTGACATCAACAATGTCATGTATGCTTATATCGACCGAAAAAAGAAATTCCCTGTAACTACTTTGCTTCGTGCAATTGGATATGGTTCCGATAAGGATATTTTGGACTTGTTTGGTCTTTCTGAAGAAGTGTCTGCGACCAAAACTGCCCTTAAAAAAGCGGCTGGCAGAAAGCTTGCTGCTCGTGTTTTGAGAACTTGGGTAGAAGATTTCGTGGATGAGGATACAGGTGAAGTAGTATCCATTGATCGAAATGAGGTTTTGTTGGAGCGGGATACTGTATTGACCGACGAGGATATTGAAATGATCCTTGATTCTGGATCAAAGAGTATTATCCTTCATAGAGAAGATGTGAATATCGCTGATTATTCCATCATCTATAATACCTTACAAAAAGATAATTCCAACTCTGAAAAAGAAGCGGTTGAAGTAATTTACCGTCAACTTCGTAATACTGAAGCACCTGATGAGGCTACTGCTCGTGAGGTGATTCATTCTCTGTTCTTTTCTGACAAGCGTTATGACTTGGGAGAGGTTGGACGATATAGAATTAACAAAAAGTTGGGTCTTGAAATCGACTCTGACAAAATTGTATTGACGAAGGAAGATATTATTTCCATCGTGAAATACTTGATCGGTTTGATTAACTCAAAAGCTGTAGTCGATGATATCGATCACCTTTCCAATAGAAGAGTTCGTACCGTGGGAGAGCAGCTATATAGCCAATTCGGAGTAGGTCTTGCTCGTATGGCAAGAACTATCCGTGAGCGGATGAACGTACGAGATAATGAAGATTTCAAGCCGGTAGACTTGATCAATGCTCGTACACTTTCTTCTGTCATTAATTCCTTCTTTGGTACCAACCAACTTTCTCAGTTTATGGATCAAACCAATCCACTGGCTGAGTTGACGCACAAGCGAAGACTTTCTGCTTTGGGTCCTGGTGGTCTTTCCAGAGAACGAGCTGGTTTTGAAGTTCGAGACGTTCACTATACACACTATGGTCGTCTTTGTACTATCGAAACTCCAGAAGGTCCAAATATTGGATTGATTTCTTCCCTTTGCGTTCATGCGAAAGTGAACTCCATGGGCTTCTTGGAAACTCCATACCGAAAGGTGAAAGAAGGAAAAGTAGGAATGAAGCCAGAGGATATCGTTTTCTTGACTGCAGAAGAAGAAGATAATCATAACATCGCTCAGGCAAATGCTCCTTTGGATGATAAAGGTTCATTTGTTAATGATCGTGTAAAGGCAAGATATGAGGGTGATTTCCCTGTATTGGAACCATCCGAAATTAGCTACATGGACGTAGCTCCAAACCAGATTGTATCTGTTGCTGCTTCCTTGATTCCTTTCTTGGAGCATGACGATGCAAACCGTGCATTGATGGGTTCTAACATGCAGCGTCAAGCAGTTCCTTTGATCAAAGCCGAAGCTCCTATCGTAGGTACCGGTTTGGAAGGAAAAGCTGCTCGTGATTCAAGAGCCTTGATTATTGCAGAAGCGGATGGCGTAGTTGATTATGTTGATGCGAATAGAATTCGAATCAAATATGACCTTTCTGATGATGAGCTTCTTGTAAACTTCACCGACGAGTACAAGACCTATGAGCTGATCAAGTTTAGAAGAACTAACCAAGATACTACGATTAACCTGACTCCACTAGTTCTCAAAGGAGATCGTATCGAAAAAGGTCAGGTATTGGTGGAAGGTTATTCTACTAACAATGGTGAGCTTGGTTTGGGTAAAAACCTTCGAGTGGCTTACATGCCTTGGCAAGGATATAACTTCGAGGATGCGATTGTAATCTCTGAGCGAGTTGTTCGTGAAGATATCTTTACATCCATTCATGTGGAGGAATTCCAACTTGAAGTTAGAGATACTAAGCGTGGTGAAGAAGAATTGACTTCTGAAATTCCTAACGTTTCTGAAGAAGCTGTTAAGCATCTTGACGAGAACGGTATTATTACCGTGGGAGCTGAAGTAAAAGAAGGAGATATTATCATTGGTAAAATCACTCCAAAAGGTGAAACTGATCCAACTCCAGAAGAAAAACTTCTTCGAGCAATTTTCGGTGATAAAGCAGGTGATGTGAAGGATGCTTCCTTGAAAGCTTCTCCATCTTTGAATGGAGTGGTTATCGAGACAAAGCTATTCTCAAGACCTAAGAAAGATAAAGACAACCGTGCGAAGGCAAAGGCGGAAGTTGAAAAGCTGAAAGCTAAATACTCCAAAGATCTGTTGGCGATTAGAGCTAGAATGATCGACAAATTGGTGAAACTGCTGGATGGCAAAACTTCCCAAGGCGTGAAGCACAAGTTTGGTGATGAAATCATCAGTAAGGGAATGAAGTTCAATCAAAAGAACATTGATAACAATTTGTTCCCTGCAAAGAACCCTTACAGAGATGAATCCAATTACAATGTTCCTGAAGAAGCTAACCTTATTTCAGACATTATTTTGGATGATTGGACTGATGATGCATACACAAATGAAATGATCGTGAAATTGGTGAAAAACTACACCAATGCACGAAATGAAATCAGCGGTCAGTTCAAGCGTGAGCGATTCACTTTAGAAGTAGGAGATGAGTTGCCAGCAGGTATCGTAAAACTTGCAAAAGTTTACATCGCCAAGAAGCGAAAGCTAAAAGTGGGTGACAAGATGGCCGGTCGTCACGGTAACAAAGGTATCGTGGCAAAAATTGTCCGAGATGAGGATATGCCATTCTTGGAAGACGGAACGCCAATGGATATTGTATTGAACCCGTTGGGTGTACCTTCCCGAATGAACATCGGACAGATTTTCGAAACAGTATTGGCTTGGGCTGGACAAAAACTGGGTAAGAAATATGCAACTCCAATCTTTGATGGAGCTTCTATGGAAGACGTAGCCAAAGAATTGGAAGAAGCAGGATTGCCTCCATACGGACGCACCTACCTTTATGATGGTTTGTCAGGTGCGAAGTTTGATCAGCCAGTAACGGTAGGTATTGCCTACATGTTGAAGCTAGGTCACTTGGTAGATGATAAAATGCACGCTCGATCCATTGGTCCTTACTCTTTGATTACGCAGCAGCCATTGGGTGGTAAAGCTCAATTTGGTGGACAGCGATTCGGAGAAATGGAAGTTTGGGCGCTGGAAGCATTTGGTGCATCCCACGTGTTGCAAGAGATTTTGACGGTGAAATCCGATGACGTGATTGGCCGTGCAAAAGCTTACGAAGCGATTGTCAAGGGTGAAAACTTGCCAAAACCGAATATCCCTGAATCATTCAATGTATTGGTTCATGAATTGAGAGGCTTGGCACTTGAAATCACCTTAGACTAATTAGGCTCATTTGGGCGGGAAACCGCCCTTCACATATCTTTCAAAAATTATGGCGTTCAGAAAAAACAAAAAACTCAACAATGACTTTTCGAGAGTCACCATCAGTTTGGCTAGCCCGGAATCTATTCTGGATAGTTCAAATGGTGAAGTGACCCAGCCAGAAACCATCAACTATAGAACTTATAAGCCTGAAATGGGGGGCTTGTTCTGTGAGCGGATTTTTGGTCCGGTTAAAGACTGGGAATGTCATTGTGGTAAATACAAGCGCATCAGATACAAAGGCATTATCTGCGACCGTTGTGGCGTGGAAGTGACCGAGAAGAAAGTACGTCGTGAGCGAATGGGACACATCGAATTGGTGGTTCCTGTTGCCCATATTTGGTATTTTAAATCCCTTCCGAATAAAATCGGATACCTATTAGGTCTTCCTACCAAGAAGCTTGATCAAATCGTTTACTACGAACGATATGTAGTTATCCAAGCTGGTGTTAAAGAGGAAGATGGTATTCAGTACCTTGACTTCTTGACTGAAGATGAGTACTTGGATATCATGGACAAGCTTCCAAAAGAGAACCATCTTTTGGATGATGATGATCCAAACAAATTCATCGCGAAAATGGGAGCAGAAGCATTGGAAATGCTTTTGGCCCGATTGGATTTGGATGATCTTTCCTACTCTTTGCGTCACCAAGCAGCAACTGATACCTCTCAGCAGCGAAAAGCAGAGGCATTGAAGCGATTGAAGGTAGTTGAGGCGTTCCGTGATGCACGTACCCGAATCGAAAACCGTCCAGAATGGATGATCGTGCGAATGGTACCTGTTATTCCACCGGAATTGAGACCATTGGTTCCTTTGGATGGAGGTCGATTTGCAACATCTGATTTGAATGATCTTTATCGAAGAGTAATCATTCGAAACAACCGTTTGAAGCGATTGATCGATATAAAAGCACCTGAGGTGATTTTGAGAAATGAAAAGCGTATGCTTCAGGAGGCGGTAGATTCTCTATTCGATAACTCAAGAAAAGTAAATGCGGTAAGATCTGATGGAAACCGTGCCTTGAAATCCCTTTCCGATATGTTGAAAGGAAAGCAAGGTCGATTCCGTCAAAACTTGCTCGGTAAGCGTGTGGATTACTCCGGACGATCTGTGATCGTTGTTGGTCCTGAATTGAAGCTTCACGAGTGTGGTCTTCCTAAAAATATGGCAGCTGAACTTTTCAAACCTTTTATCATCAGAAAGCTGATCGAAAGAGGTATTGTTAAGACAGTTAAGTCTGCTAAGAAAATTGTGGATCGTAAAGATCCTGTGGTTTGGGATATTTTGGAAAATGTGTTGAAAGGACATCCAGTTCTTCTCAACCGTGCCCCAACGCTTCACAGATTGGGTATCCAGGCATTCCAGCCAAAATTGATTGAAGGAAAAGCAATCCAGCTTCATCCATTGGTATGTACTGCGTTCAACGCTGACTTTGATGGTGACCAAATGGCGGTTCACGTTCCACTAGGTCATGAGGCTATTTTGGAAGCTTCTACATTGATGCTTTCTTCTCACAATATCTTGAACCCTGCGAACGGAGCTCCTATTACAGTACCTTCTCAGGACATGGTATTGGGACTTTACTATGTAACAAAGGGTAAAAAGTCCACTCCAGAGGAACCGGTTCTAGGTGAAGGCATGACCTTCTATGGACAGGAAGAAGTAATTATTGCTCTGAATGAGGGACAAATTTCTCAGCACGCACACATTAAGTGTAAAGTTACTGTTCGTACACCTGAAGGTGAATTGAAGGAAGAATTGGTTGACACTGTAGCGGGTCGATTGATCTTCAATCAGTTTGTTCCAGAAGAAGTAGGGTACGTAAACGAGCTTCTTACGAAGAAAAAACTTCAGCAAATTATCGCCAAAGTTGTGAAAGTTTGTGGAGTTGCTCGAACAGCTCAATTCTTGGACGACATCAAGCATCTTGGATTCCAAATGGCTTACCGAGGTGGTCTTTCAATGGGTCTTAACGACGTAATTATTCCGGATGAAAAAGATCCGATGATTGCAAAGGCCAAGGAAGAAGTGGATGTGGTTTGGAATAACTACTTGATGGGTTTGATTACTGACAACGAACGATATAATCAGGTAATTGATATTTGGACTCGTACCAACTCTCACTTGACTAACATCCTTATGAAGAAAATGGAGGATGATAAGCAAGGATTCAATGCGATCTACATGATGATGCACTCAGGTGCTCGGGGATCTAGAGAGCAAATTCGTCAGTTGGGAGGTATGCGAGGTCTGATGGCTAAGCCTCAGAAAAACTTACAAGGTTCTGTGGGTGAAATTATCGAAAACCCGATTCTTTCCAACTTTAAGGAAGGATTGGACGTTCTCGAGTACTTCATCTCTACACACGGTGCACGTAAAGGTCTTGCAGATACAGCTTTGAAAACTGCCGATGCGGGTTACTTGACTCGTCGATTGGTAGACGTAGCGCAAGATATGATCGTCACTGAAGATGATTGTGGAACTTTGAGAGGACTTGTGGTACAAGCGTTGAAAGACAATGAAGATATTGTTGAGCCACTTTCTGAAAGAATCCTGGGCCGAGTATCTGTACATGATGTATACGACCCAGTGACAGATGAATTGATCATTCCGGCTGGAGTTGAAATCGATGATGAGATTGCTGTCCGAGTGGATGAGTCTTCTGTCGAAGAGGTTGAAATCCGTTCTGTCCTGACTTGTGAAACTCGTCGAGGCGTATGTTCCAAGTGTTATGGACGAAATCTTGCTACTGGTAAAATGGTTCAGGCTGGAGAATCTGTTGGTGTTATTGCAGCACAGTCTATCGGTGAACCTGGTACGCAGTTGACACTTCGTACATTCCACGTAGGTGGTACTGCTTCTAACATGGCGGTTGATGCAAGTATCAATGCTAAGTTTGAAGGTGTCGTAGAATTCGATGAAGAATTGAGATTCTTGGAAACTACCAATAAAGATGGCGAACCAGTTACTGTTGTAATGGGTCGATCTGGAGAAATCAGAATCAATGACGCCAAGAACGGTAAGACCTTAGTATCTAACCACGTTCCTTATGGAGCTATCCTTAATGTGAAGGATGGTCAGAAAGTGGCTAAGGGCGATTCGCTTTGTACTTGGGATCCATACAATGCCGTTATTCTTTCCGAATTTGATGGTACTATAGATTTTGAGTCTATTGTTGAAGGTATCACTTACAAAGAGGTAGCTGATGATCAGACTGGATTCCGTGAAAAAGTAATCATCGAAACAAAAGACAGAACGAAGAACCCAGCTATTGTCGTGAACTATGGTGAGGATAGCAAAGGTTACAATATTCCTGTAGGAGCTCACTTGGCAGTAGACTTGGGTGATAAAGTGAAAGCTGGACAGATTTTGGTGAAAATTCCTCGATCTGTTGGTAAAACTCGAGACATCACCGGTGGTCTTCCACGAGTTACGGAATTGTTCGAAGCTCGAAATCCATCTAACCCTGCAGTCGTTTCTGAAATTGATGGTGTGGTTACTTACGGTGGAATCAAGCGAGGTAATCGTGAGATTATCATCGAATCCAAAGATGGAGTTATTAAGAAATACATGGTTTCTCTATCCAAGCACATCTTGGTACAAGAAAATGACTTCATCCGTGCTGGTGAGCCACTTTCCGATGGAGCAATCACTCCAAATGACATCTTGGCAATCAAAGGTCCTACAGCAGTGCAGGAGTATTTGGTAAATGAGATTCAGGAAGTTTACCGACTTCAAGGTGTGAAAATCAACGACAAGCATATTGAGGTGATTGTATCTCAAATGATGCAAAAAGTTGAGATCTTGGATGCAGGTGATACTAGCTTCTTGCAAGGTCAGACTGTAGATAAGTGGGCATTCCGTGAGGAAAATGATATGATCCTAGACAAAAAGGTTGTCATGGATGCAGGTGATTCTACTACCTTGAAACCAGGTATGATTATTTCTGCAAGAAGGCTACGAGATGAAAATTCCAGCTTGAAGCGAAAGGATCTTAAATTGGTTCAGGTTCGGGATGCTGAAACTGCCGTATCCAAGCCTACCCTTCAAGGTATCACAGCAGCCTCTTTGGGAACTGAAAGCTTTATTTCTGCTGCTTCCTTCCAGGAAACAACCAAGGTGCTTTCAGAAGCTTCCATTCGAGGTAAGCGTGATGAATTGCTAGGATTGAAAGAAAACGTAATTGTTGGACACTTGATTCCTGCAGGTACAGGACAACGAAAATTCCAAAAGATGATCGTTGGCTCGAAGGAGGAATACGAGAAGCTTTCCGAAAACATGGAGATTACTTCCCAGAAGTCTAGCGAAGCGATTCTGTAATATAATTGACTTTAATAGAAATAGGCCTGTATATCCGTACAGGCCTTTTTTAATCCCAAAAATCATGAATGACGACAAAGGACAAAAAAGACCAGACCAACAGATTAATGTAGAATTATCTGAAGAAGTAGCAGAAGGAACCTATTGTAATTTGGCTATGATTGCACACTCTAATTCAGAGTTTGTGATTGACTTTATTCGACTTATGCCGGGTGTACCGAAAGCAAAAGTTAAATCCCGAATTATTGTAACCCCAGATCATGCCAGACGTCTATTGGCTGCTTTGAAGGATAATATTGAAAAATACGAAGCTGCTTTTGGTAAAATCAACCCAAGTGATGAGTCTCCAAGGTTTCCAATTAGCTTCGGAACTCCGGGTGAAGCCTAACAAAAATATAACTGCTTAATTTTGTTAGTCTTATTACTTTCTTTACCTTTGCAGTCCAAAATTCAACAGTTTACAGAAAACTAAATATTATCAGTTAATGCCTACTATACAACAGTTAGTAAGAAAAGGTAGAACAACGCTGGAAACCAAATCAAAATCAAGAGCTTTGGATGCATGTCCACAGCGAAGAGGGGTTTGTACCAGGGTGTACACTACTACCCCTAAAAAACCTAACTCGGCGATGAGAAAGGTGGCAAGGGTAAGATTGACAAACGGTAAAGAAGTGAACGCTTACATTCCGGGTGAAGGACACAATTTGCAAGAGCACTCTATCGTATTGATCAGAGGTGGTCGTGTGAAAGACCTTCCAGGTGTAAGATACCACATCATCCGAGGTGCACTTGATACCGCAGGTGTGAAAGACAGAAAACAAGGTCGATCCAAGTATGGTGCGAAAAGACCTAAGGCTGCAGCAGCCAAAAAGTAATTAGTAATTAGAAAGAAAAAATGAGAAAAGCGAAACCAAAGAAGAGATATATTCTTCCCGATCCAAAGTTCAATGATACTTTGGTGACCAAGTTTGTAAACTGTCTGATGATCGACGGGAAGAAGAGTATTGCTTACAACATTTTCTACGACGCAGTCGAGAAAGTGGAGGCAAAAGTAGGTGAGAATGGTCTTGAAGTTTGGAAAAAAGCGCTAAACAATATTTCTCCATCCGTTGAGGTGAAGAGTCGTAGAGTTGGTGGTGCTACATTCCAGGTTCCTATGGAAGTCCGACCAGAAAGAAAAATCTCCCTAGGAATCAAGTGGTTGATCACCTATGCTCGAAAAAGAGGTGAGAAAACTATGATGGATAGATTAGCAGGCGAAATCATCGCTGCATCCAAAGGCGAAGGTGCTGCTGTCAAGAAAAAAGATGATACGCACAGAATGGCCGAAGCCAACAAAGCATTCTCACACTTTAGATTTTAATTAAGGATGGCAAGAGATTTAAGATATACTAGGAATATCGGTATCGCTGCTCACATTGATGCCGGTAAAACAACTACCACAGAGCGTATTCTTTTTTATTCCGGAGTTTCTCACAAAATCGGTGAGGTGCACGACGGTGCTGCTACCATGGACTGGATGGCTCAAGAGCAGGAAAGGGGTATTACCATTACTTCTGCTGCTACTACCGTATTCTGGAACTACCGTGATAAGAAATATCAAATCAACATTATCGATACTCCGGGACACGTTGACTTTACTGTAGAAGTAAACCGTTCCCTTCGAGTACTTGATGGCTTGGTTTTCCTTTTCAGTGCTGTAGATGGGGTAGAACCTCAATCTGAAACTAACTGGAGACTTGCAGATAACTATAAAGTTGCCCGAATCGGATTCGTGAACAAAATGGACCGTGCAGGTGCTAACTTCCTTGATGTATGTAAGCAAGTGAAAGATATGCTAGGTAGCTATGCTGTTCCTTTGCAAATTCCTATCGGTGCTGAAGATAAATTCCGTGGAGTCGTTGACTTGATCAACAACCGTGGGATTATCTGGAATGAGGAAGATATGGGTATGACCTATGAAGTTGTTGATATTCCTGAAGATTTGAAGGAAGAAGCAGCTGAATGGAGAGAGCACTTGTTGGAAGCTGTTGCTGAATACGACGAGTCTTTGATGGAAAAATTCTTTGATGATCCAGACTCTATCACAGAAGAAGAAATTCTTACTGCTTTGAGAAAAGCAACTATCGACATGAAGATTGTGCCGATGGTTTGTGGATCATCTTTCAAAAATAAAGGTGTTCAAACCATGCTTGACTTGGTGATGGAATTATTGCCTTCTCCATTGGATAAGGACGACATCATTGGTCATGATTTGGATGACGAGGAAAAAGAAGTTCGAATTGCACCAGATGAGAACGAACCATTTGCTGGTTTGGCATTTAAGATTGCAACTGACCCATTTGTGGGTAGACTTTGCTTCGTAAGAGCGTACTCTGGGAAATTGGAGTCAGGTTCTTATGTGTTCAATAGCCGTTCTGGAAACAAGGAGCGTATCTCCCGAGTATTCCAAATGCATGCGAATAAGCAAAACCAAATTGAGCGCCTAATGGCTGGAGATATTGGTGCGGTTGTAGGCTTTAAAGATATCAAGACTGGTGATACCCTTTGCGACGAGAAGCGTAAAGTAGTTTTGGAATCAATGGTATTCCCAGAACCAGTTATTGGATATGCGATTGAACCGAAGACCCAAGCTGACGTTGATAAATTAGGTATGGCAATCGCCAAATTGGTAGAAGAAGATCCTACCCTTCAAGTAAATACAGACCACGAAACTGGTCAGACTATTTTGAGAGGTATGGGTGAGCTTCACCTAGACAT
>NZ_JABXIN010000027.1 GCF_013373065.1 Algoriphagus sp.
CAATAATGATTTTATCCTCGAGATCTACGTTTTTTAAACTTTCAGAAATTACGGGGAGGTACTGATTTTCACAGCAAATCAAAACGAAATCTGACTGAATGATTGCTGACTCGTAGGGGCATAGCCGATTATAGAATTTATTTAATACTTTCCACTCGGGTAGCTCCGTGTCAAAATCATTACGAACGCCGAAGACTACGTCTACACCGACTTCCAAGAATTTCTTTCCCAAGGTTTTTGCAAGGTTGGTTCCACCTAAAATTCCGATTTTCATAAGCTCTAGTTTTTGATTGAAAAAACCGAAAATCACTTGATTATCAATCGAAATCTATTGTAAAATATCAATATGAAAAAATATTATTTTGTATTTTTTTAATATTTGGGGTACAAATCAAAATTATCTATTTCAACTTCAAATTTTATGACTTGAATTCACTAAAAATATTAATCCTAAAAGGGCTATTTAACTGAAAATCAGTGAAAAATAAATTAAGAATGATAGGGGATGGGGTAGAAACCTTGAGGAAAATAAAATAAAAGTGGGGCTTGTATTACTTCCCGATACAGAACTTGCTAAAGATATTAGCCAGTAGGTCGTCCGTTGTAATCTCCCCGGTGATTTCTCCCAAATAATACAAGGATCTTCGAATGTCCATAGCTAAAAAGTCATTAGTAACTTGGTTATCTAATCCACTCAAAACGTCAAGCAACGATTCCCTTGTTTTAGTCAAACTATCGTAATGACGGATGTTGGTCACAACCGTATTTCCGGTTTTGAATTTATCCAGATTGACCAATTCCAGGATTCGAGCTTTCAGGATATCCAAATTCTCTTTTTTGCCAGCTGAAATAAAAATGGTATCAGGATGTTTTTCTTTTAACTCATTGACTAATAGATCATCAGCCTTGTCTATTTTATTTGCTACTTTCAAGTAGGGTACTCCTAGATTCTCAAGCTTGTTAATATCCCGATTGATCTCTACCAAGTCTGTATCACTCAAATCAAATAAGTAGAGAATCAAAGAAGCAGTCTTCATTTTTTCCTGCGTACGGCTGACTCCAATGGCCTCAATCGTATCGGTTGTTTCTCGTAAACCAGCTGTATCTATAAATCGGAAGATAACTCCTCCAATATTGATTTCATCTTCGATAAAGTCTCTCGTTGTCCCCGCAATATCTGAAACAATGGCTTTTTCTTCATTTAGAAGGGCATTGAGGAGTGTGGATTTTCCGGCGTTCGGTTTCCCTGCAATTACAGTTGGAACGCCATTTTTGATCACATTTCCCAAGTCAAAACTCAAGATAAGTTCCTCAATAGCGCGAAGGAGTTTTTCGACGAGTATCCGTAAATCGTCTCGACTAGCAAATTCTACATCCTCTTCCGTAAAGTCTAATTCCAATTCGATCATGGAGGCAAAATGGATCAATTGCCCTCTTAATTCATGAATTTCAGACGAGAACCCTCCACGCATTTGATTCAAGGCTGCTGCATGAGAGGCTTCTGAATCGGCGTGTATCAAATCAGCTACTGCTTCTGCTTGTGCCAAGTCAAATTGCCCATGAAGAAAAGCTCTTTGGGTAAATTCTCCTGGTTTAGCTGGCCTGGCTCCTTTTTTGATTAAAAGCCGAATGACCTGATTGATGATGTATGAGGAGCCATGCGTTGAAATCTCGACTACATTTTCCTTCGTAAAGGATCGAGGAGCAATAAAAATAGAGACCAATACCTCATCAATGATTCGGTCTCCGTCCCGTATGGTTCCAAAATGGATGGTATGACTTGCTTGCTTTTCGAGGTCTTTTCCAAAAAAGACCTGATTGGTGAGTTTAATTGCATCTTTTCCGGAAAGTCGGATAACTGCGATGGCACCGACTCCCTGTGGCGTTGCCAATGCAACGATCGTATCTTCC
The DNA here is from genome assembly GCF_013373065.1 of Algoriphagus sp. Classification (GTDB taxonomy): domain Bacteria; phylum Bacteroidota; class Bacteroidia; order Cytophagales; family Cyclobacteriaceae; genus Algoriphagus. The sequence continues at coordinate 1,912 of NZ_JABXIN010000027.1, forward strand.
TTTTCTGCTAATGAAAAGCTCATGGTTTAGGACGGAAGGCCTTTTCGATTAGTTCATTGAGTCCTGCGATGAAGGCATCAGGCTGTCTATAGCCCGGAAGCTGAGCGATATTTTGAAGCTTTGGCTCGATGACCACAAAATTAGGATAGGAGCGTACTCTCATGGCTGCAGCCATTTGTGCCTCGCTGAATTTCTTTCCCATAAAATCAAAAGTACGCTGGGTATCTTCTGCGTTCAGTTTCACTGCGTAAAAATTCGCATTGATATATTCAATCACTTTAGGGTCGGTGAAAGTTTCTTTGTCCATTTTTTTACACCATCCGCACCAATCAGTATATACATCTACGAGTAACATTTTTGGATTGGATTGATTGGCTGCTACAGCTTCTTCAAACTTCAGCCAAGTAATTTGATCCTGGGAAAATCCAGTACTTGCGATAAAGAAAAAGACAATAAGGGAAAGTAGTTTTTTCATATTACGAACTAAACGCCTTTGCTTCAATTTGGGTTCCGATTCTTGATTTAACTTGGAATCGAGTGAGTATTACCGATACAAAGAAAAGAATTCCAGCAACAGTTACCATCATGCCTGCTATGGATGAATCCAATAAATAGGCCAAATAATAACCAAAAATGGAAACAATAACTCCGATACTAAGAGTAAGCTGAATCAATCGGGAAAGTTGTCGGGTCCAAAGGAATGCGGTGGCAGGAGGAACCACTAGTAAGGCTACTACCAAAATAGCTCCTACAGCCTCAAAACTGCTAACTGTTGTGTAAGAAACCATACTCATCAATCCTAAATTGATTGCTGAAGCGGGGATTCCAATGACTATCCCAAATTTTTCGTCGAAGCTGGTTAGTTTTAACTCTTTGTAGAACAAGCCAATAAAACCAAGAACCAAGACTAAATTAAGAATAGCAATCCAAAGAATTCGTGGGCCTAGACTTATTCCTGAATCAGTAATCCATAGATCAATGGGTAAGTATGCTATCTCCCCATACAAAACGCATTCTTGGTCTAAATCCACCCTATAAGCGAAAGCACTGATTAAGATAATTCCAATGGCAAAAAGGAGAGTGAAAGTAATGCCGATCGAAGCATCCAGTTGAACACGTGCTTTTTTTCGTAGCCAATCGATCATCAATGTAGCCAGAATACCCAGTATGCCTGCACCAATAATTACCTCCAGTCCACGCTGCGTTCCTGAAACCAGAAATCCGATAACTATTCCAGGCAAAACAGCATGAGAGATCGCGTCTCCTGTCATTGCCATTTTCCGCAGCATGAGAAATACCCCCAATAATCCACAGGAGCTCGCTATTAAGGAAGCGGTGAATATGATTTGAAAAGCGTTTTGATCAAATGTCATCATGGTCTCGGGGGATTGTTTCCTGATGTGGATCTAACTTTGGAAAATTCAGTCGGTTTTCCAGTAAAGCCTCAAGTTCCGGTGTAAGTAAATGCTCTAATTTTTCTGCGGATTCATGTACATGATCCGGAGCAATATTCAGGTATTCATTTAAGTAAAGCTCCCATAAACGATGCAATCTAACAATCCGCTTTGCCTTCATTTTTCCGGGCTTTGTTAGTTTTATAATATTATGATTTATAAATAAATAACCTGTTTTTTCTAAATTTTTGATTGACTTTAAAATCCCTTTTTTATGATGAGGATAAATTTGTAGAAGATCATTCAGGCCTAATCCAGATTTACCTAATTCTTCTGCTTTATAAATACTTTTCAACACATGGTCTTGCTGTGTTTTGTCGATGTATTTTTTTCGATGATAAAATCGAGAAAGCATTCCTCTTTTGGGAGCAAGTAAAAAGGATAGAAGGGCAATGAGGGAAAGAATTACAACCACCCAAGGACCAGTTGGCATTTGAGGAAGCGTGTAGGAAACGAATGTTCCGAATATCCCAGAGATACTTGCAAAAAGGGCTGCCAGAATTAGCAAGGTTTTTAATCGATCTGTCCAAAAACGGGCTGCGGCTCCTGGAGTGATCAATAAAGCAGCCATCAATACCACACCGATGGCTTGGATTCCGATCACAACCGCTAAAATCATAAGCGTATTAAAGGCCATTCTAATAGATAGCATGGGAAGTCCAATGGCTTTTCCGAATTCAGGATTGAATACCAGTAATTGGAACTCTTTAAATAACCCGATCAATACACTAATTATACCCAGTGATAGTATCCCATAAATCCATAAATCCCGTTCTACGATTCCTATTGCATTTCCAAATATAAACTGGTTTAAACCGGCCATTTCGGGATTCCCACTTTTTTGAATTACGGTTAAAAAGACGATTCCAATTCCGAAAAAGACAGATAAAATCACGGCAATGATGGTGTCTTCGGTTAGTTTCGTGTTTTCTTTCAACCAAGACGACAAATAGGTCGCAAGTCCACCGGATGCAATCGCTCCACCAACGATGAAATAGGGATTCTTTTCGCCAGCTAGCATAAATCCTAGACAAATTCCCGGTAGGATTGCATGAGATATTGCATCACCCAATAATGCCTTATTGTCCAAAAAGCTAAATGTTCCTACAAAGGCTGAACCGATTCCGAGTAGGGTGATCCCTAAAACGACAAAGCCAATAGAAGCATCCTGAAAAGAAAAGAAATACAGAAAATCTTCCATTATTCTTTGAGAGGGTTAAACTCTTTTTGACGGATCAATTCAGATACTTTTGAAAGCAAATTCAATTTGCCACCATAGGTTTTTCGAAGCAATTCTTCGGTGACCACCTCGTTTTTTGGTCCAGAAGCCACCAAGTGTTGGTTTAACATGATGAACCAATCAAAATAATTGACAGCCGAGTAAATATCATGATGGACCACGATGACTGTTTTTCCACTTTGACTCATTTCCTGCAATAGTTGAAAAATTGCAGTTTCTGTATTCATGTCGACTCCTGCAAAAGGTTCATCCATTAAGTATAAATCAGCTTCTTGCGCCAATGCGCGGGCTATAAACACGCGCTGTTGCTGCCCACCGGATAATTCTGAAATTTGTCGGTGAACATAAGCCGTCATTCCAACCTTTTCCAAACAGGAAAGCGCCAACTCTTTTTCCTTTTTACCAGGTCGTCGAAAAAGTCCCAATTTGCCATAAGTACCCATCAAAACAACATCCAAGACAGAAGCTGGGAAATTCCAGTCTACAGACTCTCGTTGGGGCACATAGCTGATTTTATCTCGAACTTTATCTAAATCCTGGTCAAAAATTTTGACATAACCGCTACTTGGTGCAATTAAGCCCATGATAGATTTTATCAGGGTGGATTTTCCTGCTCCATTGGGGCCAAGAATACCAATTAGCTTTCCAGAGGGTAAGCTAAAATCCACATTCCATAAAACAGGGCTTTGGTCATAGCTGACTGTCAAATCATGGATTTCTAAAATTGGATTAGCATTTTGTTTGATCATGGCAAGAGGGCTTGATTAATGATGTTTAAATTCGTCCGAACCATTCCCAAATAGGTGCCTGCTTCCGTATTTGGTGAATCAAGGCTATCTGTAAATAAAGGGCCCGCCAATGTGATCGGGTGTGCTCTTTTTTCACAAGCTTCTACTAATGCATTGAGTGCGCGCGGAGAAATGGTCTGTTCTGCAAAAACAGCCTGAATATTTCGATCGATAATAAATTGAACTAGGTTGCCTAAGTCCCGTAGGCCGGGTTCGCTAAGCGTGGAGAGGCCCTGAAGACCACGTACTTCAAGGTTATATGCCTTTCCGAAGTATGCAAATGCATCATGGGCCGTTACGAGCGCTTGTCCTGAGGCCGTTAATTTTTCAGTAATTTCTTGTGCGTAATTATTTAGTGCGATCAGTTGCTCTTTGTATTCGTTCCAGTTTGAGCGGATTTCATTTTCCCATTCAGGTTTCCATTCAATTAGTTTTTCGACACTGTTTTCCAAAGCCATTGTCCAAAGTTTGACATCAAACCATATGTGAGGATCAACACTATGGGCTTCAGGTCCCGAACGAAGCAAGAGTTCTTCAGGTAAATTTTCGGAAACATTTATGAGATTTTGCCTGTAGGCTAATTTTTCAAAAATCTCTGTCATTTTTCCTTCTAAATACAAGCCGTGGTACAGGACTAGATCAGAATTGGTCAATAAATCCAAATCCCGGACGGAGGCCTTGTACAAATGTGGGTCCACTCCAGCAGGCATGAGTGGTTTTACTTCTGCTAAATCTCCTAAAATCTGAGAAATAGCATCTGCCAAAATGCTTGTTGTAGCAACCACTAAGGGCTTTTCCCGAGTTTCAGGAGAAGAATTTTTACAGGAAAATATTCCAGCAAAAAAGAATAATATGATCCACAACCGCAACCGTTTCATGATTGAATCGCAAGAATATTGGATGCTACATCTTTTGACATGAAAATACTTTTCTTTTGGTCCACAAGGATTTCTACAGATCCGTCGAATTCTACTTTATCGAGAATTTTCACTCGGGCACCAATGTAGGCACCAACTTTATCCATGTAGCGAAGGAAAGCCGCGGAACTGTCTTTTACTGCTACAATTTGTCCGGCTTGATTTATTTCCATTTCATTCAAGGCAATGCGCGGTCGAGCTCTCACATCACCAAATTCATCGGGTATGGGATCTCCATGAGGATCAAATTTTGGATAATTCAAAAAAGCATCCAATCGCTGAATGAGTAGGGGGGATTGAATGTGTTCGAGCTCCTCAGCCACCTCGTGTACTTCATCCCAAGCGAAATTCAATTTATCTACCAAAAACACTTCCCATAACCGATGCTTTCGAATGGTTTGAAGTGCCAACTTTTTTCCCTCGGGCGTGATGTTGACGCCATAATATTTCCGGTAGTTGATGACTTCTTTTTCTGCCAGTTTTCGAAGCATGTCCGAAACGGAGGCAGGTTTGGTCTTCATTTCGGCTGCAATGTCATTTGTCGAAACAGACTTCCTTCCTTCATCCGATAGGTGATAGATGGCTTTTAAATAATTCTCTTCAGCAGCTGTCAACATCATTGTGAATTTTATTTTAAAACAAAGGTAAAAATAAAATTAGATATATCTAAAAAATAATTACTAGTAGGCTAAAATGGTTGTGGATAAGCTAATTTTAGATGTGATTTAGAGATTAGATTTGTCTAAAAAATATTTTAAACCAAATTAAAAATAGAGGTAAGGTAATATTTATCAATGCTTTAAATACAGAGAGAGAGTCCAAAAGCATATTTAGGAGAAGAAGCTAATGAGTTTCCATTTTCGGAAAATCGGTTTTTAAATCTTAGGAAATGGTGGATAAGTGTGGATAGTTTTCCACCAAAATGGAATCAGGCCAAAAGGCGATCTAATAATTCTCTAAAAAGATTTCCTTCCTTTTTCCAAAGGATTTGTTCAGGATTGTAGGTCGTAAAAAATGGTTTCGAAATCCCTTTCAAAAAATCCTTTCGTCCTTGATCTAGATTTGAAAAGTTTATGGAGATTCCTGAAGATTGCCCAGAAATCCATTCCTCCCACAACTGATTTGAACTGATAATTACAGGGCATCCGAGAGCATTCGCTTCAAATAATTTACTTGGGATTTTTCTCTGAATTGCTGGATGGATTTCATAGGGTAAAAGTAAAAAGTCAGCCTTTTTCAGGGCTTCGATTATTTCTAAATGAGGGATCGGGTTCTCGGAGATATGCAGAAAAATAGAAGGTGTGTTTTTTACTTTTTCTTGGAGTTCTTTTTCAAAGCTTTTTATTGGCACATGTCCCAAAATGGTAAGTGTTGAATTGGGAAAATCCGCTACTATATTTTTAAAAAAATCAATTCCTTCCCGAGTTCCGTAAGCAGGGCTTAGTGTCCCTGTGATTAGAAAATTAAAACTCCTTTTTCCTGAGTAAGATTTTTCTTGAATTTCCTCTATAATTCCTAGGTATTTATTCTCTAAAATGAGATATGGTTTTTTATCTGGCATCTCCTGCGCATAGCATGCCTCAGCCAATAAAAAGTAGTCTATGCTGCTTGGTTTTTGGGCAAAGCGAATCAGTTTTGAGGCTAAAGCTCGTTTAAAAGAAGATAATCCTGGGTTAAGTTTCAGATTCTCCACATAGTTTTCCTGTACATCATAAATGAGTTTATATCCCATCCAACCCTTTAAAAACTTGGCGACAGGTAATATCTCCCAAGTTGAACAAATGAGGATTTTTGGTTTGATTTTCAGGAGTAGATAGGCAAATCTCCAAGGAAAAAAAAGCCGCTGCCATCGAGAATGGTAATCTGTGATAGAAACAAAAAATCGATGTTTAGCAGTTTTCGACGGCCTTTTGCTCGAAAATCCTATGAAGTTTAATTCGTATTTATTTGTTTCACGCAGCGAAAGGCCCAAGCGTCCATGCGATCTTGAATCCAGAATAGGTTTAAGAGAGGATGCAAACAAAACCGAAATTTTGGGGGCTTTTTTAGCACTCATAAACGAAACTAATCAAATTCATGGAACTCAAAACAATTATTGAAAGCGCCTGGGAAAACCGGGAATTGTTAAAGGAGAAAGATACAGAAATAGCGATTAAGACAATTATCGCTGACTTGGATGCAGGGCATCTTCGAGTGGCTGAACCGCTAGAGGATGGGAGCTGGCAAGTGAATGATTGGGTTAAGAAAGCAGTAATTCTTTACTTCCCAATTCAAAAAATGAAAACCATTGAAGTAGGGCCTTTTGAGTTTCATGATAAAATGGCTCTCAAAACCAATTATGCTAAGCAAGGTGTGCGCGTGGTTCCTCATGCAGTGGCCCGATATGGAGCTCATTTGGCAAGTGGAGTAGTCATGATGCCAAGTTATGTTAATATTGGCGCCTATGTTGACAGTGGCACGATGGTTGATACTTGGGCGACAGTCGGATCTTGTGCGCAGATCGGCAAAGATGTTCATTTAAGTGGTGGCGTAGGAATTGGAGGAGTTTTGGAACCTGTTCAGGCTGCTCCTGTAATCGTAGAAGATGGAGCTTTTATAGGTTCCCGAGCAATTATCGTTGAAGGTGTCCGAGTAGGTAAAGAAGCTGTGCTTGGCGCGGGAGTGACACTTACAGCAAGTTCGAAAATTATTGATGTAACTGGTTCTGAACCAGTAGAGTATAGAGGATATGTGCCACCGAGATCTGTGGTCATTCCGGGAACTATACCAAAAGAATTTGCTGCAGGTACATACCAAGTGCCATGTGCCTTGATTATAGGAAAACGAAAAGCCTCTACGGACCTCAAAACCTCTCTAAATGATGCATTAAGAGAAAACAACGTAGCAGTCTAAACCAACTAAAATGAATAAAATATATCGATTGGGAGTGGCCTTGCTTATCAGTGGGGCCACTTTTGCTTGTTCAGGAAAGTCCAATAGTGAAGGGGATAAGGCATTCAATCGTGGGGCTTATCGTGAAGCAGTGTATGAGTATTCACAGGATTTAAAATATAATCCGAACGATGTTATTCTGCTCTTCAACAGAGGAAGGGCTCATGAAGAGCAAGGACAGCTAGACTCAGCGATCGCAGATTTTGAGCGGGCCTTGGCCTTAGAGCCTAATAATTTCCAGGTTTTATTGGCTATCTCAAACTTGCATTATTCCCAAGACAATTATTCCAAAGCCTTGATTTATGCTTCAAAAGCTGAGGAAATCCCTGGAGCACCTGCAATGGCTGCCTTCATGAAAGGGCGGGCTCTTCATCAAATGGGAAGGACGGAAGATGCAATGAAAGCTTATGGAAATGCCATTCAAGTGGATAAAAATTTTGCACAGGCCTATTTTAACAGGGGAATGTTGAAAGTAGCTCTAAAACAAAAACGAGGAGCTTGTGAGGATTTTCAATTAGCTAAAAGTTTGGAATATCAAGAAGCAGCAGCAGCAATCGCTAAATTTTGTAAATAATTAAGAAACCGGCTAGAAGGCCGGTTTTTTTAATTTTCATCGTGTGTATGTTCTTTGTGATCGCAAATTGATTCCCCTGACAAATAGCCGATCCCATAGCAAGTTTTACATTCACTGACTTCTTTTAAACTACCGTTACAAGTAGGGCAATCAAGTCTTCCTTTTCCTCCACAACGATCACATTCGAAATATTCAATGATATTAAAAATGTTTCGTTTAGTGATAAGTCCTTTTCCCGCACACCGACTGCATCCAACAACACCAACGCCTCGGCAATAGCTACAATCTTGTTGGATTTGTTTAGCTCCGTTACAAGTCGTACATGTTTCCAATCGATACCCCTTGCTATCACATAATTGACAAGCTTTTATTGCGGCTATTGGGGCTTTTAACTCCTCTTGAAGATCTTTAGCCAGGTCATAATTTTGGCCATTAAACCCATTCAGATCAAAGTATTTGTTCAGGAAGTTTGAACTATTATCATATTGCCCCAATTCGAATAAGGTCAATGCAAAATAATAAGGCATTTCGCTGGGAAGAGGTAATCCTGAATCTATAAGGTTTCGAAATATCTGATTGGCGGTCTGGTAATCATTACGCTCCATCGCAGCTAAAGCACCTTTCATCCATTGATCCGTTTGACCCAGGTTGGGAATACCTTGGGCTTGGATTTGGAAAGTCAAGGCTAGCAAAAGTTGAACGAAAAGGAGAGAAGCAAGTTTTTTCAAGGTCAATAGGGCTTCAAAATTTTTGGGGAATTTAGCTTGTAAAATCCATTTTCAAAGTTAATGTTTTTAAAAAGAGGTTTTAATCATCGCCAATTAAAGAATTGACCAATAAAAATCCTTTTTCTTCTTAGCATGAAGGTTTTTTTATAGTTTCATTTTTCTAAACCTAAATTTCATGAGTAGACGGGATCAATTCATTCAGACCCTAAACGATGGGCAAATTTTCAAGAAAGACTTTATAATCCTTGGAACAGGAATTTTGGATGGGGAGGCTATCACTGAGGCAAATGTCAAGGTTCCTTTAAAGACCATGAATCGACATGGATTGATAGCAGGAGCAACGGGAACGGGAAAAACAAAAACGCTTCAAGTCATTGCAGAGCAGCTTTCATTAAAAGGAATTCCTACTGTATTGATGGATTTAAAAGGCGATCTTTCTGGGCTTGCTCAACCGGGTGAGGTCAAAGATTTTATTATCAGCCGATCTGAAAAAATTGGGGTGGATTATGAACCCATGGGCCTTCCTGTAGAATTGATGTCTATTTCAGATGAAAAAGGAGTTAAGCTAAAAGCGACTGTTTCCGAATTTGGTCCTGTTTTGATTTCACAAATTTTAGACTTGAACGACACGCAACGAGGCGTCATCGCTCTAGTTTTTCAATATTGTGACACGCAACACCTTCCATTGTTGGACTTGAAAGACCTTAAACGCCTACTTCAATTCATTACCAATGAAGGAAAGGAAAAAATCAAGAAGGAATTTGGTCAGGTATCGGCCGCTTCTGTTAATACCATCATGCGGAAAATAATTGAACTTGAGCAGCAGGGTGGAGATAAATTTTTTGGAGAACGATCATTCGATGTTGAGGATTTTGTCAGGACTGAAAATGGAAAAGGGGTGATATCCATTATTCGTTTGACCGATATTCAAAGTAAACCGAAGCTCTTTTCAACGTTTATGCTCAGTTTACTTTCAGAGATTTATGAGACATTTCCTGAATTAGGTGATGCAGATCAACCTAAACTATGTCTATTTATTGATGAAGCTCATCTGGTTTTTTCAAATGCATCCAAAGACCTCTTGGAGAAAATTGAAGCGATAATCAAGCTTATTCGTTCCAAAGGTGTAGGCGTTTATTTCTGCACCCAAACACCTACAGATGTGCCTGATTCTGTTTTAGGACAACTGGGGTTAAAAGTGCAGCATGCTTTGCGTGCCTTTACCGCAAAAGACCGTAAGGCAATCACAAAAACGGCAGAAAATTATCCTATTTCTCCATTTTATGATACTTCCGAAGTCTTGACTTCAATGGGTATTGGTGAGGCTTTGATTACCGCTTTAAATGAAAAAGGAATTCCCACGCCTCTGGCACATACGCTTGTTCGTGCCCCTATTTCCCGAATGGATATTTTGAGTCCCGCTGAAATAGACGAACTAGTTTCAGAGTCCAAGTTAACTTCAAAATACAACGTGAATTTGGATCGGGAATCTGCTTTTGAAATTTTGAATCGCAAAATGGATGAGATAGAACGCGAACAGGAAAAAGCGACTTTACCTGGACCTAAACCGCGGACCTCTTCTCGAAGATCCGAGGATGATTCACTATTCGAGGAATTAAGTAAAAATACCATGGTGAGGCAGATTGGAAGAACTATTTTCCGGGAACTGACTCGTGGTATTTTAGGCTCATTCAGTAGAAAGCGATAAATCACAAAAATTTCTAAATCTTGAAAATAGGGGTTATCGGTGGGGGAGCTGCAGGTTTTTTCGCGGCAATTCATGCTTCAGGTCCTGATCGTGAAGTAATGCTTTTCGAAAAGTCCCCCAAATTGCTTTCTAAGGTTCGCATTTCAGGAGGTGGTAGATGCAATGTCACCCATCGCCCTATGGAAATCAGCAAGCTCGTCAAGTTTTATCCCCGAGGAGAAAAGTTTCTAAAACGTATTTTTAGGCATTTTTCCATAAAGGATACAATAGATTGGTTTGAAGGAAGAGGGGTACCCTTAAAAGAAGAGGCCGATGGTCGAATTTTTCCTTTATCCAATACGAGTGAATCAATAATACAGGCCTTACTTCAGGAAGCAGCTCATAAGGGGGTTCAAATCCTAAAAAATTTTCCGGTAAAATCAATTGTTCCAGAAGTAGATGGTATCCGGGTTTTTTCTGCAGAATCAGAGGTTTTGGTTGATCAATTGATTGTAGCGACAGGAGGAAGTCCTAAACTAGATGGCTATCATTTTTTGTCCCAATTAAAGCATCATTTAATTTCTCCTATTCCTTCCTTATTTACTTTTAATACTCCTCATGAGTCTATTAGAGACCTTATGGGGATTAGTGTTCCAAATGCTCATGTTCGACTGGAAGGAACGAAGCTATCCTATCAAGGTCCTGTATTAATTACACATTGGGGCATAAGTGGACCTGCAGTACTCAAATTATCGGCATTTGGGGCAGCTTGGCTTCATGATCATTCCTATAAAGCACATGCTATTATTAATTGGAATGCAGAATTAAAGGAACAGGATTGGGATACAAGCATTCGGAACTATAAGTCATTACATGGAAATCGAAAGGTTAAAAATTACCCGCTATTTGATCTTCCGTTGAGATTATGGGAGTTTTTGGTTCAAAATTCTGGTATTGAACCTAATTTTACCTATGGAAATCTTTCGAAAAAGCAGATTAATAGACTGGTTCAAAATCTTTTTTGCTATATTTTGCAAGTTGAAGGAAAGACAACTTTCAAAGAAGAATTTGTTACAGCTGGAGGAGTGGATCTCCGGGAAGTCAACCCAGACACGATGGAAAGTATTTTTCATCCAAAAATATTTTTCGCCGGAGAAGTACTGAACGTGGATGGAATTACAGGCGGTTTTAATTTTCAAGCTGCTTGGTCCACGGGATTTCTAGCTGGAAGATCGACCCATTTATGATAATTTTATGAGCCTGAATTTCCCCGATTTAAACCAGAGGATTGAAGAAATGTCCGATGGTGATGAGGAGTTTAAAAAGGAATTAACACAAGCGATTTTTGCAGGTTTGAAGGAGTTAAAACAGTTTTACTCCGAGGGAATGCTCCAACGGGATTTGGAGATCATTCAGCAAATTCGTCATAAGGTTAAACCAACCTTGGGAATGTTTGAATTTGATGATTTGGCCAATTCTCTCCAGCAGGGCAAGGAAATTTTAGAATCTGCTGGATTTGGCATTCAATTTCAGTCTCACTATGAAGAGTTTATCCTGCAAGTTGACAAGGCTATCGAAGAGGTAAATAGACTGCTTGTTTGATTCCTCTAGAATATAAAAAAGGAGCTGGTACATGCCGCTCCAATTTTTTGTAATACCCTATGCTTTAATCTCGAAAACAAAGGTAGTCTCTCAATGTGTTGTATTTTTGAAGCTAATATGAATATTCAGTAACCTTTTGTTGGTTCGATATGCCAAATCTAAATTCCAACTATCCAGGGCCTCCTTTTTATTTATTTAATGGACATCTTGAGACAATTATTCCAAGTTTGTACAGAAAGGTACATGGGGTAAGCTATACTCGAGAAAAAATCGATACCCCAGATGGAGACTTTTTAAATTTGGATTGGTCCAGGGTTGGAAGTGAAAGCTTATTGATTGTTTCCCACGGATTGGAAGGAGATTCCCAGCGTCATTATGTTCGTGGTTTGGCTAAACTTTTCAACCAACATCAAATAGATGTTTTGGCTTGGAACAATCGGACTTGTGGTGGTGAAATAAACTTGCAGCCGATCTTATATCATCATGGATCTAGTTATGATTTGGATACTGTCATCGAGCATGTTTTGAAATCAAAACAGTATCAAGAAATTATCCTGGCCGGAATCAGTATGGGGGGAGCTCAAACCTTGAATTATTTGGGGGAAAAGGGGGATTCTCTTCCTCCACAGGTAAAAAAAGCAGCAGTATATTCCACACCCTGCAATTTGCCTTCCAGTGCTTCAACCCTAAAAGAGCGAAGAAACAACTTTTATAAAAATCGATTTTTGGGGAAATTGAAAGGAAAAATGCGGCTAAAGGCTTCCCAATTTCCAGATTTAATTGATTTGGATTTATTGGAAAGCGTTAAAGATTTCGATGCATTCGATACATTTTTCACGGCTAAAATCCATGGTTATAAAGACGCACAAGACTTTTATCAAAGTGTTAGCCCAGACCAACGAATGCCTCAAATATCCATTCCAACCTTGATTGTCAATGCCTTAAATGATCCGCTATTAGGTGATGCCTGCTATCCGGTAGACTTGGCTGAAAGAAAGCAGGAGATCCTATTAGAGATTCCTAAAAGGGGAGGACATACAGGTTTTCTTCTCAAGGGAGAAGAATTTACTTGGGTTGAGCATCGTCTTTTAGCTTTTTTAGCCTAGTCAAATACTTTTGATTAATTAAATTGTAGTCAAAACTTGAATGACATGAGAAAACTATTTTTCTTTTCTATCCTTTTCTTTTTTGCCTTAACACTTTTCTTCATGTGGTTTTATTCATTCCGGGAATTCCGGTTTGGGTATTTTGTTTTAGCCTTATTAGGCTTTCTTACGGCCTTGGGTATTTATGATTCCCTGCAAAAGAAGCATGCCATTTTAAAGAATTTTCCAGTCGTTGGGCATTTTCGATATATCCTGGAATCAATTAGCCCAGAAATTCAGCAGTATTTTATAGAAAGTAACACTGATGGAAAGCCTTTCAGTAGAAATATCCGATCCTTGGCCTACCGTCGTGCTAAAAGCGTGAATGATACGCATCCTTTTGGTACGCAACGGGAATTGGGCGGAGAGGATTATGTTGCCTTGAGGCATTCGATTTATGCAGTACATCTTGAGCCCGAGGATCTCCGTGTTAAAATTGGGTCGATTTATTGTAAACAGCCATACAATGCTTCTATTTTCAACATTTCAGCGATGAGCTTTGGATCTCTATCCTCCAATGCTATTCGGGCATTGAATTTAGGAGCTAAAAAAGGTCAATTTTTTCACAATACAGGGGAAGGAGGTATTTCCCCATACCACCTAGAAGGTGGAGATTTATGTTGGCAAATTGGGACCGGGTATTTTGGTTGTCGTGATGAGAATGGAGATTTTGATCTGGAAAAATTTAAAGAAAAATCACGCCTCCCAGAGGTAAAAATGATTGAAATAAAGATTTCACAAGGAGCTAAACCCGGACATGGTGGCGTATTACCAGGTATAAAAAACACCCCTGAAATTGCAGCTATTCGAGGTTTGACTCCAGGTCAAACAGTTTTATCTCCACCAGCGCATTCAGAATTTTCAAATCCTAAAGAACTCATTCAATTTGTCGCCAAGTTGAGGGAACTATCCGATGGGAAACCGATTGGTTTTAAGCTTTGCATCGGTCGAACAGAAGAATTTGTAGAAATCTGTAAAGAAATGGTGGCTCAAAATAACTGGCCGGATTTTATAACCGTCGATGGGGCAGAAGGTGGAACAGGAGCTGCTCCTTTGGAATTTTCAGATAGCGTTGGCTTACCTTTAGAACCCGCATTAATTTTTGTTCGAGCGACTTTGGACAAGTTTAATCTGCGAGATCATATTAGAATAATTGCCTCCGGTAAAATCATCAGTGCTTTTTCAATCATCAAAAACATCGCATTGGGCGCAGACCTTTGCAATTCAGCGCGAGGTTTTATGTTTAGCATAGGCTGTATTCAAGCGCTTCGGTGTAATACCAATGAATGTCCTACAGGGGTTGCTACTCAGCGAAAGGGACTTGTTAAAGGATTGGTCTTCAGAGATAAAGCAGAGAGAGTTTATAACTTCCATTCAAATACCGTAAAATCAGTAAGTGAACTTATCGGAGCTGCAGGTCATAAGCATACCAATGAGTTAAGTATTCATGATCTAGTTAGAGGTGATGAAATGGTCAATCTCGCAAATCGATATTTCCCAGATACGGTCAATACTCAGGTTTAATCAAATCGCTTTAAAGCCATTTCTGCAACCGTTCCTCCAATAGATAAAGAACTGGTGGCAGCAGGAGAGGGAGCATTGAGAACATTGATGGCATAGGTAGATTCTCGGATTGCAAAATCATCCAACAATCCTCCATTCCGATCGCAAGCTTGTGCACGAACCCCAGCTCCACCGTCCACTAAGTCCGATTCTTGAATTTCGGGGATCAATTCCTGTAGCGCTTTGGTAAATGCCGCTTTTGAAAAGGATCGATACAGCTCACCAAAACCTGTCTTCCAATATTTTGCAGCAACTTTTTGAAAACCAGGCCATGCGAGTGATTCCGCCAGTTCTGAAAGGTTGATTTGTGACTTTTTATAGCCTTCTCTTCGAAAAGCTAAAACAGCATTTGGTCCTGCCTCTACGCCACCTTTTTTCATTCTTGTAAAATGAACCCCAAGGAAAGGGAAGTTGGGATCCGGAACCGGATAAATCAAGTTCTTCACTAGATACTCTTTGTCCTTTTTCAACTTGAAATATTCCCCACGGAAAGGAATGATTTTTACATCATCAATAGAATCATCGGTCAAGCGAGCAACTTTATCAGAATAAAGGCCTGCGCAGTTAATTACTAATTTTGCTTCAAATATTTTTTTTGAAGTTTCAATATAATTAATGGAATCCTTTTGATTGATTTTTAATACCTTATGATTCAAAAATATTTCTCCTCCAGACTGAATAATCTTTCTTCCATAGGCTAAAGCGACTTGATGATAATCCACAATTCCAGTTTGGGGAACATGGATAGCAGCTACACCATGACAGTAAGGTTCATATTCTTTCAACTCTTCCAAGGTGATAGCTCGGGTACCTGTCAGCCCGTTTTCTAAGCCTCGCTTCAGGAGATTTTCTAATAATGGTTTTTGTTCTTCTCGGGTGGCTACGACTACTTTTCCCGTGATTTCATAGGGGATCTTTTCTGTCTCGCAAAACTCAACTAATTCATGATACCCGCGAATACAATTCGTCGCTTTCAATGAGCCCGGTTTGTAATACAATCCAGAGTGGATGACTCCTGAATTATTACCGGTTTGGTGTTTGGCTAATTGGTCTTCTTTCTCGATGATGGCTACTTTTAAATTGGGCTTGTTTTTAAGAATTTTCATTCCCGTTGCCAATCCAACGATTCCACCTCCTATGATTGCAATATCGTATACCATGAATTCGAATTTTGAAGGTCAAATATACAAGCGAGTCTGGAAATTTATCCTTTTTCAAAGCGTATTCGGCCTTTCTAATTAGCAAATATTCACATTGGATTTCCCTCATTTCCGAGCAGAATGAATTTAATTTGCAGCCTTAGAGTTCCTAAGGAAATTTTATTCATGCACAGGCTTCTCTTTTTTCTTTTCTTTTTTTTCGTTTCCAGCTTATCCTTTGCGCAATATCGGATCAAGGGTAAAGTGACTGATGCTGAAACCGGTGATCCGATTCCTTTTGCATCTGTCTTAGTTATGGGTACTGGAAAGGGGATGAACACGGATTTTGAAGGGGGGTATGAATTGATTACAGATACAAAAGCCGATAGTATTCGGGTTAGTTATCTAGGGTATTTTTCACAGACAAAAACTATTCAGGATATTCCTGAGCAAACCATTAATTTTCAGCTTAGACCATCTGATTTTGAATTAGAGGCATTTGTATTTGAAGCGGGGGAAAATCCGGCCTTTGAGATTATTCGTCGGGCAGTGGCCAAACGAGACGATTTTGATAAGCGGAGTCTAGAAGCCTACGAAACAAAGAATTATACAAAAATCGAAATCGATATTGATCACCTTTCGGAAGACTTCACGCAGCGAAAAACCGTACAAAAAGTTACTGCAGTCTTAGACAGTATTCGTCAACTTACCAATGATGAAGGGGAAAAGATTCTTCCAGTATTTTTCTCAGAAACACTCAGCCGGTTTTATTTTCGAAATAATCCCCTGTTAAGAAAAGAAATAGTTGAAAAATCAAAAGTGACTGGAGTTGGGATTACGGATGGTTCTACCACGTCTCAGATCACAGGTTCGGCCTTTCAGGAGTATAATTTTTACAAAAACTGGTTGACGATTCTTGAAAAGGATTTCATTTCTCCCATAGCAGATGGGTGGAAGACTTTTTATGATTACGATTTAATGGATTCAGTTTTGGTTGGAGCAGATAGCTGCTATCAACTTCAAGTTTATCCGAGAAGAGAGCAGGATTTAGCTTTTTCAGGGACTATTTGGATAAATAAAGATACCTATGCTTTAAGACAAGTGGATTTGACGATTCCAAAATCAGCCAATCTGAACTTCATTGAACGGATTAAAATCCAACAAGAATTAGAGCCTACCATCATGGGCCCTTTAATTCCTAAAAAAACGAGGGTCCAGATTAAAATTGACCAAATAACTCCCAATACTGCGGGGTTATTGGCAAAATTCTACACTGCAACGGATAGTGTATTAATTGTTGATCCTAAGCCTACATCATTTTTTAATAATTCAGTAGAGTTAAAGCCTGACTTTGGAGATGCTTCCGAAGAATTTTGGTCTATAAATCGTGTAGATCCGCTTTCCTCCGAGGAATTGGCAGTGCTACAGATGGTGGATACCCTGAAGAAAATCCCCGTCATTCGCTTCTATTCTGAAGGATTGAAGTTCTTTGCAACAGGATATTTACCTGTAGGAAAAATTGATTTGGGGCCTTGGACCGAGTTTGGCAATTACAACAATGTAGAGGGGTTACGCGGAGGATTTGGCCTTCGAACGAATTATAAGTTTAGCACGAAATGGGCCTTTCAGGGATATTTAGCTTATGGCTTTAAAGATCAACGATTCAAATATTCTATAGCTGCAAAAAACATCCTTGATAGAAAGCGTTGGACTACTGTTGAATTGAGTTCAAGTAAAGAGATTGACCAGGTAGGCTTGGAAATGGAGTCTTTGGAAGGCAATTCTATATTTTTGGCAGCCAGTCGGTTTGGTACGCTTCGAAGACCTTTTATCAGTAGTAACCAAAATCTAAAATTTCAACGGGAATTCTTTAAGGGTTTTTTATTTCAAGCAGGATTGAGGCTTTCTCAATTTGATCCACTTTTTAACTTTTATTATTTAGAGAAAGGGACTGGAGACTATAAAACTGAATTCGAGACTACTGAAATCCGGGCCAGTCTACGCTATGGAAGAGATGAAATCATTTTAATTAATGACAATGAACGAGCCTCATTGGGACCTCTAAAATGGCCCATTTTTGAATTCAAATATGCTAGGGGAGTCCAGTGGTTTAATGGGGATATAGCTTACCATAAATTAGGATTTTATCTCTATCAGCGCTTGAATATGGGCCTATTTGGGGTTTCCAGGTATGAATTGGATGCCGGAAAAGTTTTTGGAGAAGTGCCTTATCCAATTTTAAAGAATCATCTTGGAAATGAAACAGCCTTTTATACTTCAGCGGCATTCAACACCATGAATTTCAATGAGTTTGCTTCTGATCAATTCTTAAGCCTACGCTATCGACACTTTTTTGAAGGGTTGTTGTTGAATCGAATTCCATTAATGCGTAGGCTTAAATGGCGTGCTGTAGCTAATGCGAATATTCTTTTTGGATCCGTTTCAGATAAAAATATTGCCAATGCACCAACGGTAGACCCTCAAGGAAATCCAATTGAGACGTTTGGTCGACTGAATCCCACTAAGCCTTACATTGAATTAGGATATGGGATAGAAAATATTTTTAAATTTTTCAGAGTTGATTTTTTTCACAGGATGACGTATCAGGATCTACCGGATGCCAATGGATTTGCGGTAAAAGTTAGTGCTCAGATTATCCTTTAATTTGAATTGACTTGGGGATTGTTTGGTATATAATTTTTCCTTTGCCCACAGTCTTTGCATATTTGCAGCTTAAATCAATGCCTGTTTGTAAAGGCAATTCAATTCTATGTCACAAACAATAAAGATTACACTTCCTGACGGTTCAGTTAGGGATTATGAAAAAGGAGTAACCGGGCTACAAATTGCTTCCAGTATAAGTGAGGGTTTAGCTCGAAATGTCCTTGCAGCCAAAGTAAACGGAGAAGTTTGGGATGCTACACGTCCCATAAATGCAGACGCCTCCCTTCAGTTATTAACCTGGAATGATGGAGAAGGTAAAAATACCTTTTGGCATTCCTCTGCGCACTTGATGGCTGAAGCCTTGGAAGCGCTTTATCCCGGGATCAAATTTGGTATTGGACCACCTATTGAAACCGGTTTTTATTATGATGTGGATTTTGGCGACCACAAATTAGAAGGAGAAGAGCTGGAAAAAATCGAGCAGAAAATGCTTGAGTTAGCCAGGGAGAAAAACGAATACATCCGAAAGGAAATTTCCAAAAAGGATGCGATCAATTACTTCCAGGAGAAAGGGGATGAGTACAAGCTTGACTTGTTAGAAGGCTTGGAGGATGGAAGTATTACATTTTATGAGCAAGGAAAGTTTGTAGATCTCTGTCGAGGTCCACACATTCCAAATACCGGCTTTATCAAGGCAGTGAAGTTAACCAATATTGCAGGAGCTTATTGGAGAGGGGATGAAAACCGGAAAATGTTGACCCGTATTTATGGTGTTACTTTCCCGAAGGCCAAAGAACTGCAGGAATACATTACCATGCTGGAGGAGGCCAAAAAACGAGATCATCGTAAAATTGGTCGTGAATTGGAGTTGTTTACCTTCTCTGAAAAAGTTGGAATGGGTTTGCCACTTTGGCTTCCAAAAGGGACTTTGCTACGCGAGCGCTTGGTTGCTTTTATGAAAAAAGCCCAAGACAAATCAGGTTATCAGCAGGTTACTACTCCTCATATCGGAAATAAGGCTTTGTACGAAACTTCGGGCCATTATGAAAAGTATGGGAAAGATTCGTTTCAGCCGATAGCTACACCTCATGAAGGGGAAGAGTTCTTGTTGAAACCTATGAACTGTCCACACCATTGTGAGATTTATAAGCATAAACCGCGGTCATATAAAGACTTACCCATTCGATATGCTGAATTCGGAACAGTCTATCGTTATGAGCAAAGCGGAGAGCTACATGGTCTTACACGAGTAAGAGGATTTACGCAAGATGACGCACATATCTTTTGCCGCCCTGACCAAGTCAAAGAAGAGTTTATTAAAGTAATTGATCTGGTGCTTTATGTATTCAAAGCCCTTGGATTTGAAGATTACACTGCACAAGTGTCCCTTCGAGATCCTGAAAAACCAGAAAAATACATCGGTTCGACTGAGGCTTGGGACAAAGCAGAAGCAGCGATTATCGAAGCAGCAGCTGAAAAAGGCCTTCAAACTGTCACTGAATTAGGTGAAGCAGCCTTCTATGGTCCAAAGTTGGACTTTATGGTCAAAGATGCTTTGGGTAGAAAATGGCAATTAGGAACGATTCAGGTAGATTATCAATTACCGGATCGCTTTGAATTAGAATACATTGGTGCGGATAACCAGAAGCACAGGCCTGTTATGATTCACCGGGCGCCTTTTGGTTCACTTGAGCGCTTTGTGGCAGTATTGATTGAACATTGTGCGGGTAATTTCCCACTATGGTTGGCGCCTGAGCAATTGGTGATTCTACCGATTTCAGAAAAATTCTTGGATTATGCTGCAGAGGTCAAAGATCTTTTGGAAGAGGCAGGAATAACCGGAAGTATTGATAATCGGGATGAGAAGATTGGACGAAAAATTCGTGATGCGGAAGTGAAAAAGGTTCCGTTTATGCTGATTGTAGGCGAAAAAGAGGCGCAAGAGCGGATGGTTTCAGTTCGAAAGCATGGAGAAGGAGACTTAGGAAGCCATTCACCAGAAGGTTTTATAAAGTATTTTCAAGGGATTATTTCAGAATCATTAAGTAAAGAATAAGTTCTGAAAATTTTATTCTGATTTCAGTAATTAGAAATTATTCCGATATTTGCAGTCGATTTCATTAAAACAACCTAAATAATTTGAGAAACAGACAACCAAACAGAGGTCGAAGAGAAGAACCATATAAGGTAAACGACAAGATACGAGCTAGACAAGTTCGGGTAGTAGGAGAGTATGTAGAAGGTGGAAACGCCCTAATGCCTCTTGACAAAGCCCTCAAACTAGCAGAGGAAAACGATCTGGATTTGGTAGAAATTTCTCCCAATGTTGATCCTCCTGTTTGTAAGGTTTTGGATTATGCCAAATTCAAGTACGAGCAAAAGAAGAAACAAAAGGAAATAAAGGCGAATGCCGCGAAGGTCGTTTTGAAGGAAATCCGCTTTGGACCTAATACTGATGACCATGATTTCAATTTTAAGTTGAAGCATGCCATCAACTTCTTGAAAGAAGGAGCCAAAGTAAAAGCCTACGTGCATTTTGTGGGGCGAAGCATTGTTTTCAAAGAACGTGGAGAGATGCTTCTTCTAAAATTTGCGCAGGCATTGGAAGACTATGGTGTTGTAGAGCAACTTCCAAAATTGGAAGGAAAACGAATGAATATTTTCATCGCACCAAAGGCTCAGAAAAAGTAATTTCAACCAACTAAATACAGCTAAAATGCCTAAAGTAAAAACCAAATCTTCCGCGAAAAAGCGATTTGCTTTGACCGGAACAGGAAAAATCAAGAGGAAACACGCTTATAAAAGCCACATCCTGACTAAGAAAGCCACCAAAAGAAAGCGTAACCTTACCAAAACTGGTTTGGTACACGAATCTGATGAGGGTAGAGTACGAGACATGTTGAGAATCTGATCAACCAGTCTAAAAAATTAAGGTTTATTTATTCACCAGACGCTTTGGTATTAAAGACTCGAAAGAGCACCTAGTGTCAAAAAACAAAAAGTTATGCCAAGATCAGTAAACGCAGTTGCATCTAGAGCAAGAAGAAAAAAAGTGCTAAAGGCCACCAGAGGTTACTTCGGAAGAGGTAAAAACGTGTGGACAGTAGCCAAAAACAAGTATGAAAAAGGACTTCAGTACGCTTACAGAGACAGAAAAGCTAAGAAAAGAGAATTCCGTTCTTTGTGGATTCAGCGTATCAATGCCGGTGCTAGAGAGCATGGTTTGTCCTATTCTCAATTTATGGGGTTGTTGAAAAAAGCCGATATTGAGTTGAACCGAAAGGTTTTGGCTGATTTGGCAATGAATCACCCTGAGGCATTTAAAGCAGTTGTTGAAAGAGTAAAATAAGATTCAAGTCTTATTTTACAGGAAGCCTTCCTTCGGGAAGGCTTTTTTGTTTTCTGGATTTTAGGTTTCTACTTTTTTCAAAGGGAAAGAAATAATTAAAAATTGATCCAAAGGAATAAAAATAAAAAAGGCTTCCGTTTCCGAAAGCCTTTGTAGTCCCGAAAGCATTCGGGAGGAGTTGAACCCCGTGTCCGCCGCGGCGGATATGAATCCTAGGCTAGTTTTTGTAAATGGGGAGGATGAACTTCTTTATCCAATCTCTTCCCTTTCCGCTTTTAAGCTCTTTTTCCCGAATTAATGCTTCTTTTTTGGAATGGAAAGACTCGACATGAGCAACAATCCAGGGTCTACATCTGGTAGTAAATCCTTTCGTTGATTTATAGTTATGAAAATAGAATCGAGTGATCAGATCAGAAGTCATTCCCGTGTAAGTTTTACCAGAGGAAGGAGAGAAAAGTACATAAACCACAAATTCTTGCATTGATAAAAATAAAAAAGGCTTCCGAAATCGAAAGCCTTTGTAGCGAGGACGGGAGTTGAACCCGTGACCTCAGGGTTATGAATCCTGCGCTCTAACCAACTGAGCTACCTCGCCA